>CAVTXQ010000010.1:0-695660 GCA_963738795.1 uncultured Gaiellaceae bacterium | reverse complement strand
AGACCGAGCTCGTCCTCCTCCTCGCAGCCGGCCTCGGCGTCCTCGCAGAGCGGCGCGGCCTGGAAGACCGACACGGCGACCGTGCTCGACGCGGTCGCAGCCCAGGTGAGCGCGACGACGACGTTCAGGAGCACGACCAATGCACGCAGCATGGGGTCGATATCGGCAGGATGCGGCGATGTGGGATCCCTCGAATTGCGGTTCGGGCAACACGTGAGGATCCTGCTCTGGCACGGCTACCTGCTCGGCGGCACGGGCTCGAACGTCTACACACGCGCCCTCGCCCGCGAGTGGACGCGCGCCGGCCACGACGTCACCGTCTTCAGCCAGGAGCCGCAGCCCGGGCTCCACGACCTCGGCGGCGCCAGCAGCGTCCGGCCGGATGTGGGTGGGCTGCTGCCGGTGTTCGTGCTCGACCGCTACGAGGGCTACGAGGTCAAGCTCGTCCAGGACTGCACCCGCGCGGAGCTCGACACGTGGGTGGAGCGGAACGCGGCCGCCCTGCGCGAGCACCTGCCCGCCGACCTCGTCTTCGCGAACCACGTCCTGCTCGGCGGGCCGGTCGGAGCGGCGAGCGGCGCCCGTTTCGCGGTCAAGGCACACGGCTCCGAGCTCGAGTACTCGCTGCGCGGCAACGAGGCGCTGTCCGCGTGGGGTCGGGACGCGCTCGCGCAGGCCGGGGCAGTCTTCGTCGGCTCCGCCCACATCCGGGAGGTGCTGGAGGACGTGGTCGGCCACGTCGAGCGTGTCCACGAGGTGCCGCCCGGTGTCGACGTCGACGAATGGCGCCCGCGCCCTCGCGTCGAGGCGCTTGCCGGCCTGCTCGAGGAGGCGAACCACGATCCACCGAACCCCGGCAACGCGAACGAGCGGCTGCCGGACGAAGGCAACGCGGAGCGGCTCGCGGCGTTCCTCGCCGGCGACGAGCCGACGGTCGTCTACTTCGGGAAGCTCCTCTACAACAAGGGCGTCCACGTCCTGCTCGAGGCGCTGCGGCAGGTCGATGCCCGGGCCGTCATCGTCGGCTTCGGCGACTACCGCGAGACACTCGAGGCGGCGGCCGGCCCGCGAACGCTCTTCACCGGCCCGCTCGAGCACCGCCACCTCGTTCATCTGCTCGCGCTCGCCGATGCGACCGTCGTCCCGTCGATCTTCCCGGAGGCGTTCGGGATGGTCGCGGCGGAGGCGGCCGCCGCGGGCTCGCCGCCGCTCGTCGCCCGCCACTCCGGCCTGGCCGAGATCGCCGACGGGCTCGAGCAGGAATACCCGCCGCACCTGCGACATCTCGCCAGCTTCGAGACCGGGAACGCCGCCGAGCTCGCGGCGAAGCTGCAGGAGCTGCTCTCGCTGCCCGAGGCCGACCGTCGCGACATCCGCGAGGCGGCGCGCAACGCCACCGTCAGCCGCTGGAGCTGGGCCGGAGTCGCGCGCCGCCTCCTGGAGCCGTTCGACTACCCTCACGCCGATGGGTGACGAGCAACGGCTTGGCTACGCCGAGCTTCTCGACGCTGCGCGCGAGGGGTTCGAGAGCGGGACCGACTTCACGGTCGCCGTCGAGGAGGAGTTCGCGCTGCTCGACCCCGGCTCGCTCGACCTCGTCAACCGCTTCGAGGACGTCCAGGCGGCCGCGCAGGGGACGCCGCTCGAGCCGAACCTCGTCGGCGAGCTGATCGCGTCGGAGGTCGAGATCAAGACCGGCCGCTGCGAGTCGTTCGCCGAGATCCCGGCCGCGATGACCGAGCGGCGTGCGCAGCTCGACGCGCTCGTCGACACGCTCGGGATCGGGCTTGCCGCGACGGGCACGCACCCCTGGGCCGACTGGAAGGACCAGCGGATCATCGACACGCCGCACTACCGCCGCAACGACGAGCTGCTCCGCTACGTCGTCTGGCGCAACAACACCTTCGGCCTGCACGTCCACGTCGGCATCCGCGGCGCCGACCGCGCGATCGCGGTCACGAACGGCCTCCGCAACTTCCTCCCCGAGATCCTCGCGCTCTCGGCCAGCTCGCCGTTCGTGGAGAGCGTCAACACGGGCCTGCACTCGGCGCGGACGCAGATCTTCACGCGTTTCTTTCCCCGTTGCGGCGTCCCGGACGCGTTCGCGTCCTGGCAGCAGTACGAGGACTACGTCCGCTTCCTCTACGAGACGGGCTCCGTCACCGAGCACACGCAGCTCTGGTGGAGCGTCCGCCCGCATCTCGGGTTCCCGACGGTCGAGATCCGGATCGCGGACGGCCAGCCCGACCTCGGTGAGGCGCAGGCGCTCGCCGCCTTCGGCTACGCGCTCGCCGCTCGGATCGCGCGCGCTCACGACGAGGGCGAGCCGGTCGCGGATCAGCCGCACCGCCTGATCGAGGAGAACATCTGGCGTGCGATCCGGCATGGGCTCTCGGGTGAGCTGATCGACCTCGAGCGCGGCGACGTCGTGCCGGCACGGGCCCGCCTCGAGCGCCTGCTCGAATGGGTCGCGCCCGTCGCCGAGGAGATCGGCGCCGCCCCGCACCTCTCGATCCCGGAGCGCAACGCCGCCGAGCGGCAGATCGCCCGCTTCGAGGAGGGGGCGACGCTCGAGGAGATCTACGCCGAGCAGGCCGGCGTCCCCGTTCGTGGCTGACGACGACGTCACCGAGCAGGAGCTCCTCGACGCGCTCAGCCGGCTCAAGGTCTCCGACCTGCTCGTGCAGACGCTCTCGACCGTCTCCTCGCTCGCCTACCACCGGCTCTCCGAGGAGCACCGCGATCTCGAGCAGGCGCGCCTCGCGATCGAAGCCCTCCGCATGCTCGTTCCCGTGCTCTCCGGGTCGATCCCGCCGGAGCTCCAGCGCGACTTCGAGCAGGTGCTCGCGAACCTCCAGCTCGCGTACGCGTCGGCGGTCGAGCCCGCCTCCTGATCCGGGGCACCGGCCGCCGCTTGTGCTACATAATCCCCCGCGCCGAGCACGCCTCGGCGCTCACTTTGTGACGGGGCAATTCGGACGGAGGCTTGATGGATTTCTTCAATGACCACGCTGTTGCGTTCGCGCTCGTCTGCGCGGGCGTCGCGGTCGGATTCGGGCTCTACTTCACCTGGTGGCTGCTGCAGCGGCCCGCCGGCAGCGAGGCGATGCAGGCGATCGCCCGCGCCGTGCAGGAGGGCGCAGCCGCGTACCTGCGCCGCCAGTACATCACCATCGCCGCGGTCGCGGTCGTCCCGTTCCTCGCGATCGGGTTCTACCCCGAGCTCGGCTGGGCGACGGCGATCGGCTTCGCGATCGGGGCGGCGCTCTCGGCAGCCGCGGGCTTCATCGGCATGAACGTGGCCGTTCGTTCGAACGTGCGCACAGCCGAGGCTGCGAAGCAGGGCCTCCGTCCCGCCTTCGAGGTTGCCTTCAGGGCCGGCTCCGTCGCCGGTCTGCTCGTCGTCGGCCTCGGCCTCCTGGGCGTCGCCGGCTACTACGGGATCCTCACCGAGTTCTTCGACAAGAGCCAGGAGACCGCGATCGACGCCCTGATCGGGCTTGCGTTCGGCGGCTCGCTGATCTCCGTCTTCGCGCGCCTCGGCGGCGGCATCTTCACCAAGGCCGCCGACGTCGGCGCCGACCTCGTCGGCAAGATCGAGGCCGGCATCCCGGAGGACGACCCGCGCAACCCGGCCGTGATCGCCGACAACGTCGGCGACAACGTCGGCGACTGCGCCGGCATGGCGGCCGACCTGTTCGAGACGTACGCGGTCACCGCCGTCGCCGTGATGCTGCTGGGGACGGCGTTCCCGCTCGGGAACCTGCCGCTCTTCCCGCTCGCGCTCGGCGGCGTCTCGATCCTCGCCTCCGTGATCGGGATCTACTTCGCCCGGATCGGCAAGAGCGGCTCGATCATCAACGCGCTCTACAAGAGCGTCCTCGCCGCGACGGTGCTCTCGGCGATCGGCTTCATCCCCGTCACGATGGCGTTCGACGAGGGCCGCTTCAGCTTCGGCGAGCTCTACGGCTCTGCGCTCGTCGGCCTGGCGATCACCTTCGCGCTCGTCGCGATCACCGAGTTCTACACCGGCTCGCGCTGGAATCCCGTCAAGTCGATCTCGAAGGCGTCGCAGACAGGTCACGCCACGAACATCATCGAGGGCCTCGCCGTCGGCATGCGCGCGACCGCGGCTCCGGTGATCGTGATCGCGGCCGGGATCATCGCCGCGTACGAGATCGCCGGCCTCTACGGCATCGGCGTCGCCGTGATGGCCCAGCTCTCGATGTGCGGCCTGATCGTCGCCCTCGACGCGTTCGGCCCCGTCACCGACAACGCCGGTGGGATCGCCGAGATGGCCCACCTGGACGAGTCCGTCCGCGCGATCACCGACCCGCTCGACGCCGTCGGCAACACGACGAAGGCGGTCACGAAGGGCTACGCGATCGGCTCGGCGGGTCTCGCCGCGCTCGTCCTCTTCGACGAGTACAGGCGCGGCCTGGACGAAGAGGGCCTGACGCACGACCTTCGGCCTCGAGAACCCGTACGTGATCGCCGGCCTCTTCATCGGCGGGATGATGCCGTTCCTCTTCGCCGCGCTCGCGATGACGGCCGTCGGCCGCGTCGGCGGCGAAGTCGTCGTCGAGGTGCGGCGGCAGTTCAAGGAGATGCCCGGGATCATGGAAGGGACGCAGCGTCCCGACTACAGCAAGGCGGTCGACCTGGTCGCGAAGTCGGCGATCAACAAGATGTTGCTGCCCGCGCTGATCCCGGTCGCGATCCCGATCGCGGTCGGGATCATCAGCCCCGAGATGCTCGGCGGGCTCCTGATCGGCACGATCGTCACCGGCATCTTCCTCGCGATCGCGATGACCTCCGGCGGCGGCGCCTGGGACAACGCGAAGAAGCTGATCGAGGACGGTGCCTACGGCGGCAAGGGCTCCGAGGCGCATGCGGCGTCGGTCACCGGCGACACCGTCGGCGACCCCTACAAGGACACGGCGGGCCCGGCGATCAACCCGATGATCAAGATCGCCAACATCGTCGCGATCCTGATCATTCCGCTGCTCGTCTCGATCCACGGCTAACGCATGGGAATGGGGCCGCCGCCTTGCGGTGGCCCCGTTTCCCGGTTGACCTTCTCCCGGCAGGGACGTCTCATCCTGGCCTTGCGGGCGCTCCGGTTTGCCACTACGATCCGGCCGCTTGGGGAAGTGTGGGCCGTCCGCTCGGGCGGCTTTCCGACTCGAAACAGGGGAGAGACACACATGAGATTGCGATCGTTGAGCGCGCTCGGCGCGTTCGCGGTACTTGCGGCACTGATGCTCTCGGTGTCTGCCTCGGGTGCTGACACGAGCACAGCGAAGCAGACCTACATCGTCCAGATGCTCGAGAGTCCAGTCGTCGCCTACGAGGGCGGCACGGCCGGTATGGCGGCGACGAAGCCGGCCAAGGGCGAGAAGATCAATCCGAACTCGGCGGCGGTGAAGAAGTACGCCGCCTACCTCGTCGGGCAGCACGACGCCGCTCTTCAGAAGGTCGGCGGCGCGGCCAAGCTCTACGACTACAACTACACGTACAACGGCTTCGCCGCGAAGCTGACGGCGGGTCAGAAGGCGGCTCTCCAGAAGCAGGCGGGCGTGCTCGCCGTGTCTCCGGAGGAGACGGTCACGGCGGACACGTCGTCGACGCCGACCTTCCTCGGACTGACGGCACCGGGCGGTCTCTGGGCGCAGCTCGGCGGCCCCACTGCCGGCAAGAGCGGCGTCGGCGCCGGCGAGAACGTCGTCATCGGCGTCGTCGACTCGGGCATCTGGCCCGAGAGCAAGAGCTTCTCCGACCGCGACGCGGCCGGCAAGCTCATCTACCAGCAGATTCCCGGCTGGCACGGAAAGTGCACGCCGGGCGAGGGCTTCAACGCCTCGATGTGCAACCAGAAGCTGATCGGCGGCCAGCACTTCAACGCCGCGTGGGGCGGCGACGCCGCCGTCGAGGCGCAGCGGCCGTGGGAGTTCATGTCGGTGCGCGACTACAACGGCCACGGCACGCACACGGCCGGCACCGCCGGCGGCAACAACGGCGTCGCTGCGACCGGTCCTGCCGCGATCTTCGGCACCGTCAGCGGCATGGCGCCGCGCGCCCGCATCGCTGCCTACAAGGCCCTCTGGTCGACCCAGGACGGGTCAACGGCGAGCGGCTTCACCGGCGACCTCGTCGCGGCGATCGATCAGGCCGTCGCCGACGGCGTCGACGTGATCAACTACTCGATCAGCGGCTCACAGACGAACTTCGCCGATCCGGTGATGATCTCGTTCCTGTTCGCCGCCGATGCGGGCGTCTTCGTCGCGGCGTCGGCCGGCAACAGCGGACCGACGACCAGCACGGTCGCGCATCCGAGCCCGTGGATGACCACGGTGGCCGCAGGAACCCACAACCGTGACGGCCGCGGCTCGGTCACGCTCGGCAACGGCGTCACCTACACCGGCGCGTCGGTGGCGACCGCCGGTCGGCCTCCGAGCCGCTCGTCGACTCGGTCAACGTCGGCACGCCGGCGCCGACGCCACCGCAGTGGCGCTCTGCACCGCCGGGCACGCTCGATCCGGCGAAGGTGACCGGCAAGATCGTGCTCTGCGACGCGCGGCGTCATCGCGCGCGTCGACAAGAGCCGCGCGGTCCAAGATGGCCGGCGGCGTCGGGATGATCATGTACAACGACTCCGGACAACTCGCTCAACGCCGACTTCCACTTCGTGCCGACGGTGCACGTGGACCGGGCGAGCGGGCTCGCGATCAAGGCGTACATCGCCGGCACGGCGGACCCGACCGCCACGATCAACGCGTCCGAGATCATCTTCGACGCGCCGGCGCCGCTCACGGCGACGTTCTCCTCGCGCGGCCCGCTCCGCGCGGGCGGCGGCGACCTGCTGAAGCCGGACGTGATCGCTCCGGGCCAGGACATCCTGGCCGCGGTCGCGCCTCCGGGGAATGCCGGTCGCGACTTCAACCTGCTCAGCGGCACCTCGATGTCGAGCCCGCACGTGGCCGGCCTCGCGGCGCTGCTGATCCACAAGCTCACCCGGACTGGTCGCCGATGGCGATCAAGTCGGCGCTGATGACGACCGGCACGACGTCCTCGACGGCGGCACGCCGGCTCCGACACCAACCCGCTGCTGATCTTCCGGCAGGGTGCGGGCCACGTGCAGCCGAACACGGCCGCTGAATCCGGGCCTCGTCTACGACAGCAACTTCAACGACTGGCTGGCGTTCCTGTGCGGGACGACGACGGCCGTCAACCCGGCCTCGTGCACCGCGCTGAAGGCGGCCGGCTTCTCGACTCGACGCGAGCGACATGAACGTCGCCGTCGATCGCGATCGGCGACCTGGCCGGTGTCCAGACCGTCAAGCGGCGGGTGACGAACGTCGGCAGCGCAGCGGCGACGTACACGGCGTCGGTGACCGGGATGGCGGGCATCACGCCGACGTGACGCCGTCGACGTTGGCCCTGAACCCGGGCGAGACGAAGTCGTTCACGGTCACGTTCACCCGGACGACCGCGGCGCTGAACGCCTACACCGGTGGTCAGCTCACGTGGTCGGACGGCACGCACAGCGTCCGCAGCCCGATCGTGATCCGGCCGGTCGCCCTGGCGGCGCCCGCGCAGGTGACGGGCACGGGCGGCCCGATCTCGTATCCGGTCACGTTCGGCTACGACGGCCCGTTCGCGGCGGCTGCACGCGGGCTCGTCCCGGCGGTGACGACGTCGCGGACGGTGCTGGACGACCCGACCGACTCGACGTGCTCGCTGAGCTCACCGAACGCGCAGAAGCACGACGTCGTCGTGCCGGCCGGCACGACGTACGCACGCTTCTCGCTGTTCGACGAGTTCACGGACGGCGAGGACGACATCGACCTCTGTGTGTTCCTCGGAACGACTCAGGTCGGTGGCAGCGGCTCCGGCACGTCGGAGGAGGAGGTCAACCTCGTCAGCCCGGCGGCCGGCACGTACACGGTCGTCGTGCAGGGTTGGGGCACCGACGGTCCGGATGCCCAGTACACGCTGTTCCACGTGGGTGCTCGGCGGGACGGCGGCCGGGAACATGACCGTGACCGCCCCGGCGGCTGCGACCACCGGCGGAACGGGCAACATCTCGCTGACGTTCAGCGGGCTGGCCGCCGGCCACGAAGTACCTCGGCTCGGTCGCGTACAGCGGCGTTGCGGGGCTGCCGAACCCGACGATCGTGCGGGTCGACACTCCCTAACGAGCAACTGCATCACACAACACGAGGGGCCGGTGCGAGAGCGCCGGCCCCTCGTCGTTTTCAGCCCTGTTCTGAGTCTGATCGCGCGGCCTTCGGGCGCCGCAAAACCCACCCGCACGCACATGCAAACTCCCCTTGCGCCCCTCTCCGATCCCGCATAGCATCGTTTCCGCTTGGGGAAGAGTGGGCCGTCCATCCGGGCGGCTTTCGGATTTCGAAACAGGGGAGAGACACATATGCGATTCCGATCCTTGGGCGCGCCGCGCGCGCTCGTAGCATCGGCTCTGCTGGCGCTTTCGGCCCTGACGGTCGTAGCGGTCGGCTCCGCGGCCCCCACACCGGAGGCGAGCGGAACCGAGGGCATCGTCGATGTCCAGTGGACACCGTACGGGCTCCGCAACGAGCAGGCGACCGTCGTCGTCCAGCTCGCGGACAAGCCGGTCACGGTCGTCGAAGCAGACACCGCCGGCTCGCTCACGAAGGCCGAGAAGTCGGCGATCGAAGCCGACCTGAAGGGCAAGCAGAACGCGCTCCGCGGCGAGATCCAGGCGCTCGGTGGCCAGGTCCTCGCCGACTACCAGTACGCCTACAACGGCGTCAAGGTGAAGATCGATCGCAAGCAGCTGGGCAAGCTGGCGGCGCTGAAGGGCGTCACCGGCGTGCGCGGCGTGCAGATCGTCAAGCCCGACAACGTCAAGGGTGTCCAGCTGATCGGGGCCCCGTCGGTGTGGGGCGGCCTGCCCGGCCTGCACGGCGAGAACATCAAGGTCGCGATCATCGACACCGGTCTCGACTACACGCACGCGAACTTCGGCGGCCCGGGCACGACCGCGGCGTTCGACGCTGCGGACGCGGCCGACACGCTGCCGCCGACAGGTGGTGCACGGTTGGAACGCTCGCATCAAGGGCGGCATCGACCTCGT
Organism: uncultured Gaiellaceae bacterium; assembly: GCA_963738795.1. Lineage (GTDB taxonomy): Bacteria > Actinomycetota > Thermoleophilia > Gaiellales > Gaiellaceae > Gaiellasilicea. Next base: position 686,539 of record CAVTXQ010000010.1, on the reverse strand, counting down.
CGGTGACGACTACGACGCGAGCGCCGACGACGGCTCGCCGCAGCTGATCCCGCATCCGGATCCGAACCCGCTCGACTGCAACGGCCACGGCTCGCACGTCGGCGGCTCCGCTGCCGGCTCGGGCGTGACCTCGGCCGGCGCCGAGTACAAGGGCGCGTACAACGCCACGACGATCACCGGCAACAGCTGGCGGATCGCTCCGGGCGTCGCGCCGAAGGCCGACCTCTACGGCGTCCGCGTCTTCGGTTGCGCCGGCTCGACCGACGTCACGGTCGACGCGATCGAGTGGTCGGTCGCGAACGACATGGACGTGATCAACATGTCGCTCGGCTCGCCGTTCGGCTCGAACGACGATCCGTCCGCGGTCGCCTCGACGAACGCGGCCAGGGCCGGCGTCATCGTCGTCACCTCCGCCGGCAACAGCGGCCCGTCGCAGTACATCACGGGCTCGCCGGGCACCGGCGAGGGCGCGATCTCGACGCGCTGCGGTCGACCCGTCGCCGAGCTTCCCGGCGGCGACGATCACGATCCCGAGCGGCCCGATGACGGCAGTGAACGCGAACGAGTTCAACCTGCCGCCCACGGCCACGTACACGGTCAAGACGATCGTCGACAACGCGGCCACGCCGACTGTCGACGAGTCGCTCGGCTGCAGCGTCGGTGCGTTCGGCGGCCCGCTGCCCCCGAACACGATGGCAGTCGTCAACCGCGGCGTCTGCGCCCGCGTCGCGAAGGCGATCTTCGGCCAGCAGGCCGGCGCCGCCGCCGTCGTGATGGTCAACAACAGCACCGATCTGCCGCCGGTCGAGGGTCCGATCACCTCGAACCCGGACGACGGTGTGCCGTTCGCGTCACGATCCCGTTCCTGGGCGTCCGTGGCCTGCCGACGACGGCGGCGCTCGACGGCGGCAGACTGCGGGCGGCCAACGGCCAGTCCGCGACGGTGACCCCGACCTCGATCGTGAACGCCAACTTCAAGGGCTTCGCGAGCTTCTCGTCGGGCGGCCCGCGCACGGGCGACAGCGGCCTGAAGCCGAACATCTCGGCTCCGGGCGTGTCGACCGTGTCGACCGGCGTCGGCACCGGCAACGGTGCGGCGACGATCTCCGGCACCTCGATGGCCTCGCCGCACGTGGCGGGCGTTGCCGCACTGACGCGGCAGGCGCATCCGTCCTGGAGCGTCGAGAACATCAAGGCCGCGATCATGAACACCGGTGATCCCTCGCAGGTGACGGGGACCACCGGCTTCCGCATCAGCCGCGGCGGCACCGGGCTCGTCCAGCCGGCGAAGTCGACGACGACGCAGGTGATCGCGAAAGCGACGGACGACCGCTTCGCCATCTCGGTCAACTACGGCTTCGAGGAGCTTGAACCAGGACTTCTCGAAGTCGCGGCACGCTCAGGGTCGTCAACCACGGCTCGTCGCCGGCGACGTTCAACATCTCCATCGCGAACCAGGCCGGTTCGCCGCACACGGCTCGCGGTCACGCAGCAGCGGTATCGTCGGCGGCGCCCTCTCGTCGGTCACCGTGCCGGCCGGCGGGAGCACCGACGCTGGACGTTGACGCTGAACGTCCCGGTCGGCACGGTCGGCAACTCGACGGCGTTCCGTGAGGTGGCCGGCCTGGTCACCTTCACGCCGGCGTCCGCCTCGGACAACAACGGGGTCACGCTCCGCGTGCCCTACTACCTCGTCCCGAGGGCGCTGTCGAGCGTCTCGACGGGGCTCTCGACGTTCAACGCGAGCGGGAACGCGACCGCCACGATCAAGAACAAGGGACCGATCGCCGGCGACGCCGACTTCTACGCGTGGGGCCTCGAGGACAAGGGCGAGCCAGGCAGGGCGGCGAACGACATCCGGTCGGTCGGCGTCCAGTCGTTCCCGTTCCCGTCCGCGACCGACCCGAACCGGCACCTGATCGTGTTCGCGGTCAACGTCGCGAACCGCTGGTCGAACGCGGCTGTGTCCGAGTTCGACCTGCCGGTCGACGTCAACGGCGACAACGTCGCCGACTACACCGTGGTCGGAGTCGACCAGGGTGCGGTGCAGACCGGCGTGTTCAACGGCGTCATGGGCTGCGTTCGTGTTCAGCGACGCGGAGCGCGGGCGCGAGCATCGCCTTCCTCGCCACGCGCACCGCACGACAGCTCGACGATCCTGATCCCGTGCTCAGCAGTGCGCTGTGCCGGGCGGGCGAGCCGTGCCTGAACATGGCCAACCCGCGGTTGGCGTACTCGGCGATCGGGTTCGACGTGACCGAGACGGCTGCCCCGGACGAGGTCGACGGGATCGCGAAGTTCAACGCGTGGTCGAGCTCGATCAGCCAGGGTGGCTTCGCACACGGTGCAGCCGACGGCACCGCGACGGTGCCGATCTCGAGGAACGCCGCAGAGTGGGCGCTCACGCCCGCGCTCGGCCTCATGATCGTCACGCTCGACAACAAGGCAGGGACGGACGAGGCGCAGACCATCAAGGTCAAGTAGCACGCCTCTCCAGAACGACGACGAAGGGCCGGCGAGCGCCGGCCCTCGTCGTTCCACGGCTCTAGACTCTCGCGGTGCCCAGCCGACGTCGCCGGCAGGTCGAGCTCGAGCGTGTCCTCGGCACGCCCGCGCTCTTCGCGACCGCGTACGGCAACGTCGGCTCCTCGATCTACTACGCACTCGGCCTCACGGCCGTCTACGCGCTCGGGCTGACGCCGGTCGTCTTCGTCGCGGCGGGCATCATCTTCGCCGCGACCGCGCTCACCTACGCCGAGGGAACCGTCCGCTTCCCCGAGGCCGGCGGCTCCTCCAGCTTCGCTCGCCACGCCTTCAACGAGCTCGTCTCCTTCGGTGCCGCCTGGGCGCAGATGCTCGTCTACGTCGTCACCGTCGCGACGTCGGCGTTCTTCGTCCCGCACTACCTCTCGATCTTCTGGGAGCCGCTGCGCGAGAACCCATGGGACATCGTCGGCGGCATCGTCGTCATCGTCGCGCTCGTCGTCCTCAACATCGTCGGCGTCCAGGAGGCGGCGCGGTTGTCGATCACGCTCGCGGTGATCGACTTCGCGACGCAGGTGCTGCTCGTCGCGCTCGGCTTCGTGCTCGTCTTCAGCCCGGAGATCCTGGTCGACAACATCCACTGGGGCGTCGCGCCGACGTGGTCGAACGTCGCGATCGCGGTGCCGGTGGCGATGCTCGCGTACACGGGGGTGGAGACCGTCTCCAACCTGGCCGAGGAGGTGCGCGACCCGGTCAAGAACGTCCCCGACGCCTACAAGCTCGTCGCTGTCGCCGTCTTCGCGATCTACTTCACGTTGCCGCTGATCGCGCTCTCGGCGCTGCCGGTGGTCGAGATCGGCGGCGAGCTGACGACGCTGCTGGCGCTGCCGCCGGAGGAGGGCGGCTACGCGAACGACCCGATCCTCGGCGTCGTCCAGAACCTCGGCGTCGAAGGTGCGCTGCTCGAGGCGCTGGAGATCTACGTCGGCATCCTCGCGGCGACGATTCTCTTCATCGCCACGAACGCGGGCGTGATCGGTGCCTCCCGGATCACGTACGCGATGGCGACGTATCGCCAGATCCCGGAGATCTTCCGGACATTGCACCCGCGCTTCAAGACCCCGTGGCTCTCGATCGTGCTCTTCGCCGGCGTGGCGCCGATCGCGGTGATCCTGCCCGGCGACGTCAACTTCGTCGGCACGCTCTACTCCTTCGGGGCGACGCTCTCGTTCACGATCGCGCACGCGTCGCTCGTGCGGATGCGGATGACGTCGCCGAAGGAGGAGCTGCTCTACCGCGCCCGGCCGAACCTCCGCATCGGCGCCGTCGACTGGCCGCTCTTTGCGCTCTTCGGCGGGATCGCGACCGGCGTCTCCTTCGCGGTCATCGTCGTCCAGAACCCGGCGACACGCTGGGCCGGCCTCGGCTGGATCGCCGCCGGCCTCGTCTTCTATGTCGTCTACCGGCGCCGGTTCGTGCGCGAGCCGCTGACGGAGACGGTGAAGGCGCCGCCGGCCTACGGGCCCGCCCTCGCGCTCGAGTACCGCCGCCTGCTCGTGCCCGTGCTGCCCGGCCGCGCCTCCGACGAGGCGCTCGACATCGCCGCAGGCCTCGCCGCCGAGCGCCGCGCCCAGATCACTGCCGTGTACGTCGTCGAGATCCCGCTCGACCTGCCGCTCTCGGCCGACATGCCGGCCGAGGAGGAGCTCGCGAACCGCGAGCTCGACGAGGCGAGGGCGATCGGCGAGTCGTACGGCGTCACCGTGATCCCGCGGCTCGTGCGCGCGCGAACCGCGGGCGCCGCGATCGTCCGCGAGGCCGAGCGCCGTGCGACCGAGATCGTCGTCATCGGCGCGCCCCGCAAGGATCTGCCGAGCCGCAAGCGCGCGATCTTCGGGCGCACCGTCGACTACGTGCTCAAGAACGCGCCCTGCCGCGTGCTCGTGACCGCGGTCAAGGGGGAGGCCGCATGACCTTCTACCGCGCCGCCGTCGCCGTCCTCGCCGTCACCTTCATCGGCATCGGCATTGCGCTGCTCGGAGTCACGGCCGCGAACGGCGGCGGCGTGCTCGGCTTCCTCCTCGGCGGGCTCTTCGTCGCCCTCGGCGTCGGCAGGCTGACGCTGCTGCGGAAGGGCGGGAAGTAAGTGGCCCGCAAGCTGAGCGGCTTCCAGCGCGTGCTCGACGCGCCGGCGCTCTTCTCGGTCGCGTACGGCGAGATCGCCTCGTCGCTCTACTTCGCGCTCGGGATCGTCGCCGCCTACGCGCTCGGCTTCACGCCGCTCGTCCTCCTCGGCGCCGGCATCTTCTTCCTGATCGTCTCGCTCTCGTACGCCGAGGGCACGGCGGCGCTCCCGGAGACCGGCGGCGCGGCGACGTTCGTCCGCCGCGCGTACAACGACGTCTACGGGTTCCTCACCGGCTGGGCGCTCTTCCTCGACTACCTGATCGTGATCGCGCTCTCGACCGTCTTCATGCCGCACTACCTCGGCACGGCGCTCGGGGTCGAGGCGCTGCGGGACTCGCCGTGGGACATCGTCGTCGCGGTGACCGTGATCCTCGCGATCGCGGCCGTCCGGCTCGTCCGGCGCTCGCAGCTCCACACCGCCGGTCTCGTCGTGGCCGGGCTCGACCTGGCGACGCAGCTCCTGCTCGTGCTGCTCGGCGCGGCGCTGCTCGTCTCGCCCGACGCGCTGACACAGGGAACCGACCTCGGCGTTTCGCCGACCTGGGACGACCTCGCGTTCGCGCTGCCGCTCGCGATGCTGGCGTACACCGGGCTCGAGACCGTCGCCAACCTGGCCGAGGAGGCACGAGAGCCGGGCCGGACGCTGCCGCGCAGCCTCTTCTCCGCGATCGGGCTCGTCGTCCTCCTGACGGCCGCAGTGGCCGCCGTCGGGCTCTCGGCCTTCCCGGTCGAGAACGGACGCACGGCGCTCGGCGACGAGTGGCTGAAGGCACCGCTCGCCGGCATCGTCGACGCACTCCGAGCCCACGTCCCCGACTTGGTCGGCGACGCGCTCGTCATGTACGTCGGCCTGACCGGGGCGCTCGTCCTGCTGGCCGCGGCGACGACGTCGATGTCCGGCTTCACGCGGCTCGCGCACTCGCTCGGGGAGCACCACCAGCTGCCGCCCGCCTTCGGCAGGTTGAACCGGCGGACGCTCGTCTCGCCGATTGCGATCGTCGCCGTCGCGACGATCTCGATCGGGCTCGTGATCGGCACCGGCCTCGTCAGCGACGACGTCGAGTTCCTCGCGAGCCTCTACTCCTTCGGCGTCCTGCTCGCGTTCGCGGCCGCCCAGCTCGCGGTGATCCGCCTGCGCTTCACCGAGCCCGACCTCCCGCGGCCCTTCCGGGCGCCGCTGATCGCGCCGCTGCTCGGCGTCCCGCTCGCGATCGCGTTCTGGCTCGTCGCGATGGTGACGCACCCGGCCGCCCGCTACGCCGGCCCGATCTGGCTGGCGCTCGGCCTCGTTCTCTACCTCGCCGTTCGGCGCCGTGCTCACATCGGCCTCCTCGCCGAGGTGGCTCCGGCCGCGGAGCTGCCGGCGGGCGCCGAGTTCCGGCGTGTGCTCGTGCCGATGAAGCTCGGGCCGATCGGAGAGGAGATGGTGGCGACGGCGGTCGCGCTGGCGAAGGAGCGCAGCGCCCGGGTCGACGCTCTCTTCGTGATCGTCGTCCCGCTCGACGAAGAGCTCGACGCGCCGCTCTACACGCTCGAGGAGCAGGCGGCCGCGTCGCTCGCGGAGGCCGTTCTGCTCGGCGAGGAGAACGGCGTCCGCGTCGAGCCGGTCACCGTTCGGGCGCGCTCGCTCGGCCGCGCAATCGTGGAGCAGGCCGCGGATCGCGGCTCCGACCTGATCGTCCTCGGCTCGTCGCCCCGCTGGCGCCGCCAGTCCGCCTTCTTCTCGCCGACGGTCGACTACGTCCTCCGGAACGCCCCCTGCGAGGTTCTCGTCGTCGCCTTCCCGCAAGGTGTGCTCGAGGACGTACTCTGACGCCCTGGCGGCCCCTGCCGGCTGCGCCTCCCGGCCGGCGGAGCCGGCCTCCGGCGCAGCCTCGGTCCGCTCGCGCCGCTCCAGCCGGCGGCCCGTACCTTCGTACTGTGCCGCCGGCCTACGCGCCGCGAGCGAAGCGCCAGGAGCCGCCAGGGGATCGTTAGGCTGAGGGAATGAAACTTGTGGTGATCGGCTGCGGCAGGGTCGGCTCTGCGGTCGCGCGCGACCTGGCCGAGGACGGCTGGGACGTGACGGCCGTCGACGAGCAGGAGGAAGCGCTGGCGCGGCTCGGCTCGCGCTGGGCCGGCGGCTTCATCGTCGGCCACGGGATGGACGCTGAGATCCTCCGCCGGGCCGGCGTGCCCGATGCAGACGCGGTCGTCGTCGCCACGAACGGCGACAACACGAACCTCGTCATCGGCCAGGTGGTCGAGAAGCGCTGGGCCGTCCCGTGCGTCGTCGTCCGGATCCTCGACCCGGCGCGCGCCGACTTCTACGCGGCACGCGGGCTGCGGACGATCTGCCCGACGCAGACGGCGATCTCGGCCCTGACCACCGCGGTTCGCAAGGAGTCGAAGCAAGCCCAGGAGGCGAGTGCCTGATGTACTCGATCGTCGCAGGAGGCGGCAAGGTCGGCGCCAACGTCGCCCGCTCGCTGCTGAAGATGGGGCACGAGGTGACCCTGATCGAGCAGCGGCCGTACCGGTTCGACCAGCTTCAGGACGAGTTCGAGCACCAGGTCCTGCTCGGTGACGCGACCGAGCTGCACGTGCTCGAGCGCGCGGGGATCGGCCGTCCGCCCGAGCTCGTCCTCGGTGTCACGGGCGACGACGAGGACAACCTGATCATCTGCCAGATCGCGACGGAGGGCTACCGCGTGCCGAAGGTGATCGCGCGCGTCAACGACCCGCGCAACCAGGAGCACTTCGATCTGCTCGGGATCAGCCAGACCGTCTGCGCGACCTCAAACGTGCTCGGGCTCGTCGAGCACGAGGTGCCCGAGCACGGGATCGTCCACCTGCTGGAGCTGCGGAGGGAGAACCTCGAGATCGTCGAGCTGCAGATCGAGCGCGACTCGCCGGCGGCCGGGAAGCGCGTCGCCGGGCTGCACCTGCCCGAGGGCACCAGGCTGATCTCGGTGATGCGGCAGGGAGGCTCGGAGCTGGCGGAGGACTCGACCGTGATCCGCCCGGGCGACCAGGTGCTCGCAGTGCTCCAGCCGGGCAAGGAGGACGAGCTCCGGAAGGTGCTGCTCGCGAACTAGGCGCGCTACGCGTTGCGCCAGTAGTGGCGTGAGACCAAGACGACGATCGGGACGATCTCGAGGCGGCCGAGCCACATCAGGCCGGTCATCAGGATCGTGGAGAAGTCGCTGAAGGGCTCGAACGAGCCGAGCGGGCCACCGACGCCGAAGGCGGGCCCGACGTTGGCGAGCATGCTCGCCGAGACGGAGACGGCGTCGAACGGCGACAGCTCGAGCCCCGTGCGCGCCGCGTCGATCGCGAGCGCCGCCGCGCCGACGATGAAGATGCCGATGTAGAGCAGGATGAACGAGGAGACAGCGCGCAGCGTCCGCTCGTCGACGACGCGGCGGTTCAGCCGGACGGGCAGGACGATCTCGGGGTGCAGCGTCTGGTCGATCTCGCGGCGGAGGATCTTGCCGAGCAGCAGGTGCCGCACGACCTTGACCGACCCGGTGGTCGAGCCCGCCGAGCCGCCGACGAACATCAAGCCGACGATCGTCATCATCGCGAGCGCCGGCCACGTGTTGTAGTCGGCGACCGAGAAGCCGGTGGTCGTCATCGTCGAGACGGCGGTGAAGACACCGGCGCGGATCGCGTCGGCGCCGCCGAGGACGTCCTCGGTCCAGATCTCGCCGACGACGAGCGCCGACCCGAGCACGAGCAGCGCCACGTACAACCGCGCTTCGCCGTCCTGCGCGAGCGCGCGAGGCTGGCGCCGGACGAGCGTGCGGTACATGAGCGCGAAGTTGAAGCCGCCGAGAATCATGAAGACGACGATCACCCACTGCGTCGCCGGCGCGAAGCTCTCGATCGAGTCGGCCTTCGTCGAGAAACCGGCCGTCGGGATCGTCGTCAGCGCGTGCGCCATCGCATCGAACGGCGACATCCGCTCGTCGACGCCCGTTGCCCAGAGCGCGAGCAGGATCCCGAAGAGCACCGCCGTGAGCGCGATGTAGAGCACCCACACGCGGCGGGCGGTGTCGCGGATGCGTGTGCTCAGCGTCTCGATCTCCGGGCCCGGCATCTCGTGCTCGAGGAGCTGCCGGCCGCCGACGCGGAGCCGGGGCAGCACCGCGAGGGCGAGCACGATGATCCCGATCCCGCCGAGCCACTGCGTGAACTGGCGCCAGAGGAGCAGGCTGTTCGGGAGCTCCTCGACCCGCGCCACGACGCTGCCGCCGGTGGTGCTGAAGCCCGACATCCCCTCGAAGAAGGCGTCGACGGGCCGGTCGAGCTGCGGATCGCCGGAGAGGACGTATGGGAGCGCGCCGAGCGCGGCTGCGGCAAGCCAGGTCAGCGCGACGACGAGGAAGCCCTCCCGGATGCCGAGCCGGTGGTCGCCGCGCGTCGCGTAGGCGACGGCCACGGCGATGCCGCCGGTGATCGCGCCCGCGGCGAGGAAGGGCCAGACCTGCTCGCCGTAGCCGATCGCCACGCCCGCCGGAACGAGGACGGAGAGGCTCAGGTAGGCGAGCAGCGTCCCGACGACGTGCAGGGCGCCGACGACGTCGACGGCGAGGCGGGGCGTGCGGCGTGCGGCGCGTCCGCGCCCGGCCGGGCTCACAGGGCTTTCTCGACCTCGGGGACGCGCCGCGACTCCGTGAAGATGATCGCCCGGTCGCCGGCGCGGAGGATGTCGTCGCCGCGGGGGAAGACTGCCGTGCCGTCGCGGACGATCGCACCGATCAGGGCGCCGCGGATCGGCATGTCCTTGAAGCGCATGCCCGCGTACTCGCTCCCCGGCCGCGTCGTGATGTCGAGCACCTCGAAGCGGTCGCCCTCGAGCATGACCACCTGCTGCGTCCGCGGATCGTGCGCGAAGCGGACGATCTCCTCGGCGGTGATCTGGCGTGGGTTGACGGTGACGTCGATGCCGGCATGCTCGAAGACCTCCACCGACGTCGACTCGTGGACGATCGCGACCGCGAAGCGCGCCCCGTGCACCTTCGCGAGCGCCGCGGCGAAGTGGTTCTTCATGTCGTCGCGCATGGCGAAGATCGCGACCTGCGCGTCCGCGATCCGCTCGCGCTCGAGGAAGTCCGGGTCGAAGCCGGTGGCGTTGTAGACGCGCGCCGTCGGCAGCTCGGCGGCGACCAGCCGGGCCCGGTCGCGCGACGCTTCGATCAGCCGCACGCCGATGTCCTGCTCGAGCAGGAGGCGTGCGATCGCCGTGCCCGCACGGCCGGCGCCGAAGATGACGACGTCGGTGACCTTGCGGGTGCCGGGGACGATCAGCTCGCTCCACGCCTGTGCCGCCTGCGGCGAGCCGATCACGACGATCCGGTCGCCGGTCTGGATCGTCTCGTCGCCGCGAGGGATCACGACGCCGTCCCCCCGGATGATCGCGGCGACGCGGGAGTCGGGCGGGAGCTCCGCCTCCCGCAGCGGTGACTCGAGCAGGCCTGGATTCGCCTTGGCGGTGACGTCGAACTCGACCAGCTGCACCTGCCCACCGGCGAAGACGTCCGTCTGCCGTGCCGTCGGGACACCGATCGTCCTCGAGATCGCGTACGCCGTCTCGACCTCGGACGAGACGATGAAGTCGACGTCGAGCTGGCCTTCCCGCCAGACGTCGAGGTACTCGGGGTTCGTCGTGCGGACGACCGTCGTCGTCCGCTTCGAACAGGCTTTCGAGATCATCGCCGCGACGATGTTCGACTCGTCGCGGGACGTGCAGGCGATCAGGAGATCGGCCTCCGTGATACCCGCAGCAGAGAGGACGCGCCGGCTGGCCCCGTTGCCCTCCAGCGTGGCGACGTCGTAGCGCTGCGAGATCGCGGCCAGCCGCTCCTCGTCGAGGTCGATCACGGTCAGCTCGTGCTCGTCGTGGAGCGCTTCGACGATGGTCGCACCGACCTGGCCGGCGCCGATGACGAAGATCTTCACCGGTGGAGGTTACTGCGCCCCGGCGTCGGATCCTGTGGCTATCGTGCGCGCCAGTGAGGTCGTTGCTCGCACTCGCCTGCGTCGCCGCCCTCGGGGCCGCGTGCGCTGCCGGCGCCTCGAACGAGCAGATCGACCGCACCGCGTTCAAGCCGCGCCCGCTCGCCAGTGGGTTCTCGCAGCCGGTCTTCGTCACCGGCGCCAAGGGCGAGGCGGGCCGGCTCTACGTCCTCGAGCAGGGCGGCACGATCCAGGTGCTCCAGAACGGCAGGCGCCGCGCCACGCCGCTCCTGGACATCCGCGGCATCGTCAACGACGGCGATAGCGAGCAGGGCTTACTTGGGCTCGCCTTCCACCCGTCGTATCCGCAGGTGCGGAAGCTGTACGTGCAGTACACCGCGAACGACGACTCGACGAAGGTCGTCGAGTACCGGACGAACGGGACGCGTGCGACTGCGCCGCGGCAGCTCTTCTCGAGCAGCGACCCGTATGGGAACCACAACGGCGGCATGCTCGCATTTGGCCGCAACGGCCGGCTCTACTTCACGATGGGCGACGGCGGTGCGGGCGGCGATCCCGGAGAACCGCTCGCAGAACATGCGGTCGCTCTTCGGGAAGCTGCTCTCGATCAACGTCGCGACGAGGGGCCTGCGGATCGAGGCGTCGGGTCTCCGCAACGCGTGGCGGTTCTCCTTCGACCGCGCGAACGGCGACCTCTACCTCGCCGATGTGGGTCAGAACGCGGTCGAGGAGATCAACTACACGCCCGCGAACAGCCCCGGCCTCGAGAACTACGGCTGGGACGTCTACGAGGGCCGCTCCCGGTTCGAGGACAAGCCGCTCGGGCCGGGCAAGCTCGTCCAGCCGGTGGCCCAGTACTCGCACGCGAACGGCTGCTCGGTGACGGGCGGTTACGTCTACCGCGGCTCGAACGCGGCGCTGCGAGGCCGCTACATCTACGGCGACTACTGCAGCGGGATCGTCTGGAGCTTCAAGCTCTCGGGCGGCAAGGCGACCGGCCTCCGCCGCGAGCGCTTCAAGATCGACAGCGTCACCTCGTTCGGCCAGGACAACGCCGGCGAGCTCTACGGCGTCTCGCACGGCGGCACGATCTACCGCCTCACGCCGTAGCCAAGTAACAGACTGTTACTTGGCGCGGCGCACGCGTGGGCTCTGGCCGAGCGCGGCGTAGGCGAGCGCGTTCAGCGACTCGTTCAGGTTGCGCAGCTCGCGCGCCATGAGCTGGAAGCCCTCGGCGTTCTCGGCGTGCCGGTTCAGCCGCGCGAGCTCGTCGGCGATCCGGTCGAGCCGCTCGAGCACCGCCTCGAACTGGCGGTCCGGCATCTCCTTCGCGTCCATCTCCGCAATCTAGCGGCCGTACCGCCGCCAGAACAGCACGCCGACCGCGACGCCGACCGAGTCGATCAGGACGTCGAGCGGCGAGCCGACGCGGCCGGGCACGAAGTGCTGGTGCAGCTCGTCCGAGACCGCGTACGCGATCCCGGCTGCGAGCGCCGCCCGCTCGTCGCGGAGCGCCCGCAGCAGGAGGCCGCCGAGAACGGCGAACTCGGCCGCGTGGGCGAGCTTCCGCAGCACGAGATCCCACGTCCCGAGCCCGGTGCCGAGATCGGACACGGAGGAGAAGGCGAAGATGACGGCGGCCCAGAGGACGACCGGCAGCCCAGAGCCGCAGCGCGGCGGAGATCGGCACCGGCCATGGTAGGCTCGTGCCCCACCCATACGGAGCACGGTGAGGGAACCCGGTGCAAGTCCGGGACGGTCCCGCCGCTGTGAGGGGAGACGCCCGACGCGGAATGCCACTGGCCAGAGGCCGGGAAGGCCGCGAAGGGGGAGCCCCGAGTCAGAAGACCTGCCGCGCTCCCCGACTCGAACCCCTCGCGGAAGGAGGATTCGTGCTTCGCAGACTGCTCGTTCTCTCGGTGCTTCTTCTGGTGGTGCTTGCGCCGGCTGCGCTCGCCGCCAACGTCAAGATCCGCGTCGAAGGCAAGACGACGACGATCTTCGGCCCCGCGCAGCCGCGCGTGACGGCCGACAACGCGCTGCAGGCGCTCGACGCCGCCAGCACGCTCGGCGAGTTCCACTACGGGATGACGACGTCGAGCTTCGGCGACTACGTCAGCCAGATCGGCAAGTACCCGGCCGCCGGCAGCTCCGGCTGGGCCTTCAAGGTCAACGGCGTCTCGCCGCCCGTCGGCGCCGACAAGGTGACGCTGAAGGACGGCGACATCGTCCTCTGGTACTACGCCACCTTCGGCACCGCCGGCGGTCCGCCGACGCTCGAGCTGCAGCGGCTGCCGGCCAACTGCTACGTCGTCCAGTCGGTCAACGACGCCGGCAAGCGCACGCGCGCTGCGACCGCGACGCTCGTCGCCGACGGCAAGCGATTCAGGACGACGAACGGCCGCGCCTGCATCGGCAAGCACGTCGGGACGGTGCGGGCGACCGCGCCGGGCGCCGTCAGGTCGAACGCCCAGCAGTGATCCGGCGGGCGCTCGCCGCGCTCGCAACCCTCGTCCTCCTCGCCGGCTGCGGCTTCGGCACCGGCGGGGAGGAGGGGACGGCGACGCTGTGGGTCACGCGCGACCGCGGCGCCGAGGTGCTGCTCGACGTGAAGGTCGACGCGGGCCAGTCGCTGATGCGCGCGCTCGGGTCGAAGGTCGAGCTCGAGACGCGCTACGGCGGCCGCTTCGTCCAGTCGATCGACGGGCTGGCCGGCAGCCTCGACGACCAGCGCGACTGGTTCTGGTTCGTGAACGGCTACGAGGGCGACCGGAGCGCCGCTGCCTACAGGCTGCGTGACGGCGACGTCGCCTGGCTCGACTACCGCGGCTGGGAGCGGGAGGGGGAGGCGCGGGTCGTCGTCGGCGCCTTCCCGGAGCCGTTCGTGCACGGCTACGCGGGCGAGACGCGGCCCGCCGTCGTCCGCTTCGAGGGCTCGCGCACGCGGGCGACCCGGCTGGCCCGCCGGATCGGCGCCGACTCGGTCGAGCCGCTCGGAACCCCCGTCCCCGCCGGTGCGAACGTGCTCGAGCTCCGCGACGGGCCGGACCGAGCGACCGCGGAGCTGCTCGGCGAGACCGCCGGCGACCCCGTCAGGCTCGTCCTCACTGGCGATCCCACCCTGACCCGCAGGTACGAGCTGCGATGAGCCCCGGGCCCGCAGCCGCTCTGCTCGCCGCGGCCGGCACCGCGGCGCTGCTGGCCGAGCGGATCTGGTCGGTCGCCCTGCTGACGGTCGTGCTGCTCGCGATCTGCCTGCGCGCGCCGGCCGAGCGCCGCGGCGTCTACCTCTTCGGCGTCCTCTCGAGCAGCCTCGGCGTGCTCCTGCTCTCGCCCTTCCTCTGGTCGGCGCCGGACGGGACGGTGCTCTGGGAGGGGCCGACCGTCCCCGTCCTCGGGCCGCTCGACGTGACGACGACCGAGATCGCCGAGGCGGCGCTGAACGCCCTGCGGCTGGCGGCGCTCGGCCTCGCGTTCGCCGCGTACGCGCTCCTGCTCGATCACGACCGGCTCGTCGCGGCCGCCGGAGCGGCGCGGCGATCGGCTCTCGCCGTCGCGCTCGCGACCCGGCTCGTGCCGTCGCTCGAACGCGACGCGGCCGGGCTCGCGGAGTCGGTGCGGGGGAGAGGAGTACGGCTGGAGGGCGCGCGCGGGTACGCGAGCCTGCTCTCGCCGCTCGTCGCCGGCTCGCTCGAGCGCGCCACCGGCCTCGCGGAGGCGATGGAGGCGCGCGGCTTCGGCCGGCCGGGGTCGACGCGGGCGCCGCGGCCGCCCTGGAGCACGCGCGACCGGCTCGCGCTGCCGGCGGCGGCTCTGCTCGTGGTGGTGGCGGCGCTGTGGCTCTAGCCTCGGTCGTCGACCTCTCGTTCTCGTATCCCGCGGCTCCGCCGGCGCTGCAGGACGTCTCGCTCGAGCTCGAGCCCGGCGAGGTGGTGGCGCTGCTCGGCCCCTCGGGCTCCGGGAAGTCGACGCTGCTGCGCGCGCTCGCCGGGCTCGTGCCGCACTTTCACGGCGGCCGCTTCGCCGGCCGCGTCGTCGTCGCCGGGCTCGACACCCGTGAGGCGAGGCCCGCCGCGCTCGCCGGAACGGTCGCGACGGTCTTCCAGGATCCGGAGGACCAGGTCGTGATGACGATCGTCGCGAACGAGGTCGCCTTCGGGCTCGAGAACCTCGGCGTCGCGCCGGCCGAGATCTGGCCGCGCGTCGAGCGCGCGCTCGCGTCGGTCGACGCGCTCCACCTCTGGGGCCGAAAGACGATCGAGCTGTCCGGCGGCGAGCTGCAGCGAGTCTGCCTCGCGTCGGCGCTGGCGCTCGAGCCGCAGCTGCTGCTGCTCGACGAGCCGACGTCGCAGCTCGATCCCGAGGCGGCCGCGCTCTTCCTCGATGCCGTCGAGCGGCTGGGCGCGACGGTCGTCCTCTCCGAGCACCGCGTCGCGCGCGCGCTCGAGCTCGCGACGCGCGTCGTCTTCGTCGACGGCGGCCGGGTCGTCCTCGACGCCCCGCGGTCGGAAGGCGTCGGGTGGCTGGCGGCGGAGCGCCCGGGGTGGACCGGACATTGTGTTCCTGTAACACAAGCTCCTTCGGCTGAGCTCGTCCTCCGCGCCCGCGGGATCTCGTTCGCCTACCGGGAGGCGATGCCCGTCCTGGACGGCGTCGACCTCGAGCTCCGGCGGGGCGAGATCGTCGCGCTCGAGCGGGCCGAACGGGTCCGGTAAGACGACGCTGGCGCGGATCGTCAGCCGGGCTGCTCGCGCCGCAGGCGGGAACCGTCGAGCTACGAGGACGCGCCGGCTATCTCTCCCAGGATCCGGGTCGCTACCTCGTCAAGGAGACGGCGCTGGCCGAGGTTGCGCTGGCCGTGAACGGGGATGAACAGCGGGCTCGCGCCGCGCTCGGCCGCGTCGGTCTCGGCTGGGCCGCCGATCGTCATCCGCGCGATCTCTCGAGCGGCGAGCGCGAGCGGCTCGCGCGTCGCAGCGGTTGCGGTGGCCGAGCCGGACCTGCTCGTCCTCGACGAGCCGACGCGTGGCCTCGACCCGGAGCGGAAGGCTGGAGCTCGCGCTGTGGCTCGAGCGACTACGCGGCGTCGGGCAAGGCCGTCCTCGATCGCGACGCACGACGCCGATCTCCCGGCGCACCGCCGGATCGGACTTAGTGTGACAGGAACACAAAGTCTCGACGATGGAGCGTCCGTTGCCGTCTAGAGTCGCCGCCGCCGCGGCCGGCGCCGCGCTCGCGCTCGCGGCGTGGGCCGCGCTCGACCCGAGCCGCGGCGGGATCGCGACCCTGCTCGCCGCCGTCGCCGTTCTCATCGCCGGTTTCGCCTGGCTCGAGGGCGGCACCGTCTCTGCGCGCGACCTGACCCTCGTTGCGACGCTCGGCGGCCTCGCCGCTGCGGGTCGCGTGCTCTTCGCGCCGATCCCGAGCGTCCAGCCGGTGACCGTGATCGTCGCCGCCGCCGGCGTCGCGCTCGGCCCGCGGCGCGGGCTTCGCGGTCGGCGCGCTCGCCGCAATCGCGTCGAACTTCTTCCTCGGCCAGGGCCCGCACACGCCGTGGCAGATGCTCGCCTGGGGCGGCTGCGGCCTCCTCGCCGGCCTCCTCCGACCGCTCCTTCGCCGCAGGCTCGCGTTCGCAGCGTTCGTGCTCGCGCTCGGCTTCGCGTTCGGGATGCTGATGGACGTCTGGCTCTGGTTCGCCTTCTACCCGCACACGGAAGCGGCGCTGCTGGCGAGGTTCGGCCGCCGGCGTTCCGTTCAACGTCGCGCATGCCGCCGGGAACGTCATCCTCGCGCTCGTCGTCGGCCCGGAGCTGAGACGCGTCCTCGAGCGCTATGAGCGCCGGTCGCGGACGGAGGTGGTGTTGGCGTGAAGCTGCTCGCCACCGTGGCCGCGGCCGTCGCGCTCGCGACGCCGGCCGGCTACGTCCAGGGACAGCAGCGCGAGGACGGTGGCTTCGGCGACGCGCAGATCACCGCGTGGGCGACGCTCGGCCTCGTCGCAGCGGGTGCGGACACGCGCGGCGCAGCCGGCTACCTGGCGAAGCAGGAGCCGGCGTCGGCGACCGACCGCGCCCTTCTGGCGATGGCCCGCTCCGCGGCCGGGGACGCGCCCGATGACCTGCTCCCGAGCCTGCGCACGTACCGGCCGGGGAAACTCGTCAACGCGACGATCTGGACGATCCTGGCGCTGCGGCAGGCGGGTGAGCCTGCGCCGGCTGCTCTCGTCACGTCGCTCCGCCGCGCACAGCGGGCGAACGGCGGCTGGTCCTGGCTCGCCGGCGGCGCCGCCGACGCGAACGACACGGCCGCCGCCATCCAGGCGCTCCGCGCCGCCGGAGTGAAGGGCCGGCCGATCGACCGCGGCGTCGCCTTCCTCCGCCGCCACCAGAACGCCGACGGCGGCTTCGAACTGACGCTCGGACGCGGTTCCGACACGCAGTCGACTGCCTGGGCGATCCAGGCGCTGCTGGCCGCCGGGCGCACGCCGGGCACGCCCGCCTTCCGCTATCTGGCGCGGATGCGGCGGCCGGACGGGAGCTACCGCTACAACGCCCGCTACGTGACGACACCGCTCTGGGTGACGGCCCAGGTGCTGCCGGCGCTGGCGCGCAAGCCGTTCCCGCTCACGGCGTCCTAGGCAACCGCCAGCCCCGCTAGCATCGAACGAGTGTCCGTCGCCTCGCCCGAGCAGTACCTCGCGAACCTGAATCCGGCTCAGCGGGAGGCCGTCCTGCACACGGAGGGGCCACTGCTCGTGATCGCGGGGGCCGGCTCCGGGAAGACGCGAGTGCTCACGCACCGCGTCGCCCATCTGACCTCGGCGATCGGCGTCAAGCCGAACGAGATCCTTGCGATCACGTTCACCAACAAGGCCGCGGGCGAGATGCGCGAGCGGCTGACGGCGATGCTCGGCCCGATGGCCCGCGCGATCTGGATCCTCACCTTCCACGCCGCCTGCGGCCGCATGCTCCGCCGCGAGGTGGAGCGGCTGGGCTACAAGTCGAACTTCACGATCTACGACAGCGCCGACCAGGTGCGGCTCGTCAAGCAGGTGCTGGAGGAGCTCGAGAAGGACCCGAAGCGCTTCGCCCCGCGCGGCGTCCACGCCCAGATCTCGAACGCGAAGAACCAGCTGATCACGCCGGCGATGTACGCCGAGCAGATCGCGTCCTTCTACGACCAGACGGTCGCCGAGGCCTATGCGCTCTACCAGAGGAAGCTGGCCGCCTCGAACGCGGTCGACTTCGACGACATGCTGATGCTGACCGTGCAGATCCTGGAGAACTTCCCGGACGCGCGGAAGCACTGGCAGAACGCCTTCCGCTACGTCATGGTCGACGAGTACCAGGACACGAACCACGCGCAGTACCGGCTCCTGCAGCTCCTGGCCGAGAAGCACCACAACATCTGCGCCGTGGGCGATCCGGATCAGTCCATTTACGCCTTCCGCGGCGCCGACATCCGCAACATCCTCGAGTTCGAGCGAGACTTTCCCGAGACGCGGACGATCGCGCTCGAGCAGAATTACCGCTCCACGAACGCGATCCTCGAGGCGGCGAATGCCGTCATCGACCACAACAGCGAGCGGAAGCCGAAGCGGCTCTGGTCAGAGCTCGGTGACGGCGAGCCCGTCCGCGTGATCGAGGTCGAGGACGAGCAGTCCGAGTCGCGGTACGTCGCCGCGCAGATCGCCGGGCTCGTCGAGGAGGGCTACTCCGGCAGCGAGATCGCGGTCTTCTACCGGATGAACGCGCAGTCGCGCGTGCTCGAGCAGACGCTGCGGCTGCATCAGATCGGCTACCAGGTGATCGGCGGGCCGCGCTTCTACGAGCGCGCCGAGGTCAAGGATGCGACCGCGTACCTCCAGGTGCTCGACAACCCGGCCGACGCCGTCAGCCTGATGCGGATCGCGAACCGCCCGAAGCGCGGCATCGGCGACACGACGATCTCGCGCCTCGTCTCCTATGCCGAGAACCACGGCCTGACGCTCTTCGACGCGCTCGACCGCCCGGTCGAGGCCGGGCTCGGCACCGCCGCCGTCAAGGCGGTCACCAGCCTGAAGAACCTGCTCGACTCGCTCCGCTCGGCCGCACAGGAGGAAGAGGTGCCGGAGTTGCTCCAGACCGTGCTCGAGCGCTCGGGCACACTCGAGGCGTACGAGGCCGAGCGCACGATCGAGGCGCGCGGCCGGATCGAGAACCTGGAGGCGTTCGTCGACGGCGCCCGCGAGTACGCGCAGCAGGCCGAGGAGCCGACGCTCTCGGGCTTCCTGCAGGAGATCTCGCTCTACTCCGACCAGGACGCGCTCGGCGAGGAGCAGTCGAACGTGACGCTGATGACGATCCACAACGCGAAGGGGCTCGAGTTCCGGGCTGTCTTCGTCGTCGGGGTCGAGGAGGAGATCTTCCCCAGCTCGCGCTCGATCGAGGAGCAGGGCGTCGAGGAGGAGCGCCGGCTCTTCTACGTCGGCCTGACGCGGGCGGAGGAGCGGCTGACGCTGACGCACGCATCGTCGCGCCTGCTCTGGGGCCGGACGACGAGCCATCTGCCGTCCCGCTTCCTCGACGAACTGCCCGACCGCCACGTCGAGCGCGAGCGCCTGCGGCCGTCGTCCTGGCGCAGCTACGGCTCGCCCGCACAGACACGCGACATCGCCCCGCGCAGCGACCATCCCGCCCTCTCGACGGGCGACAGTGTCCGCCACGGCACCCTCGGCGAGGGCGTGATCACGCGGATCGAGCCGGGCGGCGTCGTCACCGTCCGCTTCGCGAGCGACGGCAGCGAGCGGAAGCTGATGCTCGACTACGCCCCGCTCGAGAAGGTCGACTGATCTAATCGGGGCATGACGATCGAGATCAGGCCCCCGGCCGCGGACGAGCTGCGCGCGGCGATGGAGGCCGCGGAGGGAGCGTTCGGCTCCGAGCTCGAGGACCACGACTGGGAGCGCGAGCAGAAGATCCTGCCGCCCGCGCGTGCGCTGGCGGCGTTCGACGCCGGCAAGCCGGTCGGCCTCGCCGGCGCGTACGCGTTCGACCTCGCGATCCCGGGCGGAGAGCTGCCGTGCGCCGGCGTCACCTGGGTCGGCGTCCTGCCGACGCACCGACGTCGCGGGATCCTGCGCGACTTCATGTCCCGCCAGCTCGACGACGTCCGCAGCTGGGGCGAGCCGATCGCCGCGCTGTGGGCGTCGGAGGCGTCGATCTACGGCCGCTTCGGCTACGGCGCGGCGGTTCCCGGGCTGGTCGCGAAGTCGGACGCCCGGCGCTTCGCGCTCAAGGGCGGCCGGCCGTCGAACGTGACCGTCCGGCTGACCGACTTCGACGAGGCGTCCCGCCTCTTCCCGTCCGTCTACGACGCCGTCCGCTCCCGACGGGCGGGGATGCTGTCGCGCTCGGAGACGTGGTGGAAGGAGCTGCGGCTCGCCGATCCGAAGGAGTGGCGCCGCGGCGCGAGCCAGAAGTTCTACGCCGTCGTCGAGGTCGACGGGAACGTGGAGGGCTACGCGATGTACCGCGTCAAGGACAAGTGGGAGGACGGGTTCTCCAAGAGCGAGGTGCGTGTCGTCGAGGCGATGGCGACCACGACGGCGGCGGAGCGCGAGCTGTGGCACTTCCTTCACTCGATCGACCTGACGGTCAAAGTCGACGTCTTCAGCCTCGATCCGGCCCTGATGCTCTTCCTCAACGTCCAGGACCCACGTGCACTCGGGCTGCGGCTCGGCGATGCGCTCTGGCTCCGCCTCGTCGATCTCGACGCGGCGCTGAAGGCCCGCTCCTACAAGCCGGGCGAGTCCGTCGTGCTCGAGGTGACGGACGAGCTCTGCTCGTGGAACGCGGGCCGCTACCGCGTCGGTGACGACGCCGGCCGGACCGAGGACACGGCCGACCTCGCGCTCGACGTGGCCGACCTCGCGAGCGTCTACCTGGGCGCGTTCGACTTCCATCGCCTCGTCCACTCGGGCCGCGCCTCCGAGCGGCGAGAGGGCGCCGCCGAGGCCGCGACGCTGCTCTTCCGCACCGACCTGCCGCCCTACTGCCCCGAGGTGTTCTAGTGGCCTGGGACGTCCGTCCGACTGCCGATCTGGACGAGTTCAAGCGCGCCGTCGGCGCGATCGGCCACTACTTCGGCGGTTGGCCGGCCGACGAGGAGGCCGCGCAGCGGTTCTCGAGCAACCTGCCGCTCGAGCGGATGCACGCCGCGTTCGACGGCGACCTGATCGTCGGCGGAGCGGGCGCGTTCCCCTTCGAGCTGACGGTTCCCGGCGGCACCGTCCGCTGCGGCGGAGTGACCGTCGTCGGCGTCCTGCCCACGCACCGCCGCCGCGGCATCCTCACGGCGATGATGCGGACGCAGCTCGAGGACATCAGGGAGCGCGGCGAGCCGATCGCGGCGCTCTGGGCCTCGGAGGAGGTCATCTACCGCCGCTACGGCTACGGGCTTGCGTCGCTCTCCTGCGAGATGGCGCTGCCGAGCGGCTACGCCGGCCTGCGCGAGCCGGCCGACGAGCGCGCGACCGTGCGCATCGTCCCGCTCGCGGAGTCGAAGGACGTCTTCGCCGCGATCTACGACCGCGTCCGCCTCCGCACGCCCGGCATGTTCAGCCGCACCGACACGTGGTGGGAGACGCGCAACCTCCCGGACCCGCCGGACCGCAGGCAGGGCGGCGGCGAGAAGAACGCGCTCGTGCTCGAGCTCGACGGCGAGCCCGCCGGCTATGCGCTCTACCGCATCCACATGAAGTTCGAGAGCGGTGCGTCTGCCGGGCACGTCGACGTGATCGAGGCAATCGCCGACGGGCCCGTTGCCACCCGCGAGCTCTGGCGGGTGCTGCTCGACATGGACTGGAAGGCGACGCTGAAGGCGTACATGCTCCCGATCGACCATCCGCTCGTCCACCAGCTCACCTACCCACGGCGGATGCAGCTGCGCGTCGGGGACGGGCTCTGGGTGCGCCTCGTCGACGTCGGCGCCGCGCTCTCCGCCCGCGCGTACGGCGGCGACGGCGCCGTCGTGCTCGAGGTCGAGGACACGTTCCTGCCCGAGAACTCCGGCCGCTGGCGCATCGCGGGCGGCGCGGCCGAGCGGACGGACGACGAGGCCGGCCTCGCTCTCGGAGTCGACGCACTCGGCTCCGTCTACCTCGGCGGCTTCGGCTTCGGCGAGCTCGTCCGTGCGGGTGTCGTCCACGAGCTCCAGGAGGGCGGCGCCGCGCGGGCTGACGCCGTCTTCCGCACGGACGTGCCGAAGCCATGGTGCCCTGAGATCTTCTGAGCCCGGAGATCGTCTGACCCCGTGATCGGGCTCGAGACCGCGATCGGCAGCGTGCTCGCGGCGTTCGGGCTCTCGGGCGCCGCCGGCCTGAACGCCTGGCTGCCGCTGCTCGCGAGCGCGCTGCTGGCCCGCCTCGACGTCGTCGAGCTCGCCTCGCCGTTCGACGAGCTCTCCTCGAACACCGGCCTCGTCGTCCTCGCCGTGCTCACGGCCGCCGACTTCGTCGGGGACAAGATCCCGGTCGTCGACCACGCCCTGCACCTGCTCGGGACCGTCGTCGCGCCGGTCTCGGGCGCGATCCTCTTCACCGGGCAGACCGGGCTCGAGACGGACGTGCCGACGCTGCTCGCCGTCGTGCTCGGCGCCCTCACGGCCGGCTCGATCCATGCGGGCCGCAGCGCCGTCCGGCCCGTCTCGACCGCGGCCACCGGCGGCCTCGGCAACCCGATTCTCTCGCTCGGCGAGGATCTCGGCTCGCTCACCCTCGTCGTCATCTCGTTCGTCCTGCCGCTGCTCGCGGTGGTGCTCCTGATCTGGCTCGCGGTGGTCTTCGCGCGGCGTTTCCGCCGCCGGCCGCTGCGGTGACGTCCGGGCGACCCTGCTACCCTCCCGCGCTTGTTCCTGCGGCCCCTCACCGGCGCGCTCGCCGCGCTCCTCTCCACGCTCGTGCTCGTCGCCCCGGCGCAGGCCGTGCCCGACGGGCCGCTCGACGTCTACCTCGAGCACATCGAGCCGCTCTCGCTCGTCTGGCCGGCGGACGGGACGATGACCGACGGCTACGGCCCACGCTGGGGCCGCATCCACCTCGGGATCGACGTCGGCATCCTCCGCTCGCTCGACGTGCGCGCGGCGACCAGCGGCACGGTGACCGAGGCCGGCTGGCTGACCGGCTACGAGGGCTACGGCAATGTCGTCACGGTCGACATCGGCGGCGGCTACTCGCTGCTCTACGCGCATCTCTCGGTGGCGCACGTCGTCCCGGGACAGTGGCTGGCGACGGGAGACCCGGTCGGGCAGGCCGGCTGCACCGGCTCCTGCACGGGCACGCACCTCCACTTCGAGCTGCGCAAGCACGGCGTCCCGGTCGACCCGTTCCCCTATCTCGGGTAGCCCCAGCTCACCCATCCGAGTGATGGCAGCCCCGGAGGCCCGGACTACGTTGCGCCCTGCCCATGACACGGACGCTCCCTTTGCGGAGCGCGCTCGTCGTCCTGTTCGCCTCTCTCGCCGTCGCACCAGCGGCCTCGGCACGCCCGGACACCGCTGCGCGTCTCCAGATGACCTGGCCGGCCAGCGGCACCGTCACCGCTCACTTCGGCGAGTGGCGCGGTAGCCACCGCCACGCCGGGATCGACATCGGCATGCTGCGGACGCTGCGGCTGCGCTCGGTGCTCTCCGGCACGGTCAAGCAGACCGGCTATCTCTCCGGCTACGAGGGCTACGGCAACGTCGTCGTGCTCGACCTTCCCGGCCCGTACACGGCGCTCTACGCGCATCTCTCCTCCGTTCGCGTCAGGCCCGGCCAGCGCGTCCGCAGAGGGCAGCGGCTCGGCCTCGCCGGCTGCACCGGCAGCTGCTCCGGCACGCACCTCCACTTCGAGGTCGAGCGGCGTGGCGTGCCCGTCGACCCACTGCGCTTTCTGGGCTAGGAGAGTCCGGGAACCCGGCTATCGTGGCCGCCGATGCGGTCGCGCTACCTCCTCGACGGGGCCTCCGTTGTCGCCGTCGCGCTCTTCCTCGGCTGGGTTCTCTCGCTCGCGACCACGCGCGTGAAGAACTGGTTCGTGATGACGGACGAGCTCTACTACGAGCGGCTCGCCGTTTCGGTCGCGCAGACGGGCTCGCTGCTGCCGCGCCTGCACGGCGAGCTGGTGCCGAACGTCAACCAGCTCTACCCGGTGCTGATCTCGCCGATGTTCGGCGACGGCAACATCCCCGCGAGCTTCGAGGGCGCCCACCGGCTGAACGCGTTCCTGATCACGACCGCCGCGATCCCGGTCTTCCTGCTCGCGCGCCGGATCGGCCTCGGGCGGCTGATCTCGCTCTGGGCCGGAGCGCTGAGCGTTGCCGTGCCGTGGGTCGTGCTCTCGTCGTTCCTGCTCACCGAGGTGATCGCATATCCGGCGTTCTGCTGGGCACTGCTTGCGCTCACGCATGCCGTCGAGCGCAAGCGGTGGACGACCGACCTGCTCGCGCTCGCAGTCGATCGGGGTCGCCGTGCTCGCGCGCACGCAGTTCGTCGTGCTGCTCGGCGTGCTGGCCGTCGCGATCGTGGCGGAAGCGATGCTGGAGGCGACGCCGCGCGGCGCGCCCGCCAACCTCTGGCGGACGCGGCGCCATCTCGTCTACGGGTTCGGCGCGCTGCTGCTCGTCGTACTCGCTGCCGTCGCGATCGGCAAGGGCTCGAAACTGCTCGGCTCGTACTCGGTCACGGCCGAGAACGTGCGCATCGACCTCGGCCTCTTCCGGCTGGCGCTCGAGCACCTGGCGCTGCTGGCGCTCGGGCTCGCGATCCTGCCGTTCATCGTCGGCGTCGGCTGGCTCGTCGACCGCTTCCGTCCCTCGACGGCGCCGGCCGAGCGGGCGTTCGCGGTCGTCGGCTGCTCGACGCTCGTGCTCGTCACGCTCCAGGTCGCGTCGTTCAACCAGCGCTTCGGAGCGGGGCTCGTCAAGGACCGCTACCTCTTCTACGTCGTACCCGTCGTGCTGCTCGGGCTCGCGGGCGCGCTCGCGTCGCGGCAGTGGCCGCGCTGGTGGGCGCTCGTCGTCCCGGCCGCCGTCGCAGCGGTCGGGTTCGCGTCCGCACCGCTCGCCTTGTACGAGAAATTCAACGTCGACTCGCCGGTGGCGATCCTGAACAACGAGCTGCTCGCGCTCGCGACCTCGACCCGCTGGGCCCACGTGCTGCTGGTGTTGGCCGCCCTCGTCGCTCTGCAGGGCCTGCTGCTCGCGAAGGCGTTCGTGCCGTGGCGCGCCGCCGTCGTCTCGGTCGCGGTTCTCGCGACGCTGGCGCTTCCGCTCGAGACCGTCTACGCGTTCGACCGCCTCTTCGCGGTCAACGGCACCAACGGCCTGCCGGTGACGCTCGACCAGGGCGTCGTCTTCAGCTGGGTCGACCGTAACGTCGGCCCGACCGGCCGCGTCACGGTGATGAAGTACCCGGTCGGCGGTCCCGACTGGTGGGCCGGCCAGGGGTACTGGTGGGACGTCGAGTTCTGGAACGAGAGCGCGGTCGAGACGATGGCCGACATGTCGCTGAAGAAGACGCCGCACTGGCGCGAGAGCTTCGACCCGCAGACCGGAGCAGCGGTCGACGCGGCGGAGACGCAGTTCGCGCTCTTCCACAAGACCGACGTCCGCTTCCGGCTCGCCGGCACGCAGCGCGCCTACGACCGCGATGCGTACGTGTACGACACGGCGCGCCCGTGGCGTGCGACCTGGCTCACAGACGGGATCCAGCCTGATGGCTGGACGCATCCGCACCGGCCGGCGACGATCACCGTCTTCGCCGAGCCGGGCCAGAAACGGCCGCTCCGGCGCTTCCTGACGATCGCCGTCGCCTCGCCCGACCCTGTTGAGCCGCGCCCGGTCAAGGTCAGCTCGAATCTCGACGGCTGGGAGGGCGAGATCGCGCCGAACGTCTCCCTCGACCGCGCAGTCCAGGTCTGCGTCCCGCCCGGCGGCAAAGGCGTCGTGACGATCGAGACGCCGGCCGTGTCGGCCGTCTACCGCGACCCCACGAAGGCCGCGCTCTCCGGCCACGTCGACCGCCCGGTCGGGGTTCTCATCCGCTCGATCGGCCTCGCCGACGAGCGAGTTCCGGAGGAGTCCTGCCCCGGCGTGAGGTGACGGCCGCGCCGCGAGCTGGCTCGGGCGCGGCCGTGCAACAAGTCGGCGTCAGCTCCCGAAGGTGACCGCGACGAGCCGCCGTGTCGAGACACCCGCGAGGGGGTCCTCGCCCGGCTTCGTCGCGCGGACGAAGAGCGTCAGCTGCTGCTGTTGGTCGCTCGCAGGGAAGTTCGCATCACGGCGGAAGACCAGGGTCGTGGTGCCGTCGTCCCCGGTGAGCTCTTCGGCTGGGATGCTGAACTGGTTGTACGGCACAGCCGTCACGTAAACGCTCGCGCCCTTGACGTTGACGCTGCAGGTGCTCCCGACGCGTACCTTCATCGTGAAGCTGTCCGTCCGCTCGTTGACCGGTCCCGACAGCACGTCGAACGCGACGATCTGAAGCCGCGCGGGCGGTGCGACGTCCGCGATCGGGGCGGTCTTCAAGCTCTTGTTGGTCGGACAGCCGTTCGGTCCGGGCGCCCACGTCGCAGCCACGCCTACCGCGGCCACGACCGCCAGCGTAAGCGCGGTGACGGCAGCGATCACGAGACGTCTTGCGCCCGGCGTGCCGCAACCGCGGATGCCAAGGAAACCATTCCATGGTGTCCTCCTCAGTTGTTGGCCATTGCGTTCGCCGCTGTGTGCTCTTCGCCGCTCGGCGAGCTACGCCTACCCGAACCTCGTCAAGCGTACGCCTCCCGACTTGATGGGAGCCTCTGCAGGGCGTCTCAGCTGGGGCCGGATTCCGCTAGTCTGAGCCACCTAGGGCGGTTAGCTCAGTTGGGAGAGCACCAGCTCGACAAGCTGGGGGTCACTGGTTCGAGCCCAGTACCGCCCATTAGGAAAGGCCCCGGAAACGGGGCTTTTTCGTGGTCGGGATGCTCCCGCGACAAGGGATAGCCGCTCGTCTACGCGGCGTCGGTCTGCGGAGCCATCCTGGGGCGTGCCGAAAGGATCGGCGCATCCTTCCGGAATCCCCAGACCGCCGCGTAGATCCCGAGGAACAACTCCCATAGGAACTCGGGGGCAACCAGGAACGCCACGCTGGTTGGCTCCCACCAGTCGAAGAGCACGCCGATGTTCCCGATCAGAAGGAGCGGCCCTCCGATCAGTCCGAGCCAGGCCATCCGCCGCGGGACGAGACCCGAGCTGTACATCAGGTAGCCCAGGATCAGCCCGTTCCCAAAGGGGACGATGAGCCCAGGGCCGAACAGGAACGTCCAATCCTTGAGTGCGGCGAGCGAGACGGCGAGGTCGGCCGCGTCCGGAGAATCGTTGCGCAGGCTGACGACCCCGAGCACAAGGATGATCCCGCCCGCGATGAAGACGCACTCAATGATTCGAGCAGCGACGTAGCCAACGGCGAGGAGCTCGTTCTGTCGTCTCACGATCGGGTAGAGCACAACGGCGGTTCCGACGTTGGCGAGGATGAGCAGCAGCTCCAAGAAGGCGCCCAGATAGATCTGGTTGTCCTTCCCGCCACCGGCGATGTATCCGGCTGGGTCGTCGAGAACGGGCTGGAAGAGAGCCAGTGCGCCGATCGACGTGATGAACGTGATCAGGAAGAGCACTCCGAAGATCCGCGCATCCCTCTGGTCGGCGGCCATCCCACCCCCACCTCGGTTGGTCTAGCTCGGCGGTAACCGGGCTGGCGCGACGTCAAACACGAAGACTCACGACGAGTGGGCTCTGCCTCCTCGCTCGACTACCGCGAGCCAAGCGCGTCGCGCTCAGCCAGAGAGAGGGCGGCACGGGGTTGGTGGGCGACACTCCGCCCATGCCAACGGCGACCGATGGAGCGGACGAGAAAGTACGGGGCAGCGACGATCGCCGACGCGAGCGCTCCGAGCGCGACGAGCGCGACGAGCGCGAAGAACACGAGCGCGAACAACCCAAGCCACGGGAGGGTCAGAAGGACGACCGTCCCGACGATGGCGAACGGCGTCCATGCGTAGAAGTACCTCAACATGATCTGTCCTCCAGGATCGGCGTGGGTGCGTTGGTCACCGTCCCAGGATTGCGCGGCTGGCTCGGAGTCGCATCCGCCGAGACGCCAGCCCGAGTCGCTAGTCGTGGCGGAAGCGCCGGCGGGTTACGCGGAGATCAGGCTGCCGGAAGGAAGTCGGGTCAGCTGGTTGCGCGATGTGATCTCGAGCTTCGCGAAAACCTTGTGCAGGTGGTACTGCACCGTTCGGGGGCTGATGAACAGTTGCGCACCGATCTCCGGGTTGGAGAGGCCGTCTCGGGCGAGCTGGGCGATCTGCGCCTCCTGCGGGGTGAGCACGCCGCGCGTGTCGTCGGTGCGGATGCGCGCCGTCTCGCCTGTTGCGCGGAGCTCGCGACGGGCTGCGCTCAGCAAACGCCTCGGCCCCGAATTCGCCGAACATGTCGTGCGCGACTCGAAGGTGCTCGCGTGCGTCGACACGGCGATTCTCGCGACGAAGCCACTCGCCGTACACGAGGTGGGCGCGGGCGAGCTGAACGCGGATACGAGTGCGCCCGAGGCGTTCGATCGCCTCACGGTAGAGCGCCTCGGCAGCCTCGCCGTCGCTCAGCAGCGCGCGTGACCGGGCCTGGACGCCGAGCGCCCAGTCGGTGCCGGCCGCCGTCGTCCGTTCCTCGAGTTGTCGCAGGGCGTCAGCGGCCTCGTCGTCGGCGCCGCTGCGGGCGCCCGCCTCGACCAGCTCGACGAGACAGAAGCCGAAAATCCCCAAGTCGTCGTACTCGCAGGCCGATCGGGCGCCCGTCAGCGCGGCGTCGTACCGGCCGAGACCGTTGTACAGCAGGGCGATGCCGTAGCCGTGCCCACCGATCCCCCTCCCCTCGCCTCGCGCGAGGACGTTCTCCAGACCCCAGTTCATGAAGGGGAGCGACTCGGTCTCGACGCCCCGCCACGCGCTGAGCACGAGCGAGGAGTACTTCGCCGGAGCGTTCCCGGTCGCCTCCGTGATCGCATCGGCCTCCTCGTTCAGCGCCGAAGCCGCCGCGAACTCTCCAGCATGCAGGTGGACGACGGACCGGTACCCCAGCGCCAGCGGCAAGACGTTGAGCGCGCCGGACTCGCGACCGAGGCGAACCGCCCGAGTGGCCAGCTCATGCCACATCTCGTCGTCCCACAAGTCGCCCGCGACCATCCATGGCAGCCAGAACCAACGCATCACGTCGACGTCAGTGCCTCCAGTGTCGTCCGCAAACTCGTGCAGCGCCCGCCGCAGCGGCACCACGCCGGCGACGTAGCCCTCCGTGAACCGCGTCGCCAGACCGTCGAGGAGGAGGTCCGTGGGTCGTGGGGTCTGTCGCCCAGTGGGGCGTCCCGCGCGGCGGCGGCCGCCTCTCGCGGGCCGACGTGGTCATTGAGGCGGCCGGCGAAGATCGCGGCTCCCAGTGCCTCCAGGTACGTCTCGCGCGCGGATCCAATGTCCAAGCGGCTCGAGACGTTTGGCTGCATCGAGCAGTAACGGCGGAGCGTCGTTGCCGCGTCTGAGCGCGAACACGATCTCGGCCCGCAGGCGAGTGAGCCTGGCCTGCTGAAGCTCGTCCAGCGGGCACGCCTCGGCAGCCGCCAGGAGCCCTTGCGCCGCTCTCCGGCGCTCCAGACTCGAGCTTCGCCTGTGCGGCGGCAAGCGCACGGTGGCCACGACGGGCCGGGTCCGGCGGTCAGCTCTGCCGCTCGCTCGAGGAAGGCCGCGGCGGCGGCGATGCCGCCGCGAGCCTGCGCGCGCTCGGCCGAGCGCTCGAGCTCGTCCGCGACCGACTCGTCGAGACCCGAAGCAGCCCGCGCGCGATGCCAGGCGCGGCGATCGGGATCGGATGCGGGATCGGTCGCCTCGGCCAGCGCGCGGTGCACCTCTTGGCGGTCGAAGTCGGGCGCCGCCTGGTAGACCGCCGAGCGCACCAGGGGGTGACGGAACCGCACGAGGGCGCCGAGGTCGATCAATCCTGCGGCGCGGGCAGATGCGGCTGCATCGGCCCCGAGACCGAGCCCGTCGGCCGCGCGCCACAGCAGGGTCATGTCGCCGACCGGCTCGGCCGCCGCGAGCAGCAGCAGCCGTCGGGCGTCGTCTGAGAGCGAATCGAGCCTTCGCCGGAAGCTCTGCTCCATCCGGTTCGCCAACGGCGCCACGTCGGTAAGGCCGAACCCTCCTGCGAGCTCCGCAGCGGGCAGCCCGCGAGGCAACTCGAGCAGCGCGAGCGGGTTCCCCTGCGACTCGGCGATGACACGATCCCGCACCTGCTCGTCGAGGCGTCCGGGCCACGCCGACTCCAGTAACGCGCGGGCATCAGGTTCCTTGAGCCCACCGAGCAAGAGCTCTGGCAGCCCGGCCAACTCCCGCACCTCGCTGGCTTGGCGCACTGCGAAGACCAAGCCGACCGATTCCGCCAGGAGGCGCCGTGCGACAAACGCGAGCGCCAGGGCCGACGCCCCGTCCAGCCACTGGGCATCGTCGATCACGCAGATGAGCGGTTGTTCCTCAGCGACCTCGGAAAGCAGGCCGAGGACGGCCAGACCGACGACGAAGCGGTCGGGCGGCGGTCCTGAGCTGAGGCCGAATGCCGTCTCGAGCGCATCACGCTGCGGGCCGGGCAGCCGCTCCCGCAGACCAAGCATCGGTGCGCACAGCTGATGCAAGCCCGCATATGCGAGCTCCATCTCGTACTCGATGCCGGCTGCTCTCGCGACGCGACACCCGGACGCGCTCTGCACGAGGTAGTCGAGCAGCGCCGACTTGCCGACCCCCGGCTCCCCGCGCACGACCAGCACCTGGCTCTGACCCGCTCGCACGCTCGTCAGCAGTCGATCCAGAGCGTCGGACTCGTCGTGTCGACCGCGTAGCACAGCCGAGGATCGCCGCTGGCGCTCGACATCCACGTGACGCTACACGACGCCCACTGGCGCAGCACGGCGCTCTGAGGCACAATCTCGCGGCAGGGGTCAGGGCTATGAGAAGCCAGCCGCGATCCAGACCAACCCTCGAACCTCTGCAGCGGTCACCGCTGCGGCTGCTGGTTACCGGCGGAACCGGCGTGCTCGGCCGCGCGCTGCGGCCCCTCGCGGAGGCCGCGGGCCACGAGCTCGCGATGCCAACGCACGAGGAGCTCGACCTCTTCGACCCCTCCGCGGTCGCCGACGCCGTGCGCGACGTCGATGGCGTCCTGCACCTGGCGACCCGGATCCGATCGATCGAGCAGCTCTCGGATCGGGACGCGTGGCGCGAGAACGATCGGCTTCGCGCGGACGCTTCGAGGATCCTCGTCGACGCGGCGATCGCGGCTGGGGCGGCGGTCTACGTTCAGCCCACCGTCACGTTTGTCTACCCGTCGGACGGCCCGGTGTCCGAGGACACGCCGATCGGCGAGGTCCTGCCGATCCTGCGCTCCGCGCTCGCCGCCGAGCAGGAGACTGAGCGCTTCGCGCGCGCCGGCGGGCGCGGCGTCGTCCTGCGATTCGGGCTGTTCGACGGCCCGGGCACCTGGTTCGAGGAGCCGATGGGCGACTTCGGCGCCACGCTGCACGTCAGCGATGCCGGGCGCGCGCTCGTCTCGGCGCTGTCGCTGCCCAGCGGCATCTACAACGTCTGCCGTGACGGGGAGTCTGTCTCGAACGAGCGCTTCACCCAGGCCGCCGGATGGCACCCGCAGCAATGAGAGCGCTCCGTGACCACTCCCAGACCACAGAGCTCCAGAGCCGCTGCGAGCTGCTGCGGTCGCTGCAACGCCCTGGCGCCCCTCTCCTGCTTCCGAACGCCTGGGACGTGGCCACGGCGAGGGCCGTGGTCGCGGCCGGATTTCCCGTGGTCGCGACCACCAGCGGCGGCGTGGCCGCCATGCTCGGCTACGAGGACGACGAGGGCGCGCCGGCCGACGAGATGCTCGCCGCGGCCGCGCGGATCGCCAGGGGCGTCGAAGTGCCCGTCACGGTCGACGCCGAGGCCGGCTACGGGATGGAACCGACCGAGCTGGTCGCTGCACTGCGAAGCGCAGGGGCCGCCGGCTGCAACCTCGAGGACACCGACCATGCCGCCGGCAGCCTCCGCGATCCCGACCGGCACGCGGAGTGGCTCAGCGGCGGTTCGGCAGGCCGCGTCGACGACGGCTATCCGCTCGTCATCAACGCCCGGGTCGACGTCTTCCTTGGTCCCTTCCTCGCCGGCGCCGGGCCTGGGACCCAGGATCGAGCTCGTGTCCGATGCGCTCCGGCGCGCGGAGCCTACCTCGAGGCCGGCGTCGACTGCGTCTACCCGATCGCCCTGTGGGAGACGGACGTGCTGCGCCAATTCATCGTCCGAGGTCGGCGGCCTGGTGAACGTCATCCGCCTGCCGCAGACGCCGTCGCTCGCCGAGCTGGCCGCACTCGGCGTGGCCCGGGTGAGCTGGGCGACCGCTCCTGCACCGCGAGGCGATGGCTCGCTTCAAGGACCAGCTCGCCTCGCTGCAGGAGTAGAACGAGCGACTAGCAGGCTCGGCTGGCGTGTCGGCGGATGCGAGTGCGTCCCTGCTGCGGGACTCTTCCTGCTGTCACGAGAACGAGGAGGAGAAGATGACCATCGCGATCGCCGAGTCGGGCATCACCGACCGCGAGGCAGCGCAGATCGAGCGCGCGAACGCCTCGAACGCCACACCTGTTGTCTTCGTTCACGGGCTGTGGCTGCTGCCCTCGAGCTGGGATCGGTGGGTGACGCTGTTCGAGGAGGCCGGCTACGCGGCGTTGACACCGGACTGGCCGGACGATCCGGAAACGGTTGAAGAGGCCCGGGCGCACCCGGACGTCTTCGCCAAGAAGACCTTGGAGCAGGTCGCCGATCACACCACCGAGATCGTCAATGCCTTGGACAAGAAGCCGGCGCTGATCGGGCACTCGACCGGCGGACTGCTGGCGCAGATGCTGGCCGGCCGGGGCCTCTCGGCGGCCACGGTGGCGATCGACCCTGGAGTCTTCCGCGGCGTTCTGCCTCTGCCGGCCTCGGTGCTCAAGGCGGCTGGCCCGTTCCTGGTCAACCCGCTGAACCGCCGCCGCGCGATCACGCTCACGTTCGACCAGTTCAAGTACGGCTGGGCGAACGCGCTGGACGAGAAGGAGGCGAAGGAGCTCTACGACACGTTCCACGTCGCCGGCTCCGGGATCTCTCTCGCGCAGATGGGCAACGCGAACCTCAACCCGTGGACGGAGGCGAAGGTGAACACGAAGAGCCCCGACCGCGGTCCGCTGCTGATCATCGAGGGCGAGAAGGACCACACGGTGCCGTGGGCGATCGCGAACGCCGCCTACAAGCGGCAGAGGCGCAACCCCGGCGTCACGGAGATCGTGAAGATCCCGAACCGCGGCCATTCGCTCACGATCGACCACGGCTGGCGCGAGGTCGCCCAGACGGCGCTCGACTTCGTCAAGCGTTTCACATCGCCCGATCTCCCACTGCCATCAATGGATGACCCGCGGATCACGCTGGGATACGCGGCCAGCACTTCCACAGCCAGTCCCTGACCAGAGGAGGTCCTCATGAACCCGACGATCGTTCTCGTCCACGGCGCGTTCGCCGAGTCTGCGAGCTGGGACGGCGTCATCGAGCCGCTGCGCGAGCGCGGCCATCCCGTGATCGCCGCGGCCAACCCGCTGCGGGATCTGGCCGCCGACGCCGCGAGCGTCGGCGACCTCGTCCGCACGCATCGACGGGCCGGTCCTGCTCGTCGCCCACTCCTACGGCGGCGCGGTGATCTCGAACGTCCCGGCAGACGCCGGCGAGATCACCGGACTCGTCTACGTGAACGGCTTCGCACCCGATCCCGGTGAGAGCTGCCTTCTCGCTGGCCGGGATGTTCCCGGGCAGCATGCTCGGCGAGGACGACGCTGCGGGCTGTCCCGCGCAGCGACGGCACGACCGACCTGTACGTCGTCCGGGACCGCTTCCACGAGCTGTTCTGCCCAGACGTGCCGGCGCCGGAGGCAGCGCGGATGGCAGCGACGCAGCGGCCGGCGACGCAGGAGGCGCTCTTCGCGCCGTCCGGCGAGCGGCCCCTGTGGCGCGAGCTGCCGTCGTGGTTCCTGATCGGCGACGAGGACCGCATCATCCCCGCGGAGCTCCAGCGCTTCATGGCCGAACGCGCCGGCTCGCAGCGGACAGTCGAGATCCCGGGCGCGTCGCATGCGCTTCTCGTCTCGCAGCCGCAGGCGACCGCCGACCTGATCCTCGAGGCGGCGGCGGTTCCTGCAGCCGCCTGACCACAACCACAAAGACCCTCGACCGGAAAGGACGACGCATGAGCACTGACGCGACCACCCCCGACACGATTGTCCTGATCCACGGCTTCTGGGTGACGCCGCGAAGCTGGGAGGACTGGAAGGCTCGCTACGAGAGCCGCGGCTACCGCGTCCTGACTCCTGCATACCCCGGCTTCGAGGTGGAGGTCGAGGCGCTGAATGCGGACCCGACGCCCATCGAGGACCTCACGGTGCCGGCGGTCATCGAGCATCTGGAGTCTGTCGTCTCGCAGATCGAGCCGGCGCCGATCCTGATGGGTCATTCGGCCGGTGGCGTCTTCACGCAGCTGCTGATGGATCGGGGCTACGGCGCCGCCGGCGTCGCGATCAACTCGGCGCCGACCGAGGGCGTCAAGCGCGTGCCGCTGTCGCAGATCAGGTCGAGCTTCCCCGTCCTCAAGAACCCCGCCAACCGGCACAAGGCCGTCGGGTTCACCTTCGAGCAATGGCGCTACGTGTTCACGAACACGTTCAGCGAGGAGGAGGCGCGAAGGCTGTACGAGCGCTACCACATCCCCGCGTCGGGCCGCGTGTTCTGGGGCAGTGCGCTCGCGAACATCCATCCGGGGCCCGACGACACGCACGTGGACTACAAGAACCCCAACCGGGCGCCGCTGCTCTTCATCTCTGGCGGCGAGGATCACCTCATGCCCCCGTCGATCCAGCGCTCGAACGCGAAGCACTACAAGGCGGAGGGCACGATCACCGAGGTCGTCGAGTACGAGGGCCGCGCGCACCTCATGCCCTCGCAGACCGGCTGGGAGGAGATCGCCGACTACGCCCTGTCGTGGGCGACGGAGCAGGCCGCCGTGTGGGCGGCGCGACGCCCGCTGGCAGCGAGGGCGTGACCGAAGATGGCCATTACCACCAGAACAGCAGTCGTGCTCGAGCCGGCGTCGCAGGAGTTCGTCGACGCGACCTCCACGCCGCCGTTCCTCTACGAGCTCACCCCTGCCGAGGCGCGCAAGGTGCTCGAC
The DNA here is from genome assembly GCA_963738795.1 of uncultured Gaiellaceae bacterium. Lineage (GTDB taxonomy): Bacteria > Actinomycetota > Thermoleophilia > Gaiellales > Gaiellaceae > Gaiellasilicea. The sequence continues at coordinate 651,574 of CAVTXQ010000010.1, read as the reverse complement.
GACGTCCAGGCCGCGCCGATCGAGAAGCTGCCGGTCGACGAGCGCTGGGTCACCGTGCCGGCGGAGGTCGGCGACGTGAGCGTGCGCATCGTGCGACCGCCGGACGCCGCGGGGACGCTGCCGGTGATCCTCTACATGCACGGCGGCGGCTGGGTGCTCGGGAACGCGCAGACGCACGACCGGCTCGTCCGCGAGCTCGCCGTCGGTACCGGCGCCGCGGTCGCCTTCGTCGAGTACGACCGCTCGCCCGAGGCGCACTACCCCGTCGCGATCGAGCAGGGCTACGCCACCGCTCAGTGGATCGTCCGCGAGGGCGCCGCGAACCAGCTCGATCCCGATCGCATGGCCGTCGCCGGCGACTCGGTCGGCGGCTGGCATGACCGCAGCGCTTGCGCTGATGGCGAGCGAGCGCGGCGACGTCCGCTTCGTGCAGCAGTCGATGTACTACCCGGTCACCGACGCCGCCATGGACACCGGCTCGTACGAGCAGTTCGCGGAGGGCTACTTCCTCACCGCGAAGGCGATGGCGTGGTTCTGGGACGCCTACCTGCCCGACCTCGAGCGACGCTCGGAGCCGTACGCCTCACCGCTGCGTGCAAGCGACGAGCAGCTCGCCGGCCTACCGCCGGCGTTCGTGATCGTCGACGAGGCCGACGTGCTCCGCGACGAAGGCGAGGCCTACGCGGCGCGACTGCGGGCGGCTGGCGTTCGCGGTCACGACCGTCCGCTACGACGGCATCACGCACGACTTCATGATGCTCAACCCGCTCAGCGACACACACGCCACGCGCGCCGCCGTCGCACAGGCCGTCTCGGTCCTGCGCGACGCGTTGTGGCATGTCTGACGCAATGACAGTTCGAGAGGAGGCTTCGATGTTTACGCACAAATCGGCGCGGCCACGTCGGCGCGTCTTCCTGATCGCGGCCGTCGCCCTCGTGGCGCTCGTTCCACTCGGCGTCGGCAACCCTGCGGGAGCCAACCGGCCGACTGACGGAGGTCCAAGCCGACGATCGTGCTCGTGCACGGCGACTGGGCCGACGGGTCGTCCTGGAACAGCGTGACCGAGCGCCTGCAAGACCGCGGCTTCACAGTGGTCGCTCCGCCCAACCTGCTGCGCGGCCCGGCCACCGACGCGCCGTACCTGGCCAGCTATCTGCGGAGCGTCTCGGGCCCGATCGTGCTCGTCGCGCACTCCTACGGCGGCTTCGTCGTCACGAACGCGGCCACGGGAATCGCCAACGTAAAGGCGCTCGTCTACATCGACGCCTTCATGCCGGACGAAGGCGAGACCGCCGGAGCCCTCGTGGCAAGATCGGATTCCTGCGTCGTCGACGAAGGATTGAATCAGGTGCCTTACGACGGTGGACTGGATCTCTACCTCCGCTGGGAAGCGGACCCGCCGTACACCGGCTATAGGGAGTGCTTCGCCAACGGCGTCGCGCGGAAGGACGCGGCCGTCCTCTGGGCCGGGCAACGTCCCGCGGACGCGGCCCAGTTCCTTCGAGCCATCGGGGCCTCCGGCGTGGAGGACGATCCCGTCCTGGTCGCTGATCGGGACGTTGGACAACGTGATCCCGCGTGCACTACAGGAGGAGATGTCGAGCCGGGCCGACGCTCAGATCTCGAGGGTCGAGGCCGGGCACCTCTCGCTCATCACCCGTCCCAATGCCGTCACCAAGGTGATCCTCGACGCCGTCGATTCGACGGGGTGATCCGACTGATCGAGGTCGCCGCGACCGGCAGCGAGCGGCACGCGGCGACCTCGCGCCTTGATCAGTCTCTCGTACGGTATGCCGCGGCACGTGTTCACACTCGACGGGTCAGTACCGATTGTCGCGGCCCCGATGGCCGGTGGGCCGACGACGCCGGCGCTTGTCGCCGCGGTCTCCGAGGCGGGTGGTCTCGGCTTCCTCGCTGCCGGGTACAAGACCGTGCAGGAAGTGCAGGCGGAGATCGGAGCGGTTCGCTCGGCGACCGCGCGTCCGTTCGGCGTCAATCTCTTCTACCCGACCCGCGACGAGCTCGACGAGGCTGCGGTCGAGGCCTACGCTCGCAGCCTGCGCGGCGAGGAGGACCGCTACGGCGTGGCGGTCGGCCTCCCCGTGTGGGGCGATGACGCGTGGGAAGCGAAGCTGAACCTTGTCGCGCAGGAGCGCCCGGCCGTCGTCTCGTTCACGTTCGGCTGCCCCGACCGAGAAACCGTCGCATGGCTGCGCGGCCTCGGCGTCGCGGTCTGGGCGACCGTCACGGCTCCGGCCGAGGCAGCGGTCGCTCTCGCTGCCGGTGCGGACGCGCTCGTTCTTCAGGGCGCCGAGGCGGGAGGTCATCAGGGCTCGTTTCGGCAGCACAACGGCGAACCGCTCTCAACCCTGACACTGCTCGAGCTGGTCGCGACGACGACCGACCGACCGCTCGTCGCGGCCGGCGGGATCGCGACGGCGGCCCAGATCGCCGCTGTCCGTCGTGCAGGAGCGTCAGCGGCTCAGATCGGCTCCGCGCTGATGCTCGCTGAGGAAGCCGGTACCAGCGAGCCGCACCGACAGGCGCTACGCGGTCGAGCGCCGACGCGTCTGACCCGGGCGTTCACCGGCCGCCGCGGCCGCGGAATCGTCAACCGCTTCATGGTCGAGCACGACGGCTCCGCGCCCGCCGCATATCCCGAGATCCATTAGCTGACAGCGCCGCTCCGGGCGAAGGCACGCGCGCTCGGGGATGCCGACGGGATCAACCTCTGGGCGGGGCAGGCGTACCACCTGGCCCTCGAGGCGGCGGCAGGCGAGATCGTCGAGCGCTGGCACGCCGACCTGGCACGTCTCGAACGCGAGTGAGAACGCGGTACCATCGCCGGCTTGACCTGGGCCATCTGGATTCCGATCATCATCATCGGCACGTTGCTGGTGCTTCTCGGCTTGACCGCGCTCCTGGGGCGCGTTGCCGGCGGGCGTTACCTGCAAGCGATCGTGCTTGGTCTCTCGAAGGTGCCGCTCCTGAAGCGGTTGTTCCAGCGCATGTCGAGAGCGGCGCTCGAACGGGAGAATCCGGAGCTCGCGAGCGCGATCCGGAAGCTGGAGCGATTCGGCACGCCGACGACACCCGAGGCGGCGCAACGCGCCCTAGCCGTGCTCACGCCGGGCGAACGTCGTGCCTACATGGAGGCCGCTGGCCAGCAGGTGGCCGTACCCGAGGCACAGAACCGCGCCGCGCGTCGCAAAGGGAGTGCTGTGCAGCCTCCCGTCGGCGTGGCGCGCAGGCCGAAGAAGCGCAACCGCTGACGGCGAGCTACGAGGGCGCCGCCGCCCGTGCCTCGTCTTCGGGCTCGAGCGCGGGCTCCTCGACGCCGGCGATGCGGTAGACGTCTGCCTGATCGAGCGTCTCCTGCTCCAGGAGTGCGCGGGCGAGTGCGTCGAGCCGGCCGCGTTCGTGTTCGAGGAGGGCAACGACCTCGTCCTCGGCCTCCTCGACGATCCGCCGCGTCTCCCCGTCGAGCCGCTCCAGCGTCGCGGGTGAGGCGGGTGTCGAGCCGGGCAGCAAGAGCCCGTCCTGCGGACCGTCGGCGATCGCCAGCGGGCCGAGTTCCTCGCTCATGCCCCAGCGGGCGACCATCCCGCGGGCGATCCTCGTCAGGTTCTGGATGTCCGACTCGGCGCCGGTGGTGGTGTCGCCGTACACGACCTGCTCGGCCACACGGCCTCCGAGCGCCACCTTGATCCTGGCGACGAGCTCCTCGCGGCTGTAGCCGTACCGATCGGTTTCCGGGGTCGAGAGCGTCACGCCGAGCGCCTGCCCGCGCGGGATGATCGAGACCTTGCGCACGGGGTCGGCGCCGGGCGTGAGCATCCCGACGAGCGCGTGCCCTGACTCGTGGAAGGCGGTGCGCTCGCGGTCGGCGTCGGTCATCACGATCTGACGCTCGGCGCCGAGGATGATCTTCTCGATCGCATCCGTGAAGTCCCGCTGCTCGACGGCAGCGTGGTCCCGCCGCGCCGCGAACAACGCCGCCTCGTTCACGATCAGGGCGAGGTCGGCACCGGTCGCGCCGGGAGTCGACGCGGCGATCTGCTCGAGATCGACGGCCGGGGCGAGGGGCACCGCCCGCGTGTGAATGTGGAGGATCTTCTCGCGGCCGGTCTTGTCCGGCGGCTGGACGGCGATGCGGCGGTCGAAGCGGCCCGGGCGGAGGAGCGCCGGATCGAGGATCTCGGGGCGATTCGTCGCCGCGAGCACGATCACGTTCGTGCCGGGCTCGAACCCGTCCATCTCCGTCAGGATCTGGTTCAGCGTCTGCTCGCGCTCGTCGTGGCCGCCGCTGAGGCCGGCGGCGCTTGAGCGGGAGCGTCCGATCGCGTCGAGCTCGTCGATGAAGACGATCGCGGGAGCGCTCTCCTTCGCCTGCTTGAACAGGTCGCGCACGCGTGAGGCGCCGATGCCCACGATCGCTTCGACGAACTCGGAGGCAGACAACGAGAAGAACGCGGCGTCGGCCTCGCCCGCGACTGCGCGCGCGAGGAGCGTCTTGCCCGTCCCCGGCGGGCCGTAGAGCAGCACGCCGCGCGGAATGCGGGCGCCGAGCCGGCTGTACCGCTCCGGGTTCTTGAGGAAATCGACGATCTCGACCAGTTCCTGCTCTGCCTCGTCGATGCCGGCGACGTCGTCGAAGGTAACCCGCTGCTGCCCCCCGCGCTCGAGGCGGCGGGCAGTGGACCGGCCGAAGCCGCCGAGTACGCCTCCACCCCGGGTTTGCCGACGCGACAACCAGACGAAGAACGCGACCAGGAGCAGCGCGGGCGCGAGCCCGAGTAGCAGGCTCAGGAAAATGCTGCGGCCGGCATCCGGCGCTCGGGCATTGATGACGACCTCCTTCTCGGTCAGCACCCTCGTCAGATCAGTGCGATCGATGAACGCTGGCACCTCCGTCTTGAACCGGTCGACCTCGAAGGGCTTGTCGTCGCCGGGCGGGTCGTAGGTCATGAGGCGCTTCAGCTCACCCTCGATCGAGTCCTCGCGCGACGTGATCGCATCGACGTTCCCGGCCTCGACCTGCTCGAGGAAGAACGGCTGGTACGGCACGCGCGGGCGGTCGGGCGGCCCGCCCGTCAGGAACGAGAGGAGGAGGTTGAGGGCGAAGAGGCCGGCGAAGAACGCGAGCAGTGCCCGGCTACGCGGGATCATCGGCGGCTTCGCCGGCTGTTCGCCGCGGCCATCGCGGGCAGGCTCCACTCGCCACGCTTCCCGGCCGTCCGATGCCTCGGCCGGTGGCCGTTGCCGTGTCGTCGCCTGAGCCGGCTCGGGCCCGTCGCTCGTCATGCGTTGATTCTTGCTGGAACGGGGCGATGTCGCACCCGTGGGAGCCACTGGTCATGGCCCGGGCAGCCTTGCGCCTGCTGACGCTGGAAGCACACCAGGGGCCGGCGCCGACGTTCCGGACCCGGACGCGTCCGCGGACGAGCTCGTACACGCGATCACTTTTGCTCGAGGGCTGGAAGATCTCCGCCCGCTACGCCGCCAAGCGTCCGTCCCGGTAGTCGACCGAGCTGAAGTCGCGGTAGGCGAACGGGTGGTGGTAGACGTCCAGTGCGAGATACGGCTCGGCCGGGATCTCGAAATACGCTCCCTCCCGCCAGTCGCAGACGCAGACCACGGCCTCGTCCGGACCGGTTCCTCGGACCCAGACGAGGGTTACGTCCAAGCCGTCGTTCGAACGGTGCGCCAGTTCTGTTCGCGTGGTTGCCAGGGGCTCTGCCATCGAAGGTCCTCCTCCCGAGTTTGTTCGGTCGAGCGTCGCGCGCGGATCGGTCCTTCGCGTCCGTGGGGCGCCCTGGTCGACGCGCTGGCCTCGCGGCGCCCGTACCCGGGCGCCGGTGCCCGCCACGACAACGACACGATCACGATCATCCGTCCCTCCCGAAGAGAGGAAGATGGAGGCAGCCAGGAGCGGGGCGATCATGATGTCCATGCTCTGCCGCAGGCGCTGGAAGTCGGACGCGATGAGCCCGGCGAAGATGACGAGGCCGGCGATCGCGTAGACGAGCGACCCGTTGGGGATCTGGACGAAGATCGTCAGGATGCCGAACGCGATCAGTGCGAGCAGCGCTCTTCGTCGTGGGTCAGGTCCGGCCGAACTGCCGTGGTCCCGGAAACCATGTTGTCGCTCCTTTCATCGATCGAGAACAGAACGAAGAGTCCCTTCGCCGACGGCGTCGCGCCCGCGCGTCCCCCTGGTCGTGTCCCTGGTCGGCGCGCGTTGTCCGGCGCTCGCGCACGGCCGGTTGTCCGGGATCAACCTCCGAGACATCCGGTCGGTACGCGACCAGGGGTGGAACCCGTGACTCACACTGGTGCGACAGCCTCGCGGGTGGAGTGATGCTGGCGGTGTGAACCGAGTACCACGATCTGGAGGTGCGCGTATGAGACCGGTCGGCGTTCGACTTACCGTCGTCGGGACCGAGTTCGAGGCGGAGACGATCTGCGGCTTCCTCCGAGCCGACGGCATCCATTGCGAGCACCGCCAGACGGATCTCGGCGCGGGGGCCACGGAAGCCACCGGGAGTGTCGGTCCTCGGGAGATCCTCGTGCCTCCCGCTGAGCTCGCGCGGGCACGTGAGCTGCTCGACTCGACAGTGGACCCGCCTGGCGGCGCGCGTACGATCGGAGACGAATGACCGTTCCCGCGAGCGACAACGCCCAGGTCGCCGTCGTCGACGAACCCTCGCGGCGGAGGTACGAGGCCCGTATCGGTCAGGAGGTGGCCGGCTTCGCCGAGTACCACCGGCAACCTGGGCTCATCACCGTGCTGCATACAGAGGTTGATCCGGCCTTCGAGGGACGCGGGGTGGGGGCGGCGCTCGTCCGCGGCATGCTCGACGACATCCGACGCCAGCAAGCGCGGGTACTTGCCGTCTGTCCGTTCGTCAGTGCGTTTCTGCAGCGTCACCCCGAGTACGCCGACCTCGTCTGGAAGCCATGAGTGGCTGCACCATGATCCTTCCCAGCGTGGCGGGCCAGAGCGGCACGATGCCGACGTGGCGCTGATCCGAGGTCACCGCCGGCGATCGACGCTGGTGGCGGCCGCGCTGCTGGTCGCAGTCGGGTTGGCGATCGCGGCCGCAGCCGATGCGCGAGCGCGGCTTCCCGGAGGGGTCGAGATTGCGGGCGTGGCGGTGGGCGGCGTGTCGGTCGCGAAGGCCGAGCGGCTCGTCTCGGCGCATGCCGAGGAACTGGCCGCGCAGCCGCTCCTCGTCGTCGGACGTGAGCGCGTCATTCGTACGACGGGCGCCGAGCTCGGTGCCCGTCCACGGGTCGCCGCAGCGGTTGCAGCTGCGGGAAGGCAGCGATTCGGGCGCGCGCGCGACCTGCTCGACGATGGACGTCCCCGTCGGGTCGCCCTCACCTGGGACGTCGATGCCGCGGCGGTGCGTGCGCTGGCGCGACGGCTGGGGTCGGCGACGCCGCCGTCGGAGGCAGCGGTGACGGTGGATGCGGGCGGCGTCCGCGTTCGCGAGGGCCGCGCCGGCTACGAGGTCGACAGCAGCGCGCTGAGAACACGGCTGGAGTCGCTGCCGTCGCGCGTTCGGGCGCCGGCGATCCGCGTCGTCCCGCACGTCACGACGGCCGAGGCGGAGGCTACGGCGGAGCGGGTCGAGCGTCTCACCGGCGTCCGAAGGACGATCCTCATCGGCTCCGTCGCGACCGTGTTGGAGCCGCAGATGCTGAGGACGTTGATGCGCGTCCACCCGAGTGGGGGAGGGCTCTCGCTCGCATTCGACGCCGCCGGACTGGCGAGACTGCTCCCGGCCTCGGTGCCGGCGCGCGATGCCACGTTCCGCTTCTCGGGATCGGACGTCGAGCTCGTGCCCGCGGTGCAGGGACGCATCCTCGACGTCGCCGCGACGGCTCTCCGGCTCGCGGAATCCGACAGCCCGCGTGTGGAGGCGGCAGTGACGCTCGTGGACCCGGACGTGACGACGGCGGAGCTCCGGGCGCTCGGGATCCGCGACCTCGTCTCCGAGTTCACGACCTACTACCCACCGGGACAGCCACGCGTCGTCAACATCCGGCGGGCGGCGGCTGCGATCGACGGGACGATCCTCCCGCCGGGCGGGACGTTCTCCATGAACGAGGCGCTCGGCGAGCGGACGATCGCCAAGGGGTACGTCGCAGCCCCGCAGATCTCGGGAAGCTCGTTCGTCGACTCCGTCGGCGGCGGCATCAGCCAGGTCGCGACGATGCTCTACAACGGGGCGTTCTTCGCCGGGCTCGAGCTGATCGAGCACCAGCCGCACACGCTCTACATCGACCGGTACCCGCTCGGCCGCGAAGCGACGATCTCCTGGGGCGGCCCCGAGCTGATCTTCCGCAACGACTGGCCGGCGAGCCTCGTGATCAAGCTCGCGACGACCGAGACCTCCATCACCGCCCGCTTCTTCTCGTCACGTCTCGGCCGCCGTGTCGAGACCGAGACGAGCGCTCCGTACGGCCACGGCGGCGGCAGTTTCGAGGTCGACTACACGCGACGCGTCTACCGCGGCGCGCGCCTCGCGCGGGACGAGCGCCACCACGTTCGCTACGGCGTTGCGGCGGAGTCGCGGGTGGCGAGCGGCAGGTGACAATCGGTGAACTCGAGGTGTCGGACTGGTGTCCAGGCACGAATGTGGGTGGTAGCAGGGTCTTCGCTTGACAACGCGGCTGGATCTGACACACTCCGGCGCCCGGACACCAAGGGGTTGGGAGAGGGGATATGGACGAGAGAAATCACACTCGTGAGAAGACCTATCCGGCGGTGGTCGACCTGCTGCAAGACGGCCACTGGCATGACGCGACCGACCTACTCGCCGTCACGACGTTTCCGCGCGAGTGGCTCACCGAGCTCGAGCGGGAGGGGTTTGAGCTGGAGCGGCGGGGCGAGTCGGTCCGGCTCGTCGCCTGAGCGGCGCGCATTCCGGCGTTTCGGACGATCACCCCAACCCGGTGCCCTGGCGGGCCGCGAGCCGGTCGGCGAGGCGGGAGACCGCCCAGACGGCGACCACTGTGTACGCCCAGCCCAGGAGGATGTCGACGAGGTAGTGCTCGGCGGTGTAGACCAGCGCGAACGCCATCGCCGGCGGGTACGCCGCCAGCAGCACGCGGGCCCAGCGCGGCACCAGGCGCCAGAGGAAGATCGAGAACAGGAGCGTGTACGCGGCGTGCAGCGACGGCACCGCGGCGACGGGATTCGCGTACTCGGAGCCGCGCTCGAACAGGCCTTCGAACGAGAGGGAGAAGAAGGGAATCTCGCCGGAGATCGGCCCGATCAGGCGCGTCGTCGGCTCGAGGATGCCTTCCCGGCTCGCCAGCCACGGCGGTGCGGCCGGGAAGAGCGCGAACGTGACGAACGCCATCCCCGCCAGCAGCGCAACGCAGCCGGCGAACCGGCGAAAGCGGGCGCGGTCGAGGAACCAGAGCAGCCCGGCGAGCAGGTAGGTCGCCACGAAGTAGCTCACGTAGACGGCCCAGGCCGCGAAGTCGTACCAGCGCACGCTCGAAGGCCCCTGCCAGAGCCGGTCCTGCAGCCAGACCGTCGGGGCGGTGCCGCCGAAGAGGAAGGCGTCGGCCTCGAGTTGCGGCCGGTACCAGGTCGAGAAGAGGAGGCCGTCCGCCTGTCCGCGCAGGAGGTCGTAGATCGCCAGCACGAGCGCGAACGGCAGCCACTCGAGGACGACACCGCGCGCCCACCCGACCAGATTCGTCGTCGAGAGCGCGAGCAGGCCGAGCAGGATCCACACGAGCAGCCGCTCGCGCCCGACCGGAATCCCCTCCAGCCACATGTAAACGCTCAGCGCGGCGACGTAGAGCGTGGGCGCGACCCAGCGCAGCGGACGGGGCGGCGAGAGCTGGACCTGCACGCGCCAAGGCTAGGCGCCGGCGAGGGTCGTCAGGGATTCCAGCTGCCGCGGAGGAACCTGGTCACGAGCGCGACCATGGCGATCAGGAGCGCGGCGACGAGCGACAGCACGGCGATCGCGAGGAACGGCTCCTCGGCCGCCTCGTCGGTGGCGGCGCCGAGGACGCCGGCGTCCGGCAGGAGGCCGGCAGCGCCGTCGTCTCTCTCTTCGTTCAGCGAGGCCGCGGGTTGCGCCGGAGCCGGACGCACGGTCGGGGTCGGCAGCGACGGCAGCGCCCCGGCGAGGGGGATACCGGCCGTCGAGTCGGCGGCGAGCGCCCCTGCCTCCCGGCAGGACGGCTTCCGCGCCGAGTCGGGCAGCGGCTGCGAGCGCCGCTGCGAGACGACCCGAACGTACTCCGTCGGCGCGCCGGGAACGAGGCGCCGGTTCGGTGAGAGCGAGATCAGGTAGACGCCGGGATCGAGCTGCCGCCCGTGCACGCGGCCGGCGAAGTAGACGCGGTTGACTCCCTTGCGCCCACGCACGGGGATGTATCCGGCGATCTTGCAGGAGGGCGCCGGGCCGCGAACGATCAGGAAGATGCGGTCGGCCTTCGGGAGCACGAACGCGAGGCGGACGCTGACGCGACGCGGTGTCCGGTGCGGCTGCGCCTGGAACGTGCGCGACGTCCCAGCCGGGCGCGCGGTCTCGTTCGGCGCGGCGGCGCCGCTTTGTGTGGCGGAGGAAGTCGAGGGCGTGAAGGTGGAGCCGCTCTGCGGCGGCGCGGCCGTTCCGGCAGCCGGCTGCCCCGAGGAGGCGGCAACGGTCGTCGTGGTCGCCGGCTGCGTGGGACGCGGGGCAGGAGCCGGACGAGTCGCGGGAGGCGTCGGCGGAGGTGGCAGGCGAACCGGCGGCTGTGTCGACGGCGGCGGTTGCGTGGGCACTGGAACGGGCACGGTCGGCGCCGGGGTCGAAGGCACCGGCACCGGCAGGGTCGGCGCCGGCACGGAGGGAACCGGCACTGTCGGCGCCGGCGTCGACGGCGGCGGCACCGGCAGCGTCGGCACGGTGACGCTCACCGTCGGGAGCGGCGGGAGCGGCGGCACCTGCGCGCCACCGGACTGAACGAGCACATGCGCGGCCGCGAAGCCGCTGAAGGCAACGATCAGGCCGAGCAGTCTTCCGAACCACGTCATTCGCCGCAGACCTCCGGTTCGAGGCGTCTGCCACTACAACGAATACACCCTGGAAAGGGGTGCGGCCTAGTCGACCTTGTTCTCGCCCTCCTCTGCCGTCGGCATCCCGGGCGGGTCGGCAGGCGGCAGCGGCGCCTCGACCGGCTCGTGCGAGTGGTCGTGGCCGGAGTGGTCGTGGTCGTGGCCGGCGTGATCGTCCGCCGAGCCTCCGGAGAACATCGACTTGAGCTTGTCCATGAGCGACATACGGCGGCTCCCTTCGAGGGTGAGCGCCGATCCTAGGGCGGAGGGGCCACCGCCGCAACGGTAGCCCCAGATCGAGTTGTCATCGCCGCGGTGGGCGGCGTCAAGCCTTCTTGACGAGCAGCGTCGCGCTCATGCCTCGCGCGCGGTGGTCGGCGAGCGAGCACCAGAGCCGGAATCGGCCGGGGAGGAAGCGCGCCTCGAGCTCGCGGACGGCGCCGGGCGCCGCAGTGCCGACGCGGTAGATCCGTGTGCCGCCGACCCGCCGCAGCCGCAGGTCGTGCTCGTCCTCGCCAAAATTTGCGAGCTGCACGATCGCCGGCCCTGCCTTGATCGACGCGCGGGAGAGCGTGTAGCCGAACTCGTCCGCACCGACCTGCAGTCGCGCCGGCGCCGGGCAGCGAGCGTCGAGCAGCACGAGCGCGGTCGCGATCAGCGGATCACCTTTGGCCGAGCGAACTTGCGCGCGTTCGGGATGATCGCCTCGGCGTCGGCACCGAGCCACTGCTCGAGCAGCGCGCTGTAGAGGCCGCGGAAGTCGGACGTCGCGCGCAGGTTGCCGTGCTCGTCGAGCTTCGCGAGACCGGGGAACTCGCCGATCATCGTCCCGTTCACGCGGGAGCCGATCAGGAAGCCCGCGCCGGCGGCGCCGTGGTCGGTGCCGTTCGAGCCGTTCTCCTTCGCGCGACGGCCGAACTCCGACCAGACGTGGACGACGACCCGGTCGGCGAGGTTGCGAGCCTCGAGGTCGCGCTGGAACGCGAGCAGGCTGTCGGCGGTCAGCTTCAGGCCGTCCGCGAGCTCCTGCGGCTGGTCGTCGTGCGTGTCGTACATGCCCGGGGCGGAGAGCGCGACGACGCGGACCGGCAGACCGGCGCCGAGCATCGCGGCGAGGCCGGCGAGCCGCCGCGGGAACTCGTCGTCTCCCTTCGGATAGGCGACCGGGCTCGTGTAGCCGGGCTTGTTGTCCTTCGGCGTGAACGGGAGCAGTTGCCGCCGAAGCTGAGCGGACTGGCGCGCAGCCGAGGTCGCCTGCTCGAGCGCGGCGTCGCCGTTCGTCGGCAGGTTGCCGAGGGCGCCGATCGCGTCCAGCATCCGCGTCTCGACGTCGCCCCAGACGTTGCGCGCCCAGAAGCCGTACTGGTCGGGGCCGTCGATCGAGGCGACGGGCATCTTCGCCGTCGCGAGCGCCGGCTGCAGGCGCCAGTCGAGCGAGAGACCCTGCAGCGGGTTGTCGGGAGCGCCGGTGCGGTCGAGGTAGCGGCCCAGCCAGCCCGTGCGGAGCTGCTCGCTCGTCGCGCCGACCTCCCAGAAGTGGCGCGACGTGAAGTGCGACTGGTCGGGGCCGGTATAGCCGACGCCCGCCATCACCGCGACCTTCCCCTCGCCGTGCAACTGCGCGAGGGAGCCGAGCGAGGGGTGCCAGCGGAGGCGGCTGTCCTCGGCGAACGGGAGCCCGGCCGAGGCGGGCAAGGCCAGCCGCGGCCGCAGTTTCCGGTACAGCGGATCGCCGTCCGGGAAGAGCATCGAGAGCGAGTCGGCGCCGCCGTCGAGGAAGACGGAGACGAGCACCTTCTGCGGCCCCGCCGCCGTCGCGGCGGCGATGCCCTCCTCGAGTGCGCGCGGCAGGAACGCAGCGCCGCCGTAGACGGCGAGCGCGAGGCCGGCGCCGCGGGCGAGGAAGCTCCTCCGGTCGAGGCCGGTTCCGGCCGGCAGCGGCATCCCGTGCTCGATCGCCGGCAGGCCGCGCCCCGCCTCGGCCGCGGCCCGGCGGAGGAGATCGGTGCGGGAGAAGTCGTTGCAGCAGCGGGCCATGTCGTCCTTACGAGGTCTGGAGGTCGGGGGAGACGGCGATCAGCTGGCGGAGCGCGTTCGCGGTCAGGAAGCGGTAGCTCGTCTGCTTCCACTTCGCGTTCGCGTCGCCCATCGCCCGGTTCGCGAACGTGACCAGCGCGGCGCGGGTTGCCGGGCGCAGCGTGGGGGAGCCCCAGAACTTGATCGCCGCGTCGACGAGCGCCGCGGGCTCGGCCGGCAGCGCGGCCGCCTGCTTGTCGGTCAGCGAGTAGGGCTGCGTCGCGTAGTTCGCGACCCACCAGCGGCCGCGGAACGTCGCCGTGTCGAGCCAGCGCTCGTCGTCCCAGCCGGCCACGTTCGGGGGCATGAACAGGCGCTGGCCGGTGCCGGAGGAGAGCCAGGCCCAGGAGGTGGTGTCGATGCCGCGGCCGATCGCGCGGAGCAGGCCCGCGGTGTAGACCGCCGGCGGCTTCACCATCCGCGGGCCGGTGTAGAGCGCCGGGTGGCGGAGGATCGCCTCGACGACGGGCCGGATCTCGAAGTCCTTGCGGTAGAGCGCCTCGAGCGAGCGGCGCGTGGCGGCGTCGGGGGCGACCGGGATGAAGTAGTGCCAGAGCTTGTCGACGAAGAACGACGCGTGCTTCGGATGCGCCAGGCAGAGCCGGACCGCGTCCTGCCAGTCGAACGCGCCGCTCTTGCCGAAGATCCGCTTGCTGCCGGCGTCGTGGCGCTCGCGGTCGAAGCGGAAGTTGACGTTGCCGGCGCCGCGCTTCCAGTCGTTGTCGAAGCCGGTGAGCGCCCGCGCCTGCTCGCGGACGTCGCGCTCGCTGTACCCGCGGCCGGCACCGAGCGTGAACAGCTCCATCAGCTCGCGCGCGTAGTTCTCGTTCGGCGACCACTTCGTGTTCTCGGTGCCCGAGAGCCACAGCAGCATCGCCGGGTCCTTCGTGACCTCGCGCAGCATCGTGTCGAACGAGCCGAGCGAGAGGCGGCGCAGCAGCTTGTTCTGGTTCAGCATCAGCTTCTGCGAGCCGACGCCGGCGAGCGAGGTCGCGAACCAGTCGTGCCAGACGAGCGTCATCCGCTCGACCAGCGGGCGCGAGGTGCGCACCATCCGGTCCATCCACCAGAGATGGTCGTGGCCCCAGGCGTCGCCGGGCGCTAGGCCGCGTCCCTTGTCGTCGCGGGGCGCCGGGCCGACGAACTTCTCGCCTTTCGGCCGGGTCAGCGAGAGGACGGCGCCGTCGAGCCCGAGCTTCGCGAGCGCAGCGGCCTCGCCCTTCCGCGGCCCGAAGCCGGCACGCCACAGCAGACGCTCGGCCTGCTCGCGTCCGAAGGGGCCTTTGTAGGCGGCAACCCCCATCCCGCCCTTTTATCGGCGGGATGTGGGTTTTCCTGCACCCTCACTTTGCGCAGAGGCGGAATCCGCTTTCGCGGATCCCGCCTCGCGAAGACCCCTGAAGGGGCCGCTTCGCGGCCCGGCTCGGCCTCACCTCTTGCGAGTGGTGTCTACTGCGAGATCTTCTGGACGACCTCGCCGGTGAGCGTGTCGTGGCCCGCCGACGCGACGTCGGCCTGCGCGAGCATCCCGACGAGGCGTCCGTCCTCCTCGACGACAGGCAGCCGCCGGACCTGGTGCCGTGCCATCAGTTGTGCGGCCTCCTCGAGGCTCTGCTGCGGGTCGATCGTGACGATGTCCTTCGACGCGAGCTCGCGCACGGCGGTGTCTGTGCCACGGCCCTCCGCGACACCGCGGATCGCGAGATCGCGGTCGGTGATGACGCAGGTCAGCCGGCCGTCCTCGACGATCGGCAGCGCCCCGACGTCCTCGGTCTTCATCAGACGCGCCGCTTCCTGAACGGTCGTCTCGGGCGTGATCGCCGTCGGGTTCGACGTCATCGCCTCCTGGACGCTGTGATGTCCCATCAGATCCCCTTTCCTCGTTGAAGAAAGGGATACCCTCGGCGGCGCTCTGAAAACCGTCGCCCTCCTGCTCGCCGCCGTCTCGCTGCAACCCGGGAGCGCAGCCGTGGGCGAGGAGATCGCAATCACCGGCGCGCCCGCGCGAACGGTGACGTTGGAGGCGCTGGACGCGGCCGCGCCACCGGTCGGGCTCGGGGTGATCGGGCGGGACGGGACGCTCACGGCCCAGGTCCCGGACGTTCCGGCCGGCAGCTATCGCGTCGTTGTCGCGGGTGAGCGCGAGGCGCCCGTGCTCGAGGTGGTCGCGCTCTCCCGGGACACGTCGCTGCTCCTGCTCGGGTTCGGCGTGTTGCTCGTGCTCGGCTTCGTGGTCGCCGCGGTCGTCGTCCACCGCCGCTGGCGCGACGCGATTTCCTAGCGGGAGACGACGACCTGCACGACGTACGTCAGGCTGACGTCGCGGAGTCGCGCACGCAGTCGCCAGCAGCCGGGGGTCGCGAACCCGACCGGCGTCATGTGCGAAGGGTTAGCGGCGCCGGCGAAGGAGCCCGTGTTCACGCGCGTGACGTGTAGCGGCGCTGCTGGCGCGTCGATCCGCTCGCCCGACGATCGACGGCTTCTCCCACGCCGGCGTCGTCACCCACAGCAGCTTGTTGCCGATGGTGCCGTCCGCACCGACCTGATCTGCCCGTGCCGTCCACGTCCCATCGCTCTCGACGCCGGCCCAGAGAGAGCCGTTCCCGTACCAGCTGCACGTTCCGCGGCTGGCCGGGCGGCCGGTTCCCGTTCGGAAGCGTGACCGGGCACCCCACCGTCGATCGCAGACGGAGAGTTGCAGCTCTCGTCCTGAGCTTGGCGCCGTCCCAGCTCGCCAGCCGGTACGTCCCGGCGTCGAGCGGCGGCATGCTGAACGTCAGCGAGCGGTTGGCCTTAACGACGCCGATGAAGCTGAGACGCCGGTCGGTACGCGAGGTGACGCGCCGTGCGTCGTCCTGGCTGACGAGGTAGAGCCGAAGGGGCACGCTCAGGGCCGACGTGACCTTGACGCGCTCGTTCGGGCTCGCGCTCGCGCGGTCGAAGCCGATGACGCTGGTCGCGCCGGCCTCCAGCGGCAGCGCGAGCGCCGCGAGCGAAGCTGCGATGACCGTGAGCCGGAGCATGGACGTCTGCGGGAAGTACACCACCGCGCGGCGTCGAGTTCCAGCCTCAGTCGGCCGTCGGCACGTCCTCGGCGTCGCCGGTCTCCTCCTCGGGATCCGGGACGGGCGTCCCCTCGGCCTCGTCGTTCCGGTCGTCCTCGCGCGGGTGCTCAGTATCCTGATCTGTCATGAAGGTCGTTCTCCCCGACTCCTCGGAACTCGAACTTCCGGACGGCGCCACCGGCCTCGACGCGGCGCGCGCGATCGGGCCCAAGCTGGCCGAGCAGGCGGTGCTGATCCGCCAGAACGGCAACGTCCAGGACCTGCGACTTCCCCTGCACGACGGCCAGCCGATCCAGATCCTGACCACCCGCGACACGGCCGATCCGGACGCGCTCTACGTGCTGCGCCACTCGGCTGCGCACCTGCTCGCCGAGGCCGTCCGCCGGCTCTACCCGGGCGTCAAGATCGCGATCGGGCCGCCGATCGAGAACGGCTTCTACTACGACTTCGAGTTCCCAGAGCCGATCCGCGAGGAGGACCTCGAGAAGATCGAGGCGGAGATCCAGCGTGAGCTGCAGGAGGGCCGCAGCTGGGAGCGCGAGGAGATCACGGCCGAGGAGGCGAAGCGGCGGTTCGAGGCCGAAGGCGAGCGGTACAAGGTCGAGCTCGTCGACACGGCCGAGGGTGACATCTCGCTCTACACGCAAGGCGAGTTCACCGACCTCTGCCGCGGCCCGCACCTGCAGGACTCGAAGCCGATCAAGGCGGTCAAGCTGACCTCGCTGGCCGGCGCCTACTGGCGCGGCGACGAGCGCAACACGCAGCTGACCCGGATCTACGGCACCGCCTTCTACTCGCAGGCCGATCTCGACGCCTACCTGGAGCGGCTCGAGCAGGCGAAGGCGCGCGACCACCGCAGGCTCGGCCGCGAGCTCGATCTCTTCCACCTCTCCGAGGAGTCGCCCGGCTCGCCGTTCTGGCACCCGAAGGGAATGGTGCTCTGGAACGAGCTCGAGGATCTCCGCCGACGCGAGAACCTGCGCCGCGGCTACTCCGAGGTGAAGACGCCGCTGATCTACGACACCGACGTCTGGGTCACGAGCGGCCACTGGGAGAAGTTCCGCGAGAACATGTTCCTCGTCGCCGGCGAGGGCGAGGAGCCGCATGCGGCGTTGAAGCCGATGAACTGCCCGGGGCACATGCTCCTGTTCGGCTCGGCGCTCCGCTCCTACCGCGACCTGCCGATTCGCTACGCGGAGAGCTCGACGCTGCACCGGAACGAGCTCGCCGGCGCGCTCCACGGCCTCCTCCGCGTCCGTCACGTCACCCAGGACGACGCGCACATCTTCTGTACCGAGGAGCAGGTCGCCTCGGAGATCGACGCGTGCATCGAGTTCGTCAAGGATCTCTACGCGATCTTCGGTGTCACCCCGCACGCCGAGCTGTCGACCCGGCCGGAGGAGCGGCTCGGCACCGACGAGGAGTGGGACCACGCCGAGGGGATCCTCCGCGACGCGCTCGAGCGGCACGGGCTCGAGTACGTGGTCGGCGAGGGCGAGGGGACGTTCTACGCGCCGAAGATCGATTTGCACATGCGCGACACGCTCGGCCGCTCCTGGCAGATGGGGACGATCCAGGCCGACGCGCAGATGCCGCGCCGCTTCGGGCTCACCTACATGGGCCCGGACAACGTCGAGCACGTCCCCGTCGTCATCCACCGGGCGCTGCTCGGCTCGCTCGAGCGCTTCATCGGGATCATCGTCGAGCACTACGGCGGCGTCTTCCCCTTCTGGCTCGCGCCCGTCCAGGCGCGGCTGATCCCGGTCGGCGAGGGCCACCGCGAGGCGGTCGGCGAGCTCCGCGCCAGGATCGAGGCGGAGGGCTACCGGGTCGACGTCGACCAGCGCGACGACACGCTCGGGAAGCGGATCCGCGACGCCGAGCTCGAGAAGATCCCCTTCACGATCGTCTACGGCGACCGCGAGTCGGACGAGTCGCTGGCCGTCCGCGAGCGCGGCGGCGAGCAGCTGACGGCGAGCCTCTCGGAGCTGCTCGAACGGTTCCGGGCCGAATCCGCTACGATCGGCGCCTGAAAGAAGGAGCGGACCACTGCCCCTCACCTTCCCGAGCCCACGAGTCTCGCGAGGGTTCAACCGAGCCGGTTGGACGAGGAAAACGTGGCCGCTGCTTGCAGCGGTTTTTGTCGTCGATGAGGAGGATTCAACGAGCTTGGTGAAGAGCCTTTGAGGCCGAGACGCCGTCCGGAAGACCGGCGCATTCCACAGCCGCAGGACCGGATCAACGAGAACATCCGCGTTCCCCAGGTCCGCCTGGTGGGCGAGGACGGCGAGCAGATCGGGATCAAGTCGACCGACGAAGCGCGCGAGTACGCCTACTCCAAGGGCCTCGACCTGGTCGAGGTCGCCGCGGGGGCGGATCCGCCCGTCGCGCGGGTGATGGACTACGGCAAGTACCGCTACGAGCAGGAACAGAAGGCCAAGCTCGCCCGGAAGCACCAGACGCAGATCAACGTCAAGGAGATCAAGTTCAGGCCGAAGATCGGCATTCACGACTACGAGACGAAGAAGGGCCACGTCGTGCGCTTTCTCAACCAGCGCGCGAAGGTCAAGGTCACGATCATGTTCCGGGGGCGCGAGAACCTGCACCCGGAGCGGGGCCGCGACCTGCTTCTCCGCCTCGCCGACGAGATCAAGGAGCTCGCGGTGGTCGAATCGCCACCGCTGCTCGACGGGCGCAACATGGTCATGCTGCTCGGCCCCACGAAAAACGCAGGAGTGAAACCAGATGCCAAAGATGAAGAGCGGGAGCGGAGCGAAGAAGCGCTTCAAGGTGACGGGGACGGGAAAGATCCTGCGCCGGCACGCGATGCAGAGCCACAACCTGGAGCACAAGTCGGCCAAGCGTAAGCGCGCCTTCGGCAAGGACTACGAGGTCGCCGAAGTCGACGCGCCGCGCCTGAAGAAGCTGCTGGGGTTGAAGTAGATGCCTCGCGTCAAACGATCAGTCCACGCGCGCAAGAAGCGCCGCAAGGTCCTCGGCGAGGCCAAGGGCTACTGGGGCCTCAAGAGCCGCAGCTACCGCTACGCGAAGGAGCAGGTCGAGCACTCGCTCGTCTACGCCTACCGCGACCGCAAGAACAAGAAGCGGACGTTCCGCCAGCTCTGGATCGTCCGCATCAACGCGGCTGCCCGCGCCAACGGGATGTCCTACAACCAGTTCATCTCGGGGCTGCACAAGTCCGGCATCGAGCTCGACCGCAAGGTCCTGGCCGATCTGGCCGTGGCCGATCCGGCCGCGTTCACCGTGGTCGTCGAGCAGGCGAAGGCCGCGCTCGCGTCCGACAAGGCCGCCTAGCTCCGTTGATCACGTCGGCGTCGAACCCGACGCTGAAGCTCGTCCGCAAGCTCCTCGCGCAGAAACGCAAGCGCGAGGAGCTCGGACTCTTCGCCGTCGAGGGCGAGGATCTCGTCGAGGCGGCGAGCGCGGCCGGGATCGAGCCGATCGAGCTCCTGGTCGCCGGCGAGAACGTCGAGCCAGAGTTGCTCGCCGGCGTCTCGACCCTGCCGCACCCAGCGCGCGTCGTCGGCGTCTACCGGGCCGCAGCGCTACCGCGAGAGCCGCGCGAGACGACGCTCGCGCTCTGGCGCGTCGCCGACCCTGGCAACGTCGGCACGCTGCTGCGCGCGGCCGACGCGTTCGGTGCCGCGGTCGCGCTCTCCGAGGGCTGCGCCGACCCGCTCGGCTCGAAGGCGCTGCGCGCCTCGGCCGGCGCGATCTTCCGCGTCCCGGTGCTGTCCTTCGACGAGGCGCCGGGCGAGCGCGTCGCCCTGGTCGCCCACGGCGCGCCGCCGCTGCACGAACTCGCCCTTTCCGGCCCTGTCACGTTCGTCCTCGGAGCCGAGAGACAAGGGCTTCCGGAGGACTTAGTGTTACAGTCACACAAAGTCGCCACGATCGCGACGAGCGGGCCGGCCGAGTCGCTCAACGTCGCCGTCGCCGGCGCGATCGCGCTCTACGAGCGCTCCCGCCGCGGCTAGGGCGCGCCGTCGAGGAACCAGCGCACGGCCGCCTTCGAGGTCGCCGGCGAGGCTTCGTGGCCGCCGCGGAAGCGGCGGTACGTGACCGGGTAGCCGGCGTCGCGGAGTGTCTTCACGACCGCGTCGCCGGCCCGTGCGATCGGGAGCACGGTGTCCTCGGTGCCGTGTGAGACGAAGACACGCGGGACGCCGCGCTGCTCCCCGCCGATGATCCCGCCCGGGGAGAGGGCCAGCACCGCCGGGAAGAGGTCGCCGTTCGAGACCCCGAGCGTGAGGGCGTAGGTCGCTCCGTCCGAGAAGCCCCCGACTGCGATCCGCCGCCGATCGATGCGGCACCGCTCGTACGCCGCCGCGAGCGCGAGGTTGACGGATTCGAGGTCGACGTCCGTCTCGGAGCGGAGGATGCTCCAGGTCTGCCCCTTCGCCGCCGGCGCGATCAGCACGAGCCCCGGCTCGTCCCAGCCGCCGCGGAAGGCGTCGAGCGCGCTCGCGGACGATCCACCGGCGCCGTGCAGGACGACGACGAGCGCGCGCGGGCCGCCACCCGCAGGCGTGACACGCATCCGGGCGGCCTGGCGATTCGGGAGCCTCAGGACGTGCTCGCCGGGGTCGCAGCGCTGCCCGCTTGCGGTCGTGGCCGCCGTCGTCGCGGCGGACTGTTCCTCGCCGCCGCCGCAGCCCGCGACGAGGAGCGCGACCGCAGCGAGCCACCACGCCTTCACCAGGCGCCGCCGCCTCCACCGCCGCCGCCACCGCCGCCACCGCCCGAGAAGCCGCCACCGAAGCCGCCGGAGCCGGACGAGGGCGGCGCGAGCGCCGAGCCGAAGCCGGACGCGAGGTCGCCGATGCTCATCGACGTCGGCCCCGAGGCGAGGTCGCCGTGCGGGCCGATCCAGTAGAGCGTGCTGGCGGTCGCCAGCGCCTCAGGCATGTGCAGCTGCGCGCCCTGGAGGACGCGCTCGGCGATCCCGAACGCGATCCCGTAGACGAGGTAGCGCTCCCAGAGCTCGAGCGACGCGGCCGGAGCGAGGTCGAGGCGAGGGAAGTCGGTCAGGTAGCGGCGGAACGCCTCCCAGCGTTCCGCCTCGGCCTGCGCCTGCGGTGAGCGGCGTCGCCAGAGGCTGCGGTTGAACGCAGCGCCCACGAGCGTGGTGGCGCCGATCAGCAGGCAGATGCCGACTGCGATCGCGACGACGCTGTTCCAGGTCGGGGCGAGCGAGTTGAACGAGCCGATGCCGCCGAAGAGCGTCAGCCCGCCGGCGAGCCCCAGCACGGCCGCGCCAACGAGCAGAGCCGCGAGACCGACGTTCTGGAACCAGTGCCGGTTCTTCACCTCCGTGCCCACCGCCGACTTGAACGACGTGAAGCGCTCGGAGTTCCCCGTCCGGTCGTCCTCGATCCGGTCGCGGAAGAGCGAGAGCCGCTCCGGCCCGTCGACGAGGATGGCGTCGACGACCTGCGCCACCGGCGCCTCGAACGCCTCGACGGGCGCCTCCACGTCTCCGAGCGAGAGCTCGAGGTCGGAGATCTGCTGCGTCTTCAGGCCGCCCCAGATCTTCCGCTCGGTCGTCACCTGCTCGGCGCGGTAGCGGCCCCGGCGGATCAGGTCGAAGAGTGTCGCGGTGAACTCGAGCGAGCCCGGCGCGCCGCCTTGCGCCAGCAAGTCCCGGCACGAGCGCGGGCTGCGTCTCCGTCGGCGGCTCCTGCTCGTACTCGCGGTCGTACGCCGTCCCGCGCTCGCGGCCCCACCGCCACCAGACGAGCCCGATCAGCGCCAGGGCGGGGAGGAGCGCGATCGCGAGCAGCTTGGCGATCGTCGCCGGCAGGTTGTCGAGGGCGTCGTCGATCCGGCGCCGGTCGCGCTCGTACGCGGCTGCCCCCTCACGCTCCTCGGCGCGGATCGCCTCCAGCCCGAGCCCACCTGCGACCTTCATCCCCGCCGTCGAGGTGAAGAAGCGGCGCGGCACGAGCGCCCGCAGCTCGACCCACTGCCCGGCCGGGATCCGCAGCGCGCGCAGGTTGACGCGGGCGCCGTCGAGCGTGACGTCGCCCCGGACGGAGACGGGGTGGCCCCACGCCTGGAGGACATCGCCGGGCGCGATCAGCGTCGCAGTCAGCTGGTCGAGCCCGACCTCCCACTCGTCGCCCCAGACCCTCAGGTTGACGTCGACGATGTCGTCGTAGGCGGTGGGGACGCCGCGCAGCCGGTAGTGGACGCGGAAGCGGCGCTCCTCGTCCTGAGCGCGGTAGTGCCAGACGATCCGGACGCCGTCGTCGGTGGATGTCGTGCCGAACGTCCCGGGCGGGCTCGAGCAGCCGAGCTCGGCGCAGCCGCCGGGCGCGTACTGGCGATCGCCCTCGGCGACGAAGACCTGGTCGACCGACTCGCCCTCGCGAAGCGGGATCTCGCGGTACGCGCCGCTGAAGTCGCCGACGTACGAGAACGCGATCACCTCGTCGACGATCAGGCTGCCGTCCTGCTCGACCTGGACGGTGACGTCCGCGGCCGGCAGCGTGAACGACTTCGCGGCTGCGTCCCCGGCCAGCGCGAGCGCCGCCAGCGCGGCGACGAGCGCTAGAACGTGACGCGTGGCGCCTCCCGGGCCCCGTCCTCCACCTCGAAGAACTCCTTGCGCGAGAAGCCGAACGGCCCGGCGACGAGGTTGCCCGGAACCTGCTGGATCGCGGTGTTGTAGGTGAGGACGGTGTCGTTGTAGACCTGGCGCGAGACGGCGATCCGGTTCTCGGTCTCGCCGAGCTCCTCCTGCAGCTGGCGGAAGTTCTCGTCGGCCTGCAGCTCCGGATACGCCTCTGCGAGCGCGAAGAGGCGGCCGAGCGCCTGGCCGAGGATGCCTTCGGCCGCGCCCTGCTCGGCCGGGCCCTGCGCTGCCTGCGCACGCGTGCGGGCGGCCGTCACGGCCTCGAAGGTCTCGCGCTCGTGTGCCGCGTAGCCCTTGACCGTCTCGACGAGGTTCGGGATCAGGTCGTAGCGGCGCTTCAGCTGGACGTCGACCTGCGCCCACGCGTTCTCGACGCGGTTGCGGAGGCTGACGAGCCGGTTGTAGAGGAGGACGAGCGCGATGACGAGCACCGCGACGATCCCGAGGATGATCCAGAGCATGCGCAGACCTTACGTTTCCCGGCGGACCGCGGCAAAGACGACGTCCTCGCCGCCCGCGTAGGGACGGCGGTCGAACCAGCCCCACTGTGCCGCCACGTCGAAGCCGGCGCGGTCGAGCAGCAGCCGCCACTCGGGTGGCGAGAGCCAGGCGAGGTGCATCGTCGACGCCTCCTCGCCGCGCCGCACCGACAGCGTCAGCGTCCGCTCCCCCTCGTCCCAGTCGGCGCGCTCGAAGATCCCCGGCTCGCGCTCGAGCCAGCGGCCGTTGGTGTCGTCGACGTCCTCGCGGCTCGGTGCGAAGACGTCGAAGACGAGCCGACCGCCGGGGAGGAGGAGCTCGCGCGCGGCCCGGAGCGCCCGGAGCCGCGCGGCCTCGGTCGTCATGTGCAGGAGCGAGCGGAAGGGGATCAGCACGAGCGTGACGCGCTCGTCCACCGGCGGCTCGCGCAGGTCGCCGAGCCGGAGGTCGAGCTCGACGCCCTCGGCGGTGGCGTACTCGCGCGCGACCGCGAGCATCCCGGCCGAGGCGTCGACGCCGATCACGCTGACACCGGCTTTCGCGATCGGGACGGAGATGCGGCCGGTGCCGCACGCGAGCTCGACGACCGGCCCGCCGGATGCTCGCGCCTCCTCGACGTAGAACTCGACGTCCTCGGTGACGCTCGCGCTCCACGCGTCGTAGAGCCGCGCGATCGGGTTATACGGGCTCTCGCGCCCCGGGGCGGCGTCGCCTCGCGCCCCTGGCGGCACGCGGCTCTCCGAGTCCGTATCACTCATACTGTCCTCTCCGGCCGCGCACCACCAGGGACGCGCCAGAGACGCGAGAGGGCGTTGAGCGAGACATCACGCGGCGCCGGGCTTGCGGACAACCCAGACGAACTCGTTCGCGGACTCGTCGAACGGCTGCCGCTCGAAGCCGCCGTAGAGCGCCTCGACCTCGAAGCCGGCCGTCTCGATCAGGCCTTCCCACTCGGAGCGGTTCAGCCACCAGAGCGAGATCGCGTCGCCGGACTCGAGCGTGATGTCGACGCGGTTGTCGTGCTTCGCGTGGTCGATCCGGTGCCGGATCCCATTCTGCTCCAGCCACTCGCCGTCGTTCGCCGCCGCGATCCGCGGATCGAAGACGAAGAAGTTCCAGGCGAAGCGGCCGCCGGGGCGGAGCGACGCGAAGGCGCGCTCGAAGACGCGGCGCCGGTCGGCCCAGGTGGGGAGGTGGCCGAGCGACCGGAAGGGGACGTAGATCAGCCCGGCGGGCTCGTCCAGCTCGAGCTCGCGCATGTCGCCGAGCCGCAGCTCCAGGTCGACGCCGGCATCGTCTGCGCGCTCGCGCGCCTGCTCGAGCATCGCCGGCGAGGCGTCGATCCCGAGCACGCGCCGACCCGTCTCGCGTGCGACCGGGATCGCGACGCGGCCGTTGCCGACGGCGAGCTCGACGAGCGGGCCGTCCGTCTCGCGGGCGAGCTCGACGTAGAAGGCGACGTCCTCGGTCATGTGCGCCGACCAGTCGTCGTAGATCGGCTGCGAACGGGGTCGTAGATGCTCACGAAGCCGATGCTATCGTCGGCCGATGGACGCCACGGCGCTCGAGAACGAGGCGCGGACCGCGATTCGCAGCGGCTCCGGACGCCGACGCGCTCGAGGAGCTGCGCGTCCGCTATCTCGGCCGCAAGAGCGAGCTGAAGCTGGCGCTGCGCGAGGTTCGCGACCGCGAGACCGGGATGGCGCTGAACGCGGCCCGTGCGGCGATCGAGGAGGCGCTCGCCGGCCGCGAGACCGAGCTCGCAGCTGCCGCCGCGGAGGACGGCGAGCCGTTCGACCCGACGCTGCCCGGCGAGCCGTTCCGGCGCGGCAGCCTGCACCTGATCACGCAGCTGCGCCGCCGGATCGAGGACGTCTTCCTCGGGATGGGCTACGAGGTCTACGACGGGCGCGAGGTCGAGACCGTCTGGCACAACTTCGACGCGCTCAACCAGCCCGAGGCGCACCCCTCGCGCGATCCGCGCGACACCTTCTACCTCGACGCCGAGACGCTGCTGCGCACGCACACGTCGCCCTCGCAGATCCGCGCGATGCAGGCGCAGGAGCCGCCGGTCTACCTCGTCTCGCTCGGACGCACGTACCGGCGCGACCCGCTCGACGCGACGCACACGCCGGTCTTCCACCAGGTCGAGGGGCTCGCCGTCGACCGCGGGATCACGCTCGCCGACCTCCGCGGCACGATCGAGCTCTTCGTCGGCGCCATCTTCGGCCAGCGCGAGGTGCGCATGCGCACGAGCTTCTTCCCCTTCACCGAGCCGTCGGTCGAGTTCGACATCACCTGCTATCTCTGCGACGGCGACGGCTGCCCGGTCTGCAAGCACTCGGGCTGGATCGAGATGGGCGGCGCCGGCGTCGTCGATCCGAACGTGTTCGAGGCGGTCGGCTACGACCCCGAGGAGTGGTCGGGGTTCGCCTTCGGGCTCGGGATCGACCGGATCGCGTTCCTCCGCCACGGCCTCCCCGACCTGCGCCTCTTCTGGGAGAACGACCTCCGCATGGTGAGGCAGTTTTGAAGGTCCCCGTCTCCTGGCTGCGCGAGTACGTCGCGTTCGACTGGTCGGTCGAGCGGCTGGCGGCGAAGCTCGTCTTCACGAGCTGCGAGGTCGACCGGATCGTCCACCGCGGCGTCGCCGACACCGACGGCAACCTCGGCCGCTTCCTCGTCGGCCGCGTCGTCGAGGCCGGCAAGCACCCGAACGCGGACCGGCTGCAGCTCTGCCGCGTCGACGTCGGCGAGGGCGAGCCGCGCCAGATCGTCTGCGGCGCCTGGAACTTCGGCGCCGGCGCGACGGTCGCCGTCGCGCTTCCGGGCGCGCTCCTGCCCGGGGCGGACGAGCCGCTCGGGGAGGCGAAGCTGCGCGGCGAGCTCTCGCGCGGGATGATCCTGTCCGAGCGCGAGCTCGAGCTCGGCGCCGACCACAGCGGGATCATGGTGCTCGCGGACGAGCTCGAGCCCGGAACGCCGCTGGCGGAGGTGCTCCCGCTCGCCGAGACCGTGCTCGAGATCGAGACCGGCTTCAACCGTCCGGATCTCGCGTCCGTGTACGGGATCGCGCGCGAAGTCGCCGCCCTGACGGGCGCGGAGCTGGCGCCGCCGCCGGGGAGCGATCCGGCGCGGGACGGCGACGAGCAGGTGGACGTTCGCGTCGAGGATCTCGACGCCTGCCCGCGCTACATCGGCCGCATCTTTCGCGGCGCGCGCGTCGAGCCGAGCCCGGCCTGGCTGAAAGCGCGCCTGCTGGCCGCCGGCATGCGGCCGATCTCGAACATCGTCGACGCGACGAACTACGTCATGCTCGCGCTCGGCTCGCCGCTGCACTTCTTCGACATCTCGCTGCTCGCGGAGGAGCGGATCGTCGTCCGCCACGCCGCCAAGGGAGAGAAGATCGTCACGCTCGACGGCCACGAGCGGGAGCTCGCGCCGTCGGATCTCGTCATCGCCGACGCCCGCCGGCCGGTCGCGGTCGCCGGGATCATGGGCGGCGAGGACAGCGAGGTGCGCGACGAGACGACCGACCTCCTGCTCGAGGCGGCGAACTTCGAAGCCCTCACCGTGCTGCGGGCATCCCGGCGCCTCCGGCTCCGCAGCGAGGCGTCGACGCGCTTCGAGAAGGGCGTCGACCCCTACGCGGCCGAACAGGCGGCGGTCTACGCGAGCGAGCTGGTCGTCGCGCTCACCGGCGCACGCCTGACGGGTCACGTCGACGTCCAGGGAACGCTGCCGGAGCGCCCGGTCGTGCGGCTGCGCCCCGAGCTCGCCGACCGGCTGAGCGGGATGTCGTTCCCGGAGGCCGAGCAGCGCGAGACGCTGACCCGGCTCGGCTTCGAGCTCGACGGCGACGAGGTGACCGTGCCGACGTGGCGCGCGCTCGACGTGACCCGGCCGGTCGACCTCGTCGAGGAGGTCGTGCGCTTCCGGATCGAGGAGGTGCCGTCGACGCTGCCGCGCGCGCGACGCCGCATCCGTCCAGCTCTCGAGGGAGCAGCGCCTGCGCCGGCTCGTCGAGGACGTCCTCGCCGGTGCCGGCTTCTCGGAGGCGTACACCTGGAGCCTCGTGCCGGCGGAGCCCGGGCTGATCCCGCTCGAGGAGCCGTACACCGTCAACATGGCGGCGCTGCGCACGGATCTGCAGCTCGGACTGCTCGAGTCGGCGGAGCGGAACCGCAACGCGGGCGTCGAGGAGATCGCCCTGTTCGAGATCGCCCGTGTCTACCGGCCCGGCGGCGAGCAGCTGCCGGACGAGAGCTGGCATGTCGCAGCGATCACCGAAGGCGGCTTCTTCCGCGCGAAGGGCGCTGCGGAGCTCGTGCACGGCGCGGTCGGCGTGCCGCTCCACGTGGTCGAGCGAGGCCAGGGCCGCGCCGCGCGGACCGACTACGGCGAGCTCGCCGAGCTCCCGGGTGGCTGGGGCTTCTTCGAGCTCGACCTCGACGCGCTCTTCGCGGCCGCACCGGATGCGGTCCCGTACGCCGACGTGATCACCTACCCCGCCGTCAAGCAGGACCTCGCCTTCGCGGTCGACGAGTCGGTCGCCGCCGGTGACCTGATCGCCGCAGCGCGCGAGGCTGCCGGCCCGGAGCTGCACGACCTCCGCGTCTTCGACGTCTATCGCGGCGAGCAGGTGGGGGAGGGGAAGAAGTCGGTTGCGCTGGCCGCCGCCTTCCAGTCGCCCGAGCGCACGCTCTCCGACGACGACGCAGCGAAGCTGCGCGAGCGGATCGTCGCCGCGCTCGCCGAGCGCTTCGGCGCCGAGCTGCGCGCGTGACCGCCGCTCCGCAAACCGATCCCGCCGCCGCGCGTAGACACGGACGATGCGCGTTCGGGGTCTCGTCGTTCTCACCGCCGCCGCGGCGCTTGCCGTCGCCGTGGGCGCAGCGACGGCGCCCGCTCAGGCCGTCAAGCTGGAGGGAACGGTCGGCCCGGGCTTCACGATCACGCTCGCGGACGCGAACGGACGGCTCGTGACGCAGCTCGACCCGGGCACGTACGAGATCACGGTGCGCGACCTCTCGGACGAGCACAACTTCCGCCTCTTCGGCCCCGGCGTCGAGGAGTTCACGCAGGTGGAGACGACCGGGACCGTCACCTGGACGGTCACGTTCCGCGAGGGCCGCTACACGGTCTGGTGCGACCCGCACTCGACGCAGATGGTGCGCCGGTTCACGGTCGGCAACCCGCCGCCCGTGCCGACGCCGAAGCCGCCGGCGCCGGCTCCGAAGACGCCGAAGCTGCTCGCCACCGTCGGCCCGAAGAACACGATCTCGCTGCGCAGCGCCACCGGCGCCGCGCTGCACCACGGCGTCAAGGCGGGCACCTACTCGGTCGTCGTGCGCGACCGGTCGAAGCTGCACAACTTCCACCTCGTCGGCAAGGGCGTCAACCGCAAGTCGGCGGTGGCCGGCACCGGCACGACGACGTGGAAGCTGAAGCTGGCGAAGGGCACGCTCCGCTTCTACTCGGACAAGGCGCCGAAGACGGTCAAGGGCTCGGTCAAGGTCACCTAGTCGCGGCGGCTGGGCTTGACCAGCCCGGCCTTCTCGCCGCCCGCGGCCCGGATCTCGGCCTCGCGGTCGAGCTCGGAATTGAGCTCGGCGCCGAACAGAAGCGCGAACGCCGAGTAGTTGAGCCAGAGCAGCAGCACGATGCCGCTGGCGAGCGCGCCGTACGTCTTCGAGTAGGAGTCGGAGAGGCTCGTGTAGAGCGAGAACAGGCCCGAGAGAACGAGCCACGACGACGCTGCCGACCAGCGCGCCGGGCGAGAGCCACTCCCAGCTGCGCACGTCGACGTTCGGCGCCAGGTAGTAGACGATCGAAAAGAAGAGGATGATCGCCAGGAAGGCGATCGGCCAGCGGAAGATCCCCCAGACGAGCTCGAACGCGCTCGCCGAGCCCGGCCTCGTCCGCGATCGCCGACCCGAGCGGGCCGCCGAAGACGATCAGGAGCAGCAGGCCGGCGAGCACGAGGCCTGTCAGGCAGACGAGCACGAGTGCGATCAGACGCTTCTTCCAGAACGGCCTCGTCTCGACGCGGTCGTAGGCGCGGTTGACCGACTTGATCACGGCGCTCATGGCGCCGCTGGCGGCCCAGACCGCGAGCGAGGCGCCGACGAGGAACGCGACCACCGACGTCTCGGTGGACGTGTCCTGCTGCAGCGTCTCGATCGTGTCCAGGACCTCGCTCGGGAGCGACCGGCGTCAGGAACTCCTGCAGCGTCCCGTAGACGCCGAAGAGGTCGGCGACCCCGACGAGGAAGATCACGGCCGGGAAGAACGCGAACAGCGAGCTGAACGCGACCTGCGCCGAGAGCCCCATCGCGTCGTCGGCGAGGAACGCCTTGAACGTGCGCTTGAGCACCGCGATCCACTCGCTTGCAGACAGGCGCCAGGGACTGCTCGGGGCGTGGCCGATCAGCGTTCGCGGCCCTTGCGGGCCAGGAAGCGCATCGTCGCGCCGATGCCGCCGCCGAGGAAGAAGCCGGCTCCGAGCGCGCCGGCGGCGACCACCGGCATGTTCGAGCGCAGCTTGGCGCCCACGTTCGTGGCCTCGCCGAGGCCGTTCCGCAACTGCTCGACCGCCTCGGCGAGCTCGATGCGCTCGCGCTCGATCTCGCGGCGGACGGTGTCGGGCGTGCGCCCGTTCAGGCTAGTGGTGGCCATTCGACTTCAACGCCTCGGACGTCAGCTTCGCCTCGCGGATCGCCTGCTCCGGTACGGGCGGCGTCGCTCGCTTGATCCGGCTCTTGGCGAGCAGCCCCAGCAGAGCCGCGAGCGCGAACAGGCTCACGGTCACGATCAGCACCGCCAGCCAGGCGTCGACCACGAGCGCGAGCGCGACGGCGGCGGTGGCGAAGAGGAAGCCCAGGCCGTAGAGCGCGATCACGCGCTGCACCGACGCCGAGCCCGACGCCCGCTCCGAACGAGCCGGCCTTCTGCTTCAGCTCCAGCCCGGCGAGCTCGAGCTCGAGCTTCGCGAGCGCGCTGGCGTGCTCGGCGACCTGCTTCGCGGCGGCGCCGACCCCGGGTTGATCGAGGCTGGGCTGCTCGGTCTCAGCGCCTGGGGTGGGCATGGCTCCTCCAGTCGATCACCTTCGCGAGCACTGTGCCGACGACGAAGGCGGCGCCCGCGACGGCGAAGGGGTTCGGGCCCTTGCTCTTCGCCGTGGCGGCGTGCTGCGGACCGTTCGGCGCGGCAGGTCTCTGCGCCGTCTTTGCTCCGGACTCCGGCATAGACAGAGGGTTGCCGGGCTCGGGCCCCGGCAAACCTTTACGTGAGGTGGACTTCACCTTCCCGGATCTCCGCGACGCGTTCGGCGAGGACTTCGTCGTCGGCGACGAGCAGGCCGTGGAAGATGTCGGACTGCTCGTCGGCGAGCACCTCTTTCACCTTGCCGACCTTCTTGCCGGCCGCGTCGTAGACGGTCCAGCCGGGCTCGATCAGCAGCCAGGAGACGGGATCCGCCATCGCTAGACGGCCTTTCCGGCGACGCGCCAGACGGGGCCCTGGGTGGCGACGTTGTGGGTGTCGGAGAGAACATGCAGGAGCGTCAGCGTTCCGCGAATGCCCTCGGCGTCGAGCCGTTCGAGGCAGCGGCGCGTCATCTGCGGCGACGCGCCGTAGCCGAATGTTCGCGCGACGCGGAAGCGGAACGCGGCCCGTGCCGGAACGCGGGTCGGGTTGATCGGAGCGGTCAGGAGCGCCGCGCGGGCGAGGTGGTCGGTCGAGGTCAGCTGCAGCTCGCCGAGCAGGTCGCTCCAGTCCGCGGGCACGCCGGCGAGCGCCCGGTCCCACGCCGCTGCGAGCGGCTCGCGCGGAGCTTCCTCGCGCTCGACGCGCTCGTCGACCGTCACGAGCGTCGACCGTGCCGCGGATCCGCCGCCTCGTCGAGCTTCCGGAACAGCTTCTCGGCCTGATCGGGGCCGATGCCGCCGCCCGCACGATGGACCGAGAGGCGCAGCTCGTCGCCGAGCCGCCCCGGGCTCGCCGGGCCGAGCAATGCGGCGGCCTGCGGAGCGCTGATCGGCGCGCGGCACGGTCACGTTCAAGCTCGCGGCGCCCCAGTCCGGCTGGAGCTCCGACCTGATCCGACGCCACTGCTCGACGAGTCCCATGCGGGGGTCAGCATAATGAGGCCCGATGGCGAAGGTCGAGGACATGGCCGCGGATACGAGCGCACTCTCGGACGAGCGTCTGCACGAGCTCTTCCGCGAGATGCTGCTGATCCGACGCTTCGAGGAGAAGGTCGAGGAGCGCTTCCGCGCGGGCGAGCTGCCGGGCTTCCTGCACGTCGCGATCGGCCAGGAGGCGGTCGCCTCCGGGGTGATGGCGGCGCTCGAGGCCGACGACGTGATCGCCTCGACCCACCGCGCCCACGGGCACACGATCGCCAAGGGCACGCACGTGAACGCGGTGATGGCGGAGCTCTACGGCAAGCAGGAGGGCTGCTCGGGCGGCTACGGCGGCTCGATGCACCTCTACGACCTCGCGAAGGGAAACCTGGGCGCGAACGCCGTCGTCGGCGGCGGCCTGCCCGCGATCACCGGCGCCGCGCTCGCCTTCAAGTTCCGCAAGCAGCCGCGCGTCGCGGTCGCGTTCTTCGGCGACGGCGCCACCAACACGGGCACGTTCCACGAGTCGCTCAACCTCGCGCAGCTCTGGAAGGTGCCGGCGCTCTTCGTGCTCGAGATGAACGCGTGGGCCGAGTCGACGCCGATGAGCCAGCACGCGCCGATCGAGGACTTCTCCCAGCGCGCGGTCGCCTTCGGGATGCGCTCGATCGACGTCGACGGCCAGGACGTCGAGGACGTCTACGCGGCGACGCGGAAGGCGCGCGAGCACGCGCGTCTCCGGCCAGGGCCCGGTCTTCCTGAACGTCCGCACCTACCGGCTCGTCGGCCACTACATCGGCGACCCGCAGGTCTACCGCGAGAAGAGCGAGATCGAGGAGCTGCGCGAGACGAAGGACCCGATCGAGCTCCTGCGCGCCCGGCTCGGGATCGGCGACGAGGAGTTCGAGTCGCTCGACACCGAGATCGAGGCGATCGTCGAGGGCTCGGTCGAGTTCGCGAAGGCGGGCACCGACCCCAAGCCCGAAGACGCGCTGAAGTACGTCTATGCCTGAGCTGACCTACCGCGAGGCCGTCCGCGACGCGCTCTCGAGCGCGATGCGCGCCGACGACGACGTCTTCCTCATGGGCGAGGACATCGCCGAGATGGGCGGCTCGATGGGCGTCACCCAGGGGATGCTCGCCGAGTTCGGCCCCGAGCGCGTCCGCAACACGCCGATCTCCGAGATGGCGATCGTCGGCACCGGCATCGGCGCCGCGATGCAGGGGATGCGCCCGGTCGTCGAGATCATGTACCAGGACTTCCTGACGCTCTCGATGGAGCAGCTCGTCAACCAGGCGGCGAAGCACCGGACGATGAGCGGCGGCCAGCTGAAGGTGCCGCTGACGATCCGCACGCAGGGCGGCGCCGGCTGGAGCCCGGGCGCGCAGCACGCGCAGCAGCTCGAGTCGTGGTTCGTGCACGTGCCCGGCCTGAAGGTCGTCTTCCCCTCGACGCCCGAGGACGTGCGCGGCCTGCTCTGGAGCTCGATCTACGACGACAACACGGTCATCTTCTTCGAGCACCGGCTGCTCTACCCGCTCAAGGGCGACGTCCCGGACGAGATCGAGCCGATCCCGCTCGGCAAGGCGCGCGTGCATGCGCGAGGGCTCCGACGTGACCGTCGTCGCGATCGGGCGGATGGTGCCGGAGGCGCTGCAGGCGGCCGAGGAGGCCGCCAAGGACGGGATCTCGGTCGAGGTGATCGACCCGCGCACGCTGCAGCCGCTCGACGAGGAGACGATCATCGCCTCGGTGAAGAAGACGACCGCGTGCGTCACCGCGCACGAGGCGGTCACGCGCGGCGGCTTCGGCGCCGAGCTGACGGCCGTGATCCAGCAGGGCGCCTTCGACTATCTCGACGCGCCGATCGAGCGCGTGGGCGCGAAGTTCGCGCCGCTCGCGTTCGCGCCGGCGATGGAGCAGTGGGTCGTCCCGCACGCCGCCGACGTGC
This sequence comes from uncultured Gaiellaceae bacterium, assembly GCA_963738795.1. Taxonomy (GTDB): domain Bacteria; phylum Actinomycetota; class Thermoleophilia; order Gaiellales; family Gaiellaceae; genus Gaiellasilicea. Next base: position 618,141 of record CAVTXQ010000010.1, on the reverse strand, counting down.
TCGAGGCGGTGAAGCGGACGGTGGCGAGGGCCTAGCCGATGGCGACCGAGGTCAAGCTGCCGCGGCTCGGCCAGGGGATGGAGTCCGGCACGATCGTCAAGTGGCTGAAGGGCGAGGGCGAGCCGGTCAAGAAGCGCGAGCCGCTCTACGAGCTCGACACGGACAAGGTGACGCAGGAGGTCGAGGCCGAGGCCGACGGCGTCCTGCTGAAGATCGTCGTCGACTCCGGCGAGGTCGAGGTCGGCAAGACGATCGCCTTCATCGGCGACGAGGGCGAGGAGGTCTCCTCGGAGAACGGCAAGGCGCCCGCGGCCGAGGCGGACAGGACGAAGCCGCCGTCGAGGAGCAGGACGAGGCCGAGACCGAAGGCTCGTCGGCGCCGGGGATGGACGACCAGCGCCAGCGCGGCCAGGAGGCCGCTGCTGCGACGGCCGCCGCCGAGACCGCCGCCGTCGCCGACGCTCCGGCGCGGCCGGACGGCCGCGTCAAGGCCTCGCCGCTCGCACGCAGGCTCGCGCGCGAGAAGGGGATCGACATCGCGACGCTCTCCGGCAGCGGCCCCGAGGGCCGGATCGTCGCCGAGGACGTCGAGCGGGGCGCAGTCGCGGCGCCGAAGGCCGCTCCGGCGGCCGCGGCCGCCGTCCCGCCGGCGAGGTCGAGGAGATCGAGCTCACCTCGACCCGGAAGACGATCGCGCGCCGGCTGACCGAGGCGTGGCAGGCGCCGGTCTTCCAGCTGACCGTCTCGGTCGACATGACCCGCTCGCTCGAGCTGCGCGAGCGGCTCGTCGACCGGCTGCGCGACGGCGAGACGAAGCCGACCGTCAGCGACCTGCTGACGAAGGTCGCCGCGGCCGCGCTCCTGCGCCACCCGGCCGTCAACGCGCACTTCACCGGCGACAAGATCCTCCGCTTCCCGTCACGCTCACGTCGGGATCGCGGTCGCGGCGCCGAACGGGCTCGTCGTCCCGGTGATCCGCGACGCCGACCGGCACACGATCCAGGAGATCGCCGCCGACCGCGCCGCCCTCGTCGGCCGCGCCCGCGACGGCAAGCTCCAGCGTGACGACCTCGACGACGGCACCTTCACGATCTCGAACCTCGGCATGTTCGGGATCGAGCAGTTCGTCGCGGTGCTGAACCCGCCGCAGGCGGCGATCCTCGCCGTCGGCGCGACCGAGCCGAAGCCCGTCGTCCGCGACGGCGAGGTCGACGGTGCGGCCGCTGATGAGCGTGACGATCACGTGCGACCACCGCGCGATCGACGGCGCCGACGGCGCCGAGTTCCTCCGGACGGTGAAGGAGCTGCTCGAAGAGCCCGCGCTCGCGTTGTAGGTTCACTGGTATGGCAACGGTCTGGTACCGCGTGCGCGACCTCGACGCCGGCCGTGCCTTCTACCGCGATGTGCTGGGATTCGAGGAGGTGTTCGTCGACTTCGAAGACGGCTGGTCGCGGCTCAAGCACGGCGGCATGGAGATCGCGCTCGCAGAGGGCGAGCCGAGCGAGTCGAGCGGCGTCGCGCACGTCGACGTCGAGGACGTGAAGGCGCGAGGCCGAGCGCCTGCGCGGCGCGGGCGTCGAGGTCGGTGTCGTCTTCGAGCTGCACGGGCAGATCCGGCTCGTGGACGTCTTCGACCCGGACGGCAACCGGATCCAGCTGGCGCAGTCCCTCGACGCATGACGGGTCTCGTGCTCCGGCGCGGCGGCGCCCAGGACGTCCGCTTCCTGCGCGACATGCTCCACCACGCCTACTACTGGCGCGAGCGCGTCCCCGGCTCGCTCGTCTCGCGGTACGTGCGCGGGTGGGGGAGACCCGGCGACACGGCCGTGATCGCGCTCGAGAACGGCTTTCCCGTCGGCGCGGCCTGGTACCGCGTCTTCGGCGCGCGACGAGCCCGGGCTACGGCTTCGTCGACGAGGAGACGCCGGAGCTCGCGATCGCCGTCGTCCCGTCCAAGCGCGGCCACGGCATCGGCGACGAGCTGCTGCAGGAGCTGATCGCGAAGGCGCGCGCCGCCGGCTACGAGCGGCTCAGCCTCAGCGTCGAGCCGGGCAACCCGGCCCGCAAGCTCTACGAGCGGCACGGGTTCTCGGTGATCGACGAGGGCGCCGAGGCGTGGACGATGGTCGCCTCGCTCGCCTAAGCCTTCGGCGCGTACGTGTTGACGACGATGCCGCTCCCGAAGCGCGTCGTCTCGACGAGCTCGAGATGCGTGACGTCGATCCCGTCGATCAGGCGCTGACCGCCGCCCACGAGCACGGGGAAGATCCAGATGTGCAGCTCGTCGAGCAGCCCGTTCTCGAGCAGCGTCCGCGAGAACTCGCCGGTCCCGAACTTGAGCAGGTCCTCGCCGTCCCGCTGCTTCAGCTCCGCGACCGCCTCGGCGGCGTCGCCCTCGAGCGGGCGCGCGTTCCAGGTCAGGTCGGTCAGCGTGCGCGACGCGACGTGCTTCGGCATCGCGTTGATCTTGTCCGTGTACGGGTCGCCCGAGCGCTGCGGCCACGCCTCCGCGAAGCCCTTCGTAGGTCTTCCGGCCGAGCAGCAGCTCGTCGGCGCCGGCCATCAGCTTCTGGGCGTACGCGGCGTGCTCGTCGTCCCAGTAGGGCGGGCTCCAGTTCTGCGGGTTGTCGATCACGCCGTCCAGCGACATGAATGTCGATTCGACCAGCTTTCTCATGGCTCGTTCCTCCCGTCGTGTTGTGTCTGTACGACGGCGCGGGCGCCGCGAACTCATCGTTAGCATCGAGAGGAGACTTCCGACGGAAAGGTTGAGAGATGGAATGTGACGTCGCCGTCCTGGGCGGAGGCCCCGGCGGGTACACGGCAGCGATCCGCGCAGCCCAGCTGGGCGCGAAGGTCGTCTGCGTCGAGCAGGAGCCCGAGCTCGGCGGCACCTGCCTGCGGGTCGGCTGCATCCCGACGAAGGCGTGGGTGCAGACCGCGCACGCGATCCACCAGGCGGGCGAGGTCTTCGCCAAGCTCGGCGTCGACGTCGAGCCAGCCGCAGCTCGACTTCGGCCAGGCGGTCGAGTGGAAGAACGGCGTCGTCAAGCAGATGACCGGCGGCGTCGCCGGCGCTCTTCAAGGCGAACGGCGTCGAGTGGGTCAAGGGCCGCGGCCGCTTCAGCGGGCCGAACACGATCGCCGTCGAGGGCGGCGAGGACGTCACGTTCAAGTGCGCGATCGTCGCGACGGGCTCGTTCCCGCTGCGCCCGCCGATCGAGGGCATCGACTCGCCGCGCTGCGTCGACTCGACCGGCCTGCTCGCGCAGACCGAGGTGCCGCGCCGGCTCGTCGTGCTCGGCGGCGGCATCATCGGCTGCGAGTTCGCCTCGATCTTCCAGCGCTTCGGCACGCGAGGTGACGATCGTCGAGATGCTCGACACGCTGATCCCGCAGGAGGACGCGGACGCGGCGAAGGAGCTCGCGAAGGCGTTCGGCAAGCGCGGGATCGCGCTCCAGCTCGGCAAGCAGTGCAACGGCGTCGAGGACGACGGCAACCAGCTGCGCGTGCACTTCGGCGACGGCGAGAGCGTCGAGGCCGACCTGATGCTCGTCTCGATCGGCCGCGGCCCGCTCGTCGAGGGGCTCGGGCTCGAGGAGATCGGCGTCCAGCTCGACCGGCGCGCCGGGATCGCGACCGACGAGCACCGGCGGACGACCGTGCCGCACATCTACGCCGTCGGCGACTGCGCCGGCTACTGGCAGCTCGCGCACACCGCGTTCCGCGAGGGCGAGGTCGCGGCCGAGAACGCGTGCGGTCACGAGGCCGACGATCGGCGATCCGGCCGTGCCGCGGCCGATCTACACCGATCCCGAGATCGCGGGCGTCGGCCTGACCGAGGCGCAGGCGCGCGAGCTGCACGGCGACGACGTCGCCGTCGGCATGTTCCCGTGGGTCGCGAATGCGCGGGCGGTGATGCAGGCCGAGACGGTCGGCTGGGTCAAGTCGATCCACGAGACGAAGTACGGCGAGCTGCTCGGCCTGATCATGGTCGGCCCGCACGTGACCGACCTGATCGAGGCCGGCACGGTCGCGCTCGACGCCGAGGCGACGGTCGAGACGGTCGCCGACGGGATGGCCGCGCACCCGACGCTTGTCGGAGGCGATCAAGGAGGCGGGCCTCGTCGCGCTCGGGCGTGCGATCCACCTGCCGAACAAGAAGCGGGCCGCCGCACAGACCTAGCAACAAAAGTTTTCAAAGTCGCGCAAGGTTTCTGCAGGGGCGGCATCTTCTATTGCCAAGGACGTGCCCTCGTCCCCACATAGGGGCCGTGCCGCCCGCCGGCCCCGCCTTTCTCCCAGAACCGCCCCCTTGCCGCAGAGGGGGCGGTTCGCTTTTGTTGGCCGTCGCATGACTCGGGATCCGCAGGAGCGGATCCCGAGTCGCGCAAACCCCTGAAGGGTCGCTTCGCTCTTGTTGGCCGTCGCATGACGTGGGATCCGCAGGAGCGGATCCAACGTCGCGCAACCCCTGAAGGGTCGCTTCGCTCCCGGCGACGATCGGGCGCTGCGGCCATGTCCGAGGGACAGGCCCTCGGACATGGCCGGAACGGCCGCGGGCGAACGCTGTTAGCCTCTCGCCATGAGCATCGTCAACAGGCGCAACGCCGTTCTCGGCTGGCTCGCGTGGGTGGGAGCCAAGACGGTGGTGAAGCACAAGGTGCGCCAGGCGGTGCCCGGGCACCGTCGGAGGGGACGAAGCGGCCGAACAAGGGCGCGATCGCCGCCGGCCTCGCCGCGATCGGCGGCGTCCTCTGGTTCTGGCGGACGAAGAGCTCGGACGACGCCGAGCCGGCGCCGCCCGCCGGCGAGTAGTCCCGCGATGAGCCTCTTCCGCGCCGCCCTCGACGGGCTCGTCCCGTACGAGCCGGGGAAGCCGGAGGAGGAGGTGCAGCGCGAGCTCGGGCTCGAGCGCGTCGTCAAGCTCGCCTCGAACGAGGGGCCGTGGGGCCCGTTCCCGGCGGCGCTCGAGGCGCTCGAGCGGAGCGCCGCGACGCTCAACCGCTACCCCGACGGCGGCGCGTTCCACCTCCGCAACGCGATCGCCGAGCGCCACGGCGTCGACGCCGGCGAACGTGATCACGGGAGCCGGCGCCGACGCGATCATCGGCCATCTCTCCGTCGCCACGCTCGACCCGGGCGACGAGGTCGTCACGGCCTGGCCGTCGTTCATCAGCTACGTCGCTCGACGCGCTCAAGCTCGGGCGCCGTCCCGCGCAAGGTGCCGCTCGTCGACGACCACTACGACCTCGACGCGCTGCTCGACGCGGTCGGGCCGAAGACGAAGCTCGTCTACATCGCGACCCCGAACAACCCGACCGGGACGATGACGACCCGCGAGCAGCTCGACGCCTACTTCGAGCGCGTCCCAGAGCACGTCCTGACCGTGGTCGACCAGGCCTACTTCGAGTACATCGACCGCCCGGACTACCCGGACGCGTCGCCGAGTACTTCGGCGCCGGCCGGCGCGTGCTCGTGCTGCGGACGTTCTCGAAGATCTACGGGCTCGCCGGGCTGCGCGTCGGCTACGGCGTCGGCCCGGCCGACGTGATCCAGGCGATCGGCAAGACGCGCCGCGCCTTCGACGTCGGCACGCAGGCGCAGGTCGCCGCGCTCGCGAGCATCGACGACGCCGACGAGCTCGCCGAGCGCCGCCGGCTCACCGCCGAGGGGCGGGCGACGCTCGAGCGGACGCTCCGCGAGCACGGGCTCGAGCCGGCCGGCCCAGCGGTCGCGAACTTCCTCTTCGTCGAGGTCGGCGACGACGCGCCCGCGCTCTTCGACGCGCTGCTCCGCCAGGGCGCGATCGTGCGGCCGATGGGCGCGTTCGGTGCACCCGGGGCGCTCCGGATCACGGTCGGCACCGCCGGACGAGAACGCCTTCTTCGCCGAAGCGCTCGCGTCCGTCCGCGGCGGCGACGACCTAGCCCTCGGCTATCCTGAGGCGCCGTCGCGGGCGCCCGGCCCGCTTTCCTTATGCGGACCACGCTCAAGAGAGGTATCGGCCGCGGAGCAGCTGTCAACGGCAACGGACGCGGCCGTCCTGCCGCCTGGAGCGCTCTCGCCGATCACGATCTACCGCCAGCCGGAGCCGCCGCCGCGCTCCCGCTGGGCGTTCGTCCGCACCGCGCTCGCCTGGGCCGGCGTGCTCCTCCTCGTCGCGATCGGCTCGGCCGCCGGAGGCGCCTACCTCTGGTTCCACGAGAGCGTCGCCGACGTGGTCGCCTCGACGCCGGACGTCAAGATCGCGGCGAAACGGCTCGACGTCGCGTTGCCGGGCCAGCCCGCGACGGCGCTCGTCGTCGGCTACGACAAGCGCGCCGGCGAGGGCAAGGGCGTCCAGTCGCGCTCCGACACGATCATGCTCGTCCGCGCCGACCCCGAGACCGAAGTCGATCTCGATGATGTCGTTCCCGCGCGACCTCTTCGTCGAGATCCACTGCCCGGGCAGGTCGCCGTTCGGCGCGCGGATCAACAACGCGTACGCGACGTGCGGCACGAAGGGAACGCTCGAGACGGTGCGGAAGCTCACCGGGCTGCCGGTCAACTACCTGATCACGGTCAACTTCCGCGGCTTCCGCCAGCTCGTCGACGCGATCGGCGGCGTCTGGATGGACGTCGACCGGCGCTACTTCAACGACCGCGGCGGCGACTTCGGCTACGCCACGATCAACCTCTTCCCCGGCTACCAGAAGCTCGGCGGCTACCAGGCGCTCGACTTCGTCCGCTACCGGCACACCGACTCCGACCTCTACCGCGTCGCCCGCCAGCAGCTGTTCGTGCGCGCGTTCAAGGATCAGATCAAGGCGAGCGTCGGCCCGCTCGATCTGCCGAAGGTGATCAAGACGATCACGAAGAACGTCGAGGTCGCGGAAGGCGGATCGGCAAGCGAGCTCGACGTTCAGACCGTGCTCCGGTACGCGCTCTTCGCCTACGGCCTGCCGCCCGGCCACTTCTTCCAGTCGAAGCTCGACGGGATCGAGGAGAACTCCGGCTTCGACCTGCTCGTGCCGGAGGCGAACATCCAGAGGGCGGTGCAGGAGTTCTCGCACCCCGACGTCGAGTCGCCGAAGAACGCGACCCAGGTCGCGCTGAACGAGAAGCCGAAGCCGTCGGCGACGAAGGCGCCGGCGCCGCGCGAGACGACGATCACGGTCCTGAACGGGAACGGCGTCACCGGCTCGGCCGGCACCGCCAGCTACCTGCTCTCGCAGCGGGCGTACCAGATGGTCTACCCGCCGGACGGGAAGAACGCGAACGCGCCGAACTGGGAGTACTTCCAGACCCGGATCCACTACGACAAGTCCCAGGCCGGCGCGGCTGCGGCGGCCGAAGAAGGTCGCGACCCTGTTCGGCACCGACGACGTCGTCGCGACCAATCCGACGATCGGCGCGCTCGCGAACGGCGCGATGCTGACCGTGATCGTCGGCCAGACCTTCCACGGCACGCTCGCCGAGGCGCCCGTCGACAAGACGCCGCAGCGGCAGCCCGCGAACGTCGCGCCCGGCGCCGAGGCCTCGCTCGCGCTGCTGCGGGAGCGCGCGCCGAAGGTGCCGTTCCCGGTGATGGTGCCGACGGTGCTCGAGCGCTCGTCGTGGATCGACCGCGAGAAGCCCGTGCGCATGTACCGGATCGACCCGGACGGCGAGCACAAGACGATCCGCCTCACCTACAAGACGGGCGCGAACGAGTACTGGGGCGTCCAGATGACCGACTGGGAGGACGCGCCGGTGCTGTCGCGAGCGCAACTTCGTCCGCTCGATCGGCGGCCGCCGCTACGAGCTCCACTACACCGGGCCCGAAGCTGCACATGGTCGTGCTGCGCCAGGGCGGCGCGAGCTACTGGGTCGTCAACACGCTGCTCGACACGCTCTCGAACGAGACGATGCTCGCGATCGCGAAGGGTCTCAAGCCGCTCGACAAGATCAAGTAGGTAGGTTCACCGGCCGTGAGCAGGGTCGCTGTCTTCGGTGCCGGCTACGTCGGCCTCGTCACCGGCGCGTGCCTCGCCGAGCTCGGGCACGAGGTCGTCGTCCGCGACGTCCTCGCCGAGCGGATCGAGCGGCTGCGCGCCGGCGAGGTGCCGATCTACGAGCCCGGCCTCGACGAGCTGCTCGCGCCGCAACGCGAGCGGCTCGACCTACACGCTCGACGTCGCCGAGGCCGTCGCAGGGCGCCGACTTCCTCTACGTCGCGGTCGGCACGCCGCCGACCTACTCGGGCGACGCCGACCTCTCCGCCGTCTGGACGGTCGTCGACGAGCTCGGCGGCCTCGAAGGGCGCGCCGTGATGGTGATGAAGAGCACGGTGCCGGTCGGCACGGGCGCGAACGGGTGCGCCACCGGCTCGACGAGCGCGGCCTCGAGCACGTCGGCTACGTCTCCAACCCCGAGTTCACGGCCGAGGGCACCGCCGTCCGCGACTTCCAGCACCCCGACCGGATCGTGATCGGCTCGTTCGACGACGCCGACGGCGACGCGGTCGAGGCGCTGCACCGCGGGATCGACGGCGCCGGTCGTCCGCTGCGACGTCGCCTCGGCCGAGATGATCAAGCTCGCCGCGAACGCGGCGCTGATGACGCGGATCAGCTTCATCAACGAGATCGCGAACGTCTGCGAGGCGACCGGCGCCGACGTCGTCCGCGTCGCCGAGGGCGTCGGGCTCGACCGCCGGATCGGCTCGAGCTTCCTGCGCGCCGGGATCGGCTACGGCGGCAGCTGCTTCCCGAAGGACTCGCTGGCGCTGAAGCAGCTCGCGGCCAACTCCGGCTACCACTTCCAGCTCCTGAACGCCGTGATCGAGGTGAACGAGCTCCAGAAGCGCCGCGTGATCGGGAAGCTCCAGCAGCATCTCGGCAGCCTGCGCGGCAAGACGGTCGCGCTGCTCGGGATCGCGTTCAAGCCGCACACCGACGACATCCGCGAGGCGCCGAGCCTCGTGCTCGCGGGCCGGCTCGTCGCCGAGGGCGCGCACGTGCGCGCGTGGGATCCCGTCGCGCGGATGGACGGCGTCGCCGGCGTCCAGCAGGTCGAGTCGGTCGACGCCGCGCTGGCCGGCGCCGACGCGGTCGTGCTCGTGACCGAGTGGCCCGAGCTCGCCGACGTCGACTGGACGGCGGCACGCGCTGCCGCGGCGTCGGCGCAGCCGGTCTTCGTCGACGGCCGCAACATGCTCGACCCCGACCGGATGCGCGAGGCCGGCTGGGTCTACGAGAGCATCGGCCGCCCCTCCGCGTGAGCCTCCCGGCCGTCATCCTCGTCGGCGGCCTCGGCACTCGCCTGCGGCCGCTGACCGACCGGACGCGCGAAGGACATGCTGCCGCTCGTCGACCGGCCGCAGCTCGCCTACACCTTCGAGCATCTGCGCCGCTTCGGCGTCACCAGGGCGATCATCTCGTGCGGCTACCTGCCGACCCAGATCCAGGACCACTTCGGCGACCGCTACGGCGACCTCGCGCTCGAGTACCGGATCGAGGAGGAGCCGCTCGGCACCGGCGGCGCGATCCGCTTCGCGGCCGAGGGGATCGAGGAGCCGTTCTTCGCCCTCAACGGCGACTCGCTCCGCGAGACCGACCTCGGCGCGCTCGTCGACTTCCATCGCGACCGGGGCTGCCGGGCGACGATCCTGCTCACGCCCGTCGAGGATCCGAGCCGCTACGGGCTCGTCCGCGTCCACGGCGACGACGGCCGGGTGCTCAGCTTCCTCGAGAAGCCGCGGCCGGAGGAGATCGACACGAATCTGATCAACGCCGGCATGTACGTGCTCGAGCCGGACGTGCTCGAGCTGATCCCGGCCGGGCGGCCCGTGTCGATCGAGCGCGAGGTCTTCCCGCAGCTCGTCGGGGAGGAGGGCGGTGTACGGCGTCGCCCTACCCGGCTACTGGCTCGACATCGGCACGCCCGAGGCCTATCTGCAGGCGCACATCGACGTGCTCGAGCGGAACTTCGTCACCGAGCTCGGCGAGCGGCTCGGCCCCGAGTACACGCTCGTCGCCGACGGCGCCGAGACGGCAGGCGCCCGGCTCGTCCCGCCCGTCTTCGTCGGCGCGGGCGCCCGGATCGGAGCCGGCGCACGGATCGGCAGCCTCGCCGTGATCGGTGCGGACGCAGTCGTGGGAGACGGTGCGTCGGTCGAGTCGTCCGTGATCGGCGCCGGTGCGGTCGTCGGCGCGCAGACGCACGTGTCCGGCTCGATCGTCGGCGAGCAGGCCGAGCTCGGCGCCGAGTGCGAGGTGCGCGGGCTCTGCGTCGTCGGCCCTGGCGCCCGGGTCGGCGACAGGAATATGCTCGACCACGGCATGCGCGTGGCGGCGGACGAGACGATTGCGGCGGGCGCGGTCTCCTTCTCGTGAGCACCGACTCCCCGAACCTGAACTCGCTCGACCGCTGGGGCTTCGAGGTACGGAAGGTCGAGAAGCCGTGGGGGCACGAGCTGATCTGGGCGCTGACGGACGTCTACTGCGGCAAGGTCCTGTTCGTGAAGGCAGGCTCGGCGCTGAGCCTCCAGTTCCACAACGAGAAGGACGAGTCGTGGCTCGTCCAGTCAGGCCGGGCCAAGCTCGAGCTCGGCGAGGTGGGGCAGAAGGTCCTGAACGAGGAGGTGATCTCGGCCGGAGCAGCGTTCCGTTACAGGCCGGGCACGGTCCACCGGATCACGGCGATCGAGGACACGACCATCCTCGAGGTCTCGACGCCGCACCTGGACGACGTCGTCCGGCTCGAGGACCGCTACGGCCGCGAGGGGACGTCCACGCCCTGACACAACTGTGGTAAGGTTGCGCCGATGGAGGCGCTCACGATCGGCGAAGCGGCCGCGCAGACCGGATGGTCGGCGCGGATGCTCCGCTACCTCGAGACCGTGGGGCTGGTCGTTCCGGCGCGTACGGCGGCCGGCTACCGGATCTACGGGAGCGCCGAGCTGCTCCAGCTCCGGCAGCTGAAGCTGCTGCGGGAGCGGTTCGGGATCGAGCTGGACGAGGTCGCCTTTGCGGCGCGCCTCCGGCAGGAGCCCGGCCTCCGCATGGCCCTCGACGGCTGGATGCGTTCGGCCGGGCCGGGCGCGGACTGGGTCGAGTGGGAACAGCGAAAGCACGAGCGGCTGATCTCTGCCGCCTGAGCGAAGGGAACCGATGGCTACGACGAAGCGATACGACGTAAAGGACTTGGCGCTCGCCTCCGACGGCGTGCGCCGGATCGAGTGGGCCGACCGGCAGATGCCGGTGCTCGCCGCGATCCGCGAGCGGTTCGAGACCGAGCAGCCCCTCTCGGGCTACCGGATCTCGGCCTGCCTGCACGTGACGACCGAGACGGCGAACCTGATGCGGACGCTGCAGGCGGGCGGCGCCGACGTCGTCATCTGCGCGTCCAACCCGCTCTCGACGCAGGACGACGTCGCCGCAGCGCTCGTCGACGAGTACGGGATCTCGACCTTCGCGATCAAGGGCGAGGACAACGACTCGTACTACCAGCACATCGAGGCCGCGGTCGACCACAAGCCGCACATCACGATGGACGACGGCGCCGACGTGATCGGCGTCCTCCACACCGCCCGCCGCGAGCAGCTCGGCGACGTGATCGCGGGCACCGAGGAGACGACCACCGGCGTCATCCGCCTGAAGGCGCTCGAGCGGGACGGCAAGCTCGCGTTCCCGGTCGTCGCGGTCAACGAGGCGAAGACGAAGCACCTCTTCGACAACCGCTACGGCACCGGCCAGTCGACGCTGGACGGCGTCATCCGCGCGACGAACGTCCTGCTCGCCGGACGCACGCTCGTCGTCGCCGGCTACGGCTGGTGCGGCCGCGGCGTCGCGATGCGCGCCAAGGGCATGGGCTCGAACGTGATCGTGACCGAGGTCGACCCGATGAAGGCGATCGAGGCGGTCATGGACGGCTTCATGGTGATGACGATGGACGAGGCCGCCAAGGTCGGCGACATCTTCATCACCGCCACCGGCGACAAGTCCGTCGTCGCGAAGAGCCACATGGAGCAGATGAAGGACGGCGCGATCCTCGCCAACACCGGCCACTTCAACGTCGAGATCGAGCTGCCGGCGCTGCGTGCGCTCGCCAGCGAGACCCGGCAGGCACGCGAGTTCGTCGAGGAGTTCACGCTGGCCGACGGCCGCCGCATCTACCTGATCGCGGACGGACGGCTCGTCAACCTCGCCGCCGCCGAGGGTCACCCGGCCCAGGTGATGGACATGTCCTTCGCGAACCAGGCCCTCTCGGCCGAGTACGTCGTCCAGAACGCGACGTCGCTCGAGAAGAAGGTCTACGTCGTCCCGGAGGAGATCGACAACGAGATCGCGCGCCTCAAGCTCGCGACCATGGGCGTCGAGATCGACCAGCTCACCGAGGAGCAGGCGAAGTACCTGGCCTCGTGGGACGAAGGAACCTAAGCCCGGAGCAGATCGTTCGTCTGGAAGCCGGTGCGGTCGTCCTGCTCGACCAGCGCCGGCTTCCGGACGAGGAAGTCGAGCTCCGCTGTGAGTCGGCGGCCGACGTCGCGGATGCGATCCGGACGCTCGCGGTGCGCGGTGCTCCGGCAATCGGGGTTGCGGCCGCGTACGGCTATGCGCTTGCGGCGGAGAGCGGGGAGGACCTCGCCGCCGCCTACCGCGTCCTCGCCGAGTCGAGGCCGACGGCCGTCAATCTGGTCTGGGCGCTCGAGCAGCTGCGGGACGATCCCTCGCCGGAGCGGGCTCGCGCTCTGCACGCTGCGGAGGTCGATCGCTGCCGGCGCATGGGTGCCCATGCATCGGCTCTTTTCGGACCCGGCTCGAAGGCCCTGACGCACTGCAACGCGGGCGGCCTGGCGACGGGCGGCTACGGCTCGGCGGTCGGCGCGCTGCGCGCAGCGTGGGAGGACGGCCTCCTCACGCACGTCTGGGTCGACGAGACGAGGCCGCTGCTGCAGGGCTCGCGGCTGACCGCCTGGGAGCTCGAGCAGCTCGGCATTCCGCACGCGGTGATCGCCGACTCGGCCGCCGCGCACCTGATGAGCCTCGGCGAGGTCGACTGCATCGTCACGGGCGCAGACCGGATCGCCGCCAACGGCGACTCCGCGAACAAGATCGGAACGTATGGTCTCGCGGTGGCCGCCGCGCATCACCGAATCCCGCTCTACGTGGTCGCTCCCACCTCGACGATCGACCTTGCGACGGCGACGGGCGCCGGCATCCCGATCGAGGAGCGGGACGGCGCCGAGATCACGGCGCGCTTCCCGGCGCGGAATCCGGCCTTCGACATCACGCCGGCCGCGCTGATCGCGGCGATCGTCACCGAGGAAGGCGTCCACCGGCCGCCGTACGAGCAGTCGCTGCCGCGATGAGCGTGCTGGACGAGCTCGTCGACGAGGTGACGGCCGACCCCGAGTCGATCGGGCTGATCCTGCACGGCTCGCATGCGGCGGGAGTCGACGGTCCGGATTCGGACTACGACCTCGTCCGCGTCGTCACCGAGGAGAGGTACGCGGCGCTGCGCGAGCGCGACGAGCTCCTCGAGCGGCGCCCCGGGCCACCGAAGGCGGACATCTCGTACGCCTCACCCGAACGGCTGCGGCTCCGAGCCGAGTCGACGGACGGCTACACGCCGATGTACGTGACCGCCAGGGTCGTGGCCGACAAGGACGGAGCGGTTGCGGCTCTGGTCGAGGCGATCGTCGCGAACGCGGGTGCGCGCGCCCGGGACGAGCTCGACGAGCTCTACGACGGCTATCTGAACTGCTTCTTCCGCTCGCTGAAAGCATGGCGGCGTGGCGACGAGCTCGGCGGACGGCTCCAGGCGGCGCACTCGTGTCTCTGCCTCGTCCGCCTGCTCTTCGCGGCGGAGCGGCAGCTGGCGCCGTTTCACGATCAGCTGAGCGCGCCGCTGCGTGAGCTGGAACGGATGCAGGGCTGGGAGGAGGGCTTCCTCGCCGACGCGCTCACACGCGTGCTTGCGACAGGAGATCCGACGCTCCAGCAAGCGCTGGAGCTCCGAGTCGAGGCGCTGTTCGACGCCCGTGGGATCGCGCACCAGTGGGGCCCGGAGGACGGCCTCGATGCGGTCAAGGAGCACCGGTTCCGGTGAAGGCGATCATCCTCGCGGGCGGCTACGCGACCCGCCTGCAGCCGTTGACCGACGATCTCTCGAAGTGCCTGCTGCCCGTGGGCGGCAAGCCGATGGTCGACTGGATCCTGGAGCGGATCCGCGAGGTCGAGGAGATCGACGAGGTGCACGTCGTCACGAACAGCCGCTTTGCCCGGGACTTCGAGCACTGGGCGATGTTCAAGGCCGGCGTGACCGTCCACGACGACGGGACGAGCTCGAACGACGACCGGCTCGGCGCGATCGGCGACGTCGCCTTCACGCTCGACCGCGCCGGGATCGTCGGTGACGATGTGATCGTGATCGCCGGCGACAATCTGTTCGACTACGACCTGCAGGACTACATCGACTTCTGGCGCAGCAAAGGGGTCGCGAGTGCGGTGGCGGTCCGGGACGTCGGCGACCTCCGGCTCGCGAGCCAGTACGGCATCGTCGAGCTCGACGGCGACGATCGGGTGGTCGAGTTCGTCGAGAAGCCGGCCGAGCCGGCCAGCACGCTCGCGGCGACCGCGACGTACATCTACCACCGCGAGCACCTGCCGCTCGTCGGGCGCTACCTCGCGGAGGGCAACGCACCCGACCAGTCCGGCAGCTTCATCGAGTGGCTTCGCTCCCGCGAGCCGGTCTACGGCTTCTGGTTCACCGGCGTCTGGCTCGACATCGGCGACAAGGAGCAGCTGCTGGCCGCGGACAACCTGCTCCGGCGCGCGCAGGGGCTGCCGGAGCGGGAAACGTACGTGCTCGAGATTTAGAGCTCCTAACGCAATGAAGCTCTGAGTCGCCGGAGCGCGCTGGGCAGCGCGATGCGGCGTCCTCAGTCGCCCCGATATGCCCGCATATCGGGGCTCCCTGCGTCCTTGCCTCGCACCACCCAACGCACTCCGGCGACGAGGCTTCATCACGTTAGGAGCTCTAGTCAATCGGCACGATTGCGTGACACACCTGTGACAGGTGTGCCCGTACGGTCGAGGGAGTGCTCCTCGACATCCTGCTGCCGAACCGGTGTGCCGCCTGCGGCGCGCTCGGGCCCGCAATCTGTCCCGGTTGCCGGGACGCGCTGATCCGGCTGGCGCCGCCGCTCTGCGATCGCTGCGGCTCCCCCGGCGCCTGGCCGGTGCAGCGCTGCGCCGAGTGCAGCGGGCGGAGGATCGCGTTCGCGAGCGCGCGGGCAGCGATCGTGTACGACGCTCCGGCACGGCGATTCGTGCGGGCCTGGAAGGAGCACGGCCAGCGGAGGCTCGCCCGGGACGCGGCGGCGATCATCGCCGAGACGCTGTCGCGCCCGGCGGTGCGGGCGCTGGCGTTCGTCCCAGCCGACGGCGAGCGGGCTCTGCACCGCGGCCACCGGCCCGCCGAGGCGCTCGCACGGGAGCTCGGCCGCGTCTGGGAGCTTCCCGTCGCACCGCTCGTCCGACGTGTGCGGTCGGTCGAGCGCCAACGAGGGCTCGGGTTGCAGGCGCGGCGCCAGAACGTCCGCGGCGCGTTCGCGTCGGCGCGCGCGTCGCCCGCCCGCGTCTGCCTCGTCGACGACGTCTACACGAGCGGCGCCACCGCCGGCGCGGCCGCCTCGGCGCTCCGGCGGGGCGGCGCGCGCAGAGTGGAGGTGGTGACGCTGGCGCGAGCCGTTCGCTGACCCGGTGGGTTACCCTGAGAGGAACCACCGGACGGAGGAGACGCGATGCGACTCGAGGTCAAAGGCCGAAACGTCGAGGTCAACGATTCGATCCGGAGGTACGCCGAGGACAAGCTCGACAGGCTCGAGAAGCAGCTCCCCGAGCCGACGCAGATCGAGGTCGAGCTGACGCTCGAGACGAACCCTTCGATCGCCGACGACCACATCGCCGAGGCGACCGTGTGGACGAAGGGGTCGACGCTGCGCGTGCGCGAGCGGTCGGCCGGCTTCGAGGCGTCGATCGACCAGCTCGCCGACAAGCTCGAGCGGCAGGTGAAGCGCTACCGCGAGAAGCGAAGCCGCCGCGAGACGGGGCGGCGCGCCAACGGCAGCGCCCCCGAGGAGCCGACGTTCTCCGGCCAGCAGCTCGAGCGGATGATCGTCAAGTCGAAGCAGTTCGACCTCCAGCCGCTGACGCCCGAGGAAGCGACGGTCGAGCTGGAGCTGATCGGCCACGACTTCTTCGTCTTCGTCAACATCGAGACCGGCAAGCAGAACGTCGTCTATCGTCGCCGCGACGGCGCCTACGGGTTGATCGAGCCGCAGCAGTAGCGTGGGGCTCTTCCGCCGCGCCAAGCCGCTCCACGAGCAGCTCGCGGAGCAAGCTGACCTGGACATCGGCGCCGAGGCCGACGGCGAGGCGGTTCAACGGACGCCCTCGCGCCTGGCGGGGCTGATGCACGGGCTCGCGGACGGCTTCCTCTCGGCTCCGCCCGACGAGTTCGGCCGGCCGTCGCCGTTCGGCGAGGTCGCGCTGCACGGCGTCGCGCGCCCGCGCGAGTGGGACACGATCGTCACCGTCGCCGCCGAGCTGCCCGGCGACGAGGTGCATTTCACGTCGCTTCCCGACGGCACGCTGGTCGTCGAAGAGGACGTCCCCGACGGCGCGCTCAACCCGCTCGCGGACGCGATCGAGGCCTCGATCGCCGCGCCCTACCGCGCCGAGGCCGTCCGCCGCGACGACTCCGTCTGGGCGGTCGGCGCGAAGAGGATCAGGGTGCGCTCGTTCCCGAGTCAGGAGGGTGACGAGCTCGAGCTGGTCGAGGACGGCCAGATCGTGATCGGCCGCCGCGTCGACGGCGACCTGTTCGAGGTCGAGGTGTCGCCGCTCTAGACGCGGCTGCTGACGATCACCCAGGCGCTGAACCCGAGCGTCCGTCCTGAGCCCCAGCCAAGCCCGCGGCGGCTGAGCTGGGCGTGGAAGCGAGGCGCGAGCCGCTCGAAGAGCCGGTCGCTCCCGTTCGTGAGCCGGCGCAGCCGCAGCTCGCGGCCGATCCCGTAGGCGGCGATCCCCTCCGAGTAGCCGAGGAAGCGGGCGCCCGCGGGCAGCGGGATCGTCCGCACCGGGCCGACGCCGTGGATCTGGAGCCCGGCCGCGGTCTCGAGAATCAGCCCGGGTGCGGCGAGCACAGCGGACTGCACCGCTCCCGGTGCGAACGTTCGCTCCCGAATCAGCTTCCCGCTCCGCGAAATCGACAGCACGCTCCCGTTCGCGAGCACGGCCGCATATCCGCGCGAGTGCGCGCTCAGCGAGACGACCCGGTCGGCGGCGGTGTAGCTGAACAGCCGCGACCCGTTCGGCGCCAGCACGACGATCGTCCGCCCGGTCGCGTACGGCAGCGAGCCTTCCCACGCCCACCCGAGGACGACCGGTGCCGGCCCGTCGACGTCAGCGGGAAGAAACGCCAGCCGCCGCGCCTTCGCGCGCCCGGCCTTCGTCCAGAGCGACCATTCGCGGATGTTGCCGCCCGTGTAGGTGAGCCACAGCGCGCGACCCTCCGAGGCGATCACGCCCGCAACGCCGCTGCCTGTGCTCGCGCTGACGAAGCAGTGGCTCGCGAGTCGCCGGTCACCGCGCGTGGCGACGTCCCACAAGCGCACTTCGTGGCAGCCGCGCCGGTACTCGTCCGCGTAGGCGAGATCGGTACCGGCGAGCCCGACCGCCGACAACGGACCGGAGACCTGGCGCTCACGCGCCGTCGCCGCACCGGCAGCCGGTGCGAGCGCGAGAACGAGGGCGACAGCGAGGATCCGAAGCATCACCAGGACGCTAGCGCGGGGCTGTTAGTCGTCCGTGAAGCCGGGGTGAAGAATTCTCCCAGCGGCTACCCTACGTCGATGCCCACCGCCAACCTCGGCAAGCTCGAGAAGGTCCTCCGCGTCGGTGAGGGCCGGCGCCTCAAGTCGCTCGCGCGGCAGGCGGACTACATCGCCACGCTCGAGCCCGACTTCCAGGCGCTCTCGGACGAGGAATTGCGCGGTACGACCGCCCGCCTGCGTGAGCGGCTGGCGAACGGCGAGGCGCTCGACGAGCTGCTCTTCGAGGCCTACGCAGCCGTGCGCGAAGCGCGCTGGCGCGAGTCGCAGCAGCGGATGTTCGACGTCCAGATGATGGGCGCGATCGTCCTCCACGAGGGCGACATCGCCGAGATGAAGACCGGCGAGGGCAAGACCTTCGTCGCCTCGGCCGCGCTCTATCTGAACGGTCTTCCAGGCGAGGGAGTCCACCTCGTGACCACGAACGACTACCTCGCGAAGCGCGACGCCGAGTGGAACCGGCCGGTGTTCGAGCGCCTCGGCATGACCGTCGGCGCGATCCAGAACATGATGCCGTTCGCTCAGCGGCTCGAGGCTTACGCCGCCGACATCACCTACGGCACCAACTCCGAGTTCGGCTTCGACTACCTGCGCGACAACATGGCGGTCACGAAGGACAACCTCGTGCAGCGCAGCCACTCCTACGCGATCGTCGACGAGGTCGACTCGATCCTGATCGACGAGGCGCGGACGCCGCTGATCATCTCCGGCGAGCCCGAGACCGCGGCGACGACGTACTACGACTTCGCCCGCATCGTCAAGGAGCTGCAGGGTGCGCCCGCGACGCGGAAGAGCGAGAAGGGCGAGGACGAGACCGAGCTCTCCGGCGCCGACTACCTCTACGACGAGAAGCACAAGACCGTCTCGCCGGCGCAGACGACGATCGACGCCGTCGAGCGCGCGCTCGGGCTCGAGAACCTCTACGACCCGCGCAACGTCCAGCTCGTCAACCACCTGATCCAGGCGCTGAAGGCGCAGTCGCTCTACCAGCGCGACGTCGACTACGTCGTCCAGGACGGCGAGGTCAAGATCGTCGACGAGTTCACCGGCCGCCTGATGGAGGGGCGCCGCTGGAGCGAGGGCCTGCATCAGGCCGTCGAGGCGAAGGAGGGCGTCCGGATCCAGGAGGAGAACCAGACGCTCGCGACGATCACGCTCCAGAACTACTTCCGCCTCTACGAGAAGCTCGCCGGCATGACCGGTACGGCGAAGACGGAGGAGAAGGAGTTCGTCGAGATCTACAACCTGCACGTCGTCGAGATCCCGACCAACGTCAAGGTTGTGCGGCTCGACGAGAACGACTACATCTTCAAGACGAAGGACGCGAAGTTCAAAGCGGTGCTGGACGACATCGTCGAGCGCCACGAGGAGGGCCAGCCCGTCCTCGTCGGCACGATCGCGGTCGAGACCTCCGAGTACCTCGCCGAGCTGCTGAAGCGGCGTGGGATCCCGCACAACGTCCTCAACGCGAAGGAGCACGAGCGCGAGGCCGAGATCATCCAGGACGCGGGTCAGCCGGGCGCGGTCACGATCGCGACGAACATGGCCGGTCGCGGCGTCGACATCAAGCTCGGCGAGGGCGTCGTCGACGCCGGCGGCCTTTACGTGCTCGCGACCGAGCGACACGAGTCGCGCCGGATCGACAACCAGCTCCGCGGCCGCTCCGGCCGCCAGGGCGACCCCGGCGAGACACGCTTCTACCTCTCCGGCGAGGACGACCTCGTCCGCCTCTTCGCCGGCGACCGGATCAAGAACATCATGGAGCGCTTCAAGCTCCCGGACGACCAGCCGATGGAGGCGAAGATCCTCTCGAATCAGATCGAGAACGCCCAGAAGAAGGTCGAGGAGCAGAACTTCGTCGCGCGCAAGAACGTGCTCAAGTACGACGACGTGATGA
The DNA here is from genome assembly GCA_963738795.1 of uncultured Gaiellaceae bacterium. Lineage (GTDB taxonomy): Bacteria > Actinomycetota > Thermoleophilia > Gaiellales > Gaiellaceae > Gaiellasilicea. The sequence continues at coordinate 598,382 of CAVTXQ010000010.1, read as the reverse complement.
ACACGCAGCGCACCGTCATCTACGAGCAGCGGCGCCGCGTGCTCGAGGGCGACGACCTCTCCGAGGACGTGCGCGACTGGATCCGCGAGGTCGTCGAGGCAAACGTCCTCAACGCGACCGAGGCCGAGTTCAACGAGGACTGGGATCTCGCCGCGCTCGTGCAGCAGATGCAGGCGCTCTCGGGCACCGACATCACGGTCGACGAGCTGAAGGAGGAGGTCGAGCTCGAGCGCGAAGCGCTGATCGAGGAGTTCGTCGAGGATGCGCTCGAGACGTACGACGAGAAGGAGCAGGAGTACGGCGCCGAGCTGATGCGCGAGATCGAGCGCTACGTGATCCTCCAGGTCGTCGACTCGCGCTGGCGCAGCCACCTCGATTCGATGGACTACCTCCGCGACGGCATCCACCTGCGCGCGATGGCCCAGAAGGACCCGCTCGCCGAGTACAGGGCCGAGGGGCACGCGATGTTCAACGACCTCCGCAACACGATCCGCGAGGAGGTCGTGCTGACGCTCTTCCACGCCCAGGTGGAGCTGAACGAGCCGCAGCTCGAGCCGGAGCGGGGGAACGGCAACCTCCAGTACGCGCACGAGACGTCCGCGGGATCCGACGCGATCACGGCCGCGGGTGCGGGCGCAGGCGGCGGCTCCGTCTCGACGGCCTTCTCGTCCCAGGGCGGCGGCGCGACCGCGACCGCGGCGGCCGTCAACGAGCACAAGGACGTCGGCCGCAACGACCCCTGCTGGTGCGGCAGCGGCAAGAAGTTCAAGAAGTGCCACGGCGCCTGACGCTCCTGGCCGGCGTCGCCTCCCGGCCGGCGGAGCCGGCCTCCGGCGCCTCCTCGCACGCCTGACGGCACGCGACTCTCCGGGTCTGGCCATCCGGCCTATCCCCTCCGGTCGCGCACCGTCAGTCGTGCGCCAGGAGCGTCAGGTCGCCTAGAAGGGGTATAGCGCCCGTCCGGGCGGGGTCGCATACTTCTGTCACGCGCGCTCGCCGGGCGCGCGCTTGCCGTCAGTTCACTCGCCCAGGAGGAAGAGATGCTCCGCAGCATCGTTGCCGCGATGTGCGTGGTCCTCGCCGCAGCCGCTCCGTCGAGCGGCGCCACCGCGGACGACCGCACATCCCAACGCAGCACCTACATCGTCGTCCTCAACCCGGACACGACCCGCTCGATCGTCCCTGCCGTCGCAGGGGACCTCGCCCGCGCGCACAGCGGGTCGATCGACGCGGTCTACCAGCACGCGCTCAAAGGCTTCGCCGTCCAGCTGACCGAGAAGCAGGCGGCGCGGCTCGCCGCCGACCCGCGCGTCGCGTACGTAGAGCCCGACCAGATGATCGAGTCGGTCGCGACCCAGAGCCCCGCGACCTGGGGGCTCGACCGGATCGACCAGCGCGACCTGCCGCTCTCCAACTCGTACACGTACAACCAGGCCGGGCAGGGTGTCCATGCCTACGTGATCGACACCGGCATCCGGGTCTCGCATCAGGAGTTCTCCGGCCGGATCGGAAACGGCTTTACGGCCATCACCGACGGCCAGGGCACGAACGACTGCAACGGCCACGGCACCCACGTCGCCGGCACGACCGGCGGCACGACGTACGGCGTCGCCAAGCAGGTGACGCTCCATCCCGTCCGCGTCCTCAGCTGCTCGGGCTCCGGCTCGAACAGCGGCGTCATCGCCGGGGTCGACTGGGTGACCGCGAACCACGTCAAGCCCGCAGTCGCCAACATGAGCCTCGGCGGCGGCGCATCGACCGCGCTCGACAACGCCGTCCAGAACTCGATCGCGGCGGGCGTCAGCTACGTCGTCGCGGCGGGCAACTCGAACGCGAACGCGTGCAACTCCTCGCCCGCCCGGGCCGCGAACGCGGTCACGGTCGGGTCGACGACCAGCAGCGACGCGCGCTCGTCCTTCTCGAACTTCGGCACGTGCGTCGACCTGTTCGCGCCGGGCTCGAGCATCACCTCGGCCTGGTACACGTCGGACACCGCGACGAACACGATCAGCGGCACCTCGATGGCCTCGCCGCACGTCGCGGGCGCACTCGCGCTCTACCTGCAGACGAACCCGGCCGCGTCGCCCGCGACGGCGACGTCGGCGCTGCTCGCCAACACGACGCCGAACAAGGTCACGAGTCCCGGCACGGGCTCGCCGAACCGGCTGCTCTACTCCGTGCTCGGAGCAGCACCGGGCGACACGACCCCGCCGACGACGTCGATCACCTCGCCGGCGAACGGCGTCACCGTCAGCGGCACCGTCACGGTGTCTGCGAACGCGAGCGACGACGTCGGTGTCAGCCGCGTCGAGCTCTTCGTCGACGGCTCGCTCGCCGGCACCGACACGTCGTCGCCGTACGGGATCGCGTGGAACACGACGACCGCGTCGAACGGTGGCCACTCGCTGCAGACGAGGGCCTACGACGCTGCCGGCAACGTCGGCTCCAGCGCGCTCGTCAACGTCACCGTCAGCAACGCGACGAGCGGCGGTGAGTTGATCGTGAACGGCGGCTTCGAGGGCTCCGCCTCGCCGTGGACGCTGTCCGGTTCGGCCTTCTGGTCGACCGGCGGGAACGACCACTCCGGCACCGGCTACAGCATCCTCGGCGCCGGCAACAACGCGAGTGGCTCCGAGTACCAGACTGTGACGATCCCGGCCGGCCATCCGGCCAACCTCACCTTCTGGCTCAACATCACGACGAGCGAGGGCCTGTCGACCGCGTACGACTTCGTCTACGTCGAGGTGCGCAGCACGTCCGGCGCGGTGCTGGGGACACTCGGCAGCTTCAGCAACCGCAATGCCACCTCGAGCGCGACCGCGTACACGTTGCGCTCGTTCAGCCTTGCCGCGTGGCGGGGGCAGACGGTACGGGTGCAGTTCCGCGGCACCACCGACGTGACGCTGCCGACGAGCTTCCGCATCGACGACGTCTCGCTGAGGTAGGCGTCGGGAGCGAGAGGAGGGCCGGCCGGCGCGGCCCTCCTCTCGCCCGGCGCTACGATCCAGCATGGACCGCTACACCGGCGGCTGCCTGTGCGGCAACGTCCGAATTGTCGCGTCGGGACTCCCATACCGGGTCGGCATTTGTCACTGTCTCGACTGCCGCAAGCACCATGGGGCCCTGTTTCACGCTTCCGCGGTGTTCCCTCAGGATGCGGTGACGATCGATGGCGAAACACGCGAGTACGCCGGGCGGTTTTTCTGTCCCCATTGCGGCTCGTCCGTTTTCTCGCGCAGCGCAGACGAAATCGAAGTGAACCTGGGATCGCTGGATGCCCCTGACCAACTGAGGCCAACCTACGAACTCTGGACCGTCCGTCGCGAGTCCTGGTTGCCCCCGTTTCCGCTGACGAGACGATACGACCGCGATCGTGACGCCACGGGTCGCTCTGAGGAGTAGGTCGCACGAACGTCCTCGGCGCTACGATCCACACGTGTCCGAGACCGCGATCCCGCTCGACCAGCAGCTCGAGGAGATCAGAGCCCAGCTTGCCTGGGTTCGTGATTACCTTTGACCCGGAGTCGCTGACGACCCGCATCACGGAGCTCGAGCAGGAGCTGGGCGCGCCGGGCTTCTGGGACGACCAGGCCCGCGCAACGGCCGTCTCGACCGAACATGCCCGCCTCTCCAAGCGGCTCGACCGCTACGAGCGCCTGCAGGGCGAGCACGACGACGCCGCCGAGCTGCTCCAGCTCGAGCCCGAGCTCTCGGCCGACATCGAGACCCAGCTGCAACCGCTGCGCCGCGAGCTCGAGCGGCTCCAGGAGGACGCGCTCTTCAACGGCGAGTACGACGGCGGCGACGCGGTCGTCTCGATTCACGCGGGCGCCGGCGGAACGGATGCGCAGGACTGGGCCGAGATGCTGCTGCGGATGTACCTGCGCTGGGCCGCCGACCGCGGTTTCCAGGCCGAGCTCGTCGAGGCGAGCCCGGGGGAGGAGGCGGGGCTGAAGTCGGCGACGCTGACGGCGAAGGGCGAAAATGCGTACGGCCTCTTCAAGGCCGAGCGCGGCGTTCACCGGCTCGTGCGGATCAGCCCCTTCGACAGTGCCCACCGCCGCCACACGGCCTTCGCGCAGGTCATCGTCGCGCCGCTCCTGCCCGACGAGAGCGCGGTCGAGATCAACGAGGATGACCTTCGCATCGACACCTACCGCGCCTCGGGCGCCGGCGGCCAGCACGTGAACAAGACCGACTCGGCCGTCCGGATCACGCACCTGCCGAGCGGGATCGTCGTCCAGTGCCAGAACGAGCGCTCGCAGACGTCGAACAAGCAGACCGCGCTCCGGATCCTCAAGTCGCGCCTCGTCGAGCTGCAGGAGGAGGAGCGAGAGGCCGAGCTCGCCCGCGAACGCGGCGCTGCGCAGGACACGGGCTTCGGAAGTCAAATCCGGAGCTACGTGCTCCACCCCTACCAACTCGTGAAGGACCTGCGGACGAACTACGAGGTCGGCAACGCCCAGGGCGTTCTCGACGGCAACCTCGACGGCTTCGTCCGCGAGTACCTGCTCGCAAAGGCCTCCGGGAGGGCCGTCTAACCGACCTGTCGGCTAGACTGGATCCCTCCACAGATGCCGGCGCGGCCTTCTGCGGCCGACCTCCCCTCGATTCCGGTGACTGACCTCGACATGCAGACAGACGTGACTGAACCCTTGACCGAGCCCGTGACCATGCCCCAGAACGGCGTGCCCGTCGACCCCGCGATCGCGGGGACGATGATCGTCTTCGAGGGCGTGACGAAGGTCTACGACCCGAACGTCGTCGCCCTCAACGACGTCTCCTTCGTGATCGAGAAGGGCGAGTTCGTCTTCGTCGTCGGCGCGTCCGGCTCCGGCAAGTCGACCATGATCCGCCTGCTGCTGAAGGAGCTGGAGCCGAGCTCGGGGCGGATCCTCGTCGGCGGCCGCGACCTGACCCGGCTCAAGCACTCGAAGGTGCCGCTGCTCCGCCGCAACGTCGGCTGCGTCTTCCAGGACTTCAAGCTCCTGCGTGACCGCTCTGCGGCCGAGAACGTCGCCTACGCGCTCAAGGTGCAGGGCGAGAGCAACACGAACATCCGCCGCAAGGTCCCCGAAGTGCTCTCGCTCGTCGGGCTCTCCGACAAGATGGCCTCCCTCCCGGACGAGCTCTCGGGCGGCGAGCAGCAGCGCGTCTCGATCGCGCGCGCCGTCGTCAACCACCCGCCGCTCCTGATCTGCGACGAGCCGACCGGGAACCTCGATCCCGACACGTCCGTCGGGATCATGCAGCTGCTTTACCGGATCAACCGCGCGGGTACGACGATCCTGATGGTGACCCACGACCGCGAGATGGTCGACAAGATGCGCCGCCGCGTGATCGCGCTGGAGGACGGGCGGCTGGCGCGCGACGAGCGCCGCGGCGGCTACGAGAGCGAATGAGGCTGAAGCTTCTCTTCTCGGAGTCGGTGCGGTCGCTGGGGGCCAACCTCTCGACCACGATCGCGGCGACGATGACCGTGCTCATCGGCATGTTCCTGCTCGGGCTCTTCATCGCCCTCGGGTCGTGGGCGCAGGCGTTCGGCGACCACCAGAAGGAGAAGCTGCTCGTCAAGGTCTACTTCTGCACCGAGTCGACCTGCAAGCAGGAGGCGACGGACAAGCAGATCAACGCCGTCCGCGCGAAGCTCGACTCGGATCCGCTCGTCAAGAACGTCACCTGGGTCTCGAAGGCGGAGGCGCTCGACCGGATGCGCAGGCTCCAGCCCGAGATCGTCGAGAACCTCCCCGGCAACCCGCTTCCCGACGCGTTCGAGGTGACGCCGGTCGACGGCGAGAACGCGAAGGCGATCGCCCGCAACCTGCGCGCGCCGACGGTGCCCGTTGGGGTCGAGAAGATCAACGACGGCGGCGCCGTCTCCGACCGTGTGCTCACGGTAGCGCGCGTGCTCTCGAGTGCCTTCCTGCTCGCGACGATCGTGCTCCTGATCTCGTCGGCGCTGCTGATCGCGAACACGATCCGGCTCTCGATCTTCTCGCGGAAGCGGGAGATCGAGGTGATGAAGCTCGTCGGTGCGACGAACTGGTTCGTGCGCGGCCCGTTCATGCTCGAAGGGCTGATCTGCGGCGTCCTCGGCTCGGTCGCCGCCGTGCTGCTGCTCCTGGTCGGCAAGGCCGTCGTGCTCGAGCGGGTCACCGATCAGTTCGACGCGGGCGCCGGAGTGCAGGCGTGGTCGTTCCCGACGATCGCGCTGATCGTCGTCCTCGTCGGCCTCACAGTCGGTGCGGTCGGGTCGGGCATCACGTTGCGCCGCTTCCTCCAGGTCTAGGGCGTCATGGCCTCCCGCCGGGAGCACCGCGGTCGCCAGAAGCGGCCGAGCCGCGGCCAGCGCCGGGCTCGGCGAGAAGCCCATCTGCGCGTCCCCGAGCCGGAGATCGTCCTTCCTTTCCGCCGGTCCGAGCCCGAGACGGTCGTCGCCCATGTCGGCCCGACGAACTCGGGCAAGACGCACGCCGCACTCGAGTTCCTCGCCGAGACCGGTCGCGGTGTCTTCGCCGCGCCGCTGCGGATGCTCGCCCAGGAGGCCCACCGGAGGCTCGCGGCGCAGCTCGGCGCGGACGCGGTCGGGCTCGTCACCGGTGAGGAGCGTGTCAACGAACGCGCCCCGATCATCTGCTGCACGGCCGAGATGGCGCCGCTGTCGGGCGAGGTGCTCGTGCTTGACGAGGTGCAGTGGGCGGACGACAGCGAGCGCGGTTCCGCCTGGACGCGGCTGCTGCTCGCCGGCGAGTACCGACACATCCTCCTGCTCGGCGCGGTCGAGGCGCTGCCGCTCGTGCAGAACGCGTTCCCGAGCGCCGAGATCCGCTTCTTCGAGCGCAAGGCGCCGCTCGACTGGACAGGTCCGGTCTCCTTCCAGAGCCTCCAGCCGGGCACCGTCGTCGTCGCGTTCAGCCGCCGCGCGGTGCTGGCGCTCGCCGGCGAGCTCAACCGCCGTCAGCCCGGCAAGGTCGCCGTGCTCTACGGCGCGATGCCGCTCGCGTCGCGGCGCGTCGAGATCGAGCGCTTCATGAACGGTCAGGCGACGGTCTGCTGCGCAACCGACGTGCTCGGCCACGGCGTCAACCTCCCCTGCGAGACCCTGCTCTTCGCCGAGTCGCAGAAGTTCGACGGCGAGGAGCGGCGCGACCTGCACGCGTGGGAGATCGCGCAGATCGCCGGCCGCGCCGGCCGCTTCGGCCTCGTCGAGCGCGGCCACGTCGGCGTCCTCACGGGGATCGTCTGGGCGAACGCCGACCCGGAGCTGATCGAGGCGGCACTCCATCCGCACGTGCCGCTTCCCGGCGGCCACCTCGGCTACCGGGTCGTCGACACCGCCCGGATCCGGCCGCGGCTCGAAGACCTGCCGATCGAAGGCCCCGCCCAGCTGCCGGCCGCGCTCCGGGCGTGGCACTCGGCCGCGTTGCGGCAGTGGGCGACGGACGGCTGGCTCTCGGTCGAGTCGATCGGGCCGCTGCTCGTCCGGCTCGACGTCGTCCAGCGCCGCCTGCGCGAGCGCGGCCGCAACCTTGCGCTCGAGCAGGTCTGGAAGCTCGTCAACGCACCGGTCGACGAGGACAACGCCGAGCTGCTCGGCACGCTCGCGCTGGCGGTATCGGGCGACCGCGCGCCGCGGCCGGTGCTGCAGTGGCTGCTCGACGTCAACCGCCTGCGCGACGCGTCGCTCGAGGACGCCGAGCAGGCCGCGCGCACCGCGAGCATCCTCCGCTGGTTCGCGCTCCAGTATCCGGACGTCGGCGGGGTCACGCTCGAGAAGGCGGCCGAGCTCGAGGAAGCCGCCGCCCGCCGGGTGAGCGAGAAGCTCGCCGCCGAGGTGAGCTCGCCGTCGGTTGGGCGCTGCAAGAAGTGCGGCCAGAGCTGCGCACCGTGGTTCGCCCTCTGCGAGCGGTGTTTCGGCCGGCGCTAGCTTCTAGAGCGACGCGTACAGATCGACGGGGACGCCGTCCGGATCCAGCAGCTGGGCGTATCGCTGGCCCCAGAACGCATCCCACGGCTCCTTCTCGCCGTGAAAGCCGCCCGCGGTGGCGCGCGAATACAGCTCGTCCACCTCGGCCGGGCTTTCGCACTCGAAGGCGAGCCCGAGCTGGGTTCCTCGCTCCCGCTGCCAGTCCGGGCGGAAGCTGCGCACGACCTCCTCCGTGTCCAGCATGAAGCGCACGCCGTTCGGCAGAAACGTGTCGACGTGCCCCTCGTCTGGCGTCTCGGGGACGTCGAGCCCGAGCAGCCGGTAGAAGCTGATCGAGCGCGCCATGTCCGAGACGACGATCCCAACCGCGTTCAACTGAGCCATCGAATCCGAGCCTAGCGCGCGGTCACGGCCGGCGGTAATGGCGCGCGACCGCGATCGTGGCCACGATCACGACCGCCGCGACCGTGTTCGGGAGGATCAGCGCCCAGTTGCCGAGGGCGATCCCGTACGCGAGCCAGAGCAGGAAGCCGATGAAGAGGACGGTCGGATAGCCGAGCGAGATTCCGTGCGAGCTTCGGTGCTGCACCATCTTGCGGATCTGGAGGACGGGGGAGACCGCCATCGCGATGCCCCACGTCGCCGCTACGAACGCGAGGGCGGTGACCACGGCTCCCACGTTACCGGTGTCGCGCATCCGACCGATCTGAGACAGTCGCGGTCTCCAAGACGAAAGGGGTCGTTGATGGACGAAAGGCGCATTACGCCTCTGGCAGGTGTGTTGAGCGTCGTGCTCTTGGTCGTCGCCGTGCTCGTGGCTGAGTCCGAAAGCAAGAGTCCGGACGAGAACGCCACCGGCGCCGAGCTTGCGACGTATCTCGCCGAGAACCTCGGGTCGCTGGCGATCGGAACGGTGCTCTGGGGTCTCGGCACGATCGCGCTGATCTGGTTCCTCGACGGACTGCGGACCCACATGCTCCCGGCGTCGTCTCAGCTGGCGCGGCTGACGTACGGCTTCGGGTTTGCGGCGGCACTGTTCTTGCTGGCCTCGGTCGTGCCGGAGGTCGCCGGTGCCATCACCAGCGACAACCTCGATCGCAACCTCGAGGGTGGCGCCGCGGAAGCGCTGACCGCTCTTGGTGACGGCTTCTTCGTCGCGGCCGAGTTGATGCTGGCTGGGTTCTTCTTCGCGATCGGGCTCGCGGCACTGCGGGCGCGGGCGTTGCCGGCCTGGCTCGGCGGTGTCTCGCTCGTGCTTGCGTTGGTGGCGATCGTTCCGCCAATCGGCTGGGCGGTCGTGGTGTTTGCGTTCCCGCTCTGGGTCCTGGTCGTGTCGGCACTCCTCTGGCGCGCGGGGCCGCGCGATGTGCCGGCGGCAGACGCTCCGGTGGTGTAGCGGCCGGCCGCGAACGCGGCCCTTCAGGGGTCTTGGCGCGATGAGCATCCGCTCCGGCGGATGCTCATCTTGCGCAGAATGAACAGAATGGCCAGGCCGACCGGAACCAAGGTGATCGCGGAGAACCGCCGCGCGCGGTACGACTACGAGCTGCTCGAGCGATTCGAGGCGGGGATCGCGCTCGTCGGCACCGAGGTGAAGTCGCTCCGGGACGGCCGCGTCACCCTCGCGCACGCGTACGCCGACGTCCGCGACAACGAGGTCTGGCTCGTCGGCGCCGAGATCTCGGAGTACGCGCAGGGCAACATCGCGAATCACGAGCCGACGCGCGACCGCAAGCTGTTGCTGAAGCGCGCCGAGATCGCCGACCTGGTCGGCAAGGTGCGTGAGAAGGGACAGACGATCGTCCCGACCCGGCTCTACTTCAAGGACGGCAGGGTCAAGATCGAGGTCGCGCTCGCCCGCGGCAAGGAGAAGGGTGACAAGCGGCGGACGATCGTCGACCGCGACGCCAAGCGTCAGATCGACCGGGCGCTCAAGTCCCGGCGCTAGAGGGCGCGAGGTAGTAATCTCGCCGCGACTCGCACCGCTGACGAGGAGAGCTGACATGAGGCATGTCTCGCTTGCTGTCAACGGCGTCCGGCACGAGCTCGACCTGGAGCCTCGTGAGCTCCTGGTCTACGTCCTGCGCGATCGTCTCGGGCTGACCGGGACGAACGTCGGCTGCGACACGTCCTCGTGCGGCGCCTGCACCGTGCTCCTGAACGGGGAGTCGGTCAAATCCTGCACGCTGCTCGGCGTCCAGGCGGACGGGATGGAGCTGACCACGATCGAAGGGCTCGCCTCGAACGGCGACCTCCATCCGCTGCAGCAGGCGTTCCACGAGCAGCACGGGCTCCAGTGCGGCTACTGCACACCCGGGATGGTGATGGCCGCGGTGAGCCTGCTCGCGGAGAACCCGGAGCCGAGCGAGACCGAGATCCGACACGCGCTCGAGGGCAACCTCTGCCGCTGTACGGGCTACCAGAACATCGTCGCCGCCGTACGCGTGGCGGCCGTGGGAGTGGAGGCGTAGTGGCCACGACCGAGACCCTCATTACCGGCCGAGTCGTCGGCACGTCGGTCCCGCGCAAGGAGGACCGGAAGCTCATCACCGGCAACGGCCAGTTCATCGACAACATCAATCTCCCGGGCCAGCTCTGGATCGTAGTCGTCCGCAGCCCGTACGCCCACGCGGGGATCGGCAAGGTCGACCTCGCCGCGGCGCGCAAGGTCAAAGGTGTGGTCGCCGCCTTCAGCGGCGCCGAGCTCGCGGCGGACTGGGCCGGCTCGCTGCCCTGTGCCTGGCCGGTGACCGAGGAGATCAGGATGCCGTCGCACTTTCCGCTCGCCTTCGACAAGGCGCGGCACGTCGGCGACGGCGTCGCCGTGGTGGTGGCGGAGTCGCGGGCGATCGCGAAGGACGCGGCCGAGCTCGTCGAGGTCGAGTACGAGCCGCTCAAGGCGGTTGCCGACGTCGGCAAGGCACTCGACGCCGACGCGCCGCTCGTCCACGACGACCTCGGGACGAACGAGTGCTACGTCTGGAAGCTCGACGCAGGCGAGGTCGACCAGGCGTTCGCCAACGCCGCCGTCACGGTCAAGGGCGAGTACCGCCAGCAGCGGCTGATCCCCGTGGCGATGGAGCCGCGCGGCGCACTCGCCCAGGAGCTGCCGGGCACGGGTGAGCTGACGCTGTGGACCTCGACTCAGATCCCGCACATCGCGCGGCTGACGCTCGCGGGCGTGGTCGGCGTTCCGGAGGCGCGGCTGCGAGTGATCGCCCCGGACGTGGGCGGCGGCTTCGGCTCGAAGCTCGACGTCTACGCCGAGGAGGCGCTCTGTCTCGCGCTCGCGCGGCGCCTGCACCGGCCGGTGAAGTGGATCGAGGAGCGCTCCGAGGCGTTCACGGCGACGATCCACGGCCGCGACGTCCTGCAGGAGATCGAGTTGGCGGCGACCTCGGAGGGCACGGTCACGGCCGTCCGCGTCAGGCTCGTCTCGGCGATGGGCGCATACCTGCAGCTGGTCACGCCGGGAATCCCGCTGCTCGGCGCCTGGGTGTACGGGGGTTGCTACGACATCCCGGCGTACAGCTTCGAGTGCACCGGTGTCTTCACCCACACGACGCCGACCGACGCGTACCGTGGCGCCGGGCGGCCCGAGGCGACCTACGCGATCGAGCGGGCGATGGACGCCCTCGCGACCGAGCTCGGCATGGATCCGCTCGAGCTGCGCCGCCGGAACTTCATCACCGAGTTCCCTGCGACGATCGCGTCCGGCCTGACGGTCGACTCGGGTGACTACCACGCCACGCTCGACAAGGCGGTGGAGCTGCTCGACCTCGAGGCGGTCCCGCGCCGAGCAGGCCGAGCGCCGCGAACGTGGTGACGCGAAGCAGCTCGGGGTCGGTTTCTCGACCTACGTCGAGATGTGCGGCCTCGCTCCGTCGGGGATCCTCGGCGCGATCCGCTACGTCGCCGGCGGCTGGGATGCGGCGACGATCCGCTGCCTGCCGAGCGGGACGGTGCAGGTGCTCACCGGCACCTCACCGCACGGACAGGGGCACGAGACGGCCTGGTCCCAGATCGCGGCCGACGAGCTCGGCTACGCGGTCGACGAGATCGAGGTGCTGCACGGTGACACGACTGTCAGCCCGCTCGGGATGGACACGTACGGCAGCCGGAGCCTCACCGTCGGCGGGATCGCGCTTCACAATGCCGCGCAGAAGATCGTGGCGAAGGCGCGGACGCTCGCCGCGCACGAGCTCGGCGTCGACGAGAGCGAGCTCAGCTACGAAGGTGGCACTTTCAGCGCCGCAGACGCCGCGGTGACGATGAAGGAGCTGGCGTTCACGGCGTGGTCGGCACACAATCTCCCGCCCGGCTTCGAGCCCGGCCTCGAGGCGACCGCGGTCTACGACCCGCCGAACTTCAGCTGGCCGGGTGGGGCACATGCGGCCGTCGTCGAGATCGACACCGAGACGGGCGACGTGCAGTTGGTGCGGTACGTCGCGGTCGACGACGTCGGCAAGGTCGTCAACCCGATGATCGTCGACGGGCAGATCCACGGCGGGATCACGCAGGGGGTCGCGCAGGCGCTCTTCGAGGAGGCGGTCTACGACGAGGACGCCGTGCTGCTGACCTCGTCGCTGACCAACTACCTCGTCCCGTCCGCGGTCGAGCTTCCGAACTACGAGCTCGACCGGACGGAGACGCCGAGCCCGACGAATCCGCTCGGCGTGAAGGGCGTCGGCGAGACGGGGGCGATCGCCTCGCCGGCCGCTGTGATGAACGCGGTCATCAACGGGCTGGCGCCGTTCGGCGTCACCGACATCGACATGCCGGCGACGCCCGAGCGGGTGTGGCGGGCGATCCAGGAGGCACGGTCATGATCCCCTCGTCGTTCGACTACGAGGTCGCCGAGTCGGCCGAGCACGCGGTCTCCTTGCTCGGCTCGCGGGAGGACGCGAAACTGCTCGCCGGCGGGCACTCGCTGATTCCACTCCTCCGGCTCCGCTTTGCCCGGCCGTCCATGCTCGTCGACATCGGCCGGCTTTCCGAGCTGTCGTACGTGCGTGACACGGGCGAGTGGCTCGCGATCGGGGCGCTGACGCGGTACAAGGCGCTCCAGGACGACCCGCTGATCCAGGAGCACTGCCCGATCGTCTCGCACACCGCCGGCCTGGTCGGCGACCCGCAGGTGCGCCACCGGGGCACGATCGGCGGCTCGCTCGCCCACTGCGATCCCGCCTCCGACTTCCCGGCCGTGATCCTCGCGCTCGGGGCCGAGCTCGACGATCGCCGACCCGGACGGCGAGCGGACCGTGCCCGCGGCGGAGTTCTTCCTCGGCGTCTTCGAGTCTGCGGTCGGGCCGGAGGAGATGCTGACCGAGATCCGGGTGCCGAAGCTCGGCGCCTGGACGGGCTGGTCGTATCTCAAGTTCACGCGGCGCGCCCAGGACTGGGCGACCGTCGGCGTTGCGGCGCTCGTAAGGCGTGACAACGGCAGCGTCGACGATGCCCGGATCGCGCTGACGAACATGGGCCCGACGCCGCTGCGGGCCGAGGCGGCGGAGCAGGCGCTCCGTGCCGGCGACGAGGATCCGGCAGCGCGGCTGGCAGAGGGAACCGACCCGCTGACCGATACGGGCGCCAGCGCGGAGTTCCGCGCGCACCTCGCCCGCGTCGTCGGCCGCCGGGCGATCGAGGAGGCGATGCTCAGGTAGCGGCGAGCGTACGGCGCACGATCACGACGCCTGGCTCGAGCACGTAGCCGTGCTTCGCGTTCAGGTGCCGGATCGGCGCGTTGCGCACCTCGTTCGCCGTCTGCAGCGCGGCGTAGCCCTGCTCCTTCGCCCACGCGATCTGCGCCGCCTTGAGGACGGCCGCGATCCCACGGCCGCGATGCGCCCGCTTGACGCCGGTGAGGTCGTGGAAGGCGCGCTCGCTCGTCTCCTCCGAGAACGCGAGCTTCGCGTAGCCGAGCACTTCCCCGTCCTCGAGCGCGACGAAGACGGCTTCGGGGCGGTCGCCGCTGCCGCGCATGTCGCGGTCGAGCCACTCCTCGAGCTCGCCGACATCGGTCTCCTCCTCGCCCGGGATGTCGGGCGCGGCCTCGCGCGCCACCTCCCAGAGGCCCTGCGAGAGCTCGGGACGCTCCGCCCAGGTGACGATCTCGATCCCGCGGCGGCGGCTCGACGGCCGGCGCGTCGATCGCGGTCAGGTCGAGCACCATCCGCGAGTTGCGGCCCGCCTCCTCGTAGCCGCGCGCGGCCGCCCACGCGATGCTGCCGTCGTCGTCCTCGGCGACCGGCCCTTCGAGCTCGGTGATCCCGCGCTCGGCCGACCACCGCTCGAGCTCGGCCCGGATCCTGTCGCCGATCCCGTGACCGCGCCGCTCCGGAACGACGAGCGCGGCAGCGATCCCGCGGTGGGGAGGGGTATGCCAGCCGGTCACGGCGTAGCCGGCGCCGGCGGTCACTCCGTCCTCCTCGGCGAGCAGCCAGATCGTGTCCGCCGCCTGCCGCTTCCAGTCGACCAGGCCCGCGACGCCGCCGGTGTCCTCGCGCGGCATCGCCTGCGCGCTGACGCCGATGAAGGCCTCGAGCTCGTCCTCGCCGATCTCGCGGATCTTGGCCACCCGGCTACACTACGTCGACAAACACATACGGGGGCGACCTGGTTTCGACGTGGTCGGTTCTCCGGTAGAGCTGCAAGCCGAGGTCCCCGGTCGGCCTCGTAAAACCACCGGGAAACGAACAAATGCGAAGAACGAACTCGCAATCGCTGCCTAAGTAACCCTTAGGACTGGCGACGTCGCACCCGGCTCGGCCCGAGGCCGGGAATGCGGCGCCAACGTCGGGCTCGGCGCCAAGGGAGAGCCAATCGCCCGCGGCGCGACACTCTAGGATGGCTAGCCCGTCGGGTGTGTCGTCTCGGAACCGACCGGCGGGCGAATCTGAATCCGGGACTACGCTTGTAGATGCTCTGTCCGGTGCGTCCGCGGACGCGGGTTCGATTCCCGCCGCCTCCACTCAAGGGCTAGAAGCTCAGCTGTGACTTCCGATTCAAGCGTCGTCCAATCGGGCGACGCTTGTGCGTCTCGCGCGAGCAGAGCGCGACCAAGCGCTGTCGCGAGCTCGTCGAGCTCAATTTCGTCGGTGTAGGAAAAAGAAGGTGTTGAACGCGATCGGCAGCGCGATCAGCAGCGCCGCGGCCGATCGGTCGAGGTTCAAGATGCGGGCGCTTGTGACTCCGTCCGGCGGAACAACCAAGCGAGGAGAAGACCGGTCACGAGTGCGTACAGGAGCACGCCGCTGGCGCCGAAGTTCGTGAAGCGCTCGTCGATGTTCGCCGAGATCACGTAGGAGCTGATCAGCCAGGCAATGGCCCAGGTCGGCGGGTTCGCTACGGCCCACCAGGCCGCGCCGGCGAAGCCTTGTCGCGCGAGCAGGAGCGCCTGCAGGGCGCCGACGCCGAGGCCGGTGATGGCGCCCATCAGCATCAGGTCGGCTCGGTCGATGCTGTAGTCGACGGTGGCCGCGCCGACGGCTAGTCCGGCGCTCATGCCGACGCTGGTCGCGGCGATCCAGAGCCACGGCACGAACTTCCTCAGCGCGAGCCACTGCGCGGCGCCGACGACCGCGCCCGCGATCAGGCCGCCGGCGATCGCCGCGCCGACCGAGTCGACTGCGCCCACGGTCAGGTTCGCGATGTAGCCGCCGATCGGAAAGCCGAGCAGGGCTGCGAGCGGCCAGGCCCAGATGCGGGGGCGACCGAGCGCTAGCGGCGTCACCGCCAGGGATGTGGTGTGCGACATGGAAGCCATGCGTTCCTCTCTTGTTGATCGGTGAGCGCGCCGCCGTGGCGGTCGCGCTTAGGTCGTTGGCACTGGGACGGGGTTCTCGGGTGGCTTGGCGTCGTGCGGTTCCGACGGGTCTGCAGACGCGTGTCCTTCGACGTGGACGTCCGGGAGCCAGTTCAACCACGAGGGGAGGTACCAGTTGTGCTCGCCGAGCAGTTTCATGCTGGCCGGGACGAGTATGGAGCGGACGATCGTGGCGTCGA
Organism: uncultured Gaiellaceae bacterium; assembly: GCA_963738795.1. Taxonomy (GTDB): domain Bacteria; phylum Actinomycetota; class Thermoleophilia; order Gaiellales; family Gaiellaceae; genus Gaiellasilicea. The sequence goes on along the minus strand of CAVTXQ010000010.1, from coordinate 582,451 downwards.
TGAGAAGCGCGACAGCGACGCCGAAGCCCATCTGCTGGAACATGACCAGGTCGCCGGCGGCGAAGCCGCCGAAGACGGCGATGATGATGAGCGCGGCGCCGGTGATCAGGCGCGCGGTTGAGCCGACGCCGAAGGCGACTGCGCCCGCGGTGTCGCCCGTCTGGACGTAGCGCTCTTTGATCCGGCTGAGCAGGAATACTTGGTAGTCCATCGAGAGGCCGAAGAGGACCGAGAAGAGGAAGAGCGGCACCCACGCCTCGACCGTGTCGACGCGCTGGAAGCCGAGTAGACCGGCCCCAATGCCCTCCTGGAAGACGAGCACGAGCAGTCCGTAGGCGGCGCCGACCGAGAGCAAGTTGAGCGCGATGGCGACGGCCGGGATCACGATCGAGCGGAAGGCGATCGTGAGCAGGATGAAGCTGAGCCCGAGCACAAACGCGAATACGATCGGAAGCCAGCTGCCGACGATGTCGAAGTAGTCGACGCTCTCCGCGGTCGCTCCACCGACCAAGACAGTCGTCTCGAGATCGCCAAACGCGTTCGGAATCAGCTCAGCGCGTAGGTGGCGGATCGCGCTCGTCGCCGCGGCACCGTCCGCGTCGCCCGCGACCGCAACCGAAATCAGCACGGTGTCGCCGCCGTCAGAGACCTGCGCTGTTGGCGCGCCGAGGGCGTCGTTGTTGGCGAGGCTCGCCGTCAGCTGCGCGATCGCCGTCTGCACCGGTGCCGAACCCACGTCACCCTGAACGACGATCTGGGCGGGGTCGACGCCGGTGCCGGGGAAGTCGCGGTTGAGCGCATTGAAGCCCTGCTTGGACGGGAAGCGGTCGGGCAGCGTGCTCAGCCCTGAGAACCCGGTGTCGATCGCGAAGACGGGAATCGTTGCCGCGAGGAGGAGTGCCGTCGCCGCCACGAGGAACAGAAGCGGCCGCCGCATCACGCCGCCGACGAGCCACGACCAGAACGGACTCTCCGAACCGGCGCTGTTGATCGCTCGTCGCCCAATCAAGGGAATCCGCCCCGCGTTCACGCGATCGCCGAGCAGGCTCAGGACGGCGGGCAGCAGCGTCAGCGCGGCGAGCACGGAGACGATCCCGACGAGGATCGCGCCCAATGCGAGGCTGCGCAGGATCGTGTCGGGCACGAGCAGCATCCCGCACATCGCGAGCACGAAGGCGATGCCGCTGAAGAGCACCGCCCGGCTTGCGGTCGCGCCTGAAGCCACGATCGCGTCGACCTTCTCCAGCCCGCGTCTCCGCTCTTCCCGGAAGCGGGAGAGGATGAAGAGCGCGTAGTCGATCCCGAGCGCGAGCCCCATCGCCGAGATCATGTTCACGACGAAGAAGGAGACCTCGAACGCCTGCCCGACGAGCGCGGTCAAGGCGATCGCGATCACGATCGAGAGCAGCCCCAGCATGACCGGCACGAGGCCGGCAACCACCGCTCCGAACACAAGCAAGAGGATGATCAGCGCCGCCGGCAGCCCGATGAAGAGCTCGCCCTTCTGTAGATCCTCCTCCGAAAGCTTTTCGAAGTCGGCGTCGGCAGTCAGGGAGCCGGTGATCGAGACCTGGAATCCGTCCGTGGCGTTCTCCGACTGCGCCAGCTCCACGAGCGGAAGAACATCCTCTCCGCGCGTCACGACAGGAACCATCGTCGCGTGCCGATCCTTCGAGACGAGCGACTCGTCCTCCGAGGCGTAGTAGCTGTGAGTCCCGGCGACGACTGCGAGTCCCTCCCCGCGCTTGCTGAGCGCGAGCACCTTCGCCTTGAAGGCAGGGTCGTCGACGGTGTAGCGGTCAGAGCGCACGATCACGATCTCGCTCGGCGTCGGCTCAGGCGGGAAACTCTCGTGGATCAGCGCCTCCGCCTGCTTCGACTCAGGATTGCTCGTCACATCACCGTCGCTCGTCAGCGCGTCCCCGAGCAAGAGCGCGATCACGACGAACGAGACGAGCAGTGCAACGAGCCATACAGCAAGCGTCCGCTTTGGGTGATCGGCACAGGAACGCGCGAGACCCTCGGTAGAAACCACGCCTCAGCTCCTCACTGCGGGGACTCCGCTGCAGTCGGCTGTCGCAGTGCGCATCCTCGTACACGTCATCAGCGTCGCCGGAGAAGGAGCTATAGTAACACGATTCATGAACTCAAGTTCCGGAAAAAGTGATCATGAGTGGAGATTCCTGACGAACCATGCGCACGTGCTGACGTCGATCGGCGCCGACCCGAGCCTGCGGCTCAGAGACATCGCCGCCGCCGTCGGTATCACGGAACGAACCGCGGCGCAGATCGTCAGCGACCTCGAGCAAGCCGGCTACCTAACGAAGATCCGCAACGGACGACGCAACAGCTACGAAGTCCACGACGACCTCCCGCTCCGCCATCCCCGACATCGGCACCACACGGTCGGTGAGCTGATCCGCTTTCTCCAAGATCCCGCGTAGCCGCAGACGGCCCGGCATCCGCATGCCGGAGACGCTCCCGCCGTCGCTTCCGGCTGAGTAGCCCGCCGGCAGGCAGCTTCTGGGATGGATGGCGGAAATGCAGGTTGCTGCTCCCCGCGCCGCACCAAGATCGTCCTGGCTTCGGCGAGTCGACTTTGCTATCTGCGTTACAAGTCTCTAGGCTGTCTGGACGCTGACCCGCCGCGGCTCTTCTCGACACTGAGGAGCTCATAGCCCTATTGCACTCCCGCGGCGGCTCGACTAGCTGCTTGCGGTGCGACGCGCGGGTGAGGCCTCGAGAACACGCTGACTGCGGCACCGTCCGATGCCCAGCAAGCTTCACGAGAGGGGTCACCCATGGAGGGTCCGAGCGCGCATACGGAGGATTCCTCGTCGTCTCAGGACGCGGGCGGCGGTGCGATGGCCGCGCTGACCGGCTGGGTTCTCGCGCACAAGCGGATCGTCCTCGGCGCTTGGCTTCTCGTCACGATCGCTGCGTTCGCAGCGATCGGGCCGGCGGGCAGCGCTCTCTCGCAGCAGTTCAACATTCCTGGGCGGGAGGGCTTCGAGACAAACAAGGAGCTCGCTGCGATCTACGGCAGCGGCGGCGATGTCGCGCCGATCGTCCCCGTCGTGCAACTCCCGGCCGGTACGACCGTCGACTCGCCCAGAGTCCGCGATCGAGCTCGATGCGGCGCTCGCGAAGGTCGCCGTCGTGCTGCCCGAGGCGATGACTGCCTCTTATGCCTCGACGGGTGATCGGGCGTTCGTCTCCGACGACGGCCGCACCACCTTCGCGCTCGTCTACATCCCGGCCAAGGGCGGCGTCGACCCCGGCCAGGAAGAGGCGCGCGCCGCGCAGGCCGCGCTCGCCGGTGTCACCGTCGGCGGAGCACCGGTCGAAGTGACGGGGCTCGACGCGCTGCGCGCCTCCGCCGGTGACAACGAGGGCAGCGGCACGGGCGTCTTGCTCGGGACGCTGCTCGCGGCGCTGGGCGCGCTCCTCGTACTCGCCTTCGTCTTCCGTTCGTTCATGGCCTTCGTGCCGCTGCTGATGGCCCTCGTCGCGATCCCGACCACGTTCCTGCTCGTCTGGCCGCTCGCGAGCGTGACCGACGTCTCGGTGATCGTCCAGTTCCTGGTTGCGCTGGTCGGGCTCGGGATCGCGATCGACTACGCGCTCCTGATCGTCGTGCGCTGGCGCGAAGAACGTCAGCAGCCCGACGTGACGAACGAAGATGCGGTGCGGAAGGCGATGCAGCACGCCGGCTCCGCCGTCGTCTTCAGCGGCACCACCGTCGCGATCTCGTTGCTCGCGCTCCTGGTCCTGCCGGTGCCGTTCATGCGCAGCATCGGCATCGCCGGGCTGATGATCGCGCTCGTCAGCGTCGCCGTCGCGATCACGCTCCTCCCGGTCGTCCTAGCGACGATAGGTCCCAGGTTCGACTGGCCCCGGAACACGCGCGACGCCAGCGCGAGCCACGCCTGGTCTGCCTGGGCACGCCTGATCCTGCGCCACCGCTGGGCTGCGGCACTGACATCGACCGCAGTGCTCCTTGCCCTTGTAAGCGTCGCCTCCTCGATTCAGCTCGGAAATCCGCGGGCCGACTCGCTCGCAAAGGATGGGCCCGCTCGCGCCGGGCTCGTGAAGCTCGAGGACTCGGGGATCGGCACCGGCCCGCTCTCACCGTTCGACGCGCTCGTCCGCTCGGGCGACGCCGGCAACGTCGCGGAGGCGCTCGGCGAGGTCGAGGGCGTCCGCAGCGCGGCAGCGCCGGCGCAGTGGCGACGCGATGGGACGGCGATCGTCGTCGCGATCCCCACCGCCGACGGAAACTCACCCGCGGGACGCGAGACCCTCGACCGCCTCCGCGCCGCGACGGAGGCGCTGCCGGCTGCCGTGACGATCGGCGGCGAGGCAGCGCAGGGCGCCGACTTCCTCGAGGTCGTCTACGGCAACTTCCCGCTGATGCTCACCCTGATCTGCTTCCTCACCTTCATCCTGCTCGCGCGGGCGTTCCGCTCGCTGGTGCTGCCGTTGAAGGCCGTGCTCCTGAATCTGCTCTCGGTTGCTGCCGCCTGGGGGCTGATCGTGCTCGTTTTCCAGCACGGGGTCGGCTCCGACGAGATCTGGGGGATCGAGCCGACACACGCGATCAACGTCGAGCTGCCTGTCGTCGTCTTCGCCTTCCTCTTCGGCATCTCGATGGACTACCAGGTCTTCATCATCAGCCGGATGCGGGAGGCGTACGACCGCACCGGCTCCACCGAGACCGCCGTCGTAGAAGGGATCGGCCGCACCGGACGGCTCGTTACGAGCGCGGCGCTGATCCTCTTCCTCGCCTTCGTCGCCTTCGCACTGCAGCCGGGAACGGAAGCCAAGATCTTCGCGACCGCGCTCGGCGGCGGGATCCTGATCGACGCCACCATCATCCGCGGCGTCCTCACCCCGGCCGCGGTCGCGCTCCTCGGACGCTGGAACTGGTGGATGCCGAACTGGGCCGCACGCATCCTCCGCATCGAGCCCTCACCCGCGGCGCCCAAGCCGGAGCCCCTGCCAGCCCCGCAAGCCGGCTAGCCAGACACAGGTCGCCCGGTTCACGCCAAGGCCGACGCCGACGATATGGTGAGCAGGCGGTGCTTGCGTCCGTCGATCCGCACGATCTGCACTACGCGGATTGCAGGGGTGCGCCTCGCATCGGCATGCCCGATTCCCTAGGGTCCGGCTAGCACGGAGGAGAGAGGTGGACGGACCGCAGCCGTATCCAGTCCGCATCGAGGGACAGCTCGACACGCTGCTGAGCCGGTGGCTCTGGCTCGTGAAGTGGATTCTCGCGATCCCGCACTACATCGTGCTCGCGTTCCTCTGGCTGACACTGCTCGTTCTGACGATCGTCGCGTTCTTCGCGATCCTCTTCACGGGTCGCTACCCGCGTGGCATCTTCGACTTCAACGTCGGCGTTCTCCGCTGGACGTGGCGGGTCGCGTTCTATTCCTACGGCGCGCTGGGCACCGATCGCTATCCGCCCTTCACGCTCGACGATGTCCCCGACTACCCGGCGCGCCTGGCGGTCGCCTATCCCGAGCGGCTCTCCCGCGGCCTCGTGCTGGTGAAGTGGTGGCTCCTCGCGATACCGCAGTACATCGTCACGGGGATCTTCATGGGCGGGGGCAGCTACGCGGCCTCCCGCGTCGACGAGTGGTTCTGGGGCATCGGCTTCGAGACTGGGCTGATCGGCATCCTCGTGCTCTTTGCCGGTGCGGCGCTGCTCTTCACCGCGCGCTACCCGGGCGGGCTCTTCGACTTCGTTGTCGGGCTCGACCGGTGGGTCGCGCGCGTGGCCGCCTACGTCCTGCTCATGCGCGACGAATACCCGCCGTTCCGGCTCGACCAGGGAGGTACCGAGGGGGAGGGGTTCGCGGAGCCGACCTTCGCGGTTGCGGAGGCGCCCGTGCCCGTCGCAGGCGAGCTGGCTGCGCCCGCCGATCCTCCTGTCCGCAGAGGCTGGACCGGCGGGCGAATCGCGCTCGTGGTCGCCGGCACGATCGCGGGCCTGCTCGCGCTCGGTCTCCTGGCCGGCGGCTGCGCGCTCGTCGCCGTCGACCAGACGCAACGAGATGACGATGGGTTCGTCATGTCACCGACGCAGGACTTCACGACACCGACGCACGCGATCGTGTCCGAGAGCGCCGACCTCGACGCCGAGGGAGCAGAATGGGCGCTCGATACGTTCCTCGGCACGGTCCGGATTCGCAGCGAGAGCGACCGCCCGGTGTTCGTTGGGATCGGCCCGGCCGGCGAAGTCATGCGGTACCTCGGAGGCGTCGAACGCGACGTCGTCGACGATCTCGACAGCGACGGTGACCCGGAGTACTCGCGGCGCCCGGGCGGCGCGCCAAGCGCCCCGCCGGGCAACGAGACGTTCTGGGCCGCGTCGACGGCGGGTGCCGGCGAGCGGACGCTCGCATGGGAGCCGGAGGACGGGGACTGGCGGGCGGTCGTGATGAACGAGGACGCCTCGCGTGGGGTCTCCGCCGAGCTGAGCATCGGCGCCGAGCTGGACTCAATCCTCTGGATCGGCATCGGACTGCTCGTCGCAGGCGCATTGTTCGCCGCAGCTTCCGCGCTCGCAATCACGGCAGCCACCCGCAGCCCGCACTGACCGGGCTCCCTGGCAAACCAACGCTCGCGGGACGGTCCCTCGACCACGATGAAATCGTCAATCCGGCCGCCCGGAGGATCCTACGGAGCGCCTCTAGCCCAGGCCGCTGCCGAGCGTCTTCGCGCCGTCGGCGACTCTGTCTATCGCCTTCTGGTCGTTTTGGCTATCTCGCAGCGCCTTGTCGCGCTCATACCGTTTCCGTGCCTTGCGCTGCCGTCGGGTGCGAAGAAACTCACGGAGACTCATACGTCGATGATACGACGGTCCCGCGGGGCTACGTCGCATCGGTGCCGCCCGCATTTCGCCACCCTCCTAGTCGCGGCAGCCTCGGTTGCGCCAGCGTCCTCTCGCCCGAGCGCCAGCGCCAGAAGACTTGGTGGTGCACGGTGGTGCATTTCCCTGCACGGTGGTGCACGCCTGCGCACAATCGCGCCGCCCGGAGCGCATGTTCAAGCCAAGAGCGCGAACAGACCCTAGAACTCGTAGTGAAAGGGTCCGCCGGGCTTCGCGGCGATCAATCGCACGAGCGAAAACGCGCGCTCAGCTCGTCGATCGAGCGCAGCTTCTTTCTTGCTTGCGCACCACCACCGCTGCGCTTGCGCTCCTCAGACACGGCCCTACGATGATGAGATGCGCTCATCCCTGGCCGTGCTGCTCGCGGTTGCCGCCATTCTCACCGGGATTCTCGTGCAGGGCAAGACGGGCGATGCAGCCATAGCTCCGCTCGGCTCCGGTGTCGTCTTCAGCGTTTTCGAGAACCTGCCGCCGAACGGCGCCTGCCCCGGCATCTACTCCGTCGATGCGCGGACGCGGGAGATCTCCTGGCTCGGTGGCTGGGACGCGCAGCGGCAGGACAGCGCTCTCTATCCGGCGTTCACGTCCGCGGGCACGTTCTCGTACGGCCGGTTCGTCGATCCGAGTGCGAGCCCGCCGGCGGTTGAGATCTACGCGGGCGCCCGTAGCGTTGCGCAGGCGTACGCCTTCACCGGCTGGGCCTGGTCTCCCCGCCGTGAGGAGATCGCCTACGGGAAGCTCTCCGCCGATGGCAAGCGCCTCGCGCTCGGCCTCGCCTCCGTCACGGGCGCGAAGTGGACGCTCGCACCGGCGACAATAGGCGGCGTCTCCTGGCTCCCGGACGGGAGCGGCCTCGTGCACATGCGCCGTGCCGGCGGGGACGATGTGATCACGTTCGTGCGCAGGGACGGACGAGGAAGCAGGGATCTCGCCCGGAACGCGGGCGTGCCGCGCGTCTCCCCGGACGGCAAGCGGGTCGCGTTCCTGCGCCGGGTCTCCCCGACGTCGATCAGGTACAGCGTCTGGATCGTGCCGACGAGCGGCGGCAAGGCTCGCAGGATCCTCAGCCCGGCTACGACCGCGGAGGCGTTTCGGCTCGGCCCCTGGATCTCGAACCGGGAGCTGCTCGTGCAGCGCGGCCCGGACCGCGACGTGATGTTCAACGCCGGCGACACGGTCAGGCGGCTCGACGTCGTCACCGGCAAGCAGCGGCCGTTCCTGAACAACGCGTTCGCGCTTAGCCTCTCGCCTGATAAGACCCGCGTTCTCTTCGTCCGTCCGCACCGCGGCGGCGAGACCTACTACTCGATCCGCACCGTCCGCACCGACGGACGCGATCAGCGCCTGCTCGCCGTCACGGACGAGGAAGACCTGAACGTGGGCAGCTTCCCGGTCTGGAAGCCCGCCGCGACGCGCGTCGGCTCGTTTGGCGACCCGCCGCCGCCGGCCTTCCGCGATCAGGAGTGCATCCAGCGGGTGACAAGGCTCCGCGACAGCACGCCCTAACAGGTTTCGGCCGTCCGACCAGCCGGGTCAAGAACACGCCGAAGTCGCCGGCCCTAGTACTTGCAACGCAGGGTCTGCTGGATTTCTTCGCAGCGATCGAATCGCGCTAGCGAAAGAGCCCCCTTCTCCGCCGCCTATGAAGCATGTTCGTCGCGAGGCACTTACTTCCGAACGCGGACGGCTCGCGCGCGGGAGGAGGTGCCTCGGTTCGTGTGGTTCCGGTACGTCCGCGGACGCGGGTTCGATTCCCGCCGCCTCCACTGACTCGATCCGAGGCATTGGCCTGGACGAGTCGGAGCGGTGGTGCCCTGGTGGATGCGGGAAGGTGATTCGTCGTGAGCGGCGGTCATGCGGACGGCGCTGGCGCGATGCGGTACGCCCGTCCTGGGCTGCATCCTTCCGGTCGGTGATCCACGCCGCGCTCGACGCGTACTGCGAGCTATACGGGTCGGAGGCGAAGGTTCTTCAGGGCGTGCTCACCTGCACCGCAGAGCCGTGGTGGTGGGACCGGTCGAAGTGCTCGCACCCTGCGCAGGTGACGTGCTCGGGTCCGCTCGGGTGTCGTGTCCTCGATTCTGTCGCTGATGATCAGCGGCGGCTGTGGTCGGCGCGTCGGCGTGACACGCTCAACACGGCGCGGACGGCTGCGATCAGGCAGCTCCGGCGGGAGGGATGGGCCGAATCGACGTGGCCGAGTCTGCTCCTGTGGGTGCTGGAGGATCAGTCGCGCGGGGTGCCCCATTTGCACTTCGCGCTAGGGCATACAACGGCGCTTGAGAAAGCGTTTGCACGAGCATTCTTCCGGGCGTTGAAGCCGGTCGCGTACGCGCAAGGACTCGGCCACACGTCCACGTACGAACGGGCATTGCTCGAGCAGGGCAGGTATGAGGCGGGGCGGCTGCGCCACTATGTCTCGAAGCTGGCCGGCTATCTGTCTAAGGGGGATGGCGCTTCGGCCTTCCTGCTCCGGCACTCGGGCGAACGGGTCTTTTACGTCGCCCCGTGGCTTAGTCGGGTTTCGGGCGTCACGATGACAGTCTCTCGTTTGGCCCGGCGGGTGTGGGCGGCGCGGGAAAGGCTTCTGCGACATGCCGAAGATGAGCGAGGATCAGGAGCGCCTGGTGTTGCGCCTTCTCGACCCGGTGGTCGCAGCTCCAAACGCTCCGTGAACGGCCTCCCGCCGGACTGTCTCGCGCGACCATCGAGCAAGGCTGCCCCGATACCTGCCCCGGGTCGGCGCGCGCAGTCGCGTCAAGGCGGAGCCGACCCCGCGTCGCGGGGTTGACGCGGCGAGCACGTCGACCTGGATCGGGCAGGGGCGGGGCAGCCGCCTGGGCCAGCGTTCGGGAATGACGCCTGACCGACTCTCAGAGGGCTAGTCTCGTAGACGGTTCAGCTGACCTGTTTCACACTTCGAGACCTGCGCGGAGGGCATCCTCGATGGTCGCCCGCTGCTCGATCATCCATCCCCGTCGGCGCAGGATGCGGTCGCCCACTCCTTCGGCCCACATGCGTGCCCAACCTCCGCCACGCTGTTTGGCGTTGGCCCGCATCCGGTGCCAGGAACGGGTTGCGCCGTCGATCGCGACATCGCAGAACATCGCTCTTAGCGAGTCGGTCAGTCCATACGCGTCGACGAACATGGCCAGCCGAGTCGGGGCGTTACACATCGCCAGCGCAGGATCGCGATCTGGCTCAGGGAACAACGGCACCCACCACATCGCCGTGTTGATGACGTCGCCGAGACGACTGCCGGGCCGGGTCAGGTCGAAGTCGATGAGCCCAATGGGATTGCCGTCGCGGAACACGACGTTCTGTGGCGTGACGTCGAAGTGGCTGATGATGTCGGAAGGCGGCTCCGATCGCAGGTCGGCAGGCATGTCGACGTGGACGTCATCGCCGAACCAGCGCGCATCCGCCGGAGGGACAAAAGAGGCCGAAGCCTCGTGTAGACGGCGAAGAAGGTCGGCGATACCGACGAGAACGGACGTGGCTGCGGCCCACGACTCCACCACCGGCTGGCTTGGTACATCGCCCGGGATGAACTGGAGGATGTCGCGGCCTCGCTCGTCGATGCCGAGGTAACGCGGCGACTCCGGGAACCCGACCCGGTTGAGGTGGTGGAGGTAACTCACAACCGCGCTCGACCACGGCCCTCGCGGACGGCGGACCGTATCGCCGACGCGCACGACTCCCTCTGTGACGTCACCGCCCGCCAGTGGCACCTCTTCGCCTTGCGCGGCGCCTTCGATCGGCTCGACGTCCATTTCCTGCAGGCTACTTGCCGCACCTGGGGGACCGAGGGCCAGCGAGTCCCGGGAGAGGCCACTCGTTTGGGCGAGCGTCCTCTCGCCTGATGGGAGCGGCGTCGGCTCGGCGACTTGAAAGCCTTTTAGGCAGAGCATCCACATGACATTTCAATCGCTCAGGGTTCGGCCCGACCCGGCGACGCCTTCGCCGGGCCGGGTCCCTACCGTTTCGGTCCGGGGACGGATTCTCAGCCGCCGGTAATGCCTAGCTCGGAGCCTCGCTTGATGCTGATCGTGCCCTGGAAGCACGGGCCGTCAGACTGCTCGCAATCGATCACCTTGAACTCGGCATGTGCACGCGCGCCCGTCAGGTACCCATCGACGACGCGGCCCTTCAGCACGGCCGTGCCCGACTGGGTGTCCGAATCGCCCTCGACATGGATCGTGAGCGAGCGGGACGGGTCAGGCGCAACGACGATGTAGATGGCCGTCAGCCGGATGAAGCGGCCGTCAGGCTTGCGCTCGAGGACAGCCCCTCCGAACGTGGCGTCGATGTCTCCTCCGACGACGCCCACCATGTGCGGGAAGTCCGGTGCGAACCACTTCGTGTACGTGAGCTCGAGGCCGGCGCGCTCGTCGTCCGCCCTGATGTCCTCCGTCTGTGCGGAGGCTGCCGTGATGCCTGCGGCCAGCACGAGCACCACGATCAGTCCCGCGAAGCGCCTGCTCGGTTCGATTCTGCGCATCTCCTGCTCCTTTCCTCTCATTGCTGTCTGGGTGCCTGCAGGCCAACGGCCCCAGCGTGGCACCGCGGCCGAGCTGCGTCTGCGGTGCCAGCCCCTGTTCGACGCGGGTGCCAGCACGGTGACGCCGGGTCAGGTGCAGAAGCGGCGTACCTGGTACGGAAAGCTCTCGACGTCGATCGGCTTCTCGACGTAGCCGGCAAAGCCGGCACGCGTGAGCCAGGCGGTGTCTCCTTCGAACGCGACCGCGCTCAACGCGACCACGGGGATCGCCGCTGTCCGCGCCCCGTCAGCGAGGATCCTGGCAGCTTCCGCACCGTCCATGTCCGGCAGTCGGAGGTCCATCAGGATGACGTCCGGAAGATGCTCGGCACCGAGCGCGACCGCCTCCGCGCCGTTCCGGGCAACTAGGGTCCGGAATCCGGCGGCGAGCAGCACGTCCCGGGCGAGCTTCAGGTTCCTCGCGTCGTCGTCGACGATCAGGACGAGCGGGGATTCCAGGCCCTGCCCGTTTTGAGGAGGACCGGGCACCGGCGTATTCTCTACCCGTGCCGATTCGGGTAGTGCTGGCGGACGATCACTACCTTGTCCGCGAAGGCGTACAGCGCGTGCTCGAGCCGGTGTCCGACGTCGAGGTCGCCGCCGTCTGCAACGATCTCGATTCCCTTCTCGACGCGGTCGACGCGAAGCGGCCGGACGTCGTTGTCACCGACATCCGGATGCCGCCCGGGAATGCCGACGAGGGGATCCAGGCTGCCGAGCGGTTGCGCGAGACGCACCCGGACGTCGGCGTCGTCGTGCTCAGCCAGTACGTGAATGCGAGCTACGCCCTCGCGCTCTTCGATCGCGGTAGTGCGGGTCGCGCCTACCTCCTCAAGGAGCGGGTGGAGGACGTCGACCAGTTCGTCGGGGCAATCCGCGCGGTCGCAGAGGGCGGCTCCGTGATCGACGCCAAGGTCGTCGAGGCTCTGGTCGCGGAGAGCGGTCGGAGCGAGGACTCCCCGCTCAATGAGCTGACGCCGCGCGAGCGCGACGTGCTGCGCGAGATGGCCGAGGGGAAGAACAACGCGGCCATCGCCGAGGCGCTCTTCCTGACCGAGCGTTCGGTCGAGAAGGTGATTCACTCGATCTTCCTCAAGTTTGGCCTGACGTGGGAGCCGGCGGTCCACCGGCGGGTCAAGGCCGTGATCCTCTACCTCGCGGAGAACGGCTAGGTTCATGCCGAGATCGGCAGCGAGCCGGTGATGCGGCTGTGCCCGGGCTCCGATTCGATCGTCAGCCGGCCGCCGAGCGCCTCCAGGCGATCGCGAATCGGGGCTGGGTAGGGGTCGGCCGTGGCCGAGTCGAAGCCTTCCGCGACGATCTCGAACACGACCGTCTCTCCCTCCCGGCGGACGGTGATCGCGATCTTCGCCGCCTCGCCGAGGTGCTCGAGTGCGTCGGCGCAGGCGAAGTACACAGCCGCGGCGAGCTCGGGCGGAAGGGTCGCTCCCGCTGTGACCTGCAGGCGCGTTGGCACGCCGAGCATTGCCGCCGTGGTGCGCAATGCAGCCCGGAGCCCGCTCGCTTCGAGTAGGGGAGGGTGGATCCGGTGCGCCAAGGCCCGCAGTGAATCCAGATCCTCCTGTAGCTGGTCTGCCATCTCGTCGATCAGGGCACCCGCCTCGGCGGGATCGACGTTGACGAGCCTCCGAGCCTGCTGCAGCTCGACCGCGAGCGCGACCAGGCGCTGCTGGGGGCCGTCGTGCAGCTCGCGCTCGATCCTGCCGCGATCGGCGGCGGCGGCCAGCACCAGCCGCTTCCGCGACGCACGCAGGTCCTCGATCTGCCGGTCCTTCACGGCGAGCGAACCGCGACGACGTTGAAGGCCGCGACCGGGCGCCCGAACCCTTTGAGGGTGAACTCGCCGGCCGGCTCGACGTCGACGTCCGACTCGACCTCGGCGTAGAGACGCTGCGAGATGAGGACGCGACCGCCGGTCGCCTCGTCGGCGAGGCGCGAGGCGAGATTCGTCACCGCTCCGATCGCGGCATAGTCGGATCGGCCCTCGAAGCCCACCTCGCCACAGGTCGCGTAGCCGAGGGCGATGCCCACCCCGAAGTCGAGGTCGTGTCCACGCTTCGACCACTGCGGCACAAGCTCCGCCATCTCCTCGCGTAACGCGCATCCGGTCCGGACTGCGCTGAGCGCCGCGTCCGGGATCTCGATCGGGTCGTTGAAGAAGAGCTGGACGCCGTCCCCTTCGAGGAATCCGACCGTCGCGTCGAAGCGCTTCACGAGGCGGCCGATGGCGCCGTGGAACTCGCCGAGCACGCGCATCAGCTCTTCGGGCTCGACGGCGTCGACGAAGCTCGTCCAGCCCCGCAGGTCGGCGAAGAACATCGCGACCTGTCGGCGGTGGCTGTGGAGGATCGTCTCGTCTCCCGAGGAGACGACGGCATCGGCGAGCTGCGGGGAGAGGAAGCGACGCAGCCGTCGCAGGCGCTCGAGCTCGCCGACCTGTGCCTGCACGCGCGACTCCAGTGTGCGGTTGAGCTCTGCGAGCTCCGCCGCCTGCGCCTTGATCGTGTCGTGGTAGCGCTTGATCCGGACCAGCGACCGCACGCGCGCGAGCAGCTCGTCGTGGTTGAACGGCTTCGGGATGAAGTCGTCGGCGCCGGCTTCGATCGCCTTTCTCTTCTCTTGGCCGACGCTCGACGTGACCATGATCACCGGGAGCACCGCGGTGGCGTCGTTCGCACGCAGGTGGCTACAGACGGCGTAGCCGTCGAGGCCGGGCATCATCACGTCGAGGAGGACCAGGTCGGGTTCCTCCGCCTCGACGAGGTCGAGCGCCGCCCGGCCGTCGGTCGCGGTCACGACCTCGTAGCCCCGAGGGACGAGCACCGCCTCCAGCAAGCGCACGTTCTCCGGTACGTCGTCGACGACGAGGATCTTTGCGGGCCGGTCACTCACGATCGCAGTGCTCTCGACGACCCGGATCAGCTCGACGACGTCGACGGGCTTGGAGAGATAGCCGTCGAACCCGACGTCGAGGAAACGCTCGCTGTCGCCTCTCATCGCCTGCGCGGTCAGCGCGACCACGGGGATCGCGGAGGTTCGGTCGTCCCCCCGTAGCTGCGCGAGGGCTTCGATGCCGTCGATCCCGGGCAGCTGCACATCCATCAGCACGAGCGCCGGGTCGAGCGTCCGCGCGAGCTCGACCGCATCCTCGCCCGTGGTCGCCTCGAGCGTGCTGTAGCCCTTTGCCTGCAGCACGTCGCGGACAAGCTTCATGTTCGTCTCGTTGTCCTCGACGACGAGGATGCGCTCACCCGCCATTGCGGCCTGCCTTCTCGATCGGAAGCGTGAAGACGAACCGGCTGCCGTGTCCGGACCGGCTTTCGACCCAGATGCGGCCTCGGTGCAGTTCGACGAGGCGCTTCGAGAGTGCGAGTCCGAGGCCGGTGCCCTCGCGCTGCTGGGCGCCGACGTCCGTCTGCTGGAACTCCTCGAAGATCCGTTCCTGGTCGTCGACGGCGATACCGGGCCCGGTGTCGGTCACCGACACAAGTACCTCTCCGTCCTCTCGCGCCGACGCGACGACGACGCTTCCGTCCCTCGGCGTGAACTTGACCGCGTTCGTGAGCAGGTTGAAGACGACCTGCCGGACGCGGCGCTCGTCACCGTCGACAAGATCGACATCGGCCCCGAGCTCGAGCGAGAGGCGCACGCCGTTTTTCGTCGCCCGCTCCCTCACCATCACCACGCCGCGCTCCAGAGCCTCGCGGAGTGAGAAGGTCGCGACTTCGAGCTCGATCTGTCCGGCCTCGACCTTGGACAGGTCGAGCACGTCGTTGATCAGGTCCAGGAGGTGGTTTCCCGACGCGAGGATGTCGTCGAGGTACTCCTCCTGCTTGGCGTTGATCTCCCCGAACAACCGCTGCCGAAGCACCTGCGAGAAGCCGATGATCGCGTTCAGCGGCGTCCGCAACTCGTGCGACATGTTGGCCAGGAAGTGGCTCTTGTGCTCGCTGGCGACCTCGAGCTGGCGGCCCTTCCGCGACAGCTCCGCCAGCGCCCGCTGCAACTCCCGCGTGCGTTCCTCGACCTGTTGCTCCAGGCTCTGAACCGATGCCTGCAGGCTCGCCGCCATCCTGTTCAGCTCGTCTGCGAGGCCACCCAGCTCGTCGCGGCGGTGGAGCTCGATGCGCTCGCCGTAGGCGCCCGCGCCGATGCGGCCTGCCGCCGTCCGAATCTGCTTCACAGGGCGGACGAGATGGCGGGCGAGCAACACGCTCAGGCCGATCCCGGCGGCGAGAAACGCCGCGAGCAGGAGCGCCGTCCGCCAGATCTTTGCTCGGACCGGCGCGAACGCCGCGCTCTCGGGCTGCTCGACGAACACCTTCCAGCCGACCGGCCCGACGGTCGCCCAGGTGCTCAGCACCTCTTGTCCGCGGAGGTTGCGGCCGACGGTCGATCCGGTCTGCGAGGCGAGTGCCGTGGTCACCTGGGGAAGAGCCAAGGAACGATTCGTGAAAGCAGTCCTGTTCGGGTGCGCGATGGGCGCGCCTCTGGCGTCGACCGCGTAGACGTATCCGGACGTCCCGAGACGGGTCTGCCTGACAAGGTCCTGAATCACCCGGAGATCGAGTGTCTCGCCAA
Organism: uncultured Gaiellaceae bacterium; assembly: GCA_963738795.1. Taxonomy (GTDB): domain Bacteria; phylum Actinomycetota; class Thermoleophilia; order Gaiellales; family Gaiellaceae; genus Gaiellasilicea. The sequence goes on along the minus strand of CAVTXQ010000010.1, from coordinate 566,408 downwards.
CGATTCCGAATCCTGGTACGTGTCTTCCTTCCGGAGAGCCGACGGGGCGGCCGGTCTCCCTGACCACGACCTCCATCGATCTTGCTCCGGGGTGGGACAGGAGCCGTGGAGCGTGCACGGGACCGAAGTAGACCCCGGCCGCCCTCGCCTGCTTCACCGACCGATCGTGTAGGAAGTTCCCCTTGACCACGATGAGCCCGCCGCCCGCGCTTGCGAGTGTCTTGCGCCCGGTATGGTCGACGTAGAACGCACTGGTCGCGTGATCTTCGAGCAGGGGTCGAAGCACCGCGCCCCGTGCGGTGAAGGACAAGTGGCGGCCCTGGATTGACTGCGTTCGCTTGGTCCGGTCTGCGAAGTACCGCTCGATCGTGACCGCGACGGACTTCGCCTTCTCCTGCTGCAGCCGGATCAACGCGCGCTTGTTGTCCCGATAGGAGGAGGAGAGCAAGTACACGCTCGTACAGATCACCGGAACGGCGACCAGCAGCGCGCACACGGCGATGTACTTTGCCGAGAGAGACGAAAGCCACCGGGCGACCCGGTCAGTCACCGGCCGACTCCCACCTGAGCTAGCCCCGGTTGAAGCTGTACGTCCCGTCCCAGCGAAAGAGCCCCGGGACCGACGCATCGGCCTTGACACGCACACGGAAACGGAACCCGGCAAGCGTCCCCGTGCCGTCCGACATCGTGCACAGTCCGGTCCCGGTCGCGTGACGAAGGAAGCAATGGCCGGTTGCGACGCTGCCGCGCTTTACGTAGATGACCGTGTCGCTGTCCAGCGCGGTCTTACCCGCCTCCTGGACGTAGAAGATCTTCGAGCCCACCTTTAGCGCCTTGACGTTCGAGGATCTGATCGTGCAATACGCGCCGACGAGCCCGGTGAACCCTGAGCAGTCCTTTGTCACGTGGAATGGCTTCGTGATTCGAAGCGAGCGATCCGGCGAGGAGGCAGCGGATGCGGAGAAGGCGAGAGCGGCGAGGGAGAAGACCGTCGCCGCACCGACGAGAACGTTCGCGGGCCACCCCGGTCGGCCGACCATTGATGCCTCCTTTACTCCGAGAGCGAGCGTACCAGGCATTTGTGCGATATGTAGCTTTCTCACTGCGGAGCTGGATTTCTTCCCGATGAGTGGCTTCCACATCTTCTGACCTCCTTGGGCCGCCTCGCTATCGATCTCGGAAGGAGATGATCGTGGTCAGAGGACGCAATTGCCAGGGTGCCAGCATCCCGAATTGACCCCGTGGTGGCCTCGGCGATGACGCTCCCGATCGCGTTGGCCTCGCGGTACAGGTCGGCCCCACTGAGGTCGGGGGAGTCGACCGCGGATCCTTGTCGTCGTCGCGGTCGCCCGGCGAGCCTGATCCTGACCGCGGAAGCACACGACGAGCGCTGGTGGCGGCCGAACGTGCACGCGTGAATCGTGCGTCGTGACAAGGCGCTGGGTCCCGCCTGCGAGCGGGCGATCGTTCAACCGCTCGGCTAGTACGCATGTCCCGAGTACCAGGAAGGGAAGAAATAGGCGAGCCTCACCGTCGTGAAGTCAGCCGACGAAGGGAACACGGAGATGGAGGAGTCGCTTCCAGCGGCTGCCGCGCGTGACGTGAACGCCGCGCCCGAAGAGGTTGGCCGGGAAGCGGACCAGCCGGTGCGCGCACGCAGGCTCATTCGGGTGCCGACCTCGGTGCTTTTGACAGTCCTCGTGGCTCTGCTGTCAGTGTGGGTGGCTCCCGCGTTCGCCCGACAGTGGGATGAGCGTCAGGAGGCCCGCGAACTACAGGCTGTTCTCGCTCAGAACGTCGCTGAATCGACTGCCGCGGCGATCGGTGACGGGTTGGCTCCGCTAGCCGGGGCGGAGTCGCTCGACCCGATGGCGGCCGCAAAGGAGTGGGATACGGCGCGAGCGCGGCTTGAAGCAGAGCTTCGCGTGTACTACCCGGGGCACCCCGTGATTAAGGATTGGTATCGAACGTCTATGAACATCGCGGACCTACAGCGCCTAGCGCCCGAAGTTCGCGTGCTCTTGGGGGGAGCGTTCGGTCAGCCGCGGGAGGGTGTCGAAGCTGCGCTCGCGCGCTACTTCCTGATCCATCTCTTTTACGAGAGGCCGGCCTCTCGTAACGACGAGTCGTCACTCGGAGATTGGGCACGAGCCGAGAAGCTTGGCGACAACTATGCGAGGTGGGTGTTCGATGCTCGTGATCGGCATGGTCAGGAGCCAGCGCGCATCCTCGTGAGGTTGCTGCGCAGGATGTTCGCGCAGAGAGTTGACGCGGCCCTAGCCCAGATCCTGGAGACGACGCCGGAGGGCTTCAGCACCACGCGCCGCGACTTGCTCCGCGACCTGCTCCCATAGGACGACGTTCCAGGCGACGGGGCTCGGTCCCGGAAAGGCCGATGGCGAACGATCGACGCATTGGAGGCTACAACCATGCGGTGTTCCGTGAAGCCAAGCTAGATGGGAAGGCCATACGGGATTCGAACTCGCCGTGCCACAGGTGACTGGGGCAGATAGCCCCTGAGGACCTTTCGGCGGGACCGTTTCGCGGGTTCGATTCCCGCCGCCTCCACGCACGGTTGTTTGCAGAACCGATCGCAGAACCGAAGGGCCTCCCGGCGGGGGCTCTTTGTCGTTCGATGAGGGACGAACGCAAATGCGCGAGCCACCGCTGAGCAGTTCATTAGCGCCGCTCAGCGGTGCTGAGGTGCCGTGCTTCAGCGGACCCGGATCGCGACCTTGCCCTGGGTGTGGGTGCCGGCGATAGACGCGAGTGCCTCGGGTGCTTCCGCGAGCTCGTAGGTCGCGTGCACGGGGACACGCAGCGCGCCGTCGGCGAGCAGCGCTCCAAGGCGTTGCAGGTTCTCGAAGGTCGGCGTGGCCATCAAATTCGTTCGGCCCGGCCCCTCGCCGGCGGCGCCGTTCGGTGAGGCCACGCGGGCGTTTGTCTTGAGGGCTCCGTCGAACGTGCCGGGGGCGTAGGAGACGAGGTCGAGCAGCGCGTCGACGCCGTCGGGGTAGCGCTCGCGCACCAGCTCGGCGAGGTCGCCGTCGCGTGGGAGCAGTTCGCTGACGCCGAGGGCGCGGAGATACTCGTCGTCCTCAGCCAGAGCCGGCGCGATGATCGTTGCGCCGGCGCGTGCGGCGAGCTGGACGGCGAGGCTGCCGACACCGCCGGTGGCGCCGACGACGAGCAGTACGTCTGCGTCGGAGAGCTCCAGCGCGTCGATGGCCGCGACGGCGGCGATCCCGGCCAGCGGTGCGGCGCCGGCGGTGTCGAGGTCGACGCCGTCGGGCGCGTGTGCGATCGAGAGGTGCTCGGGGACGGTGACGAGCTCCGCCCAGGCGCCGTCGTGGACGGTGGGGTTGGCGTGCAGGATGAAGCCGTAGACCTGGTCGCCAGGGGTGTAGCGGGTGACATCGGTGCCGACCTGCTCGATGACCCCGGCGTAATCGCGGCCGAGGACGACGGGGAAGTCGTGCTCGACCCCCATGCCGCGCAGCATTCCGGCGGCGATCGCGTTGTCGACCGGGTTGACCGAGGACGCGTGCACGCGCACGAGGACATGGTCGTCGGCCGGGGCGGGCTCGGCCAGGTCGTCGACCAGCGCGGGCGGCGTGTCGGGGGCGGTGAGAGCGAAGGCTCGCATTGTGTGGGTCTCCTATATGGGCGGACGAGGCGGCCGCTGACGATCAGTGTGCCGGGCGCGCGCAGGATGCCGAGCGGGGTCTCGACCCTCTGCAAACAGCCCCATCATCATCAACGACGGCAAGCACGCGGAAGCACTCTGGCGTCCTTCGCGGTGGGTGCGACGACCTCCTCGAGCGGCAGCTCGGTTGTCGCGAACGGTTCGGCTGGGTCCGTCAGGCGAAGCGTAGTGAAAAGCGACGCCGCCTCTTCGAGGGACGGGCGCCCGTGCCTCCACGTCGCATCCGTAAGGCGTCCGGTCACGCGCAGGACCGAGCCGGCTTTGGTGTCACCCGGCTCGCGGACGAGTTCGTAGCGACTGACGAGCCAGCGCTCGCGGCCGTAGATCAGGTCGCGGAGCCAGCTCTCGTCGTCGACGTGCCAGAAGCCATAGAGATAGCCCTCGGAACCGAGCGCATACTCCGGGGGCTTCCGCTGAGACAGGTTGACAGCGCCTGAGATCGCGAACAGCTGGGCGCGGTATCGCAGCAGCTGGTACTTGCCGCGGGGAACGTGGAAGACGATCTGACGAACGTACGGCACCTTGGGCTCGAGCCGCCTGCCTTCCCCAACAAACTTCCCGGCGGCCAACACCGTGCTCGGCTGTCGTTCGCGGACGTCCGCAGTGAACCGGGATGTCTGTGGGTCGATCAGGAAACCGTTGAACACCTTGGCCACCTCGGACGCGTCAACTCGCTCACGACGATCGCAGCGGACGATGCGTGAGCCGGTGAGCGTGTACGCGGATCCCACCACCGTCAGGCTCTTACCGGACACGGCTTCGTAGCTCACCGTGGCGCGCACGACATCGTCGTTCCGCTGCGCTGCTTCGTGAACGAGACCCGCCTTCAGGGAGACCGCGCGACCGGCTTGCGAAGGCGCGTACTCGTTTTGGTACCAGAACTGCGAAGCGCTCACGGTCGCACCAGCGAGGGCAAGTGCCAGCGCTCCCACACGTGGAACCGTGACGCGCGCCTCGCTGCCGAACTCAAGCAGGCCCGCAACGGCGACGGCGATGAAGATCAGCCCGACGGAGGCGACAACGATCCGCTGGTCGCCGACGGCGCGGATACCGGAGAGGAATGCGTAGAGACCGGTGAGTAGGACGAGAAGGAATCCGATCAACACCGGCGGCTTGCCTGTGGGTCGTACGTCGCCGTCCCAGCTCGCTCGCCGACTCAAGCCCAGCAGCTGACGCGCCGCGACGAGCAAGACCGCAGCGAACGCGAGTAAGACGACGCTCGTCGCGGTGACGCGGAGGTCTGCGTCCGGCAGCGCCACGTCATGAAGGCCGATAACGATGGCGGCGCAAGCGAACAGCACGAAGAAGACGGCAAACGCGAGGATCCACACCGCAACACCGCTCGCGTCTGCGTCCGTGGACGGCCGTTCCCCATTCGGCGGCGCCGTGCTCACCTCTGCTGCCGCTCCCACTCGAGATTCGGGGCGGACGACACACGGAACGACGAACGGGACACGATCGCCTCCCTTCGCGAGTGTGGATCCCACCATACGCCCCGCACTGGACGGGGCGACTAGTCAGAGCTCGGATGCGCCGACCCCACTCTCTTCCCGCTCGCCCGCGTTGCGCTCTCGCCGGCTTCGAGCAGCTCATGGTCATGCGGTTTGTCGCCCCGCCCAGCCGGCTCGCGCTAGGGTGCGGGCCATGTCGCTGAGCTGGTCGGCGGCGCTGTCGTGGCGGCTGCGGCAGCAGCTGCTGAACCCGATCGGCACCGCGCCGGTCGCCGATGTCGTGCGCCGGCTGGGCGCCGTCCCGGCCTCCGCGGCCGAGCTGGCCATCCGGGTCCGGCGCGCCCGGTCCCGGCCGGGCGAGGTGAACCGCGCGTTGGCCGAGGGGCGGATCATCAAGACATACGCCTTCCGCGGCGCCACCCACATGCTGACGCCCGAGGAGGGCGGCGCATACCTCGCGCTGCGGGCCGCCAGCCGGATGTGGGAGCTGCCCAGCTGGCAGAGTTACTACGGCCTGGCGCCCGAGGACTGGCCGTCCCTTCGGAAGGCGGTTCGGGAGGCGCTGGCCGACGGACCGATGACCCGCGACGAGCTCGGAGCCGCAGTCACCGCCCGGCGCAGGTTCCGCCACTTGGTTTCCGCCTTCGACGGGTCCGACACGTTGCTCAAGCCGCTCGCCTGGCACGGTGATATGAGCTTCGGCCCGCCGCGCGACGGTCGCGCGACCTTCCAGCGCCTTGACACCAACCCGCGTTGGGCCGGCCTGCCCGACCTCGACCGGGCCGGGCAGCAGGCGGTCGAGGCGTACTTCCGGGCGTACGGGCCGGCGACCCCCGAACACGTCCACTACTGGCTCGGCGAAGGCCTCGGCGCCGGCCGCAAACGGATCCAAGCCTGGATCGTGGACCTCGGAGACCGCCTCGCCAAAGTCGACATCGACGGCGAACCGGCCTACGTGCTGAGCGAGGATCTCGACGTGCTGACCGCGACGCGCGCGACCAGCGCTGTGCGCCTCCTGCCCGGATACGACCAGTGGGTACTCGGCCCGGGCACCGCCGACCCCCACGTTGTCCCGCCGGCCAGGCGGAAGCTCGTCAGCCGCGGAGCCAACCTCGTGATCGCCGGCGGCGCCGTGTCCGGCACCTGGACGCTGACCCAGGACGAGGTCGTTGCCGCCTGGTTCGCCGAGGCCGGACGCGCTCCGAAGTCCGCCCTGGCCGACGAGGTGCAACGGCTTGCCACGATCCTCGACAGACCCCTCCGGACGAGGGTCGAGATGGCCTAGGGCCGGACTCGAACCGTCGACCCCTCTTACCATGGAGGCTGTCAAAACCGGCTCGGTGCGCGAAAATGTTTCGCGGGTTCGATTCCGCCGCCTCCACGCGACGCGGGCGCCGCTGCAGCTCGTACGCAGCCACGTCTCGGGTTCATCCTGTGTGGGTGATGTCCGGCCAGCCTCGCGCGGTCAAGGATGAGCCGGCACGTTCCCGAGGGTGAGCAAGGGAGGGTCGGAATGCTCGTAGCGGACTTCACGTTCATCGACTTCTTCTGGTCGATGCTTCGTGTTCTTCCTCTGGATCATGTGGTTCTGGCTCCTCTTCACGATCTGGACCGACATCTTCCGCCGCGACGACATCAACGGGGGGATCAAGGCCCTCTGGCTCGTCTTCACGATCGTGCTCCCCTTCCTCGGAGCGTTCCTCTACCTGATCACGCAGGACGACGAGATGACGAAGCGCGGCTTCGGGCGGGCGGGTCGAGACCGGCGGGAGTACGACGAGTACGTTCGGGAGACGGCCGGTAGCGGCGGCGCAGCGGCTGAGATCGAGCGCGCGCAGAGCTTGCTCGACCGCGGTGTGATCACGCAGGAGGAGTTCGACGTCCTCAAGACCAACGCGCTCGCCTAGGACCGACGATGGCGACCGAGACATCCGTACTGACGGGACTCGAGCCCCGAGTCGTTCTGGGGCCACTTCGAGACGCTGACGAAGATCCCACGGCCGTCGCGTCACGAGGAGCCCGTGATCGAGCACGTGCGCGCGTGGGCCGAGCAGCACGGCTTCGAGCTGCAGCAGGACGCAGGGCGCAACCTGGTCATCCGCGTTCCGGCGACGCCGGGCCGCGAGGCTGCTCCCGTCGTGACGCTGCAAGGGCATCTCGACATGGTCTGCGAGCGCGATGCGTCGAGCCCGAACGACCCCGCCGAGGGGCGGATCGCGCTCGTGCGGGACGGCGAGTGGCTGACCGCGGACGGGACCACGCTCGGGGCCGACGACGGCGTCGCGATCGCGGCGATGATGGCGCTCGTCGAGGACGAGTCGCTTGCCCCACGGGCCGCTCGAGCTGCTGATGACCGTCGCCGAGGAAGTCGGGCTCGAGGGCGCGAACGCGCTCGACCCGGCGCTCGTCACCGGCTCGATCCTCGTCAACCTCGACAGCGAGGAGGACGGGCGGCTGACGGTCGGGCTGCGCCGGGAGCACCGACACGTGGGTCCGGATCAAGGCAGCCGCGCGCGCCCGCCGAGGACGGTGCCGTGACGCTGTCGGTCACGGTGAGCGGCGGACAGGGCGGCCACTCGGGCTCGGGCATCGCGCTCGGCCGGTCGAACGCGGTCAAGGTGCTCGGCCGTGCGCTGCGCGAGGCGCTGGCGACGGTGCCGTTCCGGCTCGTCTCGCTCTCCGGCGGCAAGAGCCGCAACGCGATCCCGCGCGACGCAGTCGCGATCTGCTCCGTCGCGGCCGACCGCGAGCAGGACTTCCAGGCTGCGGTGGCGGCCGCGGCCGAGACGATCCAGCGATGCGTTCGCGAAGACCGACGCGGGCGTCGCTGTAGCCGTGGACGGCGCGGACGCCGCCGCGGATCCGTGGACGGACGAGAGCACCGCTGCGCTGCTCGACGCGATCGCGCTCGTCCCGACCGGCCCGCTGGCGCTGAGCCCGGACTTCGACGATCTCGTCGAGACATCGACCTCGCTCGGAGAGGCGATCACGGAAGGCGACGAGCTGACGCTGCACAGCCTCTCGCGCTCGTCGAACGACTCGGCGCTGCCCGAGGTGATCGCGACGCTCGATGCCGCGGCGCGGCTGGCAGGCGGCACAGCTCGAGGTCAAGCACAACTACGGCGGCTGGCGCCCCGATCTCGACTCGAAGGCGCTCGCCGCCGCGCGCGCGTGCGTACGAGCGAGAGTTCGGAGAGCCGCCGATCATCACCGCGGTGCACGCCGGCCTCGAGACGGCCGTGATCGGGACGAAGGTTCCCGGCCTCGACATGCTCTCGTTCGGGCCGCAGATCGAGTTCCCGCACTCGCCCGACGAGCGCGTGAGCATCCCCACCGTCGAGCGCTTCTGGAAGCTGCTCGTCGCCGTCCTCGACGAGATGTCCGCCCCGGGGAAGTAAGGCGTGCGCGGTCCCGTCCCGCTGGCTCCTCGCCGCCGTCGGCATCGTCGCCGTGATCGTCGTCGCCGCGCTGATCGGCGACCGCGACCGCAGCGGCGAGACGGTTCCGGCGGGAGAGTGGGCGCAGAGCGTCTGCGGCGCGATCGCCGTCTGGCGCGGCGAGCTCGAGTCGATCGTCGAGGACGTCCGGACGCCGAACTCCGAGAGCACGGCCGGCGGCGAGGAGCCGCAGTCCGAGACGCCGCAGGGCCGCACCGGGTTCCTGCGCAAGGGTGTCGAACGCAGCGTGCAGGCGGCCGAGACGCTGGTCGAGGGCATCGACAACGCCGGCATCCCCGACACGGAGCAGGGTGAGGAGGCCGCCGAAGTCGTGTCCGACTGGGCCGACTCCGCTCTGAACGAGCTCGAGGAGGCCGAAGAGTCGCTCGACGACGAGGCCGACTCGCTCGAGGAGTCGCTCGAGCAGTTCGCGCAGGCGGCGCGCGCGATCGGCACGAGCCTGGCGGGCGGAGTGCAGACGATCGCCGACCTCGCCCAGGCCGACCCCGAGCTCGCCCGCACGGTCCTCGACACGAGCACGTGCCAGCAGCTCCGAGCGGAGCAGACGGAATGAGCACCACCGACTGGATCCTGATCGCCCTCGAGGGCCTCGTCGTGATCGGCTTCATCGCCCTCGGCGTGCGCTCGGGCGGGATCGGCCTCGGCCTCTGGGGCGGCGTCGGCACGCTCGTCCTCGTCTTCGGCTTCGGGCTCGCGCCCGGCGAGCCGCCGATCAGCGCGATGCTGATCATCGTCGCCGTGATCGCGGCCTCGGCGGCGATGCAGGCCGCCGGCGGCATCGACTACATGGTCCTGATCGCGAGCAAGGCGCTGCGCGCGCGGCCGAAGGCGCTCAACTTCGCCGCGCCGTACGTCTCCTAGCTGCTCACGATCCTGACCGGCACGGGCAACACGTTCTTCTCGCTGATCCCGGTGATCAACGAGCTCGCGTACGCGAACAAGATCAGGCCCGAGCGGGCGCTCGCCGGGCTCGACCGTCGCCTCGACGTTCGGGATCACGGCGAGCCCGGTCGCCGCCGCGATGGCGACGATGCTGCCGCTCGTCGAGGTCTACGGCTACGACATCGTCGACGTGATGCTGATCACGATCCCGGCCAGCATCGTCGGCATCTTCGCGATGGCGCTCGTGATGAACCGGCACGGCAAGGACCTCGACGACGACCAGGAGTACCAGCGCCGCCTCGCCGCGGGCGAGATCAAGCCTCCTGCGCCGGCCGGCGAGATCACGCTGCTGCCCTACGCGAAGCGCAGCGTCGCCATCTTCCTCACCGCCGTCGGCGCGATCTGCGTGTTCGGCGTCTTCGAGGGCCTCCGGCCGACGATCCCCGCCGAGGGCGGCGGCGTCGAGCCGCTGTCCGTGACGCCGATCATCCAGATGTTCATGCTCACCGCCGCGGCGCTGATCCTGATCCTCGCCCACGTCCAGGCGAGCGACATCCCCAATCGCAGATCTTCAAGTCGGGCATGGTCGCGATGATCGCGCTCTTCGGGATCGCCTGGATGGCGGACACGTTCATCGCCAACAACGAGGACGCGATCGTCGCGGCGCTCGGCAGCCTCGCCGAGAACCTGGCCGTTCACGATCGCGATCGCGATCTTCCTCGTCGCGGCGCTGACGACGAGCCAATCGGCCGCGACGCGGACGATGGTCCCGCTCGGGCTCGCGCTCGGGATCGGTGCGGGCTACATGATCGCGATGTGGACCGCCGTCGCCGGCGTGCTCTTCTTCCCGGCCAACGGCACCCAGATCGCGGCCGCCGAGGCCGACGAGACCGGCTCGACGACGCTCGGCAAGCGCGTCGTCGACCACTCCTTCCAGCTCCCGCTGCAGATCGCGTGGGTCGTGACGGCGCTCGTCGGCTGCCTGATCGTCTGGCTCTTCTTCGGCGACCAGACGCCGGCACCGCCGGCTCCACGACGCACTCCGACGACGACCGCTCCGTAGCATGAGCGTCCGCGGCGCCGCCTTCCTCGGCATCGGCGCCATGGTCGGCGCCGGCATCTTCGCGCTGCTCGGCGAGGCCGGAGCGGTCGCCGGCTCCGCCGTCTGGCTCTCGTTCCTCCTCGCCGGGATCGTCTCCGCGCTGCTCGGCTACACCGTCGTCAAGATGGGCGTCCGCTTCCCGTCCTCGGGCGGGATCATCGCGTACCTGATCGAGGGGTTCGGCAACGGGCGCCTCGTCGGGATCGCCTCCTGGCTCGGCTACTTCGCCGCGATCGTGATCGTCTGCTCGATGGTCGCCGTCTCGTTCGGGAGCTACGCGACCTCCCTCTTCATCGGGGAGGACGCTGCGGCGGGCTGGGACAACCTGTTCACGACGCTGATCGTGCTCGCGATGGCGGGCATCAACATCGTCGGCTCGAAGATCGTCGACCGCGCCCAGTCGCTGATCGTCATCGTGCTCCTCGCCGTCTTCGCCGTCTTCATCGCGGTCACGCTCGTGGACATCGACTTCGACCTGCTCGCGTTCGGCGGCTACCCGCCGCTCGACGACATCATCGCGAGCGTCGCCCTCACCTTCTTCGCCTACCTCGGCTTCAGCGTGATCACCTTCGCGGCCGGCGACCTGCGCGACCCGGCCCGCGAGCTGCCGCGGGCGATGTACGGCGCGCTCGGAGTGACGACGGTGCTGTACGTGCTGATCTCGCTCGGCGTGTTCGGCACGCTCACCGTGCCGGAGGTGATCGGCTACGGCGAGACGGCGATCGCCGAGGCCGCGCGGCCGACGCTCGGGGACGCCGGGTTCACGATGATGGCGATCGCCGCGCTGCTCGCGACCTCGTCGTCCGTGAACGCGACCCTCTACGCCTCCGGCGGCCTGACGAAGATGCTCGCCGGCGCCGGCCAGTTCCCGCCGTTCTTCGGGCCGGGCTCGCGGCTCGGCCCGCACTCGGGGATGCTGATCACGGCCGCGATCGTGCTCGTCGTCTCGCAACCTCGTCGACCTCTCCGCGATCGCCTCGGTCGGGAGCGCGTGCTCGCTGGTGATCTTCCTGCTCGTCGGCGTCGCCGCCTACCGGCGGCGCGCGGACACGGGCGCGATCGGCGCGATCGTGCTCACGGCGATCGCCGCGACGGCGATCGTGCTCGCGCTTCTTCGCCGTCGACACGTTCCGCAACGCGCCGCAGACGTTCATCGCGATCGTCGTGATCACCCTGCTCGCGGTGGCGCTCGACCTGGTCTGGAAGCGCAGCCGCGGCGCGCCCGAAAGCCCGGTGAGATTCCGGCTTCGCAGTGCCGCCTAGCGTGTCGAGGCACGGGCGACCCGGCCGCCGAAGCTCGTGACTGTCGGTTCGCGCGAGCGAGCACCGATGCCGGCTATCCGACCGCCGATCTGGAGGAGCGCGTCGTCGCGCTCGCGGGGCGCTCGGGCTCGACGAGCGCAGACCTCGGCGACGCCGACGTCGTCGACTGCTCTTCCTCGCCGACCTCGGCGCCGCGCTCAGCGCGATCGGCGAGACCGTCGATGCGATCGAGCAGCGCCTCGCCCTGATCGCCCGCGCCTACGGGCTCGAGGACGCACGCTTCAGCGTCTTCCCGACCTCGCTCTTCCTGACGCTCGGCCGCGGCGAAGCGGCGACGGTCGAGCCGACGAAGCGGCTCTCGGCGACGCCGCGCCTCGACCAGATCGCCGCCGTCCATCGCCTCGCCGAGGAGGCGGAGCGCGGCGCGATCGCTCCCGGGGCCGGGATCGCCCGGCTCGAGGAGATCCGGGCGACGGGCAGCCGCTACGGGCCGCTGGCGAGCGTGCTCGGCTACACGACGCTGACGATCGGGATCGCGCTGATCCTGCGTCCGGCGCCGCGCGACGTCGCGGCCGCCGCCGTGCTCGGCACCGTCGTCGGCGTGCTGCGGCTGCTCGCGCGCGGGCGGCGCTCGCTCGAGGTGCTGATGCCCTTCGTCGCCGCCTTCGCCGTTGCCTTGCTGACCGCCCTCGCCGTCAAGCACGACGTCACCGATCCCGGCCTGCGGGCGATGATCGCCGCGCTCGTCGTCTTCATCCCCGGCGTCGCGCTGACGACCGCTGTGCTCGAGCTGACCGAGGGTCAGATGATCTCCGGCTCGAGCCGGCTCGTCTGGGCAGCCACCCAGCTCGGCCTGATCGCCTTCGGGATCGTCGCGGGCGTCAGTGCCGCCGGGGTGCCCGCCGGAGCGCGCGTTCTCCAGCTCCGACGCGCTCCTCGGCGGCTGGGCGCCCTGGCTCGGTGTGCTCGTCTACGCCGTCGGCGTCACGGTCGCCCACTCGACGCCGCCCGGCGCGCTGATCTCGCTGCTCGTCGTGCTCTACGCCGCGTGGACCGGCCAGGTGCTCGGCGACGCGCTGTTCGGTGCCTACTCGAGCGGCTTCGTCGGGGCCGTCGTGATGACGTTCGTCGCGTACCAGCTCGCCCGGCTCCAGTCGACGATGCCGGTGTACGCGATGTTCCTCCCGGGCTTCTGGCTGCTCGTCCCCGGCTCGCTCGGGCTGATCGGGCTGACGACCTTCCTCGCCTTCCCGGACATCCGCCTCCGGCGCCGACGTCTTCGCCGTGGTCGGAGCGATCGCGGCGGTCGCGCTCGGCGTCCTCTGCGGCGTCGAGCTGCACCGCTGGCTCGCGGGCGCCGAGCGGCGGGCCCAGGCCGTCAGACGACGCGTTCGGACGCCCGGTGCCTGAGCGCCGCCGCGCGCCAGCTCGACGCCTTGCACGACGGCCACGGCCGTCAGGACGACGCTCGCCGCGAGGACGAGCAGCAGCCCGGGACCGACGGACGCGCCGATCGTCGCGCGGGCGTCCAGCCAGTTCTCGAGCGCCGTCCAGCCGATCACGAGCCCGCTGCCGAGCACCCCGATCACGCCCGGCCACGAGCCCGAGCATCCGGATCCACAGCAGCGCGAGCACGGCCATGATCGCGGCGAGCCAGCCGTTGTTCGGCCCCTGCGTCCCGTCGAGCCGGACCGGCCCGTCGGCGACCCACGTCACGAAGACGCCGACGAGCACGGCGGCGACCGCGATCCGGCACACGAGCCGCCGGCGCGCTGCGCCGTCGCCGCGCGGGATAGGGTCGCTCATGGCTGACGACGCTACCACCGCCCGCGCGGCGCGGCCGGGGACGCCGCGGCGCGGCGATCGCGGGGCTCGCGCTCGCGGCGCTCTTCGTCGTCGTCTACCGGCAGGTGCTCGGGATCACCCAGCGGCCGAGCTGGCCGCCGCCGGCCGATGCGGTCACCTCCGCCGGCGCGCAGGCGGCGACCGAGGCGTTCGTCGCCCGCGACGGCGACGCGCCCGCACGACGCGGCGCTGCCGTTCGCGTGGTCGACCGCCGCGACGATCGAGCCGCTGGTCGAGGGCGAGAGCTTCTTCCCGCGGATCTTCGCGGACGTCGAGGCGGCGCAGTCGTCCGTGCACATCCTCATGTTCGGCTGGCGCGAGGGCGAGGTCGGGATGGAGATGGCCGCGCTCCTCCGGCGCAAGCTCGACGAGGGCGTCGAGGTGCGGGTGATCGTCGACGGCTTCGGCTCGCGGCCGTACGAGGAGGCACGCGAGATGTTCACGCGGCCTCGCCGCCGCGGGCGCGCAGATCGTCGTCAACGACGTCTTCCCGCTCGACCGCGACGGCCTCTTCCCCGACGGCCAGAGCATCGACTGGCGCCAGGACGAGGTCGGCCGCGCCGACCATCGCAAGCTCTACGTGATCGACGGCGCCGTCGCCTGGACCGGCGGCGCGGGGATCGAGGACCACTTCGAGAACGGCGGCTTCCACGACGTGATGGTGCGGGTGACCGGCGCCGTCGTCCGCCAGGCGCAGGCGGCGTTCCTGACGAGCTTTCGCGGTCACGGCGGCCCGCTCGGGGCCGACCTCTCCGCGTACTTCCCCGCGCCCGCCGACGAGGGCTCGACGCCGATCGCGCTCGCGCAGGTGATCCCCGGCGGCCACGTCGCGGCCTCGCAGGCGATCCGCGAGCAGATCGACGGCGCGCGCCGGCGGCTCGACGTGATGAACCCGTACGTCACCGACGCCGACATGATCGGCCGGATCCTCGCCGCGGCGCGGCGCGGTGTCGCGGTGCGGCTCGTCGTCTCGCAGACGTCGAACAACGCGCAGGCGACGGCCGCCCTGAAGCACTACTACGGCGAGCTGGCCGAGGCGGGCGTCGAGCTCTGGGAGCTTCCGGGCACGGTCGTCCACGCCAAGGTCGTCGTCGCGGACGACGTCGTCAGCTTCGGCACGGTCAACCTCGACGCCTGGGCGCTCTACCGCAACAACGAGATCATGATGCTCGCGCGGAGCGCCGAGACGGCCGAGCTGCTCGAGGAGCGGCTGTTCGAGCCGGACATCGCGCGCTCGCAGCGCGGCGTGCCGCCGGAAGGCGGGCGGGAGCGCTTCGAGAGCTGGCTCTGGAGCACGCTGGGGTCGTTCCTGTGAACAGCGTCGGCGGGCCGCGCGGCCCCCGCCATGCTCGTGCTGCTCACGCTCGCCTCCGGGCAGTTCCTGATGACGCTGGACAGCTCGGTGATGAACGTCTCGATCGCGACGGTCGCGAAGGACGTCGGCACGACCGTGACCGGGATCCAGGGCGCGATCACGGCGTACACGCTCGTGATGGCGGCGCTGATGATCACCGGCGCCAAGATCGGGGCGATCATCGGCCGCAAGCGCGCGTTCGCGATCGGCTGCGTCATCTACGGCTGCGGCTCCTTCACGACGTCGATCGCGCAGAGCCTGCCCGTCCTGCTCTTCGGCTGGTCGTTCCTGGAGGGGGTCGGGGCGGCGCTGATCCTGCCCGCGATCGTCGCGCTCGTCGCCGGGAACTTCCCGGCCGAGAAGCGGCCCGCGGCGTACGGGCTCGTCGCGGCCGCCGGGGCGGTGGCGGTCGCGGTCGGGCCGCTCATCGGCGGCTTCTGCACGACCTACTTCTCGTGGCGCTGGGTCTTCGCCGGCGAGGTCGTGCTCGTGATCGCGATCCTCATCCTCGCGCGGCGGATCGCGGACGCGCCGGTCGAGGAGCGGCCGCAGCTCGACGTGGTCGGCGCCGTGCTCTCCGCGCTCGGGCTCGGCCTGCTCGTCTTCGGCGTGCTGCGGTCGGGCGAGTGGGGCTGGATCCAGCCCAAGGCCGACGGGCCCTTCCTGGGCGGGCATCTCGCCGACGTTCTGGCTCGTGCTCGGCGGGCTCTTCGTGATCTGGCTCTTCTTCCGCTGGCAGGCGCGCCGGGAGTCGCGCGGGGAGGAGCCGCTCGTGCGCACCGCGATGCTCCGCAACCGGCAGCTGACCGGCGGCCTGACGATGTTCTTCTTCCAGTACCTCGTGCAGGCCGGGTTCTTCTTCGTCGTGCCGCTCTTCCTCTCGGTCGCGCTCGGCCTGTCGGCGATCGAGACCGGTGTGCGGCTCCTCCCGCTCTCGGTGACGCTGCTCGTCGCGGCGATCGGGATCCCGCGCTTCCTCCCGCACCTGTCGCCGCGCCTCGTCGTACGCGTCGGGCTCCTGTCGCTGCTCGCGGGAACCGTCGTCCTCCTCGGCGCGCTCGACGCCGACGCGGGGGCGGAGGTCGTCTTCGTGCCGATGCTGCTCGTCGGCCTCGGGATCGGCGCGCTCGCCTCGCAGCTCGGCGCCGTCACCGTCTCGGCGGTGCCGGACGACGAGAGCCCCGAGGTCGGCGGCGTCCAGAACACGATGACGAACCTCGGCGCCTCGCTCGGCACCGCGCTGGCCGGCTCGCTGCTGATCGCGTCGCTGACGTCGGCGTTCCTGGCGAACATCCAGCAGAGCCCCGCGATCCCGGACAGCGTGACGGAGCAGGCGCAGGTCGAGCTCGCCGGAGGCGTCGCGTTCGTCTCGGACGCCGATCTCGAGGCCGCACTCGAGGACGCGGGCGCGGCGTCGGAGACGCACGGAGGCAGCGCTCGCTGCGTACGCCGACGCCCGCCTCGACGGCCTGCGCGCGGCGCTCGCGATCCTCGCCGTGCTCGCCGTCGTCGCGCTGTTCCTGGCCCAGTCCATCCCCACGAGACCGATCGGCGTCGACGAACGGAAGGAGTAGCGATGTGCCGCTGGCTCGCCTATTCGGGATCACCGATCCGGCTCGAGGAGCTGCTCGTCAAGCGCGACCGCTCGCTGATCGACCAGAGCCTGCACTCGCGGCTCGGCGCGACCACGACCAACGGTGACGGCTTCGGGGTCGGCTGGTACGACGACGGCGGGGAGCCGAGGCTCTACCGCAGCACGCATCCGGCCTGGAACGACCGCAACCTCCGCGAGCTCGCCGCCGGCGTCTCCTCGCCGCTCTTCTTCGCGCACATCCGCGCGTCGACCGGCACCGCGATCCAGGAGACGAACACGCACCCCTTCCGCCACGGGCGCTGGCTGTGGATGCACAACGGGCTGATCCGCGAGTTCACGCGCATGCGCCGCGAGCTCCTGGCCGCCGTCGACGACTCGCTCTTCCCCTCGATCGAGGGCACGACCGACTCGGAGGCGATGTTCTACCTCGCGCTCACGTTCGGGCTCGAGGACGATCCGGTGTCGGCGGTCGCGAGGATGGTCGGCTTCGTCGAGGAGACCGGGCGCAGGCACGGCGTCGACGATCCCGTGCAGATGACGATCGCGACGACCGACGGGCGCACCGTCTGGGCGTTCCGCTACTCGAGCGAGGGCGAGCTCGCGCTCCCTCTACTTCAGCACGCGCCTCGATGCCCTGAAGGCGGCGTATCCGGAGCTCGAGGAGCTGGCCGGCCTCTCCGACGAGACCAGGGTCGTCGTCTCCGAGCCGCTCGGCGACCTCGCGGGGGCCTGGAACGAGGTCCCCGAGTCACATGTCGGGATCGTGCAGCCGGGCGAGGACGAGCTGCGGCCGTTCGCGCCCGCGCGCTAGCCGATGTCGATCAGATCACCCTTGGTCTCGCCCCAGCGCACCGTCAGCGCGTACAGCACGATCACGTTCAGCGCCAGCAGCGTCAGCGCCCAAACCGGGGACTCGCTGTTCCCGAGAAAGCCGAGCTGTCCGAAGATGTTGGTCGCGACGAGCACGATCGTGAACCAGCGCGCCCACCCGATCCCGGCCTGGAGGGCGAAGCCGGCGACGAGCAGCAGCGCTCCCCAGATCATCATCACCCAGCCCCAGGTGGTGAGATCGACGACCAGGAATCCGGCCCGCGTGGGGACGAAGTACTCGTCCTCGAACACGGCGACCAGCCCCTGAAATATGTTCAACCCGCCGATGAGAAACATCACGACGCCTGCAAAGCCGATCCAGCCTGCCATCGAGCCTTTCGTCTTCATGCCAACCTCCAGCTGAGGGCGTCGCTCGGCGCGCCGCCGTGATGTCTTTTCGTCGTCCGACTATCTCAGGCCGGCCGGGCCGACGTCGCGCAGGACACCGATTCAACCCCGCTTGACTCGCCCCGATCCCTGGGCGATGCTCGAAGCCTCACGTCGCCTGCGGCCGGCGTATCGAGTGAGGAGATGCCGCGCATGGCGCTGCAGTTCGTGAGTCGTGAGGAGTGGGGAGCGAAGCCGCCGCGGAAGGTGACGCGGCTCGACCCGTCCAACCTGTCCGGCGTAGCGCTGCACTGGTTCGGCAGCCCGAGCGCGGCCTCGTCGCACGAGGGCTGCGCGGCGCTGCTCCGCAGCGTTCAAAACACGCACATGGCTCCCGGTGGCCTCGGCACCAAGGGCGGCGCCAGCGACATCGGCTACAACCACGCCGTCTGCCCGCACGGGATCGCGCACACGCTCCGTGGCTTCGGCGTCCAGACCGGCGCGAACGGCAACTCGCGCGCGAACAGCGAGTACGCCGCCGTCGTCTACATGGGCGGCGAGAAGGACGGCCGCCCTGTCACAAACGAGGCCAGGCCGGTGATCGCCGAGGTCATCCGCCTGTGGCAGAAGCAGGGCGCCGGGCCGCTAGTGAAGCCGCACGGTTTCTTCACCGGCTCCAAGTGCCCGGGACCCGACCTGCGGAAGTGGCTCGACGTGTCTCCGCACCCCTGGCTGCTCGAGGGACAGGTTCTGCCGCTGGTGCCGGTCGAGGACGAGAGCCCGGAGTGGCTGATGGACTTCGTCCACTGGCGGCTGGCTCTGAACGGCGACAAGGCCAAGCGGCCGAAGCGGCTGCCGAAGCGGATTCCCGAGAGCGCCTGGGAGGTCGCGGCGCAGGTCGACCGGATCGCGAACCTGATGGGGCCACAGGAGGCCTTCCTCGACTGGGCCGAGTGGCGGCGGTTCGGCGCCAAGAAATCGGAGCGCCCACGGAGCGCGCCCGAGCGGATCCCGAAGTCCTGGTTCGAGGCGCTCGTCCGGCTGGAGCAGATCTTCAAGGGCGTGAGGACGGCGAAGAAGCCGCCGCCGAAGCCGAAGCCAAAGCCCAAGCCGAAGCCGATGTCGGACGACAGCGTCGTGACGCCGCAGAGCGCCCTGCTCGCCCCGGCGCGCGCGCCGCTGAAGACGCTCGAGCGGTACATGCTCTCGCGCCAGCACGGCACCTACAGCGACGACAACGTCCGCGAGATCCTGCGGACGTACGCGGCAACCTGCAAGCAGGCGGGCCTCGATCCGCTTCTCGTCGTCAGCCAGATGGTGCTCGAGACCGGCAACCTGATGTCCTTCTGGTCGCAGCCGCCGCGCCGCAACCCCGCCGGGATCGGCGTCACCGGCAAGCCCGGCGCCGGCCTCTCCTTCTCGAACTGGGAGAAGGCGGCGCGCGCGCACGTCGGCCGGCTGCTCGCCTACGCGCTGCCGAAGGACGGCGGCACCGAGGCGCAGCGCAAGCTGATCGACGAGGCCCTGAAAGTGCGCCCGCTGCCCGACGACCGGCGTGGCCGGGCGCCCAAGCTCAAGGGGCTCGCGGGCAGCTGGGCGACCGATCCGAAGTACGCCGACAAGATCACCGGGATCGCGAGCGAGATCCAGCGGCGGTAGCGTTGCCCTCGTGGTAACCGCCGACGAGATCGCCAAAGTCACGATCTTCGCCCCGCTCGACCTCGCCGAGCGGGAGCAGCTTGCGCGCGCCGCTGCCGACATCAGCCTCGCGGCGGGCGAGTTCGCGGCGCCGGAAGGCAGCGAGCGCGCTTTCTTTGCCCTGCTCGAAGGCCGGATCGAGGCGGTCAAGCTCGTCGACGGGATCGAGCGCGTCGTCGGAGAACGGCGCCCCGGTGACGTCTTCGGCGAGGTTCCGATCACGCTCGGCACGGTCTTCCCGGTCGGCTTCCGCGCGGCGGAGGCCTCGCGTGTCCTCCGGCTGGAGGCGCACGACTACCACGCTGTCGCCGCCGCGGCGCCGGGCATCGCACGGGAGGTCGGCAGGCTGGCGGCCAACCGGATCAGCGGCGCCGCCGGGCTGCAGGGGATCGCCGCCGAGCCGCCGCCTCCCCGCGCGCTCGTGGTCGGGCATCGCTGGGACGCGGCCTGCGGCGAGCTGCGCCGCTTCCTCGAACGCAACCAGATCACGTTCGTGTGGTTGACGCCCGAGACGCCGGACGCGGCCGAGCAATGGGACGGCCCGCTGCCGGCAGAGGAGGACTGGCCGGCGATTCGGGTGA
Organism: uncultured Gaiellaceae bacterium; assembly: GCA_963738795.1. Classification (GTDB taxonomy): domain Bacteria; phylum Actinomycetota; class Thermoleophilia; order Gaiellales; family Gaiellaceae; genus Gaiellasilicea. Next base: position 546,277 of record CAVTXQ010000010.1, on the reverse strand, counting down.
TCGACGGCAAAACGGCCGTGCGGCCGCAGCTCCGCCGTGTAGCCGAGCTGCTCGGCCTCGCGACCGAGCCGGAGGCCGCCGAGTACGACACGGTGATCGTCGGCGCCGGCCCTGCCGGGCTCGCCGCCGCGGTCTACGGAGCCTCGGAAGGCCTGCGAACGGTCGTCGTCGAGCGGGAAGCGCCGGGCGGCCAGGCGGGCGCGTCGTCGCGGATCGAGAACTACCTCGGCTTCCCGTCAGGCGTGTCCGGCGACGAGCTCGCGAGCCGGGCGCTCCTGCAGGCTCGCAGGCTCGGCGCCGAGATCCTCGTGACCAGGACGACGACGAGGTTCGACGCGGCGACGCGGCAGGTGCAGCTCGACGGGGGCGACGTCCTGCGGGCACGGACGATCATCCTCGCGTGCGGCGTCGCGTGGCGGCGGCTGTCGCTCGACGGATTCGACCGGCTCGCCGGGAAGGGCGTCGCGTACGGCGCCGCGCGGAGCGACGCGGCGGGCACGCACGGCCTGGACATCCACATCGTCGGCGCGGGCAACTCGTCGGGCCAGGCGGCGATGTTCTTCTCGACCCACGCGCGGAGCGTCACGATCCTCTGTCGCGGCCAGGGGCTCGAGAAGAGCATGTCCCGGTATCTGATCGACCAGCTCGCGTCCCGGTCGAACATCGACGTCCTCGTCGAGACGGAGGTCGTCGCCGCCCACGGCGAGTCCTCGCTCGAGGCGATCGACGTCCGAAACTCGGCCACGGGAGAGACGTCGCGGCTCGAGTCGGGCGGGCTCTTCATCTTCATCGGCGCCGACGCGGAGACCGGCTGGCTGCCCACCGAGGTCGCGCTCGACCGGCGCGGCTACGTGCTCACCGGCTCCGACGTCAGCGATGCGGGCCGGTGGTCGCTCGACCGCGATCCGTACCTGCTCGAGACGAGCGTGCCGGGCATCTTTGCGTGCGGCGACGTACGCTCGGGCCCGGTGAAGCGCGTCGCGGCCGCCGTCGGCGAGGGCAGCATGTCGATCGCACTGGTGCACCAGTACCTCAGGGAGACGGCGCCGTCCAGCTGAGCGCGCCGTCGAGCGGCTGCGGGACGCGCGCGAGGTCCAGCGCCTCGACGAGCGGCGCCGCGTAGCGGATCTTCCAGTTGTGGAGCCACCCGTGGAGCTGCGCCTCGAGCGGCTTCTCGCGCTGCGCCGGCTGCTTTCGGTAGGTGGTGAACGCCCCGAGCTGTCCGCGCTCCTCGACGAGCCTGAGCATCCGCTCCGGGCCGAGCGCGCGGACGAGCTCTCCCTCGAGGTCGGGGTCGCACGCGAAGAAGCCGTCGGCGGCGATGCCGGTGCGCTCGAGGCCGCGGAGGACGGCACGCTCCTCCGCGACGTCGTACAGCCCGGCGACGCGGACGTCGCCGAGCTCGCGGATCGCTCGCTCGACAGCCTGTGCGCCGCCGATCGCCACGACCGTGACACCCTCGGCGGCCAGGTCGCGACCGCGTCGCGCAGCGAGCGTCTCGAGCGCGATCCGATCGCTCGCGCCTTCGACCAGGATGATTGCGCGCTCCGTCACCGGCCGTCGAGGAAGATCGTCCAGGGGCGGATCCGGCCGATTCCCTGCACGTCGCGGCCGCCGCTGCACCAGGGATCCGGCGCGAGCAGCTCCCGCGCCTCTGCTTCCTCGCTGACACGCATGACGACCATCGCGCCGGAGCCGTCGAGGAAGGGCCCGCCGAGCGCGATCAGCCCGCGCTCGAAGAGGTCGTCCATGAAGGCGGCGTGCTCCGGCCAGAGTGGCTGGTCGCGCGCACCCTTTCCGGGCAGCCACTCGGAGCCGGCGGGCCTGTCGACGACGAAGAGGGTCTCGCTCACGCCGACCATTCTGCTGATTGCGGGCGGCTCGGCCCGTTTAGGCGCGGACGCGGATCGTCAGCACGCGCCGGCGGCCGTCGGCGCCGATCGCGGTGAGGCTGACGACGTAGATGCGGCCGCGAACCAGCTTCGCAGCACCGACCCGTGCCTTGAAGAGATACGTGGCGGCGCGGGTGACGTTCGCGGCCGCGGCCGGGCGCGCCCTCGACACGCGCGCTCCGGCGAGCGTTGTGCCGGCGAGCAGCGTCAGCGGACGCGCTGAGCGAAGCGGTATCAGGCGCGCCTCGAGGCGCGCTGCGCCGGCGACCGAGAAGCGAACGGACACGGTCGCGGCTCCTCTGGCCCGCGTCACGCGCGCCGGCGTGCCGACCGCACGGAGAGCGGGAGCGACGCGCGCCGGGGTCTGAACCGCGGCCGGTGCCGCGACGACCGTAACGACGTTCGCCGTGTCGTTCGCCGGCTGTGCGTCGGGAGGCTGTGCCGAAGAGACCGCCGTCAGCGTCAGGGTGCCAGCTGCACGGACGACGGCGTTGATCCGCACGCTCGCAACCAGGTCGCCGGAGAGGAAGTCGAGATCGCACGTGAGCGTCGTCGCGCCGGTGCAGCCGGCACCGCGGTCAGACTGGCTGCCGGCGTAGGCGACCTGCGCCGGGAGCTGCACGGCGAGCGAGACGCGCGATGCCGGGCCGCCGAGATTCCGCACGCCGATGACGTAGGTGATCGTGTCGCCGATCACGGGCGCCGCAGGCGTCGCGCTCGCCTGAACGGCGAGATCTGGCGCAGAGCCGCCACCAACGCCGCCCGACGACGGCGGTGGCAAGGGGGTAACCGCTCCGACGGTCACGGCGTGCGTAGCGGTGGTCTTGCCGGCGGCCGCTGCCGTAATCGTGACCGAGCCGCTCGTGCTGTCGCGGACGTGGAACGTCGCCGCGCTCGAGCCGGAGGCGATCGGCGCCGTCAGCGCCGGCGACCACGGTCCGCCCGGGCTCGCCGAGAGCTCAGCCGTCGGCGACGACGACGTCAGCTCGACCGTGACCGGGACACCGGCCGTGTACGCCGTGCCGGTGCTCGTCTGCAGCTCGACGGTCAGCGGCGCCGACACAGTCCCCGGCGCCACCGTCTGCTCCGGCGAGGTGAACGCGAGCCGGGACGGCTTCCAGGCGGCGAAGGTGCGCCAGGCCGGTGTCGCCGTCGCCCCGGCGAGGTTGCCGGTGCACCAGCTCGCCCCGCAGGCGGCTTCCGGCATGTCGCCCGAGTCGGCGATCGCCGCGGCGAGCCGGACGAGCAGCGCATCGGTCTGCGCGTTGAAGTCTCCGGTCGGGACGCCTGCGAGGTTCTTCGGCGACCAGGCGTAGCCGAAGCGGCCGGTGCCCGCTGCGCGCAGCGCGTAGGCCTGGGCGGAGACATAGTCCTGCATCAGCTCGGGCGTGACGTCGGTCCAGCCGAAGGCGGCGTCGTAGCGCCACGCGGCGTTTGCGAGCGGGCTGTACGTGCCGGCCAGGAATGACCGCGCGGCGGCGCCCGAGCCGGGCGCGACGCCGGCCAGCGACGCCTGGTGCTGGAGGTATTCGTTCAGCAGGTCGCGCCGCGCCTCCCGGGTCGCGCCGGGAACGGCGTAATGGCGCACGTCGCCGTAGACCTCCTGCGACCAATCGGCGGCGACGCGGCCGAGGTCGCTCCAGAAGCCGGCGTCTTCGTACCAGTCCTGCAGCCGTGCCTGGTAGAGCGAGAGATCGGTCGTGGCCTGGCCGATCCCGGCGATGAAGACCGTCCCGCGCACGGCCGGCAGCGTGCCGTCGCCGTCGTGGAGGCCGTTGAGGAAGGCCCGCATGTTCGCGCGCGCGTTGCCGGTGCCTTGCCGCACCGCCGAGGAGAGCTCGTTCAGCGCCCACGTGTCTCCGGCGGCGACGTCGTATCCGGCCGCAGCCATCCGCCGCCGCGCCTCGAGGCCGGCCTCGCGCCACGAGTTGCCGGTCGAGGCGACCCAGCCCGTCCAGCCGGTGACGCTGATCTCCGCCAGCGCGTGGAACGCCGGCCCGAGCGATCGGATGCGCCACGCCTCGTCGGCCCGCGGCTGGGTCTTGTCGCCCACGGGCGGTACGGAGATGTAGTACTGCGCACAGGGCGATGGCGTCGACGCCAGCCTGGTTGCGAGCCGGCGCCAGTCCGTCGGCGCGTAGAAGACGGCGCGGAGCGGCCGGCATTCGGCTGTCCTCAGCGAGTGCATGCGCGGCCGCTGTACCAACTCGTTCCACAGGCGCTGCGTGGCGACCGGCGTCAGCGAGGGCACCGGTTCCGAGGCTCCGCCGAACCCAGCGGCCGAGCCGGCGATCACCCCGGCGGCGGTGACACCGGCGGCGAGCACGAGCAGCCTTCGCAGCACCGAACCCCCTCCCCGTACGAACAACGGGCAGAGTAGCCGGACATGCTCGAGCTCGAAACCCCGCACGGGCTAGCGCGGGTCCACCTGCATTCCGCCGACGAGCCTCGCGCGGCGCTCGTGCTCGGGCACGGGGCCGGGGGAGGGGTCGCGGCGCCCGACCTCGTCGCCGCGACGACCGCCGCGCTCGCCGCCGCGGTGTCGGTCGCACTTGTCGAGCAGCCCTACCGCGTCGCAGGCCGCCGCTCGCCGGCACCGGCCGGCCAGCTCGACACGGCCTGGATCTCGGTCGTCGAGCAGCTCCGCGCCGGTGAGCTGACCGGGCTGCCGCTCCTCGCGGGCGGACGGTCCGCCGGCGCGCGCGTCGCCTGCCGCACCGCCGCGGCGACCGGGGTCGGTGGGCGTCGTCTGCCTCGCGTTTCCGCTGCGGCCCCCGGGGCGGCCGGATGCGCCGAGCCGGCTGGACGAGCTCGACGCGGTCCCGGTGCCGGTGCTCGTCGTCCAGGGCGAGCGCGATCCGTTCGGGATCCCACCGCCCTCGCAAAGACGCTCGGTCGTGCTCGTGCCGGGCAATCACAGCCTCCGCTCGACGGGACCGGTAACGGACGCGGTCCGAGACTGGCTTTCGCGCCTGGTCTGACTGTGCGAACATATGTTCGTGTCGAGAGAGGCGACGATCCTGCACGCCGACCTGGACGCGTTCTTCGCGTCGGTCGAGCAGCGGGACGAGCGGCGGCTGCGCGGGCGTCCGGTGCTCGTGGGCATGGGCGTCGTCCTCGCCGCGAGCTACGAGGCGAAGGCCTTCGGGATCCGAACGGCGATGAACGAGCGTCAGGCGCGGCGGCTCTGCCCGCACGCGATCTCCGTCAAGCCGCGCTTCTCCGCCTATGTCGAGGCGAGCAAGGCCGTGTTCGAGGTGTTCGAGAACACGACGCCGCTCGTCGAAGGGCTCTCGATCGACGAGGCCTTCCTCGACGTGCGTGGGATGGAGCGCGCATTCGGGACGCCGGTCGAGATCGCAGAACGGCTGCGGCGTGACGTGCTCGAGAACGTCGGGCTGCCGATCACCGTGGGTGTCGCCAGGACGAAGTTCCTCGCCAAGGTCGCGAGCGCGGTCGCGAAGCCCGACGGGCTGCTGGTGGTGCCGCCGGACCAGGAGCTCCGGTTCCTCCATCCGCTCCCGGTCGAGCGGCTCTGGGGCGTCGGCCCGGTCACGGCCGCGAAGCTCCGGGCGCGCGGGATCTCGAAGGTGCGGCAGGTGGCCGTGCTGCCGGAGTCGGTGCTCGTGTCGATGCTCGGCGTCGCGGCGGGACGCCACCTGCACGCGCTCGCGCACAACCTCGACCCGCGGTCCGTGCACACCGGTCGGCGGCGCGGCTCGATCGGGTCGCAGCGAGCGCTCGGCCGCAGGCCGACGTCGATCGAGGAGCTCGATGCGTCGCTGATCGGGCTCGTCGACCGTGTGACGCGGCGCCTGCGGGCGGCTCGACGGGTCGGGCGCACGGTCGTCCTCCGGCTCCGCTTCGACGATTTCACGCGCGCGACGAGGTCGCACACGCTTGACCGGCCGACCGCGCAGACGCACACGATCCTCGCCACCGCGCGCGGGCTGCTCGCTGCGGCAACGCCGATGATCGAGCGGCGGGGCGTCACGCTCGTCGGCGTTGCGGTGGCTAATCTCGAGGACGACCGCCCGCTGCAGTTGATGCTGCCGTTCGACCCGCGGAACGACGGCGAGCTCGACGCAGCCGTCGACGAGGTCCGGACTCGCTTCGGCAACGAGGCGCTGACGCGGGCGGTGCTGCTCGGCCGCGGCGAGGGGCTGACGATGCCCTTGCTGCCGGATTGACTGGAACCTCGACCAATCGGCTGGAAGTTTGATTCGATTCGCGGCTTCCAAACCTTCTTTTGGGGGGAGTGCCGTCATGAGAGTGAGGGGAGCACGCACAGCCCTGCTCGCCGCGACGGTGGTCGCATTCGCGACCGCCGGCGGCGCCTCGGCGCAGGAAAGCCAACGGGGCATCGACCCGAATCAGGGCCGGAGCCTCGTCGAGGTCAACCTGCCCGACAAGGCCGCGGCGATCGAGCTTCAGCTCGAAGCCGAGGACTACGGGATCGACTTCAACGACCACTACCTGCGCACGAACGGAGACGGGTCGGTGACCGTGACCGTCTTCGGCAACGACGACGAGCTCAGCGCGCTCGAAGCGGCCGGCTTCGAGCTCGGAACGACGATCGAGGGTCCGACCACCTGGCGCGAGCGCGTCCAGGACTGGCAGGCCGACGTGAAGGCCGAGAAGACGGCGGAGGCAGCCGCGCTCGCCGAGGGCAGTGCGGAGGTGGCGCCGCGGGGCGACATCATCGTGCTCCGCGTCGACTACTTCGAGAACTACGCCGGCCGCTTCCTCTCCGTCGAGGCGAAGGACGGCACCCGCGGATCGTCGACGACCGGTGCCTCGCTCGCGCTCTCGTGGGACACGGGCGCGGGCACGGAGGTCGATCAGGGCCCGCGGACGATGAACGTGAACATCGACCCGGACACGACGCCGGACACCTACGTCGAGCACCGCATCCTCGTCAAGGTCGGAGAGCTCAACGAGTCGACGCCGGCGGCGCCGACGCGCATCCGGATCGGCTCGAGCCTCGGTGCGTTCGTCGAGGCGCCGGTGAACGTGTGGCTGGGCGGCGGCCTGCCGCCGATGAGCGAGACGTACCTCAGCGACTTCACGACGCGGTACCTCGATCCGACCGAGGTCTACGGACGCTTCCGCGAGCTCGCGGCGGAGTTCCCCGACCTGACGACGATCGTCCCGCTCCCGAACAAGACGAACGGGTACCAGCGGCGGGCACAGGCGCTGATGGCGGGATTGACGAATCCGGCCTTCACGGGGAACCTCAGCGGTACCGTCGGACCGCAGGCCGTCATCCTCACGTCGAGGGCCTGGGGACACGAGGGCGGCAACGACCTCACGGCCGAGTTCGTCAATCCGCTCGCGTCAAACGCCCCGCTCACGGTGAGCTTCGTCGGCAACGACCTGAGAGTCAGCCTCGCAACGGATGCGACCGGTGTGCTCACCAGCACGGCCGCCCAGGTGGCGGCTGCGATCAACGCCGCTCCGGGTGCGTCCGCGAAGCTCGTCGCGCAGACCTACCGCGGTAACGCGGGAGCCGGGATCGTCCAGGCGCGGCCGAAGGGCAACCTGTCCGACTTCCTGACGACGGCGACCAACGCCCACGTCCAGCGCGGGCCGTTCGAGTACTTCGTGATGAGGATCGGGAAGAAACGGCCGGGCAACAGCCCCGACCAGGGTGTCCACGGCCGTCGCGTCGGCGTCTTCCTCTACTGCCAGCAGCACGCCCGTGAGTGGGCGACGCCGCTGACGTGCCTCGAGACCGCGGAGCAGCTGCTCCGGAACTACGGGATCGACAAGACGACGCGGAAGCTCGTCGACGAGCTGGACATCTTCATCCTCCCCTCGTCCAACCCGGACGGGTCGCACTACTCGATGCACAACTTCGCGCAGCAGCGTCGCACGATGACCAACTGGTGCATGGTCGGTGGCCTCGAGGCCGACGACCCGAACGCGGCGAACTTCTGGACGCCGCGGCCGAACCTGCTCCCAGGAGGAGCCGCCCAGCCGTTCAACGACTCGGCGGCCCGGAACGCCTGGGGCACCGACATGAACCGCAACAACACCTTCGGGACGTTGACCGACGGCTACATCGGGGCATCGACGTCGTGTGTCAGCGACGTGTTCGCGGGGCCGAGCGAGGCGTCCGAGCCGGAAATCAAGAACGAGTTCTGGATCGCAGACACGTTCAAGAACATCCGGTTCTCGAACAACATCCACAGCTTCGGCGGCTACTTCATGTGGGCGCCGGGCACCTACCTGCCCGATCGCGGTGAGGGCGCGGCCGTGCACGCGAACATCGGCGTCGAGAAGTACTTCTTCGAGGCAGGCGATCGGATCCTGAACCGGATCAAGGAGGTTCGGAACACCGTGATCCTGCCGGAGCGGACGGGTCCGATCGCGGACGTCCTCTACTCGGCGGCAGGCAACAGCGCCGACGAGCACTGGTACAACCGCGGCGTGATCGCGTACTCGTTCGAGACCGGGGCCGATCGCTTCGGCGCGCTCGAGCAGACGACGGTCTCGATCGCCGTGCCCGCAGGCGCAAGCACCCTGCGGTCGGCGAACCGGAACCTCTTCACGCCGCTGGAGAAGGTGACGTTCGATCCGGGCCTGCCCACGGAGGAGACCAGGACAGTGCTCTCGGTCGCGGCGAACAACCCGCCGAGCCCGGGCACCAACATCACCTTCACCGAGCCGCTCCAGTTCGCGCACGCGGCGGGCGCGGTCATGCGAGGACAGGACCTCACGCAGCAGGGCGTCGGCTTCCAGCCGCCCTACGACACCGAGGGCAAGTTCGAGGCGCTCGAGTTCGCGGCCGGCAACTACGGCCTGCTCGAGTCGGCCTACGACTACTCGAAGGACGACAAGGGTCCCGAGGTGATCATGACCGGGGTGCGCTCGTCGAGCACACCGATCACGACGACGTTCCAGTACGTGAGCGAGCCGGCCGTGATCCGCTACACGACGGACGGGTCGAAGCCGAGCAACACGTCGACGTTGTGGGACTCGACCGGGCCGCGTGAGCCGGGGCAGTCGTTCGTCGTCACGAAGACGACGGAGTTCCGTTGGCTGGCCACGGACATGGCTGGAAACCAGACCACCGGCAGGACGACGTTCCAGATCAAGTAGGGCAGGACGAGAAACGGGAGGGCGGCCCGCCGCGCCGGGCCGCCCTCGTTCTGCTCGCCGCTGTGCTCGGCGCCGCGGCGCTGCTCGCAACCGCCGTCCTGCTCTCGCGCGGCGGCGACGACGAGCCACCCGCGGCGGTCGACCTCGGAGCGTGCGGGGCGCTCCTGGCCGATGCGGCGCGCGACTGCCTCACCCGGACGTTTCAGGAGGTCGTCGACGGCCGTGACGACCCGCTCCCCGCGGTGGCGGCGATCGAGGACGCGGTGCGCGCCGAAGGAGGGTTCGTCCTCGCGAACTGCCACGGAGTGATGCACACAGTGGGGAGGACATACGCGCTGGATGCGGAGCTGGACCTGGGCGACCTGCAGGAGCGCCTGCCCCGTAGCAACGACCCGGGCTGCAGCGCCGGGTTCGCCCACGGTCTCGTCACCGGCGTCGCGCCCAGCCTCGACGTCCGCCGGCCCGCAGCCGCTGCCGAGATCTGCGCCGACGCGGGCACCCGCTACCGCCGCTACAGCTGCGTGCACGGACTGGGGCACGCCTTCATGCGAATCCACGGCGACCGGCTCGCGGCGGCGCTCGGGCTCTGCACCGCCCTCGGTCCGCAGACGGCGCCGGATTGCGCCCAGGGCGCGTACCACGACTACTGGTTCGCCGTCGCCGGCGCGGACGACGCCACCCTTCCGCCCGACGCCGTCACAGACGTTCGGGAGCTGTGTGCGGCGCAGCCGGCCGAGTTCGTGCGGCCGTGCTGGTACCGCGCGTTCGTCGACGACCGGCCGGAGGGGATCGTCGTCGACTCGGCTGTTCACCTCGATGTCCTCTGCGACGATCTCGACGGTCTTCAGCGCGAGGCGTGTGTCACCGGGGCCGCGGTGATCGGCCCCGCCGACCCGGAGCTGCAGCTCGAGCTCTGCGCCGGGCTCGCCGACGCCGCCGACGCGGTCGCCTGTATTCGTGGCACCAAGACGCAGAACCTGCTGGGGGCAGCGACGACGGCGTACGTCAGGCTCGTCCGGCGCTGCGAGATCTTCACGGGCGGAGTGCGGCTCGCGTGCTACCGCTGGCTCGGCATGTCGGTGGCGGTGCTCACGGACGGCGCCTTCGAGCGGGAGGGCTGTCCCTTGCTTCCATCGGCGGCAGCGCGGACCACGTGCCGCGCCGGCGCACGTGAGCGGGAGGGTCCGCTCGTGACCTTCAGCTGAGAGCTTGCCGCCCGCCCGAGCAAGGCGTACCGTTCGGTCCAGGAGGGGTTTGCATGTCCGTTCGAAGCTCAGTGCTGATCGCAACCGTCGGGGCGGCGCTCACGCTGCCCGGCACCGCAGCCGCCGTCGATCACGTGACGCTCTTCGTCGCGCCGTCCAAGCTCTCGGCGGACTGGAAGCTCTCGGCTGCGGTCGTTGGTCCGAGCTCGCCCGGCGGTCGCGAGACCTTCGGCATCACGCTCACCCGCAAGCTCGCGAACGGGCGCGGGGAGGAGCAGCACGGTCTCCGCGCCGCCCCCGCCCGGACGGTCACCTTCGACGGCCGGCGCGGGCGCTGGCAGGCCCGCTTCGGCACGCTGCTCACGATCGGCATGACGGTGACGGCGACCGGGCCGGCGCAGGAGATCGGCGAGTCGCAGGGCTGTCGCGGCGCGTTCGTGAGGGTGCCGGTGACCCTGCGCGGCACCTTCGCGCTCCGGACGGGGACGACGTTCTTCGGCACGATCCGGCGCGTCCGCTTCACCGGCTCCGTGACGTTCAATCGCGGCGGTCCGGTCGACTGCGCGCCCGCGGTGGTCACGACCTGTGCGCCGTCGACCGTGCTCACCGCCGTCCGCCAGGCCGCGAGCGGCCCGGCGGCGACGCTGTTGCTCTCGCCCGACGCCGGCGGCTGGCTGACGTTGAGCCTCGCCGACCGCGGCGGCTCGCTGCCGGCCGGCGTCACCTGGTACCACGTGATGCGGCTCGAACGCCTCGGCTTCGATCCGCTCGGCGGCAGGGCCGCCCACCATCGGCGTCCGGCTGCCGGCCGGGCTTGCCGTTCAGGGCGACGGCACCTTCACGGCCTCCGACACCTCGACAGGAACGCGCGGGGCCTGCGGGACGGCCGAGTCGAGTGGGACGTTCACCGGCAGCTTCCGGACGCGTTTCGCCGGCTGGGGCGCGAGGACCGCCGTGTTCGGCCTGGCCGGATTCGCCCGGTACGCGCACGAATCTGCCTGACCCCTCGCCGGTACAGTGCTCCCGATGACGGGCACGGACATCAGCGGCCGCCGCCGCGCGATCTACGTCGCGCTGGCGTTGCTCTCGCTCTTCTCCGTCGCCCTGATCGCCGCCCGCTACGTCTATTCGAGCGAGCAGCTCTTCAGCTACCTGATCTGGAACCTCTTCCTCGCCTGGATCCCGTTCGGGCTCGCGATCGTGCTCTACGACCGGCACCGAGCCGGGACGCGGCCGCTGCGGCTGCTCCCGCTCGCGGCGCTGTGGCTGCTCTTCCTGCCGAATGCGCCCTACATCATCACCGACTTCAAGCACCTCGTCCCGAGCGCCTCGGTGCCGCTCTGGGTCGACATCGTCGTGATCGCGGCTCCTGCCTGGACGGGGATGCTGCTCGGCTTCATCTCGCTCTACCTGGTTCAGTCGGTCGTGCGCGACCTCGCCGGCGCGCGGGTCGCGTGGACGGCCGCTGTGTCGGTGCTCGGCCTCGCGAGCTTCGGCATCTACCTCGGCCGCGTGCTCCGCTGGAACAGCTGGGACGTGCTCGCGAACCCGTACCTGCTGTCCGACCTCGATGGGGTCGTCGCCGACCCCATCGCGATCGGAATGACGGTGCTCCTCGCCAGCTTCCTGACGCTGAGCTACCTCGTCGTGTACGCCTTCATGCGGTTCGACGCAGAGTCCTCTACCTCACCCTGACCACGTGGTACGCCTGGTCGGTCGGCGTCGTCGTGCCGAAGCGGGCGTTGACGACATAGAGCTTGCGTCCGGACCGGTCGATCGTCGTCGGCACGTCGAGGTCGGGATTGGTGAGTGCGCGCCGGAACGTGGCCGTCGTCAGGTCGCGTGAGAGCCGGAAGACGGCGACCTTGTTGTCGCGGTTCTGGACGACGAAGAGCGTCCGGCCGCGCAGGAGCAGGCCGTCGCCGTTCGTGAGGTCGTAGCCGCCGAGGTCGATCTCGTCGGCGACGCCCGTGTCCGGATCGATCGTCAAGAGCTTGCGCGAGAAGCTCTGCACCGCGATCAGCGTCTTGCCGTTCTTCGTCGCGACGATCCCGTTCAGGTTGAACTGGCCGGCGACGTGCCGATAGTCGCCTGAGAGCGGGATCGTGGTGACGGGCCCCGGCCCGGCGATCCCGGCGTTTCCGACCTTGTAGATGACGGGCCGCTGCGAGTCGGTGAAGAAGACTCCACGCTTCGTCACGACGGCGTCGTTGATGAACGTCCCGCCGGTCCCGGTCGCGAGCTGGAACTGGTGCAGGAGCGCACCGGTCTGCGCGTTGTAGACGAGTGCGTTGCCGAAGCGAGCCCCAGAGACCCAGAGGCGGTCGCCCTCGAGCTCCAGGCCCGTGGCGGAGCGGACGCCCGGCGCGCCCTCGACCAGGATCTGGCCCTGGCCCGTGCGGAGATCGCCGGCGTAGATCGCGCCGCTGCCGACGGAGCCGACGTAGAACGTGTTCCCGCCGATCTCGATCCCTTCCGGAGCGAATCCGTTCGGGAGCGCGATCTTGCTCGGGAACGCGTTCTGGGCGACTGCTGCGGATGCTCCGAGCAGGAGCACGGCGCTGAGGAGCAGGATGAGGCGGCGCATCGAGAATCCCCCTTTGGTCGTTACCTCTCCCTTCGCGATACCCCGTGCGCGCGGTTTTTCACGCTTCCGCGCGGATACCGGCGAGCAGCTGCTCCATCCGGGCGATCTCGATCGTCTGGTCGGAGTCGACATGACGCGCGAAGGCGTCGGCAGCCGGCTCCAGGCCGCCGTCGCTCGTGTAGAGGCGGTCGACCATCGTCAACGCGCCGCGGTGGTGCTGGATCATGAAGCGGAGGAAGAGGCGGTCGAACGCCGTCCCGGACGCGGCCTCGAGCCGCTGCTTCTGCGCCTGCGTGAGCATGCCTGGCATTGCCGCCACCCCGGTGCCGTGAGCGTGCCCGTGAGCGCGGTGGAGGATCGGCGTCTCCTCGCCCCTCGTCTTCAGCCACTCGCGCATCTGCGCGATCTCGGCTTCCTGCGACGCGTCGATTCGCCTGGCGAGAAGCCCGACCGAAGACCGCGTGCTCCGCTTGGGGACGAGATCCGTCATCCAGAGCGCCTGCGCGTGGTGGTGGATCATCCCCTGCATGAAGCGGACGTCGGACTCGGTGTAGGTCGGCGGCTCCAGCTCCGCCACTTCCTCGGGCGTCAGCGTCCGGGCCGGCTCGCCCGGGGCTCCCGGCTGGACGATGTTCGGAGCCGGCTCGCCGGTCGTGATCGCCTCGTCCGAGGCGCGCTCGTCGCCGCCGCTGCAGCCGCCGAGCACGGCCGCCGCGGCGAGTGCTGCCAACCGAGCAGGTTTGACCTTGGTCACGCCGAGATATTAGTGTTGGTAAACCCAGTAGGCGACCAGGGAGAGACATGAGAGGCCCCGCCGCACGCCTTCCCCGTCCACCGCGACGCCGCGCCACGATCGCAGCGCTCGGAGCGCTGCTCGCCGCGACCGTCCTGACTTCGCTCGCCGCCGCGCAGGGCATCACCGACCAGCGCCCCGGACTGAGCCCGGGCTTCGACAACGCCGGCGTGGCCGCGAGCGGCGTCGAGCTGCTCGCGAACCGGATGAAGCCGGCCGGATTCTTCAATCCCGCCAACCCGGGTGACTTCGGCTTCGTCAACTCGGACCTCGCCTTCGAGGGCGACCACGCCTTCGTCGGCAACTTCAACGGCTTCCAGATCTACAACATCTCCAACCCGGCGAACCCGTCACTCGTGACCGCGGTCGTCTGCCCGGGCGGGCAGGGCGAGGTGTCCGTGTACGAGAACCTGCTCTTCATGTCCGTCGAGGAGGCACGCGGGCGAGTGGACTGCGGGACGAACCCGGCGGTCGGCACGAGATTCCAGGGCGTGCGCATCTTCGACATCACGAACCTGGCCAACCCGGTCCAGGTGGCGGCCGTACAGACGTGTCGCGGCTCGCATACCCACACGATCCTGAAGAGCCCGCACGACGACGCCAACCTCTACGTCTACGTCAACGGCACCACGACCCCGCGGCCGGCGTCGACGCTGGCCGGCTGCAAGGATCTGCCGCCGCCGGTGACGAATGAGTCTCTGGCGCCGCCGCAGTTCGACCAGGACCTTTCGCGGTGGCAGATCGAGGTGATCAAGGTTCCATTCGCCGCACCGCAGAACGCGGCGGTCGTCAACGAGGCGCGGCTGATGGGCGACGCGGTGACGGGCCAGCTCAACGTGCTCCAGAACGCACCGCCGACGCCGCTGCATCCGTCGGGGACGGGCTGGAGCCCGACGCCGATCACCGACGCCTGCCACGACATCACCGTCTTCCCGGAGCTCGACATCGCGGCCGGCGCGTGCGAGGGCAACGGGCTACTGATCGACATCAGCGACCCGGCGAACCCGACGCGGACCGCGGTCGCGCAGGACAACAACTTCGCCTACTGGCACGGCGCCACGTTCTCGAACGACGGCACGAAGGTGGTCTTCACCGACGAGTGGGGCGGAGGCACGGCGCCGCGCTGCCGGATCACGGACGCACCTAGCTGGGGCGCGAATGCGATCTACGACATCGTGGGCGGCCAGCTCGTGTTCCGCAGCTACTACAAGCTGCCGGTCGCGCAGACGAACCAGGAGAACTGCGTCTCTCACTTGCCGTCGCTGATCCCGGTTCCCGGGCGCGACATCATGACGCAGGCCTGGTACCAGGGCGGGCTCTCGGTGATCGATTTCACCGACTCGTTCAACCCGCGGGAGATCGCCTACTACGACCGCGGGCCGATCAGCGGCACGGCGCTCGTGCTCGGCGGCCTCTGGTCGACCTACTACTACAACGGCGGCATCTACGGGTCCGAGATCGCCCGCGGCTTCGACAGCTGGAAGCTGACGCCGACCGAGCTGCTCTCCGCCAACGAGATCGCAGCAGCGGCCGAAGTCCAGCTCGAACGGCTGACCCCGCAGCACCAGCCGCGGCTCGTGAACGAGCCCAGCTTCGCCGTCGTCCGCTCCTACGTCGACCAGCTCGACCGGGCAGGCGACACCGTCCGCCGGACGATCATCCAGATCAACCGGTCGATCGACCGGGCGGAGCGCCTGAACGCCAACGGCCAGCCTGCGGCAGCAGCTGCAGAGCTGAACGCGCTCGCGAACGATCTCAGGGGAGCGAAGTTCGCCGACCTGAGGGCTGCGCTCCGCGCACTCGCGGACACCCTCGCCTAAAGACAGCAGCGGGAGGAGGCGCCGAAACGGTGCCTCCTCCCGGCACTGCGCGCACCCACCTCGGCGGTTTTCCCGTTTGAAATGGGGAAATCGACCGAAAGGACGTTTCTTCGTGAAGACCAGACTGCTGGGAATGGGGGCAGCAATGGGAGCCGTGCTCGTCTGGGCTCTGCCGGCCACGGCAGCGCCGCCCGCGAACACCTCTCCACCGACGATCACGGGCACGGCCCGCGTGGGCGAGACGCTGACCGCGCAGAACGGGACCTGGAGCAACGGCCCGACCGCGTTCCAGTACCAGTGGCAGCGCTGCAACGCGAGCGGAGCCGCGTGCACGAACATCGCCGGCGCGGTCGAGAAGACGTACCTGCTCACGTCGGCCGACTCGGGCCGGACGATGCGCGTCCGTGTCACCGGGATCAACGCCGAGGGCGCCGTGAACGCCCGCTCGGCGCCGACGGCGGCCGTGGCACCGAGTGCGGCGCCGCGGAACAGCGCGCGGCCGACGATCACGGGCGAGCCAGAGGTGGGTCAGGAGCTGACCGCCGAGGACGGGACGTGGACGAACACGCCGACCTCCTTCGCGTACCAGTGGCAGCGGTGCGACATCGACGCCGTGACGTGTGTCGACGTAGCCGGCGCGACCGGCAACACCTACGGTGTCCGCGCAGCCGACGTCGGCTTCCGCGTGCGCGTCGAGGTCACGGCCCGGAACGCCAACGGCGCCGGCTCGGCCCTGTCGAGCCCGACGGGCATCGTCGTCCCGTCCGTGCCGGTGACGAACGCGCGGCCGACCGTGAAGCTGGTCTCGGTCCGCTTCCTCGGCAACCGCGTCTACGCGCGGTTCCGGATCTGCGACGACTCGCCGCGGAACCTGACGATCCTCGGGACCGACTCACGGCCCGGGAAGGTGTCGCAGACGCGCCGCTTCACGACCCGGATCGCGCCGAATCCCTGCGGCGTCTACACCCGCAACTGGGTGCCGGCCGTCCGCTTCCGCGGCAAGGGCCGCTACACGGTCACGATTGCGGTGCGCGACACGTCCGGCCGGACGAGCGCACCCGTCCGGAAGACGTTCAATCGGACGTAGCGCCCCGGAGCTCGTCCAGCGCCTGTGCCTGGACATCGACCTGCTCGTCGCCGCTGAGCTCGACGGCGACGAGCGGGTCCTCGTCCTGCCGGAGCACGGCGAACGTGGCGGCCGCGTAGCCGGGCCCGCCGCCGCCGTGGCCGATCAGAAGCCCGTCGGGCCAACCCGGGTCCGTCATCACCCCGAGCCCGTAGCTCGGCCGTGTGAAGCCCGGTGCGTCGAAGCCGATCTCGACCGCGTCGGTGAGTCGCTCGAGGTCGCAGAGCCGACCTTCGGCGAGCGCGGTCCAGAAGCGGCGCTGGTCGGCGGCCGTCGAGGCGAGCGTCCGGTGTCCGACCCAGCGCGGGTGGTAGCGGCCGCGGACGTCCTGCCGTCCGTCGGCGACCTGCGTGCTCCAGCCGGGGACGAGCCCGTCCAGGTCTGCGAGCTCGAGCGCGAGTGACGTGTCGGCAAGCCCGAGCGGCCCGAGCAGCTCCCGCTCGAGCGCGCCGGCGAAACCGCCCGGTGCAGCAGCGTCGACGATTCGGCGCACGAGCAGGTAGCCGGTGTTCGAGTACGCCCAGCGCGCGCCCGGCTCGAAGTCGGGACCGGAGGCGAGCGCTCGCGCGAGCAGCTCGTCGTCGCTCCACGGCTCGGACGGCGACTCCCGCACGGCCTCGCCGTACGCCGGCAGCCGGCCGTAGTCCGGGATCCCGCTCGTGTGGTTCAGCAGCTGGCGCAGCGACGCGCGAGGTAGCCGGTCGTCGTCGATCCAGGTCGCCACCGGCGCCTCCAGGTCGAGCTCGAGCCGCAGGCAGAGCACGCCGAGGAATGTCTTCGTGACGCTGTAGACGAGGTGGCGCCGGCGCTCGTCCACGCGGTGATCGTATGCATACGATGCAACGTGGTCGGCGACCAGAACCACGCCCGGGTGCTGGCCGGGATCCGTGAGCTCTGCCTCGCCCTGCCCGAGACGAGCGAGCGGTTGAGCCACGGCGCACCGACGTTCTTCGTGCGTGAGAAGCGCGCGTTTCTGATGGTGCTGACGAACCATCACGGTGACGGCCGCTTTGCGATCTGGTGCGCCGCGGCCGACGGAATGCAGGCGGTGCTCGTCGACAACGATCCGGACCGGTTCTTCGTCCCGCCGTACGTCGGCCATCGGGGCTGGCTCGGAGCTCGCCTCGACCGAGGGATCGACTGGGACGAGTTGGCGGGGATCGTCGAGGACGCCTACTTCGAGGTCGCGCCCGCGAAGCTCGCCGAGGCCGCACGCAGTTCGATCCCGCACGCCGAGGGCGACCTCGGGGGCTGAGATGCGGCCCTGGCGTCGTCGAAAGCAGGCGCCGACCCCGGTCGTCCTGCCGTCCCTCGACCGGCTCGCCGGGTTGATCGAGCGCGTCGTCGAGCTGGTGGACGAGGTCGCGGCGGGCGGGACGGCCGAGGCTCCGCAGCGCTCGCCGCAGCCGGCGCCCGAGCGCGTGCCAGAGCCCGTTCCGGCCGCCCCGAAGGTGGTCGACGGGCACGGCTGGCTCGCCTTCGTCACCTCGCCGCAGGGGTACACCCTCGTCCCGCAGGTGGGGTCGGCACCCGTACCCGGCGAGGTGCTCCAACTGGACGGCGGCGCGTTCCGGGTGCTCCGGCTCGCGCCCTCGCCGCTCCCGGGCGACGACCGCCGCTGCGTCGTCGTCGAGAGGGAGGAACCGCCGGAATCGGATCGAAACAGCGGCGAGTGAAAGAGGAGAGCCAGATCGACGAGATGCGGGCCGCGGTTCGCGGCGACCGCGAGCGGGCCGAGCAGTCCCGGCAGCGGTCGAGCGAGAACGTGCTGAGCCTGATCGAGCCTCGCGACGACGAGGACGTCTCGGAGCAGCAGCCGGAGCCGGAGCCTCGGCGCAGCCTGCTGAGCCGCCTGTTCGGCCGCTAGTAGGGTTGCCGCGTGAGGCGGCGTGAGCGGGAGCGGGGGCTGCGGCAGGGGATCGTGCTGCCGGAGACGCCGCGCGACCGGCGCAACCTCGAGGGGCTCGAAGCCGACCTTCGCGACAGTCCGCTGCGCGGTCGCGAGCTGCCGCTGCGGCTGCGCAACTTCCGTCCCGACGCGGGCAGCTACCTCGCGTCGCTCGGCGGGCCGCTGCCGTACATGGCGCGGCTCCGCGAGATCGACGCGCTCACGATCCAGCACGAGCAGCGGCTCGCGTCGGCGTACGAGGAGCTCGGCCGCGACGCCGAGGCGTGGGCCGCGGCCGCACGGCGCTGGGACTTCGGCGAGGTGAACGAGCTGATCGACCGGCACAACCGCTGGTACCCGGCCGAGTCGCGGCTGCCGATGGATCCGCGGACCGGCGACTACGCGCTCGTCAACGGGCGGAGCTACCGTCGCCGGCCACTCGACGCGTCGTGGGTGCTCGAACGGTTCCCGTCGCCGCCAGCGTGAGCAGGCAGAGCACGGCGGCGAGCACGTAGGGGACGGCGTCCCCGGCCGCTTCCGCGATCGCGCCCGCCAGGGCCGGCCCGGTCATGTTCCCGAGCGCCCAGGCCGTGTTCATGATCCCGAACCCGATCGCCTGAGAGAGGCCGGCGGCCTCGGTGCGGTCGGAGACGAGCGCCATCCCGGGCGTGTAGAAGGCGCCGAACGTGATCGCCGCGAGGATCGCGAGCACGGCGACGGGGTACGGGTCGCGGGCGACTGCGAACGCGAGTGCGACGGCGACGGACGCCGTGAGCGCGATCCGGATCGGCAGCAGCCGGCCGCGCCGGTCGGAGAAGCGGCCGAGGAAGGGGTTGACCACTGTCTCGACGAGCCCGGCGACGAGGAAGACGGCGCCGATCGCGAACGGGGTGAAGCCGCCCTCGTCGAGCTGCAGCGGCACGAGGACGATGATCGTCCCGAACAGCC
The DNA here is from genome assembly GCA_963738795.1 of uncultured Gaiellaceae bacterium. Classification (GTDB taxonomy): domain Bacteria; phylum Actinomycetota; class Thermoleophilia; order Gaiellales; family Gaiellaceae; genus Gaiellasilicea. The sequence continues at coordinate 526,914 of CAVTXQ010000010.1, read as the reverse complement.
AGGCGGGCAGCGTGTTCAGCCAGAGGCCGCCGACGAAGCGCCGGTCGGCGAAGGCGCGGGGGACGGCGCCGGCTGCCTGTTGCTCCGGCTCGGCGCCGGGTCTGGTTGCGGCCCAGCCGGCGAGAACGGCGGCGACACCGCCGACGACGGCGAACGAGGCGCCGATCCCGACGGCGTCGGCCACGGCGCCGAACATCGGCCCGAGGATGGCGCCGAAGACGGCGGCGCCGAACGCGATTCCGATCAGCTCGCCGCGGCGCTCACGCGGTGTGGCGACGGTCAGCCAGGCGAGGGCGCCGGCCCAGGTGGTCGTGCTCGAGGCGCCCTGGACGAAGCGTGCGAGCCCGAGCGCCCAGGGGCCTTCGGCGGCGGCGAACGCGAAGCTGGAGCCGGCGAGGAGGACGAGGCCGGCGACGACGGCGGTCTTCGGCCCCCAGCGCAGCGCCGCCAGGCCGCCGGGAATGCCGCCGAGGAGCGCGCCCGCGCCGAAGGAGGCGACGAGCAGCCCGGCGCCGGTCTTGGAGAGGCCGAACTCGTCCGCGTAGCCGGGAATCAGCGGCGCGAGCGCCCCGAACAGCATCGCGTCGACGAAGACGACGACGGAGACGAGAACCAGAAGGCGACGCACCGTCCGACGTTACCGACAGCCAGCGAGCCTGACCGCTCCGTGATCGAGAGCCCAGGCCGCGAAGCGGCCTCTTTAGGGGTCTTGGCGCGACGAGGGGGCCGCTCCCGCGGCCCCCTCGTCCGATTGCGCCCAAAAAAATTCAGCGAGCCGGTGGCGATTTCGTCCGCCCCTCCGACTGGCGTTTCGGCTTCCGCCTACACGTCCTCCGGTGGAGCTTCGACCTACTCTCGCTCCGTGCTCGCTGCAAGGGGGAATCTAGGGCGTCTCGGAGTGGGGGTCAAGAGGTCAAGAAACGGAGGCGTCGCAAATTGCGACTTTTTCTTCGTGAGAGGCCGCAATTGCGATCCGCGCCTTTTGGACCACAAAAAATTCAGCGAGCCGGGTGCGCTTTCGTCCCCCGATCCGACGAACTTTCGGCTTCCGCCTACGGCCTCCCGGATCGGACTCGACCTACTCGCGTCCCGTGCTCGCTGCAAGGGGGAAGCTACGGCCTCCGCCGGCGGGCGTCAAGTGCCGGGAGACGTGGCTGTCCGCAAATTGCGGCTTTTTCTTTACACAATGGCTTGTTTGCGCATCGCGTCGGACGCTCTAGTGGGCGAATCGGAGGTGTGTCCGGGCCGGTGGGACGAAAGCGACGGGGCCGCGGCGAACCGAAAATCTATGCTGCGCTCCCGCGGGCCACAAGAGACGCGGCCACACGAACTTACCGCAAAGAGCGAAAAAAGGAGCGGGATGGAGGCACTGAGGGGCCGCCACGTCGTCGTCACGGGCGGCGGCCGTGGGATCGGGAAGGCGATCGCGGAGCGTCTCGCGGCCGAGGGCGCGTCGCTCTCGCTGCTCGCGCCGAACCTGGACGAGCTCGAGCAGGTGGCCGCGGAGGTCGGCGGCGAGGCGCACTTCTGCGACATCCGCGAGCGGGCGGCCGTCGATGCCGCGTTCGGCGCGGCCGCCGCGGCGCGCGGGCCTGTCCACGCGCTCGTCGCCAACAGCGGCGTCGGCGGCGCGAACGCCGACGGTCCCGACGACCGCTTCGAGGAGATCGTGCAGACGAACCTCTTCGGCACCTACTGGTGCATCCGCGCCGCCGTCCGCCACCTCGCGCCCGGGCCGGAGTCGCGGCACGTCGTCGTGATCGCCTCGATCCTCGCGCGGATCGCCGTCCCCGGCTACACCGCCTACAGCGCCTCGAAGGCCGGCCTGCTCGGGCTCGTGCGCTCGTTCTCCGCCGAGCTCGCGCCCGCCGACGTGCAGGTGAACGCGATCTGCCCGGGCTGGGTCGAGACGGACATGGCGCGGCAGGGGATCGACGCGATCGTCGAGGCGACCGGGATGACGCGCGAGGAGGCGGTCGCCGATGCGCTGCGGGCGGTACCGCTCGGCCGGATGGGGCAGCCCGAGGACATCGCCGGCACCGTCGCCTGGCTGCTCTCACCGGACGCCCGCGGCGTCACCGGCCAGGCGATCGACCAGAACGGCGGCGCCTGGACCGGTTGACGGGAAGGGACGCCGGCGCGCCCCTTCCCGTGCCGATGTCCTAGGCCGCAGGCTCCGGCCGCATCCCGGTCGAGTCCTCGAGCCTCTGCTCCAGCGCTTCGAGCTCTTCGACCGTGCCCATCCGGACCGGGCCCTTGAACCACTTGTGCGCGGAGAGGACGTACCAGCCGCCGAAGAGCAGCAGCGCGCCGCCGACGAGGATCGGGGCGTAGTTGACCGCCTCCCAGGTCCAAGCCCTCTTCCCACGGCACGCTGGCCTTGTACGGCGGCAGCAGGAAGATGACCGTGATGAACGCGACCCAGATGATCGCGAGCACGTCGATCCACTTGTAGTGCTTGCCGAGGCTCCAGGCTCCGGGCTCGAATTTGTCGCCCATCCGGAACCGGAGGATCACCGGCAGGATGAACGCGATGTAGAGGCCGATCACGGCGATGCCCGTTCCGACCAGGTAGCCGACGAGGTAGTTCCAGATCGCCGGGATCATCACCGCGGCGGAGAGCACCGTGATCGCGATGACGGCCATGTGCGGCACGCGGTTCTTCGAGACGCGCCGCCAGAGCCTGTGGCCCGGGACGGCGCCGTCGCGCGAGAACGCGAACAGCATCCGCGAGGCCGACGTCAGCGAGGCGGTGACGCAGAAGAACTGGGCGACGACGCAGATGAAGAGCAGCGCCTCGGCCCAGTTCTGGCTCATCGACTCCGACCAGATCCAGGGAACGATGAAGCCGATGTTCTCGATCGCGCCCGCGGTGCTCGGGACGGTCAGCGTCACGGCGACGAGCAGGATGAAGCCGAAGATGACCGAGACGACCACCGACATGTACATCCCGACCGCGGCCATCCGCGAGGCCTGCTGCGTCTCCTCGGCCATGTGCGCGGACGCGTCGAAGCCCGTGATCGTGTACTGCGCCATCAAGAGGCCGGTGGCGAAGACGTACCAGAAGAGGGGGTTCGAGAAGTTGATGTCGGCGCTGCCGAAGCCGGAGGCATTCACCGTCTCGCCGAACACGTACCCGAGCGACTGGTGGTTGTCGGGAACGAGCAGCAGGACACCGACGATGAAGATGACGCCGGCGATGTGCCAGTACGCCGAGACCGTGTTCAGCAGCGCGGTGAAGCTGACCCTGAGCAGGTTCACGACGAGTGCGAGCGCCAGGAAGATCACGTAGAGCAGGTAGATGTACTCCTTCGTGTTCGGGTACTCGAACCAGAAGTTCAGGAGCGCCGTGCCGAACGTCGCGAGCCCGTAACCGATCGCGGCGGTGACGGCGATCTGCCCGATCAGGTTGAACCAGCCCGTGAACCAGCCCCACGCCGGGCTGCCGAGCTTCGAGGCCCAGTAGTAGAGCCCGCCCGCGGTCGGGAACGCCGACGCGATCTCCGCCATCGCGAGCGCGACGATGATGCTCATCCCGCCGACGAGGAGCCAGCCCCAGGTGACCGCGACCGGGCCGCCCTGGCCGAACGCGATGTAGTACGACGTCAGACAGCCGGCGAGGATCGAGATGATCGTGAACGAGATCGCGAAGTTCTGGAAGCCGCCCATCGCGCGGAAGAGCTCCTGCGCATAGCCGAGCTTGTGCAGTTCCCGCTCGTCGTCGTCGGTGTGAAAGCTGCCCGCAGGTGGTGCCGTTTCCATCAGCCCTCCCAGCTTCGGTGTCGTGTCAGCGCTATTACGCGCGTCTCGCACAAGCGTTGTCAACGTGCCGGACAGCACGAAGGTTAGGATCGCCTTCGTGCTTGGCTTCGACGAGCTGCAGGCCGACGTGGAGTCGGGCGCGATCGACACGGTCGTCGTGGCGTTCACCGACATGCAGGGGCGCCTCATGGGCAAGCGCCTCCACGGCGAGTTCTTCGTCGAGGAGGTCGGTGCCGGCCACGCGGTCGAGGGCTGCAACTACCTGCTCGCGCTCGAGATGGAGATGGACCCGGTGCCGGGCTACGAGCTCGCGAGCTGGGAGCGCGGCTACGGCGACTTCGCGCTCCAGCCCGATCTGGCGACGCTGCGGCGGATCCCGTGGCTCGAGGCGACGGCGCTCGTGCTCTGCGACGTCCAGTGGCACGACGGCTCGCCGGTGGCGCCGTCACCGCGCCAGGTGCTGCGCGCGCAGGTCGAGCGGGCCGAGGCGCTCGGCTTCACGCCGATGATCGGGTCGGAGCTCGAGTTCTTCCTGCTCAAGGAGACCTACGAGGAGGCCCACGCCGCAGCGCTACGAGGACCTGACGCCGTCGGTCCCGTACATCCTCGACTACCACATCCTCGCGTCGACCTACGACGAGGGCTTCATCCGCCAGGTCCGGAACGGGATGCAGGCGGCCGGGATGAGGGTCGAGACCTCGAAGGGCGAGGCCTGGCCGGGGCAGCACGAGATCAACTTCCGCTACGCCGACGCGCTGACGATGGCCGACAACCACGTCGTCTACAAGAACGGCGCCAAGGAGCTCGCGCACCTGAACGGCTGCTCGATCACGTTCATGGCCAAGCCCGACCACACGTGGATCGGCTCGTCGTGCCACATCCACTCTTCGCTCTGGCGGGGGAGCCGGAGCGCGTTCGAGGGCGAGAGCCCGACGTTCAGGCGCTGGCTGGCGGGCCAGATCGCGAACCTGAAGGAGCTGGCGATCTTCCTCGCGCCGAACGTGAACTCCTACAAGCGTTTCGCAGCCGGCTCGTGGGCGCCGACGACGCTGGCGTGGGGCCACGACAACCGCACCTGCGGCTTCCGGATCGTCGGCCACGGCCCCGCCCTGCGGACGGAGACGCGGATCCCCGGCGCCGACGCGAATCCGTACCTCGCCTTCGCGGCGATCATCGCGGCGGGGCTGGACGGGATCGAGCGCAAGCTCCGGCTGCCGAAGGCGCTCGAGGGCAACGCCTACGAGTCGGACGCCGACCGCTTCCCGCACTCACTCCGCGAGGCGATCGCGGCGCTCGAGGGCGGGACGATGGCCCGCGGCGCCTTCGGCGACGAGGTCGTCGACCACTACCTCAACTACGCGCGCACCGAGCAGGAGCTCTTCGACCGCGTGGTCACCTCGTACGAGCGGCAGAGGTTCTTCGAACGTGGTTAGGCCGGTGATCGGGATCACGGCCTACGCGCGAGCCGAGCGTGCGCTGGGGCGTCTGGGACGTGCCGGCGGCTGTGATCCCGCTCGCCTACGTGAAGATGGTCGAGGCGGCGGGCGGACGCGTGCTGCTCGTGCCGCCGAGCGAGGACGGGGTCGACGAGACGCTCGACGCGCTGGACGGCGTCCTCTTCTCCGGCGGCTCCGACATCGACCCCACGGAGTACGGCCACGAGCTCCACCCCGAGACGAACGGGCTGCGCCCCGAGCGCGACCGCGGCGAGCTGGCGCTGCTGCGCGCGGCGCTGGAGCGCGACATGCCCGTCCTCGCCGTCTGCCGCGGCTCGCAGGTGCTGAACGTCGCGCGCGGCGGCGACCTCGTCCAGCACCTGCCGGACGTCGTCGGCGACGAGAAGCACAAGCACACGCCCGGTGTCTTCGCCGATCACGAGGTCGACGTGAAGGAGGGAACGCGGCTCGGCTCGCTGCTCGGCGAGCGCGCGCCGGTCAAGTCGCACCACCATCAGGGGTTCGGCCGGGTCGGCGACGGGCTCGTCGAGTCGGCGTGGGCGGAGGACGGGACGCTCGAGGCGCTCGAGGATCCAGAGCAGCGCTTCACGGTCGGCGTGCTCTGGCACCCGGAGGAGGGCGAGGACCCGGCGCTCTTCCGTGCGCTCGTGGACGAGGCGCGGGCCTACCGGGAGGCGAGAGAGCTAGCCGGAGATCGGCGGCGAGAGCGGCGGCGCCGCCGGCGTCGAGACGGTGCGGAGACGCGGCGGCGGATCCAGCGTCGGGGAGCGGCGCGGGCGCGGCGACGATCTGCGGGGCCGCGACCGGTGCCGGCGGCGGTGCCTCGGCGAGCGGCTGCGGCGCCGGAGCGCTGCACAGCGGCTGCCGCGCGGGCGGTGAGCGCCGTCAGCAGCTGGCCCATCCGGGCGTCGTTCTGCGAGATCCGCTGCTCGAGCTGAAGCTGCAGCCGAGCCTGGTCGGCCATCCGCTGGTAGAGCTTGCCGCGCGGATCGCCGACCACGTAGCCGATCAGGACGCCGACGACGAGACCGCCGAGGAGCGTGGCGAAGCCGTAGCTCGACGGAATCGGCCAGGCGGCGCGCAGCGGGCTGAGCGGAATCGAGCCGACGAGCACGCCGGCGAACGCGCCGATCGCGACGCCGGCGCGGCTGACCGAGCGAGCCTTCGCCTCGTAGTGCGCGACGAGCTCCTCGACTGCCTGCTGGGCTGCTTCCTTCTCCGCTGCCACGGCTCCTTTCATCGGCGGTCCGGGCGCCGCGCTTGAGACGAAGATGGTGGAATAGCGCCGATGCTCACCGTCCTCAATCCCGCCGACCGAGGAGCCGCTCGCGGAGCTCGAGCAGGCGGGGGTGGAGGAGACGGATGCGGCGGTCGCGCGGGCGAAGGCCGCCTTCCCCGCCTGGCGGGCCGTGGCGCCCGCCGACCGCGCGCGGCTGCTGCGCCGGCTGGCGTCGCTCGTCGAGGAGCACGGCGAGGAGCTGGCGCGGATCGAGTCGCGCAACGTCGGCAAGCCGATCGCGGGCGCGCGCGGCGAGGTCGGCATGGTCGCGCAGGTCTTCCACTTCTACGCCGGCGCGGTCGACAAGCACTACGGCGAGACGATCCCGGTCGCGGGCGGCGAGGCGTTCACGTTCCGCGAGCCGCTCGGCGTCGTCGGCCTGATCGTGCCGTGGAACTTCCCGGTCAACATCGCGTCCTGGAAGCTCGGGCCGGCGCTCGCGACCGGGAACACGGTCGTGCTGAAGCCGGCCGAGCTGACGCCGCTGTCGGCGCTGCGGCTCGCCGAGCTCGCGCTCGAGGCCGGGATCCCCGAGGGCGTCGTCAACGTCGTCGTCGGCAAGGGCTCGGTCGTCGGCGTGCGCCTCGTCGAGCACCCGGACGTGGCGAAGATCGGCTTCACCGGCTCGACCGAGGTCGGGCAGCAGGTGATGAGCGGCGCCGCCGGCGACGATCAAGCGCGTCACGCTCGAGCTCGGCGGCAAGTCCGGCAACGTCGTCTTCGCCGACGCCGACCTCGAGCGCGCCGCCGCCTCGGCTCCGTACGCCGTCTTCGACAACGCCGGCCAGGACTGCTGCGCGCGCTCGCGGATCTTCGTCGAGCGGAGCGCCTACGACCGCTTCGCCGAGCTGCTGGTCGATGCGACCCGCGGCCTCAAGGTCGGCGATCCCGAGGACGACGCGACCGAGATGGGGCCGCTGATCTCGGCCGCGCACCGCGAGACCGTCGCGGGCTTCGTCGACGGCGAGCCGCTCTACCGCGGCGAGACGCCGGGCGGCAAGGGCTTCTGGTACCCGCCGACGATCGTCGAGGCGTCGAACGACGACCGGATCGCGCGCGAGGAGGTGTTCGGCCCGGTCGCGGCGCTGATCCCGTTCGAGGACGAGGCCGACGCCGTCCGCCTCGCGAACGACACGCCGTACGGGCTCTCCGGCTCGATCTGGACGCGCGACGGCGCCCGCGCGCTGCGCGTCGCGCGCGCGATCGACACCGGCGTGCTCAGCGTCAACTCGAACTCGTCCGTGCGCGTGACGACGCCGTTCGGGGGCTTCAAGCAGTCGGGGTTCGGCCGCGAGCTCGGGATGCACGCGCTCGACGGGTACTCCGAGGTCAAGTCGGTCTTCTTCTCGACGGAGGGTTGAGGTGGCGGGACGTCTGGACGGCAAGGTGTGCGTGATCACGGGCGCGGGGGGCGGCATGGGCCGCGAGGCCGCTGTCCTCTTCACGGCGGAGGGCGCGAAGGTGTGCGCGGCCGACATGAACCTGGCCGCGGCCGAGGAGACCGTCGGGCCTCTGCGCCGGCGAGGCGTTCGCGTTCCAGGCGAACGTCGCGGAGGAGGCGGACGTCGAGGCGATGATGGCCGCCACCGCCGAGCGCTTCGGCGGCATCGACGTCCTCTACAACAACGCCGGCATCTCGCCCGACGACGACGCGTCGGTGCTCGACACGTCCGTCGAGGCGTGGGACCGCGTCCAGGCGGTGAACACGCGCGGCGTCTTCCTCTGCTGCAAGCACGGGATCCCGCACCTGCTCGAGCGCGGCGGCGGCTCGGTGATCAACGTCGCCTCGCTTCGTCGCGATCCTCGGCGCCGCGACCTCGCAGATCTCCTACTCGGCCTCGAAGGGCGCAGTGCTCTCGATGTCGCGCGAGCTCGGCGTCCAGTTCGCGCGCCAGGGCGTGCGCGTGAACGCGCTCTGCCCCGGCCCGGTCGAGACGCCGCTCCTGCTCAACATCTTCGGCGACGACCCGGAGGCGCTCGAGCGGCGGCGGATCCACTGGCCGACCGGCCGCCTGGCGAAGCCGCGCGAGATCGTCAACGCGGCCCTCTTCCTCGCGAGCGACGAGTCGTCGTACGTGAACGGCGCGACCTTCCTCGTCGACGGCGGCCTCACCGCGGCGTACGTCACGCCCGAGTGAGCTTGTGTCTATCAGACACAAGCGACGTCGTAGCGAACGCGCTTGGTTGCGCGGGTCCGGAATCTGCACTCTCAGTGTCTATCAGACACTAAGTCAATTCAGACGCCGACGACTTGGACGAGCCAGCGGCGGTCGCGCTCGCGGTCGAGCTCGAGGAAGAGCACGCGCTGCCAGGTGCCGAGGCAGAGCTCGCCGTCGGAGACGGGGATCGACTCGCCGGCGGGGCCGAGCAGCATCGACATGCAGTGCGAGTGGCCGTTGCCGAAGTCCATGTCCTCGGGGCAGACGTTCTCGGTGCGGCGGTCCCAGTCGTCGTGCGCGTAGTAGTTGTCGCTCGGGACGAGCCGCTTCAGCAGGAGCGCGAAGTCCTCGAGGAAGCCGGTCTCGAACTCGTTCACGCGCACCGAGCAGGTGGTGTGCGGCGAGTAGACCGAGCAGATCCCGTTCCGGATCCCGCTCGCGGCGACCGCCTCCTGCACTTCCTCGGTGATGTCCTTGATCGAGAGCCCACCTGCGGTCCGGAGCTCGGTCACCTGCTGGTAGGCCTTCATCGCGTGACATTGTGACAGCCGCGCTGCGAAGGCCGGGTGGAGAACCTGCGCAGATCCGTTGGCGGTAGGGAGCGAAGCGACCCTTCAGGGGTTTGCGCGCCTGGGGATCTGCTTCCGCAGATCCCCAGGCATGCGACGGGCAAGTGTGGGCCCGCCTGGATTCGAACCAGGGCGCGACGGATTATGAGTCCGCTGCTCTGACCACTGAGCTACGGGCCCCGGACGAGCGTAACGCAGCCGCTTCACCGTCAACCGGCGCGGTGAACCACCTGAAAGGTGATTGGTCAACCGGTGGCGCATCGTCCATGGTGTCCCCAGACGGCACATGAGCTTCACGGGCCTCCTGCGGTGGGCCCGAGGGGTTTCTCCAGAGAACGAGCGGGGCTCTGCGGCGAGCCCCGCGTTCTCACCGCTCTGTGGCAACTGTGGCATCTGTGGCAACTGCGGCGCTCGAGGGAGGTAGGGGAATGTCGAACAGCACGTTCGTGCTCGCCCTTGCGGCGGGCGCAGCACTCATCGCGGTGTGGTTCCACGTCCGGTTCCCGTCGCTCGCACCGGAGCGGCTGGGGCGGACCGTGCTGCATCTCGTGGCGGCGTTCGCGGTGGTGAGCCTGGCGCCCGAGTGCGGCGTCGGGCTACAGCGCGTACATCGCGATCTTCTGCGTCGTCCTGCCCGCGCTCGTCTACGCGTTCCTCTGCACGCTCTGGATGCTCAAGCTCGCCCAGACCGCGCTCGGCGTGCGCTAGCTAGCGCGCAGCGGAGGCGACCAGACGGTCGCCGACCTGGACGCCACGGCGCTCGCACTCACCCGCGGTGAGCTCGACGACCGACTTCGCGCCGCGCCGGCCCGACGTCTCGCCACGGTGCCAGCGACGGCTCGATCCCGACGACGACCTGCTCGCCGTCGAGGAAGACGACATCGATCGGGAAGCGCATGAAGAACGTGTGCACCGATCCCGCGCGGCAGAGGAGGATTCCTTCGCCGGAGGGGAGGGAGCCCCGGCCGAGCAGGCCGCGCATCCGCGGAAGCGGGCGCGTCGCCACGAGCAGCTGCTCGCAGACGACGCGCCCGTCCTCACGGGTCAAGCTGACGCGATCAGAAGCCAACGTGGATGTGGTCTCCGTGGTCACGCATCGGGAACGAAGGACCGCCCAGGCCGAGCAGCGAGATCACCTGGCGCGGCTGCAGCTCCGACGGGAGCAGCAGCACCGAGCGGACTGCATCCTCGGTGAGTCCGCCCGGACGCGAGTTGCCGTAGATCGAGGTGCCGCCCACGGCGGCGATGTCGACGGCGTGCCCGTAGATGTGCGCCGAGACGACGCCCGGCCGGGCGAACATCCGGTGCCCTGAGAACAGGCTCGACACGGTCACCGACTCGTGGCGCTTGGCCAGGTACCCGATCAGCACCAGCACGCGCACGTCGATCCGGCCGGCCTCGATGTCCTCGCGCCCGCCCGAGTAGATCAGGACGCCCTCGTGCTCCAGCAGCCGCTTGGCGAGCCGGTCCTTCGACTTCGCGTAGCCGGTCACGAGCGTCTGCAGTCCCACCGAGCGGTAGAGGTCGGCGAGTGCGTCGGCCTGGTCGGCGAACGCGGTTCGGCCCGTGAGCGCAAGCGCCGCCTTCCAGGCGTCCTTCCCCGCAACCTGCGCGGCGAGTGCGTTCAGCTCGGCGCGGGAAGCGGGCGCTGCGCCGCGGTTGCCCTGCGCGCGGAGGACACCGAGGACGGTCGCCCAGTCGGCGCCGTGCCGCTTCGAGGTCGCCTTCAACTGCTTCGCGAACCCCCGGCTGAGCCGCGCGGACGCAGGCGTCGGATCCGGCAGCGCCCGGTTCAGCCACACCGTCGCCTGGTCGCCGTGCTCGTGCTCGATCTCGGGGGCCGGTGCGGGCGGAGCGGCGGGTCGCTTCACGGCCGAGGCCTTTGCGGGCGCTGTCCTCGCCGGCGCGCGTGCGGCCGGCTTCGAGGCCCGAACGGGCTTCGCCGCCGGCGCCTGCTGCTTCACCGAAGCCGGCGCGGTGGCGGTGCTGGGAGCCGAGGCCGCCGGCTGCTCGGCCGGCTCGGCCGCGGTTGCGGCCTCCGTCGAGGGCGCGACCGCCTCGGGAGCGGGGACCGCTTCGGGAGTCTCGACGGGGACGGCTGCCGGAGCGGGCTCTGCCGGAGCAGCCTGCTCGGCGGGGGCCGCTTCGGGCGCCGCCGGCTCGGCCGCCGGCTCAGCGGGCACGGCCTCTGCCGCCGGGGCCTCGGCTGTCGCCGCGGCATCCTCCGGCGCGAGCTCGAGGTTCTGTGCCGCTTCGAGCGCGGCGGCGTCCTCGTCCGCAAGCCTCACGGCCTGGTCGCCGGCACCTGCCGTGAACGCTGCCCCCGCGAAGAAGAGGGTCGTGAACGCGGCCGCGAGCGCGAAGCGCGCCGCCGGCTTTCGGCGGGCGGCGGCGGGCACGGCCGCAGGAGCCTCAGGCGCAGCGGTGTCTGCCGCCGCGGCCTCGTACTCCCACGCGTCCGGCTTGCGGCGAACCACGGCGAGCACCGCGACGGCCAGTAGGCCGAGCGGAAGGAACAGCTTCACAAAGAACCGATTCCGTTGTGGCATTGAGCCCAGCTCCTCCATCATCGAGCGCCGGGCTGCAAATGTGCCGACGCGTGATTTGCCTGACACCGCGCCGCCAACGGTCTATTCACGTCCTTATCGGCAGCTGCTTTAGCCCCATTCACCCGTTTGGGTGAACTTGATCCTGAGCTGCAAGAAGTCCCCCGGATGGGGCTTCTCAGTTGGCGACCGACAAGCGATCACTAGACAGCGCAAGCAGCGCGAACCTCAGGCGAAGCGGCTCGCCGATGAGAGAAAGGCTTCTCACGTTGCATTACCGCTTCGCCAGTACCACCCACATCTCACGAGAACTCCGGGCAGCCACATTGTCCGGCCGTCCATCCGCTCTCTCCTGTTCGAGAGGAGGTGAATCAACATGCTGAAGCTCTTCGTCGCCATTCAGAACAAGCTCGCCGAGGCCCGGAATGAGGAGGGTCAGACGATGGCCGAGTACGGCGTCGTCCTCGCCGTGATCACGGCCGGCGTCATCCTCGCGATCGGCACGCTGTCGGGCGCCATCGGTGATGCCCTCGATCGGGTCACCGCGATGCTGTAACTCGCAAGCTAAATGCGGAGGTTAAGTCGATGTCGAACGAAACGCAGATCACATTCGAGTGCGACAGAGGGCAGACGATGGCCGAGTACGGCGTCGTCCTCGCAGTGATCACACTCGCCATCGTTGCCACCTTCGCTGCTTTGTCGGGTGCCATCGAGGCCGCGATCGGCGTCACGGTCGATTTGCTCGGCCTCGCCTGATGCGGACGGGGCGCCTCACCGCCGAGGCGCCCCGTCCCTCCAACCGAAGAAGGACGTCTTCCACGATGCTCAGCCGCCGAAAAATGAGACAGGAACAGGGCCAGACGATGGTCGAGTTCGCCCTGATCATGCCCGTCCTGCTGCTGGTCATCTTCGGGATCATCCAGTTCGGAGTTCTCTACAACGACTACATCTCGCTCACGGACGCGACGCGGATCGGGGCGAGAAAAGCCGCGGTCAGCCGGCAGACCGCCGACCCGGTCGGGCTCGCGAAGACCGCCGTGCGCAACGCCGCCGCCGACCTCGAAAGCTCGAAGTTGACCATCAACGTGACCGCGACGACATGGGCGCCGGGCGGCGACGTCACCGTCGCGACGTCCTATCCCTACGAGCTCGACATCATGGGGGTCGTCGTCAAGTCCGGCTTCCTCCAGAGCTCGACCACCGAGCGAATCGAATGACGACCCTGAAAAGCGCTGTGAAACCCGTCAGCTGAAACAGCGACACAACAAAGGAAGAAGACGCTCATGACGTACCGCCTGAGAAACATCACAATCGCGATTGCGCTGGCGCTCGTCGCTGCCCTGCTGACGAGCTTCTACGTGTCGAATTACCAGCGCGACGTTCGCGCCGACGAGACGAACGTTCCCATCTTCGTCGCCGCCAAGGACATCCCCGCCGGCACCAAGGGCGCCGTCGCGGTTCAGAAGGGCATGCTCACGAAGTCCGAGATCGTCCGGCGCAGTGTCGTGCCGGGTGCGATCTCCAACACGGACCAGCTCGACGGCCTCGTCGCCGTCCAGGCCGTCTACGCCGGCGAGCAGATCACCAGCCGGCGTTTCGCCGCTCCGTCCGAGCAGGGGATCCACGCGCAGTTGACCGGCCCGCAGCGCGCGATCGCGATCGCGGGGGACAAGCAGCAACTCCTCGCCGGCACGCTTCGCGACGGTGACCGGGTCGACGTGGTTGCGACGTTCTCGGCTCCCGAGAGCATCCAGCTTCACTTCACCCGCATCGTCCTGCGCGACGTCGAGGTCCTGCGGGCCCCGGAGGGCGCAGCTGCCACTGCCGAGAAGATCGCCGGCGACGACAGCTACGCCGTGACCCTCAAGGTGCGCGACTCGCAGGTGCAGAAGCTGCACTGGGTCTACGCAAACGCGAAGGAATGGCACCTCGAGCTGCGGCCGGGCACCGACGCCGCCGACAGCCCGGAAAACTTGGAGAGCTGGTACTCGGTGCTCCGCGAGGGCGTCCGTCAGAAGCAGCTCGACGAAGCCGGGGCGGACAACATCCCGGCAGTTGGGAGCGAGTGATGAGCGACAGCATCCGCATCTACGTCACGGGCACGTGCGACGGGCTCGACCAGCTCCGCGACGCGCTCTCGACCCACCCCGAGCTCGACTTCGTCGGTTGGAGCGAGCACGTCGGCGAGGCGACAGCCGCTCTCGCCGGCGGTCACCTGCAGGTCGTCGTCCACGCAACCCGGTCGACCGTGTTCCCCTCGGTCGAGGTCGCGGCGATCCGCGAGCAGACGCGCTCGCCGATCGTCATCCTCGCCTCGGGTGAGTCGTCCGCGCTGCTCGACGACGCCCTCGACGCCGACGGCGTCGCCGACGTCCTGCTGCTCCCGCAGCTGACGGAGAACGTGGTCTTTGCGCTCCGTAAGGCGAGCCATGCCGGCCGTCGGCTTCACGCCGAGGGCGCGACGCAGCGCCACGGCCGCATCGTCACCGTCTTCTCGCCGAAGGGCGGGACGGGCAAGACCGTCACCGCGACCAACCTCGCCTGTTCGTTCGCGAAGTTCGAGGGGAAGCGGACGCTCCTGCTCGATCTCGACCTCCAGTTCGGAGATGCCGCGATCATGCTCGGGCTCGAACCGACCAAGACGATCTACGACCTGGTCGTGGCGCCCGGCGAGCTCGACTCGGAGAAGTTGGCCGGGTACATCACCAAGCACACGAGCGGGCTCGACGTGTTGCCGGCGCCGCTGCGCCCGGAGGACGCGGAGCTCGTCACCGAGTCGAAGCTGGCTCGGCTGCTCGAGGTGGCTCGGGAGTCGTACGACCTGATCGTGGTCGACACGTCCCCGTTCTTCCACGGGCCGATGCTGGCGACGCTCGACCGGACCGACGAGCTGATGATGATCTGCGGACTCGACGTGCCGACGCTGAAGAACGTGCGCCTGTCACTGCAGACGCTCGAGCTCCTCTCGTTCCCCGCCTCCCGGATTCGCTTCGTCCTCAACCGCGCCAACTCGAAGGTTGGGATGAAGAAGAAGGAGGTCGAAGGGGCGCTCAACATCACGATCGGCTTCGAGATCCCGTCCGACCGGGCCGTTCCCCTCGGTGTCAACCGGGGAACCCCGCCCGTGTTGGGTGACAGTGGTTCGGACTACGCCAAGGCGGTCCGGGTCGTGGCCAAGTCGCTGCTCGTCCAGGAGCAGCCGAAGAAGAAGCGCGCCTTCGCGCTGTCGAGGGCGTAGCCATGGGTCTCCACGACAGACTCTCGAAGCAGAACGGGAACGGGGCCGCGAACGCGATCGCCGAGCGTCCGGTCGCGCTCGCCGGCCCCGTTGCTACCTCCGCGGCGCAAGAAGCCGCGGCGCCACCGCGTGTCGGCGATCCGTACGCGGAGCTGAAGAGCGGCATCCACCATGCCGTGATCGGAAAGCTCGGTCCGGAGCTCTTCAAGCGGGAGACCGCCGAGGACCTGACCGATCGCGTCCTGCACGCCGTCACGGAGCAGCTCGCGCTCGACCGGACGCCGCTGACCCGCGACGAGCGGCGCCGGATCGTCCGGGAGATCACCGACGACGTGCTCGGCTACGGCCCGCTCGAGTCGCTCCTCCGCGACGACTCGGTCACGGAAGTCATGGTCAACGGCCACGAGGTGGTCTTCGTCGAGCGCGAGGGCCGGCTCGAGCGGGCCGACGTCTCGTTCCTCGACCAGGCGCACCTGCTCCGGATCATCGACAAGATCGTCTCGCAGATCGGCCGGCGCGTCGACGAGTCGTCGCCGATGGTCGATGCGCGCCTGCCCGACGGCAGCCGTGTCAACGCGATCATCCCGCCGCTCGCGCTCAAGGGCCCGACGCTGACGATCCGGAAGTTCGCGCGCGATCCGTACACGATGGACGACCTGATCAGCTTCAACTCGCTGACGCCGCAGGCTGCGCAGTTCCTCGCCGCCTGCGTCAAGGGCAAGCTGAACGTCCTCATCTCCGGCGGTACCGGCACCGGTAAGACGACGATGCTGAACGCGATGTCGTCGTTCGTCCCCGAGGACGAGCGGATCGTGACGATCGAGGACGCGGCCGAGCTCCAGCTCCAGCAGGAGCACGTGATCACGCTCGAGTCGCGACCGCCCAACATCGAGGGCCAGGGAGAGATCCGCATCCGTGAGCTCGTCCGCAACGCCCTGCGAATGCGCCCCGACCGGATCATCGTCGGCGAGGTTCGCGGTGCCGAGACGGTCGACATGCTCCAGGCGATGAACACGGGCCACGAGGGCTCACTGACGACGATCCACGCCAACTCCCCTCGCGACGCGCTCTCACGGCTCGAGACGCTGGTGCTGACCGCCGGCGTCGATCTTCCCCTGCGGGCGATCCGCGAGCAGACGTCGAGCGCATTCGACGTGCTCGTGCAGATCTCGCGCCTCGTCGACGGCTCGCGCCGCGTGACGCACATCACGGAGGTGCTCCGGATGGAGTCCGACGTGATCACGCTGCAGGACCTGTATGTGGCGAAGGCTCCCGACGAGGACAGCACGGCCACGACGCGCTCCTCCCGGCTGCTGCAGCCGCTCGCGTGCACCGGCCTGAAGCCGCACTTCCTGGAGAAGATGGCGGCGAACGGCGTCATCCTGCCGCCGACCTTCTTCCGTGCCGAAGTGCCGGGTGGTAGGCCGACGTTCTCGGCCGCGCCCTACGGGGGCGGTGGCTCGCAGTGAGGCGAACGACGCTCGCAACACTCTCGCTCGCACTCCTCTCGCTGCCCGGCCTCGCGGCCGCCGCCGGCTCGACCATCTCGACGGTCGATCTCTCCGGCTACCCGAGCGTCCGGGCGACGATCGTGACGTCGACCCCGACGGCGAAGGCTCCACCGCTGCGCGAGAACGGTCAGCCGGTGATCGGCTTCGAGGCGACCAACTTCGGCCGCGAGAAGAGCGTCGTGCTCGTCGTCGACCGGTCGCAGTCGATGCGCGGCCAGGCGATCAAGGACGCGTCCGAGGCCGCCCGTGTCTTCGTCCGCACGAAGCCGGCCGGCGACAGGATCGCGGTGGTCGCCGTCGGGAGACGGGCGGTCCAGTTGACGCAGTTCTCCGCGCTGCCTGCCGACGCAAACGCCGCTCTCCGCGCGATCGAGGTCGACAAGATCAGGGGCACGGCCCTCTACGACTCCGTCGTGCTCTCCGTCGAGGCGCTCGCGGGCGACCGCAGCGGGGCCCGCGTCCTCGTGCTCGTCACCGACGGGCAGGAGGTCTCGAGCGACACGTCGCTGAACCAGGCGATCGCAGCTGCCCAGAAGGCGCACGTGACCGTCTATCCGATCGGGATCGAGAGCCCGAGCTTCCGGCCGGGGCCGCTCGAGCGGCTGGCGACGGAGACCGGGGGCCGGTACCAGGGCGCCACCGGCACCGCTGCGCTGCACGCGATCTACGCTTCCCTGTCCCAAGAGCTTCGGCGCACGTGGCACGTCTCGTATGTCACGTCGGCCCGGCCCGGCGAGCGGATCGAGCTGACGTCCGCTGGTGCGACCGCCACGGCGAGGACGCCGGGCGACGCAGTTGCGCAGACGAGCGATTCCAGGATTCCCGAGCCGCTGTTCAAGGCCGGCCCGGCGTTCGTCGCCACTTTCGTCGGCGTCTGCGCGCTGTTCGGCTTCATCTTCCTGCTCCGGGCGCCGATCGGCGCGGGGCTGAAGCGGAGGATCGAGCCGCATCTCGGCGACGGCGAGAGCAAGCGCAGTCGCGGCCCGGTGCAGGAGCGGTTTGCGACCGCGTCGACGATCCTCCGCTCGACGGAGGCAGCGTTCGGCCACCTGCAGATGTGGCACCGGCTGCACCGGCTGCTCGAGCGGGCCGACCTGCCGCTCCGTACGGCGGAGCTCGTGTACGCCTCACTCGGCGCCGGGCTGCTCTTCGCGGTACTCGCAGCGCTGTTCGGCGGCGGGCTGTACGCGAGCCTGCTCGCGCTGGCGATCGGATTCTCCTTGCCGATCGCCGTGGTCGCATTCAAGGCGAAGCGACGCCTGACGGCGCTCGACGACCAGCTGCCCGATCTGCTGATCACGCTGGCCGCCTCGTTGAAGGCTGGCCACAGCTTCCGGCAGGGAATCCAGAGCGTCGTCGACGAGGGACAGCCGCCCGCCAGCACCGAGTTCAAGCGCGTGCTCACCGAGACCAGGCTGGGCCGGCCCATGGACGAGGCGCTCGGCGAGATGGCGCAACGCGTCGGGTCGAAGAACCTTTCCTTCGTCGTCACCGCCGTCACGATTCAGCGCCAGGTCGGCGGCAGCCTCGCCGGCATCTTCGACATGGTCGCCGACGCGGTCCGGAACCGGCAGCAGTTCGCCCGCAAGATCAAGGGGCTGACGGCGATGGGACGGGCCTCGGCCTATGTGCTGGTCGGGATCCCGTTCTTCATCCTCCTGACCGTGACGCTGATCAACCCGGACTACATGTCGCCGCTCTTCCACACCGGGACTGGCCAGAAATTGATCGTGACGGGCCTCGTGATGATGGGGCTCGGCTCGCTCATGCTCCGGAAAATCGTCTCCTTCAAGGGCTGATCACATGCTGCTAGCACTCGCCGTACTCCTTCTCGCCGCCGCCGCCTACTTCGCCGGCGAGGTCGTCGTCCAGCCCAGCCGCGAACGGCAGCAGGCCGTCCAGCGGGCTGCCACCTACGGTCGGATCCGCTTCGCCGCCAACGGTCTCGAGCGCCTGCGCTTCGGCGAGCGCGTGGTCGTGCCTGCGACCGGGGCGCTGGCCCGCCTCGCGCTGCGGATGAACCCCCGTGTCACGTCGGAGCTGATTGCGGCCCGCCTGCTCGCCGCCGGCATGGGGCGGACGCTGACGCCGACCACGTTCCTGGCGGCGAAGGGCGCCGGTGTCGTGGCCGGGCTGCTCGGCGGCCTCGGACTCGGCGCGCTGCTCGGCGGTGCCAGCACGGGCCTCATGCTCGCGATGGCGCTCGGCGGCATCGGCTTCATCCTCCCCGGCTACATCGTCTCCATGCGTGGCCGACAGCGCCGTGAGCTGATCAGCAAGCAGCTGCCGGATGCGCTCGACCTGCTCGCCGTCTCGGTCGAGGCGGGACTCGGGTTCGACGGCGCGGTCACGAAGCTGACCGAGCACATGGAAGGCGCGCTCGCCGAGGAGTTCTCGCTCACCCTCGGTGAGATGCGGATCGGCGAGTCGCGTCACGACGCGCTCAAGAAGCTCGCCGAGCGCTCCGGCGCACCCGAGATCGCGAGCTTCACGCGCGCGATCATCCAGGCCGACCAGCTCGGCATCTCCCTTGGCCGCCTGCTCCGGGTCCAGGCGGCGGACGCCCGGCTGAAGCGCCAGGCGAAGGCCGAGGAAAAGGCGATGAAGTCGCCGATCAAGATGCTCTTCCCGACGGTGATCTTCATCTTCCCGGCGATGTTCATCGTCGTCCTCGGGCCGGCGATGCTGAGCCTGCTGGAGCTCTTCTGATGGCACCGGACGAGCATGCGCACGAGACCGAGCAGGGGTTTGGCACCGGGCTCCGCGCGCAGCTGAAGCGCCGGGAGGGCGTCGAAGCGCCGGCCGCGGACGTGCCGCAGCCGGAGGTGAAGCCGGTCGAGGCGCAGGCGGTGCCGGTCGACACCGCGGTCGTGGCGCAGGACACGGTCGAGCTCCAGGCGCTTCGCGACGAGCTCACGCAGGCGCTGATCCGCGAGGCCGAGGCCCGCGACAAGTTCGCCGAGCTGCGCGACCAGCTCGAAGGCGGGCTCGCCGACGCGCAGAGCCTCAACCTCCGCTCGGTCGAGATCGACGCGCGCGCTTCCAAGCTGATGACGCGTGAGTCGTCGCTGGAGGAGCGCGAGCAGGAGCTGCACCTGCGGGCCGAGTCGTCCGCGGCGGAGCAGCAGCGGCTCGCCGACCTGAAGGCGGAGCTCGCTGCGCAGGAGACGCGCACGAGCGAGCGGGAGAAGCAGATCTCGATCAAGCTCAGGGAGCTCAATTCGGCCGACCGCGAGCGGACGACCGCGTCGGCGGAGCTCGCCAAGCAGGAAGCGGCGCTGGCGCAGCGCGAGCGGGCGCTCGAGCGTTCGCTGGCCGAGATCGACGCGCGCGCAGCGGAAGCGGGGGCGCGCGTCGAGTCCCGCGAGTCGGTGCTCGAGACGCGGGAATCCGCCCTGAGAGAGCAGGAGGGCGAAGTCGCCGAGCGCGACCGCGACATCGCCGAGCGCGAGCGCGAGCTGATCAAGTCGCGCGCGACCGTCACCGCCCGCGAGGAGGCTCACGAGGCGCGCGAGGCGGAGCTGAAGGCGAAGGCGGACCGGATCGCCGCCGACCTCGAGCGGCTCGCCGAAGAGCGCTCGGGAACCGGAGAGGTCGTCGCCGCGATGAGCGCCAAGCGCGCCGAGGTGTCGGCGAAGGAGTCCGAGCTCGCCGCCCGCGAGGCGGAGCTGAACCGGCGCGAGTCACAGCTCCGCCGGGAGGAGGCCGAGGAGCAGACGGCTGCGCACATGGAGGACGAGGCGCGCCGCCTGGACGACCTGCGCCGCGAGCTCGCCGCCCGCGAGGCCGAGATCACGAGCTCGGAGACGTTGCTCGAGTCGAACCGGGCCCGGGTCGAGCGGCGCGAGAAGCGCCTCGGCCAGACCGAGGAGTCGATCTCCGACCGGATGCGCGAGCTGGACGACCGCGAGGCCGAGATCGAGGAGCGCTGGGCCCGGCTCGAGGCCGACTCCGAGCTCCGCGACATCAAGCTCGAGCAGCGCGAGAAGACGGTCGGCGAGCTGGAGCTACGCCTCGGCAAGCGCGAGACCGACCTCGCCCGCTACGTCGGCCAGCTGCAGACGCAGATGGAGCAGCGCGAGTCCGACTGGTGGGAGAAGCAGCTCGGGAACCAGGTCTCAGCGAACGGCTGATCAAGGCCGCTCTAGGCCGCGAAGCGGCCCTTCAGGGGTTTTCGCGCCAATAGCCTGCGGGAGAAGCAGCTCGGGAACCAGGTCTCAGCGAACGGCTGATCAAGGCCGCTCTTGGCCGCGAAGCGGCCCTTCAGGGGTCTTCGCGCGAACACGGGCTCTTGCCCGTGTTCCTGCGCCAATAGCGAGGGGCCTGCACGTAGTACAGGCCCCTCTCCCGAACGCTCCTTTCTGGGCCAGACGGCGAAGCCACCGAGGCGGCCGCTCCGTCTGGAGGGGGAGAGGAGTCGCGTTCGGTACGCATAGCTATCGCACATTCGAGCGGGCGATGCGAGGGTGGCTACACTCTTCGGCATGAGCGAAACCGGGACGATGCGGGTCAAGAGCGGGCTCGCCGAGATGCTCAAGGGCGGCGTGATCATGGACGTCGTCGACGCCGAGCAGGCGAAGATCGCGGAGGACTCCGGCGCGGTCGCGGTGATGGCGCTCGAGCGCGTTCCGGCCGACATCCGCCGCGACGGTGGCGTCGCCCGCATGTCCGATCCGGCGATGATCACGGAGATCCAGGAGGCGGTCACGATCCCGGTGATGGCCAAGTGCCGCATCGGCCATTTCGTCGAGGCGCAGATCCTGCAGGCACTCGAGATCGACTACATCGACGAG
This sequence comes from uncultured Gaiellaceae bacterium, assembly GCA_963738795.1. Taxonomy (GTDB): domain Bacteria; phylum Actinomycetota; class Thermoleophilia; order Gaiellales; family Gaiellaceae; genus Gaiellasilicea. The sequence goes on along the minus strand of CAVTXQ010000010.1, from coordinate 505,600 downwards.
TCGGAGGTGCTGACGCCTGCCGACGTCGCACACCACGTCGACAAGTGGGCGTTCGAGATCCCGTTCGTCTGCGGCGCGACCAATCTCGGTGAGGCGCTGCGGCGGATCGCCGAGGGCGCGGCGATGATCCGGACGAAGGGCGAGGCCGGCACCGGCGACGTCGTCAACGCCGTCACCCACATGCGCGCGGTCTACGGCGGCATCCGCCGGCTCGGTGCGCTGCGCGAGGAAGAGCTCTACGCCGAGGCGAAGGACCTGCGCGCCCCGTACGAGCTCGTCCGGTGGGTCGCCGAGAACGGCAAGCTCCCGGTCGTCACCTTCACGGCCGGCGGGATCGCGACGCCCGCCGACGCCGCACTCTGCATGCAGCTGGGCGCGGACGGCGTCTTCGTCGGCTCCGGCATCTTCAAGTCGGGCGACCCGGCGCTGCGCGCGAAGGCGATCGTCGAGGCGACGACGCACTTCCGCGACGCCGACATCCTCGCCCGCGTCTCCGCGGGCCTGGGCGAGCCGATGGTCGGCATCTCGGCCGCCGAGCTCGAGCCCTCAGAGCTGCTCGAGACCCGCGGCTGGTAGTCACCGCATGCAGATCGGCGTCCTCGCAGTGCAGGGCAACTTCCGGGAGCACGCGGCGATGCTGCGCGGGCTCGGCGCGGACGTCGTCGAGGTGCGCTTGCCGGAGCAGCTGGACGGGCTCGACGGGCTCGTGATCCCGGGCGGCGAGTCGACGGCGATCACGCGGCTGATCCGGCTCTACGGCCTCGAGGACGCGATTCGCACCTTCGCCGGGCCGGTGTTCGGGACGTGTGCCGGGCTGATCCTGCTCGACCGCGCCCACCTCGGCCTGGTCGACGTCGACGTCGAGCGGAACGGCTACGGCCGCCAGCTGGCGAGCTTCGAAGCCGACCTCGAGCTCGGGGACGGCGAGCCGCTCCGCGGCGTCTTCATCCGCGCGCCGCGCGTGACGGACACCGGGCCGGACGTCGAGGTGCTCGCGAGCCACGACGGCGTGCCCGTGCTGCTGCGGCAGGGACGCTTCCTCGTCGCCTCGTTCCATCCGGAGCTGACGGCCGACACGCGCGTGCACGAGCGGTTTCTGGAGCTGATCCGCGAAGCGCCTCATGATCCCGACGTGTCGCTGGCAAGCGGCCCGAGGGGGAGCAGTGCGCTAGCACGGGCCCCCGAGGAGAGCGCAGTCCAGCGGCGCGAGCGCGGCGGAGCCGGGCTCCGCCCGGCGGGAGCCGCGCGGTCGGGGTCATGAGGCGAGAGGAGACGCATGTCCGGGCATAGCAAGTGGTCGACGATCAAGCACAAGAAGGGCGCCGCCGACGCAAAGCGCGGCAAGCTCTTCACCAAGCTCTCGAAGGCGATCATCGTCGCGGCCAAGGAGGGCGGCCCCGACCCGGCCGGCAACCTCTCGCTCCAGAACGCGATCGAGAAGGCGAAGTCGTACTCGATGCCCAAGGACACGATCGAGCGCGCGATCGCCCGCGGCGCCGGCACGGACGCCGACGCGGCCGCCTACGAGACGATCGTCTACGAGGGCTACGGCCCCGACGGCGTCGCCGTGCTCGTCGAGGCGCTGACGGACAACCGCAACCGCACCGCGTCCGATGTGCGGCACACGTTCTCCAAGCACGGCGGCAACCTCGGCACGACCGGCGCGGTCGCGTGGCTCTTCGAGCGGCGCGGCGTCGTCCTGGTCGAGGCGGACGGGGCCGACGAAGACGAGTTGACGCTCGCGGCCGCGGAGGGTGGGGCGGACGACGTCGAGCAGGACTCCGGTGTCTTCCAGGTCTTCTCGGCGCCGGAGGCTCTCACCTCCGTCCGCGAGGCGATCGAGGCGGCCGGGATCGCGGTGCAGTCGGCCGAGCTGGCGATGATCCCGAAGACGACCGTCGAGGTGGCGGAGGAGGCGTCGGCCAAGAAGCTGATTCGCCTGATCGAGGCGCTCGAGGATAACGACGACGTCCAGGAGGTCTCGGCGAACTTCGACATCCCCGAGCAGGTGCTCGAGCTCGTCTCGTCGTAGCCCGGCACGGCAACGAATCACTCGTTCGAGAGCCGGAATCACCCCTTAGAGGGGCAGCGCTAGCGGCCCTTCCCGACGATGCTCCTACCAGGGTTGTCAGTGTCATCGAGGCGTTGTGCGGCCACGCCGTCTCAGGGAGGTTCCAGACGTGGTGTCGCAGAAGCTGGCAGAAAGCCCTCGGATTCGGCCGCAGGAGGAACGCGGCCAGGTGATCGTGCTCGTGGTCGTGATGCTCGTGGTGATGCTGGGGTTCGCGGCGCTCGTGATCGACGTCGGCTACGCGTACTACGCCCATCGCCAGCTGCAGGCGTCCGCCGACGCTGCGGCGCTTGCGGGCGCCCAGGAGCTGCCGGACCCGGCGAGGGCGGAGCAGATCGCCCGCGAGTACAGCTCGTCGGCGGGGAGCAAGAACGAGCACCACGACATTCCCGACGTGACGACGACGGTGACGACGAAGTGCATCGGGTCGATCCCCGGTTGCGACCCGGTCAACGCGGTCGTCGTGCTCGAGAAGGCACCGGCGAAGACGTTCTTCGCCGGCCTCTTCGGGATCGACTCGATCAAGATCACCGCGCGCTCGACGGCCTGCTCGCCCTGCGGGGTCAAGCCGCTCGACATCATGATGGTCCTCGACCGCACGGGCTCGATGTGCCAGACCTCGTCCGGGGCGAGCGACCCGGCCTGCACCGACCTGAACAACGCTCGTGAGGGCATGAAGACGTTCCTGACGTACCTCGAGCCGTCGACCCAGTGGGTCGGCCTGACGGTGCTGCCACCCGCGACCAGCACGAGCGCCAGCGCTCGGTGTGCGACACCGAGCGAATCGAACTACAACTCGACGAGTGCGGCGTACAACATCGTCTCCCTCTCGAACAACTACTCGACGAACCGCGTCCTGAACACGAGCTCGACGCTCGTCTCGACGATCAACTGTCAGAAGGGCTCCGGCCGGACCGCGTATGCAAACGCGCTCGAGGCGGCGCAGAAGGAGCTGGAGACCAAGGGCCGCGCAGGCGTCAAGGACGTGATCATCTTCCTGTCCGACGGCGCCGCGAACATCGGCCCGACCTACTACTCGACGACCTCGCCGTACCGGCGGCAGCCGTGCCGCCAGGGCGTCAACTCCGCCGCCACGATCAAGGCGAAGGGAACGCTGATCTACTCGATCGGCTACGACCTCGATGCCCTCGGCGGCGGCGCCAACAAGTGCACCTCGTACACGGACGCCCCCGAGTCGCCGGCGATCACGGCCTACCAGGCGATCCAGGCGATCGCCTCGTCCCCGGCCGCATTCTTCAACAAGCCCACGCCCGGGCAGCTGAAGACGATCTTCACCGAGATCGCCGCCGACCTGGCCCGGGGCACCTCGGCGCTGATCGACGAGAGCGTCGAGTAGCCCGAAACCTGGCTGCGAGGCAGGGGGAAGGAACGTCCGACCCCCTGCCTAACCTTCTCTCGTGAAGGTTCTCGGCATCGATCCAGGGACGGCTGCTTGCGGGTACGGGATCGTCCAAGAAAGCGGAGGCCGTATCAGGGCACTCGACCACGGGTGGTGGCAAACATCCGCGCGGGAGCGCCCGGAGCTGCGCCTCAAGACGATCTTCGATCGGGTGCAGGAGCTCATTGCGGAGCACGAGCCGGCCGCCGTCGCAGTGGAAGAGTCGTTCGTCGGAGCAGATGCCCGCATCGCGCTCTCCGTCGGTCAGGCGCGCGGGGCGGTGCTCGTCGCCGCCGCGGCGGCCGGCGTCGAGTGCGCTGAGTATCCGCCGGCGCGGGTGAAGCAGGCCGTGTGCGGCTACGGCCGCGCCGAGAAGGCGCAGGTGCAGCGGATGGTCCGCGCGATCCTGGCGCTGGAGTCGAACCCGTCCCCGAGCCACGCCGCCGACGCGCTCGCGGTCGCGATCTGCCACGCGCTGGCGCCGCCGCTGCTCCGGGTCGCCGGATGATCAGCAGGCTGCGCGGACAGCTGGCGGGCCGCACGCCCGAGGGCTTCGTCCTCGACGTCAACGGCGTCGGCTACCTGCTCGCCGCGACGCCCGGCGCGGTCCGTGCCGCGGAGGGCGGGGGCGAGGCCGTCGTCGAGACCTACCTGCACGTGCGCGAGGACGCGCTCCAGCTCTACGGCTTCGCCGACGCCGCCGAGCGGCAGCTCTTCCTGCACCTGCTGACCGTGGCCGGGATCGGGCCGAAGGTCGCGCTCGCGATCGTCTCCGGCGCGCCGGCGGCGGAGCTGCGCCGCGCGATCGTGCTCCAGGACGCGGCGCGCTTCCAGGCGGTTCCCGGTGTCGGCAAGAAGACGGCCGAGCGGATCGTGCTCGAGCTGAAGGAGAAGCTCGGCGCCGAGGATCCCGTGCCGATCTCGGCCGCGACCGGCACCTCCGTGCACGTGACCGCGCGCGACGCGCTCGTCGAGCTCGGCTACTCGGTGCTCGAGGCCGAGCAGGCGCTCGCGGCCGTCGACCCCGACCTGCCGGCCGAGGAGCGGGTGCGGCTGGCGCTGAGGCAGGCGGCCTGATGAGCGCCGTCGCCGCCGAGGTGCTCGGCCCCGAGGAGGAGGAGCTCGAGCGCTCGCTCCGCCCGCGCAAGCTCGACGAGTTCGTCGGCCAGGAGGGCGTCAAGGAGCAGCTCGCGATCGCGCTCGCCGCCGCGAAGGCCCGCGGCGAGGCGCTCGACCACGTCCTGCTCGTCGGCCCGCCCGGGCTCGGCAAGACGACGCTCGCGCAGATCATCCGCGAGGAGCTCGGCGTCGGCATCCGCACGGTCGCCGGCCCCGCGCTCGAGCGGAAGGGCGACATGGCCGCGATCCTCACCGGCCTCGAGCTGAAGGACGTCCTCTTCGTCGACGAGATCCACCGGATCAACCGCTGCGATCGAGGAGATCCTCTACCCGGCGCTCGAGGACTTCCGGCTCGACATCATCGTCGGCCAGGGGCCGGCGGCGCGGACGCTGACGCTCGACCTGCCGCAGTTCACGCTCGTCGGCGCGACCACGCGCACCGGCCTGCTGACGACGCCGCTCCGCGACCGCTTCGGGATGACGTTCCGGCTCGGCTACTACGACCCCGACCAGCTCAGCGCGATCGTGCGCCGCTCCGCCGGGATCCTCGGCGTCGCGATCGAGGAGGAGGCCTGCGCCGAGATCGCGAGCCGCTCGCGGGGGACGCCGCGGATCGCGAACCGGATCCTCCGCCGCGTCCGCGACGTCGCCGAGGTGCGCCACCAGGGCGCGGTCACGAACGCCGTCGCGCGCGAGGCGCTCGACCTGATGGAGATCGACGAGGAGGGGCTCGAGGGCACCGACCGCGAGCTGCTGCACGCGATCGCGTTCAAGTTCGAGGGCGGCCCGGTCGGCCTCTCGACGCTCGCCGTCACGCTCGGCGAGGAGCCCGACACGATCGAGGACGTCTACGAGCCGTACCTGCTCCAGCTCGGCTTCCTCCAGCGCACCCCGCGCGGCCGCGTGATCACCAAGCTCGGCCGTGTGCACATCGGCGCGCTTTGCCGGCGCAGGAACAGGATCCGCAGGAGCGGATCCCGTTCGCGCAAGATCCCTAAAGCGTCGCTTCGCTCCGGCGACCCGCAATCGTGGCTGAACCGCGGCTAGATTCGGAGGCGTGAGCCATCCGGAGCTGAAAGCCGAGCAGGCGTACGTCGACCACGCCTACGCGTGCCTCGAGCGGATGCGCGAGATCGTGCTGCGCGCCGGCGACGCGGCCGACGGCGAGGTCGCGCAGGCGGCGCTCGACGCGTGGGCGGCGAAGCGGCTCGCCACCTTCGAGGACGCCGAGCGCGGGCTCATGTTCGGCCGGCTCGACTTCGAGGCGGTCGAGCGGGCGCTCTACGTCGGCCGGCGCTGGGTGCACGACGACGAGGGCGAGCAGATCGTCGTCAACTGGCAGGCGCCCGCGGCGCGGCCGTTCTACACGGCGACGCCGCAGGATCCGCAGCGCGTCACGCTCCGCCGCCGCTTCCGCGCCCAGGGCCGCAGGCTCGATCGACATCGCCGACGAGGCGCTCGACGGCTCGACGCTCGACGGCGCCAGCGTCGGCGACTTCCTGCTCGAGGAGCTCGAGCGCAGCCGCGACACGCACATGCGCGACATCGTCGCGACGATCCAGGCCGACCAGTACCGCCTGATCACCCGCGAGCCCGAGCGGCCGCTCGTGATCCAGGGCGGCCCGGGCACCGGCAAGACGGCCGTCGGCCTCCACCGCGCCTCCTGGCTGATCTACACCGAGCGGGAGAAGAACGCGCGCAGCCGCGTGCTCGTCGTCGGCCCGAACCGGACGTTCATGGAGTACGTCTCGCACGTCCTGCCCGCGCTCGGCGAGGGGAGCGTCGAGCAGCTCGCCGTCTCCGAGCTCGTCGCCGGCGTCGAGCCGACCCTGCGCGACGCGCCGCCGGTGGCGCGGCTGAAGGCGGACACGCGCATGGCCGAGGTGATCGCCCGCGCCGCCGAGCTGCGACTCGTCGCCGAGCCCGAGGAGCTGATCCTGAAGCTCGAGGGCGAGTACATCCGCGTCCGCGTGCGCGAGCAGCAGCGGCTGCTCGATGAGATCCGCGAGCTCGCACGGCACGACGGCCGCCGCCCGCGAGCGCTTCCGGATGGGGATCGTGCGCAGCTTCTACTCGCGAGTACTCCCGGATCCTCCAGGGTGGCGCGATCCGCGACGGCGAGCAGGTCGAGAAGGCGCTGAAGGCGAACGGCTACCTGAACCGCGTGCTCGAGCGCGCCTGGCCGGCGGTGACGCCCGAGAAGCTCGTGCGCTCGCTCTTCACGACGCCCGCCTTCCTCGCCGAGGCCGCGGACGGGATCCTCGACGAGGACGAGCTGAAGCTGCTGCGCCGGCGCGGCGACGGGCTGGAGCGAGTGGGACGTGCCGCTGCTCGACGAGGCGCACGCGCTCGTCGGCGAGCCGGCGCGCACCTACGACCACGTGATCGTCGACGAGGCGCAGGATCTCTCGCCGATGCAGCTGCGGATGATCGCCCGCCGCGCCCGCGACGGCGCGCTGACGATCCTCGGCGACGTCGCCCAGGGCACCGGCCCGGTCACCTACGCGAGCTGGAGCGACGTGCTGCCGCATCTCCCGCAGGGAGACGACGCCGAGGTCGAGGAGCTCCGCCACGCCTACCGCGTGCCGCGCGAGATCATGGAGCTGGCGCTGCCGCTGCTCGAGACGATCGCGCCCGAGATCGAGCGTCCGCTCGCCTACCGAGCCGGCGCCGCCGAGCCGCTGATCCGCCGGGTCGACGAGGCGCTCGCTCCTGCGCGAGGCCTACCGCGAGGCCGGGCGGCTGGCGGGCGAGGACGGCCTCGTCGCGCTGATCGTTCCCGACGAGCTCGTCGAGCCGGCGCTCGCCCACGAGAGCGCGTTCGACGGCATCCCGCTGCTGACGCCGCGCGAGGCGAAGGGGCTCGAGTTCGACCACGTGATCGTCGTCGAGCCGGCGCTCGTCGCGGCGCACGAGCAGGGTCTGCGCGAGCTCTACGTCGCGCTGACGCGGCCGACGACGACGCTCGTCGTCCTGCACGCCCGTCCCTTGCCGTCCGAGCTTCGGCTCTAGAGTCCACGTCGTGCCCGACCTCTGGACACCCGGGATGGCGGGGCCGCTCGAGGATCTCGTCGGACGGATCCACCGCCGGATCGAGGCGTTCGCGTCCGAGCACGGGCTCGAGCAGGCGATGGTCGAGGTCGAGCTCGCGGACGGCGCGCTGCTGCGGCTGGCGTCGATCTCGGCCGAGCCGGGCTACGGCTTCCTCACGCTCGTCCCGCACTCGGACGGCGGCGAGCCGCAGGAGCTGATCGTCCCGATCGGCGCGATCCGCCAGCTCACGCTGAGTCGGGCAGAGCCCGCCAGCCCGATCGGATTCTCGCTCCCCAGCGAATGAGCGCCGGCGCGAGCGCGAGCGCGACGATGTCGAACCAGACGTAGCCGGAGGCGACGCCGCTCGGCGGGTTGCCCTGCGGCACGTTCGTGCCGGGGATCGTGACCGCCCACTCCCAGGTGCCGATCGCGGTGCCGTAGAGCTCGAGCCAGGCGACGACGAGGAAGACGCCGGCGTAGATCTCGGGCGCGCGGCCGCGGAGCAGGTAGACGGCGAGCAGCGCCGCGCCGATCGCGCCGCCGACGTCCGCGCGCGGCAGGACGGTCACGCCCGCGATGCCCCACGCGATCACGCCGACGAGCGCGACGCGGACGAGCCAGCCTTGTAACAGTCTGTTACTTGCGGCCGCGGCGAGCGACACGCCCGCGAGGTAGACGAGGCCGTGGCAGGGCGGCACGAACGAGGGCAGGTTCTCGAGCCGGTAGGTGTAGACGCCCCAGATGATCGAGCCGACGACCTCGGCGCAGGTCGCGACGACCACGACGACGAGCGCCTGCGCGCGGAGGAGGGGCGGGACGCCGCGGAGCGCCAGTGCGAGCGCGATCCAGGCGGCGAGGCCGAGCAGCAGCTGCCCGCGGGCGTCGACCTGCGTGTCGACGGCGAGCAGGACGCCGATGAACGCGACGATCGCGAGCGCTCGGGTCAACGTCTGAACTGGAGCTCGTGCCAGGACGGCACCGGCGCGAGCTCGAGCAGCGCGCGGCCGCCGCGCGGCTCCGCGTAGCCGAAGTCGCCGCTGTCCTCGTCCCACGCCACCTCGAGCAGGCCCTCCTTGACGCGGTGGTCGAGCCAGGCGCCGCGGAAGACGAGCTTGCGCAGCCAGTAGACGAGCGACTCGCCCTCGAGCAGGCCGACGCGCTCCCAGTGGCGGATCAGGTAGCGGCCGAGCTGGCTGCGCGGGTCGGCGATACGCCCGTCGGCGGCGAGCTCGACGAGGTCGGCGGTCTCCTCCTCGTCGAGGTCGTTCGAGCCGATCAGCCCGAGCCGGACGGCGGCGGCGGTGATCCGCTCCTCGAAGTCCTCGGCGTTGAAGCCGAAGCGGTAGCCGAGGAACTCGACCACGTACTCGTCACCGGACGCGTAGTTCGGCTCTCCCATCTCCGGCGAAGGGTACCCTCGTGCCGTGGACAGACGGCTCGTGGTTCCGATGATCTTCGTCGTGCTGGCGGTGTGGCTGCTCGGCACCTGGGTGACGAAGTTCTCGCTCTCGGAGATGGCCGTCTTCACCCCGGTCGCGATCCTCGCGCTCGGCGCGCTTCGCCGGCGTGATCCTGCTCTGGGTGAAGATCGTCCGCGAGTCGCTGCGCGGCCGCAACCGCACCGAGCCCTAGAGAGACACGTCCTCGCGAGACGTGTCGGGGCCTGGACCCCACATGTCCGCTTACGGCCAGTGAGCGAGGACGCCGTCCGACGCTCTCCGTACCGTCGTCAGCCCATGCGCGACGGTTCCTGGACGATCGATCCCTGCGAGTACGCCGAGGTGAAGGCGCTCGCCGACGGCGCTCGAGCTGGGCGAGATCACCGCGTCGATCCTCGTCCGGCGCGGCTACGCGGACGTCGAAGAGGCGCGGCGGTTCGTGCGCGGCGAGATCGAGCCGCACGACCCGTTCCTGCTCGGCGACATGGCCGAGGCGGTCGAGCAGATCCGCGCCGCGATCGCCGCCGGGCAGCGCATCTGCGTCCACGGCGACTACGACGTCGACGGCATCTGCGCCACCTCGCTCGCCGTCCTGACGCTGCGCGAGCTCGGCGCCGACGTCGAGTGGCACCTGCCGAGCCGCTTCGAGGAGGGCTACGGCGTCTCGGGCGACGACGATCTAGCGGCTCGCCGACGAGGGCTGCGCGCTCCTGCTCACGGTCGACTGCGGGATCACCGCCGTCGAGGAGGTCGCGGCCGCGAAGGCGCGCGGGCTCGACGTGATCGTCACCGACCACCACCGGCCCCGCCTTGAAGACGGCAGCCCGACGCTGCCGGACTGTCCGATCGTCGCGACCCGCCCCTCCGACTACCCGTTCCCGGAGCTCTGCGGCACCGGCGTCGTCTGCAAGCTCGCGCAGGCGCTCGGCGTCGGACGTGGCGCCGTACCTCGACCTCGTCGCGCTCGCGACGATCGCCGACGTCGTGCCGCTCCTGGACGAGAACCGCTCGCTCGCGATCGCCGGGCTGCGCGCGCTCGCGCGGACGCAGCGACCCGGGCCTGCAGGCGCTGATGCGGAACGCCCAGGTCGATCCCGGCCGCCGTCGACGCCGGCGCCGTCGGCTTCCGGCTCGCGCCGCGGATCAACGCCGCCGGTCGGCTCGGCCGTCCCGACGCCGCGCTCGAGCTGCTGCTCACGACCGACGCGGACGAGGCGAAGCGGCTCGCCGACGAGCTCGAGACGCTGAACCGCGACCGCCAGGCCGTCGAGGACCGGATCCTGCGCGCCGCGATCGCCGAGGTCGAGTCGTGGCCCGAGCGCGAAGCGCCGCCGGCGCGGCTACGTGATCTGGGGCGAGGACTGGCACGAGGGCGTGATCGGGATCGTCGCCTCGCGCCTCGTCGAGCGCTTCAACCGGCCGGTCGTCCTGATCGCCGGCGGCGACGGCAACTGGAAGGGCTCGGGCCGCTCGCTGCCGGCGTTCGACCTGCACGGCGCGCTCGGCGCCTGCGCGCAGCACCTGCGAGCGCTTCGGCGGCCACCGCGCCGCCGCCGGGCTCTCGATCGACCCGTCCGACCTCGAGGCGTTCGCCGCCGCGTTCGCCGCGCACGCCGACGCCGTCCTCGACGACGGACGATCTCGCGCCCGTGACCCGGATCGACGCGATCGTGCCGCGGGTCGGCCGCTCACGCTCGGCCTCGCCACGGAGCTCGACCGGCTCGCGCCGTTCGGCCTCGGCAACCCCGACGTCACGCTGCTCGTCGCCGGCTGCGAGGCGGTGCAGCCGGGCGTCGTCGGCGACGGCAAGCACCTGCGCTTCCGGATCCGCCAGAGCGGGCGCGACGCCGGCTCGGCGATCGCGTTCGGCCTCGGCGCCGCAGCTCGACCGGCTCGGCGCGCCCGGGCGCCACGACATCGCCTTCCGCCTGAAGGAGAACCGCTGGAACGGCACCGTCGCGCCGCAGCTCGTCGTCCGCCGGCTCTTCGACACGCCGGCCGGCTACGAGGAGCTGCGCGAGCACCTCGGGAGCGCTCTGGAAGGCGGGCGAGGACGCCTGGACGAGCGAGGCGCGCGAGATCTTCGCCGAGCTCGAGCTCGCCGACGGGGCGAAGCGGCAGCTCTACGAGTCCGAGGCGTTCAGGGCGCTCCTGCTCGCGGCGCCGGCACTCGCGCGAGCCGCCTAGAGCGCGGCCGCTCGACGCGAGACGCGGTCGAGATGGTGGAGTCCGCGTCGGGCCGGGCGGCGAGCCACGCTCGTGCCGAGCCAGCGAGACCGGCTGCGACGCCCGGGCGCGGCGCTCGCCTGCCACGTCGTCCAGGGCGACGAGGAGACGCGCGACGCGGAGGGCTTTGCGCTCGCGGCGGCGGCGTGAGAAGGGCATGGGAAGCATGCGTTCTCCGTTCTAACGGCCACTCCTGCGGGGGAGATTCGCCCGCAGGGGGTCGGAGTACACTGAATTCATGGCTGTCGTCGACGCCGATCGACATCATCAGGACCTCGTCGATGAGCTGATTGCGGCCGTCGAGGCCTACAACCCGGGCGTCGACAAGGAGCTGCTCGCGCGCGCGTTCCACTTCGCCGCGGCCGCGCACGAGGGCCAGACGCGCAGCTCCGGAGAGCCGTTCGTCCACCATCCGTGGGCGGTCGCGAAGATCTGCGCCGAGCTCCATCTCGACGAGCAGTCGCTCGCTGCGGCGCTCCTGCACGACGTCGTCGAGGACACGGAGACCGACCTCGACGAGCGTCAAGTCCGAGTTCGGCGACGAGATCGCCCAGCTCGTCGAGGGCGTCACCAAGCTGACCCGGACGACCTTCCAGACCCGCGAGCAGTCGGACGCGGAGAACTACCGGAAGATGATCGTCGCGATGGCGCAGGACGTCCGCGTCATCCTGATCAAGCTCGCCGACCGGCTCCACAACATGCGCACGATCGAGTACCAGGGCAAGCAGGCGCAGGTGCGCAAGGCGAAGGAGACGCTCGAGGTCTACGCGCCGCTCGCGCACCGCCTCGGCATCCACGCGATGAAGTGGGAGCTCGAGGACCGCTCGTTCGAGATCCTGCACCCGCGCAAGTACGCCGAGATCAAGGCGATGGTCGCCGACCGCCGCGCCGACCGCGAGAAGGCCGTCGGCAAGGCGGGCGAGATCCTCGGCGCCGAGCTGGCGAAGGTCGACATCCCGGCCGAGATCGCCGGCCGCGCGAAGCACTTCTATTCGATCTACGACAAGATGGCCAAGAAGGGCCGCGAGTTCAACGAGATCTACGACCTGACCGCGATGCGCGTGACCGTCGAGCGCGCCGGCGACGAGGGGACGCGCGACTGCTACGGCGCGCTCGGCCTGATCCACTCGCTCTGGAAGCCGATGCCGGGGCGGTTCAAGGACTTCATCGCGATGCCGAAGTTCAACCGCTACCGCTCGCTGCACACGACCGTGATCGGGCCGGAGGGGACGCCGCTCGAGATCCAGGTGCGCACGCGCGAGATGCACGAGGAGGCCGAGTACGGCATCGCTGCGCACTGGCTCTACAAGCGCGGCAAGGGCAAGCAGGACGACGACTGGCTCGCGTGGGTGAAGTCGCTGCTCGACTGGCAGCAGGACGAGGCCGACCCGCGCGAGTTCATGAAGACCTTCCGCACCGACCTCTTCGACGACGAGGTCTACGTCTTCACGCCGAAGGGCGAGGTGAAGACGCTGCCGCAGGGCGCGACCCCGATCGACTTCGCCTACGCCGTCCACACCGACGTCGGCCACAAGACCGTCGGCGCCAAGATCAACGGCCGCATCGTCCCGCTCCACTACCGGCTCAAGAACGGCGACTTCGTCGAGATCCTGACCTCGAAGTCGGGGCGCGGCCCGTCACGCGACTGGATGAGCCTCGCCGCCTCGTCGCGGGCGCGGAACAAGATCCGGCAGTGGTTCCAGCGCGAGACGCGCGGCGAGACGGAGGCGAAGGGCCGCGAGCTGCTCGACAACGCGCTCAAGGGCCAGAACCTGCCGTACCGCAAGCTCCAGGGCTCCGCCGTGCTCGCGCAGGTGATCCGGGAGACCGGCTTCCGCAAGGCCGAGGACTTCTACATCGCGCTCGGGGCCGGGAAGCTCCAGACCGGCCAGATCGTGAACAAGGTGCTGAACCGGCTGAAGACGGACGAGGTGGCGGAGGAGGCGGTCGTGCCGCTGAAGCCGCCGAGGTCGCGCTCGACGGTCGCCGGCGACAGCCTCGGGATCAAGGTGCAGGGAGTCGAGGACGTGCTCGTGCGGCTGGCGAAGTGCTGCACGCCGGTGCCGGGCGACCCGATCCTCGGCTACATCTCGTTCGGCCGCGGGATCACGATCCACCGCGAGGACTGCCCGAACGCGAAGGCGCTGATGCGGAACCCGGAGCGCTTCACACCGGTCGAGTGGGAGGGGACGGCGACGACGTCGAGCTTCCGCGTCCAGATCGCCGTCGACTCGTTCGACCGCGCGCGCCTGCTCGAGGACGTCGCCCGCAGCTTCGCCGAGCACGGCGCCAACATCGTCTCCTACGGCGGCGTCGTCGAGGACGGGATGGCGCGCAACTGGTACACGGCCGAGGTCGGCGACGTGAAGGAGCTGCGCGCGCTCCTGAACGTGCTCCGCAACCTCGACGGCGTCTTCGACGCCTACCGCGTCACGCCGACCTAGGCGGCGCGCGGCGGCTCGTAGCGCGGGCCGGCGAAGCTGTGCCCGCCGTGCCCGAGCCCTCCCCGGCCCCTGAGGGCCGGGAAGGTGCCGTTGACGATCTCAGTCGTCCGCTGCTTCAGCGAGGCGACGATCAGGTCGCGCTGCGCCTTGGTCATCCGTCCGGCCGCGACGGCCGCGTCGAGCCGCTTCGTCGTTCCGGCCACGATCGCCGTCACGAGCCCGTCGACCGACTTACCCTCGGCCTTCGCCACCTCGGCGAGCGTCTCGCCCTCGCGCAGCCGGTTGCGCAGAGCCTCCTCGCCGACGCCGAGGTAGGTAGCCGCGGCGTCGAGATCGCGGAACCCTCGGTGGCCGAAGCCGCGGTGGCCGAGCCCGGGGCCTGCGAAGAGCGGGAACTCACCGGCCTCGATCCGCGCCTTCATCGCCTCTGCCTGCTTCTCGGTCAGGCGGCCGGCCCGCACCGCTTCGTCGATCCGGTTCTCGAGCGCCTGCTGCAATGCCGCGCTCAGCTTCGCCGGGTCGACGCCGAGCTGCTTTGCGGCGTCCTCGACGACGGCCTTGCTCTCCTCTGTCGGCGAGAGCCGATTCGCCGCCACGGCGCCGCCGGCGCCGACCACGGCCAGGGCCGCGCCGGCGCCGACAGCGAGCTTCGTTCGCTTTCTCGTCATCTCGTCCTTTCGCTCTCGTGTCGTGGCTCAGGCGCTCGGCCGGGTGCCGAGCGTGACCTCGACGGTCTGGGTGTCGCCGTCCCGCTCGATCGTCAGCTCGACCTTGTCGCCGGGGCTCTTCGCGTCGACGAGCCGTCGCAGCTCGTCCGCCGAGTCGACGCTCTCGCCGTCGAACTCGGTGACGACGTCGCCCTGCTGGAGACCGGCCTCGGCTGCGGGCGTGCCCGACCGCACCTCGGCGAGCGTCGTGCCGCCGCTGCCCGAGTCGTCCTCGATCGCCACGCCGAGATAGGCGTGCTCGACGGAGCCGTCGGTGATGAGCGCGTCGGCGATCTTGGCGACCGTGTTCGACGGGACGGCGAAGCCGATGCCGACGTTGCCGCCCGACTCGCTCTCGATCTGCGAGTTGACGCCGATCACCTCACCGTCCATGTCGAGCAGCGGGCCGCCTGAGTTGCCGTGGTTGATCGCCGCGTCCGTCTGGATCGCGTCGTCGATCGAGAAGCTGTTCGGGGATGTGATCTGCCGGTGCACGGCGCTGACGATCCCGGCCGTGACCGTCTGCTCGAGCCCGAACGGGCTCCCGATCGCGACCACACCGTCGCCGACCTCGACCGCCGACGAGTCGGCCAGCCTGAGCGGCTTCAGCTCCGACGCGGGGGCGTCGACGTCGATCACGGCGATGTCCGTCGACGGGTCGCCGCCGACGACCCTGGCCGAGTACTCCTTGCCGTTCGCGAACTTGACCGTCACGGTCTCCGCGCCGTCGACCACGTGCTGGTTCGTGATCACGTGGCCCTCGGTGTCGTAGACGAAGCCGGAGCCCTGGGCCTGCTGGGTGCCGCCGCCACCGCCGAACGGGCTCGCCTCGCCGGCCGAGCCGACGGTGATCTCGACGACCGACGCCGAGCTGCCCTTGTAGATCTCGCCGACCGTCGTCGAGTCCGAGCTCGCGGTGGGTGTCGCGTCCGCCACCGTCACCTGGGGCGCGGCGACCGGGTCGTCGTCGAGCGCGACCGAGACCGCGGCGACAGCGCCGGCGCCGACGAGAGCGGCGCTCGTGGCTGCCGTGGCGACTGCGATGCGTGGATTCTTGAAGAGCTGCATGTCGTGTCGTTCCTTTCGAGAAAAGAAGTCGTGTTTGACCGTCAGGAGACCAGCCGTCCCTAAGGCGAAGCTGAGACGCACCTAAGAAGTTCCTAAGAGCCCGCCGCAGCCCCGGCCGGAGAGGGTGGCCGGCCGGGGCCTGGGGGAGGGGGATCAGGCGTCGTTGCTACTGGGCGCGACGCTCGGATCCATCCCGGGCGGCGGCCCGCCGGGGTGGCCGCGGAAGCCGAAGCTGAACTCGCCCGCGACGACGTCCTCCATGCGCGACTCGAGGTCGGCGAGGATCGACGTGCGCTGCGCCTCGGTCAGCCGGCCGGATTCGACCTTCTCGTCGAGGTCGGCCTTCGCCGCCGCGACGAGCGCGTCGACGAGCCCGGCCGCCGTCTTCCCGTTCGCGGTCGCGATCTCGGCCAGCGTGTTGCCGTCCTCGAGGCTCGTTCTGAGCTCCGCCTCGGTGACGCCGAGGTACGCAGCCGCCGCGTCGAAGTCGACGAAGCCGTGGTGCCCGCCGCGATGGCCGAGCCCCGGGCCGACGCCGGCGAGCGGAACCTCGCCCGCCTCGATCCGCTCCTTCAGCTCCGCTGCCTGGGCATCGGTGAGCCTGCCCGCCTCGACGGCCGCGTCGACGCGGTTCTCGAGCGCCTGCTTCAGCGCGGCGTCGAGCTTCTCGGCGCTGACGCCGAGCTGCTTCGCCGCGTCCGCGACGATCGCGTCGCTCTCCTCGGTGGGCGAGAGCTGCGTCGCGGCGACGGCTGCGCTGCCGCCGAGAACGGCCGCGAGGGCTGCAGTGCCGCCCGCGATCTTGAGCTTGAGTGACTTCATCTGCCTGCTCCTTTCGGTGCGCTTGCGTTGACAGATCCAGCCTCACCGGCCGCCCTAAGATCGCCCTGAAGACGAGCGAAGAAGTTCCTAAGACTTGCCGTCGAGCGAGAGCCGCATCACGGTGCCGCCGCCGTCGGCGGGCTCGGCCGTGACCGTGCCGCCGTGAGCCTCGGCCACCTGGCGCACGATCGCCAGGCCGAGACCGGAGCCGGGCAGCCCGCGCGCTGACGGTGCGCGGTAGAAGCGGTCGAAGACGAACGGCAGGTCGTCCGCGTCGATCCCGGGGCCATGATCGCGGACGACGACGTCGCCGTCGCGCACGGTCACCTCGATCTCCCTGCCGGGCGGGCTCCACTTGGCCGCGTTGTCGAGCAGGTTCGAGATCGCGCGCTCGATCGTCGACGGGACGCCGCGGATCATCGTCTCCTCGAGGTCGGGTCTGAACGAGACGCCGGGACGGTTGCGCCGCGTCCGCTCGATCGCGCCGGCCGTGACGAGGTCGAGGCGCACGTCCTCCGGCTCGGCCGGCACCTCGTCGCCGCGGGCGAGCTCGACGAGCTCGGCGATCAGCGCGGTCATCTCCGTCAGCTGCTCGGTGACGTCGCGGAGCAGCTGCTCCCGCTCGCCCGGCGGCATCGCCTCGTCCCGGCGAGCACCTCGATGTTCGTGCGCAGGCTCGTCAGCGGCGTCCGCAGCTCGTGCGACGCGTCGGAGACGAGCCGGCGCTGCGCACGCGCCGAGTCCTCGAGCGCGCCGAGCATCGTGTTGAACGTCGCCGCGAGGCGCGAGAGCTCGTCGGTTCCCGAGGCGTCGATCCGGCGCGAGAGATCGCGCGTCTCGGACACCTCCTCCGCCGTCCGCGTCAGTCGCTGCACCGGCGCGAGCAGCGCCTTCGAGACGACGAGGCCGAGCCCGGCGGCGAGCGCGATCCCGACCGCCGCGATCAGGAAGAGCAGCGTCTTGATCCGGTCGAGAGCCGCGTCGACCTCCTCGAGCGGCCTGGCGATCTGGAGCGCGAGACCCGGGTTGTCCACCGGCAGCGTGTAGACGCGCAGGTGCGTGCCGGCAACGGTCGCGTCGGCGAAGAACGGCCCACGGTCGTGTGCCGCGGTCAGCCGCGCCTGCTCGCTAACGGGCAGCTCGAACGTGGCGTCGGGCGATCGGATCGCAGTGCCGTCGGCCGTGACCAGCTGCGTGATCCCTGCGGCGCCGCCGAAGCGGTCGGGCGGCAGGTCGAGTTGCGGCTCGCCGGTCACCGGGTCGTTGACGACCCGTAGCCGAACATTGGAGACGCGCTCGCGCAGGGCGTCGTCGACCTGGCCGCGCAGCTCGTTCCGGACGAGGACGTAGGTGATCGCGGAAGTGGCGGCGACCGCGACAGCGACGGCAAGGGCGACCGCGAGGGTCAAGCGTGCGCGGTAGCTCATTGTTCCCGCAGCGCGTAGCCGACGCCGCGGATCGTCTGGATCAGCCGCGGCTTGCCACCCTGCTCCGTCTTGCGGCGGAGGTAGCCGATGTAGACGTCGAGCGAGTTCGAGCCGAAGCCGAAGTCGTAGCCCCAGACCCGCTCGAAGATGATCGAGCGTGTCAGCACCTGGCGTGGGTTGAGAAGGAAGAGCTCGAGCAGGGAGAACTCCGTCCGCGTCAGCTCGATCGGATCGCCGCCACGGCGGACCTCGCGGGTGGCCGGATCGAGCTCGACGTCGGCGAAGCGGAGCACGTCGCCGTCCTCGGCCGGCGCGGTCCGCCGCAGCAGCGCCCGCAGCCGCGCCAGCAGCTCCTCGAGGGCGAACGGCTTCACGACGTAGTCGTCGGCGCCTGCATCGAGGCCGGCGACGCGGTCTGCGACCTCGTCGCGCGCGGTCAGCATCAGCACCGGCAGAGCGTTGCCCAGAGCTCGAAGCCGCCGGCAGGCCTCGAGCCCGTCGAGCCGCGGCATCGAGACGTCGAGCACGACGGCGTCGACCCCGTTCGCGCTCAGGCGCTCGAGCGCCTCCTGCCCGTCGGCCGCGAGCTCGACCTCGTAGCCCTCGAGGTTGAGCGCGCGGCGAAGGGAGTCCCGCACCGCGGGCTCGTCGTCGACGACCAGGATCTTCATGGGAGACATTGTGCGCACGGACATGAACGGCAGCTAAGAGAGCGGCTCGGCCACATTCACTCGAACGGGGGATCATCCCTCGATCGGGCGGGGTACCTCGATTCAGGGATGGACGCGGGCCGGAATCCGACTACAACGAGAAGTAAGGGGAGAGGGGTTGCGGGCGACTGCGGCGCCCGTCCGAAGAGGCCACATCTTCGGCGGGCGCGCCGCCCAAGGGCGTCCTCTGCGACTGCGGGATGGGGCTAGGGCGTCCACTCCTCTCACCGGAAACGCCGGCGGTCACGCCTCCAGGTCGTCGCCCTCGAACGTGCGGATCAGGCTGCGGTACCCGTCCGGGATCTCGCATGCACGCCGTTCGGCGAGATCGACGAGGACGAGCGTCTGCGTCGCCGTCACCATCAGCTCGTCGCCTTCGATCCGGTAGGCCGCGCATTCGTACGTCGTGCTCGTCCGGCCGATCCGGGCGACGCGGACGAACGTCTCGATCAGGTCGTCGAAGCGCGCGGGCGCGTGGTACTCGACGTTCGAGGCCCGCATCACGAAGTCGCGGCCCTCGAGCTCCGCAACCCGGCCGAGGTGGCGGTGATACTCGGTGCGCGCGTGATCGAAGTACGGCATGTAGCGGCCGTAGTAGACGATCCCCTGCGCGTCCGTGTCGGAGAACCAGACGCGGGTCGTGGCGGAGAACTTGAACGGCGGCCGGCGGTCGTTCGGCCCGATCACGACCGGATCAGCTCGAGCACCTCGTCGCGCTTCCGCTCCATCTGCTCCTGCGAGAACGCCTCCAGGTTGAGGCGGAGCAGCGGCTCGGTGTTCGAGGGGCGGACGTTGAAGTGCCAGTCGTCGTAGTCGACCGAGATCCCGTCCAGGCGGGTGACGGTGCCGTCGGCGTAGCGCTCCTCCAGCTCGCGCAGCTTCAGCACCACGTCGGCGACTGGCGTGTTGATCTCGCCGGTGAGGAAGAACCGCTCGCGGTAGGGCGCGAGCAGCTCCGAGAGCTTGCGGCCGCTTCTGGAGATCAGCTCGAGCAGGAGCAGGAACGGGACGACGCCGGAGTCGGCCTGCGAGAAGTCGCGGAAGTAGTAGTGCGCGGACACCTCGCCGCCGAAGACGGCTCCCTCCTTGCGCATGCGGTGCTTGATGTAGGCGTGGCCGACGCGGTTGATCAGGGCGGTGCCGCCGGCGCGTTCGATCGTCTGCGGCACCGCGCGGCTCGCCCGGACGTCGTAGATGACGCTGCCGCCGGTCTCCTTCGCGAGGATCGACTCGGCCAGCAGCGCCGTGACGAAGTCGCCCGGGACGAACTCGCCGGTGTCGTCGACGAAGAAGCAGCGATCGGCGTCGCCGTCGTACGCCACGCCGAGGTCGGCCCCCTCCGTGAGCGTCTTGGCGATGATGAACTCGCGGTTCTCCGGCAGCAGCGGGTTCGGCTCGTGGTTCGGGAAGCTCCCGTCCGGCTCGAAGTGGCAGGGGACGGCGTCGATCGGCAGCCGCTCGAGCACCGGCGGCAGCATCGCGCCGGCCATCCCGTTCGCCGCGTCGATCACGACCTTCAGCGGCCCGATCGCGGACACGTCCACGAAGGACAGCACCTTGGCGACGAACGCGTCCCAGATGTCGTAGCTCTGCGCTTTGCGGCCCGACGAGGGTTTGTGTTCCTGTAACACAAGCGCCCGGTCGCGCACGTCGAGGAGCCCCGATTCGCCTCCGACCGGCAGCGCGCCTTCGCGGACGATCTTCATCCCCGTGTACTGCTTCGGATTGTGCGACGCGGTCACGCAGACGCCGCCGTCGAGGCCGAGGTCGCCGACGGCGAAATAGACCATCTCCGTCCCGACCATCCCGAGATCGAGCACCTCGGCGCCGCCGTCGAGGGCACCGTCGATCAGCGCCGCGGCCATCGACGGGGAGGAGAGGCGCATGTCGCGCCCGACCGCGATCCGCTTCGGCTCGAACTGCTCGACGTAGGCGCGGCCGATCGCGTACGCGCCGGCTTCGTCGAGCTCGTCCGGGTAGAGGCCGCGGACGTCGTAGGCCTTGAATGCCTTGGGGTCCAGCACGGCACGATGCTATGGGAACGGTCTTCGCGACTGCGGTGTACCCGCTGCATACTTCCTCCCAGAGCGATGAAGCCTCTCACCGCCTTGATCGCGGTTGCAGCCCTCGGGTTGCCGGCCGCGCAGGCTTCTCCGCCGGCGAGCGTGCCGGGGCTCGTCTACACGGCCGGCTACGGCAACAGCATCGTCGCGCGCTACGACCCGCTGACGCTCGCGCGCAGCGGTCCGCGGGTCCGGCTGGGCGGGAACGCGAGCAGCTGGAGCTGGTCTCCGCGTCGGCGCTATCTCGCGGTTGCGAGCTTTCCCCAGCGGCTCACCGTTGTCGACGTGGCGACGATGCGCGTGGTCTCGCGTGTCCGGATCGCGTCCGGTGGCGCATCGGTACGCGCGGTCACGTGGGCTCGTGACCGTGTGCTCGCCGTCGTCGAGACGCCGCGCGGCGTCATCGTGGTCGCGGTCGACCCGCTCGCGGGTCGCGTCGTGCGCCGGACGCGTCTGCCGCGGCCGTTCTGGTTCGAGTTCGGCCGCCTGCCGGACGGTCTCGTCTTCCTGCTCGGCGCCCAGGATCGGCTCGCGCCCGCGCAGATCGCGGTCGTCGACGCTGACGGGACGACGCGCGTCGCGACGGTGCCGCAGGCGACCGTCGGGCTGGAGGCTGTGACGGGTCCGGGCCGCGAGCAGCGCCTCCCGGGACTCGCGGTCGACCCCGTGGGTCGCAAGGCGTATCTCGTCGACGGCACACGCGTGGTGACCGTCGACCTCCGGACGCTGGCGGTGACCGACCCCGGCCCGCTGCGAACCCTCGCCAAGGTCTCATCCGGATCGGTCCGGTCCGCCCGCTGGCTCGGACACGGCCGGCTCGCCGTCTCCGGCTGCGATTGGAGCTCGCGCGGGGGGTGCGGAGACGTCGGTTTGAGGATCGTCGACGTTCGCGACCGTACGGCTCGCGTGGTGGACGCCGGAGCGAGCAGCTTCACCGTCGCGGGACGACTGCTGCTCGTCGAGAGCGCGCCCAGCCGCCGCGAGCTGCACGTGACCGCGTACGGCTTCGACGGCCGGCAGCGGTATCGCCGCGAGCTCGCGGGCGCCACATGGCTGAAGAAGCAGGGGCGGGTCGGCTACGCGTGCCGCGACGCATTCCTCCGCGCCACCATCGACCTCGCGACGGGCAGCACCATCCGGACCGGGTTCCCTGCCGGTACGCGTTGCCCGACGCTGCTCGTGGGCGACTCGCGCGGCTGATCCGGCGAAGCCCAGCGGCACACCTCGTAACTACAATCACGGGGTGGAACGCAAGCTCGCAACAGTCGTTTTCGTCGATCTCGTCGGTTCGACCGAGCTCGTCGCCGCGCGCGATCCGGAGATCGTGCGCCGGCGCGTGAACTCGTTCTTCGAGCACGTCTCCCACTGCATCACGACGCACGGCGGCATCGTCGAGAAGTTCGCCGGCGACGCAGTGATGGCGGCGTTCGGGATCCCGCAGGCGCACGAGGACGACGCCGAGCGCGCCGTCCGTGCAGCCTCGGCGATCCTCGACTCGGTGCACGAGCTCGGCCTCGAGGCCCGGATCGGCGTCGAGGCGGGCGAGGTCGTCGCCGACGAGTCGGACTCGACCTTCGCCACCGGCGAGGCGGTCAACGTCGCGGCGCGGCTGCAGCAGGCCGCACAGCCCGGGCAGATCGTGATCGGGCCGTTCGCGCGCCGGCTGACGGTCGGCGGTCGCCGAGACCGAGGAGATCGGCCCGATCGAGCTGAAGGGCTTCGACGAGCCGCTGCTCGCGTGGCGCCTGCTCGAGCTGCGCGACAGCGACGGCCGCGTGCCGTCGGTCGCCGCACCGTTCGTCGGCCGCGACTTCGAGCTCGAGCTGCTCGAGAACACGCTCGGCCGCGTGATCCGCGACAAGCGCGCCCACCTCTTCACGATCTACGGCGAGCCCGGCGTCGGCAAGAGCCGGCTCGCGCGCGAGTTCCTCGAAGGCGTCGAGGAGGCGAGCATCCTCGTCGGCCGCTCGCTCCCGTACGGCGAGGGCGTCACCTACTGGCCGCTCGCCGAGATGGTCAAGGTCGCGGCCGGCATCGCCGACGACGACCCGGTCCAGGAAGCGCTCTCGAAGCTGCGTGCCCAGCTGCGGCGACGACGCGGTCGCCGACCTGCTCGCGCTCGCCGTCGGCGTGCTCGAGGGGATCGAGACCGAGCGCAGCCAGCAGGAGATCGCCTGGGCGGCGCGCGAATGGGCGGCCGAGCTCGCCGACGCGAGACCGCTGATCCTCGTCTTCGAGGACGTCCACTGGGCCGAGGAGCCGCTGCTCGAGCTGATCGAGCACCTGGCCGAGCGCGTCAAGGACGCGCCGCTGATGATCCTCTGCCTCGCGCGGCCGGAGCTGCTCGACATCAGGCCGAGCTGGGGCGGCGGGCGCCTCCGCGCTGCGGCGACCGAGCTCGAGCCGCTCGCGCCGGCCGAGAGCGAGGAGCTGCTCGACGCGCTGCTCGCCGACCGCGAGCTCTCGGCCTCGGAGCGCAAGGCGCTGCTCGAGAAGACGGAGGGCAACCCGCTCTTCGTCGAGGAGACGACGCGGATGCTGCTCGAGGGCGGCGACCTCGTCGATGCGGATTCCCGACACGCTGCAGGCGATGATCGCGGCCCGCATCGACCGGCTGCCGCGGAACGAGAAGCGACTGCTGCAGCGCGCGGCGATGATCGGCCGGATCTTCTGGGAGGGCGCGGTCGCGCCACCTGATGCCCGAGATCGAGGACCTCGAGCCCGTCCTCGACGACCTGCTCCTGCGCGACTTCATCACCCGCGAGAGCCGCTCGACGATCACCGGCGAGCGCGCCTACCGCTTCAAGCACGTCCTCATCCGCGACGTCGCCTACGCCGGTCTCGCCAAGGGCTCGCGCGCCGAGTTGCACCAGCAGGTCGCCGACTGGCTGCACGAGGTCGCGGGCGAGGAGCTCGTCGAGATCCGGGCCTACCACCTCGACCACGCCGCGACGCTGCTCGAGGAGCTCGACGGCGCCGTCCCGCCCGAGCTCGCGGCCCGCGCCGCCGGCGCGCTCGAGAAGGCGGGGCGCCGCGCGCTCGCGCGCGAGGCGAACCAGCCGGCGCGGCGGCTGCTCGTCCGCTCGGTCGAGCTCGAGCCGACGCTGCAGCGCCGCTTCCTCGCCGCGCGGGCGGCGCGCCGGATCGCCGACCTGCCGGCGCAGGCGGTCGAGATGGAGCGCGTCTTCGCCGACGCGACCGACGCCGGCGACATCCGCCTCCAGGGTCTCGCGCTGACCGCGCTCGCCGAGAACGCCCTGCTCCGCGACGCCGACCTTCCGCGCGGCCGCGAGCTCGTCGAGCAGGCGCTCGTCCTCCTCGACGACGCGAAGCCCGAGGACCGGATCGAGGCGCTGACGACGCGTGCTCGGATCGGCTGGTGGCTCGGCGACCTCGACGACGACGAGCGCTGGAACACGAAGGCGCTCGAGGTCGCGCGCGAGATCGGCCGCAAGGACCTCGAGGCGAGCGCCGCCGACGAGCTCGCGAGCTCGGCGATCGCGCGGCTCGACCTCGACCGCGCGACGCGGCTCAACGCGGAGGCGCTCGAGCTCGCCGACGAGAGCGGCAACATCACCGTCATCGGCTGGGCGCTCGTCTCGCAGGCGCGGATCGACTCCCTGCGCGGCCGGCTCGACGAGGCCGCAGCGGGGCTCGCGCAGGCGGAGGAGCTCTTCTCCGAGTCCGGCGACCAGTGGGCGCTCGCCCGCGTCACAACCACTTCGGCTGGGTCGAGCGGCGGCGCGGCGACCTGCCGGCGGCCGAGCGCCGCTTCCGCGACGCGATCCGGATCCTGAAGCCGCTCGAGGACCGCGGCACGCTCTGCGAGAGCCAGCGCGGCCTCGCGCAGGTGCTCGTCTCGCTGAAGAAGATCGACGAGGCCGAGCGGTACGCGCTCGAGGCGCGCGAGACCGTCGGGCCGCACGACACGATCTCCCGCGCGACGACGCGGATGGCGCTCGGGATCGTCCGCGCCGCCCAGGGCCGCGACGACGAGGCCGAGTCGCTGCTGCGCGAGGCGGTCGCCGTCGTCGACGGGAAGCCGCTGCTGCTGATCCGCCGCGAGCTCGTGACGGCGCTCGCCCGCTTCCTCCGCGAGCGCGGCCGGATCGACGAGGCGGAGGAGTACGAGGCCGAGCTGGCCGACTACGAAGCCGCGCTCGCCCCCGCCTGAGCCTCGAGCACGGCCTTGATCGCCTGCGACGACTCTTCGTCGGGCGACTCCGAGATCACGGTCGCGGGCCGGTCGAAGCGGCCGAGCGCCTCGCGGAGCGGCTCGGCTCGCAGCGTGCCCTCGCCGTAGGGCAGGTGCTTCGTCTCGTTCCGGTTCGCGTAGGCGATGTCGGAGAAGTGGATGTGGAACGGCTCGCCCGTCGCCGAGCACGCCGTCGGCTGCCTCGAGCACCGAGGCGAAGCCGTCGACGTCGGTGAAGGCGCCGTCCGAGGTCGCGTGCATGTGGGCGAAGTCGATCACCGGGCGCACCCAGTCCAGGCGCGAGGCGATCTCGAGCACGTGGTCGATCGAGCCGAGCTCGCTGACGCGGCCCATCACCTCGACGCCGAACGCGACGGCCCGGTCCTTCGACTCGAGCTTCTCGCGCAGCGTCGCGAGCGACGCGACGACGTCGTCGAGCGTCTGCTCGGGTGTCCGGCTGAGCCAGAAGCCGGGATGGATGACGACGACCTCGGCGCCGGCGGCGGCCGCGATCCCGGCGGTGCGGTCGAGCGCGCCGAGCGCCATCTTCGACTTCTTCGCGTCCGGGTGGCCCGGGAACGCGAAGAGCGGCGCATGCACGGAGAGCGCGATCTCCTGCTCGCGCGCGAGCTCGCCGAGCCGCTCCGCCCACGGGTAGTCGAGCCAGAAGCCGCTCTCGAGATCGAGCTCGCAGGCGGAGTAGCCGCGCTCGACGAGCAACTCGACCGCGAGGTCGGGCGACTCCCGCGAGGGGCAGCGCGCTGGGCCGACGCGAATCGCTCCCACGAGCCGACCGTACCGGACGCGGGTGCAATGTCGTCCGATCGGGGGTCCTACCCTTTTCCACATGGCAAAGGCACCGACCCGCATCGACCTGCTCGAGCTCGACATCGACCTCCGGCTCGCCGACCTCTGGCGCGAGGCGGCCGAGGTCTCCGAGTGGAACCTCGAGGTGATGGCCGCCTTCATGCGCGCCGCCTACGGCAAGGGCTACTGCGACGCGCTGACCGAGGACGACCCCGGCTCGCTCTGCCACGACCACGGCTACCGGATCCCCGCGCGCCGCGAGACTGCGCCCCGCTCCGTCTAGCCGAGCTACGATCCGGGCGTGGCACGGAAGCGCAATCCGGCGCGGCTCGTCATCGCGCTCTCGGTCGCGGCGGTGCTCGCGGTCTTCCTCCTCTACACCTCGATTGCCGGCGGCGGCACGCCGTCGATCGCCCCGAGCGAGCTGGCGGGCAAGACCGGCGTCGTCACGCTCGTCGGCGTCGTCCAGCCCGGCTACCGCGGCGACGAGTACGGGAGCGGGCTGCGGTTCACGCTCCGCGACCGCGACGGCACGGCGACCGTGCCGGTCGTCTACAAGGGCTCGAAGTCCGATCAGTTCCGCGCCGGCCGCGAGGTCTCGGTCAAGGGCGAGCTGCGCAACGGCACCTTCGTCGCGGTGAAGGACTCGCTCGTGACGAAGTGCCCGTCGAAGTACACGGCCAAGAAAGAGACGTAAGTGCCCGAGCTCGGCCGCGCCGCGCTCGTCGCAACGCTGGGCCTCGCCGTCTACGCGGTCGTCGCGGGCGCCTACGCCGCCTGGAAGGGCCGCCGCCGGCTCGCGCTCTCGGCGCAGAACGCGCTCATCGCGGCGTTCGGGACGAGCATCGTCGCGTCGCTCGTGCTCGTCGCGGCGCTGATCCGGAACGACTTCTCGTTCGTCTACGTCGCCGAGCACACGAGCCGCGAGCTGCCCACCGGCTACACGATCTCGGCGTTCTGGGGCGGCCAGGAGGGCTCGCTGCTGCTCTGGCTGCTGATCCTGACCGCCTATTCGACCGCCGTCCTGCTCGTGAACAGGCGCCGAGCGCGCGATCTGATCGCCTGGGTGACGCCCGTGCTCGGCCGGCGTCACGGTCTTCTTCGCGTTCCTGCTCGTCGCCGTCGCGACGCCGTTCGCGACCCAGGCGGCGCCGCCGGACGGGAACGGGCTCAACCCGAGCCTCCAGAACCCGTACATGATGGCCCACCCGCCGCTGCTCTACCTCGGCTTCGTCGGCCTCACCGTCCCGTTCGCGTTCGCGATGGGCGCGCTGCTCGCGCGCCGCACCGACGAGCGCTGGATCGTCGCCACGCGCCGCTGGACGCTCGTCGCCTGGACGGCGCTCGGCGTCGGCCAGCTGCTCGGCGCGCACTGGGCCTACGAGGAGGTCGGCTGGGGCGGCTACTACGCCTGGGATCCGGTCGAGAACGCCGCGCTGATGCCGTGGCTCGCCGCGACGGCGTTCCTGCACTCGGTGATGATCCAGGAGAAGCGCGGGATGCTCCGGGTCTGGAACCACCTGCTCGTGCTGCTGGCGTTCTCGCTCTCGCTCTTCGGCACGTTCCTGACCCGCTCCGGCATCGTCAGCTCGATCCACTCGTTCACGCAGAGCTCGATCGGGCCCTGGTTCCTCGTCTTCATCTGCATCGTCGTCTTCGGCTCGCTCGCGCTCATCTTCGCGCGGCTGCCGCTGCTGCGCTCGAAGACGCGGCTCGAGTCGCTCGTCTCGCGCGAGGCGACGTTCCTCTACAACAACCTGCTGCTCGTCGCGCTGACGCTGACGATCCTCTGGGGCGTCGCCTACCCGATCCTGCACGAGGCGGTCCGTCGGCGAGTCGCGGATCGTCGGCCCCGGCTACTACAACTTCTTCCTCCGCGTCTTCGGGCTGCCGCTGCTCCTGCTGATGGGGATCGGGCCGCTCGTCGCCTGGCGGCGCGCCTCGCTGCGCAGCCTCGGCGTCACGTTCGCCTGGCCGGCGGGCTTCGCGTTGCTCGTCGGGCTCGTCCTGCTCGCGCTCGGCGCCGGCTCGTCGATCCCGGGCCTGATCGCCTACACCTTCTCGGCGTTCGTGCTCGGCTCGATCGCGCTCGAGTTCATCCGCGGCACCCGCGCGCGCCGGGCGCTCTCCGGCGGCTCCTGGCCCGGTGCCTTCTCGGCGCTGATCGGCCGCAACCGGCGCCGCTACGGCGGCTACGTCGTCCACGCCGCGATCGTCCTGCTCGCGATCGGCGTCGCCGGCTCGAGCGCCTACGACAGCGTCAACGAGAGCCGCGTGCCGATGGCGCGCGGCGAGACGCTCACGGTCGGCGACTACCGGCTCACCTACCGCGGCCTCGAGGAGCGCCAGGCGGCGAACGCGACCGAGGTCCGCGCCGTGCTCGACGTCGAGCGCGGCGGCGACTCGCTCGGCACCGTCGAGGCGGGCAAGAACGCCTACACCGCCGAGCGGCAGGTCTCGAACGAGGTCGGGATCCGCAGCGACCTCGTCACCGGCGAGGACCTGTTCGTGACCGTCGGGCAGATCTACCCGGACGGCACCGTCCACGTCCGCGCGTTCGTGAAGCCGCTCGTGAACCTGATCTGGCTCGCCGGCCTCGTCTTCGTGCTCGGCGCGCTGATCACGCTCTGGCCGGACGCCCGCGAGCAGCGCCGGCTCGCCCTGCGCTACGAGGGCGCCGAGGCCCCGGCGAGGACGTGAGCGTCGCGCTCGTCCTCGGCGGCGCTCCTCGCCGCGGCGTGCGTCGTCCTCGTGGCGCTGCCCTACCTCCGTGAGCCGCAGGCAGACCGGGACGTGCTCGAGGAGCCGAGCGAGCTCGACCGGCGCCGGCTCGAGCTCGCCGAGACGCGCGACCGCGCGCTCGCGGCGCTGAAGGAGCTCGAGCTCGACCACCGCACCGGCAAGGTCTCGGACGAGGACTACCGCGCGCTCGTCGGGCCGCTGCGGCGCGAGGCGGCCGAGGCGCTGCGGGCGCTCGAGCCGCCGCGCGGGGGCGCACCGGAGCCGCGCTGCGAGTGCCCGAAAGACGCCTCTCGAGCAGAGAACTTTACGCAGGATCGGGCTACACTGGCGCGGGCCGCCTCCGTAAAGGGACGGCCGACCCCCCGACGAAACTACTCCTCGGATGCGTCTACGCCTCAGCATCGGCCTGCTTCTGGCCGGCCTTCTGCTCGTCGCCTCCCCGGTCGCATCCGGTCAGGAGAGCGCCTCCGAGCAGAAGCAGATCGTCGACGGCAGGATCAACGCGCTGCAGCGGAAGATCGAGTCGGCGCGCGAGCGAGAGGGCGTGCTCAGCGCCGAGATCGAGGTCGTCACCGACAAGATCGACGCGCTCCAGAGCGACGTCGACGCGGCCTCGTCCCGCCTCGACCAGCTCGAGACGGTACTGGCGCTCCACCAGCGCAAGCTCGACCGGCTGAACCAGCTCTACGAGCTCCAGACGCGGAAGCTCGTCTTCCTCCAGCGCCAGCACAAGGAAGCCGTTGCGCGCCTGAGCAAGCGGCTCGTCGAGATCTACACCTCCGAGCGCACGTCGTCGCTCGCGGTCGTGCTCGAGTCGGGCAGCTTCTCGGACATGCTCGACCAGCTCGAGTTCCTGAACACGATCGGCCGCCAGGACCGCAAGGTCGCCGGCGAGGTCGAGACGGCCAAGCTGCAGATGCAGGAGACGCGGAACTCGACCCGGAAGACGCGTCGCCAGGTTGCGGAGACGACCGCGACGGTCGCAGCGCGCACCATCGAGCAGCGTGCCGTCCGCGACCGGCTCGCCTGGAGCCAGCGCCAGCTCGCCACCGCCCGCCGCGACAAGCGCGCGACGCTCGCGAACGTCCAGGAGGACAAGGAAGCGGCGCTCGGGCACATGCGCGACCTGCAGGCCGAGAGCGCCTCGCTCGCCGCCAAGATCCGCTCCGCGCAGAGCTCGTCGATCGTGCCCGCGCCGACGGGCGCCGCGTCCGCCGCAGGCTACGTCTGGCCGGTTCACGGCGTGCTCACGAGCGGCTTCGGCTGGCGCTGGGGCCGGATGCACGAGGGGATCGACATCGCCGTCTCGAACGGGACGCCGGTCGTGGCCGCCGCGGCCGGGACGGTGATCGTCGCCGGCTGGATGGGCGGCTACGGCAACCTCGTCGTCGTCGACCACGGCGGCGGCGTCTCGACCGCGTACGGGCACAACACGAGCGTCGCGGTCGGCGTCGGCCAGCAGGTCGCCCAGGGCCAGCTGATCGCCTACTCCGGGAACACCGGGCACTCGACCGGCCCGCACGTGCACTTCGAGGTGCGGATCAACGGCGCCGCCGTCGACCCGCTCGGCTACCTCTAGCGTGGGCTAAGCGGCGGCGCGGCGCGGCGGGCGGTAGCTGTCGCCGGTCAGGTGCGCGGGCAGCTCCTCGACCGCGACGACGTGCAGGTCGGGCAGCGAGCGCCAGCGCTCGTCGAGGCCGAGGCCGTAGCCGGCGAAGAGCTCGTCGGGCACCGTGAAGCCGACGTAGTCGAGCGGGACGTCGTCGACGAGCCGGCGGTAGGGCCGGTCGAGCAGGGTCACCGCCGAGAGGCTGGCGGGGTCGCGGAGCGCGAGCGTCCGCGAGAGGAAGTTCAGCGTCAGGCCGGTGTCGACGACGTCCTCGACCACGATCACGTGCCGGTCGACGACCGCCGTGTCGAGGTCCTTCAGCAGCTTGACCGCGCCCGAGCGGCCGCTCGCGTACGCAGCCAGCTCGAGGAAGTCGATTCCGTGCGGGACCGGGAGCGCGCGCGAGAGATCGGTGAGGAAGACCGCGCTCGACTTGAGCGGTGCGACGAGCAGCGGCTCGCGGCCGGCGTACGCCTCGGCCAGCTCGGCCCCGAGCTCCGCCACGCGCCGCATGATCTCGACGCGCGAGAGATAGACGTCCCCGATGGGGTGGCCGGCGGCTGCGAGCCGGCCGGCGAGGATCGGATCCGGCCCGGCTACGATGCGAGCCTCAGCCGCAACCGCTGCGCCAGGCGCTCGATGTCGCGCCGGTAGAAGAGCTTGACCTTGACCTCCGGGTACTGCCGCCGCAGCTCTCGCAGCTTCCGGTTCTTGCGGGTGACGAGCGCCTGTCGCATCACCGTCACCTCGACGTAGAGATCCTGCTCGGGCAGGTAGAAGTCGGGTGTGAACGCGCTCGTGACGCGTCCGTCGGGATCGCGCTCGAGCACGAACGTCGTCGGCTCGTATTCCCACGGAACGCCGTAGTAGTCGAGCATCTTCGCGCACTCCAGCTCGACCTCGTTGACGAATCTGGGCGGGTCCGAACCGGCAAACGCGCGAAACGCGGGCTGCTGCGCTGGCACGAACCTCAAGGTAGCGAGAGGCTCGGACGACCTATGCTTCGCCGCATGTCCGACGCCGCCGAGGGGACGACCTTCACGATCGCGCACCTCTCCGACCTTCACTGCGGCGGCCAGTACTTCGTCCCGGGCCTGCTCGAGCGGGCGATCGCGGAAATCAACGACCTGAAGCCGGACATCGTCGTCTGCTCCGGCGACCTGACCACCTTCGGGTTCAAGCACGAGTACGAGGAGGCTCGCCGCTATCTGGACAAGGTCGAATGTGCTGCGATGGTCGTGATCCCGGGCAACCACGACTCGCGCAACGTCGGCTACGTCCACTTCGAGGAGCTCTTCGGCGACCGCAACTCGGTGCTGCGGGTCGGCCCGGCGACCGTCGTCGCCGTCGACTCGACCGAGCCCGACCTCGACCACGGCCAGATCGGCCGTGGTCGGTATCGCTGGATCGAGGAGCAGTTCGCGCAGGCCGAATCTCATCTCCGCGTCTTCGTCTGCCACCACCACCTGCTGCCCGTCCCCGGGACGGGCCGCGAGCGGAACGTGATCTACGACGCCGGCGACACGATCGAGACGCTTCAGCGCGCCGGCGTCCACCTCGTCCTCTCCGGCCACAAGCACGTCCCGTACGCGTGGAAGCTCGAGAACCTCTTCGTCGTCAACACGGGCACGGTCTCGTCGCTGCGGCTGCGGGGCAACACGAGGCCCTGTTACAACGTCGTCGAGGTTTCCGGGAGCCACGTCGCGGTCTGGCGCAAGCACCCGTTCCACGGCCAGGAGCGGATCATCCAGTTCTCGCTCGAGACGTTCGAATACGAGAAGTACACCGGGCGGATCGAGGACGAGGTCACGAGCCGCTCGTGATGCGCGCTCTCGCACTGATCGACGGCGAGCACTATGCGCCGGTCGTCAAGGCTGCGCTCGAGGAGCTCCCCTACGAGTTCGTCGCCGCGCACGTCGTCGGCGGCACCGAGAAGCTGCGGGAGGACGCCGACTACGGCGTCACCGTGGCGGCCGACTTCGACGAGGCGCTCGCTCGAGCACCGGCCGGAGCTCGTCGTCGACCTCTCCGACGAGCCCGTGCTCGGCCCGCGCGAGCGCTTCCGCTTCGCCAGCCGCGTGCTCGCCGCCGGCCTGCCGTACGTCGGCGCCGACTTCCGCTTCGACCCGCCCGCGCTCGAGCCGTTTCCGCTCCCGTCGATCGGGATCGTCGGCACCGGCAAGCGGGTCGGCAAGACGGCGATCACCGCACACGCGGCTCGGCTCTATGCGCGCGATCGCCGCGTCGTGGTCGTCGCGATGGGGCGGGGCGGGCCGCCGGAACCGGAGGTCGCGACGGTCGCGCCGGACCTGGAGACGCTGCTCGAGCTCTCGCGCAGCGGCCGCCACGCCGCTTCCGACTACCTCGAGACGGCCGCGCTCGCCGGCGTCGAGACGGTCGGCTGCAGGCGCTGCGGCGGCGGGCTCGCCGGCTCGGTCGCCGTCTCGAACGTGCACGAGGGAGCTCGGCTGGCCGCGGAGCTCGAGCCGGAGCTCGTCCTCTTCGACGGCAGCGGCGCGGCGATCCCTCCCGTCGAGACCGGGCGGCGGATCCTGGTCGTCAACGGCGCGACCGACCCGGACGTGGCGACGGGCTATCTGAACGAATACCGTCATCTCGTCTCCGATCTCGTGGTCCTGACGATGGCCGAGCGCGGCACGGGCTGGGAGGAGCTGCACCGCCGCGCGCTCGCGCTGGCGCCGACCGTGATCCCGACGCTGCTCCGCCCGCACCCGGTCGAGGACGTCACCGGCCGCAAGGTGGCGTTCTTCTCGACCGCGCCGAAGTCCGCGCACGAGCTCTTCGCCGCGCACCTTGCCGAGGAGCACGGCGCCGACGTCGTCCACGTGTCCGGCGCCCTCGCCGACCGCGCGACGCTGCGGACCGAGCTGGCGCAGGTCGAGGCGGACGTCTTTCTCGTCGAGCTGAAAGCGGCCGCGATCGACGTCGTCGCCGAGGCGGCGAGCGAGCGCGGGGTGGACGTCGTACTCGCGGGCAGCGACGTGCTCACCGCGGACGGACAGGATCTCGACGGCGAGCTGCTGCGGCTGGCCGAAGAGGTCACAGCGCGTAGGCTCGACGGAGCCGCCAGGAGCGGAGGCACCGGCTTTGCCGGCGCCGGAGCGGGAACGTGAGCGAGCGGAGAAAGGGGAGCGGAACTTCCTCGGCAGCGTCGAGTCGCCGTACTCGAAGGGCCTGATGGCGCGCGCGCTGACCGCGATCGGGCTCAGGGAAGACGAGGCGTACGAGCTCGCACGGCGGACGGAGAGCGATCTCGCCGAGCGGGGTGAGGTGTCCGTCGATCTCGATCGCCTGCGGGAGCTCGCGAGCGACTACCTCGGCGCCGAGCGGGGGCCGCGGGCGATCCGGCAGCTGCGGCGCTTCCGCGACCTGCAGGAGCTCGACCTGCCTGTGATCCTGCTCGTCGGCGGCGGCACCGGCACCGGCAAGTCGACCGTCGCCACCGAGGTCGCGTACCGGCTCGGGATCACGCGCGTCACGTCGACCGACTTCGTCCGCCAGACGATGCGCGCGTTCTTCGCGAAGGAGTTCATGCCGTCGATTCACTACTCGAGCTTCGAGGCGGGACTCGGCCTGTCGAAGGCCGAGGAGGAGGAGTCCGGCGATGCTGCGCTGCTCGGCTTCCTCGACCAGACGCGGAACGTGCTCACGGGCGTCGAGGCGGCGCTGCAGCGGGCGCTCGACGAGGGCTGGTCGATGGTGCTCGAGGGCGTCCACCTCGTCCCCGGGATGATCACGACCGAGCTTCGCGGCGCGCTCGTCGTCCAGTGCGTGCTCGGGATCCACGACGAGGAGATCCACAAGACGCACTTCTGGATCCGCGACGCCACGTCCGAAGGCGTCCGGCCCGTCGACCGCTACATCGCCGGGATGCCGGAGATCCGCATGATCCAGGAGTACGTGCTCGAGCGCGCCCACCGCAACGACGTTCCCGTGATCGAGAACGAGAAGCAGGCCGACGCGATCAGCGCGGTGATGAACCTCGTGCTCGAGCGCGCGGAACGCGCCGCGCGCGGGGTTCAGCAATGATCGGGCTGTGAGCGAGACGGCGCTCGACACCTGCCTCTGCGCACTCTTCGCCCGTGCGACCGAGTGGGCGGCGCTCGGCGGAGCGCGCTGGCTCGGCCGGGACGATCAGGACGCGGCCGAGGAGGCGGCCGAAGTGGCCATGCTCGCGGGCCTCGCGCAGCTGCCGATCACCGGCAACGTCGTGATCGGCCCCGACGACGGCGACGTGCTGACGATGGGCTCGTCGGTCGGCGCGGGAGGCGAGGCGTTCGACCTCGCCGTCGACCCGCTCGAGGGCCGCGGCGTCGTCGCGCGCGGCGGCACCGGCGCGATGTCGATGCTCGCCGTCGGCCCGCCCGGCTCGCTGCTGCGGCTGCCCGACATGTACATGCGCCGAATGGCGGTTGGGCCACGCGCCCGGGACCAGATCGACCTGACGCGGCCGGTCGCAGAGAACGTCGCCGCCGTCGCGCAGGCGTTCGGCCGCAACGCGAACGACATCACCGCGCTCGTGCTCGACCGCCCGCGCCACCACGACCTGATCGAGGAGATCCGCGGCGCCGGCGCCCGGATCAAGCTGATTCAGGACGGCGACGTGACGGCGTCCATCTCCGCCGCCATCCGCGGCACGAACGACCACCTCGCGGTCGGGATCGGCGGGACGCGGCAGGCCGTGCTCTCCGCCGCGGCGCTGCGCTGCCTCGGCGGCGAGCTCCAGGCTCAGCTCTGGCCGACGACGCGCGCCGAGATCGAGGCCGCGACCGAGTACGGGATCGACGACATCAACCGCGTCTTCACCGCCGAGGACCTCGCACCCGGCGAGGTGATCGTCGTCGCGACCGGCGTCTCGAACGGCGACCTCCTCCGCGGCGTCCGCTTCCTCACCGACAGCGCCCGCACGCACTCGCTCGTCATGTGCATGCGCTGCAACTGGGTCCGCTTCTCCGAGAGCATCCACTTCTTCGCCCGCGACCGGAAAGAGGAAGTCCGCCTGCTGGGGTAGGCCTAGTAACAGTCTGTTACAAGGCGTGCTTCGGCGCGGATCCGGTTCGACGCGACATTCGCCGCGGCTGCCCGATGCCAAGTAACAGTCTGTTACTTGGCTACACTCCGCTCGTGGTCGACCGCACCGAGATCGTCAACGCGCTGCACACCGTCGAGGATCCCGAGCTCGGGATGGACATCGTCGAGCTCGGCCTCTTCTACGACGTCGAGATCGACGGCCCGAAGGTGAAGGTGATCCACACGCTCACGTCGATGGGCTGCCCGGCCGGGCAGATGATCCAGGAGGACATCCACAACGCGACCGCTGCGGTCGAGGGTGTCGACGAGGTCGAGGTCGAGCTGACGTTCGACCCGCCGTGGACGCCGGACAAGATGTCCGACGACGCAAAGTTCATTCTCGGTATCGGCTAGCGCTCAGGCGAATCGAAGCCAGACGAGCGCGACCGCGAGCGCGACCATCGCGAACGAGAGGGCGCGCAGAGCCGCCTCCGGCGCCCGTGTCAGCGACGCCGCCTCGATTGGCTCTTCCTGCCCGTCGCGGTAGTGGACGGTGCCTCTCACCTGCGCGACCCGGCGCCGCACCGTTCGCACTTGCGTCGACAGCGACCGCTGGGCCAGGCTCGCGAGCAGCGCGAACGCCGCTGCGAGAAACGCCTCGGGCCGCAGCGTCTCGGCCGCGCCCAGATACGCCACGAGAACCGGGAAGGCGCCCCATGCGAGTGCGAACCAGAGGTCGGTGTGGAAGACGCCTCCTACAAGCTCGAGCGCGTATGCGGGGACGAGGAAGGCGCCGACGGCTACGAACGGAAGCAACCACAGTGTCCACGCGAGCGCGGCGCCGATCCCGATTGTGACCGCGGCCGCCAGCGAGGTCGCGGCGAGCCAGATGAGCGCGCGTCTCGAGATCTCCGTGTGCAGCGGGCGGCTGTGCAGCTCGTCGAGGGCGTGCGCGCCGACGCCGAGAGCGAGCAGGAACGCTGCCAGGCCCCAGAGCAACCGGTTGGCTTCCAGCTCGGGCGCCAGCGCCGCTCCGATCGCAACGTAGGAGAGATGCCAGAGCGTGTAGGGCACGTGAAGCAGCGTCACGTAGTCGCGCCAGCCACCCTGGGCGAGCGCGTAGAACGCGGGCCGCGACCCGGAGGTCACCCGCGCCGGCCCCAGACGACGACGGCCCCGCCGAGGCTGAGTCGCCGCGCGCGCAGGTCCTCGAGCCCGGCTTCCGCCCACAGGTCGAGCTGGCGCTCGAGCGGCAGGCGCGCCTCGTAGTCGCGGATGCTCGGGCCCAGAAAGCGTCCTACCTCATGCCAGCCGGACGAGAGCAGGCGTCCTGCGAGAGGCAGCACCAACCGCACGTAGAGCTCCCAGAGAGCGCGTGGTGCGGGCCGTTGCGGAACTCCGAATTCAAGCGACGCCACCGTTCCGCCCGGCCGCACGACGCGGGCGAGCTCGCGGATGGTTGCGGCCGGGTCGTCGACATAGCGGAGCAGGTACGTGACCGTCAGCGCGTCGAACGCGGCGTCGGCGAACGGCAGCGCCTCGGCTCGACCCTCCGTGCAGCTCGATCCTCGTGCCGTGCCCGCGTCCGGCGACGCGACTGCGTGCGACCGCGAGCATCTCGGGGCTCCGGTCGATGCCGACGACCGAGCAGCCGTGGCGCCGGACGAGCTCCAGTGCGACCGCGCCCGTCCCGGTCGCGACGTCCAGCACGCGCGCGTCCGTTCCGACCTCGAGTCGCGAGACCAGGAATCGCCGCCAGCCGGGTTCCAGGCCGAGCGAGAGCAGCCGCGCATAGCGGTCGTACGTCGGGCCGAGCGGTGCGAAGAGCGTCGGCGCGAGGCGGCTCCCCGGCTCGGCCGTCACGGGATCGTGAGCACGATCTTGCCGAGCTGCTCGCCGGCCTCCAGCCGCTCGTGCGCGGCCCGCGTCTCCGAGAGCGGGAACGTCGAGTCGATGTGCACGCGCACGCGGCCGGAGCGGACAAGGGCGTACGCGCCGAGGAAGTCGTCGCGCGTGCCCATCGTCGAGCCGTAGATCGTCAGCTGCTTCCACCAGAAGCGGTGCAGCTGCGCCGGCGGGTTCGGGCCGCTCGTCGCGCCGCAGACCGTGACCCGGCCGCCCGGCTTGACCGCCGCCAGCGAGTCCTTCCAGGTCGCCTCGCCGACGGTCTCGACGACGAGATCGATCCCGCCGACCTCCTTGGCGGCCGCGACCGCCTCTGCGTGCGGTACGGCGACGTCGGCACCCCATTCGCGCGCCTGCTCGAGCTTGGCCCCGGAGCTGGACGTGACGAGCGTCTTCGCCCCGATCGCACGCGCGATCTCGAACGCCGCCGTCGCGACGCCGCCGCCGATCCCCCAGATCAGCACCCACTCGCGCGCCTGCAGTCGGGCGCGCGTGACGAGCATCCGCCACGCGGTCTCGTAGACGAGCGGGAACGCCGCGGCGATCTCGAACGAGATCGCGTCGTCGAGCGGGAAGACGTTCGTCTCGGGCACCGCCACCAGCTCGGCGTGGGTGCCGTCGGTGTGCTCGCCGATCACCGTGATCACGTGCCCGTGCTCGAGCCCCGGGTTGATGACGACGCGCTCGCCGGTGTCGACGCGGACTCCGGCGCCGTCCGCGCCGAGGATGCGCGGCTTCGGGACGGAGGGCAAGCCCTTGCGCACCCAGAGGTCGAGATGGTTCAGCGAGGCAGCGCGGAGCGAGACGAGCACCTCGCCGGGCCCCGCTACCGGGTCGGGAACCTCCTCGTAGCGGAGCACCTCCGGGCCGCCGTCCTCGTGGATTCGCACCGCGTACACGGGCACAATCCTGTCATGACGCCTGTCATCTCGGCTCCGGAGCTGAACCGGTTGGGGACCGAGCTCGGCCTCGACGCGATCGGCGCTGCGCCGGCCGGGCACTACGAGGAGACGGAGCAGCACATCCGCGACCGCAAGGAGCGGGGGCTCTTCGCGACGATGGGCTTCACGACACGGCGGCCGGAGGTCTCCTGTCATCCCGAGCAGCTGCTGCCCGACGCCCGGACGGTGATCTCGGCGGCGCTCTGCTACTACGCGGACGCGGAGGACGCGCGGGCGGGTGAGGGGCGCCTCGCGCGCTACACCTGGTCCGACCGCTACGCCGATCTCCGCGAGAAGCTCGACGCGCTCGGGAGGCGGCTGGGCGGCTCCTACCGGGTCCTCGTCGACGAGAACGACCACGTCGACCGAGAGGGCGCCGTCCGCGCTGGCGTTGCCTTCTACGGTAAGAACACACTCGCGATCACGCGCCGCCACGGCTCGTGGGTCGTGCTCGGAACGCTCGTCAGCGATCGGGAGCTCGAGCAAACCGAGCCGCTCGATGCGGGCTGCGGCTCGTGCACGCTGTGCATCGACGCGTGCCCGACGGATGCGCTCGACGAGCCGGGGACGCTCGACTCGACGCGCTGCCTCTCCTACTGGACGCAGGCGCCTGCGGCGATCCCGGAGGACTACCGCGCGGAGCTCGGAGCGTTCGTCTACGGCTGCGACATCTGCCAGGACGTCTGCCCCTGGAACCGCGGGGTCGAGAAGCGTCGAGCCGGAATCGAGCCGCCGGCCGGCGCCGAGCCTGCCGTCTCGCTGCTGGACTGGCTCGAAGCCGACGGCGGCGAGCTTGTCGCCCGCTACGACAGGCTCTACGTGCCGCGAAACGACCCGCGCTGGTTGCGCCGGAACGCGCTCGTCGCAGCCGGGAATGTGGGCGGCGACCGCGAACGAGAGGCCGTGGCGGCCTACGCGACCGGCGACGACGACCTGCTCCGCGAGCACGCCGAGTGGGCGCTCGCGCGGATCGACGAGCGGAGCGCATCGTGAAGCTGATCCGGAGTGTCTCGTTCGTCCGAGTCGCGCTCGTACCGCTGCTGCTGATCAAGATCCTGCTCGACCGCGAGGACTTCCCGGCAGGGTACGAGCAGGCGGCCTGGACACTGCTCGGCGTCCTTGCGGCCCTCGCGCTCCTCTTGCTCGGGGTCTCGTATCGCTGGCGCGGCCGGCTGCGCTATCTCGCCGGGCTGAACGTCCTGACCGACTTTGCGCTCACGTCCGCGCTGATGCTCGTCTTCGCCTGGGAACCGGGCCAGCCGCTCCGGTCCCTGCAGCTCCTCGTCGTCCTCGAGGCCGCGCTCTTCTTCCGTCTCGTCGGCGGACTGATCGTGGGAGCGGCGACGTTACCGGTCCTGCTTGCGCTCGACCTCTGGCGGCAGGAGGAGTTCGGCACGACGGTCCGCTTCGACGCGCTCCTCCTCCGGGTCGTCGTCGCGATCGCGCTCGGCGCCGTCGTCGGCCGCCTCGTCGACATGGAGCGCGGCCAGGCCCACGACGCCGAAGAGCGCGCCGCCGAGGCAGAGCGGCTCCGCGACGAGCTCGGCCGCCGCGTCGACCTGCTCGAGACCACGAATCGTGCGGCGCGGGCGCTCGGATCGTCGCTTGACCTCGACGAGGCCTTTGCCGCCTTCGTCGGCGAGCTCCGCACACTGCTGCCGTTCGACCGTGCCGCGATCCTGCTTGCCGAAGGGGGCGGCGCGCGCGTGATGGCGACGGCGGGTCTCGGAGCCGACGACTATCTGGAGCCGGGCACCACGATCACCGTGCCGGACTCGATCCTGGAGCAGGTGATCGGGGCGGGGACCACGGTCTACCGCGAGGACATCGCGGAGCAGCGATACCCGGAGGAGGCCGGGCTGCTCGCGCTCGGCATCCGCGCTCGGGTGCTTGCGCCGCTGCAGCTCGGGACGCGCTCGATCGGCGCCCTCGCGATCGCACGCAGCGAGCCCGCGTCGTTCCGCGAGGAGGAACTCGGGTTCGTGACGCTCCTCGGGCGGCTCGTCGCGACGGGCGTGCAGAACCTGCGCACGTACGAGGCCGAGCGCGCGACGGTCGAGGAACTGCGGCGGCTCTCCACACTCCGCGCCGACTTCGTCTCGCTCGTCTCGCACGAGCTGCGGAGCCCGATGGCGGCGGTGATCGGCTCCGCGCGGACGCTGCAGGCCCGCTGGCGCGAGCTCCGTCCGGACCAGCGCGAGGCG
Source organism: uncultured Gaiellaceae bacterium (assembly GCA_963738795.1). GTDB lineage: Bacteria > Actinomycetota > Thermoleophilia > Gaiellales > Gaiellaceae > Gaiellasilicea. The sequence goes on along the minus strand of CAVTXQ010000010.1, from coordinate 465,638 downwards.
TTCCTCGCCGTGATCGCGGACGAGACCACCCGGCTCTCGGCCCTCGTCGGCGACGTGCTCGACACCTCCCGGATCGAGGCGGGCACGTTCGGCTACCAGTTCGGCGAGGTCGATCTGAGCGAGGTCCTGCGCGACTCGGTCGCGGCCGCGGAGATCGGCCAGGACGAGGTACGGCTCTCGGCGGAGCTGCCGACGGCGCTGCCGAGCATCCGCGGCGACGCGGAGCGGCTGCGCCAGCTCGTCGACAACCTGATCTCGAACGCGATCAAGTACTCCGAGTCGGGCGGCGAGGTTAAAGTGGAGGCGGGCGCGGACGACGGTCACGTCGTAGTCCACGTCTGCGACTCGGGGCCGGGCATCCGCCCCGAGCACCACGCCCAGATCTTCGAGAAGTTCGGCCGCGCCACCGGCTCGGCGAAGCCGGGAACCGGCCTCGGGCTCTTCCTCTCGCGTTCCTTTGCCGAAGCCCACGGCGGCACGCTCGACGTCGAGTCGACGCCCGGCGAGGGCTCCGTGTTCACGCTGCGCCTGCCGGCGGGCTAGATCTAGGTCGCAGTCGGCGGTCCGAACCAGGTGGTGAGCGCGTCGGCGAGTCCCAGCTGCGCCGTATCTCCAACCCAGGCGACATGTCCGTCGGGCCGGATCAAGACGGCGCTGGGAGCAGTGACGGCGCCAAGCACCGGCAGCTCCCACGGACCCGCGTACTCCGCGTCGACCAGCTGAACCCGATCCGTCCACGGAGCGATGTCGAGAGCGCCCGGCTCACCGAGGTTGAGCAGCACCGGCCGGGCCTCGTGCAGCAGGGTGAAGACTCGCAGCGGTCCGTCGGCGGTGACGAGGTCGAGGTCGGGCATGCGGCGCCCGAGCAGCGGGTGTCCCTCGCCGAGGTCGTACTGGATATCCAGCCCGGACATCATCGCGGCGAACCGCTTGCGCGGCTCGTCAATGCTCAGCAGCTCGGACACGGCGTCGCGCAACGCCTCGATGCGGTCGTCGACGCGCATGAGCGCCACTTGCGCCATCGTCGTGCGCAGCACGCGGGCGGCGACCGGATGGCGCTCGGCGTGGTAGGAATCGAGGAGGCTCGCCGGCGACGTCTCGTTGACCACCTGGGCCAGCTTCCAGCCCAGATTCACAGCATCCTGCACACCGGTGTTGAGGCCCTGTCCACCGACCGGCGAGTGCACGTGGGCCGCGTCGCCGGCCAGCAGGACTCGCCTGTCGCGGTAGGCCGCGGCCTGCCGAGTCATGTCGGTGAACCTGGTGATCCAGGTGGGACTGTGGATCCCGTAGTCGGTCCCATAGACGGCGACGAGCCCCGCGCTGAGATCGCGCAAAGTGGGCTCGCTCGATCCGACCTGCGATTCGGTCAGCATGACCCCGACCGTCCCGCCCTTCTCGTAGACCACCTCGCCGTCCTTGATCTCGTACTCCACCTTGCCCAGGGCATGCACGCCGGAGGGAGTGCGGCGGACCCCCAACTCGGGTTCCTCGGTCATCTCGACCTCGGCGAGCAGGGCGCTCGTCGTCGGATCCCAGCCGGGGAACTCGATGCCGGCTGTCTTGCGGACCAGACTGCGTCCTCCGTCGCACCCGACGAGATACTGCGCGCGTAACGATTGGCCAGCGGAAAGCACGACGTCGACGCCGGTGTCGTCCTGCGCGAAGCCCGTCACCTCGCGTCCGCGGTAGATCGGTACCGCCAGTTCGTCGACCCAGCCGGCCAGGATGCGCTCGATGTGCTTCTGCCACAAGCCCAGTCCGTAGTTGTGCCGGGTGGGAAAGTCGCTGATGTCCAGTTGGGCGGCGCCGAAGCCCGCCACCTGGGCCACCTGCCCCTCGGAGAGGAACCGATCGGCGATTCCGCGCTGATCGAGAACCTCGATCGTGCGTGCATGCAACCCGCCCGCGCGCGAGCCGGGGAGGTCCTGGCTCACGCGCCGCTCGACAATCGCAACGTCGACCCCCGCCAGCGCCAGCTCGCCCGCCAACATCAGCCCAGTCGGACCTCCTCCGGCGATCACCACCGCAACAGAGCTCGCGGCCACGCCTGCTGTCCTAGCCGGGGAGCTTGACGCGCGTGAGCTTGAGCTCTCGCAGGAGCTGCGCGGCGCGCTTCGCGATCGCGGGCCGGACGTCCGCCGGCTCGAGCACGATCGCCTCGCCGCGGTCGGCCAGGATCTCGCTGATCAGCCAGTCCCGGGTGCCGACGCGCAGCGTCGCGAGCGCCGACCCGTCGGTCAGCCGGGTGGCACCGCGCTCGAGGCGGTAGCGCGCGACCGGCTTCGCATAGCGGACGCGCACCTGGAGGGCGTCCTCGAGAAAGTGGGGGTCGAACCCGTCACGCGGCTCGAAGCGCTCCTTCGTCACCCGCGCCGACCGCATCCGGTCGAGCCGGAACGAGCGCTCGCCGTCGGACGAGCGATCCCACGTGTGGATGAGCCAGTTCGGCAGCACGCGCTCGAACGTGTACGGCTCGACGAGGCGCTCCGACGACGCCTCGTCGCCCTCCTTCATGTAGTCGATCGCGACGACGCGGCGCTCCGCGATCCCGCGCGAGAGCGTCGCGACGAGCTCCTCCTCGTCCAGCTCCGAACGAGTCTCCGGTGTCTGGTGGTCCTCGAACTGCCCGAACGTGTCCTCGAGCTTCTTGCGGACGCGGTCGAGCGGCGTGTGCACCTGCGCCGCGATCGTCGGCCCGACGATGTCGAGCGCGAGCCGGATCGCGCGCGCCTCGAGCGGCGTCAGGCGCGGCGCGAGCCGGAAGACGTCGCCGTAGAGCTCCTTGTCGACGCGGACGGTGTCGCCGTCGAGCTCGGCGTAGACCGTGTAGCAGCCGCCGCCGAAGTTGACGAGGTTGAGCAGCGAGAGGTGATCCTGGAGCTCCTCGCGCGGAATGTGGAAGCGCGCGGCCAGGTCGTCGGCGTCCAGCTCCGCGTCCTTGCTCTCGCCGCAGGCCGCGAGCAGGTACGCGAGGAGTGCCTGCAGGACGCCGAAGCGCTCGGGAGCGACGGCGGGCGCGGGCCGGTCGGCGCCGTCCACCGACACCTCGGCGGCCTTCTCCCGCGCGAGCTTCGGCGGGTCCGCCTCGTGGGCTGCGCGGACACGCTGCAGCCCCTCCGCGCAGGCGGCGCGCAGCTCCTCCGGCTCGAGCGGGACGGCGCGGCCGTTCTGCCGCAGCACCCAGCCGGCGAGCGGCTCGATCGCGGCGTACTCGGTCTCGAAGACGCCGTCGACGAGCGTGCCCGCCTCGTGCAGCGTCCGGTGCACCCACCACGCCGTGTCGCCGTTGACCTCGACCCTCGCGGTGCCCGCGACCGGCCCGTGCTGCCAGTCCTCGCCGACGCGGTAGGCGTCGACGTCGAAGTCCGCGGGCAGGCGGAAGTCCCGCTCGCGGCGGGTGGCGAAGCGGATGTCGCTGCGAATCCTCGAGACGCGGAACGTGCGGACGTCGTCATTGTCGAGATCGTGGCCGACCACGTACCAGGTGCCGCGGTCGCGGCGCAGCGCGTACGGGTTGAGCGTCCGCTCGCGCGTCTGGTCGCGCCGCGGCGACCAGTAGCTGAACTTGATCGTCCGCTGCTTCGAGATCGCCGACTCCAGCTTCGAGAGCCGGCCGGCCATCTCCGGCGAGTAGTCGGGATCGCGCACCTGCACGCTCGCCGCGGTCTCGGTCGGAGCGTCGTCGAAGCCGGGGCGGCCGAGCGCGAGGTTCTGGAGCGCCAGCCGGAGCGGCTCGGCGTACGCGAACGTCCCTTCGAGCATGTAGAGCGCGGTCTGGAGCGCCGCCAGCTCGTCGTCGTCGAGCTCGAGCTCGTCCAGGAAGTAGTTCTCGGAGCGGAGCGTGTACAGCTCCTCGCCGGTGAACTCGTCGCGCTGGGAGTGGAGCGGGACGCCGAGCGCGATCAGCTCGGCGCGGTCGGAGTAGAACCGGCGCGCGAAGGCCTCGTCGGACATCTCCGAGTAGCCCTCGACGTTCCCCTTCACGTCGCGCGCGGTCAGCGGCCGCCGTTCCGCCATCAGGAATGCGACCAGCGAGAGCTGACGAATCAGCTTGTCGGTGTCGTGCGACACCGCGCGAGCTTATCGCTCGCCGTCGCTGGCCGGCTGCGCCTCCCGGCCGGCGGAGCCGGCCCCGGCGCAGCCTCGTGCCGCTCGCGGCGCTCCACCCGGCGGGCCGTACCGCCGCACTGTCCCACCGGCCTACGCACCGCGAGCGGCACGCCAGCGACGGCGAGTGCGCGCTGTTACGCCGCGGCTAGGGATCGCTCGAGATGCTGGTGCGAAGGGCAGTAGTCGCGCTCGGGGAGCGGTGTCCGCTGGCACGGCTTGCCCTTGCGCGTGGTCGCGCGGCAGCGCGCGACACCGCCGTCGAGCGCACCGGCCTCCAGCTGCTCCTCGATGAAACCGACCGCCGCGGCGATCCCTTCCTTGACCGCCCAGGCGACCTGCGCCTGCGCCGTGATCGGGAAGAAACGCCGGATGTCCTGGAAGAGCGCTCGGTCCGGCTTGGCGAAATAGTGGGGGTCGGCCGCGAGCCGCTCCATCGTCTGCTCGCACTGCTCGAGCACGGCGCGGCGCGACTCGAGCTGCTCCGAGGCCTCTGCATAGGGGTCGATCAGATCCTTGATCGAGCGGTAAATCGCTCTCGAATACTGATACATACAGGCCTGTAGCTGCACGAGTTGGGCTTCCATCTGTGCGGTCATCGCTCCCTGTTCTGTCCCGCAGTCAGGCCGAAAACGGGGTTTCGGCGGGGTTGTCGACACCGAGTATACGGACTCCCCGGTGCTGTTACAAAGTCGCTTACATAAGTTTGCTTGCCGGGAAACGCGCCGGCGCCTGCACGGGCTGGTTGCGAGGGCGTGTGCCCGGTCCCCTTCGTCCTTACACCTGCCCGGGCTTAGGGCACGATCTCACGTTGGTAGGCAGAAGGAAAGACCGTTCTTGCACGTTGGAGTGCAGACGACGCCTCGGCCTCGCTGTCGAAGACACCCTGGAAGACGACGTAGTAGCCGGGGTGGAGGCTCGCGTAGCGCGACGAGTCGAGGACGCCGACACGGCGCAGGCCGCCGTCGCGTGCCTTCTTCGCCTGTGCCGCAGCTGCGTCGCGGCCGTTCTGCTGGGGCAGCGAGAGCAGGACGATCGTCCAGCCGCGCCGGTCGCGCGGCCAGCTGATCGCGGCCGGGTTCACGGGTGGCGGCGGCGGAGCGGTCGTCGCCGGGGGAGCCGTCGTCTGGGTCGGCGCGGTCGTGGGCTCGGGAGCGGTCAATGTCGGCGTGCCGCCGGTGACGGTGAGGCTGCCGCCGGTCGCGGTCGAGATCGCGCTCTTCTCCTCGCCCTCGCCGGAGATCGCGATCGCGGCGCCGGCGCCGAGCACGGCGATCACGAGCCCGAGGAGGGCGGGCACGAGCCACGCGCCGGCCCAGTCGTGCCGTTCGGCGACGGTTGCCGAGGCGCGGGCGACCGGCCCGGCCGTCGCCTGCGGTAAGCGGGTGCCGCAGTCGAGGCAGTACTCCTGGCCGGCCTGTGCGGGCGCATCGCAGCGCGGGCAGCGTGTCTGTCCGGCGGCGCTCATCGGGCATCCGCCGCCTCGGCGACGGCGCGGCCGCAGGTGGCGCAGAAGCGCGTGCCCCAGAGGAGCGGCGCACCGCACTCGCAGCGCGCGGTCTTCGGGACGCCCGGTGCGCGTCGGGTCGCGCCGAGCAGGACGTCCAGCTCGTGGATGCGCGCCTCGAGCCCGATCAGCTCGGCGCAGCGTTCGAGCAGCAGGTCTTCGCGGAAACGGTCGCGCCGGTACATCTCGAGCGAGAGCCCGCCGAGGTCGCGCAGCTTCTGCTCGCGCAGGCGCAGGAGCGCGCGGCGCTCGCGGCGCAGCTGGCTCGGAGGCGGTGCGGGACGCCGGCGCGGGCGGGCCTCGTCTCGGCGCAGAAGTCGTCGCAGGGGCGGGAAGCGCACCACGGCGCCGAGTCTAGAGATCGATCACGACGAGCCTGTCCTCCGTGAGCTCGCGGACGGCGTAAGCGGGGCCTTCGCGCGTGTTCCCGGAGTCCTTGACCCCGCCGTAGGGCATCTGGTCGGCCCGGAACGTCGGCGCCTCGTTGACGGTGACGCCGCCGAACTCGAGCCGCTGCGCCGCGGCGAGCGCAGCCTTGACGTTGCTCGTGAAGATGCCGGCCTGAAGTCCGTAGCGCGTCCCGTTCGCAAGCTCGATCGCCTCGTCGAGCGTGTCGTAGGCGCCGATCGTGCAGACCGGGCCGAACACCTCCTCGCACGAGACCTTGAGGTCGGGAGCGGCGTTGGCGATCACCGTCGGCCGGACGAGCTCTCCGTCGAGGTCGCCGCCGGTGAGGACGTTAGCGCCGCCGGCCCGCGCTTCCTCGATCCACTCGAGCACGCGCTCGCGCGAGCCGGCATCGATCAGCGGCCCGACGTCGGTCGCCTCGTCGAGCGGGTCGCCGACGACGAGCGCCTCGACCTTGGGGACGAAGCGCGAGACGAGCTCGTCGTAGGCGTCGCGCTGGACGTAGATCCTCTGCACGGAGATGCAGCTCTGGCCGGCGAAGGAGAACGCGTTCGCGGCGAGCCGTGTCGCGACGTCCTCGAGGTCGGCATCCGCCTCGACGATCACCGGCGTCGCGTTCCCGAGCTCGAGCTTGACCCGCTTGCGCGGCGCGCGCTCGGCGAGCTTCCAGCCGACGTCGCCCGAGCCGGTGAAGGTGATCGCGCGGACACGCTCGTCTTCGACGAGGACGTCGCCGAGCTCGGACGCGGGCCCGACCATGACGTTCAGCCAACCCGGCGGCAGCTCCGACTCCGTCATCAGCTCGGCGAGGAGCAGCGCCGAGAACGGCGTCTGCGACGCGGGCTTGAGCACGACGGCGCAGCCGGCCGCGAGTGCCGGCGCGAGCTTGTGCGCGACGAGGTTGAGCGGGAAGTTGAACGGCGAGATCGCGCCGACGACGCCGATCGGCCGCCGCAGCGTGAAGGCGAGCTTGCCCGCACCGGCCTGGGACGCGTCCATCGGCACCATCTCACCGGCGAGCTTGCGCGCCTCGACCGCAGCGAAGGTGAACGTCGACATCGCGCGGGAGGCCTCGACCCGGGCGGCTTTCAGCGGCTTGCCGGCCTCGGTCGCGATCGTCTGCGCGACCTCCTCGTGGCGGCGGCCGAGCCCGCCGGCGACGCGGACGAGGATCTCGGCGCGCTTGTGCGCCGGCAGCGGCTCCCGCATCGCCGCCTCGGCTGCGTCGACGGCGCGGCGCGCCTCGGCCGCGCCCGCCTTCGCGACCCGTCCGACGACCTCGCCGGAGTAGGGCGAGCGCACCTCGACCCACTCGCCGGTCTCGACCCAGTCGCCTCCGATCAGCAGCTTCTTCTCGAAGGCTGTCGTGGCCACGCCTTGAGTCTATGCTCCTCCTATGGCCACGGACGCGCTGATCGTCGACGCCGTTCGCAGCCCGATCGGGCGCCGAAACGGCTCGCTCGCGGGCACCCGCGGCGACGAGCTCGCCGGCCAGGTGCTGAACGGCCTCGTCGCGCGCCACGACCTCGATCCGGCCGAGGTCGAGGACGTCCAGATGGGCTGCGTGACCCAGATCGGCGAGCAGGGCTGGAACATCGGCCGGATGGCGCCGATGGTCGCCGGGCTGGCCCGAGACGGTCTGCGGCACGACAGTCGACCGCCAGTGCGGCTCCTCGATGCAGACGAACTTCAACGCCGCCGCGGCGATCTGGGCCGGCCAGCTCGACGTGGTCGTCTCGGCGGGCGTCGAGATGATGTCGCGCGTCCCGATGGGGTCGAACGGGGGCGACCTCTCCGACAAGCTGACCGAGCGCTGGCAGATCGTGCCGCAGGGGATCTCGGCCGAGGCGCTGGCGAGCGAGTGGAACCTGTCCCGCGAGTCGCTCGACGCCTTCTCGCTCGAGTCCCACCGGCGCGCGATCGCGGCGATCGACGAGGGCCGCTTCGAGAACGAGATCGTCCCGGTCGAGGTCGGGGCGGCCGGCGCGGCCGTCCTCTTCGCGGTCGACGAGGCGCCGCGGCGGGACACGTCCGCGGAGAAGCTCGCCTCGCTCCAGCCCGCCTTCCTCCCGGACGGCGTCGTCACCGCCGGGAACTCGAGCCAGATCGTCGACGGCGCCGCCGCCGTGCTCGTCACGAGCGAAGCCGCCGCGTCACGCCTCCGCCTGGAGCCGCGCGGACGCTTCGTCTCCTTCGGGCTCTCGGGCGTCGACCCGTACCGGATGCTTCACGGCAACCCGGAGGCCTGCCGGAAGGCGCTCGCGAAGGCCGGCCTGACGTGGGACGACATCGCCGTGATCGAGGTGAACGAGGCGTTCGCGTCCGTCGTGCTCCAGTTCGCGCACGACGCCGGGCTCGAGGACCGGTTCGACGACATCAACCCGAACGGCGGCGGCATCTCGCTCGGCCACCCGCTCGGCGCCACCGGCGCCCGCGTCACCGCGACGCTGCTGAACGAGCTCGAGCGCCGCGAGGCGCGCTACGGGATCGCCTGCATGTGCATCGGCTTCGGCCAGGCGATCGCGGCCGTGATCGAGCGCGTCTGAGCCAGCGCTGGCTCCTCGTCCGCGGCCGCGGGGAGCGGCCACTCCCAGCCACGGGCTTCACGCTCGAGCGCCACTCCTCGACGCGGCGGCCGACGATCGCCGAGGGCGACCTCGCGATCTGCTACGCCAGCGTCTGGCAGGCCGTCTTCGCGGTCGTCGAGGTGACGTCGGATCCGGAGGAGGATCCCGAGCGCGACCGCTGGCGCTGGTCGTTCGGTATCCGCCCGCTGCTCGCACTCGACGACCTCGATCGGTCGATCCCGGCCGAGGAGGTCGGCATCTTCCCGAGCTCGATCTGGCGGCACTCGTACATCAGGCTCAGCGAAGACCAGTTCACGGCAGCGCGGGCCGCGCTCGAGAAGGCTTGTGTCTGATAGACACAAGCGCTCTCGGCAGCCGCATGGTTTACGCGGAAAGCGACGAGCTTGTGACTGATAGACACAAGGTCGCCGTCACGCGGCGACGGGCGCGAGCGACGCGCCGACCTCGGCGCAGACTTCGCCCGCGACGTCGACGAACGCGCGCGCCGCGGGTGACCGATGGCGGTCGCGATGCCAGACGAGCGCGATCCGCCGGGGCGGGATCTCCGGGTCGAGCTCGAGCACGCGGATCCGCTCGTCGTTGCGGTCGGTCGCGAGCAGCGGCACGAGCGCGACGCCGAAGCCGGCTCCGACGAGACCCTGGACGGTGCCGTTGTCGTCCGAGCGGAACGCCACCTCGACGTGCGACGCCACGCTGCGAGAGCTCGCCTTCGGCGAGGGTCGTGCTGCGGCAGGCCCGGTTGCCGATCAGCGTCAGGTCGCCGATGTCGGCGAGGCTCGCGCGCGTCAGGCCGGCGAGCTCGTGCTCGGCGGGCACCAGCAGCACGTAGGGGTCGGCGAGCAGCTCGACGGTCTCGAACGGACCGTCGAGGAGCGGCGGCATTGCGAACGCGAGGTCGAGCTCGCCGCGCTCGACCAGCCGGACGAGCTCCTCGTCCGACGCCGACTCGGTCAACTCGACCTCGACCAGCGGCCAGGCCGCGGCGAAGCGGCGCATCACCGCCGGGAGCACGCGCGCGCCGACGCTCTGGAACGTGCCGATGCGGAGCCGGCCCCCGTGGCCCTCGGCGAGCGCTGCCATGTCCGCCTGGGCCGCGTGCAGCCGGGCGACGATCGCCTCGGCGTGGCGCAGCAGCAGCCGGCCGGCCTCGGTGAGGGAGACCGCGCGCGGCCCGCCCGGCCGCTCGAGCAGCCGCTCGCCGACCAGTCGCTCGAGGGTCTGGATCTGCTGGCTGATCGCGGACTGCGTGTAGCCGAGCGAAGCTGCCGCGCGGCCGAACGTCCCTTCGCGCGCGACCGCTTCGAGGGCGGCGAGATGCCGGAGCTCGACGCCGAGCCATCTATCAGATTCCATGATCGATATGAAGCATAACGCGACTTGCTCTAATGGAGCAAGTCGGCCACACTTGTGCGCATGAGCATCATCGTCCTCCTCTTCATCGTGCTGGTCGGCCCGCTCGCGCTGCTCTACGGCGTCGACTCGCGCATCGACGACCGCCGCCGCTAGTCGCGCAGGTAGCATCGCGCGCCGTGGCGGAGGTGCGCAAAGTCGGCGTGGTCGGGCTCGGCGCCATGGGCGCCGGGATCGCGCAGCTTTGCGTCGAGGCCGGGGTCGACACCGTCGGCCGCGAGGTGACGGCTCGAGCTGGGCGAGAAGGCGCACGGCCGGATCGCGCACTTCCTGACGCGCAAGGTCGAGAAAGGGCAGCTGGACGAGGCCGCGCGTGACGAGGCGGTCGGGCGGCTGGCGCTCACCACGGAGCTCGACGACTTCGCCGACTGCGACCTCGTGATCGAGGCGATCGTCGAGGAGCTCGAGCCGAAGCGGGAGCTCTTCGCCGAGCTCGAGCGGATCTGCCGGCCCGACGCCGTCCTCGCGACGAACACCTCGGCGCTCTCGGTCACCGAGATCGCGGCGGCGACCTCGACGCCCGGCCGCGTCGTCGGGATGCACTTCTTCAACCCAGCGCCGCTGATGCCGCTCGTCGAGATCGTCCGCGCCGAGCTGACCGACGACGCGCCGTTCGAGGCCGCGTTCGCGTTCGGCGAGCGGATCGGGAAGACGCCGATCCGTTGCCACGACACGCCCGGGTTCGTCGTCAACCGTGTGCTGATCCCGCTCCTGAACGACTGCATCCGCGTCCTCGACGAGGCGCGCGTGACGCCGGAGGACCTCGACACCGGGATGCGCAACGGCGCCGGCTGGCCGATGGGGCCGTGCGCGCTGGTCGACCTCGTCGGCATCGACGTGCACGTGCACGCGTCCGAGGCGCTCTACGAGAAGACGCGCGAGCAGCGGATGGCGCCGCCGGCACGACTGGTCGCGATGCGGAATGCCGGCCTGCTCGGCCGCAAGTCCGGCCGCGGCTTCTACAGCTACGACTGAGGCGGCTCGCGCTCCATCGGCACGCCGAGCCGCTCGGCGACGACCGGCACGAGTGACCCCTGGACGAGCACCGAGAAGAGGACGACGACGAAGACGATCCCGTAGATCTCCTGCCCGTCGTCGACCTCGCCGAGGACGGCGAGCGCCGCGAGCAGGATCGGAACGGCGCCCTTGAGGCCGCTCCACATTACGAACAGCCGCTCGCCGCGGTCGAGCCGGACGGGCAGGAGTAGCGCCCCGACGACGAGCGGGCGGATCAGGAACGCGAGCAGCGCCGCCAGCACGAGACCCTCGTACCACGCATCGGAGTCGAACAGCTCGGTCAGGTCGATCGTCAACCCGAGGGCGACGAACATCGCGATCTCGGCCAGGCTGCCGAGCGAGGAGAGGAAGCTGTCGACTTCGCGGCGGTGGGGCAGCGGCCGGTCGCCGAGCAGGATCCCGGCGACGAAGACAGCGAGGAAACCGGAGCCGTGGACGAGTGTGGCGGCGCCGTAGACGACGCCGGCGGCAGCCAACATCCGCAAGGGATAGAGCGCGGGGGAGGGCAGCGGTACGCGGCGCATCAACGGCACGAGCAGCATTGCGCCGGCGATGCCGACCGCCACGCCGCCGACCATCTCGACCACGAACTCCTCGACGACCGTCCAGAAGCTGCCGCCGTCGGCGGTCGCGAGCTCGATCATCCCGATCATCAGCGCGATCCCGACCGGGTCGTTGGCGCCGGACTCTCCCTTGAGGATCGTCCCCGTGCGCCCGTGGATCTCGCGCCCGCCGAGAACCGAGAAGGTCACGGCCGGATCGGTCGGCGCGAGCGCAGCGCCGATCAGGCCGCTCGTGATCCACGAGAGGTCGAAGAGGAAGTGGGCGGCGCCGGCGATCAGTGCCGCGGATGCGAACGTCCCCGGTACACCCAGGGACAGGATCGGGATCGCCGCGCTCCGGAAGCGGCGCCAGCCGATGTCGAGGCCGCCGTCGAAGAGGATCACGATCAGGGCGACGACGCCGATCCGCTCGACCGTGACGAACGAGACCTGGTCGTGGAGGCGCGGCACCAGGTCGGAGGCGACCGCCGCCGCGACGAGAAAGAGCGCGGGAGCCGGGATCCTCAATCGCGCGGTGAGCGTGTGGCCGAAGAGCGCAAGCGAGAAGCCCGCCGAGACGACGAGGACGATCAGGCCGAAGTCTGAGATCTCGGTCACCGGGTAAATCTAGGGCTATGCGGCATCGGGACGGGTGCTTACACTTTCCTTACATGCCCCTGACCGGCTCTACACGCCGCGCGCCGATACTGCGAGCCATGCGGAAGACATCCCTGTGTCTCGCGCTGCTCGCGCTGATCCTCCCGGTCGCGGCTCTCGCCGCGATCGATGCCGGCGACGGCACGCTGTCGGTCGAGGACGGCCGCGGCAAGGTGACGCTGCAGGCGCGCGGCGGGGTCTTCGGCCGGCTCGACCGCGGCACGGTCACGGTCCACGACACGACGCCGGCAGACGCGAGCTTCCCGGTCGTCACCGGTGCCGACCAGCCGGAGGCGTTCCTCGCGGACGGCGGCGTCCGCTACCGCGGCGCCGGCATGCGCTTCCGGGTCATCGGCGGCGGCTTCAAGCTCTCGATCCAGGGCCGCGGCATCGACCTCTCCGTCGTCGGCAAGGGCTCCGGCTTCATCGAGGGCGACACGCTCGAGCCTGGTGTCTACTCGCTCGACGGCGCCGACTGCCGCAAGAGTCGAGCCAGCTGCGAGCAGCTGCCGGAGCCCGGGATCCGGTTCCGGCTCGGCACGGTCGAGAAGACGGAGCGGAGTTCCGCCCTCCGGTCCGACGCGGACTGATGGCTGCCGGCGCACAGACCGTCCTGGTCGTCGAGGACGAGGCCTCGATCGCCTCGTTCGTCTCGCTCTATCTCAAGAACGCGGGCTACGACGTCCGCGCGGTCACCACCGGCAACGCCGCGCTCACCCAGGTCGCGGCCGAGACCCCGGCGCTGATCATCCTCGACCTGATGCTGCCCGACCTCGACGGGATCGAGATCTGCCGGCGCATCCGCAAGACCTCCGACGTGCCGATCCTGATGCTCACCGCCCGCGACGAGGACGTCGACAAGATCATCGGGCTCGAGGTCGGCGCCGACGACTATCTGACGAAGCCGTTCAACCCGCGCGAGCTCGTCGCGCGCGTCAAGAGCGTCCTCCGCCGCTCGGCGCCCGAGCGCCGCCGCGACGTCGAGGAGGAGTTGCGCCACGGCGACCTGACGATCAACGCCGGCCGCCGCGAGGTCAAGATCGGCGAGACGGAGATCCAGCTGGCGCCGAAGGAGTTCGACCTGCTCTGGGAGCTGCTCGACCACAAGGGGCTCGTGCTGACGCGCGACCAGCTGCTCGAGCGGGTCTGGGGGTACACCTTCGCCGGCGACACGCGGACGGTCGACGTGCACGTGCGGCAGCTCCGCCGCAAGCTCGGCGAGGCGTCGCCGATCGTCACCGTCTGGGGCGTCGGCTACAAGGTCGGGCCCGACCGCACGCCCGCACCGGCTGCTTAAGTAATCCCATGCTCAAGTCCCTGCGCTTTCGCCTGCCGGCGCTCTTCCTGGCGGCGATTGCGTTGTCCGGGCTCGTCACGAGCCTGATCGCGGTCCAGCTCTTCCGGGACTACACGCGCGAGCAGACGCTGAAGGAGCTCCGCCAGGAGGCGCGGGGGCTGGCGGCGCTCTACGCCGAGTCGTCGGTCAGGGCGATCGACGAGGACAAGGCGGCGCCCGGCTTCGCCGCTGCGAAGCTCGAGGCCGCGACCGGTGACCGGCTCTTCTACGTCGGGGTCTCGATCTTCCCCGGCGAGGACGTCGGCCTGACTCGCGTCTCACGCGCGGACGTCGGCGCCGACCTCAGCCAGGAGCGCGTCGTCACCTTCGAGTTCCGGCCGCCGGGTCAGAACCGGACGTTCCTCGCCGCCGCGCATCCGCTCCGGCCGGGCGTCGACACCGGACCGATCTTCGGCTATCTGATCGTCGCGAAGGAGAAGAGCGAGCTCCGCGACGCCTGGGTGACCCTGCTCTCGCGGCTCGCGATCGCCTTCATCGTCGCGCTGGTCGTCGTCGGAGCGCTGGCGCTGTACCTCTCGCGCCGGATCACGCAGCCCGTGCTCGCCCTCTCGGACGCGGCCGACGAGGTCTCGAAGGGCCGTTACGACGTCGAGGTGCCGCACGTTCCCGGCGGCGGCGAGATCGGCCATCTCGCCGACCGCTTCCGCGAGATGACGGCGCGGCTCGCGGAGGCGGAGGAGCGCGAGCGCAACTTCCTGATGTCCGTCTCGCACGAGCTGCGGACACCCCTGACGGCGATCCGCGGCCATGTCGCGGCGCTGCGCGAGGGCGTCGTCACCGATCCGGACACGGTCGACGCCTCGCTGCAGACGGTGGCCGAGGAGGCCGAGCGGCTCGGCCGTCTCGTCGGCGACGTCCTCGACCTGGCCAAGCTCGACGCCCACCGCTTCACCGTGCTGACGGAGGAGGTCGACATGGGCCGTCTGCTCGAGCATGCGTTCTCGACGTTCGCGGAGGAGGCGCGGCAGCGCGGGATCGAGTACACGTCCGAGGCGGAGGCGGCGCCGGTGATCGTCTCCGACGGCGACCGCGTGCTCCAGATCATCTCGAACCTGCTCTCGAACGCCTTCCGCTGGACGCCCGACGGCGGCCGGATCGACCTCGCGCTCCAGACCGCCAACGGCGTCGTCACGGTCGACGTCGCCGACTCGGGGCCGGGGATCGGCGCCGACGCGCGCGAGCGGATCTTCCGGCCGTTCTGGTCGACCGACGGGCGTGGCACGGGCCTCGGGCTGCCGATCGCGCGCGAGTTGGCGGTGGCGCTCGGCGGCCGGATCGAGCTGCAGTCGGAGCTGGGGAAGGGGAGCCGCTTCCGGCTCGTCCTTCCGAACCGAAGTTTCTAGGCTGCTTCGCGGTGCTCGAGGGCGGGCGCGACGGCGTGCTCGACCCGCTCGAGCCGGTCGCTGACGCCCTGCCAGCCCGAGGCGACGAGGTCGACGAGTAGCGCGAGATCGTCGATGCGGGCGTGCCGCTCGGCAAGGACGTCGCCTTCGAGCCGCTCGAGCCGCCGGATCACCTGGTTCAGCAGCCCACGGATCTCGGCGAGGCTGCGTCCCACGGGTAGCACTTCGGCGCGAAGCCCCTCGTGCACGGCCGCCGTGACCTTGTCGGGCAGCGTTCCTTCGAGCTCGGCGGCAGCCGCCGCAAGCGACTCGACCTGGATGCGTGTGCGCTCGAGCGCGGCTTCGAGCTCGGCCGGAGCAACCCGCCCCGACGCCGCTTCGGCGATGCGCGCCTTGGCCCGTTCGAGTGTCCTCTCGTCCACGCGCAGGAGGCTACGCTGGCCGTCGGATGGACACCTCCGAGATCGACTACGACCTGCCCTCGGAGCTGATCGCCCAGCATCCGGCCGCCCGTCGCGACGCCTCCCGCCTGCTCGTCTACGACCGCTCGAGCGGCGAGATCCGGCACCGCACGTTCGCCGAGCTGCCGGAGGAGCTGTCGGGCGAGCTCGCGGTCGTCAACGACACGAGGGTCGTCCCGGCGCGGATCCGGATCGACCGTCCGAAGGGCGAGGTGCTGTTGCTCGAGCATGAGGGCGGCGGCGAATGGCTCGCGCTCGCGCGCCCGACGCGCCGGCTGAAGGCGGGCGACCGCCACGGTGCGGTCGAGCTGCTCGAGCACCTGGGCGAGGGCCGCTGGCGTGTTCGGCTCGACGGCGAGCCCGCGGGCGAGGCGCCGCTGCCGCCGTACATCACGGAGCCGCTCGACGACCCGTCGCGCTATCAGACCGTCTACGCCGACGAGGCCGGCTCGGCCGCTGCACCCACGGCCGGGCTCCACTTCACCCCGGAGCTCCTCGGCCGGCTCGATGTCGAGCGCGTGACGCTGCACGTCGGTCTCGACACGTTCCGGCCGCTCGCGACCGACACGCTCGAGGCGCACGAGCTGCACGGCGAGCGGTACTCGGTTCGACCGGAGGCATGGCGGCGCATCGAGGCGGCCGACCGCATCCTCGCCGTCGGCACGACGACCGTGCGGGTGCTCGAGACGGTCGCAAGCAACAGACCGTTGCAAGGCCGGACGTCGCTCTTCGTCACGCCCGGGTTCGAGTTTCGGCGCGTCGACGCGCTGCTGACGAACTTCCACCTGCCGCGCTCGACCCTGCTCGCGCTCGTGATGGCCTTCGCCGGGATCGAGGAGACGCGGCGCCTCTACGCCGAGGCGATCGCCGAGCGTTACCGCTTCTACTCGTTCGGCGACGCGATGCTCGTGCTCTGAAGCCACTCCGCAAGCGGCCCTTCGGCCGCCTCCGGGTACTTCGCCACCGCGGGCGCCCCTGCCGCGACGAGGCGCTCGGCGACGCCGACGAAGTCGCGGTCGGAGAGGCCGTGGTACTGCGAGGCGTGCACGGCCCAGTCGAGCGGCCTCTCGAAGTGGGCCGGCGACGGTGCCGCGGGATCGGCGCCGAGCGCGAGCAGCCGCTCGACGAGGTCGACCGACCCGACCCAGCACGCGTGGTGGAGGAGCGTCCCCTCCGGTGATCCGCCCACGACCCCGCTGAAGTCGATTCCGACAGCCCGCACGACGAGCTCAGCGTCCATCCGGAGCGCGGTCAGGATCACGACCTCTTGCATGTCCACGTCGAAGGAGGTCGGCACGTCGCCCTGCGGCTCCTCGCCGCGGGCGAGCTGCGCGACCCAGGCGTCCGAGGAGTCGACGTCGGTCGCGGCTCCGAGCCGTTCGAGCAGGTCGGCGAGATCCGTCTTCCCGCGAAGGACGGCGTGCTGGTACGGCGTCCGCAGTGGGACATCGCCGCGCCACGTCTCTCCACCCGGACGGTCGAGATCCGCTCCGGCGGCGGCGAGCAACTCGACCGTCTCCCCGCCTCGCCCGCGCCGGACGGCGTGGGCGATGTACGAGCCGCCGTTCGGCTCGGCGCCGTGCGCGAGCAGCAGCCGGACGTGCTCGAGCCGGTCCTCGTCGAGGGCGTGGGCAATAGCGTTCGTGCCGTCGATCGCCGCGCCGTGCTCGAGGAGAATCCGAACGCATTCCGGGCTCTCGGCCTCGGTGGCGTGGTAGAGCGACTCGCCGTCGTCGGGGTTCGCGCCGGCCTCCAGCAGCGCCCGCGTCAGCTCGGGGTCGTGCTTGACGCCGGCGGCGCCGTACAGCGCCGACATCTCGCCGTACTCGTTGACGAAAAACGCGTTCGGGTCGGCGCCGCGCGCCAGCAACTCGCGCGCGAGCGACGTCGTCTCGAAGCAGGAGTGACACGCGTAGAGGAGCGGCGCCCAGCCGAGCGGCCCGCCGGGCGCGTTCGGGTCGCCGTCCCAGTCGCGGCCGAGCACCAGCCGCACCCACTGGTCGTACTCGAGCTCCGGCTTCGCCGCGAGCACGCGCTCGGCTCGGCCGCGTCGCTGCTCAGTCGCGGCTCGGACGAAATCCTCCACGCTCACGGCCTCACCCTAGAGCGCGTCTCGGAGTGAGGCCTCGTCGGCGGGGCGTGCTGGGTGGTGTGATGCAAGGACGCAGGGAGCGCCGATATGCGGGCATATCGGCGCGACCGAGGACGCCGCAGCGCGCCGCCCAGTGCGCTCTGCCGGCTCAGAGCTTCATTTCGAGACGCGCTCTAAGCTGCCCGCGTGTCTCATTTCGAGGTCACCGCCACCGACGGCGCAGCGCGCGCCGGGATCCTGCGCACCGCGCACGGCGAGATCGCGACGCCCGCGTTCATGCCCGTCGGGACGAAGGGGACGGTCAAGAGCCTCGACCCGGACGAGCTGCGCACGGTCGGCTCGCAGATCATCCTTGGCAACACCTACCACCTCCACTTTCGCCCCGGCGACGAGGTGATCGCGGAGCTCGGCGGCCTGCACGCGTTCTCGGGCTGGGACGGGCCGATCCTGACCGACTCGGGCGGCTTCCAGGTCTTCTCGCTGCGCGACACGCTGCTCGACGTCGACGACGACGGCGTCACCTTCCGCTCTGTCTACGACGGTGCCTCGGCGCGCTTCTCGCCCGAGATCGCGGCGCGGATCCAGCGCAACCTCGGCTCCGACATCGCGATGGCGTTCGACATCTGCCCGCCGGCCGGTGTTCCGCGCGCCGAGCTCGAGGAGGCCGTTCGGCTGACGACACACTGGGCGGGCCGGCAGCGCGACGAGGAACGCGCGCCGGGTCAGCTCCTCTTCGGAATCGCGCAGGGCGCCGCGGACGACGAGCTGCGCCGCCGCTCGATCGAGGAGATCGCTGCGCTCGGCTTCGACGGCCACGCGCTCGGCGGGCTCGCGGTGGGGGAGAGCCGCGAGGAGATGTTCGAGGCGACCGGCTGGGCGGCGCCGCTGCTGCCACCCGAGAAGCCGCGTTACTTCATGGGGATCGGCGATGCCGAAGGCGTTCTCCGCGTGATCGGCGCCGGGATCGACATGTTCGACTGCGTGCTGCCGACCCGCACCGCCCGCACCGGCTCGGCGCTGACCGCGACCGGGCGCCTGAACCTCCGCAACGCTGGCTTCGCCCGCGACCCGCGCCCGCTCGAGGACGGCTGCACGTGCCCGGCCTGCACGCGCTTCTCGCGGGCGTACGTGCGGCACCTCGTCAACCAGGAGGAAATCCTCGGTCTGCGCCTGCTCAGCCTGCATAATCTCCACTTCCTACTCGAACTGACCGCGGGCGCGCGGGCGGCGATCGAACGCGGCGAGCTCGATGCCTACACGGCCGCGGCGCTCGCCCGGCTCGCCGGCGGGCCACAGGAGGATCCTTGGACCTAGGAGGGCTGATCGTTCTCGTCGCGCTGTTTGCGCTCTTCTGGCTGTTCGTGATCAAGCCGCAGCGGCGGCGGGCGCAGGAACAGCGCACGCTGCACGAGAACGTCGCCGTCGGCGATGAGATCGTCACCGTGGGAGGCCTGCTCGGTCACGTCCGCGAGATCGACGAGAGCGACGACACGCTCGTCGTCGAGATCGCGCCCGGGACGAACGTCCGCGTCGCCAGGCGCGGCGTCGCGGCAGTCCTATCGCCGGATGAACCCGAAGATCCTCACGAAGAATTCACGCGAAATGAGTGAGAACGCAGCTAACCTGCTGACCGCGTGAATCGCAGACCGCACCTCATTCTCGTTGCCCTGATCGTCGCGACTCTGATCGCCGTCGGTCTGATCGCGATCCCCAGCTCGCCCCTCGGCGACACGCCGACGCTCGGCCTCGACCTCCAGGGCGGCCTCGAGGTGACCCTGCAGGCGGTGCCGCCGCCGAATCGGCCGCTGCAGGAGTCGGATCTCAACCGCTCCGTCGAGATCCTCCGCGACCGCGTCGACGCCCTCGGCGTCGCGGAGCCGGAGATCCGCAAGCAGGGCGACGACCAGATCGTGATCGACCTCCCCGGCGTCAAGGATCCCGACCGCGTGATCGGGATCCTCGGCCAGACGGCTCAGCTCGAGCTGTTCGACCTCGAGCCCAATCTTGCGCCTCCGTCGAGCTCGACCGGTTTTCCCGTCCCGAAGGAGTCGCTGCACGAGCTCCTGGCCGGGCAGCAGGCGCTCGTCGACCAGGGCGCCGAGACCAACTGGTACCTGTTCGACGACAAGAAGAAGCTGCGCGCCGGGCCGGTCACCGAGCGCGAGAACCTGCTCCAGAGCGACGCCGTCGACGCGGCGGGCGAGCGCGGCACGCTGCCCAAGGGCTGGCGGACGTTCGGCGTCCCGCCGCAGACAGTCGTCGTCACCTGCGGCATCGGAGAGGTCGTCTGCCCGGGTGTCGGCGTGGAGAACCCGGCGCAGAACTACTACTACCTGCTCCGCTACGACCCGGACAACGCGGACCCGGAGAAGGTCGTGCCGGAGATGACGGGCGGCGACCTGAGGCTGAACGGCACGCGGCAGGACTTCGACACGACCACCAGCGAGCCGATCGTGACGATGCAGTTCACGGACGACGGCGGCGACAAGTTCGGCGAGATCACCAACCGCGCCGCCGACCGCGGGCGCGCCCGCTTCAACATCACCGGCGGCGATCCGCAGAGCTCGTTCCAGCACTTCGCGATCGTGCTCGACCGCCAGATCAAGTCGTGGCCGTCGATCGACTTCGAGCAGTACCCGAACGGGATCGGCGGCACAAACGGCGCCCAGATCACCGGCATTGGCAGCATCGACGAGGCGAAGGATCTCGCGCTCGTGCTCCAGAGCGGTGCCCTGCCCGTCACCTTCAACACCCTCGAGAGCACGCAGATCTCCGCGACGCTCGGCGCCGACTCGCTCGAGCAGGCCTGGCAGGCGGCGCTCGCGGGCCTGATCCTCGTCGCGATCTTCCTGCTCATCGTCTACCGCTTCCTGGGTCTCGTCGCCGTGTTCGGCCTCGGCATCTACGCCGCGCTCACGTACGCGGTGATCCTGCTCTTCGACGTGACGCTGACGCTGCCCGGCTTCGCGGGCCTGATCCTCTCGATCGGCGTTGCCGCCGACGCGAACGTCGTCATCTTCGAGCGCATCAAGGAAGAGGCGCGGGCCGGCAAGTCCGTGCGCGCCGCGATTGCGAGCGGCTACAAGAAGGGCTTCGCGACGATCGTCGACGCCAACGTCGTCACGGCGATCGCAGCCCTGGTGCTGTTCGCGGTGGCGACCGCAGGGGTCAAGGGCTTCGCGTTCATGCTCCTGCTCGGTACCGGCATCTCGATCCTCACCGCTGTGTTCGGAACCCGCGCACTGCTCGGGATCCTGGCCCGGTTCAGCTGGTTCGACAATCCGCGGTTCATGGGCGCGAGCGCGCGCGAGATTCCCTGGTGGCAGAAGATCGACATCGTCGGGCGGCGGCGGCTGTGGTTCACGATCGCCGGTGTCCTGATCGTCCTCTCGATCGGCTCGATCGCGATCAAGGGTCTCAACTTCGGGATCGACTTCGAGGGCGGCTCGACGATCACGTTCACGACCCCGAAGGGAAAGCCCGTGCAGCTGGACGACATCCGCGCCGAGGCCGCCTCGATCGGGCAGGCGGACGCCTCGATCCTCGGCCGCGGCGAGCCGGCAGCCGACGGGGGCTACACCTCGTTCACGTTCCGCTCCGAGACGCTCGAGCCCGCGGAGCAGACCCGCTTGACCCAAGACCTCGCACGCGAGTTCGATGCCGAGGCCAGCGGCGTCCGCACCGTCTCGGGCAGCTTCAGCGAGCAGATCGCGCGCGGCGCAATTCTGGCGCTGATCGTCTCGTTCCTGCTGATCTCGCTCTACGTCTGGTTCCGGTTCGAATGGCGGTTCGCCGTCCCGATCCTGCGCACGATCGTCAACGACGGCCTGATCGCGCTCGGGGTGTACTCGATCTCGGGCCGGGAGGTGAGCGCCGCCACGGTCGCTGCTTTCCTGACGATCATCGGTTACTCGATCTACGACACGATCATCATCTTCGACCGTGTCCGCGAGAACCTGCTGCTGATGCGGCGCTCGGCGATCTCGCACATCGTCAACGTCTCGCTCTGGGAGACGATCCCGCGCTCGCTGGCGACGACGTTCATCGTCTTGCTGCCGGTGTCGGCGCTCTTCTTCTTCGGCGGCGAGACGCTGAAGGACTTCGCCTTCGCGATCCTGATCGGGATCTCGATCAGCGCCTTCTCGACGATCTTCATCGCCGCGCCGTTCCTCGCCGTGCTGAAGGAGAAGCAGCCGGAGTTCGCACGCCGCATCGCGACCGCGGGAGTCGAGGAGGAGTCGGTCGGCGGTCTCCGCGAGGCGGAGGAGCTCGCCGCGGCGCAGCCCGATCCGGACATGATCCCGGACCGCCTCCACAGCCACGACGACGACGGCGTCGCCGCGGACGGTGTTGCAGAAGACGGCGCAGCCGAGCCCGAGACGGCCGGTGCCCAGACGAAGCGCGACCGGCGCCGCCAGCGTCGCAGCGCGCGTCCGCATGGCCGGGCCAGATAACAGCGCTTTCGCGCTCCGCCAGCTCGTCGACGAGCTGGCCGCGCAACTGCGCTCCGGCGTCGACAAGCTGACCGACCTACCACAGGACACCGGTGAGCGAATCGCGCGAGAGCTCGGGCTCGTCCGGCGCGAAGAGCTCGACTCGGTCGAGCTCCGCCTCGCCCAGCTCGAGCACCGGCTCAAGCTGCTCGAGCAGAAGCCGACCTAGACGCGGCGACGCCAGCGCGCGAAGACGTCCTCGAGGTCGGCGCGCATCGAGCGGGGGATCAGGACGAAGAGCCGGTCGCCGGACCTGACGATCGTGCTGCCGCGCGGCGGGATCGTCTCGTCGCCGCGGTTGATCACCGCGATCAAGCGCCGACCGCGGCAGGCCGAGCTCGCGGACGGCGGAGCCGTTGACGGCGTGGTCGCCGGCGACGGCGAAGTCGACGAGCTCGAGCTTGCTCAGCGGCCCGACCTCGAGCGGCGCCTCGTGCACGGGCGGCGCCGGCGCGAGCAGCCCGAGCCGGCCCGCGACGCGCTCCAGCGTCGTTCCCTGGACGACCGCCGAGACGACGACGACGAAGAAGACCGCGTTGAAGATCGTCTCCTTCTCCGGCACGTCCGAGGAGAGGACGAACGTCGCGAGCACGATCGGCACCGCGCCGCGGAGTCCCGCCCAGCCGAGCAGGAGCCGGTCGCGGGTCGTGAAGTCGCTGAGTGCCGTCGACACCCAGACCGAGGCCGGCCGGGCGACGAGCATCAGGAAGGCGGCGAGCGCGATCCCCGGCACGGCCACGTCCGGCAGGTCGGAGGGGAAGACGAGCAGGCCGAGGACGACGAAGAGCGCCACCTGGGCGGCGAAGGCGAGTCCCTCGTGGAACGAGACGAGCCCGCGTCGGTAGCGCGACGGCGTGCTGCCGACCGCGAGGCCGACGAGGTAGACCGAGAGGAAGCCGCTGCCGCCGATCACGTCGGCGAGTCCGAACGCGAGCGCCGCCGCCGCGAGCGACGCGACGGGCGCGAACGCGCCGATCGAGTGCGGGAGGCGGCCGAAGACCCAGGCGGCGAGCGCGCCGAGCGCGACTCCGACGACGAGACCGAGGCCGAGCTGCTGCACGACGAGCAGAAGCAGGTCGTCGATCCCGTAGTCGTCGGGCTGCTCGATCCAGGCGATCAGGCCGAGCGTCAGTGCGATCGCCATCGGGTCGTTGCCGCCCGACTCGGCCTCGAGCGTGCGCGCGAGCCGGCGGCGGATGTGCGTGAAGCGGAGGGTGGAGAAGACCGCGGCGGCATCCGTCGAGGAGACCACGGCGCCGAGCAGCACCGACTCGAGCCAGGTGAGGTCGAAGAGGTAGTACGCGGCAACGCCGGTCAGCACCGCGCTGACGACGACGCCGACCGTGCTCAGGAGCGCGGCCGGCACGGCGACCTGGCGGAGCCGCCGCCACGACGTCTGCAGGCCGCCCTCGTAGAGGATCAGCGCCAGCCCGATGATGCCGACCTCGCGGGCGAGCTCCGCGTCGTCGAAGTCGATCCCGCCCGGCCCGTCCGAGCCGAGCAGCATCCCGAGTGCGAGGAACGCAGACAGCACCGGCAGGCCGGTGCGGGCGGCGCCGAGCGCGGCGACGATGCTGCCGGCCAGAATCGCGCCGACGACCAGGAGCAGGAGTCCCTCGTCCACGGCTCCTATCTTTCCTGACTGGAGCGAAGCGACCCTTTGGGGTTCTCGCGCGGTCGGAATCCGCTTCTGCGGATTTCGACCTTGCGCAGCCGAAGGACGTGGAACACTTCCCATGGCGACGCGTCCCCGCACGCGCAAGATCGGCCGGCTCTCGGAGATCGCGCAGGTCGCGGTCCGGCACGGGTTCGGCTACTTCTTCGAACGCCACAAGCTGACCGACCTGCTGCCGTGGTCGACGCGGGTCGAGGCGAACGCTTCCGCTGTCGGTTCAGAGCGGGGCCGGCACCTGCGCGAGATGCTCGACGAGCTCGGCCCGACGTTCGTCAAGTTCGGCCAGCTGCTCTCGACGCGGCCCGACGTCGTGCCGCCGGACATCGTCGCCGAGCTCCGCGGCCTCCAGGACGACGTGACGCCGTTCCCGTTCGCGCAGGTGCGCGAGGTCGTCGAGGACGAGCTCGGCCTGACGATCGAGCAGGCGTTCATCGAGTTCGGCGAGTCGCCGATCGCGGCCGCGTCGATCGGCCAGGTCCACCGCGCGATCCTGCCGAACGGCGACGCGGTCGTCGTCAAGGTGCAGCGTCCGAACGCGCCGCGGCAGATCGAGAACGACCTCGCGCTGCTCTACCAGGCGGCGCGGATCATCCGCGAGCGCGTGCGCGCGCTCGACTTCATCGACGTCAACGACCTCGTCGACGAGTTCGCGCGCTTCATCCGCCAGGAGCTCGACTACAAGCTCGAGGCGCGCCACGCCGACACGTTCCGGCGCAACTTCGAGAGCTCGGAGACGGTCGTCGTGCCGAAGGTCTACTGGGACTACTCCGGCGCGCGGATGCTGACGCTCGAGTTCCTCGAGGGCGTGCAGCTCGCCGACCTCGAGCTCGAGGAGACCGCTCTGGACGCCCGCCGCGAGCTCGCCTACCGGGTCACCGACACGTGGATGGAGATGATCTTCCGGCACGGCTTCTTCCACGGCGACCCGCACCCGGCGAACGTGCTCGTCCTCGACGGCGGCCGGATCGGGCTCGTCGACTTCGGCCTCGTCGGCAAGCTCACCGACGAGGACATGGCGCGGCTGACGCGCCTCTTCATCGACGCCGCGACCGAGAACGTCGACGTGCTTCCGCGCCGCCTCTACGAGCTCGGCGTCCGCTATCCGAAGGAGCGCGAGGACGAGTTCGCCGCCGAGCTGCGCGAGCTCTTCTACCGCTACTACGGCGCCAGCCTCGCCGACATCGACCCGATCCAGGTGATCCGCGAGGGCTTCGCGCTGATCTACTCGATGAACCTGCACCTGCCGACGCGGTTCGTGCTCCTCGACAAGGCGATCGCGACGCTCGGCGCCGTCGGCGTCGAGCTCTACCCGGCCTTCAACGTCTTCGAGGTGGCGCGGCCGTACGCGCGCGAGCTGATGGTGGAGCGGTTCTCGCCGGCCCGGATGGCGACGCGGGCGCAGAAGCGCGGACGGGAGCTGTTCGAGATCGCGAACGAGCTGCCGTACCAGGTGCACGACGTGCTCCAGGAGATCCGCGACGGCCAGATCGAGGTCGGCTTCGTCCACAAGGGGCTCGACGAGTTCATGCACAAGCTCGACGTCATCTTCAACCGGCTCGTGGTCGCGCTCGTCGTCGCCGGCGGCCTGCTCGGCTCGTCGCTGATCGGGATCCTCGCCACCGAGGGCCCGCAGATCTTCGGGATCCACTTCCTCTCGGTGATCGGCTTCATCATGTCCGGCGTGCTCGGGGTATGGCTGCTCGTCGGGGTCTTGCGCTCCGGCCGGATCTAGGCGGTCTAGGGCCGCAGCGACTCGACCGCGCCGCTGACGGTGAGCCCCGGCTGCGGGCCGCCGGCGACCACGTAGACGCGGCCGCCCGCCGAGACGACGCCGAGGCCGTGCCGCGGCGACGGCAGATCCGCGAGGCGGCGCCAGCGCTTCGTCCCCAGCTCGTAGGCGTAGACCGCCGCGATCGTGCCCTGCGGCCGCTCGCCGCCGATCGAGAGGATCTTCCCGTTCACGTATGCGGCGCCGGTGCCGCCGCGTGCCTGCGGAATCGGCGCCAGCCGCGTCCAGCGGCGGGAGCGCGCGTCGTAGACCTCGAAGCGCGCCGTATTCGTGTCGATCCCGGCGCTGCGGCCGCCGATCGCGTAGACGCGCGTCCCGGCTGCGGCCGCCGCGAGGTGCTCGCGCGGCCCGGGGCCGGGCAGCCTCGCCCACCGGCGCGTCTTCAGGTCGAGCGCGAAGGCGACGCGGGCGAGCCCGCGCCGGCCGTCGACCCCGCCGAGGACGTAGAGCTTCCCGCCTGCGATCGCGGCCGCCGCGGCGGCGCGGGCATCGGGCAACTCCGGCAAACGACGCCAGGTCTCGTCCGGACCGAGCACGAACACGGTCTTGAGCGGGTTGCGGTCGCCGCCGTAGCCGCCGACGACGTAGACGTTGCCGTTCGCGCTCGCGGCCGCGGCGTGGTCGACCGAGAGCGGCAGGTCGGGGAGCCGCCGCCAGGTGTTCCGGGCGATCGAGTAGGCGTCGGCGCGGGCCGAGTTGCCGCCGTTCGCAGTGAAGCCGCCGACAGCGACGATCTCGCCGCGGGCGACGCCGGCGGCGACCTCGGTCCGCGGCTCCGGCAGCGGCGCGTGGCGTTCCCAGCCTCCGGTCGCCGCAACGGCAACCGGCACCGTCAGGAGGAGCCAGGTGGGGAGCGATCGTCGCAGAATCGTTGAAAAGGACATCTTTCGAGCTCCTGAGGCCGTCGCTAGCCTCGACAGCATGACAGCCGCGCTGCTCCTCGCCGAGCCGGAGCCCGCGATCCGTGGCTACCTGGAACGCCAGTTGCAGAGCGACGGCTTCCACGTCCTCCACGCGACCTTCGGCGGCGAGGCACTCGCGCTCGCCGAGAGGACGCGGCCCGACCTCGTCCTCTGCTCCGAGCTCGAGCTGTGCGCACGGCTCCGCCGGGGCGAGCCCGGACGGACGTGGAACCGCGACGTCCCCGTGATCGTGCTCGGCCCGGCCGAGGGCGACGCCGTCGACCGGGTGCGAGCCTTCCAACGTGGCGCCGACGACTACCTCAGCCGGCCGGTCGTCTACGACGAGCTGGTCGCGCGGATCCGGGCCGTGCTCCGCCGCACGGCGCCGCCGGCTCAGGCACGGGTCGTCATCGGCGAGCTGACGCTCGACCTGCCCGCCCGCGTCGTCACCGTCCGCGGCGAGGCCGTCCACCTCGCCGGCAAGGAGTTCGAGCTGCTCGCCGCGCTCGCCGCCGAGCCTCACCGCGTCTTCACGAAGGACGAGCTGCTCCGCGACGTCTGGGGCTACCGATCGTTCACGCGCACGCGCACGCTCGACTCGCACGTCTCGCGCCTCCGCTCGAAGCTCGAGCGCGAGCCGGGCGACCATTTCGTCGTCAACGTGTGGGGGGTGGGCTACAAGCTCGTCGACTGACTATTGATCCGGGACGCGCATGAAGTACTCGACGAAGTCGAAGCAGCGGCCCTCGTCGTCCAACCGCACCAGGAAGATGTTGTGGTAGACACGCGAGCCTTCGCCCGTGTCTGCATAGGTCGTGACGCAGCGCGCCACACCGAGATCGCCGTCGACCGCGAGCCGCTCGTACTCGAGCTCCCACGAGCCGGGCTCGTCCGGCTCCTCGAGCCAGGCGCGGACGATCGCGTTGCGGCCGTGCGCGACGTCGTCGCCGTCGTCGTACGGGTGCCAGCGGTAGACCGCGTCGTCGCTGAAGAGCGAGCCGATCCGCTCGGCGTCGTTGCTCCGCCACGCGTCGGCGTAGCGCTCGAGCCAGCGGTCGAAGGCGGCGGCGTCGGTCATCGGACCGAGCTTAGAGGAGTGCGCCTTCGAGCCGGAGCAGCCGCTCCTTCAGGTCGAGGCCGCCCGCGTAGCCGGTGAGGCTGCCGTTCGCGCCGACGACGCGATGGCACGGGAGCACGATCGGGATCGGGTTGCGGTTCATCACCATCCCGACCGCGCGGGCTGCGCGCGGCGCGCCGACCTTCGCGGCGAGCGTGCCGTACGTCGTCGTCTGGCCGTAGGGGACGCGCGCGAGCTCGTCGAGCACCTGCTGCGCGAACGGCGCCGCGCCGCGGAGATCGACGTCGAGCTCGAACGAGCTCCGGTCGCCGGCGAAGTACTCGTCCAGCTGCCGGTGTGCCGAGCCGACGCTCGAGGCCGAGCGCAGCACGCGCGGGCCGAACGCCTTCGCGAGCCCGTCGAGGTGCAGCTCCGGCTCGGCGTCGAAGTAGATGCGCGCGAGGCCGCGGCCGGTGGCGGCGACGAGCAGCGGGCCGATCGGCGAGTCGACGACGTCGAAGCCGACGTCGAGCAGACCTTCGGCCGCGGCGGCCTCGCGGAAGCGGAGATCGAGATCGGGCGAGACGGTCATGTGGGAATCCTCCTGGAGCGGAGTCGCCGGACTCCCGACGAGGCGGCCTGGCGGGCAGCCTCGGGCGTCGAGTCGAGGGCGACGGCGATGTCGTCGTAGGCAAGGTCGTAGGCGTAGCGGAGCACGACGGCCGCGCGCTCGGTGGGCGGCAGCTCGTCGGCGAGGTGCTCGATCTGGGCGTAGGCGGGGCGGCCGTCCTCGACCGGAAGCTCGGGCAGCTCGTGCGACGACAGGCTTCGCTCGCCTGCCGGTGTCGATCACGAGCCGTGCCGCGATCGTGAGCACCCACGCGCGCAGGTGCTCGCCGTGGTCGAGCCGGTCGTACGCACGGAGCGCGCGCAGGAACGTCTCCTGAAACGCGTCCTCGGCCGCCTGCCCGCCGAGCCGGCGGCGCAGGAAGCCGAGCACCACGTCGCGGTGCTCGACGTAGAAGCTCTCGAACGGCGGGACGGCGACCACTGCTTCCATCATCCCTACTAACGCCGCGCGGGCCGCATCTGTGAGAGTGCCTCCATGAATCTCGCGGTGGTGGGGCATGTGGAGTGGATCGAGTTCCTCCGCGTCGAGGCAGTGCCGAAGCCGGGCGAGATCGTCGGCTCGACCGAGATGTGGGCCGAGCCCGCCGGCGGCGGCGGCGTCGCCGCGGTCGAGCTGGCGCGGCTCGACGGCAAGGCCGCCCTGTACTGCCTGCTCGGCGGCGACGACCTCGGCTCGCAAAGCAGGGTCCGACTCGAAGCGGCCGGCGTCCGCATCCACTCACCGCCGTCCGACGCGCCGCAGCGACGGGGCTTCTGTTACGTGGACGATGTGGGGGAGCGGACGATCACGGTGCTCGGCGACAAGCCGCGCCCGCCCGGCGGCGAAGGGACGCTGCCGTGGGAGGCGCTCGACGACACCGACGGCGTCTACTTCACCGCCGGCGACGCGGCGGCGGTGCGCCAGGCGCGGCGGGCGCGCGTGCTCGTCGCCACCGCGCGCGAGCTGCCGACGCTTCACGCCGCCGGCGTCGAGCTCGACGCGCTCGTTGCCAGCGGCGAGGACGACGCCGAGCGCTACCAGGCCGGCGATCTCGATCCGCCGCCGCGTCTCGTCGTCTCCACCGCCGGCGCCCTCGGCGGCTGGGCGCAGCCGGGCGGGCCGTACAAGCCGGCCGTCGCGCCGGGGCCGTACGAGGACGCCTACGGCGCCGGCGACTGCTTCGCCGCCGGGCTCACGTACGCGCTCGCGAAGGGGATGGAGATCCCGGACGCGCTCGCGTTCGCATCCGAGCGGGGCGCGCTCGCGCTCACCCGCCGCGGCGCCGGCCTCAGCGGCTGACGGGCTCGAGCCGCACGTCCGGTCCGACCTCGAGGAAGCGCCCGAGTCTTCGTCCCTCGGCGGCGATCGATGCGAGGGCGCGCTTGGGCAGCGGCACATGGCGCACGACCACGCCGCCGGGCTCGGCCCGCCAGATCGCACGGACGCCACCGTCGTGGAGCACGGCGCCCCAGCCGGTCGACCACACCGGCCCGAGCAGCGCACGGTCGGAGACGGCGACGAACCGGCTCCGGTCGTCGTGCGAGAGCAGGACGTTGTCGTACTCGGGCAGGAACCGCACCGGCGCCGGCGCGTCCGGATCCGGCCGCGGGGCATCCGGGAGGTCGAAGAGCTCGCGGCCGCGCGCGTCCCGGAAGGTGACGAGCTGCGGCCGCAGTCGCTCGACCACCCCGCGCAGCCCGGTCAGCCGGCACCACGTCGTCGCATCGGCGACCGACGCGGGCCCGAACGCGGCGAGATAGCGCAGCACGACGTCGTCGAGCGACGGATCCGGCGCGAGCGGCCGTCCGAGCCACGACTCCGCCGTCGTCCACCGAACCTGCGAGCTCTCGCCCCAGAGGCCGCGCGGCGGCACCTGCACGAGCGCAAGCCGCATCTGGCAGGCGTAGGCGAGTGCCGCCGCATCGAGCTCCGGAAATCGCGCCGCAAGGAGTGCGCGGAGCTCGGTTCCCGTGCGCGGCTCCTCGAACGCGAGCCGGCCCGCCTCGACGACGGGATCCAGATCGACGCCGCGCAGCGGCGGCGAGAGGTCGCGGTGGCGCCAGAGCTGCCCTTCGAAGACCGGCTGGGTCAGCGGGCGGAGCACGAGGCAGTCGTCCGCCGTGAGCAGGTGAATCGTCCCACGCATGACGCCGACCCTCACGGCCTCGCGGCGCTCGAGCGCCGTGGACAGCGTCTCAGGCTCGAACCCGTCGAGCCGCGACCACACGCCGTGTACGGGTTGTGCGGCACCTGCGCCTGCATCCCGACGAGGTGCCGGACCGCATCGAGCGGCGCCACCTCGGCCCGCTCCAGCAGCAGCTGCCGCGCCAGCGTCGCCCGGTTCAGCGCCCGTTCGTCCAGAACCTCGGTCACGACCCGATTCTGCGCAAAAGGGTGATTCTGGGCGATCAGGGTAGACAAGTGGGGGACTGTGGTTTAGAGTGGGGTGAAGTGGGAGACAGGAGCGCATGAGCAGATGTTCCTCGGTGAGTACGAGCACACGATCGACGACAAGAACCGGCTCACGCTGCCGGCCCGCTTCCGCGATGCGCTCGCGGGCGGCGTCGTGCTCACCCGCGGGCTCGACGAGTGCCTCGACGTCTACCCGCGGAGCGACTGGGACGCGCTCGTCGAGGCGCAGCTCGCGACGCTCGACCCGTTTTCGCGGGAGGCGCGCGACTTGAGGCGATTCTTCTTCAGCGCCGCGTCCGACGCCGAGCTCGACAAGCAGGGGCGCGTGCTCGTGCCGCCGGCGCTGATCCGGCACGGGAAGCTCGGGCGCGAGGTCGTCGTGGCCGGCGTCCACGACCACCTCGAGATCTGGGATCGCGCCGCGTGGAACGACAACGTCACCAAGGTCGAAGGGAGCGCAGACGATGTTGCCGAACGTCTTGCACAGAAGCGCGTCTGATCACGTCCCCGTGCTCGCGGAGGAAGTGCGCGAGCTCCTCGCCGTCCAGCCCGGCGAGACGGTCGTCGACGCCACCTTCGGCGCCGGCGGCCATTCGCGCCTGCTCGCCGAGGATCTCCGGGGCGAGGGCAAGCTGATCGCGATCGACCGCGACCCGTCGGCGAAGACCGTACTTCGACCGCTTCAAGGCGAGCAGCGGCGGCGTCCAGGCCCGCTTCCTGCGCGGCGAGTTCTCGCTCGTCCTGAGCCAGCTGGCCGCCAACGACGTGCAGGCGGACGCGATCCTGCTCGACCTCGGTGTCTCGTCGATGCAGCTCGACCGGCCGGAGCGCGGCTTCAGCTACGCCGCCGACGCGCCGCTCGACATGCGCATGGACACCGCGGCCGAGCTCTCGGCGCGCGAGCTCGTGAACGAGGCCGACGAGCGCGAGCTCGCGTTGATCTTCAAGCGCTTCGGCGAGGAGCGCTACGCGCGGCAGATCGCCCGCGCGATCGTCCGGCGCCGCGCCGAGCGGCCGTTCGAGCGGACGGGCGACCTCGCGGACACGATCAAGCAGGCGATCCCGACGCCGGCGCGCTTCGGCGACGGCCATCCGGCCAGGCGCGTCTTCCAGGCGCTCCGGATCGCCGTCAACGACGAGCTCGGCGCGCTCGAGGCCGCGCTCCCGGCGGCGATGCGGATGCTCCGGCCGGGCGGCCGCATCGCCGTCATCAGCTTCCACTCGCTCGAGGACCGGATCGTGAAGCAGTTCATCCGCGAGCAGGCGCGCGGCTGCACCTGCCCGCCCGAGTTCCCGATCTGCGCGTGCGGCAACGAGCCCGTCCTCCGCGACCTGACGCGGAAGCCGCTGCGCCCGGGCGCGCGTGAGCTCGAGGCGAACCCGCGCGCCGCGTCGGCGAAGCTGCGCGCCGCGGTGAAGGTGGGCGACTGATGGCCAGCTGGGCCGGCACCGCCCAGGTCGAGTCGCCGCCGATCGCGCGGCCGCGGACACGTCCGAAGCCGCGCACCGACGCCGAAGCGCCGGGCGAGGACTCGCCCGTTCGGCGGCGTAGTCTGGATCGTGGTTCTCGCCGTCCTGCTCGCCGGTGTCGTCGCCGTCAACGTCGCCGTGCTGCAGCTGAACGTCCGCCTCGACGAGCTCGGCCGCGAGCGGATCGAGCTCCAGGGCGAGACGAAGCGGCTCAGCTCGCAGCTCTCGAGCGCCTCCGCGAACGCGCGAAGATCGAGTCGCAGGCGCGCAGCCGGCTCGGGCTCGAGCGGGCCGACCCGGCCCTGACCTTCCACGTCCAGCTGGCGCCGCCCGCCAAGTGACCGCGCGGCAGTCCAACCGCCGCATCCGCCTCCTGCTCGGCCTCTTCGTCCTCGTCTTCGCGGGGACGCTCGCCCGCGCCGTCTGGATCCAGGGCGTGCAGGCGTCGCGGTTCGAGGGCATGGCCGCGCGCCAGCACGAGGGGACGACCGTGATCCCGGCCGGCCGCGGAACGATCTTCGACCGGACGGGCGAGCCGCTCGCGATCGGCGAGCAGGCGACGACGGTCTACGCCGACCCGCGCGAGGTGAAGAACCCGCGCCGCGTCGCGCTCGCGGCCGCGAAGGCGCTCGGCGTCGACGCCGAGAAGCTCTACCCGCTGCTCGCCGACCGGTCGAGCCACTTCGTCTACGTCAAGCGCAAGGCCGATCCCGCGAAGGCGGCGGCGCTCGAGAAGCTGAACCTGCCCGGGCTCGGCTTCTACGCCGAGGAGCGGCGCTACTACCCGCAGCGCGGGGTCGCCGCGCACGTGCTCGGCTACGCCGGCATCGACAACAAGGGCCTCGAAGGGCTCGAGCGCTCGCTCGACAAGGCGCTCGATCGGCAAGCCCGGCAGCCAGACGATCGTCCGCGATCCGGGCGGCCGCGTCATCGACGTGATCGCGACCAAGCCCGAGCGCGCCGGCGACGACGTCTTCCTGACGATCGACCACCGGATCCAGGCGAACGCCGAGAGCGTGCTGCGCGAGACCGTGAAGAAGTGGGGCGCGAAGGGCGGCAGCGCGGTCGTGCTCGACCCGCGCACCGGCGACGTGCTCGCGATGGCGGTCGCGCCGGGCTTCGACGCGAACAAGTTCGGCTCGACCCCGGCGGCGAAGCGGCGCAACCGCGTCGTCACCGACGTCTACGAGCCCGGCTCGACGTTCAAGGTCGTCACCGTCGCCGCCGCGCTCTCCGAGAAGATCGTCAGCCCGACGACGCCGTTCACGCTCCCGACGTCGATCCACGTCGCCGACCGGATCATCCACGAGCACGAGCCGCGCCCGACGCAGCGGATGACGGTCGCGCAGATCCTCTCCCAGTCGTCGAACGTCGGCACGGTCACGCTCGCGCAGATGCTCAGCCGCTCGCGCGTCGAGACCTGGATCGAGCGCTTCGGCTTCGGCAAGGTCACCGGCGTCGACGCCCCGGGCGAGGCGCAGGGGCTGCTGCCCGGCTACTGGTCGGGCTCGACGATCGGCAACGTCCCGATCGGACAGGGCATCGGCGTCACGCCGATCCAGATGGCCGCGGCCTACGGCGCGATCGCGAACGAGGGCGTCTACCGGACGCCGTACCTCGTCGAGCGCGTCGGCAAGGCAGCCGCATCGGCCGCGCGAAGGGCCGCCGCATCTTCTCGAAGACGGTGTCCGCGCAGATGATGGCGATGCTCCGCGACGTCGTCTCGGCCGAGGGCGGCACCGGCGCGGCGGCAGCCGTGCCCGGCTACACCGTCGCCGGCAAGACCGGCACCGCCGCAGAAGCCGGTTCCGGGCGGCTACTCGACCACGAAGTACGTCGCGTCGTTCGTCGGCGTCGTCCCGGCGAAGGACCCGCGGCTCGTCGTGCTCGTCTCGATCGACGAGCCCGGCGGCGCGATCTGGGGCGGCGTCGTCGCCGCGCCCGCCTTCGCCGACATCGCCCGCTCGAGCCTCGTCGAGCTCGAGGTCGCGCCGGATGCAGCCGACCGGATCGCCGGCGGCCATCTCGCGTAGCGTTCCGCGCCATGCAGCTCGAGCGCCTCGTCGCCGCGCTCGCACCTGAGGCGGTTCTCGGCAGCCCCGACCCCGTCGAGGTGCGGGACCTCGCCTACGACGCGCGCGCCGTCACGCCCGGTGCCGCGTTCTTCGCCGTCCCCGGCGAGCGCGCCGACGGGCACGACTTCGCGGCGGAGGCGGTGCGGAACGGCGCGGCCGTCCTCGTCGTCGAGCGCGCGGTCGAGCCGGCCGTGCCGCAGCTCGTCGTTCCGTCGAGCGCGTGCCGCGATGGCGACCGCGGCCGACGTCTTCTTCGGCGAGCCGACCCGCGAGCTCGAGGTCGCCGGCGTCACCGGCACGAGCGGGAAGACGACGACCGCCTTTCTCCTCTACTCCGTGCTCGAGGCCGCCGGGCGCCGCCCGGGGCTGCTCGGCACCGTCGAGAGCCGCGTCGGCGGCGAGGCGCGGCCGGTCGTCCGCACGACGCCGGAGGCGATCGACCTGCAGCGGACGTTCCGCGAGATGCTCGACGCGGGCGACCGCAGCGTCGCGCTCGAGGCGTCCTCGCACGCGTCGGTGCTGCACCGGCTCGACCGCGTCCGCTTCGACGCGCTCGTCTTCACGAACCTGAGCCAGGATCACCTCGACTTCCACGAGTCGATGGAGGACTACTTCGCGGCCAAGCGGAAGCTCTTCGTCGGCGCGGCGCCGCCTCCCGCCGCCGTCAACGTCGGCGACGCGTGGGGCCGGCAGCTGGCCGAGGAGCTGGCCGACGTCAACCGGGCGCCGCTCGTCACGTTCGGGTTCGCCGACGACGCCGAGATCCGGCCCGAACGGCTCGAGCTCGGCCCGTCGGGTGCGAGCTTCACCGCCGGCGGGATCGAGATCCGCTCGAGCCTCCGCGGCCGCTTCAACGTCGAGAACGTGCTCGGCGTCGTCGCGGCGGCGATCCTGCTCGACGTCGACGAGGACGAGATCGCGGCGGGGATCGCGGCGCTGCCCGGCGTGCCCGGGCGGTTCGAGGCCGTCGACGAGGGGCAGCCCTTCACCGTCGTCGTCGACTACGCCCACAAGCCGGACGCGCTCGACAACGTCCTGCGCACGGCGCGCGAGCTGACCGAGGGCCGCGTCGTGCTCGTCTTCGGCGCCGGCGGCGACCGCGACCGCCAGAAGCGGCCGCTGATGGGGAAGGTCGCGCGCGACCTCGCCGACCTCGTCATCGTCACGTCCGACAACCCGCGCAGCGAGGATCCGCTCGCGATCATCCAGGACGTGCTCCAGGGCGCCGGCACCGACGTCGAGATCGACCCCGACCGGCGTTCGGCGATCGGCCGCGCCGTCGCGCTCGCCGAGCCGGGAGACGTCGTCGTCATCGCCGGCAAGGGGCACGAGCAGGGCCAGGAGATCGCCGGCGAGAAGCTGCCGTTCGACGACCGCGTCGTCGCGCGCGAGGCGCTGCAGGCGTGATCCCGCTCGCGATCGACGAGCTCCAGGCGCTCGAGCTCGGCGAGCTGCAGGGCGCCGGCGAGATCACCGGCCTCCAGATCGACTCGCGCCGCGTCGGCCCGGGCGACCTCTTCGTCGCGATCCGCGGCGGCCGCGAGTTCGTCGACGAGGCGCGTGCCCGCGGCGCGTCGACGCTCGTGCCGAACGACGAGTTCGACGCGATGGCCGTGCTCGGGCAGGCGCTGCGCGGCCGCAGCCGGGCGCGCTTCGTCGGCGTCACCGGCTCGACCGGGAAGACGTCGACGAAGGACATCCTCGCGGCGCTCTGCGCGGCGGTCGCGCCGACCGTCTCGACCGAGGGGAGCTACAACGCCGAGCTCGGCGTGCCGCTGACGCTCGGCCGGCTCGAGCCGGAGACGGAGATCTGCATCGTCGAGATGGGCATGCGCGGCTTCGGCCAGATCGCCGACCTCTGCGAGATCGTCCGGCCGCACGTCGGCGTCATCAGCGCCGTCGGCCCCGTCCACCTCGAGCTGGTGGGCTCGGTCGACGGCGTCGCGCGCTCGAAGGCCGAGCTCGTCGAGGCGCTGCCCCCCGACGGGATCGCGATCGTGCCGGTCTCGGCCGAGCTGGAGCCGCACCTGCGGACCGACATCGAGATCCTCCGCGTGCCGCCGGTCGACGTCGAGCTGCGCGAGGACGGCGCCCACGTCGCCTTCGGCGAGCGACGGATTCGCTTCCCGCTCACCTCGCGCCACCAGGCCCAGAACGCGCTCACGGCGCTGACCGCGTACGAGGCGATGGACCTGCCGCTCGACCGGCTCGAGGAGGGCGCCGCGGCGGTGCAGCTCTCGAAATGGCGTGGCGAGGAGCTCGCGCTTCCCGGCGGCGGCTTCGTCGTCAACGACGCCTACAACGCGAACCCGACCTCGATGGAGGCGGCGCTGCGGCACCTGGCCGAGCGCGGAGCCGGGCGACGGCGGCTCGCGATTCTCGGCGGCATGGCCGAGCTCGGCGAGCACGCCGAGCACCATCACCGCGAGATCGCGGAGCTGGCGGACGAGCTCGGGATCGAGCTGCTCGCGGTCGGCGACCTGGCACGCGCGTACGGCGCCGACGGCCTGGGAGCCCGACGCTGCGGCGGCGCTCGCAGCCGCGCGGGAGCGTGTCCAGCCGGGCGACGCCGTCCTCGTCAAGGCCTCGCGTTCCGTTGCCCTCGAAGGCATCGCCCCGACCCTGGCGAACCCCACGCGCTAATGGTTCGCGTCTTCATCGCCGGGCTGATCGCGATGGTCGTCTCCGTCGTGATCGGGCCGAAGTTCATCGAGTTCCTGCGCCGGAACGAGCTCGGCCAGCAGATCCGCGAGGAGGGGCCGGCCGGGCACGTCGTCAAGCAGGGCACGCCGGTGATGGGCGGCCTCCTGATCATCCTCTGCGCGACGCTGCCGTTCCTCGCGCTCTCGAAGTTCACGCTGCCCGCGCTGACCGTGCTCTTCCTCACCGTCTCGTGCGGCGCGATCGGCTTTCTCGACGACTTCATCAAGGTCCGTCACCGCCGCTCGCTCGGGCTCCAGGGCCGGTGGAAGCTCCTGCTGCTCGCCGCGATCACCGTCGTCGTCGGTTTCGCCGTCAACGAGCAGTCGCGCCTCGACACGTCGATCTACATCCCGGTCGCGGACGTCGACATTCCGCTCGGCTGGTTCTACTACCCCTTCCTCTTCCTCGTGATCGCCGGGCGCCGCAAACGGCGCGAACCTGACCGACGGCATCGACGGGCTCGCCGCCGGGACGGGGATCATCGCGCTGCTGACGTTCCTCTCGATCAACGTGATCGCCTACATCCGCTCGGGCGACGTCGGCGCGCGCCTCGACTTCCAGCTCGACCTCGCGATCCTCGCCGCGGCGCTGATCGGGGCCGCGATCGGGTTCCTCTGGTACAACGCCTTCCCCGCCGAGCTGTTCATGGGCGACACCGGCTCGATGGCGTTCGGCGGCGCCCTTGCCGGCTTCGCGATCGTCACCGGCACGGAGGCGCTGCTCATCCTGATCGCCGGCATCTACGTCGTCGAGGCGCTGTCCGTGATCATCCAGACGGTCAGCTTCAAGTACTGGGGCCGGCGCGTCTTCCTGATCGCGCCGATCCACCACCACTTCGAGATGAAGGCCTGGTCGGAGACGAAGATCATGGTCCGCTTCTGGATCGTCGCGGCGATCCTCGCCGCCTGCGGCTTCGTCCTCTACTACCGCTACTACATCGACTTCCGCCTGTGAAGCGGGCGCTCGTCCTCGGCCTCGCGCGCTCGGGGCGGGCGGCGAAAGCGGCGCTCGAGGCGGGCGGGACGGAGGTCGTCGCCGCCGACCGGACGCTCGGCAACGACGACGATCTCTCGCTGCTCGACGGCGTCGAGGTGCTCGTCAAGAGCCCGGGCGTGCCTGGCGAGGCGCCGCTCGTCGCGGCCGCGCGCGAGCGCGGGATCCCGGTCTGGAGCGAGATCGAGCTCGCGTCGCGGCTGCTGCCGAACCCGATCCTCGGCGTCACCGGCACGAACGGGAAGACGACGACGACCGAGCTGCTCGGTGCGATGCTCGGCGCCCGCACGGCCGGCAACGTCGGCACGGCGCTCGGCGAGCTCGTCGGCGACGTGCCCGCCGACGAGTGGATCGTCTGCGAGCTCTCGAGCTTCCAGCTCGAGGACGTCGACCGCTTCCGGCCGCGGATCGCGGTGCTGCTCAACCTCGAGCCCGACCACCTCGACCGCCACGGCGACTTCGAGTCGTACCGCGCGGCGAAGCTGCGGATCTTCGAGAACCAGACCGGGGAGGACGTCGCCGTCGTGCCTCGCGGCTTCGGCCCTGTGCCCGGTTCGGCCCGACGCGTCGAGTTCGCCGCCGACGACGTGCTGCCGGCCGAGCCGCTGATCCCGGGCGCGCACAACCGCGAGAACGCGGCCGCCGCGACGGCGGCAGCCCGGGCGGCCGAGCTCGGCGACGACGCGATCGCAGAGGCGCTGCGCACGTTCCCAGGCGTGGAGCACCGGCTCGAGCTCGTCGCCGAGATCGGCGGCGTCCGCTACGTCAACGACTCGAAGGCGACGAACACGGCCGCCGCCCGGCGCGCGCTGACCGCCTACGACGCACCGCTGCACCTGATCCTCGGCGGCCGCGCCAAGGGCGAGCGCTGGGACGAGCTCGCGCAGGAGCTCGCGGCCGCGAACGTCGTCACCGCCTATCTGATCGGCGAGGCGGCCGAGCCGCTGTCCGTCGACCTCGGCTCCGCCGGCGTCCCGTTCGTGTTCGCGACGACGCTCGAGCGGGCGGTCGCCGAGTCGTCCCGCGCGGCCCGGCCGGGCGATGTCGTCCTGCTCTCGCCGGCGTGCGCGAGCTACGACCAGTTCCTCGACTACGAGCACCGCGGAGAGGAATTCAGGAGGCTGGTACAGAACCTCGAAGGGTGAAGGCTCCTCGTGGCCAGCTCGAGCAGCGCCTGCTCGTCCTCGTGACCCTCGCGCTGGTCGCGTTCGGCCTCGTGATGGTCTTCAGCGCCACCTCCGCGGCGGCGGCGCTCGGGAACGGCGACCCGGTCACGTTCCTGAAGCGGCAGGGCATCTACGCGCTGCTCGGAATCGCGCTGCTCGTCGCCGCCTCGCGGTTCGACCACCGCCGGCTACGAAGCCTCGCGCCGCCGCTCCTCCTGACCGCCCTCGGGCTCTGCCTTGCCGTGCTCGTCGTCGCGCCCGAGATCAACGGCGCGAAGCGATGGCTCACGGCGGGCCCGATCACGTTCCAGCCGTCGGAGCTCGCGAAGCTGGCGCTGCTCGTCTGGGCCGCGGCCTATCTCGCGCGCAAGGGCGCACCGAGGACGCTCGGCGAGCTCTGGAAGCCGCTCGGGATGGTCACGTGCCTCTTCGCCGTGCTGATCGTGATCGAGCCGGACCTCGGCACGACGATCGCGCTGCTGCTGATGGTCGGCGGGATGCTCGTCGTCGCCGGCGTCCCCGGCCGGACGCTCGGCGCTGCGGCCACGATCGCGGTCGTCGGCGGTCTCGTCGCGATCTGGATGGAGCCGTACCGGCGCGCACGCGTCTTCAGCTTCCTCGACCCGTGGGCCGACCCGGAGGACGCCGGCTTCCAGACCGTGCAGGCGCTGATCGGGATCGGCTCGGGCGGCGTCACCGGCAAGGGGCTCGGCGAGGGCGTGCAGAAGATCAACTACCTCCCCGAGCAGCAGACGGACATGATCCTCGCGGTGATCGGCGAGGAGCTCGGCCTGATCGGGACTGCAGCCGTGATCGGCGCCTTTGCCGCGTTCGCGTTCGCCGGCTTCACCGTCGCGCTCCGCTGCCGCGATCCGTTCGGAAAGCTCCTGGCGGCCGGGATCACGTCGCTCGTCTGCGGCCAGGCGGCGGTCAACCTCGCCGCCGTGCTCGGGGTCGCGCCGCTGACCGGGATCCCACTGCCGTTCGTCTCCTATGGGGGCTCGAGCCTCGTCGTACTGCTCGCGTCCGTCGGGATCCTCCTTAACATCGCTGGCGATGAGCGCGCCCCACAGCGAGCTGCGAGCCCTGATCGCAGCCGGCGGAACAGCAGGGCACGTCCTGCCGTCGCTCGCAGTCGCAGCGGCGCTGCGCGACCGCGGCGTCAACGTGACGTTCGCAGGGTCGCCGGATCGAGTCGAGGCTAGGCTCGTCCCGGAGGCCGGCTACGAGCTCGACACGTTCGAGATCTCCGGCTTCCCGCGCCGCCCTTCGGCGGCCCTGCTTCGCTCGCTGCTGCGCGCCGGCCGCGCGCCGCGGGCCTGCGCGGCGATTCTGAAGCGGCGGCAGCCGCACGTCGTCCTCGGCGGCGGTGGCTATGTCGCCGGGCCGATGGTGTACGCCGCCTGGCGGCAGAAGCTTCCCACCGCGCTGACCGAGGCAGACGCTCATCTCGGCCTCGCGAACAGGCTGGCGGCGCCCTTCGCTCGTCGCGTCTTCCTCGCGTACGGCATCTCCGGCCGCGACGGGTCGAAGTACCGCGTCACCGGCAGGCCGGTGCCGGCCGACCACCGTGGCGTCTCGAAGGGGGAGGGGCGCAGCCGCTTCGGCCTGCCACTTGACGCGCCCGTGATCGCCTTCTTCGGCGCGCTCGCCGGCGCGCGCAGCCTCAACGACTTCGCCGTCGAGACGTACGGCGACGCCGGGCCGGCCGTGTTGCACATCTCTGGTGAGCGCGACTACGAGGGGCTGCGCCCCCAGGTGCACCGGGACGACTACGTGCTCGTGCCGTCGACGGCGGAGTTCGGGGCCGCGCTCGCCGCGCCCGACCTCGCGATCTCGCGGGCCGGCGGCACCGTCTGGGAGCTGGCCGCGTCGGGAACGCCCGCGATCCTCGTGCCGTACCCGCACGCGACCGCCGACCACCAGACGCTGAACGCGCGGCATTTCGAGCGCGGCGGCGGCGCGGTCGTCGTCCCGGAGCCGGAGCTCGAGCGTGTGCCCGCACTCGTCGACGAGCTTCTGGCAGACCGGCCGCGGCTCGACGCGATGAGCGCCGCGATGCGGTCGATGGCGAGGCCGGAGGCCGCGGACGAGATCGCGGAGGAGCTGATCGCGCTTGCTCGCGGGTAGGCGCGTCTGGTTCGTAGGAATCGGCGGCGCGGGCCTCTCGTCCTACGCGTTCCTCGCACGCGCCTGGGGCGCCGAGGTGGGCGGCTGGGACCGAGTCGAGACGCCGTACCTGCGCACGCTCGACGGCGTTCGAATCGAGATCGCGCCGGAGCCGGTCGTGCCGGACGGCTGGGAGGTCGTCGTCTCGAGCGCGTACCCGTCGGTCGCCGGGACGCCGCGGGCCGAGTTCCTCGCCGAGCTCGTCTCGCTGCGGCGGTCGATCGTCGTCGCGGGCGCGCACGGGAAGACGACGACGACCGGGATGATCGCGTTCGTCCTCTCCGAGCTCGGGCTCGATCCTGCCTGGCTCGTCGGCGGCGAGATCGGCCAGCTCGGCGGCAACGCCGGCGCGGGAGAGGGCTGGCTCGTCGTCGAGGGCGACGAGTCCGACCGGACGGTCGAGCGGCTGCGGCCCGAGATCGGCGTGGTCACGAACGTCGAGCTCGACCATCACTCCACCTTCGGCTCGGAGGCCGAGGTGGCGGCGATGTTCGACGCCTGGCTCGCGGAGGTACCTCAGGCCGTGCGCGGCTGGGAGCTCGAGCCGGTCTCGTTCGGGCTCGCGCTGCCGGGCGACCACAACCGGCGCAACGCCGCGACCGCGCTCGCCGCGCTCGAGCTCGCCGGAGTCGAGCGAGCCGACGCCGAGCCCGTGCTCGCCCGCTTCCGCGGCGCAGGCCGGCGCTTCGAGCTCGTCGGCGAAGCGGTGGGCGTCACCGTCGTCGACGACTACGCCCACCACCCGTCCGAGATCGAGGCGACCGTGGCGGCGGCGCGCGAGCGCACCTCCGGCCGGGTGCTCGTCCTCTTCCAGCCGCATCTCTACTCCCGCACCCGCCATCTCGCGCACGAGCTCGGAGCCGCACTCTCGACGGCCGACGCTGCCTGCGTGACCGAGATCTACAGGGCGCGTGAGCAGCCGATCGAAGGCGTCACGGGGAAGCTCGTCGTCGACGCGCTCGACCCGGGAGTGCGTGCGGGCTGGGCGCCTGCGGTCGAGGACGGCGCGAAGCTCGTCGCGTCCTGGGCTCGGCCCGGCGACCTCGTGCTCACCGTCGGGGCGGGCGACGTCGAGCGCGCGGGGCCGATCGTGCTGGAGGCGCTCCGGTGAAGCTCGAGGAGAGCCTTCCGCTCGCGAAGCTGACGACGATCGGCACCGGTGGACCGGCGCGCGCGTTCGCGCGGCCGTCGACGCTCGCAGAGCTCGAGTGGGCGCTCGCGTGGGCCGCGGAGCGCGAGCTCCCGGTCGCGACCGTCGGGCTCGGCTCGAACCTGCTCGCCGCAGACGACGGCGTCGACGCGCTCGTGCTCAGGCTGACAGGCGAG
Organism: uncultured Gaiellaceae bacterium; assembly: GCA_963738795.1. Taxonomy (GTDB): domain Bacteria; phylum Actinomycetota; class Thermoleophilia; order Gaiellales; family Gaiellaceae; genus Gaiellasilicea. The sequence goes on along the minus strand of CAVTXQ010000010.1, from coordinate 423,306 downwards.
CTCGCCGCAGTCCGCATCGAAGGCGACACGCTGATCGCCGGCGGGGGTGCGACCAACGCGGTCTGCCTCCATCAGGCGCGCGCCGCGGGACTCGGCGGGTTCGAGTTCGCCTGTGCGATTCCGGGCACGGCGGGAGGCGGTGTCCGGATGAACGCGGGCGCCTACGGCAGCGACTGGTCGGACATCCTCGTCCGCACCAAGGTCGTCACCGCGGAGGGCGCGGTCTGGTTCGACAAGGCCGGTCTCGGGCTCTCGTACCGCCATTCCAAGCTACCCGAGAATGCAGTCATCGCCGAGGTCACGTACCGGCTGACGCCGCGGCCGCAGGAGGAGATCAAGGCGACGGTGACCGAGCTGATCGCCCAGCGCAAGGCGACCCAGCCGACGAACAAACGGACCTTCGGCAGCGTCTTCAAGAACCCTGACCACGAGCTCGGCGCAGGCCGCATGCTCGAGGCGTGCGGCCTGAAGGGCCACCCGATCGGCGGCGCCGTGATCTCGCCGATGCACGCCAACTTCATCGAGAACGCCGGCGGCGCGACGACGGCCGACGCGCTCGCGCTGATGGCCGAAGCCCGGCGCCGCGCCCGCGAGCAGTTCGGCGTCGAGCTCGAGCACGAGGTCCGGCTGCTCGGCCCGATCTCAGTGACGTAGGAAGCGCTGCAGCGGCGGCGAAACCCGCCACGTGGCCGGAGGGAGAGGATCTCGGAACCGCTCGCGCCCGCGAGCGCGCGCGGCAAGCGCAGTTGCTTCCCATCCGCGCGGCGCTGCGGGTGACCGCCTCGAGCTGCTCCGGTTTCTCCCCTCCGGCCGTTCCCTCCTCGTCGGGCTCCTGATCCTGCTCACCGGTCTCGGCCTGTATGCGGCAGCGCGTTCGACGTCCGCCTTCGCGGTCGACCGGATCGCCGTCAGCGGCGCCTCGCCGGAGGTCGCCGCGGACGTTCGCAAGGCGCTCGCGCCGGCGCTCGGCGAGAGCCTCCTCGGGCTCGACCTGAACGAGCTGACGCAGCGTGCCGAACGGGTGCCGACGGTCGCGGCCGCATCGTTCGACCGGGGCTTCCCGCACACGCTCGAGATTGCCGTCGTCCCCGAGGTGCCGGTCGCGGTGCTCCGCCAGGGTTCGTCCTCCTGGCTCGCCGCGGCCGGCGGCCGGATCGTCGCCGAGCTCGAGCAGGGTGAACGTCCGGGACTCCCGCGTGTCTGGCTGAAACGCACCGTCGACGTGCGCGTGGGGGAGTCGCTGCGCGGACCGCAGCGGCTCGCGGTCGCGGCGGTGGCGCCGCTCGTCGGCGACCCGCTGCCGTCGGCCGTCAACTCCGTCCTCGCCGGACGCGAGGGAGTGACGCTGACGCTCCGCTCCGGCGTCGAGCTGCGGCTTGGCGACGTGGCCGATCTGGCGGTGAAGCTCGAAGTCGCCCGCCGTGTGCTGCCGCAGCTCGGTGACCTTCGCGGTTACCTCGACGTCAGTGTCCCGGAGCGGCCGGTGGCGGGCGAGAGCCTCAACTCTCAGGTTGAGGTCGAGACTTCGGACTCGACCATTCCTTGAGTTTCCGATTGACAGTGCCGAGAAGGAGACGTACGCTGGACGCGGAAAGGAAGATGGTCGCTACGATGCTCAACTCGAGCTTCAGGTCGAGAGAGGTCGAGACATTCCTTCGATGAAAGATTCCTCAGGCAACTATCTCGCGGTGATCAAGGTCGTCGGCGTCGGCGGCGGCGGCACGAACGCGGTCAACCGCATGGTCGACGCGGGCCTCGGCGGGGTCGAGTTCATCGCCGTTAACACGGACGCGCAGGCGCTGCTGATGGCCGACGCGGACGTGAAGATCCACATCGGCTCCGAGGCGACACGCGGCCTCGGCGCCGGAGCCGATCCAGCGGTCGGGCTCGCGGCGGCGACCGAGAGTCGCGACGAGCTGAAGGAGGCGCTGAAGGGCGCCGACATGATCTTCGTCACCGCCGGCGAGGGCGGCGGCACCGGAACCGGCGGCGCACCGGTCGTGGCCGAGCTGGGCCGCGAGCTCGGCGCGCTCACAGTCGGCGTCGTCACGAAGCCGTTCGCGTTCGAAGGACGCCGGCGCGCCGAGCAGGCAGAAGTCGGGACGCAGAACCTCCGTGACCGGGTCGACACGCTGATCGTGATCGAGAACGACCGCCTCCTGCAGGTGGTCGAGAAGAAGACGCCGGTCACCGAGGCCTTCCGGATCGCCGACGACATCCTTCGCCAGGGCGTCCAGGGGATCACCGACCTGATCACCGTGCCCGGGATCGTCAACCTCGACTTCGCCGACGTTCGCACGATCATGCGCGACGCCGGTTCGGCGCTGATGGGAATCGGAACCGCGTCGGGCGAGAATCGCGCCGCCGAGGCAGCGCGCACCGCCGTCTCCTCGCCGCTGCTCGAGCAGTCGGTCGACGGCGCGACCGGGATCCTGCTCAACGTCACCGGCGGCACCGAGCTCGGCCTCTTCGAGGTCAACGAGGCGGCCGAGGTCGTCACCGGCGCAGCCGACTCGAACGCGAACGTGATCTTCGGCGCCGTCATCGACGACTCGCTCGGCGACGAGGTGCGCGTGACGGTGATCGCAACCGGCTTCGGCACTCGCATGCGCCGCCGGCGGGTGGAGGCGGCCGTCCCGCAGCCCGTCGGCGTCGGTGAGGCGCCCGTCGAGCGCGAGCGCGAACGCGAACGTTCCGACGCGGATCTCGAGATCCCGTCCTTCCTCCGCGACGACTGATTTCTGCGCAGGGCACGGGCAAAGCCCGTACCCGCGCGAAGACCCTGAAGGGGAGGCTCGCTTCCGCAGTTCTCAGGTTCGGTTTGCGTTCGAGTGGAATCCTGCGCCCATGCCCTCTTGGCCGACTGCCCGGTCGGTCTAGGAGACCCGGTCCGAGGCCCCGGTTCGCCGGGGCCTCGTGCTTTCTCCAGTGCGTTAGAGTCAGCGCGTGCAGACGCTCCTCCGCACGCCGCTCCACGCCCGCCACGTCGCTGCCGGGGCGCGGATGGTTCCCTTCGCCGGCTGGGAGATGCCCGTCCAGTACGAGGGCGTGATCCCGGAGCACAAGGCGGTGCGCACGGACGCCGGCGTCTTCGACGTCTCGCACATGGGCCAGTTCCACGTCGAGGGCCCGAGCGCGCACGAGCTGCTCCAGTCGCTGCTCTCGAACGACCTCGACAAGATCGGCGACGGCGAGGCGCAGTACACGCTGCTGACGAACGAGCGCGGCGGGATCGTCGACGACCTGATCGCGTACCGGATCGACGCGCACCACTATCTCGTCGTCGTCAACGCGGGCAACCGCGACGCCGCGTACGCGTGGATGAAGGAGCGCGAGATCCGCGGCTCCGAGATCCGCGACGCCTCCGACGAGTACGCGCTGCTCGCGGTGCAGGGGCCCGGTCGCTCGAGCGGCTCGGGCTGTCCGAGGCGAAGCCGTTCACGCACGCGATGGGCGAGGTCGACGGTGTCGAGGTGATGGTCAACCGCACCGGCTACACCGGCGAGCAGGGCGTCGAGCTGATGTGCCCGGCCGAGGACGCCGAGGAGCTCTGGGACGCGATCGCCGCCCGCGGCGTCACGCCGGCCGGGCTCGGCGCGCGCGACACGCTCCGGCTCGAGGTCTGCTACCCGCTGCACGGCAACGACATCACGCCCGACACCGACGCGATCTCCGCCGGCCTCGCCTGGACCTGCGCGCTCGGCAAGGAGTTCAGCGGCGCCGGCGAGCTGCGGAAGATCAAGGAGGCCGGTCCCGCGCAGAAGCTCGTCGCGTTCGTGATGGAGGAGAAGGCGGTGCCGCGCAACGGGATGCCGATCGACGGCGGTGGCGAGGTGACGTCCGGGACGCACTCGCCGATGCTCGACAAGGGGATCGGGATGGGTTACGTCCCCGCCGCGTCCGCGACTCCGGGCACCGACCTCCAGATCGACGTCCGAGGCAAGCATCGCCGCGCGACCGTCGTCCCGAAACCGATCTACAAGCGAGAGGAGTAGGCGACGTGGCTGCAGCCGAGGACTATCCCGACGGGCTCAAGTACCACGCCGAGCACGACTGGGCCCGGATCGAGGGCGACGAGGCGACGCTCGGCGTGACGTGGTTCGCGCAGGACGCACTCGGCGAGCTCGTCCACTTCGAGGCGCCGGCGGACGGCAGCTCGACGACCAAGGACGCGTCCTACGGCGAAGTCGAGTCGGTCAAGGCCGTCTCGGACGTGATCGCGCCGCTCTCGGGCGAGATCCTCGAGGTGAACCAGAAGGTCGTCGACGCGCCCGAGACCGTGAACGAGGACCCGTACGGCGACGGCTGGCTCGTCCGGATCCGGCTCGCCGATCCCGCCGAGGTCGACAGCCTGCTCGACGTCGAGGCCTACAAGCAGCAGCTGGCAGAGCAATGAGCCAGCTCTCGACGACCGATACCGATCGCGAGGAGATGCTGGCTGCGATCGGCGTCGCGTCGGTCGACGAGCTCTTCCGCGACATCCCGGCGGGCGTGCGCTTTCAGCGCGAGCTCGACCTCGAGCCGGCGCTCTCCGAGCCCGAGCTGAACCGGCACCTCGAGGAGCTGGCGTCCCGCAACGTCGACACGACCAAGGAGCTCTCGTTCCTCGGGATGGGCATCTACGACCACTACGTGCCCGCGGTCGTCGACGCCGTGCTCCAGCGGGGCGAGTTCCTGACCGCGTACACGCCCTACCAGCCGGAGATGAGCCAGGGCGTCCTGCAGGCGATCTTCGAGTACCAGACCGCGATCTGCGAGCTGACTGCGATGGACGTCTCGAACGCGTCCGGGTACGACGGGACGACGGTCGCGGCGGACGCCTGCCTCGTCGCGAAGCACGCGACCGGCCGCGCCAAGGTCGTGCTCGCGGAGACGCTGAACCCGCAGGTGCGGCAGGTCGTGAAGACCTACGCGGTCGGTTTCGGCCTCGAGGTCGTCGAGGTGCCGCACACGAACGGCGCGATCGAGCCGGATCGTCTCGCCGCCGCGTCGCAGGACGCGGCCGCCGTGATCTTCCAGCAGCCGAACGTCTTCGGCATCCTCGAGAACGCGCCCGAGCTGGCGGCCGCGGCGAAGGACGCAGGAGCACTCGCGATCACGCACGTCGATCCCGTCTCGCTCGGCGTGCTCGAGGCGCCCGGCAACTACGGCGCCGACCTGGCGATCGGAGAGGGCCAGAGCGCCGGCAACTACCAGTCCTACGCCGGCCCGCACTACGGCTTCCTCGCCTCGAAGGCGGAGTACACGCGGCGGCTGCCGGGGCGGATCATCGGCGAGACGACCGACCTGAACGGCGATCGCGGCTACGTGCTGACGCTGCAGACGCGCGAGCAGCACATCCGCCGCGAGAAGGCGACGTCGAACATGACCACGAACCAGACGCTGCTCGCGCTCGCCGGGCTCGTCCAGCTCTCCTGGCTCGGCCCACAGGGTCTGCGCGAGGTCGGGGAGACGTGCATGAGCCTCGGCGCCTACGCGAAGGACCAACTCGGCCTGCCGCTCGCGTTTCCCGACCGGTCGACGTTCAAGGAGTTCGCCGTCCGGCTGAAGCGATCCGCACGCGACGTCATCCGCGAGGCGCGCGCGCACGGCGTTCATCCGGGCTATGCGATCGGGCGCGACTATGAGGGCATGGACGACGTGCTCCTCGTCGCAGTGACCGAGAAGCGCAGCCCGGCCGACATCGACCGGCTCGCCCAGGTCCTGCACGAGGTCCGGGCCTGATGGAGCTGATCTACGAGAAGTCGAAGCCCGGCCGTCGCGCGTCGGCGGTGCCTCGGTACGGCCTGCCGACGCCCGAGGTTCCGGCGCACCTGCGGCGCGCCGAGCCACCGCGCCTGCCGGAGCTCGCCGAGCCCGAGCTCGTGCGCCACTTCACCGAGCTCTCGACGCGCAACTTCGGGATCGACACGGGCTTCTACCCGCTCGGCAGCTGCACGATGAAGCACAACCCGCGGATCAACGAACGGCTCGCGATGCTGCCCGGCTTCAAGGATCTCCATCCCCATCAGGAGGAGGACGGAGCGCAGGGCGCGCTCGAGCTGATGTGGCGGCTGCAGGAGATCCTGCAGGAGGTCGCGGGTCTGGACGCGTGCTCGCTGCAGCCCGCTGCGGGCTCGCAGGGCGAGCTGACCGGGCTGATGCTGATGCGCGCCTATTTCGAGGACATCGGCGAGGGCGACCAGTCGCGACACGATCATCACCGCCGACACCGCCCACGGCACGAACCCGGCGAGCGTGACGATGGCCGGCTACAAGCTCGAGAAGGTCGCCACCGACGCGCGCGGCAACCTCGACGTCGACGACCTGCGCGCGAAGGTGAACGAGCGGACGGCCGGGCTGATGCTGACGAACCCGTCCACGCTCGGCCTCTTCGACGAGAACATCGAGGAGGTCGCGAAGATCTTTCACGACGCCGGCTCACTGCTCTATTACGACGGGGCGAACCTGAACGCCGTCTGCGGGATCTCCCGGCCGGGCGACATGGGCTTCGACATCGTCCACATCAACCTGCACAAGACGTTCTCGCAGCCGCACGGCGGCGGCGGTCCCGGCGGCGGGCCGATCGTCGTGCGGAAGAAGCTCGAGCCGTTCCTCCCGGTGCCGGCGGTCGTCAAGAACGGCGACGCGTTCCGGCTCGACCACGACCGGCCGAAGTCGATCGGCAAGGTGCGCGGCTTCACGGGCCCGTTCGGCGTCTTCGTCCGCTCCTACGCCTACATCCGCTCCTACGGCCCCGGCTTGCGCGAGATGTCGGAGACGGCGGTGCTGAACGCGAACTACCTGCTCGCGAAGCTGCGCGACGCCTACGACCTGCCGTACGACCGCCTCGCGATGCACGAGTTCGTGCTCAGCGCCCGCACGCTCAAGCGCGAGCACGGAATCACGGCGCTGGACGTGGCGAAGCGGCTGATGGACTACGGCTATCACCCGCCGACGATCTACTTCCCGCTCGTCGTGCCGGAGGCGCTGATGATCGAGCCGACCGAGACCGAGCCGAAGGAGCGGCTGGATGCGTTCATCGAGGCGATGCTGGCGATCGCGGGCGAGGCGGCGGAGACGCCCGAGCTGCTGAAGGAGGCGCCGACCTCGCGGCCGGTGCGCCGGCTCGACGAGGTGAAGGCGGCGAAGCGCGCCGTCGTCAAGTACGGCTTCGAGGAGCACCCCGATCTCTCGGCGGAGCCGGGGAAGGTCCGTCAACTCGAGGCGCAGAAGGGCGCCTGAGTAGTGCTGGGCCGCGCCGACCTCGAGTGGCGCGTCGACGAGCTCGCCGCGCAGCACTCCGGCCGGGCGTTCGCCGATGCGATCAAGGCGCTCGCCGCAGACCTGAACGGCGACGAGAAAGAGCTGCTGCAGCAGATCCTGCTCGAGCGTGGTGCGACGTTCGACAAGGCGGTGATGGATCGCGTCGACACCCGGGGCTGGTTCCAACGCCAGTGGGACAAGGCCGCCGGATCAGGCGGCGACCGTGATTCTCGGAACTCGGAGAAGCCCTAGGCGCTCGAACGTCGCTTCGACGGCGTGCGCGACTGGCTCGAACTCGGCAGCGGGCCAGACGAAGACATCCTCCACCTCGATCAGGCCGGCGAGCGCGGCGTGGAGCGTCGGGTCGTGCGTGACCGTCAAGACGGTCTGCGCGTAGCTGCGCGCCCACAGCTCCTTCGACGAGGTGAAGTAGCGCCGCCGTGAGCGGCCGACGCCCGCGGGCAGCCGGGACGGGAGCTGCGCAGCGGCCTCGCGCCAGCCCTCGAACGACTCGTGGTGTCCGGACGCCCACGCGGGGCCGAGCTCGTGCCCGAGCTGATGGTCGGCGAAGTGCCCCAGCTCGTGGAGGAAGCTGAGCGCGACGCGGCCGTGCCGTCGTGAGACGCGCAGGTCGACGGGGTCGCCGTGGCGCAGGCGATAGCAGCCGCTCTGGCTCGTGGTCGAGGTCGCACGCACCGGCACGGGCTCGAGATCGGAGCAAAGGACGTGCACCGCGTCCGCGGCGGCGAGGGCTCGGGCGAGCTCCGGGTAGAGAGGGCTGCGCCGGGGCAGCCGGAGGACGTCGGACAGTGCACGCGGGCGCGCCTGGCCGTGGCGCGCGACGGCAGGCGGCTGCCGCCGGGGCTGTCTGCGGCGTCGGCGCATCGCCTGAATCTACGGGCGACGGCGGACGCGGCCGATAACGCTCGTATGCGAATCGTGCTGGTGCTGCTGATCCCGCTGTTGCTCTTCTCCGCCTGGCAGTACACGCGCCGGGAGGAGAACGAGAACCGGCTTGCGCTCGTGGCGAGCGCCGTCGCGTTGCGCGACGTCGACGTCAGCTGTCCCGGGTTCTGGACACGCCTGATCGAGATCACCCCGAACGCCGGCTGGGTCGACTTCGACGAGCACGGCAGGCCGTCCGACGAGACGAGCCTCTCCGCATCGACGTGCGGGAGCCTCGAGCGGATCTGGCGCGGGCAGCAGGGCTCGTTCGCATGTCTCCTCACCGGTGGCTGCGACGAGCGCACGCTCGCGGCGGTCAGCGGCATCGTCACGCTCGCACACGAGTCGTGGCACCTGCGCGGGATCGTCAACGAGGCGCAGACGCAGTGCTACGCCGTCCAGTCGGCCGAGGCGGTCGCGCGTGGTCTCGGCGTCGCAGCGGCCGATGCCCGGGCGATCGCCGTGCGGGTTGCCGCCGAGGACGCGCGCGCTCCTGAAGGTGAGTACCACTCGTCGCAGTGCCGGCCCGGAGGCCTGTACGACCTCCGCCCGGAGACGCCTGCGTGGCCGAGCGGCTAGCCGCGCTGGACGACGACGCAGGGCCGCTCGTCGCCCGGCAGCGGCGATGCGCGTCGTCCGGCGGCGACGAAGGTTCCGTCGTCGACGTCCGGCAGCGAAAGCGGCGTGCTCTGGAGCGGGGGTGGGCCGTCGCGTGAGATCAGCTCGTAGCGCTCGCCGAGCTGAACGAAGAGGAGGTGGCTCGAAGGCACGACGGGAGCGGGCTCGTCCGGCGCCGGCATCGGCGCGTTCCGCAGCTCCTCGATCTCCCCGCGCAGCCGCTCGTTCAGCTCCTCGAGCCGGCGCAGGTCGCCGTGGTGGCGCTCGGTCAGCTCCGCCAGTTCGCGCTCACGGCTCTCGGCGAGCTCGCGAAGCTCGCGCTCGCGCTCGGCCAGCTCGCCGTCGCGCTCGCGGCTCTCGGCCAGTTCTGCAAGCTCGCGCTCACGGCTCTCGGCCCGCTCCTCGACTCCCGCTCGCGCTCGGCGGACTCGGCGAGCGCACGGTCGCGGCTCTCGACCAGCTCGGCAAGCTCGCGCTCGCGGCTCTCGGTTGAGCTCGGTGAGCTCGCGTTCGCGCTCGGCAACCGCCGCCTCCGCCGCAGCGAGCTTCGCCCACTGCTCCTCGAGCTGGGCGAGCAGCGCCGCCTCGCCGGAGTCCGGCACCGGCTCGGACGCCGGGACGAACTCGAAGATCTCCGCCTGGGTCTCCGGCTCGGGCTCCGAGTCGGTATCGGCGTTCGCGTTCGGTACGAGCTGGACGACGCGCTCGCGTCCGCTCTCGTGCCGCCGCTGGATCTCGGAGCGGAGACCGGTGCCGAAGCCCTTCTCGGTCGTCAGCTCGATCCCGTACTGGGCCGCGAGCGCGCTTGCGAGCTCGGGGCCGGAGACGAAGCCGAGCTTGACGATCGTCTCGCCGAGGCGCTGCCCCGTCGTCTGCTGCTCCGCCAGCGCGCGCTCGAGCTCGTCGTCCGTGAGCAGGCCCTGTTCGACGAGCAGTCGCCCGAGTGGTCGCCAGGTGATGTGGGCCGCTTCCACCTTCTCACTATCGGCAGCGTTGCCGAGTCGGGCAAGAGGGTCGTGCGAAATGCCTCTAAAGGGGTAGGTCTAACGTGTCGCGGCCAGCTGACCGCACGCGGCGGCGATGTCGCGCCCACGGGTGAGGCGGACGGTCGACGGCAGGCGTGCGCGGTCGAGAACGGCTTTGAACGCCGCAATCGCGTCCCGCGAGGAGCCGTCGTACATCCCCGTCGGGTTGTACGGGATCAGGTTGACCTTGAAGACCTTCGGGTCGAGCAGCCCGGCCAGCTCCTGCGCCCGCTCCGGCGAGTCGTTGACCCCGGCGAGCATGCACGTACTCGACGAAGACCTTCCGCCGGCGGAGCTCGAAGTAGCGGCGGCACTCGTCGAGGACGCTCGGCAGTGGATAGCGGTCGTTGACCGGCATGATCTCGGAGCGCAGGCGCGGATCGGCTGCGTGGATCGAGAGCGCGAGGCGGATCGGCTTGTCGACCTCGTCGACGAAGCGGGTCAGGCCGGGCAGCCAGCCGACGGTCGAGATCGTCGTGCGCCTGTGGGTGATCCCGACCTCAGGCAGCCGCAGCGCGGCGGCGAGTACCTCGTCGTAGTTGAGGAACGGCTCGCCCATGCCCATGAAGACGAGGTGGTTCACCGGCTCGATCCGCCGGAAGTGGAGCACCTGGTCGAGGATCTCGGACGCGCGCAGGTTGCGCCCGAAGCGCATCGCGCCGGTGGCGCAGAAGGTGCAGGTGAGCGGGCAGCCGGACTGGGACGAGACGCAGACGGAGCGCCTGCCGTCGCGGTAGCGCATCAGCACGGCCTCGACCGGATGGCCGTCGGCGGTGCGGAAGAGCGCCTTGACCGTGCCGTCGGCGGCGTGCGCCTCGTCCTCGACGGTCAGGGTCGAGAACGGCACCGCCTCGGCGAGCTCGTCGCGCAGAGCACGCGGCAGGTTCGTCATCTCCTCGTAGCCGGACACGCCGCGGGCCGTCCACTCCCACACCTGCCGGGCGCGGAAGGCGGGCTGGCCGCGGTCGGCGAGCACGTCCGCGAGGAGCTCGAGGTTCACACGGGCAGGGTAGCCCCGTGCTCGCGCAGGAGCCCGGCGAGCTCCTCGTTCCCGTTCGCCTCCGCCGTCTGCAGCGGCCGGTGCTCGCCGGAGTCGCCGCCGTTCGGGTCTGCGCCGGCCTCGAGGAGGATCCGAGCCGCGTCGACCTGTCCCGCGAAGACCGCGGTCCCGAGCGGGCGCACCCGTGCGAACGACGCTTCCGCAAGCCGTTCGAGCGGCGCGCCCCGCTCGACGAGCAGCCGAACGGCGTCGGCGCCGCCTGCGAAGCAGGCGAGGTGGAGGGGGGTGAAGCCGTCGTCGGACAGCGTCTGCACGAGCTCCGGATTCGCGTCGAGGAGCTCGCGCAACCTGTCAGCCCGACCGAGTGCCGCCGCATCGAACACGTCCAGCTCCGCACCGTACGCCGCGGCTTCGGCCGCATCGCGGTCGCCGCGGTAGAGCGCTTCGCGCACGGTGGATGTCGGCTTGCGGTTCCAGCCGAGCTCGTCGGCCTGTTCACGGTAAGTGGGCAGCAGCTCCTCGAACCGCTGCTGCCACGCCTCGAGCTCGATCGTCCCCGCGAGCGCGTCGAGATGCGCATGCCAGCCGGCCGCGTAGCCCATGCCGGCGGCGCGGCCGAGGCGGCGGTGGTCGAGCACGAGCAGCGTCCCGTACTCCTGCGGGTGGAGCTCGAAGCGGACGACCGACTCGTCCTCGCCGGTGAAGCGCCACTCGTACTCCAGGACGCGCGGCTCGTCCCACGTGAGGATGCGGCCCTCCGTGACGCCGTCGTCGAACCCGAGCTTCACGTGACCGCCCGCGCCGGGCTGCGACGTCGGCCATCGCGAGCCAGCGTCCCAGCCGGTCCGGGTCGGTCAGAGCCGACCAGAGCTTCGTCGGGAGTGAAGTCGTACAGACGCTCGAAGCGGACGGCGCAGCGCTCGTCGTCGTTCCGCAGGGCGCCGACGTCGGCGGTCAGCTCGGTCACGTCGTCTCCTTTCGAGCGCGCCGGAGCTCAGTCTCGAGCGCGTCGAGCCGCTGCCCCCAGAAGGCGCGGTAGCGGCCGAGCCAGTCGTCGAGCTCGGCGAGTGGGGTGGGGTCGAGCGAGTAGATGCGCCGCTGTGCGTCCGGCCGGGAGCGGACGAGCCCGTGCTCGCGCAGGACCCGGAGGTGCCTCGAGACGGCGGGCTGGCTGATCTGGAAGTGGGCATTCAGCTGCGCGACGTCGTGCTCACGCTCCGCGAGCAGCTCGACGATGCGGCGGCGCGTCGGGTCGGCGAGTGCTGCGAGCGCGTTCACTGAGTCGTGTATAGCACATCGGTTATAGAAGATGTGAGCCGATAGTCTGCGCGCGTGATCGACCTCCGCTCCGACACCGCGACCAAGCCGACGCCGGAGATGTACGCGGCGATGGCCGAAGCCGAGCTCGGCGACGAGCAGCGCCGCGAGGATCCGACCGTGAACGAGCTCCAGCGCCGGGCGGCGGAGCTGCTCGGACAGGAGCAGGCCCTCTTCGTCCCGACCGCCACGATGGCGAACCAGATCGCGCTGCGGCTCCTCGGTACGCGAGGCGGCGAGCTGCTCGCGGAAGAGCGGACGCACGTCCTCGTGTACGAGTCGGGCGGCGCTGCCGCGCACAGCGGTCTCGTGATGCGCGGCGTCGCCGGCCGAGGCGGGTTGGCTGACGCCGGCGCACCTCCGTGAGTGGGAGGGCCTCTGCGACGGGGCGCTCCAGCCTCCGTCGGTGGTCGTGCTCGAGCAGACGCACCGGTCGGCAGGCGGGCGGGTTTGGCCGCTCGATCTGTACAAGAGCACCGTCGCCGCGGCGCGCGAGCTCGACGTCGGTGTCCATCTCGACGGCGCTCGCCTGCTGAACGCATCTGTGGCCAGCGGTGTGCCCGCGGCAACGTGGGGCGGGCTCGCCGACACCGTCACGGTCTGTTTCTCCAAGGGCCTCGGCTGTCCGTTCGGCGCCGTGCTGGCGACCTCGGCTGAGCGGATGGAGGAAGCCTGGCGCTGCAAGTTCCAGTTCGGCGGCGCTCTGCGCCAGGCGGGAGTCGTCGCAGCGGCCATGCTGCACGCACTCGATCATCACGTCGACCGACTGGCTGACGATCACCGCCGGGCTCGTCGTCTCGCCGAGGGGCTCGCCGACGCGGGACTCGCCGTCGATCCGGCCGCGACCGAGTCGAACTTCGTCGCGATCGACGTCCGGCCGCTCGGGCTCGGCGCGAGCGATGCGGCGGCACGGATCGCCGAGCAAGGCGTGCTCGTCTCGACGCTACGGCCCGGGTTCCTGCGCGCCGTTACGTACGCCGGCGTCGACGACGACGCGATCGAGGTTGCGGTCGACGCGATCCCGCAGGCGCTCGGAGCCCGTGTCAGCGCCTGACCTGCTCCGCGAGGACCTCGAAGGCAAGCTTGCCGCCGCCCAGGCGGAGGAGCGGCTGCCGTCGGTCAGCGCAGCCGTCTTCCGCGACGGTGAAGTGATCTGGGAGCAGGCGCTCGGGCTCGCGGACGTCGAGGCGAAGCGGGAGGCGACGCCGCAGACCCAGTACCGGATCGGCTCGATCACGAAGACGTTCACTGCGGTCGGGATCCTCCAGCTGCGCGACGCAGGCGAGCTCTCGCTCGACGATCCGCTGACGAAGCATCTGCCCGACAGCGCGCACGGGCCGACGCTCGGCCGCATGCTCGCGCACTCCTCCGGCCTCCAGCGCGAGCCGCCGGGCGAGATCTGGGAGACGATGAAGGCGCCGTCGCGCGAGGAGCTGCTCTCCGGCACCGCGGACGCGGAGCAGGTGCTCGACCCCGGCACCTGGTGGCACTACTCGAACCTCGCGTTCGCGCTGCTCGGCGAGGTCGTCGCCCGCGCGCACGGCGGCACCTGGGAGGAGGCGCTGCAGGAGCGGATCCTCGCTCCGCTCGGACTGTCGCGGACGACGCCCGACGAGTCCGAGCCGGCGGCCGCGCGGCTACTTCGTCGAGCCGTACTCGGACGCCGTTCGGCTGGAGCCGGAGCTCGATCTCGGCGGCGCCGGCGCGCTCGGCAAGCTGTGGTCGACGACCGGCGACCTGGCGCGCTGGGGTGCATTTCTCGCGTCCGGCGACGACGACGTGCTGCAGAGCTCGACGCTGGAGGAGATGGCGCACGTCCGGGCGATGGTCGACCACGCGGGCTGGACGATGGCCTGGGGGACGGGGCTCGAGCTCTACCGTCGCGGCGAGCACCTCTTCGTCGGTCACGGCGGCGCGATGCCGGGGCACCTCGCAGGGCTCGTCGTCGACCGGAAGACGAAGATCGGTGCCGCGGTGCTGACGAACACCGGCGCAGGCGCGGCGCCCGAGAAGCTCGCGCTCGATCTCGCGACGGCGGCGATCGCCGCGCTGCCGCGCGGCGACGGACGCGTGGCAGGCGGGCGAGCCGGCGCCGGCCGAGATCGAGCCGCTCCTCGGCCCCTGGTGGACCGAGGGGCATCAGATCGTGCTCTCGTGGCGGCAGGGCAGGCTCGAGGCGAAGCTCCTCGGCGGCGTGCCCGGACGCGACACCTCCTATCTCGAGCCGGACGGCGACGACCGCTTCCGCAGCGTCGAAGGGCGCGAGCGCGGCGAGCTGCTGCGCGTCGTCCGAGACGCGGACGGCGGGGTCGAGAAGCTCTACTTCGCGACGTACTCCCGTGCGCCGCGAGCCGTCGCGATGCGTTCCGAGGCAAGGACCAGGAGCACCGATAGCCGAGCTGCGCGACTGGGACGCAGCGTCGGGGCGCCAGCGCGGCCCGACGCTCAGCCCTCGCCGCGTCGCCGGCAGTAGAAGCGACGCGACACCGACGTACGTCACGATCAGGATCACGCCCTTGAGGCGGCTCGAGCGCCCGTCGGCGAGCAGGATCGACGTCACCACCACACCGACCGCGAGCGCGGCGATCTCGACCTTGCGGAAGGAGAGCGCGAGCGGCTCGATCAGGAGCGCCGAGCAGCGCGACGGCGGGGATCAGGAAGACGGCGACCTGCGCGCTCGATGCGAGCGCGATCTCGGCCGCGAGCTTGATCTTGCCGCGGGCGGCGACGACGACGGCGCCGCCGTGCTCGGCCGCGTTGCCGACGATCGCGATCACGACCGCCGCGAGGAAGAACTCGCTCAGCCCCGACTCCTCGGCGAACTTGTCGATCGAGCCGACGAGGATCTCCGCCACCAGCGCGGTGACGACTGTCGCGAGCCCGAGCACGACGAGCGCGAGCCGCAGCGACCAGCCGGTGATCTCCGCGTCGCTCGCTATGTGCAGCGCCGCGTGTCGCCGGAGCGAGTACACGGTGAGGATCACGTAGGCGACGAGCAGGACGATGGAGACCGGGATCGAGAGCTTGACCAGCTCGTCGCGCTCGGGATCGCCATCCCAGCCGGGGATCGACGGGATCAGCAGCAGCAGGGTCGTGCCGGCGACGAGTGCGAGCGCGAGGAAGCTCGACGGCCGGTCGATCTCGCCGCGGCCGCCGAAGAGCAGCGAGAAGCCGAGCACGAGCAGGAGGTTGCCGACGACGGAGCCGGTGAGCGACCCGCGCACGACCTCGAACTCCATCGCGCTGGACGGCGAAGAGCGCGATGATCAGCTCAGGCGCGTTGCCGAACGTCGCGTTGAGGAAGCCGCCGATCCCCGGTCCCGTGTGCTCCGCGGCGTGCTCGGTCGCCTCGCCGATCAGCCACGCGAGCGGGATCAGTGCGGCGGCCGCGAGCACGAAGTCGACCGTCTCGGTCGGGTGGAAGACGTAGTGGATCAGGACGACGATCGGCGCCAGCGCGACCGAGGTGAAGAGGATGCGCCGGACCATGAACCGGCGATCCTAACGACGGATGGACACTCGCTGGACGGTTCCGCGCGCCCGGTGCGTGCCTGAAAATCGGGCGCTTGTCAAGTCTTGCGGGACGTGAAAACCGTGACCACAATCCGACCATGGACGAGGCTGCACAAGCCCCCGTCGAGCTCCCTCTCCGACCTCAGGACGAGGTCGAGTGCCGACGGTGCGAGGTGCACTGCGACAAGGTCGTCTACCCCGGAGCCTGCATCGAGCGGTCGTGCCCCTTCGTCTACGCGTACGAGGCGTGGGGCCACACCTACGTCGGCTGCATGCAGCGCGTGTACGGCGGTCGAGATCGACCTCGACCTGCTGCGGGCGGCCGAGGCGAGGCGCGAGGGCTTCGGCGGCATCCGCGCCACCGGGGCGCCGCTGCCGATGTGCAAGGTCGAGGTGTCGCCCTGCTACGAGAGCCGCGGCGACGAGCTCGGCTGCCGGAATCCGGAGTTCCACGAGCTCCCGCGCGAGCGCCCGAGCTTCCGCGTGATCGCGCAGATCAACCCGAGCGCGTAAGCCGCGACCGGGTCGAACGGGCTTGTGTCTGTTCAGACACAAGCCTTCTTTTCGTCCTTCGTGACGAAGTCGTGACGAACGGTCCCGCGGCGGCGTGGGCACGCTCGGAAGATGCGCTTCTCGATCGCCCGCGAAGGATCCTCGGATCCACGCGCTCGTCGTCGCGTCTCCACCGCGACGAGCACGTCGGTCGCCGCGACCTGGCGACGGTCGGGCGAAGCCGCCTGAGGAGCTGGGAATCGCGCCGTCCGAGCTACCACACGATCCGCGAGCTCGTCCGCGCCGAGCGAGCTGCGCCGGCGGCCCGGACTGCGTACCCGGCAGGCGGCCTCGCGCCGTTCTCGGCGCGGCCGGCTCGTCCCGCGTAGTTGACCTGCCGATCGCCCTCGACGCGCTCGAGTACGCGCGGGCGAAAAAGAGGCTTGTGTCTGATACGACACAAGCCTCCGTAGTGCGCTACCGCTTCGTCCAGCGGGCGTGCAGGTCGCGAAGCTTCTGCACCTCGGCGGCGTCTGGGCCGTGGTCGTCCGGGCCCGGGGTCTCCATCACCGCCGGCAGCTTCTGGAGCGCTCGCGGGGCGAGGAAGGCGCCCATCCGCTCGCCGAGCTCGCCCTCGAGCACGTTCGCGTGCCGGTCGCGGTTCGAGCCGAGCGGCGCGGCGGCGTCGTTGACGTGCAGCGCGCGGAGCCGGTCGAGTCCGATTCGCGTCTTCACCTCCTTCAGCGTCGCCGTCATCGTCTTCGGCTCGCCGACGTCGACGCCGGAGACGTAGAGGTGGCAGGAGTCGAGGCAGATGCCGAGCCGCTCGTGGCCGTCGAGCGCGTCGACGATCGCGGCCAGCTCCTCGATCGAGCGGCCGACCGTGCCGCCGGCGCCGGCGGAGTTCTCGAGCAGGAGCCACGTCGTGTCGGAGCAGTGCTCGAGCACCTCCGCGCAGTGCCGGCACGCAGCGCTCGAGCCCGGCCTCGAAGCCCGTGCCGAGGTGCGAGCCGACGTGGAAGACGACGCCGTCCGCCTCGATCGCGCAGGCGGCGTCGACGGTCGAGACCATCGTCTCGAGGCTCTTGCCGTAGACCACCTCGTCGGGCGTCGCGAGATTGCAGAGGTAGAGCGCGTGCACGAGCACCGACCCGATCCCCGCCTCCGCGCGGCGCTCCCGGAAGCTCGCCAGATCCTCCTCCGCGTGCTCGGGAAAACGCCAGGCGCGCGGGCTCTGCGCGAACAGCTGCACGGCGTCGGCCCCGATCTCGACCGCCCGGTCGAGCGCGCCCTTGATGCCGCCTGAGCAGTGGGCGCCGTAGAGCACCCGGGTAACCTAGCCAGCCCGATGTCCGTCCGCGTCCGCATGGCTCCGAGCCCCACCGGCTTCCTCCACATCGGCGGCGTCCGCACCTTTCTCTTCAACTGGCTCTTCGCGCGCGGGCAGGGCGGCGAGTGCCTGCTCCGGATCGAGAACACCGACACGAGCCGCGAGGTGGCGGAGTCGGTCGAGCAGATCCAGTCGTCGCTGCGCTGGCTCGGGATCGACTGGGACGGTGACGTCACCTTCCAGCTCGACCGGCTCGAGCGCTGCGGCGAGGAGGCGCGGCGGCTCGTCGCGGACGGCAAGGCCTACGAGGACGAGGGTGCGATCCGCTTCCGCATGCCCGACGAGGGCACGACCGGCTGGGACGACGCGGTCAAGGGGCGGATCGAGTTCCCGAGCGAGCAGCTCGAGGATCTCGTCCTCGTCCGCTCCGACGGGCGGCCGACCTACAACTTCGCCTCGCCGGTCGAGGACTGGCTCGACGGGATCACGCACGTGATCCGCGGCGACGACCACGTCTCGAACACGCCGAAGCAGATCCAGATCCTGCAGGCGCTCGGCTCCGAGATCCCGATCTACGCGCACGTGCCGAACGTCTTCGGCGAGGACGGGAAGAAGCTCTCGAAGCGGCACGGCGCCGTCTCGGTCGACGAGTTCCGCGAGGCCGGCTACGTCGCGCCGGCGCTGATGAACTTCCTCGCGCTGCTCGGCTGGGCGCCCGACGGCGAGACGACGATCATGTCGCAGGGACGAGCTGATCGAGCGGTTCTCGCTCGAGCGGGTCGGCGCCAGCCCGGCGACGTTCGACTACGCGAAGCTCGACTGGATGAACGGCGTCTACCTCCGCGAGCTCTCATCCGGCGACTACGCCGAGGCACTCACAACCTTCCTCCGCGAGCAGGGCCACGACTGGCCGGCAGGAGCGGATCGCCGCGGCCGCGCCGCTCGTGCAGGAGAAGATCGCGAAGCTGGGGGAGTTCCCCGAGTTCGCCGGCTTCCTCTTCCACGACGTCGAGCCGGACCCGGCGCTTCTCGACCGCGACGTCCTGACCGCGACGGCGACCGCACTCGAGCAGGTCGAGCCGTGGCAGGCGGAGCCGCTCGAGACCACGCTCAAGCAGGTGACGGAGAGCCTCGGCCTGAAGCCACGGCAGGCGTTCCAGCCGATCCGCGTCGCCGTGACCGGATCGAAGATCTCGCCCGGCCTCTACGAGAGCCTGGAGCTGCTCGGCCGCGACGAGTCGCTCGCCCGGCTCAAGGCCGCGGCGGCGGCAGCGGCTTGATCGGCGCCAGCGGGTCGAGCGCCCGCTGGAACTGGATCCACGCCCGGCGCCGGTAGCTCGCGCTCGGCGTCGGCAGGAAATTGCGTTCGGCCTTGTCCTTCATCGCCCTCTCATGCTTCGGAGTGCCCCGTGCTTCCCATTTGTAATGGGTAAACGGGATTTTGCCCTGGTGCGGTACGCAAGCGGGTACAGTGCGCGGCCTGATGGGCGTTCAAGGGGGGCCGGACGTCAAGGACGTGCTCGTCGTCGACGACGAGCATTCCCTCCGTCTGCTCTGCCGCGTCAACCTCGAGCTGGACGGTCATCGCGTCCGCGAGGCGGGCAGCCTCGCCGAGGCCAGGCGCGAGCTCGAGCGGGCGACACCGGACGTGATCCTGCTCGACGTCCACGTCGGCGCCGACGACGGCCTCGAGCTGCTCGACGAGATCGCCGCCCAGGAACTGCAGACACGCGTCGTCCTCCTGTCGGGGACGAGCGAGGTCGGCCCGGCGCTGCGGGCGCGCGTCGACTCGGTGCTCGGGAAGCCGTTCGACCTGAAGCGCCTCGCGGCCGCAGTCACCGGCACGCTCGTCCGGTAGTCTCGGCCCACGTGAGCGTGACGGGGGTGAGGACGCCGGTCGAGTACGAGGAGCGCCTGGCGCGCTACCTCTTCGAGCGCTCCGAGGAAGGCCGCGCCGTGCGCGTCGGGGAGAAGGAGACCTCGGAGCAGGCGGCGATCGTCGAGCGCTACAGCGATCTCTTCTCGCACGGGCAGCTCGACGTCCTCCGCGAGGCCGAGGACGCCGCCGACGGCGACGAGCGCGAGCTGCTCTACCGGCTCCGCAAGACCTGCGAGGCCGGGATCGTCGCCGGTGAGCTCGCCGCGCGCGAGGACGAGCTCGAGAACCGGATCCTGGCCGCCCGCGTCGACTGGAAGGGCGAGGAGCTGCCGCTGCGGACCGCGCAGGCGAAGCTCGCCGTCCTGGCCGCCTACCGCGACCGCGACGAGCTCGGGTCGCTCGCGAACGCGGTCAGCGCGACCTTCAACGACGACCGGCGCGACCTGCTCGCCGCCGGGGAGACGCTCGAGGCCGAGCTGTCCGGTGAGCCCGACGCGATCGCGCGCAACGGCGAGGAGAAGGGAATCTCGCTGGAGGAGCTCGAGCGGGCGCTCGCCGCGGCCGCCCGCGCCTCCGCCGGCGTCTACGACCGGATGCGGCAGCGCTGGTTCGACACGCTGCTCGGCCCCGAGCGCGAGGACGTCCCGACCTCGAACCACACGAGCTACCTGCGCCGGCTCTCGCCGCTCGAGCAGACGTACACGAAGGAGCGCGCCGTCGAGGTCTGCGTCGCGACGCTGAACGCGATCGGGCTGAACATGGACGAGATGCCGGGGATCCGGCTCGACCTCGACGACCGGCCGCAAAAGTCGCCGCGCGCCTGCGTGATCGCCTCCGACCCGCCGAACGTCGTCCACCTGATCACGCGCGCCCAGGGCGGGCTGCACGACTACCAGGCGTTCCTGCACGAGGCCGGGCACGCGCTCCACTACGCCAGCGTCGATCCCGGGCTGCCGTACACCTTCCGCAAGCTCTCGCGCGACCACGCGCTGACCGAGATCTACTCGTACATCGTCGAGGCGATCTCGCGTGAGCCGGCCTGGCACGCGCACCACTTCGACCTCTCGGACGAGCAGGCAGCCGAGAACGCCGAGGCGACCGTCTTCCTCGAGGCGCTCCTCTTCCGCCGCTACGCCGCGAAGCTGCGCTTCGAGCTCGACTTCTGGGGCCGCTACGGCGAGGACGGCGGCACGCCGGCGGGCTACTCCGAGCGCCTGACCGAGGCGACCGGGATCCGCTACCCGGCCGAGAACTACCTCTCCGACATGGACTCGGGCTTCTACTCGGCCGACTACCTGCGTGCCTGGATCCGCTCCGCGCAGCTGCGGCAGCACCTCGTCCGAGAGGTCGGCGAGGACTGGTGGCGGCGCCCCGAGACGGGCGAGCGTCTGCGCGCGCTCTGGCGCGAGGGAACGAAGCCGACGAGCGAGGAGATCGCCGCGCGGATCGGCTACGAGCCGTTCGACACGGCGCCGCTGCTGCACGAGCTCGGCGCCTGACGCCCTGGCCGGCTGCGCCTCCCGGCCGGCGGAGCCGGCCTCCGGCGCAGCCTCGTGCCGCTCGCGGCGCTCCGTCCGGCGGCCCGTACGTCCGTACTGTTCCACCGGCCTACGCACCGCGAGCGGCACGCCAGGAACGCCAGGGAGTGCCCTTCACCAGACCTTGACACACCGCGAGGGGCGAGCGTAAGTTACACCTGAATCAGGTCTCAGGTTCTCGTCACGATTCTCACGGAGGTCAGGGAGATGCAGGCACGGCATTGGCGTGGCGTCGCGACACTCGCGGCGGTAACGACGCTCCTCGCGGCGTTCGCAGGCGGGGCGCAGGCCCGCACGGACGCCGGCGACGGCGCGACCGCCGCGGCGGCGTACAAGGTCGGGATCGTCTACTCGCGCACCGGCCTCCTGGCCGCGTACGGCGCCGAGTACATCCAGGGGCTGCGGTACGGGCTCGCGTACGCGACCAAGGGCACGATGAAGGTGAACGGCCGCCCGATCGAGCTGACGATCGTCGACGACGGCACCGATCCGACGAAGGCCGTCGCCGCCGGGCGCGACCTGATCGGCAAGGGGTACAAGATCCTCGCCGGCAGCGTCTCCTCGGGCGTCGCGCTCCAGATGGCGCCGCTCGCGGCCCAGAACCAGGTGCTCTTCATCTCCGGCCCGGCCGCGACGGACGCGGTCACCGGGATCAACAAGTACACGTTCCGCTCCGGCCGCCAGACCTACCAGGACGTCAAGACCGCGGCGACCTTCCTGAAGGGGATCGGCAAGAAGGTGACCGTCTTCGCGCAGGACTCGGCGTTCGGCGCCGGTAACTACACGGCGGTCAACTCGATCGTCGGCTCGCAGGGCCACACCGTCGGCCGGATGCTGGTGCCGCTCTCGGCGCAGGACTTCACGCCGTTCGCGCAGCAGGTGAAACAGGCGAACCCGGATCTGCTCTTCGTCGCCTGGGCCGGCACGACCGCGCCGGCGATGTGGCGTGCGCTCGAGCAGCAGGGGGCGTTCGGCGTCTCGAACAAGATCACCACCGGCCTCGCCGAGCGCGCGACCTGGTCGACGTTCGGTGACGTCGCCGCGAAGATCGACTTCCTCTCGCACTACGTCCACACGGCGCCGAAGAACAAGGTGAACGACTTCCTCGTCAACTCGATGCGGAAGCGCGGCCAGGTGCCCGACCTGTTCACGCCGGACGGCTTCGTCGCCGGCCAGATGATCGTGCAGGCGCTGACGGGCGCGAAGGGCGACAACGTCGACCGGATGATCGCCGCGCTCGAGGGCTGGAGCTTCGTCGGCCCGAAGGGCCAGCAGACGATCCGCAAGTCCGACCACGCGATGATCCAGCCGATGTTCCAGGTGAAGCTGGTCAAGCAGGCGAACGGGAAGTGGGCGCCGAGGATCGTTTCCCGGATCAAGGGGCAGTTCGTCGCCCCGCCGGAGCCGCGCAGCTAGCGACGGCTCCCAAGGGGATCGTGGCCACCTCCACCCCGATCCTCGCCACGCGCAATCTCGGGCTCGACATCGGCGGCGCCAAGATCGTCGCCGATGTCTCGCTCGAGGTCCGCGCGGGCGAGCTCGTGGGCATCATCGGGCCGAACGGCGCCGGCAAGACGACGCTCTTCAACCTGCTCTCGGGGCTGCTGCGCCCGACCGCGGGGAGCGTCGAGCTGCACGGCCGGGACATCACCGGTGAGCCGCCGTACCGGCGTGCCCGTGCCGGGTCTCGGCCGCACGTTCCAGGTCTCGAGCGTCTTCCCGCTGCTGACCGTGCACGAGAACGTCCGCCTCGCTGCGGAGGCGGAGCTCGGCGGCTCGCTCCGGATCTGGCGGCGCGCCGCCTCGGTCCGCGAGGCGCTCGAGCGGGCGAACGACGCGCTCGTCCGGGTCGGGCTCGGCGCGCGCATGCTCTGGCCCGCGGGCCTGCTCTCGCACGGCGACAAGCGCAAGCTCGAGCTGGCGATGCTGCTCGCGAGCCGTCCCGACGTGATCCTCCTCGACGAGCCGATGGCCGGCGTCTCGGCCGAGGACGTCGACGAGCTCGTCGAGCTGATCCGCTCGGTGCACCGCGAGGAAGGGAAGACGGTGCTGATCGTCGAGCACCGGATGGAGGTCGTGATCGGGCTCGCCGAGCGGATCGCCGTCATGCACCACGGCGCGCTGCTCGCGTTCGACGAGCCGGCCGCGGTGATGGCGAACGAGACCGTCCAGACCGCCTACCTCGGAGAGCCGCTCTAGTGCCGCTGATCCGCGTCCACGACCTGCACGTCAACCTGGGCGAGTCGCACGTGCTCCAGGGTGTCTCGTTCGAGGTGCCGGAGGGCGGCGTCACGGCGCTGCTCGGCCGGAACGGCGTCGGGAAGACGACGACGCTGCGCGCGATGATGGGCCTCGTGCCGCGCCGCGGGACCGTCGCACTCGCCGGCGAGGAGCTGACGAGGCTGCAGACGCACGCGATCGTGCGGCGCGGCGTCGGCTACGTGCCCGAGGACCGCGACGTCTTCGCCGGGCTCTCGGTCGACGAGAACCTGCGGCTCGCCGAGCGCGACGGGAAGCCGCGCTACGAGCTCGTCTACGAGCTGTTCCCGGAGCTGAAGATCGCGCGGCGCGCAGAAGGCCGGGACGCTCTCCGGCGGCCAGCAGCAGATGGTCGCGATCGCGCGGGCGCTCCTGAACGACAACCCGGTCCTGCTCGTCGACGAGCCGACGAAGGGGCTGGCGCCGCTGCTCGTGACCGAGGTCGCCGCCGCACTCGAGCGCGCGGCCGAGCTGACGACGGTGCTGCTCGTCGAGCAGAACCTCGCCGTCGTCGCGCGCGTGGCGCAGCAGGTCGTCGTGCTCGACATGGGCACGGTCGTCCACGCCGGTCCGGCCGCCGAGCTGCTCGGCGACCCCGAGAAGGTGCGCTCGCTCCTCGGTGTCGCCGGAGGTGGGCATTGAGCACCTTCGTCCTGCTCACGATCACCGGGCTCGGGCTCGGGGCGATGTACTTCCTGATCGCGTCCGGGCTCTCGCTGATCTACGGCCTGATGGGCGTGCTCAACTTCGCGCACGGCGCTCTGCTGACGGTCGGCGCCTACGCGACCTGGTGGACGTCGACGAAGGTCGACGGCAGCGCCGGGGACGAAGCTGCTCGTCGGCGCGGTCGCCGGGCTCGCCGTCGGCGCGGTGCTGGCCGCGCTGATCGAGCTCGTCCTGATCCGGCCGCTCTACCGCCGCCCAGTCGAGCAGGTGCTCGTCACCGTCGGGCTGGCGCTCGCGCTCACCGCGCTCGTCGAGGCGATCTGGGGCTTCGACGCGCGGCCGTTTCCCGTCCCGAGCTGGATGATCGACACGACCTCGATCCTCGGCGCCTCGATCCCGAACGACCGCTTCGTCGAGATCGCTGCCGCCGCGCTCGTCCTCGTCGGCCTGAACGCGTTCCTCCGCTTCACCCGCTACGGCCTGATCATCCGCGCCGGCGTCGAGAACCGCGCGATGGTGACGGCGCTCGGGATCGACGTGCGCAAGGCGTTCACGCTCGTCTTCGCGATCGGCGGTGCCCTCGCCGCGCTCGCGGGCGTCCTCTCGGGCGTCTACTACGGCGTCGTCGACCCGAGCCGCGGCACCTCGCTCCTGATCTTCGCCTTCATCGTCGTCGTCATCGGCGGCTTCGGCTCGATCGGCGGCACCGCAGTCGCCGCCGTCGCGGTCGGCCTGATCCAGCAGTACGCGAACTACTACGCCTCGAGCGGGCTCGGCGACCTCGCCGTCGTGCTCCTGCTCGCGATCGTGCTGCTGTTGAAGCCGGAAGGGCTCGCGCCGAAGGTGGCGCATTGAGCCGGCGCGTCGCAACATCGTCATCCCGGTCGTCGTTGCTGGCGGTGTTCGCCGTCGTGCCGCTGCTCTCGCTCGACCTGCCGGTGCTCTTCGGCGGCCCGCTCGACAGCCCCGGCACGCTCGGCCTGCTCGCGCTCTGCCTCACGTTCGCCGGTGTCGCGCTCACCTACGACCTCCTCTTCGGCTTCACCGGCCTGCTCTCGTTCGGGCACGCGCTCTACTTCGCGGTCGGCGTCTACCTGACGACGATCGCGCTGACGAAGTGGGAGTGGGGGTTCGCCCAGGCGCTGCTCGTCGTCGCGGTCGTCGGGATCCTCGTCCCGCTCGTGCTCGGCGCGATCAGCCTCCGCGTCGGCGGGATCGCGTTCGCGATGGTGACGCTCGCGTTCGCGCAGGCCGGCCAGGTGCTGGTGCAGAAGAACCCGGACGGGCTCACCGGCGGCGAGGAAGGGCTCGGGCTCAACTTCGAGTCGATCCCCGACTGCGCTCGTCGGCGTCCTCAACACGAAGCACCTCTACTGGCTCGCGCTCGGCTACGCGGCGGTCGTGTTCCTGATCGTCCGCTGGGCGGTGAACAGCTCGCCGGGCCACGTGCTGGCAGGCGATCCGCGAGAACGAGCGGCGCGTCGAGGTGATCGGGCTGCAGCCCTTCCGCTTCAAGCTGCTCGCGTTCGTGCTCGCCTCGTTCCTCGCCACGGCCGGCGGCGTCGTCTGGCTGCTCGTGCTCGGCACCGGCGCCTCGCCGCAGGTGACGACCGCGAGCTTCACGCTGACGCTGCTCGTGATGGTCGTGATCGGCGGCGCCGGCACGCGCTACGGCGCGCTGCTCGGCGGCTTCCTCTACACACTCGCCGACCAGCGGCTCGGCACGCTCGCCGGCTCGTCGCGAGTCGACGATCTGCCCACCGTGCTCTCGACGCCGCTCTCGGAGCCGCTCTTCATCCTCGGCACGCTCTTCATCCTGCTCGTCTTCTTCGTCCCCGGTGGGCTCGCGAGCATCGGCCCGCGCGTGAAGCGAATGCGGCGCATGCCGTCGGTCGAGGGGATGCCGTGAAGCTCGCCTGGGAACGGCACGGGGAGGGAGCGCCGCTGCTCCTGATCCACGGGCTCGGCTACGCGCGCTGGGGCTGGGAGCCGGTCGTCGAGCCGCTCACGCGGTCGTTCGACGTGCTCCTCTTCGACAACCGCGGCATCGGCGAGAGCGACGCGCCGCCGGGGCCGTACACCGCGGCCGAGCTCGCCGCCGACGCGCTGCAGGTGCTCGACGAGGCCGAGGTCGAGCGTGCACACGTGCTCGGGACGAGCCTCGGCGGCATGGTCGCGCAGGAGCTCGCGCTGACCGCGCCCGAGCGCGTCGACCGGCTCGTCCTCGTCTCGACGACGCCCGGCGGGCCCGAGTCGTTCCCGATGCCCGAGCAGACCGTCGCGCTGATGACGAGCGGCGCGACGCTGCGACAGTTCGTCGAGAACGCGCTTGCGCCGGACGCCGACGGCGAGCTCGTCGAGCAGATCCTCCGCCACCGCGAGCGGACCGCGCAGCCGTTCGACGCCTGGAGCGCGCAGGCCGCCGCGGGCGCGACCTTCGACGCGCTCGACCGGATCGAGGCGATCGCCGCGCCGACGCTCGTCCTCCACGGGACGGAAGATGCGGTCGTGGACTCGCGGAACACGGCCCTGCTCGCGCTGCGGATCCCGGACGCGCGCGTCGAGCTCTTCCCCGGCGGCGGCCACCTCTTCTTCTGGGAGCAGCCCGACCGGTTCGTCGAAGTCGTGACGGAGTACCTGTCGTGAGCGGCGAGCTGACTCTGGACCGCTGGATCCGAGACCGGGCGCGGACGACCCCGGCGCGCGTCGCGATCGACTGCCTCGGCGTCGAGACCACCTACGCCGAGCTCGACGAGCGCTCCGATCTGCTCGCCGCCGGCCTGCTCGCGGCCGGCCTGTCGCCGGGCGACCGCGTCGCGACGCTGACGGCCGCGAGCGCCGAGCACGTCGTCGTCTTCTTCGCCTGCGCCAAGGCGGGACTGATCCTGATGCCCCTGAACACGCGCCTCGCCGCGCCCGAGCTCCGCTACCAGCTCGAGGACGCCGAGCCGGCCGTCCTCCTCTGCTCGGACGAGTACGCCGAGCTCGCGGCGAGCCTGCACGAGCGCACTGCCGCGCTCGAGGAGCTTGTGTTTCAGAAACACAAAGTCCTCCCCGAGCCGGGCGACGACGACGGGCTCCTGCTCGTCTACACGTCCGGCACGACCGGGAAGCCGAAGGGCGCGCTGCTCACGCACGCGAACTGCTTCTGGACGAACCTCTCCTTCGACCGCGTCGCCGGGCTCGGTGCCGAGGACACGGTGCTGCAGGTGCTGCCGCAGTTCCACGTCGGCGGCTGGAACGTGCAGCCGCTGCTCGCCTGGTGGAAGGGCGCGACGGTCGTGCTCGAGCCGGCCTTCGACCCGGCGCGCGCGCTCGACCTGATCGCCGAGAAGGGCGTGACGACGATGATGGGCGTCCCCGCGACGTATCTCTTCATGGCGCAGGCTCCCGGCTTCGCGACGGCCGACCTCTGGACGCTGCGCCGCGCGGTCGTGGGCGGCGCGCCGATGCCCGAGGCGCTGCTCGAGACCTGGCACGAGCGCGGCGTCGAGATCGTCCAGGGCTACGGGCTGACCGAGGCGGCGCCGAACGTGCTCTGCCTGCCGCCGGAGGACGCGGCGCGCAAGCGCGGGTTCGCCGGCAAGCCGTACCCGCACGTCGACGTCGCCCTGCGCGACACCGAGACGGGGCGTCTGCTCGACGGCGGCGCCGAGGGCGAGCTGCTCGTGCGCGGCCCGAACGTCTTCGCCGGCTACTGGCGCAACGCCGAGGCGACCGAGGCCGCGTTCGCCGACGGCTGGCTCGTCACCGGCGACGTCGCCGCGCGCGACGAGGAGGGCTACTACCGGATCGTCGGCCGGACGAAGGACATGGTCATCTCCGGCGGCGAGAACGTCTATCCAGCCGAGATCGAGAACGTGCTCCACGAGCATCCGGCCGTGAAGGAGGCGGCGGTCGTCGGCGTTCCGGACGAGCGCTGGGGCGAGGCGTGCCTCGCGTTCGTCGTCCTCGCCGGCGAGGCGAGCGAGGAGGAGCTGCTCGAGCACTGCCGCGGCCGGCTCGCGCGCTACAAGGTGCCGAAGGGCGTCCGCTTCGTCGCGTCGCTGCCGCGGAACGCGCTCGACAAGGTCGTCAAGTCCGAGCTGCTGGAGCCGGCGTCGTGAAGCAGCTGACGGCACGCGGCGAGCGCACCCGCCGGAAGCTGCTCGAGTCGGCCGAGCGGATCTTCGCCGAGGTCGGCTACCACGACGCCTCGATCGTGAAGATCACCGAGGCGGCCGGTGTCGGACAGGGGACGTTCTACCTCTACTTCCCGAGCAAGAAGGAAGTCTTCGACGAGGTCGTGCTCGACCTGAACCTGCGCGTCCGGCATGCGATGACCGAGGCGTCGGAGAAGGGCGTCACGCGCGCGGAGCGGGAGCTGCTCGGCTTCAGCGCGTTCTTCCGCTTCACCGCCGAGCATCCGGCGCTCTACCGGATCATTCGCCAGGCCGAGTTCGTCTCGCCCGAGACGCTCGTGACGCACTACGAGCGGCTGATGCGGCCGTACGCCGCCGGGCTCGAGCAGGCGATGGAGGCCGGCGAGGTCGCGCGCGGCGAC
The DNA here is from genome assembly GCA_963738795.1 of uncultured Gaiellaceae bacterium. Taxonomy (GTDB): domain Bacteria; phylum Actinomycetota; class Thermoleophilia; order Gaiellales; family Gaiellaceae; genus Gaiellasilicea. Next base: position 394,936 of record CAVTXQ010000010.1, on the reverse strand, counting down.
GCCGAGGTGCTCGCGTGGAGCCTGATGGGGATCGGCGAGCTCGTCGGCATGCGCTGGATCCTCTGGAACGGCGAGCAGGAGATGTCGGACGAGGTCTTCGAGGAGCTGGCGCACATCATCGTTCGGATGCTCGGCGTCGAGGGCGAGCCCGCGTGATCGGGCTCGCCGCGACGGCGACCTACCTCCCGGAATCCTGGATGAGCGCCGCCGAGATCTCGGTGGCGAGCGGGATCCCGGAGCAGGTGATCCTGGAGAAGTTCGGGCTGCGCGGGAAGCACATCGCGGCGGCCGACGAGCACGTCAGCGACATGTCGGTCGAGGCGGCGTCGCGCCTGCTCGGCCAGCACGACGTCGATCCGGCCGAGATCGACGTGGTCATCTACTACGGCTCGCTCTGGAAGGACTATCCGGTCTGGCAGGCGGCGCCGTGGATCGCGCACCGGCTCGGCTGCGTCAACGCGTACGCGCTCGAGTACGCGAACGTCTCCTGCGGGACGCCGGTGGCGCTCCGGCTCGCCCGCAACTTCCTGCTCGCGGAGCCCGACCTCCGTAACGTGCTGGTCGTCGCGGCCTGCCGCGAGTCGCACCTGCTCGACTACGGGAACAAGCGCTCGCGCTTCATGTTCAACTTCGGTGACGGGGCCGTCGCCGGGCTGCTGACGCGCGACGGCGGTCACGAGCTGCTCGGCTGCCACGCGCTCACCGACGGCTCCTTCTCGCTGCAGGTGAAGGTGCCGGCCGGCGGCTCGGTCGAGCCCGCGTCCGCCGAGAGCGTCGCCGGCCGCCGTCACTTCCTCGACGTCGCCGACCCGGCGGAGATGAAAGGCGGGCTCGACGAGGTCAGCCTGCCGAACTTCGTCGCCGCCGCGCGCGGCGCGGTCGAGCGCTCGGGTGCGACACTCGACGACGTGTCCTACCTCTGCGGGATCCACATGAAGCGCTCGATGCACGACGCGATCGTCTCCGCGCTCGGGAGCCCGCAGGCGGCGTACCTCGACGACACCGGCCACATGAGCGGGGTCGACTCGCTGCTCGGGCTCGACCGCGCCGACCGCGCCGGCGAGCTCTCGGACGGCGATCTCGTCCTGCTGTTGGCGGCGGGCACCGGCTACACCTGGGCGGCCTCGGTGATCAAGTGGTGATCGAGGATCTGATCGGGCAGGAGCTCGTGTCCGAGTGGCGCACGATCGAGCAGGCGCGGATCGACGAGTTCGCCCACGCGACCGACGACGCACAGTGGATCCACACCGATCCGGAGGCCGCGGCCGCGGGGCCGTTCGGGACGACGATCGCGCACGGCTTCCTGACGCTCTCGCTCGTCGTGCCGATGTTCGCGGAGGCGCTGCCGCCCCTGGACGGCTACGGAATGACGCTCAACTACGGGCTCAACCGCGTCCGCTTCACCTCGCCGGTGCCGTCGGGCGCGCGCATCCGGGGCCGCTTCACGGTCGAGGACGTCGAGGAGGTCGCGTTCGGCAAGCAGGCGCGCGTCTCCGGGACGATCGAGCTCGAAGGGCAGGAGAAGCCGGCCTGCGTCGCGGAAGCGCTCTTCCGCTTCCTCAACCCAGCGTGAGCCGCTCGCCCAGCGCGAGCACCCGGTAGGGCTGGCCCAGGCGCTCGGCACTCGGCGACGAACGCGTCGGGCGTCGCCGTGTTGAACTCGAACATGTCGTAGTGGCACGGGACGGCGAGCGCGGCTTCGACCAGGTGCGCGAGCCGAGCCGCCTCCGGGCCGTCGAGGTTGTCGAGCTTGCCGTTGATCGGGAGGCAGGCGACGTCGACGCCGCGCACGCCGGGGTCGACCCAGGTCGTGTCGCCCGAGTGGTAGAGCCGTGCGCCCGCCGGCCCCGATCACGTAGCCGACGCAGTGCTCGCCGGGATGCTCGGCCGGGACTGCCTCGATGCGGAAGCCGCCGATCTCGACGGTCTCGCCTTCGGAGATCGGCGTCACCTCACCGCCGCTGCGCTCGCGCGCGAGGTCGACGATGCGCGCCGGTGCGACGAGCGGCGCCCCGACCGCGCGCAGCGTCTCGGCGTCGAGGTGGTCGGTGTGGCCGTGCGTCGAGAGGACGACGTCGACGAACCGGAGCTGCTCGGGCGCGACGACCCGCGGGTGCATCCGGACGTGCGGCGTCTCGGTGCCCTCGTACTTCGCGGTCAGCGAGTCGGAGAGATAAGGATCGACGAGCAGGTGCCGGCCCTCGTGACCGATCAGGAAGCCGCTCTGCCCGAGCCACCAGACGTGGGTGCCGCCGGCGGACGGCTCGATCACAGCTCGTCGCGCACGATCCGGACGCCGGCGACCAGGTTCGCGAGCTTCTGCTTCGCCGCCCAGCGCGCGGTCTGGCTGAGGCCGCAGTCGGTCGAGAAGGCGAGCCGCTCCGGCGGCGCGAGCTGCGTGAACCGCCGCACGCGCGCGGCCACGTCCTCGGGCGTCTCGACGTAGTAGCTCTTGACGTCGATCACGCCGACGGCGACGTCCTTCGTCTCCGCGATCGTGCCGACGAGCTCCACCTCGGCGAACTCGCGGCTCGCCATCTCGAGGTGGATCTCGTCGACGGCGACGTCGAGGAAGGCCGGGAAGAGCGGTGCATACTGCCGCGGCGCGACGGCGCGGCCCTTGTAGTTGCCGAAGCAGAGATGCGTCGAGAGCCGTGCGCGGCCGGCGACCGGCGCGACGGTGCGGTTGAACAGGTCGACGAGCCGCTCCGGATCCTCGCGGTGGGCGTAGCAGCTCATCGACGGCTCGTCGACTGCGATCTCGGCGCAGCCGGCGTCCGCGAGCGCGGCGAGCTCCGCCTGCACGATCGGCAGCAGCGCCTCCGCCGTCTCCCAGCGGTCGCCTTCGAGCCGGCCGGCGAGCGTGTACGGGCCGGGGACGCGACCTTCAGCGTCGGCCCGGGTGGCGCGACGCGCCGCAGGCGCTCGAACTCCTCGACCGTGCCGAGGCCGCGCGGCGCGGCGAGCTCGCCGACGATCCGGTGCTTCCCGCGCTGGTCGTGCGCGGGCGGGCCGAAGCGGCGCGGCGCGTCGCCCTGCTCGATCCCCTCGAGGAAGCCGTAGAAGCCGAGGTTGAAGTCGAGCCGCGTCTGCTCGCCGTCCGTGATCGCGTCGAGCCCGGCCGCGACCTGGTCGTGCACGGCGGCGATGACGGCGTCCTCCTGCAGCTCGGCGATGTCGTCGGGCCCGAAGCGGTCGAGGTGCTCGGCGGCGTGCTCGAGCCAGCCGGGGAACGGGTAGCTGCCGATCACGGTCGTGCGCAGCAGAGTCATTGGCGTATCCTCGCACCGTGATCGAGATCGACAGCCTGGAGTACCGCGACGTCGCGAAGACGATCGACCACTCGCTGCTGCGCCCCGAGCTCGACCTCGTGAGTGTGCGCGAGGGCGTCGAGCTCGCCGTCCGCTACGACGTCGCGTCGGCGACGGTGCGTCCGGCCGACGTGGCGACGGCTGCAGAGCTGGTCGCGGGATCGGACGTGCTCGTCTCCACCGTCGTCGGCTTCCCGCACGGGAGCCACACGACGGCGACGAAGGCCGCCGAGACCGAGGAGCTGATCGCGGCGGGTGCCCACGAGATCGACATGGTGCTGAACATCGGCCGCCTCATCTCCGGCGAGGACGCGTACGTCGAGCGCGACATCCGCGCGGTCGTCGACGCCGCGCAGGGCCGCCTCGTCAAGGTGATCTTCGAGAACGCGTACCTCGACGACGCACAGAAGATCCGCGCCTGCGAGCTGACCGCCGCCGCGGGTGCCGGCTTCGTCAAGACGTCGACCGGGTTCGCCTCGTCCGGAGCCACGATCGAGGATCTGAAGCTGATGCGCGAGCACAGCCCGGCTCACGTGCAGGTGAAGGCGGCCGGCGGTGTGCGCACGCTCGACGCCTTGCTCGAGGTGATGAACGTCGGCGTCACGCGGATCGGCGCGACCGCGACCGAGGCGATCCTCGAGGACTTCAAGGCGCGCAAGGCCGGTCTAGCCACGGCCGGCGCCGCGTAGCGCCGCCCCGATCGCGCCCGCCTTTACGCCCAGCTCCGCCTGCACGATCTCGACCGGCACGGAGACGAAACTGCGCCGAGCGACCTCTTGCCGGAGGGGCTCGAGCAGCTTCTCACCGGTGGAGCCGACCCCGCCGCCGACGACGACGCGGTCGGGCGCGAGCAGCGCGATCGCGTTCGCGACGCCGATGCCGAGCAGCTGACCGGCCCGTCGCAGCCGGCGGGCGGCGAGCGCCTCACGAACGAGCGCCTCGACACAGCCACGGTTGCCGCACGTGCAGGGTGGGCCCTTCTCGGCGATCGTCATGTGGCCGATCTCGCCCGCGCGGCCCGCCCAGCCCTGGTGGAGGCGGCCGCCGACGGTGATGCCGCCGCCGACACCGGTGCCGACGGCGACGAAAACGGCCGTGTCGCAGCCACGGGCGGCGCCGAGCTCCGACTCCGCCAGCGCGAACGCCCGCGCGTCGTTGATCAGCGCGACCGGTGCGCCGATCGCAGCCGCGACGCGGGCGACGAGTGGAACCTTCTCCCAGTCGCCGGGCAGATTCGGGAGGAACGTGGCGACGCCGAGTTCGGCGTCGAACATGCCGGGAACGCCGATCCCGACCGTGTCCACCGCTCCGGCCACTGCGCCGACCGACGTCAGCCGCCCGACCACCGCCGCCGGACCATGGACGGCGCGGGTCTCGAGCTTTCCATCCGCCACGACCTCGTCCTCCTCGAGCACGACCCACTTGATGTAGGTCGCGCCGAGGTCGAGCCCGAGCTGCCTCATCCGAGCGCCCACCCGCCGTCGACGGTCAGCACCGTGCCGGTGACGAACGGCGCCGTCGCGAGGAAGAGCGCGGCCCCGGCCACATCCGCGGGCTGCCCGAAGTCTCCCGTGAGTGGATGGAGCTCCGGCAACCTCGCGACGATCGCGGGATCGGACTGTGCCCGCGCGCTCATCGGCGTCGCGATCAGCCCGGGCGCGATCGCGTTGACGCGGATCCCGTCACGCCCGTAGTGGAAGGCCATCGACCGCGTCAGCGTGATGATCCCGCCCTTGCTCACCTGATAGGCGTGCGTCGAGAAGTCGTCGTCGCCGGCCATGATCCCCATGACCGACGAGAGGTTGACGATCGCGCCGCCGCCGGCCGCCCGCAGCAGCGGGATTGCGTGCTTCGAGCAGAGGAAGACGCTCGTCAGGTTCGTCGCGAGCACGGCGTTCCAGCCCTCGACCGTGCACTCGTCGACCGGCCCGTCGCCCAGCGAGCGGCCGCTGATGCCGGCGCCGTTGAAGAGGACGTCGAGCCGAGGGAGCTCCGCGAAGAATGCCGCCACCTCGTCCGGCTGGGTCAGGTCGGCCTGCTCGCGGTCGAGCCCGACGACCTCGGCTCCCGCGTCGGCGAACGCAGCGGCCACGGCGCTGCCGATCCCGCCGGCCGATCCGGTGACGACTGCGAGCTTCCCCTCCACCGCGTCATCTTCTCTGAGCGCGGATAGAGTCGGCGCGTGATCGGAGCGGCCGTCGTCGGGACCGGGTTCATCGGCGTCGTCCATGTCGAGGCGCTCCGACGGCTCGGCGTCGAGGTGACGGGCGTCGTCGGCTCGTCGCCCGCGCGGGCGCGCGAGAAGCCCGAACTGCCGGAGCCCTACGAGAGCTTCGAGGCGATGCTCGACGACGACCGCGTGCGCGTCGTCCACCTGACGACTCCGAACCATCTCCACTACCCGCAGGTGAAGGCCGTGCTCGCGGCGGGCAAGCACGTCGTCTGCGAGAAGCCGCTGGCGCTGACCTCGGCGGAGTCCGGCGAGCTGCTCCGGCTCGCCGACGAGAGCGGGCTCGTCCACTGCACGAACTACAACATCCGCTTCTACGCGCTCTGCCGGGAGGCCCGCGCGCGTGTGCGCCGCGGCGACCTCGGCGCGGTGCACGGCGTCCACGGCGTCTACATCCAGGACTGGCTGCTGAAGCCGACCGACTGGAACTGGCGGCTCGACCCGGAGCAGGGCGGGTTGCTGCGCGCCGTCGCCGACATCGGCACCCACTGGCTCGACCTGACGAGCTTCGTCACCGGCAAGCGCATCGCGTCCGTCTTCGCCGACCTGCACACCGTCCACGCGACGCGGCGCGTCCCGACGGGGCCGGTGGAGACGTTCGCGGGCGACCAGGACGACGTCGAGCGCGTCGACCGGGCGATCGAGTCGGAGGACATGGCGCACGTCCTGCTCCGCTACGAGGACGGCTCGCGCGGCAACGTCACGATCTCGCAGCTCGCGGCCGGCCGGAAGAACTGCCTCGCCTTCGAGCTCGACGGCGCCGAGGGCTCGCTGGCGTGGTCGTCGGAGCGTCCGGAGGAGCTCTGGCTCGGCCACCGCGACCGCGCCGAACGAGCTCCTCCTGCGCGACCCGGCCCAGCTCGACTCGAGCGCCGCCGCCTTCACCGACTACCCCGGCGGTCACGCCGAGGGCTTCCCTGACACGTTCAAGCAGCTCTACAGGGCGGTCTACGCCGCCGTCGAGGAGGGACGCATGCCCGCAGAGCCCGACTTCCCGACGTTCGCCGACGGTCACGAGGAGATCGTGCTCGGCGAAGCGATCGCCCGCTCGGCGGCGGAGGAGCGCTGGATCGAGGTGGAACGGTGAAGCTCGGCTTCCTGACGGCAGCGCTGCCCGATCTCTCGCTCGACGAGGTTGCAGCCTGGGCGGCGAGCGAGGGGTTCGAGTCGCTCGAGGTCGCGTGCTGGCCCGGCGGCGGGGGAGAGAAACGGCGCTACGCGGGCGTCACGCACATCGACGTCGACTCGTTCGACGCGGGCGAGGTGCGCGACATCCTCGACCGCCACGGCCTCGAGATCTCGTCGCTCGCCTACTACCCGAACAACCTCCACCCGGACGACGCGCACCGCGAAGAGGTGAACGGCCACCTGCGCAAGGTCGTCGACGCGGCCGCGGCGCTCGAGGTCGAGGTGGTCGGGACGTTCGTCGGCAACGACAAGGACCGGCCGCTCGCGGAGAACCTGGAGCGCTTCGCGCGGATCTGGCCCGACCTCGTCCGCCACGCGGGCGACCAGGGCGTGAAGATCGCGATCGAGAACTGCCCGATGATCTTCAGCGAGGACGAGTGGCCGGGCGGCAACAACCTCGCCTGGTCGCCCGCGATCTGGGAGCAGATGTTCGAGGCGATCCCGGACGAGAGCTTCGGGCTCAACCTCGACCCGTCGCATCTCGTCTGGCTGATGATCGACTACGAGCGCGCCGTCTACGACTTCGCCGACCGGATCCTCCACGTCCACGCGAAGGACCTCGAGATCCGGCGCGACGGCCTCTACCGGCACGGGACGTTGTCGGCGGGGATGGGGTGGCAGGTGCCGCGGCTGCCGGGGCTCGGCGAGGTCGACTGGCCGCGGTTCCTGGCGGCGCTCTACGCCGTCGGCTACGACCGGTGGATCTCGATCGAGCACGAGGACCGCCGCTTCGAGGGCGACGAGGAGCTCGTCAAGCGCGGCTTCCTGCTGGCGCGGAACACACTCCGGCCGCTGATCGTCTAGGCGCGGGGCTTCAGGCGTAAGCACGCTCGCGCAGGCGAGTGGCTAAGACCCGATCCAAGCCGCGACCACCACGAGAGCCCAACCTGCGGCGATCACCGCGTTCCCGACAAGGCCAGCAAGTCCCAGCTTCAGGTCGCGACGGTCTGCCCCGACAGCCTCAGCGACCAGCGCAAGAGCGAACCCAACGAGGCAGCCGACCACGCTCACGACAAGCGCAGGACCCGGGCTCCCGCTGCCCCACTGCACCAGAGCCCAAAGCGCGGCGACGACGGCCACAGCCGCTGCGGCCACCGACCCGCGAGCCGATCGACGAGCAATCATCGCCACCGAGTCATCGTCGGTGGTTGACGTCGCGACGGTCATCCTCCGCTCAGGGGACATTCCCGAACGCTGGCCCAGGCGACCACATTCGAGACGGACCGGTGCTGCCGCCCGCGATTCGCGTGCCGCGGAGTCGGATTAGGGTGGGTTCGTGGAACTCGGTCTGGAAGGCAAGGCTGCGCTGGTCACCGGTGTGAGTCGGGGATCGGGCTCGCGTGCGCGACCTCCCTGCTGGCCGAGGGCGCTCGCGTACTCGGCACCAGCCGCTCCGCCCCTCCGGCGGTCGCCGGTCTCACGCACCTTCAACTGGACATGTCCAAGCCCGGCGGCGCCGACCGTGCAGTCGACGAGACGGTCGTGCGGCTGGGCTCACTGGACATCCTCGTCAACAACGTCGGCAGCGGACGTCCGTCGACAGGCTTCGCCTACGAATCCGACGCGCACTGGGCGGAGGTGATCGAGCTGAACCTGATGACGGCAATTCGCACCACCCGTGCGGCGCTCCCGCACCTCGTCGAGGGTGGTGGCGTGGTCGTGAACATCTCGAGCGTGAACGGCCACCTACCCAGCACCTCGATCTATGCGTACAGCGCAGGCAAGGCGGCCATGGACAACCTGACCGTCGGCCTCTCCCACGAGTTCGCACGCCACGGCGTCCGCGTTGTCGGTGTCGCCCCGGGGCCGGTCAGCACGCCGTTGTGGCTCGGCCCCACGGGTGTCGCCGCGACCGTGGCCGCTCGCACCGGATCGGACCCGCAGACGGTCGTCGACGAGACGATCGCCGAAATACCGATCGGCCGGTTCACAACACCTGAGGAGGTCGGCGACCTGGTCGCCTTCCTCGCAAGCACCCGCGCCGGCACGATCACCGGGACCACGATCCGCATCGACGGCGGCATCACTCCCTCCATGTAGAAGGCGCTCAGGGTGTATTCGCGAACACTCGCGCAGGCAGCAGTTCTGGCCTTACAGTTGTCTGAATGATCACGAAGGTCTGGCCGCAGCCACTCATCGTCGTCCGCGACGTCCGGGCGTCCAGCGTGTTCTACGCGCAGATCCTCGAGGCCGAGAGCGCCCACGGAGGCGACGAGTACGAGCAACTCGTCAGTGGTGGGGAACTCATCCTGCAGCTGCACCACATCGACGTCGAGCACCATCACGGCCCTCTTGCATCGCCCGATGTTCCCCTCGGCAACGGCAGTCTGCTCTGGTTCGAGGTTTCTGACTTCGATGCGGCTGTGAAGCGGGTAAGAGAAGTTGATGCGAGGGTCGAGCGCGACGTGCATGTGAACCCCAACGCCAAACAGCGAGAAATCTGGCTGCGCGATCCCGATGGGTACCTCGTCGTGTTGGCCGGCCCGTCGGAGTACCGTCCGCGCACCTGAGCCGGGGCTGTGCGCACGTTAGAGCTCAGGTGACATTCCCGGACGCTGGCCTTGCCGAGGCCGTACTGCGGGCTCGGGGCAAGCTGCGTGCCACTGCTGCGACGCGGAGGTACCACCATGAATCGTCAGAACCTCTTCTCCAACGCATGGGACGGAGAGAACCTCGACGCACGAACTCAGCATCGAATCTTCTGGCGGCCGGACGACGCCAGGATGGGAGCAACGCTGTACGAGCTGGCCCCCGGCGCGCCCGACGAGCCGATGCACATGCACTTCGGAGCCGAAGAGATGTTCCTCGTTCTTAGCGGCCGTCCGGTGTTCCGCAACAGAAACGGAGAAGAGGAGTTGGCTCCGGGCGACTTCGTCTTCTGCCCGGAGGGTCGGGCCGGTCTTCACACGTTCAGCAACCCCACGGAAGAACCCGCTCGGATCCTCGCGATCAGTGCCGGGAGCTTCCCGGACGTCGTCGCCTATCCCGAAGCCGGTTATGCGTGGGTGGCGACGCGCGATCCCGATCCCGAGCTACTCGCGAGGGGCGGCGACCCCGGCATCATCGCGCGCTTCGAGATCCCGATCGAGTAATCCCGCGGCTGTATCGGCCAGCGGCAGAGCCGACGAGGCTGCACGAGCGGCCTCGTCGTGCTCGGCTCAGGGGACATTCCGGCACGCTGGCCCAGGCGCCACGTCGCCTGAGCCTCTGATCCTGTCGGCACCGCTCACGAGAGCACGTGCTCGAGCGCCGCGCGATCCGTCGGCTCGCCGTGTGCGGGCAGCACGAGCTCGACCGGCAGGTCGAGCAGCGGACGCAGCCGTTGCACGACATCGTCGCGCGTCACGTGCTTGCGATCGCCGATCCAGATGTCCAGTCCGTCGCCGAAGTCGGAGAGCGAGTCGCCGGTGACGATCGCGCCGATCGACGGGAGCCAGAGGATGAGATCGTTGTCCTCGCGGCCCGCGTACGCGTCGATGCCGAACGGCCACGCTCCAGGACCGTGAAAGTGTCCTTCGCCTCCACCCGCGCGCAGCCAGGCAAGGTCCTCACTCTCCATGCCGCGCACGCGGTCGGGGTCGATGCCGAACTTCTCGACCCAGTCCTGCCAGGTGTCCGCCGGCGGCGTGTGCACCGGGAGGCCAAGTCCACGGGCATCGCGCTCGTGATACGGCGCCGTCAGGACGACGGCGGTCGCGCGCTCACGTAGCTCGTCGGGAACGGCGAGCGGATCGAACAACACGAAATCGTTGCCGAGCTCGATCCCATAAGACGAGACAGCCTCGGGCCACTCCTCCTCCTCGTTCCAGCCGGGATGCGACGATTGCCAATGCCAGACACCCGGCCGCAGCTCACGCATGGTCACAAGTCTGTCACGCTGGCTTCTGGTTCAAACAACGAGGACCCCTTCTGCACGCTGGCCCAGGCGATCGTCTGTCGGGAGCCTTGGCCATGAAGGGCGATCTGGGGCTTCGCTCAATTGCCCACCGCTGAGTCGGGCCCGAACTCGCGGATCTCTTGAGCACAGCGGCAGGCGGCCGCGATCTTCGCGGCCCACTCCACGGCTGCCTCCCGAGAGGCAACGTCGAGGACCGTGAACCCGCCGTTGAACTCCTTGGTCTGCGGGTACGTGCCAGCGGTGATCGTCCCGTCACCGGCCACCATGACGGGATCCACGTTCTCGGCCAACCCGCCGCCGAACACCAACACGCCTGCGTCCATGGCCTCCTGGACCACCGCATGAGCAGCCTCTCCCACGGCGGGGAACTCCTCAGCGGGGATGTGGTCCATCGCGCCGCTGGGGAACGAAATCAGGTACCGCGTCATCTCATGACTCCTTTCTCGGCGGCCTGCTCCGGCCGCATCTCAGCCTCGCCCGTACGCGGTAGAGACTGACAAACCACCGAAGACTCATCGCTGCTCCGGCCGATCCGGGTTCACCTCGTCAGGCGTCATTCCCGAACGCTGGCCCAGCTCAGGCTTATCCCCATCCCAGCCCCGTCGGGTCTGATGCTGCACTCGCCCAGCCAAGGACGCCTGACGTCCGGACCGGAGCCGGTGTCCTCCGCGAACGCAGCGTCGGGCCTTCTTCTCGCGCCAAGCCGGTTGACTGCGGCGTTGACAGGTGACAGAGTCACTCGATGGAGGATCGCGTTTTTCCGTGACCCTTCCATCTCTCTTGAACAAGGGAGGAACGATGAAGTACGTGACAGGTCTCGCGCTGGTGTGTGCAACGGTGATGGCTGTTTTCACCTCGGCCACGCTGGCAGCGCCTCCGCAGCAGTTGCTCGTGAACGGCAGCTTCGAGACCGGCTTCACTGGCTGGGGCACGCAGGACATGGCGGTCCCGTTCGTCCCGCTCGCCGTCCGCGGAGCTGGGTTCACGCCGGGCTTTGGGCTGTTTCAGACGGCACCGACTAACGGCAGCTTCGTCGCCGACAGCGGCTTCGACGGTGGCGGCCCCGACACGATTGCGATCTGGCAGGACGTCTCGATTCCTGCCGCGGCACCGGGGACTGTTGTACGGGCCACGCTGACCTTCGACTGGCGTGCTGGCTGGGATATGTTCAACTTCGGGGGTTCGACTCTGAACCGGACACTCGACTTTGTGGTCGAGCCGGGCGGTGGCGGAACTCCGCTGCAGACGACCAACGTGTTGACAGCGAACGCAGCGACGATGAACCTCGACACAGGCGCGATGAGCTCAACCTTCGACCTGAGCGCCTACAAGGGCTCGGCGATCCGCGTCGAGGTCAAGGCCACGATCCCGCAGTTCTTCACGGGTCCGGCCCATCTGCAGCTCGACAACTTCAGCCTGCTTGCCCAGACGTTCGACAAGAATGACTGTAAGAACGGCGGTTGGACCACACTGCTGGGCTTGGGATTCAAGAACCAGGGCGACTGTGTGAGTTACTTCGCCACCGGCGGGAAGAACGGGCCTGGGTAGGAGGCCGAACTAGGAAGCAGGAGTTATGGCGGGCGGCGCGCTTCGGGCCGCCCGCCAACGTTGACGCGGGCGGAAGCATGCGGGCCGGCGCACTCGAGGCACGGTCGGGTAAGGCCCTCGCGGCTGCGTTACGGGGTCGCGTCCGGGTGTTGTGTTTGGATGTTTGCGAGCGCGACGTTGGCGGCGGTTCGGGGTAGGTACTCGAATGTTAGGTAGCGGTCGATGATCAGCGACCGCCCGAGGCGCCGCGGTCAGGCGTCATTCCCGAACGCTGGCCCAGGCGAGGGGATGGACGTTGTGCCGGTGCTGCGTACGATCCGAAGCGTGGCACCGCATAACGTCGAGGACGGCCAGCGGATCGAGATCGCGCGCATGCAGCGGCTGCTCGCCGAGCGCGACTAGGGCTCGGCGAGGAACGCCTCCAGACGCCCTGCCTCGTCCTCGATCTCGCGCCGCGCCGCGGCTGAAAGCGGCTCGAACGGCTCCAGCACGACACGGCCGTCGTCGACGCGCCAGATCCCGGCGACGAAGCCGTCGACGAGGAACGTCTGTGCGACGTCGCCGTTCACCTTGATCACCGTCTTCCGGTACTGCTCCGGGAGTACGCGCGTGCGGTCGGCCCAGGCGAGCAGGACGTTGTCCCACTTCGGCAGGAAGCGGACGGGCGCCGGCGTCCTCGGCGTCCGGCAGCGGCGCTCGTGGGACGTCGAGGAGCTCGCGGCCCTGCTCGTCGCGGAAGCGGCGCAGCGGCTCGAGCAGCTCCAGTGCAGCGTCGATCTCGGCCACGCGCATCCTGCTCCAGGCCCCGATGTCGCGGCGCGTCGAAGGGCCGAAGGCCGCGAGGTAGCGGCGGAAGATCTCGGCGCGTGCCTCGACGGGGACGTGCGGCTGCGGCTCGGCGATCGCGACGAACCGCTGGTCGTTGCGCGGCTGCCAGAGCGCCCTCTCGTGGTGGTGGACGATGAGCGCGGCGACTCGCGCCATCCGCCAGGCGCGGCGCGCATCGACGCCGGCGAAGCCGTACTCGCTCTCAAGTTGGGCGATCGCTTCCGTCGACGTCACGGGTCGGTTCGCGGCGAGCGCGCGCACCGACAGCGCGAGCTGCTTCGCCCGCTCCGTCTCCCAGGGGAAGTTCGTCTCGCTCATCGCCGCCCAGATGAGCGCGTAGTCGCGCGGGGTGACGAGGTGCAGCGTCTGCCGCATCGCGGTCGCCCTCACGATCGCGGACCGCCGGAGCAGTCGCTCGAGCGACCCGCGCCGGAACCCCGTGGTGCGCGTCCAGATACCGACGTACGGAGCCTGCGGCGACTGCGCCTGCATCCCGACGAGGCGCTCGATCACCGCCATTGGCGAGAGTCGCGTGCGCTGGAGTAGGAGCTGCCGCGCGAGTGTCGCGCGGTTCAGTTCTCGCAGCGTGAGGACTCGTTCGGCCACAGGCCGAGACACTCTAATCCGCCGACGGAGCGGCGAATCCGGTCGCGCGGATCGTTCGTAGTCCCGGGGGACGTTGCCGCCAATGCTTTCAGGGGCCATTCGCGAACGCTGGCCCAACCGACTGCCGAGGCTACTCGGTGCGCCGATGGCGATCCCTGCTGAGTGAAGGCGGCGATTCCCATCCCGGGCCGCCAGTCGAAGGCTCGTCGACAGATGAGTTCCGTCCCCGATCGCAGTCTCAACGCCGAAGGCCGATCCACAACCAGCGATCTGGAGGACCAATTGCCCTACCAGGGTGACACTGGCGTTCCCAAGCTCTCCGCCAACGCGATTACGGCTCACCTCGCGGCTACCTTCGCGGGCTTACCCGTCTACGTGCACACGATCGAGCATGCCGACGGTGTCGTCCTCGTCGACACCGGCATGCTCGACTCGACGCCGGAGCTGGACGAGGAAGGCGCGCCGGTGCCGATGCCGGAGAACATCCCGCGAGACGTCGTGTGCGTCATCAACACGCACCTTCACTTCGACCACTGCGGCGGCAACCGCCTGTTTCCCGGTGTGCCGATCCACGTTCAGCGGCTCGAGCTGCAAGCGCCTTATGACCCGCCCGAATGGGTCGACTTTCCGGGTGCGACCTACGTCGAGCACGACGGCGAGGCGGAGGTGCTCCCCGGCATCCGGCTGCTGCCGACGCCCGGCCACACAAATGGCCACCAGAGCGTCCTTGTCGACACGCCCGACGGGCTCGTCGTCATCGGCGGCGACGTCGCGTACACGTACGACGAGCTCGGGAGCGGCGCGTCCGAGGGACAGCGGCGCGTGCTCGCGCTAGCCGCTCCGACGTGGCTCACGCACGCGGACGGTGGGCCGAAGGTTCCCCGCCGGAACTAGGACGACGCAAGTCGGAGCGCGGTCCTCGAGACCACCTTGCGGCGGACGCGCGGGACTCGCGATAGCAGCGTGCGCACCCGGCGCTTCGCTCGATCGTGCGGCCCTTCGTAACGCGGGGCAAGCGGCGCCCTGGCCTTATTCCGGAACACTGGCGCAGGCGATGGTGGGCGAACGGCGAAACGCGAGACGCCTTCCGCCGCCTCTCGCGGATGGCCGTGATCAGGGCGTAGAGCCGGGCACGAACTCGCGAACCTCCTGCGCACAACGGCAGGCGACGGCGATCCTGCCGGCCCACTCCAGCGCCTCCTCGCGTGAGGGAACGTCGACAACCGAGAATCCGCCAATGTACGCCTTGCTCTCAGGGTATGGGCCGTCGGTGACCGTCCCGTCGGTGGCCACCACGCTCACGTCTTCGTGGGAATGCAGCCCGCCGCCGAACACCCAAACGCCTGCGTCCATTGCCTCTTGCGCCACTGCGTGCGCTGCCTCGGCCACGTCGGGGAGATCCTCCTCGGGAAACGTCATTGCCCCGTCATCGAACGAGATCAGATACCGCGTCATCTCCGACTCCTTTCTCGGCGGCCTGCTCCGGCCGCATCTCACCCTGCTGCGGACACACGCGCAATGAAGACCGACAAACCACCGAGAACTCATCGGTCCGGCCAGATCCAGCCTCACTTCTTCGGACGCCATCGCGGCACATTGGCGCACGCCAATAATCTCCTTGACCGGCAGCGATTCGAGACGGAGGAGCCATGCACCGCTTGAACTTCCTGGCCGAAGAACCCTGGGATGAGGTGAACGACGAGGATCGGACGCGCGCGCGGTGGTTCGGGCACCGGTTTGGAGCGGACATCCTAGGAGCCTCTCTGCGCGAGCTTCGGCCAGGCTCACCAGGAGGCCCGTTGCACATGCACTACGGCGTCGAGGAGATGTTCTTCGTCCTCGCCGGCACACCCACCGTGCGCACTCCGGAGGGCGAAGAGCAGCTTTCGCCCGGAGATGTCGTGTACTTCCCGGAAGGCCCAGACGGGCTGCACGATTTCTCGAACCCAACCGACGAGTCGGCTCGCCTGCTCGCCATCTCCTCGAAGAGATTTCCCGATGTTGTCGCGTACCCCGAGCAGGGGTACGCATGGGTGGCGACCCGCCACCCCGAACGTCCGGTGCCCGAAGACGGCGACACCGGGATCATCGCTCGCTTTGACTTGCCGCCGAGTCAGTAACAAGGTAGGTCGGGTGATCTTCCGGGCGCTGGTCCAGGCCCGGCGCGACGCCCCGCTCGGCCGGATCGAACGTTACCGATCTCTCGTGCTCGTGGCACGACGCGACTACCGCGACCGGTTGGGTCGTTAGGGTTCGGCGATGCTCCGCGTGGCGGCCGTCGCCGCGTTCCTGGTCTTGGCGTTTGCGCCCTCGAGCCGCGACAGCGCAGCGTCGGCGGACCGCACCGTCGTCCGCCCGACAGCGGTGCCCGCCGCTGTCGCAGCCCCGCGCTTCGTGCGCAACATCAGCACCGGGGAGACGGGCTGGTTCTCGTCACCCGGGCTCGTCGACCTGAACGGCGACGGCCGGCTCGAGCTCGTCGCGCCCTTCTACTCGACGTTCGTCTTCGACGCGAAGGGTCGCCAGCTCGGCAAGGGCACTGCGACAAGAGGGCGGGTCTACGCCCCCGGCGCAGTCGCGGACCTCGACGGCGACGGGCGGAAGGAGATCGTCGTCGGCGGCAACGAGGGCACGGTGGCTGCCTACGAGCTCCGCGGTGGTCGCCTCCGTCTCGAACCGGGCTGGCCGGCCTCGACGTGCAGCGGGGGCCAATGCCCCGAGGCGCGGGGACTCGCGGCGGCCGATCTCGACGGAGACGGCCGGATCGAGGTCGTCGTGACGACGACGAACACCTCGCCGACCGGCGCACAGGTGTTCGTCTTCGGCGCACGGGGCTCGCTCTACCGGCCGAAGGGCGCTCCAGTGACAGCATGGCCGCGATACAACCGACTGCGCGGCAAGGGCAACGACGCCGACTTCAACGGCGTCGGCAACCGCGGCTACGGCGCCTACGGCGAGAACGTCGGCATTGGCAACCTCGACGACGACGCGCAGCTCGAGATCGTGGTCACCTTCGACAACCACCAGATCAACGTCTTCAACTACGACGGCACCTCCGTGCTCGCCTCGCCGTGGTTCCGCAACCGCGACAGCCGACACGCAGGGCGGCGGCTCGGGTGGGGCCAGTTCATCCGCTGGCTCGACCCGGCGGTCGAAGCCCGCCACTACCACGAGCATGCGGGCCCGTGGCCCGACGTTCGGAAGACGATGTGGCTGCAGTGGACGGACTCGCCGCCGTCGATCGCCGACCTCGACCGCGACGGCCGGAACGAGGTGATCGGCCTGCCGAACGCGGAGCAGAAGGAGCCGTACGAGACCCAGGGATACGCGTTCATGGTGCTCGACGGCGCGTACGGCGACGGCTCCCGGTCGGCGCGCCGGCACCAAGGCTTCACGACGCCGCCGCGGTCCGGCAAGCCTGCGGTGAGACCCTCCGGGGACTGGTATCCGCCGTCAGGGATCCCGGCGCCCACGGTCGTCGACATCTCCGGCGACGGGCGGCCGGAGATCGTGGCCTCAGTGCCCGACGGCTTCGTCTACGCCGTCGGCCCGACGGGCAAGCGGCTGTGGCGGTTCGACTACGCCCGGAGCGCCCCGAAGACGTTCGCCTCCGAGGTCGTGGCCGCCGACCTCAACCGGGACGGCAAGCCCGAGCTCGTCTTCGGCACGTACGCGCTCGCCCCGGGCTCCGGCCGGCTGGTCGTGCTTTCCGCTGCGGGTAAGCGGCTGCACGACATCCGACTCCCGCGCCAGGGGAGAAACGGGAACGGAATCGGCGTTCCTGCCGCGCCCTCGATCGGCGACCTGGACGGCGACGGCAGGCTCGAGATCGTGCTCTCGACGTTCGACCACGGCATCGACGTCTTCCGGGTGCCAGGCTCGGGCACGAACCTCCTGCCGTGGCCGACGGGACGCGGAAGCCTCCTGCGCAACGGGACAGGCCCGGCGACGGCGCGCTGAGGGGCGCCGCTCAGCCGCCGCTGATGGCGGCGATCACGTCGACCCGGGAGCGCGCCTCGAGCGGAGTGTCGAGTTTCGCGCGCTCCCGGTCGACATAGACGTGAATGTGGCGGCGCAGCTCCGGCCCCGGTTCGCAGAGGCGGTCGCGGAAGCCCGGCCAGCGTTCCTCGAGCCGGTCGAGCGCCTCGTCGACCGTGACGGCGTCGATTTCGAGGTGGCGCGGAAGCCCCGCGAAGAGCGGCCGCAGCGTCGAAGGCAGGTAGAGCTCGGCCATGGCTACTCGACGATCGCGACCTCGACCGACGCGATGCCCGGCAGGTAGCTCGCGATCTCGCGCCAGCTCTCGCCTTCGTCGGCGCTGGCGAACACCTGGCCCGTGCTCGTGCCGAAGTACACGCCCGGCACGTCGTGCGTGTCGATCGTCATCCCTTCGCGCAGGACGCCGACGTGCGCGTCGTGCTGCGGCAACCCCTCGTCGAGCCGCTGCCAGGTCGAGCCCGCGTCACCCGTGCGCCAGACAGCCGCGCTCCCGTCGGGCATGCAGCGCGCGTGGCCGGGATCGAGCGGGATCACGTAGAACGTGTCCCGGTCGTGCGGGTGCGCCGCCGCTGCGAATCCGAACTCGGTCGGTAGGCCGTCCGAGATCTCCGTCCAGGTCAGTCCCGCGTCGTCACTCCGGTGCATGCCGACATGGTTCTGCTGGTACAGCCGGTCGTTGTCGATCGGCGACATCACGAGCTTGTGGACGCAGTAGCCGACCTCGGGGTTCTCGAGCGGCCAGTCCGCGCGCAACCCGTGGTTCCGCGGCGTCCACGAGGTGCCGTCGTCGGCCGTCTCGAAGATGCCGACGCCCTGGACGATCGCCCAGTAGCGGGCGGAGTCCTCGGGGTGGGGGAGGATCGCGGGGATGCCGAGGTGTCCCGGCGGCTGGTTCTCGGGATCGTTCCATCCCTCGCTGCCGGGCTGTCCTTCGAGCGTGCTCAGGAGCTTCCACGTCTGGCCGCGGTCACGGCTCTCGAAGATGCCGGGCATCTCCGCGCCGGCGAAGAGCCGCCCGTGGGCGGCGGTCAGGCCCGAGACCTTCGAGAGCTTGAGCCCGGTCTCGCCGTACTCGAGGCCCTCGCTCGACTGCGTCCATGTCTCGCCGAGATCGGGGCTGCGCCAGACGCTCGCGCCGTGCCATTCGCTCGCCCCGGCCGCGTAGATCGCGCCGGTGTCGGCGTCGTGGACGGCGTGGTAGATCGGCCACCCTTCGCAGAACGGGCCACGCAGCTCCCACTCGAGCCGCCGTTCGTCGCTCTCGACAAAGAAGCAGCCCTTGCGTGTCCCGACGATCACGAGCGTTTTCGACATGAACTCACCTCCGGTAGCGACGGCGGACGTCGATCACGGTGTTAGACGGCAGTGCGATTCGAAACTCATCGGTACGACGAACGGCCCACGCGCGAATCGACATCGGCGGAGCAGCTGGTCAGCTGACGACGTCGGCGGAGAAGCGCTCGTGGACGAAGCGCACGACCATCGCTCCCTCGCCGACCGCGGTGGCGCAACGCTTGACCGACCCCGAGCGAACATCGCCCACCGCGAAGACGCCGGGCACGCTCGTCTCGAGGATGCCCTCGGCACCGGCCCTCTGGCCCGTGAGGACGAAGCCGTCGTCGTCGAGCGCGACCGTGCCACCGAGCCAGTCGGTGTTCGGTGCGGCTCCGAGGAAGAGGAAGAGGGAGGAGAGCGGAATCCGCTCGCCGTCGCGGAGCGTCGCCGCCTCGAGCTGGCCGTCGGCGCCGTGCAGCGCGGCGATCTCGCTGCGTCCTCGGACGAGGACGCCGGCGCGCTCGAGGTCGTGGATCAGGTAGTCCGACATCGTCTCGCTGAGGTCGGCCCGGCGGTGGAAGAGCGTCACGAGCGCGCCGCCGCGGGCGAGCCAGATCGCCGCCTGGGCCGCCGAGTTCCCGCCGCCGACGACGCCGACCCGCGTGGCGCTGCAGCGCCGGGCCTCCTGTGGCCCCGCGGCGTAGAAGATGCTGACGCCTTCGTACGACTCGATCTCCGGGATCGGAAGCCGGCGGTACTCGGCGCCGGTCGCGAGAACGACGGCGCGCGCCCTCATCTCCTGGCCGCTCTCGAGCCGGACGAGGTGAAGCTCGGCGCCGGGCTCGAGCGCGACGGCGCGGTACGGCGTGGCCATGCGGGCGCCGAACTTCCGCGCCTGGCCGACGGCGCGAACCGTCAGCTCCGAGCCGCTGATGCCCGCCGGGAAGCCGAGGTAGTTCTCGATCCTCCGCGACGTTCCCGCCTGGCCGCCGAGAGCGCTGCCCTCGACCACGAGCGTGTCCAGCCCCTCCGACGCACCGTAGACGGCGGCGCCGAGCCCGGCCGGGCCGCCGCCGACGACGAGCAGGTCGACCGTCTCCGCCTGGTCGAGCTCGAGCCCGATGCCCAGCGCCCGGGACACCTCGCCGGCGGAGGGATTCCGAAGCTCAGGCCCTCCCGGTAGGCGCACGAGCGGGATCTCGTCATCCGCGAGCCCGGCGATCCGGGCGAGCCCCTCCGCATGCTCGGGGCGGTCGGTGTCCAGCCACGTGAACGGCAGGCGGTTGCGGCGCGCGAACTCGACGAGCTGTCGCGTCGCCTCGGACGAATGCGGCCCGACGATCTCGACGCCGACACCGTCCCGCGCCTGAAGCCCCTCCCGGCGAGCCATGAAGGTCCAGAGCAACAGGTCGCTGAGCGCGGTGTCCTCGAACAGGAGCGCTCGCAGCTCCTCACGCTCGACGGCGATGTAGCGCATCGGCTCGGTCACGACGGCCGTGAAGAAGACGGTCTGTCCCGAGAGCAGGTTCGACTCGCCGAGGAAGCCACCCGGGCCGTGGCGGTTGATCTCCGCACCGTTCTGGTCGAGAACGGCCGCCTCGCCTTCGATGATCGCGATCAGCGGATAGCGTCGGTCACCGACCCGAAAGAGCACGTCGCCGACGTCCGCGCGGCGCTCCTCGCCGTGCTCGGCGAGCAGGGCGAGCTGTCCCTTGGAGAGCACGGCTGTCCGGGCTGTCACGCCCGCACACTATCCCCAGCCCGCGTGCGCTCTTCAGCCGACGACGTCGACGAACTCGCCCGTGGCCTCGTCCTTCAGGATCAGTTTCGAGCGGCCGTCCGGCATCTTCTCCTCCTTGATCACCGTCTTGCCGTCGTGCTCGCGGCGCTCGCGCGCGATCCGGGGGACGCCGCCGCCACGCCAGTCCTCGAGCTGCACCGGCTCCCACTGCCGCGTCTCCGCCGAGCGGTAGCAGGCGTCGATGACCCCGTTGACCACGTAGCCGTCGTAGAAGGTCTCCCGCGGCGCCCGGCCGGAGTCGATCGCGTCGAACATGTCCGTGAACATGTCGACGTAGCCGAGCTCCGCCACCTCGTCGCCGACCGGGAAGAGCCAACCGCTCGCGCTCTCGGCCTTCTCGGCGACGTAGCCCTCGCCGCCGCCCGACGTGAACATCTCGAAGCCCGTGCGGAGGAAATGGTTCGTCCAGATCGTCCCTTCGGTGCCGGCGACCTCGTCGCGGAGGTCCATGCCGCCGCGGAACGTCCAGCTGACCTCGAACTGGCCCATCGCACCGCTCTCGAACCGGATCAGCGCGATCGCGTTGTCCTCGGCCTCGATCGGATGGACGAGCGTGTCGGTCCAGCACATCACTTCGACGGGCCGGTTCTCCTTGCCCATGTAGGAGCGGATGATCTCGATGCAGTGGCAGCCGAGGTCGACAATCGGCCCGCCGCCCGCCTGCGCCGCATCCCAGAACCAGGCGCTGTGCGGCCCCGGGTGCGTCTCGCGCGAGCGCGCCCAGAGCACGTCGCCGATCTGGCCGGCCTGTACCGCCGCGACTGCCTTCAGCGTCTTCGGGGTGTAGACGAGGTCCTCGAGATAGCCGGCGAAGATGCCGGCGCGCTCGGCCGTGTCGAGCATCCGCTTCGCTTCCTCGGCCGTGCGGGCGAGCGGCTTCGTGCAGAGGACGTTCTTACCGTGCTTCGCGCAGAGCTCGACCGCCTCCTCGTGCAGCTGGTTCGGAAGGCCGATCACGACCGTGTCGGTCTCGGGGTGGGCGATCGCCTCCTCGAGGTCGGTCGTCCAGGCGGGGACGTCGTTGTCAGCGCAGAACGCCTTCGCCCGTTGCTCCGAGCGCGAGTAGACGACGTGGACGCGGTCGCGGTTGCGCTGCCCGTGCAGCGTTCTCGTGTAGAAGAGTCCGATGAGACCCGTGCCGAGCATGCTCACCCTGTGGCCGACCACCGTGCAGCTTCCTCCTCGTTCGACGGCGACGTGAGCACGGAGCCTACGCGGTACCTCGCGGCCGCCAAAGCGCTGCTGGACCGACTCGAGAGCCAGAACGAAGCCGTCGAGGAGGTCGCGCAGCTCTGCGCTCGAGCGATCGCCGCGGGCGGGCTCGTCCACCTCTTCGGCACCGGTCACTCGCGGATCCCGGTCGAGGAGATGTTCCCGCGCTACGGCTCCTATCCCGGCTTCCACCCGATCGTCGAGCTCTCGATGACCTTCCACACGCAGGTCGTCGGCGCGAACGGCCAGCGGCAGGCGATGTTCATCGAGCGGGTCGAGGGCCTCGCGGAGACGATCCTCGCCAACTTCGAGCTCGCGCCGCCGGACGTGATGATCGTCTTCAGCGCCGGCGGCGGCACCGCCGTCCCGATCGAGATCGCGCGCGGCGCCAAGGCGCGCGGACTGGCCGTCGTCGCCGTGACCTCGGTCGCGCAGGCCGAGGCGGGAGAGGGAGCAGCGGCTGCGCGACCACGCGGACGTCGTCCTCGACCTCTGCACGCCGGTCGGCGACGCACTCGTCGAGCTCGACGGGCTCGAGACGCCGGTCGGTCCTGGATCGACGGTCGCCGCGGCCGTGCTCGTGAACGCGGTCAAGGTGCGGACCGCCGAGCTGCTGCTCGAGCAGGGCGCACTGCCGCCCGTCCTCACGAGCCCGGCGCTCGTCGGCATGGAGGAGTCGCAGCGGCTCTTCGACGCGGCGTACGCCGAACATGCGCGCCGCGCCGCGCAGGTGCTACGCGGAGCGGGCGGGGCTGCCGGCGGCGAGCCAGCGGGGTAGGAACTCGCGGGCGAAGAGCTCGTTCGCGGCCATGGTCGCGGCGCCGATCACTCCGGCGCGACCGTCGAGCGCCGAGCGCCGGACGGTCAGGTCGCGCGTCGCAAGCGGGAGCGAACGCCGGTAGATCGCCTGGCGGATCGTCGCGAGCAAGAGGTCGCCCGCGCCCGCGACGCCGCCGCCGATCACGATCAGCGAAGGGTTGAAGAAGTTGACGATGCCGGTGAGCATCTGTCCGATCAGCCGCCCGGCCTCGGTGATCAGCTCGATCGAGACGGGGTCGCCGTGCTTCGACGCGGCGGCGACATCGGCGGCGTCGAGGAAGCCCTTCTCCGCGAGCAGTGCCTGCAGGATCGGGCTTCGCCCCTCGCGCGCAGCCGCCTCCGCGTCGCGTGCGAGGGCAGCGCCGCCCGCGAATGCCTCCAGGCAGCCGCTCATCCCGCAGCGGCACGTCACCTCGCGGCCGGCCTGGACGTGGATGTGGCCGACGTCGCCGGCCGAGCCCTTGGCGCCGCGGTGGATCCGGCCGTCGACGACGATCCCGGCGCCGATCCCGGTTCCGATCTTGACGAAGACGAAGTCGTCGACGCCGCGGCCGCAGCCGGCGGTCAGCTCGCCGAGCGCCATCACGTTGACGTCGTTGTCGACCCAGACGGGCACGTTCCGCCCGGCGAAGCGCTCCCGCACGGCGTAGCCGTCCCAGCCGGGCATGATCGGTGGCGAGACCGGCTTGCCCGAGTCGAACTCGACCGGGCCGGGGACGCCGATGCCGATGCCCCAGAGCGAGCGGTCGCCGCCCGCCTCGGCGACGCACTCCTCGAACAGCTCCTCGACGTGGTCGAGCACTGCGTCCGGGCCGGCGGCGATGTCGGAGGGCTCCTGCCGGTGGACGACGATTCGGCCCGCCAGGTCGGCGAGCGCGACGTCGGTGCTCGTCGCGCCGAGGTCGGCGACGAGTAGGTAGCCCGCGTCGGAGCGGAATCGGAGCAGTCGCGGCGCCCGGCCGCCGGTCGAGACGCCGACGCGGTCCTCGGCGAGCAGCCCGTAGTTGCGGAGCGCATCGACGCGCTGGGTCAGGACGGAGCGGCCGAGACCCGTCGCCCGCGCCAGCTCGGCGCGCGACGACTCGCCGTTGGCACGGACGTGGTCGAGCACGTCGACGAGATCGTTCGGCTCGGGCGTGGGGGCCTGCGTGGCCACTTCGGCTCCGAGTGTAAGGACATCTGCTGCGATCGACAAGACTTCTCTTGATTTCCGACAAAAGGCGCTGTAGGGTCGCCGCGAATGACACGAGTGCGGCTTGTTGACCGCGCCCCCAGGGTCATAAACTCGTTTCGGACTCCAGGAGAGGGAGGAATCGCATGACGCAAGGCAGGATCCGCGGCCGCTTCGGTGCGCCGCTCGTAGCACTCGCGGCCGTGACGCTCGTCGCGGTCATGGGAATCGTCGGCACAGCCAGCGCGAAGCCGGTCGGCGGGCAGAAGTGGGTGCTCGGCGTCAGCAACACGCTCGTCGGCAACGGCTGGCGCGAGGAGATGATCTGCGCGGTCAAGGCCCAGGCGCTTTCGAGCGGCAAGGTCTCGAAGGTGATCGTCGCCAACCGCAACGGCGGCCCGGCGGAGCAGATCGCCGACATCCGCAACCTGATCTCGGCCGGCGCGAACGCGATCATCATCAACCCGTCGAGCGCGAACGCGCTCAACGCGGTCGTCGCCCAGGCGGCGGCACGCGGGGTGAAGATCGTGTCCGTCGACCAGCGGATCACGGCACCGCAGGCCTTCAACGTCACGAACGACCAGGTCGCGTACGGCCGCCTCGGCGCGATGTGGCTGTTCAAGAAGCTCGGCGGCAAGGGCAACGTGGTCGAGATGCGCGGCATCGCCGGCGTCCCGGCCGACACCGACCGCCACACGGGCTTCCAGCAGGCGCTGAAGAAGTACCCGGGGATCAAGGTCGTCAAGCAGACGTTCACCCAGTGGTCGTTCGCGCCGGGTGGCAAGCAGATGCTCGACATCCTCAACTCGGGCGTGAAGGTCGACGGCGTCTGGACGTCTGGGATCGACTACACGATCGTGAACGCGTTCAAGACGGCCGGCAAGCCGTACGTTCCCGTCGTGGGGGCCGATAACAACGAGTTCCTCAAGCAGCTGATCAACCTGAACCCGAAGTTCCAGGGCTCGGCTGTGACGAACCCGGCGACGATCGGCGGCGTTGGCGCCGCGGTCGCGATCAAGGTCCTCGGCGGCGGCACCGTCAAGAAGTGGACGAAGCTGACGCCCGAGGTCTGGGACATGGCGAACGACTCGAAGACGATCAAGTCGTACTACTCGCCGAAGCGTCCGCCGACCTACAGCTCGCAGCTGTTCATCAAGCCGTGGACGACGTACACGGCAGCCCAGCTCGTGGGCTGCAAGGGGCCGTAGCCCCCAGGGTGAAGAGGGAGGGGCGCCGTCCGGCGTTCCCTCCCTCACCCACGCATGAGCCTCCTGACCGCACGCGAGGTGTCGAAGCGCTACGGCCCGGTCGTCGCGTTGCAGTCGGCCACCCTCGTCGTCGAGCCCGGCGAGGTGCACGCCCTGCTCGGGGCGAACGGCGCCGGCAAGAGCACGCTCGTGAAAGTGCTGACCGGCGTGATCCGGCCGGACGGAGGGACGATCCTCGTCAACGGCAAGGCGAGCACCGTCTCCTCGCCCGCCCAGGCGGCGCGGATCGGACTCGCACCCGTCTTCCAGGATCCGGCGCTCGTGCCCGACCTGACGATCGGGCAAAACCTGCGCCTGACGGGGACGCCGGTGGCGGAGGTTCGCCGGCACCTGCGTGACCTCGACCTCGACGTCGACTTCGCGGAGCTGGCGCTCGATCTCCCGCTGCCGCTGCTGCGGATGCTCGACCTCGCTCGCGCACTCGCCCGTGACCCGCAGCTCCTGATCCTGGACGAGATCACGGCCGCGCTCCCGTCCGATCTCGCCGAACGCGTCTTCGACGTGATGCGCCGCCAGAAGGAGCGGGGGCGCTCGGCGCTCTTCATCACCCATCGCCTGCGCGAGGTGATCGCCCACTGCGACCGGGCGACCGTGCTCCGCGACGGCCGCGACGTCGGCACGCTCGTGCCGCAGGAGGGCGGGGAGGAGAAGATCGTTGAGTTCATGCTCGGCGAGGAGGTCGCCCGTGCCGCCGGAACCGCCGAGGCGACGCCGCCGCGTGAGCGGATCGAGGTCGCAGCGGCGGGGCCGACGGCGCTCGAGGTCCGCAGGCTGCAAGTCGGGGAGACACTCACCGACGTCTCGTTTGCGCTCCGGCCCGGCGAGATTCTCGGAATCGCCGCGCTCGAGGCCCAGGGCCAGGACGAGCTCTTCGAGGTGCTCTCGGGCCAGCGGAAGCCGACGGCAGGCGACGTGCTCGTCCAGGGCAAGCCGTTACGGGCCCGTCATCCGTACGACGCGATCCGCGCCGGCGTCGTGCTGGTTCCCGCCGACCGGCTGCAGGCGCTGCTGCCGCAACGCTCGATCGCGGAGAACATCGCCGCGCCGCGCTTCAACAACCCGCGTCGCTGGGGGCCTGTGGGCATGAGGGAGGAGCGGCGGCGGGTGCTTGGCGCGATCGAGGCTCTCTCGATCGACACGCGCGCGCAACGGCAGGTGCGGCGGCTCTCGGGCGGCAACCAGCAGAAGGTGACGATCGCCCGCTGGCTCGCGAACGGCTTCCAGACCCTGCTCTGCTTCGACCCGACCCGCGGCATCGACGTCGGCACGAAGCGGCAGATCTACGCGCTCCTTCGGCAGCTCGCCTCCGACGGTGCCGCCGTGCTTCTGTTCACGAGCGAGCTGGCCGAGATCCCGCTCGTCTGCGACCGCGCCGTCTGCCTCTACGGCGGGCGCGTGACCGCCGAGCTGGAGGCCGCCGGAGCCGACGAGGCGACGCTGCTGCGGGCGATGCACGGGCTCGAGCGGGACGAGGCAGCATGACGACCGTTGCCGCCGAGCCGCGCCGGACCGGGATCCACTGGGGCCGGCTCGCGCGCCGGCATGGCTGGACGGTCGGCGTCTACGTGCTCCTCGTCGGCCTGCTCCTGTACTGGAGCACGATCCCGGCCGCGTGGGGCACGTTCGACGTGCAGTCGCTCGCGATCGACGCGCTGCCGTTTGCGTTCGCAGCGATGGCGCAGGCGGTTGTGATCATCTCGGGCGGGATCGACCTCTCGATCGGCTCGCTGATGGGCCTCGTCAACGTCCTCTCGGCGAAGTACATGTTCGATGCGACGACCGGGCTGGCCGTCAGCTTCCGCGAGGCGATCGTGGTCTCGGTCGTGCTCATCCTCGGCGCGGCGCTCGCCGGCGCGCTGACGGGTCTGATCATCACGGTGACCAAGGTCGCGGACATCATCGTCACGCTCGCGATGCTGTTCGTCTGGGGCGGTGCGGCGCTCGCCGTGATGCAGATCCCCGGCGGCGGCGCTCCGCTCGAGTTCTCGAAGCTCGCGATCGGCTACACGCTGACGCCCTGGCTGCCGTCCGGGATCGTGATCCTGGCCGCGGTCGTGCTGCTCGTCTGGGTGCCGATCCGCTGGCGCAAGCCGGGCCTCTCCCTGTACGCGATCGGGTCGAGCCGGCAGGCCTCGTTCCTGGCGGGGATCTCGGTCGCCCGGACGCGGATCGGCGCCTACGCGCTCGGCTCGGCGTTCGCGGCGATGGGCGGCCTCGCGCTGACGGCCACGTCCGGGATCGGCGACGCCCTTTCCGGCCAGTACTACACGCTGAACAGCGTCGCGGCGGTCGTGCTCGGCGGGGTCGCGCTCGTCGGCGGCATCGGCGGCCTGATCGGGCCGATCGCGGCCGCCTTCGTGCTCACGCTGGTCAAGTCGATCATGATCCTGAAGGGCGTTGACCAGAACTGGGCGCAGGTGATCCAGGGGACGCTGATCGTCCTCGTCGTCATGGTCGGCGGCCTGGCGCTCCGCCAGCGGGGGAAGAATCTGTGAGCTCGGCGCCGCAGGCCGCGGAGCCTCGCTCCACCGGTTTCGACATTCGCCGCCTCTTCGCCGACAACCCGGTCGCCGTGCTGACGCTCGTCTTCGTCGGCCTCTTCGTCGCGACGGACATCGTCAACCGCGTCCAGTCGGGCGAGGCGTTCCTGACGCCGAAGCAGGTGTCGACGACGTTTCTCTACGCCGCGATCCTCGGGCTGATGGCGGCGGGCCAGACGCTCGTGATGCTGACGGGCGGCGTCGACCTCTCGGTCGCGACCACCGCGACCACGGGCGCCTTCATGATCTCGAGCTACGCCACCGACGGCGCCGCGATCGCGATCGGGATGGCCCTGCTCGCCGGCCTCGGGATCGGCGTCGTCAACGGGATCGGCGTCGCCGTCTTCCGCGTCAATCCGCTGATCATGACCCTCGGCGTCAGCACGGTGACCCTCGGCGCGCTGACGATCTACAGCCAGACGCGTTTCCTCGCGCCGGCACCCGAGCTCGTCAAGAAGCTCGGCTCCGAGCGCTTCTTCACCTACATCCCCTACGGCCTGCTCGTCTGGGTGCCGATCTCGGCGCTGATCATCCTCGGCCTTCGCTACAGCGGCTTCGGCCGGATGATCTACGCGGTCGGCGACAACGCGACCGCCTGCCGGCTCGCCGGGGTGCGGACCTGGCAGGTGCTCCTTGCGGTCTACGCGCTCTGCGGCGTGCTCAGCGCCGCGGCCGGGATCCTGCTCGTCGGCTTCAACGACGCGGCCGACCTCGGGATCGCGACGCCGTTTCTGCTGCCGTCCGTCGCGGCGGTCGTGATCGGCGGCACCTCGATCTTCGGCGGCGTCGGCGGCTACGCGGGGACGATCCTCGGTGCCCTGATCCTGACCGTGCTCGACTCGCTGCTGACGATCCTGAACGCCTCGCAAGCCGTTCGCCAGATGCTCTACGGGCTGATCATCCTCGCGCTCGCCGCGATCTACGCGCGGGCCGCCGCGTCGGACTAGAAAACGTACGGGGCGCGCCCAGCAGGAGCTGCGGCACTCCCACAGGTGCGATCGTTGACCACGAGTGCCTCCGGGGGACCGGGGGGTCACTCGGGCGGCTCGGTCGCAGGGCGCGCCCACATTCACTGTGCCCCGAAGCGGTGAGCCACGAGTCCCCTTTTCGGGGGTCGCCGCGTTAAGAAGTGGTTACCGCAAAACGGCCGCGCCGTTCTACACTTGGCCGATGCGACAGTCCTGGGGCGACTTCCTCAAAGGCGCAAGCGCCCGGTCGCACGGCGTCCAGGTCTACGGCGACGCAGCCGAGCTCGCAGAGTCGGTCGCCGCGTACCTCGCCGCCGGATTCGAGCGGGACCAGCCCGGAATCCTCGTCGCCACACCGGAGCATCTGACCCTCTTCGCCGATCGGCTCGGGTCGCGCGGGTGGCCGCTCGGCGACGCGCAGGGCGCGGGCCTGCTGGTCGTCGCGGACGCCGAGGAGACGCTCCCGACGATCCTCGACTCGGACCGGCCCGACCGCGAGCGGTTCGAGCGCGTCGTCGGCGAGCTGCTCGACCGGGTGCAGCGCGACCGGCCCGAGCGCCCGGCGCGGGTGTTCGGCGAGATGGTCGACGTGCTCTCGCGCAGCGGCCGGCCGGGCGCCGCAGACGAGCTCGAGCGGCTCTGGAACGAGCTCGCGCTGAAGCGCCGGTTCTCGCTCCTCTGCGGCTACCGCCTCGACGTCTTCGATCCCGGAACGCAGACCGAGACGCTGCCGCACATCTGCCGCGAGCACTCTCATGTCCTGCCGGCGCAGAACTACCCGCGCTTCGCCCGGGCGGTCGACAACGCGCTGCGCGAGGTGCTCGGCCCGAACCAGGCCGCGACGGTGTACGTCCTCGTCTCGCGGGAGCCGGACCACGATCAGGTTCCGCTCGCGCAGTCGATCCTGATGTGGGTGAGCGAGAACCTGCCGCTGCAGTCGAGCCAGATCCTCGCCTCGGCCCGGACACACTACGTTCGTCCCGCTGCCTGAAAGCTGGCCAATTGTTTGGTTGTCGCCAGGCTGGGCGACATGAGAGGGTGCGCGCGGCGGGATGGACGCCGGCCGGGCCGCCGCGTCGGCGTCCATCCCCGTAACTGCCCATTCGAGGCATGGCGCCGGCAGCCGAATGCGCCTACGGTCGGTGAGAGACGGCGCGTCTCCTGCGGCTATGCGCATCCATCTCAGCGACCCAGAACTCGTTCCGAGCCTGCTCGTCTTCCTGCGCGAGCGCGTTCATACCGTGGCCGAACAGGTCGCGCCGGACGAAATCGAAGTGTCGCTCCTCGGCTCGAAGAGCGCGCCGGAGCGGCGGCTCGAGCTCGACTTGCTGCTGCAGGTGTGGCGCGCGTCGCACGAGCAGGTCGTGACGCGCGTGCTCGACTGACGCGCTAGCCGATCGTGTACGTCTTCGTCGACGCGCAGTT
Organism: uncultured Gaiellaceae bacterium; assembly: GCA_963738795.1. GTDB lineage: Bacteria > Actinomycetota > Thermoleophilia > Gaiellales > Gaiellaceae > Gaiellasilicea. Next base: position 364,849 of record CAVTXQ010000010.1, on the reverse strand, counting down.
GAAGCGCGCGTCGTCGCGCAGGCTCTTCCACAGCGCCGGCGCGTGGAGCACCGTCCGTTTGACGACCCGCTGAGCCGACCGGCCCGGCCCTAGCCGAACGTTCGTCGGTGAGCCGGCCTTGAGGTAGCGACCGCCGATGTTCCACCCGGCGACGATGCGAACGGAGGCGGGACGCCCGTGGCGGGCATTCGTCACGGTGAACGTCGTGGTCAGCATCAGGCCGTCGTCGGGGAGGAGGCTGAACGAGCACTTCTCCGCCACGTTCAGGCGCGTGTCGACCGCCGATGCATGACCGACCGCAAACAAGAGACCCACAGATACGACGACCACGAGGGTCGAAGTCCAACGCCGCATGTGCGGCAGGGTAGCCGAGCTTTCGGACGGCCGCGCCGCTGCGTCGGAGTGCGTACGGACCCGCGCTCGCGCACGTGGGGGCGATACGCGAACGCGGGCCCGTCGCAAGAAGACGGCGCCGCCTCACGTCCTCGGCGCGAAGGTACCGACGCCGCGACGGCTGCCGCTATGACGCAATTGCGCTGACTTTAGTGCACGCGCCGGGCCGCCGGGCTTGACTCGCGCGCTGCGTTCGGGTGATGCTCGCGCGACTGCGGGAGAGGCGGAGCGCTCGCAAGGGGGAGGCCCCGACCTCTTACAAGGATTCGCTAGAGGTTCTGAAAGGAGACTCCATGAGCCAGCGTCGTGGTTTCACCCTCGTCGTGGCAGCTCTGTCGATCGTCGCGTTTCCCTTGGTAGGAATCGCGAACGCGGGAAAGCCGACCGTCGAGGTGATCGAGATCGACGAGACGATTGCTGACACGTTCCTCACTGAGGAATGCGGCGTCGACGTCACGACGCACATCGTCGGCAGGGTTCGTCTGCGTGAGTTCGACCGCACGAAGGGCACTCTCGCCGTCAACAATGTCAACTTCACACTCACGGCCACGGCGGGTGACAACACTGCGCGGTTCCGCGACGTCGGCGCGGACCATGTGCGGATCACGCCTGACGGCCAGCTGATCCTGAGCATCATCGGCCAGGTCCCGTTCGACTTCAAAGGCGTGCTGAAGATCGATCCGGAGACCGGCGAGGTCTTGCATGAGCCCAGCGCCGGGTACGACACCACGCGCGTCTGCGCCAGGCTGACCGCGTAGCCGCCGGCGCGGCGCCGCCCCCTCCCGGGTTTGAGATGGGGGCGGTGCCGTGCCAGGGTGGCCGTCGACCTGCCCGTCCCGCGCTTGTCCTAACTGGCATCGTCAGCGCGAAGCCGGCTCGGGGTATCACCGAAGCATGCAGGCACGCGCTTGCGCGGCACCGCTTCGCCGGAAACTCGATGAACTGACGGGTCGAACCGCAGCCACCCTGCACGAGAGGAGGGCCCACCGCGAGGGTGGGCCCTCCTGATTGTTCTCGCGTGTCCCGCTCTTCTACGAGGTGTGCTGGATCGGCCCGGTGGCTTGCGGCGGAGCGACGGCCGTCGGGCTCGTCGCGCGCTGAGAGACGCCCCGCTGACCGCAGCGAAGACGCTCCGCTCGATTCGCGAGTTGGGTCTGACTCGGTTTCAGACCGCGCGTGGGGCGGCCTTTGATTCAGTCCGGGCCTGGCTTGACCTCGACTGCGCGGGTGTGCGACGGTGGCCGCGCGGGGTGGGAAATGGGGTCAGATGAAGGGAAGGACATGAAGGGACTCCTAGCATCAGCCGCTGCGACCTGCGGTGTCGCGCTGATGCTCGCCGGCGCGGCCTCCGCGAAGCCGCCGGAACGGTTCACGGACTCGTTCACGTACTCCGGCTCTGCCCCGTGCGGCGGGTTCGACAACGTATGGGAAGGGTCGATCGAGACTCTCAGGGATGACGACGTTCGACAAGGCCGGGAACCCGGTCGCGGACATCGTGCACTTCAAGCGGGTGGAGACGAACTGGCGCTCCGACGACCCGTCCGTTTCGATGACGGGGACGGGGAGCTTTACGATCAAGTACGACTACGCGACAGACACCGAGGCGAACTTGGGCCAAGTCTTCAAGCAGACCTACCCCGGTCTCGGAGTGCTGTTCCACGACGTCGGCAAGATCGTCTTCTCGCCGGGCGGCGTGGTGGTCCACGGCCCGCACGACATCTTCGAGCAGGGCGACGCCGTGTTCTGCGACGCGCTCGAGGCAATCGGCTGACGGACCCGTTCGGGGCTTGCGGGGGCAGCAGCAGCGCTGCCCCCGCAGTACACGGGCCTCTCTTCTGCTGCCCGAGGCGGGCGACCTCTCGCAATACGGGATTCGAACCCGTGTCCGCAGAGACCGAGGTGCCGGAACCGCTTCGCCGGAAACTCGATGAGCTAAGAGCACAAGGCAGGAAGAAAGCCGATGAGCGGCGCTGAGCTACGGCCGGGGGTCGACCGACGTTCGAGCGGCGGGAAAGCTCACGCGCGCGGTGTGACCTGTCGGCCTCTCGACGGTGCTTCGGGAGTTAGTCGCCGCCGCCCCCGGACAAGTGGCTTGGGAAGTCGCGTGAGTCGGGGGACCAATGACCCTTCTGCTTGCCGCAGTCGCGGCAACGCTTGTGGGCCGACCGGCCTTCAACGATGTGTTCCCACTGATGGCCGATTGGCCACCGCCAGAAGCAGCGCCAGCGGGATCCCCTCATAGCTCCAATGATGCGCTTCTGCTACTCGGGGTTCAATCGTCTTGCGCTGCGCGCTTCAGCGGGAGTCACCGGATGAGCGCCGCTCCGCCAACCGCGTGCCGTAACGCTGCTCACGCGCGAAAACTCGACGCAAACGAGCACATGCACGTAGCCCTCAGTGACCCCCTCACCCATGCGCAGATGATCGCTGTGATCGTCCCTCGATTCCGCTGACCGAAGGGCGAGACAGGTCGGTGAGCCGCGCAACGCCGAGTCAGGGTGGCGCGGCAGCGCCTGAAGCGCAGCCGCGGCGAGCTGCGCGTCGTCCAGGGAGAGTTCGGCCCACTCGAGCGCGAGACGGCCGAGCCAGTTCGAACGGTTGAAGTCTGAGTTGTCGAGGCGCAGACTCTCTGCAAGCGGGGATTGGCGTCTCGCGTTAGGTCAGGAGGGCACAAATGAGGGTCTTGTCTCGCAGGGCTCGCCCATGGGCGGCGCTGGCGATTGTTGCCGCCGTTGTCACGGGCGCGGCAGCGTATGCGGCGATACCAGGTGACGACGGCACGATCGCAGCGTGCTATGGCAAGGGCTCGGGGATCGTGAGGATCATCGACGCCGAGGCAGGGCAGACCTGTCGCGCGTCCGAGAATGCGGTGAACTGGAACCAGCAGGGCGTTCAGGGACCGCCTGGGGCTCAGGGACCGGCAGGTGAGACCGTGCGCGGGTACCGCGTCCTTAGGGCAACGCCGGACGAGGTCGAGGTCACCGTCGTCGGTACCGGCCCGATCGGGCTCCCGGAAGCGAATGGCACACACATCCTGGCGATGCACCTGCCTCAGGGCATTTACATGGCAGACGCCACGGTCGCGGTCCGGAAGGGATTCGGAAACGGCGACTTCCTCTGTTGGGTGCTCAATGGCCCCGTGTTCAGAATCTTCACGCGAACGACCCTGGGTGACGCCCCGGGCCATATCAAGCGAAACACCGTGTCGGGCAGCGGTGTCCTGAGCATTCCGGCCGGCGGCGGAACCGTGACGCTGGAGTGTTGGCAGGCGGAGGTTCCCGAGGTGCCGGGGAGCCCGAGCGGCGACAACCCGACGGTCTTCTACGCGACGCTTCAGGCAACGAGTGTCTCGAGCGCGACACTCGTCCGGTACCCAGCTGGGACGACAACCGAGTTGCCGTAACTCAGCGAATGACGAGGGGGCAAAAGCCCCCTTCGTCAATCACCTGCCCGACGCCGGGGATAGCACGGGGATAGCACGGCCCGGACATCCGAGACCCCATGACACGCCTGACCCACGCAACCATGCGGGGTACCGTGAAGCCAAGCTAGAGAGGAAGGCCCATACGGGACTCGGACACCCCAGCAAACGGCCGCTTTTCTCATGCGGGGGATAGCACGGGGGGTAGCACCGTGTGACCACGTAACATCGCGCGGCGTGTACCTGCTGTTCAAAGCGCTCCTCTCGGGCGCAATCATCGCCGCCGCTAGCGAGATCGCTCGACGATCATCGCTGATGGGGGCGATCCTCATCTCGCTGCCGCTGTCGTCGATCCTCGCCGCCATCTGGCTATACCGCGATACGAACGACACGGACGAGGTCGCGTCGCTCTCTTGGTCGATTCTCTGGGTCGTCCTGCCTTCGCTGGTGTTCTTCGTCGTGTTCCCCGCGGCGCTGCGTGGCGGGGTCAACTTCTGGCCCGCACTCGCTCTCGCATGCGTTGCCACTGGCGTGAGTTATGCCGTCTGGATCATCGTCGGTCGCCAGCTGTTCGGCATCGACTTCTGACCCCCGGCGGCGCCATCGCACTCACGACCGAGATCTCCGACGGCCCCGACGGCCCCGTCTTCCACGCCATGCGTACGATCGACGAGTAGCGTCACGCCGCCCGCACCCGATCGTCCGAGAACGTCGACCGCCTGAGCAGCTCGAGGTAATCCTCCGTGCGAACGAGCGGTCGGCTGTAGCCAGGCAGCACGACGACGTCGAGCGCGCGGAACACCGCGTCGACCGCACGACGCTCGAGGCCGAGCTCGCGCAAGTGCGACCGCACAGCAGGGCACCGGGGGTTTCGAGCAGCACCGACGCCGCCGGCCGCTCGCTCACGGTCGCATCCGGTTTCCAGCCGCGGACGGTTGGGGATAACCAGGGAGTTCGAGGAAGCGCGGGTGAGCGAACCGGATGCCGCGAGGATCTTCTGGGGTCTGTCGAGCGTCCTGCACCCGCGCACTCGAACTAGCCCACACCGGGCGGCCCCGGTAAGGGCAGGAGGGCTTGAGCGCCGGGACGGGGGTACCGATGGCGCTCAGCCCTCCAGTACCCGCTCCGCCCTCCAGTCGACCTTGCCCCACGGGGGTGTTCAGTGTGCCCCATGGGGTGTTCACGCGGCCGTCTCCACGTCGACCGCCATGACTGCCTCGAACACCGACGCCCACGGGGGTGTGGTGACGTCCTCGAGCCGCGCCAGCAATGCCGTGTATCCGGTCATCCGGATCCTTCGTAGGGCGAGCCGCATCGCGAGCTCGGCTAGACGGTCGCCGACAGTCCTCGCCGTCGCCGCACTCGTAGTACGTCCAGCCGTCGTCGTCCGTGTACGAGGGCTGCGGCTCCGGGTCTGGGTCCCACGGTTCGAGCGGCGCGATCTCGCCTCGTCTCGGTCTGCTCGCTTCGGGCAAAGCGGCGCGTGTTGCCGTTGTCGTGCTTCGCGCGGACGTCGTAGAGCAAACCTACGCCGATTCTCGCGGTGATGCGGCGGCGGCCTCCTCAGCCTTTGCGGCTCGGCCCTCTAGCGCTCTAGTCGTCGTCCACGTCGAGCGAAGGGACAGCGCCGGGATCCGCAGTGTCGAGCTGGTGGCGTGCCGCGGTGAGGAATTCCCTCAATTCGAGATTCAGCCGCTTCTGTGGGTTATCTCCAGTGGCGACGGGGCGCGGATCCTCACCTCCGGTGGTCACGCTCCTGGCAGCGTAGGCTTCGCGAACGATCAGGCGCGCGGACTCCTGAACGGCAGCGTCGCCGACGAGACGAATGCGGGCATACAGCGCGCGTAACTTGGCATGACAAGCCTCGAGCTCCGCGTCAAACCCCGGCTGTCCTCTTCGCGACGTCTCGCAAGCGAGGTGCCACATCTCCCGGCTGGTTTGGGAGAAATCGAGGGCCGCGGAGAACAACCGCTCGTTGCTGATCGCAAGGAGTTCATGGTGCTGTCTTGACTGCTGTAGTGACCGGTTCGCGAAGAACCCGCCGATTGCGGTCGCGGCAGCGCCGACCATGACACCAGCGAGCGGCGATATGACGAATTCTTGAGCGAGTCCCACGGGCAGAGTCTGACGAACGCCACCGGCAGGGTCAGTGACCCAAGTGGGTCCATCGACCGGGGCTGCGGCGCGCTAAGCGCGCCGGCTCCACCGGCCGAACTCGCGCTCCGCTGCACGCCAACGAAGCTGCAGGCTCGAGGAGGTGCCGCCTGCCTCCTCGAACCCGCCGTGCCGCTAGCGACAACATGCCATCTTTGTCCGGGTAGGTCCGGCCAGGGTTTCGGGGAGTGTTGCGCGGGGCTCGGGCGCTCGGCCCCGGGCAGCCTTCGGCGTCCCCTCGACGTCGTTGAGATATGGGGCGAGCGGCCCATGTGCGGCCCACGGGCGCTCGCCCCACCGACCGAACCCTCTCACGCCTGACGGCTGACATGACACCGGCGAACGGCCAGTAGGCTCACCTACCGGGTTAGATCTTGCAGCACCCGTAGTGACGCGATCCGGTCGTCGCCTTGGCCCGCGAGGTGCCGCTGCGGCGAGCTGGGCGTCTGTCCGGCGTGAGGTCGTCGTCCAGCGCGGGCCAGCCGAGCTGACTCGTCGGCAGGCTTGACGACGGAACGGCCGATGCCTATGACCGTGTCCTCTTGCGCGAGGTCCGCACGATCCTCTGCGGGGGTGCGATCGCGACCGAGTGACTTGACGGGCATGCGCTTCTCGTCGGCCGAGTTGATCGGGCGAACGGGCATCCGTCAGACGCCTCTTGCGCTTCACGCGTAGCGCGTTCGCATCGCGCCTCGCGCGTAGCGCGGTGCCCATACGCCGAGGCGTTGCTGCCGATCCTGGCGTTCGCACTCTCTGCGCAGAGCTAGGCACGCGAAACTGACGCCGTCGGGGGTAGCACGGGGGTAGCACGGCCCGCGCATTCGAGACTCGTCTGACACGCCTGACTCCCGCAACCATGCGGGATACCGTGGAGCCAAGCTAGAGAGGAAGGCCCATACGGGATTCGAACCCGTGCCGCCGCCGTGAGAGGGCGGTGTCCTAGGCCACTAGACGAATGGGCCGTGGCGCTGCGGCAGTGTAGCTGAACCGGAACGAAGCTTTACCAAGGCTTTGCCTTCGCTTGCCCCGCTGTTGGAAGGCCCCCGGGCATCCTCACCTCGTGAGCGAAACGAGGAGGAATCGACGATGACGAAGCTCCTGATCGGCCTGCTCGGGGCCGGCGTGATCGCGACCGGCGGCTATGCAGCCGCGACGAGCGTCGACGCGGATCCGGCCCGCACGGTGTCGCTGCCCGGTGCGACGAGCACCGGCGACACGACGACCGATGACACGACCACCGCGGACACGACGACCGTGGACACGACCACGGCCGCCACAACCACCGACGATGCGCCTGCGCCTGCACCGGCACCCGCCCCGGCGACGACGACCGACGACGGCGCGGACATCTCCGGCCCGTGCGACGAGGCCGAGCACGCGAACGACCCACGCTGCACCGGCGGAGCGGCCGGCGACGACCGCGGCCATGACGACGACGACCGCGGCGGCGACGACGACAACTCCGGCCACGGTTCAGGCGGCGACGACGACAACGACGCCGCCGACGACGAGGACCGCTCCGGCTCGAACAGCGGCAAGGGCTAGTCCACCACCAACCACAACCATCCGAGGAGAAAGAGATGAAGCTCATCCTGCTCAGCGTGGCCGCAACGCTCGTCGCGGCCGTGTCCCTCGCGGCGGTCGCGCAGAGCGCGCCGAACGCACAGACGGTCCGCGTCACCGAGGTCGACTACTCGATCCGGCTCTCGGCCAAGCCGAAGCCCGGCACCGTCAAGTTCGTGATCCGCAACGCCGGCGACGACGGGCACGACTTCTGGCTCAAGGGCGGCGGCAAGACCTGGAAGACCCGCATCCTGGGTGAGGGCCGCAGCGTCAGCCTCACCGCCAAGCTGAAGAAGGGCGTCCGCTACTCGTTCTGGTGCGCGGTCAGCGACCATCGCGAGGAAGGCATGAGCGGCAGCTTTATCGCCCGCTGACGCCGTTCCACCCGCCCGCGCTTCCAGGCGCGGGCGGGTGGGCACACTTCTCCCATGGCGCACGCGAAGCGGACGATCCTGCTGGTCGAGGACGAGGAGTCGATCACGACCCCGCTCGCCGAGGCGCTCGAGCGCGACGGCTTCCAGACCGAGATCGCGCACACCGTCGCCGACGGGCTCAGCAAGGGAAAGACCGTCCGCCCCGACCTCGTCCTGCTCGACATCGGGCTCCCAGACGGCTCGGGGCTCGACGTCTGCCGCGAGCTCCGCTCCTCCTCGAGCGTCCCGATCATCATCCTCTCGGCGCGCGGCGAGGAGGCCGACCGCGTCGTCGGGCTCGAGCTCGGCGCCGACGACTACGTCGTCAAGCCCTTCAGTGCTCGCGAGGTGATCGCCCGCATCCGCGCCGTCCTCCGCCGCTCGAGCGCGCCGGCGGCTGCCGGGGACGGGCCGATCGAGATCGGCAGCGTCCGGCTCGATCCGGCCAAGCGCACGGCGACGCTGAACGGCGAGCCGGTCGAGCTCGCGCGCAAGGAGTTCGACCTGCTCGCGCTGCTGATGCGTGAGGCGGGCGCCGTCGTCACGCGCGAGCGGCTGATCGACGAGGTCTGGGATGTGAACTGGTTCGGCTCGACGAAGACCCTCGACGTCCACATCAGCACGCTGCGGAAGAAGCTCGAGCCCGGCTTGATCCACACCGCGCGCGGCGTCGGCTTCCGCTTCGCGTCTGACGAGGAAGTCGCGTGAGCCTGCGGCTGAAGCTGCTCGCGGCGTTCGCGTACGTGCTCGTGCTCGTCCTGATCGCGCTCGAGATCCCGCTCGTGCTCAGCCTCTCGAGCCGGGTCGACAGCGAGGTGCGCTCGCAGGCGGCTGCCCAGGCGCAGGTGGTCGCGGCGGCCGCCTCGGCGCGGATCGGCGACCGCGAGCAGCTCGAGCGCGTCGTCGAGCAGGCCGGGCGGGACCTCGGCGCACGGGTGATCGTGGTCGGACCTCGCGGCCTCCTCCTTGCCGACTCCGCCGGCACCGGTCTCGAGGACGAGTCGTACGCCGACCGGCCCGAGATCGCATCCGCGCTCGCGGGCGCGTCGCGGCAGGGGACACGCCACAGCGCGACCGTCGGCGAGGAGCTCCTCTTCACCGCCGTGCCCGTCCTCGACGAGGGCCGGACCGTCGGTGCCGTCCGGGTGACGCAGAGCAATGAGGCCGTCTCGGAGCGGGTGCGGCGCAACGTGCTCGTCGTCGTCGGCGTCGGGCTGGCCGCACTCGCGCTCGGGCTCGGGCTCGCCTGGGTGCTCGCCGGGTCGCTCGCGCGGCCGCTGCGGGCACTCGCGGGGACCGCGCGCCGCGTCGAGGACGGCGAGCTCGACGCCCGCGCCGAAGTGACCGGCGCCCGCGAGCAGCAGGAGGTCGCGATCGCGTTCAACGAGATGACCGACCGGCTCGAGCAGGTGCTCGAGGCGCAACGCGAGTTCGTCGGCAACGCCTCGCATCAGCTGAGAACGCCGCTGACCGGGCTGCGGCTGCGGCTCGAGGCGGCCGGCCTGAAGAGCGACGACCCGGCCGTTCGGCACGAGCTCGAGCTCGCAGAGGCGGAGGTCGAGCGGCTGACTCGGCTGCTCAACTCGCTGCTCACCCTCGCGCGCGAGGGCGACCGCCCGACGCTGCGCGCGCCGGTTTCGCTGCGGAGCGCGTCGGAGTCCGCGTACGAGCGCTGGCTTCCACGGGCCGAGGCGAGCGGGCACCGCCTGGCGCTGGAGGGAGACGCCGACGCGTTCGTCCGTGCGGCCGACGAGGACGTCGCGATCACGCTCGACAACCTGATCGAGAACGCGCTCGTCTACGCGCCGGCCGGGACGACGGTGACGGTCACGTGGGACGCGAACGGCCGCCTCGCCGTGCTCGACGAGGGCCCGGGAGTGCCGCCCGGTGACGAGCGACGGGTCTTCGAGCGCTTCCGGCGCGGACGCACCGACCGGCCCGGCACCGGGCTCGGGCTCGCGATCGTCGAAGCGCTGGCGCGGCGCTGGGGCGGCTCGGCGTCGATCAGCACCCGCGACGACGGCACCGGCGCCCGAGCCGAGGTCGTGCTGCCGCTGGCGGTGACGAGCTGATGCGCACGGTGCTGCTCGGGTTGCTCGGGCTCGTGCTCGCCGTCACGGTCGGGCTCGGCGTCCACCTGGTCACGCGGAGCACGATCTCGCTCCCCGTCGTCCAGCTCGAGCCCGCGCCTGCGCTGGCGCCGCCCGCCGCGACCACGACCGACGAGACGACGACCGAGCGAATCGAGACGCGAGCGAAGCGAGACGGAGAGCCGCCCGCGCGCCCCGAGCGTGCAAACCGAGACGGACGACGACAACTCGGGCCGCGGCCGGGGGAGGGGACGTTCGGGCGGCGACTCGGGCGGCAACAGCGGCAGAGGCAGCAGCGACGACTGAGGCATAGGATCCCCGCCGCGGTGGCGACCGACGCGCAGCGGCAGAAGCGGCGCCAGATCCTGCGGGCAGCGATCACGGTCTTCGCGCGGTCCGGCTACCACACGAGCCGCGTCGCCGACGTCGCCAAGGAAGCCGGCGTCGCCTACGGGCTCGTCTACCACTACTTCGGCTCGAAGGAGGACCTGCTCGAGGCGATCTTCCGGCGCACGTGGTCGAGGATGCTCGAGGCGGTCGAGGAGGTCGAGCGGGAGGGGGCGTCGGCGCGTGACCAGCTCGCCGCGGTCGCCCGAATCGTGCTCGGCGCCTGGCCCGTCGACCCCGACCTCGTGCGCGTGCTCGTCCGCGAGGTCGCGCGCTCGCCGCAGCTCGGACGCGAGGTCGACGAGATCGCGCACGCCTTCGAGGCGCTCGAGCGGATCGTCTCCCGGGGACAGGAGCGCGGCGAGCTCCGCACCGACATCGACGCCCGGTTGGCGGCGTGGATCCTCTACGGCGCGCTCGAGGAGATCCTCACCGGCTGGGTGTTCGAGCGGCTGCCCGCGGGCGACGAGGACGTCGCGCAGGCCGAACGGGCGGTGGTCGCGCTGCTCACCGACGGCCTGGCCGTGGATTGATTCGTCAATCGGTTCGATTGATTCATCAGTCAATTGCAAACCTGATTCAGGTTGGTTTAGGGACGGAAAAGCGACGGTAGAAACCGCGGGCTCGTTCCTTCACACGACAGGAATTGGAGTCCTGCATGCGCGCACGTGTCCTCCTGGTCGCCCTTGTCCTCGGGCTGGCCGCGCTCCTTCCCGCCGCCGCGAACGCGGCCGCCCCCGCGGCCGGCACCGTCTCGCCGCTGGCGCCGTCGTCCAGCTGGACCGGCGGCCCGTTCCTCACCTCGAACCCTTCCGGCATGTGCTTCGCGGTCGATCCGGCCTGCGACAGCTATGCCCTCACGATCGTGCCGCCGGCAACCGGCAGCTACACGGTCGAGATCACGACGAAGCCCTCGGCCGAGGGTGACGACTACGACGTCTTCGTCAACGGCCCCGGCGGCCAGCGGGTCGGCAGCTCGACCTCCTCCGGCGGCAACGAGAAGGTCGTCCTCACGAATCCTCCCGGCGGCACCTACACCGTCCAGACGCTCGCCTGGCTCGTCCAGCCGGGCGGCACCTACCAGGGCAAGGCGACGCTGAGCGTCGGCGCGCCGCCGACTCCGCCCGACTCGGGCAGCGTCCTCCACGCGTACGACCCGGCCGCCACCCAGGCGTCCGTCGAGGTGCCGCTGCGCGTCGTCGCCGTCGGCTTCGCCCCCGGCGAGCTCGACGAGGCGAAGGTGCTCGGCGAGATCCCGAACTACCAGCGGCCCGGAGTCCTGATCCCGCGCGGCCAGACCTCGAGCGGCGACCAGTTCCCGCTCTTCGGCGCCGAGACGCTCGTCAACCACGGGCGCAACTACTACAACAACACGACTCCGTTCACGGTCCCGTACGAGTACACGTGGAAGCCGAAGTTCGTCTACGCGTCCTCCGCGTTCACGCAGGGCCTCTTCAACGCGATGAAGGCGAACTCGACGACCGGCGACTTCGCCAAGTCGGGCAACCGCCAGTACCTCGAGGGGTACAACGCGACCCGCGGTGTCGTACCGTGGCACCGGCGCGCTCGTGGCGCCGAACGCTCCCGTCCGCTTCGTCGACGGCGAGAAGGTCGAGGACTGGATCTCGGCCAACTCGAAGGCGATGCTCGGCTGGGACGACCCTGCCCGCGGCAAGGGCCCGGGCCGCAACCCCGGCTACACGGTCTACATCCTGAACACGTGGGACTCGGCCGAGGCCCGCGCGATCCTGAAGCCGCAGAACGAGTACCACGTCTGGCGGGTCAACCGGATCGACCCCGACACGGGCGACTTCGACGGGATCGACTGGGCCCGCAACTGGGGCGGCCGCTACCGCTTCATGATGGTCGACACCGGCGCGGCCCCGAACCCGTACGAGGCCGAGACCTGGGGCAACCGCAACCGCTCCGTCTACGGCTCGGCGAACTACGACCCGCCGCTCTGGGAGTACCGCGCGAAGGCGCCGCGGCCGGTCACGCTCGTGAACACGGGCGAGGGCATCGAGCAGGCGATCACCCCGGGCGCGACCTGGGACGAGAACCAGCTCAACTTCATGCTCGGCCGCACCGTCAACCAGGCGACGTCGTTCCGGTTCCTGCACTCGTACCTGTACGAGCCGCAGCCGGCGACCGGCCAGTACTGGTTCTCGGACAACGTCTGGCACGACGCGAAGGCGGAGCTGCCGTGGGCGTCCGATCTGAACAAGCTCTACAACCAGGAGGTCGTCCTGGCGGGGCTGCGGACGCTGACGCCGTACCTGACCTTCGCCGGTGACGTGCGCTTCGCGTATCTCGCCGAGGGCGGGGCCGACAACGACGCCGACCAGGCGATGCTCGACCAGGCGAAGCAGGACGGCGACGACGTCGCCGGCGCCCCGGGCGTCTCGATGCACACGAACACGGCGATGGACTACATCGACCAGCAGGTGCGGCTCTTCCGCGGCGGCCCGTGCTACACGACCGTGCCGGCGATCAACGTCGTCGCCGAGAAGCACTACGCGTGGGCGCTGCCGATCGCGGCCGGGATCGCCACCAACCGGAACGGCGTCCCGTGGGGCTACCTCGGCTCGGTCAACGACGTCTTCAAGTCGCCCGAGTCCGACCGCGACCAGTCGATGGCGTTCGCGCACCCGCAGGTCTCGGGCGGCGCGTTCACCTACACGTCGATCCACGAGGCGAGCCACTACCTCGGCCTCGCGCACCCGCACGACTCGATCGGTGCGACCCGGAAGGCCGACGGCTCGCCGCGCTACTACGACGGCTTCACGTGGGCGTTCAACTCGACGGCGGCGCCGACGACGTACTCGCACACCGAGCTCGTCTACTCGATCCTCGACCAGGAGAACATCGCCCGCGGCCACGCGGCGTACTACCTGAAGTGGACGGACGAGGGGCTCTCGCAGGCGGGTGACGCGTACGCCGCCGCAGGCATGACGCTCGTCTCGCAGCTGCCGGCGAAGGCGCAGCGGCTGCGCAAGGAGGCGACTCGACAACTCGAAGCGGGCCGAGACGCTGTTCGCGCGCTTCGACTTCGTCAACGCGACGTTCGCCGCCCAGAAGGCGTGGCGCTCGGCCGCCGCGTACCGCGATCTCGCGCTCGGCCTCGCGCCCGGCACGAGTGAGCTGCAGAAGGGCACGAAGAAGGAAGGCGCGTCGGCCTGCCCATCGGCCAACCGCTAGTGCACGTCCCGACGGAGCGGCGGCCGCGAGGCCGCCGCTCCCGTTTCACGTCCAGGAGGACTCGATGAAGCTACGGCTGCTCTTGCTCGCCCTTGTCGTCTCGGCCGGCGGAGTGATCGCCGGCGCGCAGGCGCTGAACCCGGATCCGCTCGACCCGGTGCGGAACGTCGCGCTGCCCGTGCGAGGCGGTCTCGACGCCGGGCCTCGTCCCGCGCGCGGCGAAGAACATCGCCCACGTCGCGAACGTCTGCGGCTTCGTCGGCACCGACATCGAGTTCCAGTCGCGCCGTGCCGCCGACGGCGTCGTCCACGACTACGCGTTCGTCGGGACGATGGGCGGCGGCACGCGCATCTTCGACGTCACCGACCCGGCCCATCCGGTCGCCGCGGGCCGCTACACCGACCCCGGCTACCAGAACGACGTCCAGGTCAGCGGCAACGTGCTCGTGCTCGGCTTCGACTCGCTCGGCGTCTCGGGGGCGACGTCCAACTGCCTGCGCCAGAAGGGCGCCGGCACCGACGGCCAGACCCGCGGCGGCGTCGACATCGTCCGACTCGTCTTCGACCCGGAGACGGCGACGTACCGGACCGAGCTCGCCGACTGCTACCTCTCGACGCTCTCGTCGGCCGGCGCGCACACGACGACGGTGCATCCGAGCGGCAAGTACCTGACGGTCAACACCTCGTTCAACGGGATCGAGGTCGTCGACATCCGCACGACACCGGCGACGCTCGTCCGGACGATTCCGGAGCCGGTCGCCGACGACGCGCACGACGTCTCCTTCTCGCGCGACGGCACGGACGCTCTACAGCGCCGGGCTCGACTCGACGCGGATCCTCGACGTGACGGACATCTTCAACCGCGCCGCGACCGTGAAGGCGACGATCCCGAACGCCGCCACCGCCGAGCAGGGCGCCGACGGCCAGGTGATCCAGCTCTCGCACCAGTCCGACACGAGCTCGGACGGCAAGGTCCTCGTCGTCACCGACGAGGCCGGCGGCGGCATCACCGAGACCGGCTGCAACCAGGGGCCGAGCGGCAAGATCGGCGCCGCCCACTTCTGGAACCTCGCCGTCTCGCCGCGCGCGGAAGCTCGGCTCGTGGCTCTACCCGAACCCGGTGCTCGCGCCCGACCCGCTCGCGCCCGTGCTCGCGTCGATCGGGCGCACCGAGCGCGCGTGCACGATCCACGTCTTCCGCAACGGCGGCAACGGCAGCGCGGGTCCAGGCGCGGTCGGCGCGGGCTTCGACGGCGTCTCGAGCCTGCCCGGCAGGCAGTTCGTCACCGGCCACTACGGCGCCGGCACCTGGCTCGTCGACTTCTCGAAGGCGTCCAGCTCGACCGACGGCGTTCGCGAGGACCCGCGCTCGACCTGGGGCAACGCGCTCGGCTGGAACGTGATGCCCGGCGCCGAGACCTGGTCGGCGAAGGAGTACAAGGGCTACGTCTACACGGGCGACATGACCCGCGGCTTCGACGTCTTCTCGCTGACGACCTGCGAAGGCGCCGGCTGCCTGATCCGGCCGACGAACACGCCGGGGCGCGCGAAGGGCAACGGCGGCGTCGACGACGAGCCGGCCGAGCTCTCGATCCTCTCCGGCCCGTCGAAGGGCGGCACCGCGACGTTCTCGCTCGACGTCGCCTACCTCCCCGGCCAGGCGGCCCCGGCCGGGAAGCTGACGTTCCACGACAAGTCCGCCGGCCGCAAGGTGACCGCGACGGGGATCGACTCGCTCACGATCGCGGGCGCCAAGGCGAGCGATCACCGGCCGCGCCACGGTCGACGGCGTGCCCGGCGTCTCGTTCTTCGTCGAGGTCGAGGACCTCGGCTCCGACGCGGACGCGTTCCGGATCGTCCTCGGCGACGGCTACGCCGCCGGCGGCGTCCTGCTCAAGGGGAAGGTCGTCGTCACCGGCGGCATCCCGACTCCGTGACCACTGATGAAGGGAAACGCATGAAGAAAGCAGGGATTGCGGCACTTGCGGCCGTGGTGCTCGCCGGCCTGGCGGGCGCCGTACCGACAGCCTCGAGCTCGACCGACCTGGCCCAGAGCCAGCGCTACCTCGTCGTCCTCGCCGGCGTGCAGGGCGACCAGGGCTTCGCCGCGACCGGCACGGCGGCCGCGGTCAACGCAGCCGTAGCCGCCGCGGGCGGCACCGTCGCGAACGACCTGTCGAAGCAGATCGGCGTGCTCGTCGTCGAGTCGAGCGCGGCGAGCTTCGCGTCGGCGCTCTCGTCGTCGGCGCTCGTCGCGACGGTCGGCAAGGACAAGAAGTTGAAGGGCCTGCCCGACGGCGGCCCGGAGCAGACCGCCGACCCGCTCGAGCCGCTGCAGTGGGACATGGAGCAGATCCGCGCCCCGCAGGCGCACGACTTCCAGGCCGGCTCGCGCTCGGTCGACGTCGGCATCCTCGACAGCGGCATCGACGGCCAGCACCCGGACTTCGTCGTCGACGGCACGGGCTCGAACGTCGACTGCGCCCGCGGCCGCAACTCGGTCAGCTTCCTGCCGAGCGGCCCCGGCGTCGGCACGCCCGATCCCGTGCGTCGACAACCAGTTCCACGGCACGCACGTCGCCGGCACCGTCGCCGCGCAGGCGAACGGGATCGGCGTCGTCGGCGTCGCCCCGAACGTGACGCTCGTGCCGGTGAAGGTCTGCGACGCGAGCGGCTACTGCTACGTCAGCGCCGTCGTCGACGGGCATCACCTACGCCGGCGACATCAAGCTCGACGTGATCAACATGAGCTTCTTCGTCGACGACGACGAGTTCCAGGAGTCGACCGAGTTCAAGTGCAACTCCGACCCGACGCAGCAGCGCGTTCCGCGCAGTCGGTCGAGCGGGCGATCAAGTACGCGCGCGGCCGGGCGTCACGCCCGTCGCCGCGCTCGGCAACTCGGACGAGGATCTCGGCAACCCGTCGCGCGCGCCGACCCGGCACGACTGCGACGTCGTCCCGGCCGAGACGCACGGGCGTGATCGGCGTCTCGTCGCTCGGCCCGCAGAGCGAGAAGGCGGGCTACTCGAACTACGGCGTCCCGGCGAACGACGTCGCCGCGCCCGGGCGGCAACGGCACGACCGGCGACTGCACGACGACGATCCTCTCGACGCTGCCGGGCGGCGCCTACGGCTGCATCCAGGGCACGTCGATGGCCTCGCCGCACGCGGCGGGCGTCGCGGCGCTGATCGTCAGCCAGTTCGGCAAGCTCGGCACGGACGGCGACGTCGAGCTGGCGCCGAGCACGGTCGAGTCGATCCTGCGAGCGCACGCCGTCGACATCGGCCTCGCCGGCTACGACACGTGCTTCGGCAACGGCCGCATCGACGCGCTCCGCGCGATCGAGCGCGACTTCTCGGCGCGGTTCGACCCTGCGGCGCCGAACTGCCCGGAGTACGCGGAGTAGAGAAAGGCGGTGGGTAGGGTGCCCGCGTGGCGCCCTACCCGCTCCGCGTCTACCGGATCCCGTTCTCGACGAACGTGGAGCGCGTGGCGCTGGCGCTCGCCCACAAGGGCGTCGAGGTGGAGTGGGTCGACGTCGACCCGGCCGACCGCAGCCCGGTCCGAGCGGTCAGCGGCCAGGAGCTCGTGCCCGTCCTCGTCGACGGCGACCTCGTCCTCCACGACTCGCCGCGCATCCTCGAGCACCTGGAGGAGCGCTTCCCCGAGCCGCCGCTCTTCCCGCGCGAACCGGCGCGCCGCGAGGAGCTCCGCAGCTTCCTCGACTGGTTCAACCAGATCTGGAAGCGGCCGCCGAACCTGATCGTCGCGGAAGAGCTGAAGCAGGAGCCCGACCGCGCGCGGATCGCCGAGCTCGAGGGCCGGATCGCGGCCTCGCTCGACCGCTTCGAGGCGCTCCTCGACGGCCGCGACTACCTCTTCGGCGACGCGCTCACGGCCGCCGACGTGACCGCGTTCCCGTTCCTCAAGTACGCCGCTGCTCTGGAAGGACGGCGACCCGGACCGCTTCCACGAGATCCTCCGCGAGACGATGCGGCTCGACGGCCGCTACCCGCGGCTGGAGGCGTGGATCCGTCGGATCGACGCTCTGCCCCGCGCCTAGGGAAGAAACCCGCGCGCTCCGCCGTCATGTCGGCAGACGACGAAAGGAGCACCGATGCATCCGACGCTCATGCACGAGATCGCGCGGTACCGCCAGGCCGACATGCTGCTCGAGGCCGAGCGCGCGCGGCTGGCCCATCAGGCCAGCACAGAGGGTGGAAGGACCCGGCGCCGCTGGCTGCGCCGGCGCGAGCGCACGGCCTTCAAGCCGGCGTTCGGACGGTAGCCGCGGCCGCTACCGAGCCGCTGATGCCGCGACGGCGCGCCGTGCAGCGTCTGTCGCGGCGTCGGCGAGCCGCTGGGCGTGCAGGACGCGTTCGTCACCCGGCCGGGAGACGAGGTTCGCCGCGACCAGGCCCGCGGCGGAACGTGCCGCAGCCTCCGCGAGGATCGACGCCGCCGCCGCATCCTCGGCGCCGCCGCGACAGGCGTGCTGGGCGGCCTCGGCGCCGAGCAGCGCGACGTCGTAGGCGCACTCGGCGATCGAGAGCGGCAGCTCGGCCGCGGTGTCGAGCGCCTTGCCGATCGCTGCGTCGCGGTCGCCGTCCTCCGACGCGCCTTCGATCAGCGCGAGCGCCTCGAGGTACGCCTCCTCGTTCGCCTCCGCCAGCCGCTCGACCCGGGAGCGGAGCGCCTGCGCCTGCGCCGAGACGCCCTTGCCCTCGTCCCAGTCGTCGGAGCGCCGTGCTGCCGACGCGATCAGGCCGGCCGCCATCGCGATCACGACGCCGGAGACTGCGCCGGCCCCCGGAGCAGGGGAGGGGCCCGCGATTTCGTCCAGCATGACCCTCAGGTCGCGATCGTAGAGCGCCACTAGAGGTTGAGCATCACTGATCGAGCTCGGGCAGGCAAGCCCGAACGGCGTCGACCAGCTCGTCCGTCGGCTCGTAACCTGCCGCCGCGAGCGCCGCCTCGAGATCGGCGACGAGCCGGACGCGGAACTCGGAGTCGACGCGGGCACGCTCGACGATCTCGTCGAGCCCGCGCCGTGCAGCCGGCAGCTCCTGCGCAGCCCGAACCCACCCGGCCGGAGCCGGGGGCAAGGAACTCAGAAGCTCGCCGAGGCGTTCCTCGTCGTATCCGGATGTGGCGCTCACGATCCTCCAGACGGTTCAGGGTCGGGTTTTCTTCCCTCGAGATTCTCGCGCAACTTGCCGAGGCAGCGGGAGATCCTGCTCGCGATCGTGCCGGCGGGCAGGTCGAGCGCCTCGCCGATCGTACGGTAGCTCTCGTCGCGGGCGAAGAAGCGGTCGAGGATCTCGCGGCAGTCGGCCGAGAGCGCCTCGAGCCCTTCGTGGACGTCGAGCGCCTCGTCGAGCCGCTCCAGCATCGCGTCGGCCCCTTCCGCCGACGGCTCCTCCGCCGGCTGCTCGCGCGCCGTGCTCCGGAGCTTGTCGACGCAGGCGTTCCGCGTCAGCTGTGCGAGCCACGGCCGGATCGCTGCATCGTCGCGCAGGGAGCCGAGCCGTTCGTAGGCGCGGGCGAAGACGTCCTGGAAGACGTCCTCCGCGTCGTGCTCGGGGAGCCGGTAGGCGCGAACGGCGATCGCGTAGACGTAGCGCGAGAAGCGCTCCACGAGCTCGTTCCAGGCGGCCGCGTCACCGGTCCGGCACCGTCCGACGAGCTGGGCGTCGCTGAGCTCCATCGTCATGGCCGAACAGTCATTCAAGCGCGATTCGCCACGAAAGGGAAGAAAGCTGCCTCCTCCTTCGTCTAGCTGGCTCAGGCAGGGGTTCAAGCAGGAGGAGGAGCAAGATGTCGTATCGCAGAAGGCACCGGTGGTTCCGCCGGATGGCGCTCGGGCTGGCGTTCGCATCGGTGTTGTTCGCCGGTCGTGTCTCCGTCGCCGCGGCGAAGTTCGACGAAGGCACCAGCGGGTCCCGCTATGTGGCGGCGGGCGGCTGGTCTGGCGAGGTGGACATGGAGTCGGGCATCCCCATGTCGGCAGGGATCCCGCACGGCGACGAGCAGTTCATCGATCCGCAGGCCCTGCAGGTGATTCCGTACCTGTCGCACGGGACTTTGACGGAGGCGGACGCGCAGGCGCTCGCATTCGCCAACGCGGTCATCGCAGCGGCAGAGTCACTCCACGATCCGATCGGCCCGGGGGAGCTGGAGCGGACGGCCTCAGCAGTGGCCATCCACGACCGGTACCCGCTGGTCAACTCGAGGCCCGACGGTGACGAGATCGCGATCAGGAACGCGATCGAGGCGCAGACGCTGGCGTCGGCGGAAGCAATCCACGACCCGTTCGTCTCGCCGGGAGTCCTGGGCGAGGCCGTGAAGACGAACGTCGCGGACGTGAAGTTCATCCCCGGCGTGACCGACTTCCCGTCGGTCGGCTCGACCCGGCCCGACGGCGACGAGCTCGCGATCAGGAACGCGATCGAGGCGCAGACGCTGGCGTCGGCGGAAGCAATCCACGACCCGTACGTCTCGCCGGGAGTCCTGGGCGAGGCCGTGAAGACGAACGTCGCGGACACGAAGTTCCTGCCCGGCGTGACCGACTTCCCGACCACGCCGCAGCCGACGCCCGACAACCGCGTCGTGCGTGCCCTCGAGCAGGGCCCGCAGGTGATCCCGTATCTGAGCCAGGGATTGACCTCCGACGACGTCGTCGGAGCCCGGCCTGACGACAGGGCCGACCGGTTCGCACACTCGAACGTCCAGACGCCCGTCGAGGTCTCGGCAAGCGGCTCGACGTTCGAATGGAACGACGCGCTGACGGTGGGGATCGGCGTGTTCGTTCTCGTCCTCGGCCTCGGACTGGCGCTCGGTTACCTGCGCCGGCCGCGGCTCGCAGGACTCTAGGTCGCCTGGGCAGCGACACGAAGCGGGCCCTCCGGGGCCCGCTTTCGTCTGGACCTAGTGCTCCGCCTCGCGGGCGTCCAGGCGCTGCTCGAAGAGCTCCCGCAGTTCCTCGCCGGTCGTCAGCACCTCTTCGTAGCGCGGCCGGCGCGGCGGCAGCTTCACGATCCGGACGTCGTTGTCTCGCATGCCGTGACAGCGGGCATACGCAGCGGCCTCGTCGAGGGGTGTGAGCCCGGAGCGGCGGCGAAGGCGCATGAGCGAGGGATACTAACGTGGTCGAAAACGGCGGCGGGGCCTCCGCAAAGACCCCGGCCGCCTGCTTGGGTGGGCGCGTCTCGAGGGGAGAGACACGGCCCGGTTCCCGCGTCCTGCACGGGAAGTCCGCAAAGAAGCTTTGCGAAGATAGAAGAAGTATAACGCGAGCAAACCTACGCGCAAGCTGAGAAACCAAAAACCCTGCACGAGCGGGGCTTTTTCGAGCGAGCTGCGGGACTAGGATTCGAACCTAGACTACTCGGTCCAGAGCCGAGCGTCCTACCATTAGACGATCCCGCACCGGGATGGCGGCAATTCTAGCGCCCAGGAGGGCTTGCCGAAGCGGGCGCTGAACGCCGGGCCGCGCTGCTCGCCCCGATGCGGCGTCCTCGGTCGCGTCGATAGCAGCAGCTATCGACGCTCCCTGCGTCCTTGCCTCGGAACGAGCATCGCACCCCGGCGCCGAGGCACGCTCCGGCAAGCCCTCCTAGGTTTCGAGCCGGTAGACCGGGACCAGGCGCTTCTCCGCATCGGTGTCGATGTGTGCGATCACCTCGACGTAGGGCTCGAGGCCGGAGCCACGCAGCTTCGCTTTCAGCAGCCCGTCGACCTGGAAGAGGCCGGACGAGTTGTTCATCACGATCTCGATCATCACCGGCCGGGCTTCGCCGTCCTTGATCGAGACGTCGTCGATGGCGGCGGCGGAGAGCGAGTGCATCGAGACGCGACCCTTCTCGAACGGGATCCGCGAGCGGCCCTCGGCCATGTCGAGCGCATCCGCGACGCGCAGGATCCCGGCTTCGAGCGCGAGCGGCTGCCCGTCGGCGCGGTGGCTCGTGATCGCCTGCAGCACCTCCGAGACGATCACCGTCAGCTCCGGCTCGTCGTAGATCCCGTCCAGGAGCTCGCGCATCTTCGGTTCGGAGAGGAAGAGCGAGAAGTCCTCGTGGCCGTGCCGGTGCACGGACATGCCGACGCAGTGGAAGAGCGAGGCGAGAGCGACGATCACCTCGGCGTCGTCCTGCTCGAGCCCGAAGTCGCGCACGGCCGACGGCTCGACGCCGTGCTTCGTCAGCTGGCGGAGGAGCTTCAGGGCGATGTTGGCCACGATCTGGATGTGCACCCAGGAGTGGTCGTTGATCTCCATCCGCACGACCGCGTTGACGTTCGAGACGTGCCACCACGCCTTCACCTGCTTGTCGTCGTTGACCCGCTCGAGCAGCTTGCGGAGCTTGCGGTTGCCGCGGACCGGCAGGTTGACGCGCATCTTGTCGACCGCCTGTGCGGGCGAGAGGCGCGTCTCGCGAACGGCCTCCTCCGACACCGGCTCGTCGATCCGCTCCTCGGTCTCCGGGTCGAGGTCCGGTCCTCGGTCATGTCCGCACCACGACGCTGCGGGCGAACTTGTCGTGGAGCGTCTGGTTCCTCCGGTCACGCAGCGGCCAGAGGTGGTCGACGACCGTCGGGATGGTGAACAGGGCGCGAAGCGTCGCCGTCGAGAGCCAGCGCCGAAACGCCCGTGCGTACCCGATCGGGTTGCGGCTCTCGGCATCGACGACCTTGATCCCGAGTGCCATCTTCCCGAAGGTCTGGCTGCGGGATCCGATCAGCGCCGTGTGGTAGATCGCCTCGGGAATCAGGAAGAGAAAGACCACCAGGAGCGTCTCGCCCTCCTGGATCCGGTCGCGCAGCTCGTCCGCCGGCATGCCGGCCGCGAAGAGCGCCAGCCCGATCACGAGCCCGAGCACGACGATGTCGACGAGCAACGCCACCAGCCGGCGCCCCCAGCTCGCGAGCTCGCGCGTGGCCTCGCCGCTCGGGGACACCTCCATCCCGACAATCTACGCCAGCCGACGCACTCGGTACGCTCGGGCCGATGTACGAGCCCTACCCGTCCAACGGCGACGAAGACGCAACCGAGCAGCGCGGGCTGAGCAGCGCGCGCTCCGGCTTCTGGCGCCGCTTCGTCGCGGCCTTCGTCGACGGGATCGTGCTCAGCGTCGCCTACTTCATCCTGATTGCGTTCGTGGACGAGAACGCGGCGTCGTTCCTCAACCTCCTCCTCGGGATCGCCTACTACACGTATCTCGAAGGCTCGTCGGGGCAGACCGTGGGCAAGAAGGCGCTCGGGATCCGTGTCGTCGACATCGACGGTGGCGGCTCGATCGGCTTCGGCCGGGCGTTCATCCGCTACATCGGCCGCATCGTCTCCGCGATCCCGCTCTTCCTCGGCTACTTCTGGATGATCTGGGACAAGGAGAAGCAGACCTGGCACGACAAGTTCGCGAGCTCGGTCGTCGTGCCCGAGTCCTGAGCCCGCGCTAGACCGCCTCGGCCCAGTCGCCGTAGAGGCTCGTGTAGAGCCCGCGGCGGGCGATCAGCTCCTCGTGCGTCCCCTGCTCGACGACCCGGCCGTGCTCGAGCACGACGATCAGGTCGGCGTCGCGGATCGTCGAGAGCCTGTGGGCGATCACGAACGCCGTCCGGCCGGCGAGGAGCTTCCGCAGCGCCACTTCGATCTGGCGCTCGGTGCCGATGTCGACCGACGACGTCGCCTCGTCGAGGATCAGGATGCGCGGGTCGGCCAGCAGTGCGCGCGCGAACGCGACGAGCTGGCGCTGCCCGAGCGAGAGTCGCGTGCCGCGCTCGCCGAGCTGCGTCGCGTAGCCGTCCTCGAGCTCGAGGATGAAGCGGTCGGCGCCGACGGCCTGGGCAGCGGCCTCGATCTCCTCCGGCCGCGCGTCCGGTCGCGCGAACGCGATGTTCTCTGCGACGCTGCCGCCGAAGAGGAAGCCCTCCTGCGGGACGATCCCGAGCTGGCGCCGCAGCGAGCGCTGCGTCACCTCGCGGAGGTCGGTGCCGTCGATCGTGATCCGCCCCTCGGTCGGGTCGTAGAAGCGCGCGAGCAGCTTCGCGATCGTCGACTTGCCCGCGCCGGTGTGGCCGACGAGCGCGACCGTCGTTCCGGCGGGAACGTCGAGCTCGAGCCCGTGCAGCACCTCGGGGAACTCGGGGCCGTAGCCGAAGCGGACGTTCTCGAAGCGCACGCGGCCGTCGATCCGGCGAAGTGCGTCCGCGCCCGCCGGGTCGACGACCTGCGGCTCCTCGTCGAGGACGCCGATGATCTTGTCCAGCGCCGCGATCGCGGAGAGGAACGTGTTGTAGAGCTGCGAGAGCTGCTGGATCGGGTCGAAGAAGTTGGAGAGATAGAGCGCGAAGGCGAAGAGCGTGCCGGCGGTCATGTCGCCGTGGTAGACGAGCCAGCCGCCGTAGCCGAAGACGATCGCGGTCGCCGCCGACGCGAGCAGGTCGACTGCGGGGAAGTAGATCGCGTTCAGCACGGTCGTCTCGTAGTTCGCGGCGCGGTAGCGGTCGTTGACGCCCTGGAAGGCCCGCTGCTGGACCGGCTCGCGTGTGAACGATTGGACGACGCGCATGCCGGCGATGTCCTCGGCCAGCGTGGCCGTGACGAGGCCGAGCCGCTCGCGGACGCGGCGGTAGGCGCGGTTCGAGCGGCTGCGGAACCAGGCGGTCAGGAGCGCCATCGGGATCAGCACCAGGAGCATCGCGAGTGCGAGCTGCCAGTCGAGGAAGAAGAGGACGACCGCGGTGCCGAGCAGCAGCAGGGTGTTCTGGATCAGGCTGGTGACGCCGTCGGTGACGAGCTGGTCGAGCGCCTCGACGTCGTTCGTGATCCGGCTGATGATCACGCCGGCGCGGTTGCGCTCGTAGTAGCCGAGCGAGAGCCGCTCCAGGTGCGCGAAGAGCTTGTTGCGAAGATCGGCGAGGACTCGCTCGCCGACCCAGCCGGTCAGGTACGTGTTCGCCGAGGAGAGGACGAGCGCCACGACCGCCGCCGCGAGGAAGATCGCGATGATCCACGACAACCGGGTGAGGTCGCCTTCGCGAATCCCCTGGTCGATCGCGAGCTTCGCGAGGTAGGGCGGCGCCAGCGCGACGAGGGTGTAGGCGAGCAGCGTCGCGAGCGAGAGTGCCGTGCGGCCACGGTAGGGGAGCGCGAGCCGGACGAGCAGGCCGATCCGGCGGCGGGTGCGGCGCCAAGACCAGTCGCGGACGTCGCCGCCGCGCTCCTCCGAGAGGTGGCCGCCGGGCTGCCAGACCTTCACGCGCGCTCCTCGCCGGCGACGGCTCCCGGCCGGCGAAGCCGGCCTCCGCCGCCGCCTGACGCCGCTCGCGGCGCCCGGCTCTCCGGGGCCGTACTACTCGTACTGTCCCCTCCGGCCGGGCACCGCGACCGACGTCCGAGGAACGCGCGGGCGTTTGGTGAGGGCCTGGCGCTCACGCCGTCTCCTTCAGCAAGCCCTGGAGCAGCCCGTGTTCGTGGATCTCGCGATAGACGGCACTCGTCGCCAGCAGCTCGACCTGCGTCCCGCGGGCTGCGATCCGTCCTTGCTCGAGCACGACGATCTCGTCGGCGAGCGCGATCGTGGAGAGACGGTGCGCGATGATGATCGTCGTCCGGCCGCGCATCGCCTGGGCAAGCCCGTCGCGGATCCTCGCCTCCGTCGTCGCGTCGACCGACGCGGTCGCATCGTCGAGGATGAGGATGCGTGGGTCGATCACGAGCGCCCGGGCGATCGCCAGCCGCTGCCGCTGCCCGCCGGAGAGCGTGATCCCGCGCTCGCCGATGACGGTGTCGTAGCCGTGCGGCAGCTCGAGCACGAACTCGTGCGCCTGCGCGGCGCGGGCGGCGCGCTCGACCTGCTCCTCCGTTGCATCGAGGACTCCGAAGGCGATGTTCTCGCGCACGCTGGCGGAGAAGAGGAACGGATCCTGGGAGATGACTCCGATCTCGCGCCGGAGCGAGCGTCGGGTGACGTCGCGGATGTCGACGCCGTCGACGAGCACACGGCCCTCGGTCGCGTCGTAGAAGCGCGGCACGAGCGCGGCCAGCGTCGTCTTGCCCGAGCCGGTGTGTCCGATCAGCGCGACGGTGCGCCCGGGCGCGAGCTCGAGGTCGATCTCCTCGAGCACGGGCCGGTCGGCGGCGTAGCCGAACGTGACGCGCTCGAAGTGGATCTCGCCGGGGCCGGGTGCGAGCTCACCGGCACCGGGCCGGTCGTCGACGCCCTCGGGCTCGTCCATCACCTCGAAGATCCGCTCGCCCGACGCGGTAGCTCTTTGCGCTTGACCGATCCACATGCCAAGACTGCGGAGGGGCACGATCAACATCGCGAGCAGCAGGTTGAAGACGAAGAACTGGTCGAGGCCCAGTGAGCCGTCGACCACCATCCGCCCGGCGGCGAGGAGGACGGCGCCCTGCGCGAGCAGGGGCAGGAACGAGAGCACCGGCACGTAGAGCGCGCGCTGGCGGAACGCGCGGACGGTCTGCTCGAAGACGGCGCCTGACGCCCGCTCGAACTGCGCTTGGCGGCGCTCCTCCTGTGCGAACGCCTTGACGACGTGGACGCCGACGATCGACTCCTCTGTCACGGTCGCGACGTCGCCGAGCTTCTGCTGCACCTCGCGCAGGACCGGGTGCGAGACGTGGCTGTAGCGGTAGGCGACCGCGACGATCACCGGCGTGATCGCGAGCGCGATCAGCGCCAGCTGCCACTCGACCACGAAGAGCACGGCCATCACCGAGACGACCGTGAGCACGTGCTGGAAGAAGAAGATCAGGCCGAAGCCGAGGAAGAAGCGGACCGACTGCAGGTCGACGGTCGCCCGCGACATCAGCTGGCCGGTCTGGTGACGGTCGTAGAAGCCGAACGAGAGCCGCAGCAAGTGCGCGTAGAGGCCTTCGCGCATGTCCTTCTCGATCCCGAGCGCCTGCCGGCCGGAGATGATCCGGCGGCCGTAGCATGAGGCGGCCTTCGCGACGCCCAGGACCGAGATCGCGAAGACGTCCAGAAGAGCTCGTCGGTTCCACGCTGCTCCTCGATCCCGTCGATCGTCTCGCCGACGACGAGGACGATCGCGATCGCCGCGGCCTGCGAGAGGACGGCCAGGATCGTCGAGACGAGCAGCGACCAGCGGTACGGGCGTAGGAAGCCGAGCAGGCGGACGAAGGTGCGGCGGTAGGGGACGTCGCTCACGCGTCCGAATGTATCCGCGCCAGCTCGCGCCGCACGTGGACGAGAGCCTTGCCGAGGCGGGCGCGGTTCGACGCGTCGTTGAGCCAGGCGCTGGCGCCGGAGGGATGCGGCAGCGGGATCACGATCGCGTCGCCGCGCATGAAGCTCTTGCCGATCGCGCCGGTGAGGGTCCCGATCCCGAGCAGCCGCTTCAGCGCCAGCCCGCCGACGGTGACGATCAGCTCCGGCCGCAGCAGCTCCAGCTCCCAGTCGCGCCAGAACTCGCAGAGTTCCTGCTCCCGCGGGGTCGGCGTCCGGTCACCGCGGCCCGACGCCGGACGGCCCGGATAGCAGCGCGTCACCGACGCGCAGTAGAAGCGCTCGTAGAGCTCGTCGCCGTCCAGCCGGAGCCAGCGGCGGAGCGTCTGGCCGGCGCGGCCCCGCCAGGGCAGCCGCTCCTCGCCCTCGACGATTCCGGGCGCCTGACCGAAGAGCAGTGCGCGCTGCCCGTGGAACGGCGCGCGCACAGGCCACGACTCGATCTGGAAGCCCGCCTCGAGGCAGGCGCGGCAGCGGGCGTTGTCGTGCTGGAGCGAGCGGATCGACCGGTAGGCGCTCCGCCGGACGGTCACCCGGCCGCGGGCGTCCCGATCCGGAGCCGGTTCCCGTCGGGATCGGTCAGTTCGACTTCGCGCATGCCGTAGTACGCGAGCTCGGCGACGGTGCCGAAGTCGGCCGCGACGGCGTCGACGTCGTCGACGTAGATGTAGACCAGCCCGTCCGGGTGGGCGTCGCCGGTGTGCTCGGAGAGGAAGATCAACGCGTCGCCGTTCTCGATCGCGACGAAGAGCGGCAGGTGCGGCTCGGCATGCGTACGCCAGGCGACCGAGAAGCCGAGTCGGGCGTACCACTCGACACTGGCTTCGGCGTCGGCGACACGCAGGAAGGGGGCGACCTTTGTCACTGGGCGGATCGTACGGCCACGAACCAGCGTCCGGCGAGAAGCGTCTCGCCGCCGCCCAGCTCGGCGGCCAGCGCGTCGGGTTCGAAGTAGCGCTTCAAGACCTGCCACCGAGAGCCGTCGCGGAGCTCGCGCTCCTGCACCTCGAGCGGCTCGACGTCGTCGCGGAGCGCCGAGTCGACGACGACGAGCTCGGCCGCGACGCGACGGGCCTCGGCGAGGAAGCGGCTTCGCTCGGCCTCGTCGAGGTGGCCGTAGAAGTGGCTCGTGAAGACGCGCTCGAACGTCCCGTCCCGAAACGGCAGCCGGAGCGCGTCAGACTGGACGAAGCCCGCGCCCGGCACCCGCGCGCTCGCAAGCTCGAGCATCGAGATGCTCTGGTCGAGACCAGTGATCTCGCCCGGAAGGTGCTGCGTGAGGAAGCCGGTGCCGCACGCGACGTCCAGCGTTCGGGCAGGCGGGAGGGCCGCGATCGCGGCGATCAAACTGTCTCGCTCTTCGTCCCAGCCCGGCCGCTCGCGCTGCGCGAAGCCGCCGGTGCCGAGCCACCAGTCGTCGTACTCCTGCGCCCGTGCCTCGTAGTAAGCCTTCACGCTTTCTAGAGTACGACCCGTGCTGGAGGCGGTGCCGAACTTCTCCGAGGGGCGCGACGACGCGGTGATCGAGGCGCTGCGCGCGTCGCTGTCGTCGCCGGCGCGGCTGCTCGACGTGCACGTCGACGCCGACCATCACCGCTCCGTCTTCACGCTCGTCGGCGACGGAGACGAGCTCGTGGAGTCGCTGCTCGCCGGGATCGCGTGCGCCCGCACGCGGATCGACCTTCGCCGGCATGACGGCGCGCACCCGCGGATCGGCGCCGCCGACGTCGTTCCGATCGTCCCGATCAAGCGCGACGACATGCCGGCCGCCAAGGAGACGGCGTCGGAGCTCGCGCGCCGGGTCGGCGGCGAGCTCGGGCTGCCCGTCTTCCTCTACGGCGAGCTTGCACCCGGTCGCGGCCCGGCGTTCTTCCGGCGCGGCGGGCCCGAGGCGCTGCAGGAACGGATCGACGCCGGCGAGCTGGCGCCGGACTTCGGGCCTGCGCGCCTGGACGAGGGTGCAGGCGGAGTGATCGTCGGCGCGCGCCGGCCGCTGATCGCCTTCAACGTCAACCTGCGCGGCGGGCTCGAGGCCGCGAAGGCGGTCGCCGCGGTCGTACGCGAGACCGGCGGCGGCTTCCCAGGCGTGCGGGCGCTCGGGCTCGACCTGCCGCGGGCCGGCGTCGTCCAGGTCTCGATGAACGTCGAGGACTGGGAGGCGGCGGCGCTGCACGAGATCGTCGCGCGGATCGAAGCCGAGGCCGCGGCGCAGCGGCGCGGAGGTCGTCGGCTCCGAGCTCGTCGGGCTGATGCCGGCGGGCGCCGCGGCCGCTGCCGCCGGAGCGATGCTGCGGATCGACGGCTTCGACGAGTCGCACGTGCTGGAAGCTGCGGCTCGTTCCGTGAGAGTGTTTCGAGACCCCGAGGCTTGCGGTAGGTGAGTCTCGACAACGACCAAGGGGTACAGATGAGAAAGTTCTTGCCGCTCACGCTGGCCGCAGGGATCGCGGCCTGGTTCTTCGCACGGCATCCGCGCGGACGGGTGCTCGTCGGGAAGCTGCACGGGAAGGCCTCGCGGCTGTTCCCGAAGCAGTACGACGACGCGACGTTGAAGGACAAGGTCGAGAGCGAGCTCTTCCGCGACGAGCACGAGGTCAAGGGCGCGATCAACATCAACGCGCAGGAGGGGATCGTGCAGCTGCGCGGGCAGCTGCCGTCACAGGATCTGATCGACGCGCTCGTCGACCGCACGCAGAAGATCCAGGGCGTCCGCGAGGTGGAGAACCTGCTCCACACGCCCGGCACCGAAGCACCCATGCATCACTGAACCGGGACTAGACTCGGCCGCGTGGTCTCAAGTCGCGCGCTGACCGGGAACGACCTCCGGCTCGAGGACGTCTGGGAGGTCGCCGTCCACCGCGCGCCCGTCGGCCTCGCCGACGAGGCGCGTGGTCAGATGGAGGCGGCGCGCGCGCTCGTCGAGCAGGCGGCGGAGAACACTTACGGCGTCAACACCGGCTTCGGCCGCTTCGTCTCCGAGTCGATCCCGGACGAGCAGGTGGAGGAACTGCAGCTGCGGCTCCTTCGCAGCCACGCGTGCGGCGTCGGCGAGCCCTACCCGCCGGAGGTCGTGCGGGCGGCGATGCTCCTGCGCGCGAACGCGCTCGCGAAGGGGTTCTCGGGCGCGCGGATCGAGACGGTCGAGCTGCTGATCGACTGCCTCAACCGCGGCGTCCTTCCGCGCGTGCCGTCGCGCGGCTCGGTCGGAGCGAGCGGCGACCTTGCGCCGCTCGCACACCTGGCGCTGCCGCTCGTCGGCGAAGGGCAGGCGTGGTTCGAGGGGTCGCTCCTCTCGGGTGCCGATGCGCTCGCGGCCGCGGGCCTCGAACCGGTGCGCCTCGGGCGCCAAGGAAGGGCTGTCCCTGATCAACGGGACGCAGTTCATGGCGGCGATGGCCTCGCTCGGGCTCGTCCGCGCGTGGCGGCTGGCGCGGACCGCCGATCTCGCGTGCGCGCTCTCGCTCGAGTCGCTGCAAGGCTCGCGCACGAGCTTCCATCCCGCGATCCACGAGGCGAGGCCGCTGCCGGGGCAGGTCGACTCGGCCGCGAATCTGCGGCTGCTGCTGGAGGGGTCGGCGATCATCGAGTCGCATCGCTGGTGCGATCGCGTGCAGGACGCGTACTCGCTGCGCTGCGCGCCGCAGGTGCACGGGGCGAGCCGGGACCTGCTCGCGCACGTGCAGGCGACGGTCGCCGTCGAGCTGAATGCGGCGACGGACAATCCGCTCGTGCTCGTCGGCGAGGGCATGGTCGTCTCGAACGGCAACTTCCACGGTCAGCCGCTCGCCTTCGGGCTCGATGCGCTCGCGATGGCCGTTTCCGAGCTGGCGAGCATCTCGGAGCGCCGCGTCGAGCGGCTCGTCAATCCCTCGCTGTCGGAGGGGCTGCCGCCGTTCCTGACGCTCGAGGGCGGGCTCAACAGCGGCTTCATGATCCCGCAGTACGTCGCGGCGGCGCTCGTCTCCGAGAGCAAGTCGCTCTGCCACCCGGCCAGCGTCGACTCGATCCCGACGAGCGCGGGCCAGGAGGATCACGTCTCGATGGGAAACGCGGCCGGACTGAAGGCCCTGCAGGTGCTCGCGAACAGCGAGCGCGTGCTCGCGATCGAGCTGCTCGCCGGCGCGCAGGCGATCGAGTTCCTCGCCCCGCTCGAGCCGGGGCCGGGCGTGCGGGCGGCGCACGACGCAGTGCGCGAGCTGTCCGAGCGCGTGCGCGACGACCGCTCGCTCTCGGAGGACATCGAGCGCGTCGCGGTTGCGATCGCCGACGGCTCGATCCTCGAGGCTGCCGTGGCGGCGGTGGGGGAGCTTCGGTGAGCGTCTCGTCGCTCGACGCGCAGGTCGACGCGCTCGTCGGCGACCTCGCGGCGATTCGCGCCCCGCGCGGGACGCAGCTGAACGCGCGCTCGTGGCAGACGGAGGCGCCGCTGCGGATGCTGCTGAACAACCTCGACCCCGAGGTGGCGGAGCGCCCGGAGGAGCTGGTCGTCTACGGCGGCTCCGGCCGCGCCGCCCGCTCGCACGAGGCGCTGAAGGCAATCGTCCGGACGCTGCTGCGGCTGCGCGACGACGAGACGCTGCTCGTCCAGAGCGGCAAGCCGGTCGGCGTCTTCCGCACCCATGAGGGGGCGCCGCGTGTCCTGATCGCGAACTCGCTGCTCGTGCCCCGCTGGGCGACTTGGGACGAGTTCCGCCGGCTCGAGGCGGAGGGTCTGACGATGTTCGGGCAGATGACCGCCGGGAGCTGGATCTACATCGGCACCCAGGGGATCCTCCAGGGCACGTACCAGACGTTCGCGGCGGCGGGGGAGAAGCACTTCGGCTCGGCCGACCTCTCCGGGCGCACGATCCTCACCGCTGGTCTCGGCGGGATGGGCGGCGCGCAGCCGCTGGCCGCGACGATGGCCGGCGCGGCGATCCTCTGCATCGAGGTCGACCCGTCGCGGATCCAACGGCGGCTCGAGACCCGCTATCTCGACGAGGTCGCCGACTCGCTCGAGGACGGCGTCGCGCGGGTGCGGGCGGCGGCGCGAGAACGGCGCGCGCTCTCGGTCGCGGTGCTCGGCAATGCCGCCGAAGTCGTGCCGGAACTGTCACAGAAGCGTGAATCTTTCGACCTCGTCACCGACCAGACCGCGGCCCACGATCCGCTGACCGGCTACGTGCCCGCGGGGCTGTCGGTCGAGGAAGCCGCTTCGCTACGCGCTTCCGACCCGGACGAGTACCTCCGCCGTGCGCGCGAGTCGATCGCGGCGCACGTCGAGGGCATGCTCGAGTTCGTCCGCGCGGGCAGCTATGTCTTCGACTATGGAAACAACCTGCGAGGGGAGGCCCATGAGGGTGGCGTAGCGGAGGCCTTCTCATACCCGGGCTTCGTCCCGGCCTATATCCGGCCGCTCTTCTGTCACGGCGTCGGTCCCTTCCGGTGGGCCGTCCTCTCGGGCGACCCGGCCGACATCGCGGCGATCGACGAGGAGTTCCGGCGGCTCTTCCCCGACGACGCGCTGCTCCAGCGCTGGCTCGAGCTCGCTCCCGAGCGCGTCGCCTTCCAGGGACTGCCGGCGCGGATCTGCTGGCTCGGCTACGGCGACCGGGCCAAGGCGGGCCTCGCGATCAACGAGCTCGTGCGGACGGGCGCAGTGTCGGCACCGGTGGTGATCGGCCGCGACCATCTCGACTCCGGCTCGGTGGCGTCCCCGTACCGAGAGACCGAGGCGATGCGCGACGGCTCCGACGCGATCGCGGACTGGCCGATCCTGAACGCCCTGCTCAACACGGCGGCGGGGGCGACCTGGGTCAGCGTCCATCACGGCGGCGGCGTCGGGATCGGCAACTCGATCCACGCCGGCATGGTCGTTCTGGCCGACGGCAGCGCCGACGCGGCGGAACGGCTCGAGCGCGTGCTCACGACCGATCCCGGCACGGGCGTGATGCGCCACGCCGACGCGGGCTACGACGAGGCGCTCGACGCCGCGCGCGAGCACGGCCTCGACCTGCCGAGCGTCTGACGTGCCGAAGCTTCTGATCCGCGACCTGCGTCAGGTCGTGAGTCCTGCCGGCCGTGACGCGCCGCTGCGCGGCGGTGCGCTCGGCGAGCTCGAGCTGATCGAGCACGGCTACGTGCTCTGCGACGGCGCGACGATCGAGGCGGTCGGCCCGATGAGCGAGCTGGGGCTGGTGGACAGCGAGATCGAGGACGTGGACGGCAGCGGGCTCTGCGCGATCCCCGGCCTTGTCGACTGCCACACGCACCCGGCCTTCGGCGGCGACCGCGTCGACGAGTTCTCGCTCCGCGCCGGCGGTGCGAGCTACGAGGAGCTCCACGCAGCCGGCGGCGGGATCCTCTCGACCGTTCGCGCCACACGCGGAGCGGGGGAGGATGGGCTGCGGCAGGCAGTCGAGCGTCACCGCGGCTGGATGCTGCGCGCGGGCACGACGACGTTCGAGGGCAAGTCCGGCTACGGCCTCGACCGCGAGACCGAGCTGGCGTCGCTGCGGGCGATCCGAGCGGCAGGCGGCGTCCCGACCTTCCTCGGCGCCCACTCGACGCCGCCGGAGTTCGATGCCGCCGATGCGTATCTCGACTTCCTCCTCGCCGACGTCCTGCCCGTCGCGGCGCCGCTGGCCGATGCAGCGGACGTCTTCCTCGAGCGCGGGGCGTTCGACGTCGGCCAGGCTCGCCGCTATCTGGAGGCCTGCCGCGAGCACGGCCTCGCGCTCCGTCTCCACGGTGACCAGTTCACGGAAGCAGGCGCGATCCCGCTCGCGATCGAGCTCGGCGCCCGCTCCGTCGACCACCTCGAAGCCACCGAGCCGGAAGGCATCGCCGCGCTCGCCGCAAGCGACGTCACCGGAGTTCTGCTTCCCGCGAGCGCGCTCTTCCTCGCCCGTCCGATGCCGCCGGGCCGCGCGCTCGTCGACGCGGGCGCCGCAGTCGCGCTCGCGACCGACTTCAATCCCGGCAGCGCCTTCTGCGAGAGCCTGCCGGTCGTGATGTCGCTGGCAGCGACCCAGCTCAAGCTCAGCCCGGCCGAGGCGCTCGCCGCCTGCACCGTCAACGCGGCGCACGTCCTGGGACGAGCCGACCGGATCGGGCGGATCGCCCCCGGCTACGCGGCCGACCTCGTTCTGCTCGACGCACCCGACTGGCGCTACGTCGCCTACCACCTCGCCGGCGACGTCGTCGCGACGGTGATCAAGGACGGCACCGTCGCCTCCGAACGCTCGGCATACTGATTCCGATGGCGACCAAGAAGCAGCAGCGCCGCCGGCAGAAGCTGAAGCGGCACGAGTACGAAGAGGTCTACGTCGACGACGAGGGGAACGTGCTCCCGCCCGAGGAGGCGGAGGAGCTCGGCGTCGCCGAACCCGCCCGCAAGGCCGAGCGGACGCCGAAGGATCGTCCGACGAACCGCGCCGGCCGCACGCTCGAGCCGCCGTCGTGGCGGAAGACGGCGAAGCGCGGCCTCCTCTTCTTCCCGCTGATGCTGATCACCGTGATGCTGCTCGGCCGGGAGCTGACACTCGCCCAGCAGATCTTCCAGACGATCGTGCTGATGGGCTTCTTCCTCCCCTTCAGCTACTTCATGGACTCGATGATGTGGCGCTCCTACCAGCGCCGCATCGCCCGCACCGGCGAAAAGAAGACCTAGGCTTGCGAGCCGCGGTAGTGGCCCTCGCCGGGCCACGGCGCGAGCAGGAGCAGGATCCTCGCCCCCTCCTCGCTCGCCAGCGAGTGGCGCTCGTCCGGATCGAAGCGAAACAGCATCCCGGGCTCCGCCTCGACCGTGTCCGGGCCGGCCGCCACGCTGGCGCTCCCTTCGAGCACCGTGATCCAGGCGTTCTCCTTCACCTGGTGGTCGCCGAGCTTCTGGCCGGGCGTCAGCACGATCACGACTGCGCGCGCCTCGTTGCCGGAGTGGATCACCATCGGATCTCGCGTGCCGGAAGGCGCCTGGATCTCCATGAGGTTCCAGCTCTGCACAGGGGCAAGGATAAACTCATCCGCCTCATGGGGCTCGCCGTCGACCAGCTTTCGCTCGGCCCGATCGGGACGAACTGCTACGTCGTCCGCGCCGATCGAGACACGACGGACGCCGTCGTGATCGACCCCGGCGACGAGGCCGCAGAGATCGACCGCGCGCTCGAGTCGCTCGGCGCGGCCTGCGTCGCGATCCTGCTCACCCACAGCCACTACGACCACTTCGGCGCGCTCGCCGAGCTGACCGAGTCGTCCGGCGCTCCCGTCTGGCTGCCCGAGGGCGAACTCGACGTCTTCCGTCGGCCCGGCGACTTCTTCCCGGGCGTCACGATGCGCGCCTACGGCGGCGACGCGACCCTCCTCGCGGGCGGCGAGACCATCGAGGCCGCGGGGATCGCCTTCCAGGTGCGGCACGTGCCCGGCCACTCACCGGGGCACCTCTCCTACTACGCCGACGGCGCGCTGTTCTCCGGCGACGTTCTCTTCTCCGGCTCGGTGGGACGCACCGACCTGCCGTTCGGCGACTGGGACACGCTGCTCGAGTCGATCCGCTCGCTCGCCGACGCCTACCCGCCGGAGACGATCGTCTTCTCCGGGCACGGCCCGGCGACGACGCTCGGTGACGAGGTCGCACGCAACCCGTTCCTCGCCGAGCTCCGCGCGTGAGCACGCATGTTCCCGGCGCGTCGCTGGCGGTGCCCGGCCGGAGAGGACAGTACGGGTGTACGGACTCGGAGAGCAGGGTGCCGCCAGCGACGCGAGCGCTCGGCGGAGCCGGGCTCTGCCCGGCGGGAGCCGCGCGCGGCCGGGGGCGTGCGTGAAGCTCGAACGCCCGCGCGGCACCCACGACATCCTCCCGTCCGAGCAGCCGCTGTGGCGGCAGGTCACCGGCGAGATGGAACGGCTGACCGCGCTCTACGGCTACCGGCCGATCCAGACGCCCGCCTTCGAGGACACCGACCTCTTCCTGCGCACGTCCGGGCAGGGATCCGACGTCGTCCAGAAGGAGATGTACACGTTCGCCGACCGCTCCGACCGGTCGCTGACCCTGCGCCCGGAAGGGACTGCTCCGATCTGCCGTGCCTATGTCGAGCACGGCCTGCACCGCGAGCCACAGCCGCAGAAGCTCTTCACGATCGCGCCGATGTACCGGTACGGCGCCCCCGGCCGCGGCCGCTATCGCGAGCACTGGCAGCTGTCGGTCGAGGCGATCGGCACCGACGACCCTGCGATCGATGCCGAGATCGTCCAGCTCTACGACACGCTCCTCCGCCGGCTGGGAATCGTGAGCTACCGGCTCGAGCTGAACTCGATCGGCTGCCGCGACTGCCGCCCCGCCTACGTCGAGCGGCTGAGCGCCTGGCTCGACGACCATCGTGACGAGCTCGACGAGGAGGCGCGCCAGAAGCTCGCGACCAGCCCGCTGCGCGTCTTCGACGTCAAGAGCGAACGGACGCGCGCGCTGCTCGAGGACGCGCCGAAGATCGGCGACTCGCTCTGCGACGCCTGCCGGAAACACTTCGCCGCCGTCCGCGCCGACCTCGACGCAACCGGCGTCGCCTACGAACTCGTTCCGACCCTCGTGCGCGGCCTCGACTACTACTCGCGGACGACGTGGGAGTTCATCGGCCCGATGGACAACGAGAACTCGACCATCTCCGGCGGCGGCCGCTACGACTATCTCGTCGAGGAGATCGGTGGGCCGCCGACGCCCGGTGTCGGCTTCGGGGCCGGGATCGAGCGGCTGCTGATCGCGATCGAGGATGAGGGCGCCGTCGACGCCGAGCCTCCGAAGGTCGACGTCTTCGTCGCCGTCGAGCCGGATGCAGCACGCGCGCTCGTGCCGCCGCTGCTGAAAGGCCTCCGCGACGCCGGCATCGCAGCCGACTCAGACTATGCCGGCCGCTCGCTCAAGGGCCAGCTCACCCAGGCGGGCCGCTCAGGCGCCGGGACGACCGTGATCCTCCGCGCGGACGACGCACTCATCCGTAGGGCAGGGGCGCAGGACGAACCGGTCGCCCACGCAGACGTTCTCGGCAGACTGTCGCGATGACGTGGCGCACCCACATGGCCGGCGAGCCCACGAAGGCGCTCGTCGGCGAGAAGCTGACCCTTTCCGGGTGGGTCGCGCGCCGCCGCGACCACGGCGGCCTGATCTTCGTCGACCTCCGGGACCGGAGCGGGATCACGCAGCTCGTGATCAACCCGGAGCTGGCCCCGGAGGCGGCCGAGCTCGCGCATCAGATCCGGAACGAATTCGTCCTCCGTGCCGAGGGCACGCTCGTCGCGCGCAGCGCCGAGACGGTCAACCCGAACATGGCCACGGGCGAGGTCGAGTTGCAGGTGGAGACGCTCGAGATCGTCAGCCGCTCGACACCGCTGCCGTTCCAGCTCGACGAGGAGAACGTCGACGAGACGCTGCGCCTGCGGCACCGCTGGCTCGACCTGCGCCGGGAGAAGCTGCAGCGCAACATCACCCTGCGCGCCCAGATGGTCGGGATCATCCGGCGCGAGATGGAGGCCGCCGGCTTCCTCGACATCCAGACGCCGATCCTGTTCAAGCCGACGCCCGAGGGCGCCCGCGACTTCGTCGTTCCCGCTCGCCTGCAGCCTGGCCGCTTCTACGCGCTGCCGCAGAGCCCGCAGATCCTGAAGCAGCTGACGATGGTCGCCGGCTTCGACCGCTACTACCAGATCGCGATCTGCTTCCGGGACGAGGATCTGCGCGCCGACCGCGTCCAGGAGATCACGCAGCTGGACGTCGAGATGAGCTTCCCCGACCAGGAGTTCCTCTACGCGACGATGGAGCAGATGTACGCGCGGATCTGGCGCGAGTGCCTCGGGATCGAGATTCCGACGCCCTTCCCGCGGATGACCTTCGCCGAGGCCGACCGGCGCTTCGGCACCGACAAGCCGGACACGCGCTACGAGCTCGAGATCGAGGATGCGACCGAGGTCACGCGCAGCTCGGAGTTCGGCGTCTTCAAGGGCGCCGACGCCGTTCGGTTCTTGCGCGTCCCGCAGGCGTACTCCCGCGGCGACCTCGCCAAGCTCGAGGAGCTGGCGAAGGAGTGGGGGGCGAAGGGTCTCGCGTACCTCGTCTACGACGAGGAAGGAGAGGTGCGCTCGCCGATCGCGAAGTTCCTCTCGGAGCCGGAGCTGGCGCAGTTCCGCAGCGACCCCGGCTCGACAGTCCTGTTCGCGGCGGATGCGTGGCCGGCGACGTCACGGGTGCTCGGCGCGCTCCGCAGCCACATCGGTCGCGAGCTCGGCCTGATCGACGAGGACGCCTTCACGTTCCTCTGGGTCTACGACTTCCCGATGTTCGAGCGCGACGAGGACGAGGGCCGCTGGACGGCGGTGCACCACCCGTTCACCCGCCCCACGGACGACTGGAAACCTGGGTTCGGCGACGACCCCGAGCACGCGCTCGCGCATGCATACGACCTGATCGTCAACGGCAACGAGCTCGGCGGCGGCAGCTTCAGGATCCACGAGCCCGAGATCCAGGCGCGCGTGTTCGAGCTGCTCGGGATGACCGCGGCCGAGCAACGGTCGAAGTTCGGCTTCCTGCTCGACGCGCTCGCGATGGGGGCGCCGCCGATGGGCGGGATCGCGCTCGGGATCGACCGGATGACCATGGTGCTCGCGGGCGAGCCGAACCTCCGTGACGTGATCGCGTTTCCGAAGAACCAGGCCGGCGTCGACCCGATGAGCGGCGCGCCGTCCGAGGTGACGCAGGAACAGCTGGACGAGCTGGGAATACAGCTGGTCGAGCAACCGCGTTGAAGATTTCCGTTCGATAGCCGATGAAGACGGCATACTTCCAGCGAGCCGCGCCGCGGCCTGCCGAGCGAACCAGAAAGCCTTAGAAAGTGGAGTGCCATGTCGTCAGGTGAGTCAGAGCGTTCGTCCGCGGGGCTGACCGCGCTTCCAAGTCTGGATCAGTTGCGGTCAGGCGACGGCTACGAGGAGCAGGGCGTCCGCGAGGCGTTCGACGCCTTCCGGCGCCACACCGCTCAGCTCCAGGCGCAATTGCGGGTGCTCCAGGCTGCGCGCAAGACCGCGAACGTCGAGCCGACCGGCCACGCCGTGCGCATGGACTCGCTCCACCTGATCCGCGCCGCGGCCGAGTTTGCCGACACGCTCGAGCGGGACGCACAGGCGGCGTCCGCGTCGCAGCTGCAGCGGACCGAAGAGGAGGTGCGCTCGAAGCAGCGTGAGCTGCAGGAGCGCGAGGCCGAGATCGAGCGCTACCGCACCGAATCGGAGCGTCAGCGCGCCGAGATCGTGAACGCGGCGAAGGCGGAGTCGCGCGACCTCCTGACGAAATCGAAGGCCGAGGCCACACGCGAGCAGCGCGAGGCCGAGACGCGCGGCAACCGGCTGCTCGAGCAGTCGCGTCACCAGGCCACCGAGCTGACGAACTCCGCGCGGGCCGAGGTCGAGCAGACGCTCGAGTGGGCGCGTGCCCAGGCGACGGCGGTGATGGCGCGCGCGCAGAAGGGCGCCGAGCAGCTGCTGGCGGCGGCGGGTCTCGGCGAGCCCGCGATCGCCCAGGTCGTCCAGTCGATCATGGAGGCGAACGAGAGCGAGATCGCGCGCAGCGCCACACCGGCGCCGCCGCGTCCCGCTGCTGCGCCACCCGCGGCCGAGCCGGAGCCCGAAGTGGACGACGAGCCGCCCGCTCCCCCCGTGACGCCGACCGCCGACGCCGAGGAGGCGCAGGAGGAACCGGCGGAGGACGGGGAGCCCGAGCCCGAGAAGTAGGCGGCCGCCGTGCTCGGTCGCCTGTGGCCACGCTTCGCGCTCGAAGCGTTCTTCCTGATCGCGGTCGCCCTCGTCGCGGGTCTCCTGAACCTCTCGGTCGCCGCGGTCGTCGTTGTGATGGCGGCGGCGTACCTCCTGACGGTCGCATTCGAGCTCTTCTCCTGGCGGGCGCGGCGCTCGCGCAGCTCTCCCGCTGCGGCAGCGGCCGTCGAGGAGGCGGTGGTCGAGCCTCCGAGCGGGATCGTCACTGTGCGCGCGGGCGACCGGCCGCCGCGGCCCGAGGAGGACGAGATGTGGCTCGACCAGCTCGCCTCGCCGGCGCCGGAACCGGAGCCGTTGCCTACCGCCGAGCCGCAGCCGGCGGAGCCCCAGCCCGACCCGGAGCCCGAGCCGGAACCCGAACCGGAACCCGAGCCCGAACCGGAGCCGGAGCCGGAGCCGGAGCCCGAACCGGAGCCGGAGCCCGAACCGGAGCCGGAGCCCGAACCGGAACCGGAACCGGAGACCGAACCGGAACCGGTTGCCCCACAGCTCACCGCGGTCCCCGAGCCTGAACCGGAGCCGGAGCCTGAACCGGAGCCCGAGCCCGTCCGCGAGCCGGAGCCCGAGCCGGTCGCGGCGCTGCCGCTGCCCGTGCAGGCGCAGGAGTGGAATCTCTGGGAGCTCGAGCGCCTGACGCGCGAGCGTGGCGGCGACGATCCGGCCCGCAACGCCGAGTGGGGCTACCTCGTCGTCTACCTGCGTGATTTCGCGCGGCCCGACGGCACGCTGCCGACCGAGTTCGACGACCTCGTCCGCGAATCTTTCGGCGAGCTGATCGCCGCCCGCGCACGATGACCCTGAGCGTGCTCCAACGGTCGGTGGCGCTCGCCGCCGTCGCGCTCCTCGCCGCGGTCGCGGCCCTGGCGCTGAGCCGCGAGACGGGTGGCGAAGACAAGGCGCCCGGCGAGGCGAGCCCGGTCACGGTCGCCGAGACGGGCTGGTACACCGCGCTGGCCGGCTCGCGCGGGGCGCCGCGGGACGCCGAGCGCACGACCTGCCAACGCGTCCTCACGACCCGCTCGCTCGGCGTCTCGCATCCCGTGCTCCCGTGCGGGGTCAAGCTCTACATCGCCTACGGGGGCACCGAGCTCCTGACCGAGGTGATCGACGGCAGGGTCAAGCGCCAGGGCCGCCAGTTCGAGCTGACCGAGGCGCTCGCGCAACGCCTCGGCATCGACGGCACCCAGCAGGTCCGCTGGCGCTTCGCGCGGGCATAGCCGACCTGCGCGGTTAGACTGTGTCCGCTCGACCCTGTACGTGGCCTTGCGCGTAAACGTGAACCAACGCTCACGTGAAGGGAGCCTGGGTCCGGTCTAGACCTCATCCGTCGACGTCCGGCACGGCACCCACCTGCTAAGGCAGGTTCGCATCGGCGCAAGGAAACACGGCAGGGTCAGGGCGCTATTTCTCTTGCGCAGGATCGGGATCTGCGGAAGCAGATCCCGATCGCGCGAAGACCCCTGAAGGGCCGCCTCCGGCGGCCAAGCGAGCGTCTGTCAAGCGGCTAGGCTGGCGAGATGATCAAGGTCTTCGGGGACTCTGCGCGCGGTGAGGAGCTTGCGTTTGTGCGGCTCGAGATCGAGGGCGACAGGATCGTCGAAGCTGACGCGCCCGGGATGGCCCGCCCACTTGCCGGGCTGACCCTGCTCGAGGCGGCTGCCGTCCCCGGCGAGACGCTCGCCGCCGACGCGCTCGCGAACGCGCTCGCTCCGGTGTTCCGCGCCGACCCCGATCCCGAGCGGATCGCGGTTGCGATGAGCGGCGGCGTCGACAGCGCCGTCGCGCTGCTGCGAGCGGGGCCGGAGGCGATCGGCGTCACGCTGCGCCTCTGGCTCGATCCGGCGGGACCGGACTCCGAGCGCGCCTGCTGCTCGCCAGAGGCCGTGATCGCCGCGCGCGAGACCTGTCACGCGCTCGGCCTGCCGCACGTCACGCTCGACCTGCGCGAGGAGTTTCGCCGAGCCGTGGTCGATCCGTTCGTCGCCGCCTACGCCCGCGGTGAGACGCCGAATCCATGCGGCCGTTGCAACGGCGACTTCCGGTTCGCGGAACTGCTCGACTTCGCCGACCGCGCCGGCGCGGCGAAGCTCTGGACGGGTCACTACGCGCGGATCGTCGAGCGCGGCGGCCGCCGGCTGCTCGCCCGCGCGGCCGACCCGGACAAGGATCAGTCGTACATGCTGGCACCGCTCGACCCGGCCGTGCTCGGCCGGATCGAGTTCCCGCTCGGCGGGCAGACCAAGACGGAGACGCGCAGCGAGGCCGGCGCAGCGGGTCTCGAGGTCGCGGAGCGCCGCGAGAGCCAGGAGGCGTGCTTCCTCGCCGGCGACGACTACCGCGCATTTCTCGAGCGCCGGGGGCTCGAGCCGGCCGACGGCGCGATCGTGGACGAGGCGGGCGTCGAACTCGGCCGTCACGACGGCGTCTGGCGCTACACGCCGGGCCAGCGCCGCGGCATCGGCGTCGCCGCGCCCGAACCGCTCTACGCGCTGCGGTCGAACGCGGCGACGAACACGCTCGTCGTCGGG
Source organism: uncultured Gaiellaceae bacterium (assembly GCA_963738795.1). Taxonomy (GTDB): domain Bacteria; phylum Actinomycetota; class Thermoleophilia; order Gaiellales; family Gaiellaceae; genus Gaiellasilicea. Next base: position 322,643 of record CAVTXQ010000010.1, on the reverse strand, counting down.
CCGCGTGGATCGCTCGCCTGCTCTGCCGTCGAGGTGCGCGGCATCCTGCACGCACCGGTCGAGCACGCTGAGGCGAAGCTGCGCTACCGCTCGCCCGCCCTGCCCGCGGATGTGATCAGGACGGCGGACGGGTTCACGCTCGAGCTCGCGCAGCCGGCGTTCGGCGTCGCTCCCGGCCAGATCGCCGTGCTCTACGACGAGGACGCCGTGGTCGGTTGCGGCGTGGTGTCGGCCGCGAAGCGCGATTAGGATGCCCGCGTGCAGCTTCTAGCCGCCACCGCGGGCGAGATTGCCGATTACGCCCTCGCCGTCTTCCTCCTCGCCGTCGGCCTCGCCCTCGCGTACATGTTCGTGCGCCTGGGCGGAACCTTCGCACGGCTTTCTTCGTTGATCAGTGGAACGGAAAGCGAATTGCTGCCCGTGATCCACAAGGTCGGCGAGAGCGTCGACAAGGTGAACGTGCAGCTCGACAAGGCGGATCAGGTGACGGACAGCGCAGTGGACATGGCGGACAGCGCGGACACGGCGGTACGTGCCGTGAGCATGGCGATCACGCGTCCAGTGCAGAAGATCGCCGGCCTCGCGGCCGGGCTCTCGCACGGGGCCGCGACGCTGAAGGCCCGCAAGGACTTCGGCGAGGCCGTCCAGAGCGCGAAAGAAGCAGCCGCACGGCGGGAGCGAGACCTCGAGGAGGAACTTCGCGCCGCCGACCGCGGCACGACTTGATGGAGACGTAGGTGCGGGACACCGTCGAGATCACGATTCCGCGCGAGCCCGATTTCTCGATCGTCGCCGAGCTCGTCATCGGCGGCATCGCCGCACGCCACGACGTCACGCTCGAGGCGCTCGACGACCTGCAGCTCGCGCTCGGATCGCTGCTCGAGCACGACGAGGCCGACGACGGCGAGATCAGCGTGCTGCTTCGAGTCGGCGAGAACGCGATCGACGTCTCGGTCGGGCCGGTCGGCGAGCGGACGGTCGCCGAGCTCGAAGGGGACGCGGGCGATGCCCTCGGTCTCCGGAGGCTCCTCGACACAACCGTCGACGACGCGACGCTGCGCGAGCGCGACGGCGGCACCTGGGTGGTCCTGCGCAAGGCGTTCGCACTGGGAGAGCCCGAGGCATGACGCGTCTCTCCGACAAGGCACTGCTCCGCCGCTACCACGAGCAGGGCGACCTCGCCGCGCGCGAGCAGCTGATCGAGCAGTACCTCTCGCTCGTCCGCTCGCTGGCGCGCCGCTACGCCTACCGCGGCGAGCAGCTCGACGACCTCGTCCAGATCGGCTGCATCGGCCTGATCAAGGCGATCGACCGCTTCGACATCGACCGCGGCGTCGAGCTCACCACCTACGCGACCCCGAACATCATCGGCGAGATCAAGCGCCACTTCCGCGACAAGGGCTGGGCCGTGCGCGTCCCGCGCGGGCTCCAAGAGCTCAATGTCCAGCTCTCGAAGATCGTCGAGGACCAGACCGTCCAGCTCGGGCGCTCGCCGACGATCCCCGAGCTCGCGAAGGCCGCCGGCGTCGAGGAGGAGCTCGTGCTCGAGGCACTCGAGTCCGGCCGCGCCTACACCTCGCTCTCGCTCTCGACCGGCGGCTCTGACGAGGACGGCGAGCTCGATCCGCTCGAGTCGCTCGGCACCGAGGAGCACCAGTACTTGGTCTCCGAGGACCGCGCCGTGCTGGCGCCCGGGTTCCGCGTCCTCGACGAGCGGGAGCGCCGCATCCTCCACCTCCGCTTCTTCGACGGGCTGACGCAGAGCCAGATCGCGCAGCACGTCGGGATCTCGCAGATGCACGTCTCCCGCCTGATCCGCCGCGCGCTCGAGAAGATCCGCGACGAGATCGCGACGGACGAGCAGCTCGAGGCGCTGGCGGCGCCCAAGCGTCGCGCCAGCTGACCGTCCCTACAATCCCAGGGTGCGTACGTCCGCAGAGCTGCGCGAGGGCTTCCTCGCCTTCATGGAGGAGAAGGGCCACACGCGACTGCCGTCGTGGCCTCTCGTCCCGCGCGCCGACGACCACTCGACCCTGCTGACGACCGCCGGGATGCAGCCGCAGATGCCGTTCTTCCTCGGCCGCGAGGAGCCGCCCGCGCTGCTGACGGCGACCTCGCAGAAGTGCTTCCGCACCCCGGACATCGACGAGGTCGGCAACGACGGCCACCATCTCACCTTCTTCGAGATGCTCGGCAACTTCTCGTTCGGGCAGTACTTCAAGCCCGGTGCGATCGAGCTGGCGCGCGAGTTCGTCCAGGAGCGGCTCCAGCTCGACTGGGATCGGATCTGGGTGACGATCCACGCCGGCGACCCCGCCTTCGAGCTCGGGCCCGACGAGGTCGCGATCCGGGAGTGGGAGGCGGTCGGGATGCCGGCGGAGCGGATCGTCGCGCTGCCGAGCTCGGAGAACTTCTGGTCGGTCGGCGGCCCCGGGCCGTGCGGCCCCGACTCCGAGATCTACTGGGACTGGGGCGCCGAGCACGGCTGCGGCGACCCGACCTGCGCGCCCGCGTGTCCGCGCTGCGACCGCTTTCTCGAGTTCTGGAATCTCGTCTTCATGGAGTACGAGCAGCACCCGGACGGGACGCTGACGCCGCTGCCGGAGCAGAACATCGACACCGGGTTGGGCCTCGAGCGGCTGGCGGCGATCGTGCAGGACGTTCCAAACCGCTCCGTCTACGAGACCGACGGCTACCAGGCGATCATGGCCTGGGTCGCGGCCGAGAGCGGAGTTGCGTTCGGCGACTCCGACGCGGCGACGAAGGCGCACCGTGTGCTCGCCGACCACGGCCGTGGGATGACGTTCCTTGTCGGCGACGGCGTCACGCCGTCGAACGAGGGCCGCGGCTACGTCCTGCGCCGGATCATCCGCCGTGCCGTCCACCAGGCGCGCACGATCGGCCTCGACGAGCTCTGGGGGATCAGCGACGTCGTGGTCGAGCAGATGGGCCAGTGGTTCCCGGAGCTGCCGGAGAACCGTGAGCGCATCCGCGACGTGCTCCGCGCCGAGGAGGAGCGTTTCACCGAGACGCTCGCGCGCGGGATGAAGCTGTTCGAGGATGTCGCGGCGAGCGGGGCCATCTCCGGCAAGGACGCCTTCGACCTGACGGCGACGTACGGCTTCCCGTTCGAGCTGACGACCGAGCTGGCGCTCGAGCGCGGGCTCCCCGTCGACGAGGACGGCTACCGCGAGCGGATGGCCGAGCACCGCGAGGTGTCGCGTGGTCAGGCGGCCCGTGCAACGGCCTCGCTCGGCGGTCCTCCGACGGAATTCGTCGGCCACGAGCAGACCGAGGTGCTGACCGCGATCGTCGCGCTCAACGATCTCGGCGACGGCACCTTCGAGGCGAAGCTCGAGCGCTCGCCGTTCTACCCGGCCGGCGGCGGCCAGGTCACCGATCAGGGCTGGATCGAGCACGACGAGACGGGTGCGCGCGCTGAACTGCGCGAGGCGGTGCGGCTCGGCGACGACCAGACGCTCGTCTTCGCGGGCGAGGGCTTCGCCCAGGGCGACCGCGTCAAGGCGGTCGTGCCCTGGGCGGTGCGGTTCCCGACGATGGCGAACCACACCGCCACCCATCTCCTCCACGAGTCGCTCCGGCGCGTGCTTGGCGAGCACGTCAAGCAGGCGGGCTCGGCGGTGCGCCCCGACAAGCTGCGCTTCGACTTCACGCACGAGCAGGCGCTGACCGCCGAGGAACGGGCGCAGGTGGAGGAGCTCGTCAACGAGCAGGTCTTCGCCGGCCGCGCCGTGCGGATCTTCGAGACGCCGATTGACGAGGCCCGCCGCCTGGGCGCGCAGATGCTGTTCGGCGAGAAGTACGGCGACATCGTCCGCGTCGTCGAGATCGACGGCTTCTCGCGCGAGCTCTGCGGCGGCACGCACGTGCGCTCGACCGCCGAGATCGGGCCGTTCGTGATCCTCTCCGAGGGCTCCGTCGGCTCGGGCGCGCGGCGGATCGAGGCGGTCACCTCGGGCGAGGCGTTCGCGCTCCTGCGTGAGCGCGCGCGCGAAGGCGACGAGCTGCGGAGCGAGCTGGCGAAGGTCCGCAAGGAGGCGAAGCAGGGCAGCGACGGGAAGGCGGACGCCGACTTCACGGTTACGCGCGAGACGGCTGCCGGCGACGTCACCGTGCTCGTCGTCGACGTCAAGAGCGGCGACCCGCTCGACGTCTCCGACAGGCTGAAGCAACAACACGCGCCGGCGGCGGTGATCGTCGGGGTGCGCGACAACGGGGCCGCCCAGCTCCTGATCAACCTCGACAAGTCGCTCGAGGGCCGCGGCGTCAACGCCGGCGACGTGATCCGAGAGGCCGCGGCGCTGATCGGCGGCAAGGGCGGCGGCCGTCCGACGATGGCCCGGGCCGGTGGCAAGGACGCCGCCGGGCTCGACAACGCGGTCGCGCTGGCCGAGCGGACGATCCTCGAGGCGCTCGCCTGAAAGTGCTCGCCCTGGACTACGGCTCGGCGCGGACCGGCGTCGCCGTCTCCGATGCAACCGGGACGCTGGCGCGACCGGTCGGCGTCGTCGAGCGAGCGGCCTCCCCGGCCGGCCTCCGCGAGCTCGCCGACATCGTCGCGGCCGAGGGCGCCGAGCGCGTCGTCGTCGGGCTGCCGCTGACGCTGCGCGGAGTTGAGGGCGCGCAAGCGCAGGAGACGGCGGCGTTCGTCGAGTCGCTCGAGGGCGTGCTCGACGTCCCGGTCGAGTCGTTCGACGAGCGGTTCACGACCTCGCTCGCGGCTGCCGGCCCTTCCTCCAAGGCTCCGGAGGACGCGCGTGCAGCGGCCCACCTGCTCGAGAGCTGGCTGGCATGGACGAGCCGAGGGGCGTAATGCCTCCCAAGCCGGGCCGGCCGGAGCGCCGCCCGCCGAAGGGGCAGATCGCGCGCCGGCGCGCGTTCGCGGCGCTGCTGCTGTTCGGCTTCATCGGCCTGGCGCTCTGGCTCGGTGTCAGCGCGTTCGGCGACGACACCGAGGAGCCGCCTGCCGCGACGACGCTTGCGGCGCCGAAGCCGACGATCCTTCGCATCGTCTTTCCCGAGGGCTTCACGCGCAAGGACATGGTGAAGCGCGTCGCGGAGGTGCGCCAGATCGCGAAGACGAAGCGCAAGGTGACGCCGAAGCTCTCCGGCAACACGTATGCGACGGCGTCGAAAGCGGCGACGATTCCCCTCGGCTTCCGCAAGGACGCGAAGGGCGTCGAGGGCTTCCTCTTCCCGGCGACCTACGAGTTCACGCCGAAGACGACGAGCGCGCAGCTGGTCGACGATCAGCTCGAGTTCTTCGACACGAACTGGGCCAAGGTCGACCTCGCCGCCGCGAAGAAGAAGAACCTGACGCCGTACGACGTCCTGATCATCGCCTCGATGGTCGAGAAGGAGACGATAGCGCCGGACGAGCGGCCGAAGGTCGCGGCAGTGATCTACAACCGGCTCAAGGCGGGGATGCCGCTCGGGATCGACGCGACGATCCGCTACGGGCTCGACGTCCCCGGCACGGAGGCGCTCCGCGTCTCGCAGCTCGAGAGCGACAACCCGTACAACACGCGCAACCGCCAGGGTCTGCCGCCGACGCCGATCGCGAATCCCGGCCTCGCGTCGATGCAGGCAGCCGCGCACCCGGCGAAGGTGAACTACCTCTACTTCGTGCGCAAGCCGGACAAGGTGCATCACTTCTTCACCGCGAGCGAGTCGGAGTTCTACGCCAAGGCCTGCGAGTACGGCTTCGGCTGCGGGTGATCGGCGGAACGACCCAGCTCGTCGGGCTGCTCCGCGACCCGAAGGTGGACTCGCTCTCGCCCCGGATGCAGAACGCCGCCTTCGCGGCCCGCGCGCTCGACTATGCGTACGTGCCGCTCGGCGTGCCTCCCTCGCTGCTCGAGCCGGCGGTGCGAGGCCTCGCAGCGCTCGGCTTCGCCGGCGCCAACGTGACGACTCCGCACAAGCGAGCGGTTGTCGCGCTCTGCGACGAGGTCGAGGGCGGGGTCGAGTCGGTGAACACGCTCGTGATCCGCGACGGGCGCGTGCTCGGCTCGAGCACCGATACGGCGGCGCTCGGCGACCGCCGGCCGGCGAGCGCCGCGGTCGTCGGCGCCGGCGGCGCCGCGGCTGCGTGGATTGCGGAGCTCGAGTCGCGTGGCGCCGAGGTCGAGGTCTTCTCCCGTAAAGGCGAGTGGCCGCCGCGCACCGACGACGCGGAGCTCGTCGTGCACGCGACGCCCGTCAAGGACGCCCTGCTCTTCGAGCCGCGCGAGGGCCAGACCGTGATCGACCTCGCCTACCGCGCCGAGGGCGGCGAGACGGCCCACGCGGCCGCCGCGCGCGCTGCCCGCGCCGAGCTCGTCGACGGCCTGGACGTCCTGGTCGCCCAGGGCGCCCAGGCCTTCGAGCTCTGGACCGGCGTCCGGGCGCCGGTCGACGTGATGCGCGCCGCGATCCGCGGCTAGTGGATCTGGACGTTCCCTCCGAGCAGCGGCTGCTCGCCCGAGTCATAGCCGTTCGAGAGCCGGAGCCTGAAGAGATCGGCGCGGCCCGGCTCGCCGGCATCGACCAGATCGAGGATGTACTCGTACGAGCCCTCGCCGTCGACGGTGGCGAAGCCGGTGATCGTGGCGGCGGCGAACGAGTCGCTGATGCAGAACCCTGACGTGACGCGGATCGAGTGGACGTTGATGTTCGTCGCGGGCCCGTGGTCCTGGTATTCGAGCTGGCCCTTGACCTCGTTGACGTTCCCGCCGAACGAGGCCTTGTCTCCCGCGGCCGTCGTGATCCAGCCGCCGTACGTGACCTTGCAGCCGGCGACGTCCTCGTCGACGACGGCGGCGGCCTGTCCCGCGGCGACCGCGAACACCGCGACCGCGAGCGCGGCGACGGAACGTCTCTTCCATGCATTGGGCCTCATGGGCCCACCCCCTTCAGGTTCGTGGCCGCAGCGGCGCGGCCATGGCAGCTTCCAAGGGCCATCGTCCGAGCGCCCGGCGGTCTCCGCATGCCGCTTCCGGGTGATGGCGAATACGCTTGCCCGATGAATCTGAGCCTCACCACCGCGGGCGAGTCGCATGGGCCCGCGCTCGTCGCGATCCTGACCGGCCTTCCCGCCGGGCTCGTGCTCGACCGCGCCGCGATCGACTCCGACCTTCGCCGGCGCCAGCAGGGCTATGGCCGCAGCCCGCGCCAGCAGCTCGAGCGGGACGAGGTCGAAGTGCTCGCCGGCCTCCGCCACGGCCGCACGCTCGGAACGCCGCTCGCGCTGGTCGTCCGCAACCGCGACCACAAGAACTGGGAGTGGGGGATGAATCCGTGGCCGCCCGAGGGCGAGCCGTCGGGCAAGGGGACGAAGCCCGTCACGCTGCCGCGGCCCGGCCACGCCGACCTCGCCGGGGTGCAGAAGTTCGGGCACGACGACGTTCGCGACGCGCTCGAACGCGCAAGCGCACGGCATACCGCGGTCTACGTGGCCGCCGGCGCGGTCGCGAAGACGCTGCTGCGCGAGCTCGGGATCGACGTCGCAGGCTCGGTGCTGGAGATCGGCGGTGAGCGCGAGAACTGGGAGGCGGCGATCGACGCAGCCCGCGCCGACCGCGACACGCTCGGCGGGGTCGTCGAGGTTCGCGCGACCGGGATCTTCCCGGGGCTCGGCTCCTACGCGTCCCGCCAGGATCGGCTCGACGCACGGCTTGCGGGCACGCTGATGGGCATCCAGGCGGTCAAGGGCGTCGAGATCGGCGACGGCTTCGCGCTTGCGCGCGAGCGAGGATCGACGGCGCACGACGAGATCGAGCCAGGCCTCGAACGCCGTTCGAACCGAGCCGGGGGGATCGAGGCGGGCGTCTCGAACGGCGAGGAGATCGTCGTCCGCGCCGCGATGAAGCCGCTGCCGACGCTGATGAAGCCGCTCGACTCCGTCGACCTCGCGACCGGTGAGCCTGCTCAGGCGCTTGTCGAGCGCAGCGACGTCGCCGCGGTCGAGGCGCTCGCGGTCGTCGCCGAGGCCGCCGTCGCGTGGGAGCTCGCCCGCGCCGCCCGGGAGAAGCTCGGCGGCGACGCGCTCGTCGACATGAAGGCCGCGCACGCCGCCTACCTGGAGCGGCTACGCACGCGCTAGGCCGTCACGTCGCTCTGATCGGCTTCATGGGCGCCGGCAAGTCGACGCTCGGTGCCGCGCTCGCCGAGAGGCTGGGCCGGCCTTTCGTCGACGTCGATCGCGAAATCGAGCGGGAGGAGCCGATCGCGCGGATCTTCGAAACCGGCGGTGAGGCGGCATTCCGGCTTCGCGAGTCCAAGCACGCTCGTGACGCCCTCGCTTCCGAGACGCCGGCGGTCGTCGCACTCGGCGGCGGTGCGGTCGGCACGGATCAGATCCAGAAGGCGCTGCGCGACCGCGCTCTAACGATCCTGGTCGAGATTGATCCGGAGGAAGCCTGGCGCCGCGTCGAGGGCGGCGACCGGCCACTTGCCCAGGACGAGGCGGCATTCCGGACCCTGTACGAGCAGCGGCGGCCGCTCTACGACGCTGCAGCGGACGCGCGCACGGGGGATCTCGAGGGCGCCGCCCTCGCCGCCGGCGGCGTCCACGTCGAGACCGGCGCGCTCGAGCGGCTGGGCGACCTCGTCACGGGCGACGGGCAGGTCGAGATCGTCAGCGACGCCCGGGTCGCCGGCATCTACGGCATGGACGTCCAGCTCGCTCTCGGCGCCCGCGCCCGCGCGATCCACGAGCTCGCACCCGGCGAGCAGGCGAAGACCGTCGAGTCGGTCGAGGCGCTCTGGCACTCGCTTCGCCTCGAGCGCTCGGGCACGCTCGTCGCGCTCGGCGGCGGCTGCACCACCGACGTCGCTGGCTTCGCAGCGGCGAGCTACTTCCGCGGGATCGACTGGGTCGCCGTGCCGACGACGCTCGTCGGCCAGGTCGACGCCGCGATCGGCGGCAAGACGGCGATCGACCTCCCGGGTGCGAAGAACATCGTCGGCGCCTTCCACTGGCCCGTCCGGACGGTGATGGATCCCGCCACGCTCGAGACGCTCCCGCCGGGCGAGCTCGCGAACGGCCGCGCCGAGGTCGTCAAGACCGGGCTCCTGATCGGCGAGCCGATCTGGGAGCTGCCGCTCGACCAGCAGGTCCGTCGGGCCGCCGCCTTCAAGACGGCCCTCTGCCTCCGCGACCCGTACGACCGCGGCGAGCGGGCCCAGCTCAACCTCGGCCACACGTTCGCGCACGCGCTCGAGGCCGCGGCCGGCTTCGAGCTCCCGCACGGCCGTGCCGTCGCGCTCGGGCTTCTGGCGGCGCTCCGGCTCTCCGGTCTCGACACAACGGCGGTCGAGGAGACGCTTCGCCCCGAGCCGGTCAAGGTCGATCGCGAGGCCGCCTGGGCTGCGCTCGCGCGCGACAAGAAGGCCGTCGGCGGCACGCCTCGCCTTGTCCTCCTCGAGGCTCCCGGCAAGCCGCGCGTCGGCGTCGAGGTCCCGCCGGCCGACGTCCGTGCCGCGCTCGATGCGCTGATCGACGGATAGCATCGCCCGATGCGCGTTGCCGTCCTCAACGGAGTCAATCTCGACGCTCTCGACAAGCGCGACCCGGCGATCTACGGCGGAATCGGGCTGGCCGAGCTCGAGAGCCAGATCTACGCATGGTCGAAGGCGCTCGAGTGCACCACCCGCTGTCGCCAGACGAACCACGAAGGGCAGTTCGTCGACTGGTGCCACGACGCACTCGACTGGGCCGGCGGGGTGATCCTCAACCCCGGCGCGTGGTCGCACTACAGCTACGCGATCCGCGACGCGGTCGAGCTCTTCAAAGTTCCGGTCGTAGAGGTGCATCTCTCCAACATCGAGGAGCGCGAGGAGTGGCGGCGGCACTCGGTGATCGGCGACCTGGCAACGAAGCGGATCCTCGGCAAGGGGCCTGCGGGCTACAAGGAGGCACTCGAGTGGCTGGCGCAGCAGTGAACGGCGGCGTAGGCTCGACGGAGCCGCGCGGAGCGGAGGTGCCGGCTCGGCCGGCGCCGGAGCGGGGGAGACATCGCATCGAGCGCCTGGCGGCGCTGCTCGACGAGCCGCTGCTCGTCACGAACGGCGTCAACGTCCGCTACCTGATCGGGCTGCAGAGCTCGAACGCGGCCGTGCTGGTCGAGCCCGACGGCGAGGCGACCCTCTTCACCGACTTTCGCTACGCGCAGAAGGCTCGCGCGCTCGACGGCGTCCGTTTCGAGCAGACGGCGCGCGCCGTCATCGGCGACCTCGCGACGCAGCTGGCGGGGCGGACGATCTGGATCGAGGCGCACGTCGTCACCGTCGCCGCGAACGAGCAGCTGCGCGAGGGCGGCGTCGAGACGGTCGCACAGACCGGGCTCGTCGAGCGCCTGCGCGCGATCAAGGAGCCCGGCGAGATCGCGACGATGCGCGAGGCCGCCGAGATCTCGGACCGGGTCTTCGGAGCGCTCGCCGACGAGCCGTTCACGGGCCGCACGGAGCGAGAGCTGGCGTGGCGCGTGCGCGAGCTCTTCCACGAGCAGGGCGCTTCCGAGCTCGCGTTCGACACGATCGTCGCGGCGGCGGAGAACGGCGCCAGCCCGCACGCCGACGTCCGCGACGCTGAGATCCCGGCGAACACGCTCGTCACGATCGACGCCGGCTGCCGCGTCGACGGCTACGCGTCCGACTGCACGCGCACCTTCGCGACCGGCGAGCTCCCGGACGAGCTTGCGCGCGCCTACGAGGTCTGCCTCGAGGCGCAGCTCGCGGGGCTCGACGCGTACGGCCCGGGCGTCAGTGGCCGCGACGCCGACGCGGCCGCGCGCGACGTGATCGCAGCGGCCGGCTGGGGCGAGCAGTTCGGCCACGGGCTCGGCCACGGCGTCGGGCTCGACGTGCACGAGCTGCCGGCGGCGCGGGCCGAGTCCACCGACACGTTCGAGTCCGGCAACGTGATCAGCTGTGAGCCGGGGATCTACATCCCGGGCCTCGGGGGCGTCCGGATCGAGGACATGGTGCTCGTCACCGACACGGGCTCGGAGCGCCTCACGCAGGCGCCCAAAGAGCTGACGACCGTCAGGTAACCTGCCCCGCCGTGGCCGACGTCGTCAGCACCAATGAGTTCAAGAACGGCATGCACATCGAGCTGGAAGGCTCGGTCTGGCGCATCGTCGAGTTCCAGCACGTGAAGCCGGGCAAGGGCGGCGCGTTCGTGCGGACGAAGGTGAAGAGCGTCGACTCCGGCTCCGTCGTCGACAAGACCTTCCGCGCCGGCGAGAAGTTCCCGCGCGTCTTCACCGAGGTCAAGAACATGCAGTACCTCTACGACTCCGGCGACGAGGTCGTCTTCATGGACGAGAGCACGTACGAGCAGATGTCGCTGCCGCACGCGTCGCTCGAGGCGGAGCTGCCCTACATGCAGCCGTCGACGCCCGTCCAGCTCCTCTTCGTCGGCGGCAAGCCGTCCGGCGTCCAGCTGCCGTCCTCGATCGAGCTCGCGGTCACGGATACCGAGCCCGGCGTGAAGGGCGACACTGTCTCGAACGTGACGAAGCCGGCGACGCTCGAGACGGGCGCCGTCGTCGCGGTGCCGCTGTTCGTGAACCCGGGCGACCGGATCAAGGTCGACCCCCGCGAGGGTCGCTACATCTCGCGCGCCTGATCCTCGACCAGTGATCAGCTACGAGTGGCGCGGCGACTTCGGGAACGCCGAGCTCAACGCGCTCCACGCCGAGGGCTTCGAGCACCCGGTTACCGAAGATGACTGGGTGGCTCAAGTGAAGCGCCACAGTCTCGGGTGGGTGATTGCGCGCGACGGCGAGGAGCTGGTCGGTTTCGTGAACGTCGTGTGGGATGGAGCAGCACATGCCTTCATCCTCGACACGCTGGTCGCCGCGCGAGCGCGGCACAGAGGAGTGGGCACCGAGTTGATCGCCCATGCCGTCGCCGAGGCGCGGGCAGCCGGTTGCGAGTGGCTCCACGTCGACTTTGACGACCACCTCCGAGGGTTCTACTTCGACGCGTGCGGCTTCGTCCCAACCAACGCCGGCCTGCTCGAGCTGTGAGCCGGGCGGCTCACGGAGCCTTCTCCCGACCCGGCACTCGGTAGGCTCCGCACGTGGCTCCGTCCGTCGTCTACTCGACCGACGTCTCGACAATTGGAGCCGTCGATCTCGAGGGGTTCTTCGTTGACTGGCCGGTTCGGCCGTCGCCGGCGCGACACCTCGAGATCCTCCGCGGCAGCGACTACGTCGTGCTTGCTCGTGAGGGCAACGACGGCAGCGTGATCGGCTTCGTCACCGCGGTCAGCGACGGTGTCCTCAGCGCCTTCATCCCGCTGCTGGAGGTGCTGCCGGACTGGCAGGGGCGGGGGATCGGCAGCGAACTCGTCCGCCGCATGCTGGCCGAGCTCGAGGCCTTCTACATGGTCGACCTCGTCTGCGACCCGGAGCTCGAGCCGTTCTACCGCCGCTTCGAGCTCACGCTCCTGACCGGAATGGGGAGGCGCCGACGCGCCTTGCTCGCCGAGTGACGACGCCTTGTGTTTCTGAAACACAAGCTCCTCTCGCACCGCATGGTTGCGTGGGTCGAACCCCGCTTGTGTTTCTGAAACACAAAGTCCCTCGTCCCGGCACTCGGTAGGCTCCGCACGTGCCGCGGCTCGTCGACACGACCATTCGCCTGCTCTCACAGGAGCCGCTCGCCGGGCGGGTGCCGACGGGTGAGCTACTGCGGATCGCCGAGGCGCTCGACGGAGCCGGCTTCGCGCTGCTCGAAGTGTCGGGCGGCGGCGTCTTCGACACCGCGGTCCGGCGCGGCGTCGAGAGCCCATGGGAGCGGATTCGGGCCCTGAAGGCGCGGACGACGACGCCGCTCGGGCTCGCGTTGCGCGGCCGCTTCCTCGTCGGCTCGCGGCCTGTCGGCGCCGACTTCGTCCGCCGCTTCGTCGCCGCCGCAGCCGAGAACGGCGTCGACGTTTTCCGGCTGCACGACCCGCTCAACGACGTCTCCAACCTGCGCGAGCCCGGCGAGGCGATCGTCGCCGCGGGCAAGGAGTTCCACGCCGGCCTCGTCTACAGCCCGGGCGACGAGGGCGCGATCGACAAGCTCGTCGAGCAGGCGCGCGAGCTGCCGGAGATCAAGGCGACGCGCGCGCTCGTGCACGATCCGAGCGGTGGGCTCGAGCCCCATCAGGCCGGGGAGCTCGTCGGCCGGGTGAAGGAGGCCTCCGGGCTTCCCGTCGGCTTCTACTGCCAGGGCGCCGGCGGAACGGCGCTTGCCGACTCGCTCGAAGCAGCGCGTGCCGGCGCCGACATGATCGCCTGCGCCGTCTACCCGCTCGCGCTCTCGCTCCACCGCGTCGCCGGCGAGTCGCTCGCGTCGGCCCTCGCCGGCATGGGCCTCGGCACCGGCGTGGACGTCGCCAAGCTCTGGGCGGCGTCCGACCTCGTCGACGAGCACATCGGCGACGAGATCGTGACGCCGCACGCGCCGCGGATCGCTGTTCGCGCCGCCGAGTACGACCTGCCGACCGGCCTCGTCGCCGCGCTCGACACGCACCTGCGTGCACATGCCGCCGACGACCGCCTGCTCGAGACGCTCGACGAGCTCCAGCAGATCCGGCGCGAGACCGGCTGGCCGCCGCTCGCGGCTCCGATCGGCCAGATCCTCGCCTCGCAGGCGCTGATCCACGTTCTCTCCGCGCGCCGCTACGGGACTGTCGTGGACGAGTTCCGCTCGCTCGTCCAGGGCGGCTTCGGCAGCCCGCCCGGCTCCGTCGACCCGACCGTCGCGCGGGCCGTCGCGCTGCTCTCCGACGGCGTCCCGCTCGAGGACGATCCGCCGACTGCCGAGGACGTCCGTCAGGAGGCCGAGGGGCTCGCAGCGAGCGAGGAGGAGCTCGTCCTGATCGCGCTGTTCGGCGACGAGGCCGAGGCGCTGCTGCGGACGATCCGCGCGCGCCACACCCGCGACGACCGCGGCGAGACGACGCTCGAGGAGTCGCGCGAGCAGCGGATCCGCGAGATCGTCCGCATCGTCCAGGAAAGCGGAGTCGGCGAGGTCGAGATCGAGGACGAGGGGATGCGGGTCTCCGTCCGCCGCGCCGACGAGCGGCCTGCGCTTCAGGCTGCGGCCCCGCTCGCCGACGACGAGCTGGACGAGCTGCCGGTGCTTCCCGCGGCAGCGAATGGGTCGATCCGGGTCGAGTCGCCGATGGTCGGCGTCTTCTACCGCCAGTCCGAGCCGGGAACGCCGCCGTTCGTCGAGGTCGGCGACGTCGTCACCGCCGGCCAGACGCTCTGCCTGCTCGAGGCGATGAAGCTCTTCAACGAGCTCAAGGCGGACACCACCGGTCGCGTCATCGCGATCCACGCCGAGAACGGCAAGCCGGTCGAGTTCGGGCAGCTGCTGTTCGAGCTCGAGCCGATCGCAGCTCCGCCCACCCTCTGATGTTCAGTCGCGTCCTCGTAGCGAACCGCGGCGAGATCGCCGTCCGGATCATCCGCGCGATTCACGAGCTCGGCGCCGAGGCTGTGGCCGTCTACTCGACGGCCGACCGCGACTCGCTTCACGTCCGGCTCGCCGACCGCGCCGTCTGCATCGGCCCCCCGTCCGCCGCGGAGAGCTACCTGCGCGTCGCGAACGTGATCGCCGCCGCCGAGACGACCGGCTGCGAAGCAGTCCATCCCGGCTACGGCTTCCTCTCCGAGAACCCCGCCTTCGTGCGGGCGTGCGAGGACAACGACCTCGTCTTCGTCGGGCCGGGCGCGGACGTGATGGAGCGGATGGGCGACAAGGCGCGCGCGAAGGCGGAGATGAAGGCGGCGAACGTGCCGCTCGTCCCGGGCACCGAGGGAGGCGCCACGCTCGCCGAGGTGCGCGTCGCGGCCGAGGAGCTCGGCTTCCCTGTCCTGCTGAAGGCGACCGCGGGCGGCGGCGGCAAGGGGATGCGTCTCGTCCACGTTTCCGACGCGCTCGAGGCGGCGTACTCGACCGCCCGCGCCGAGGCCGAGGCGGCGTTCTCGGACGGCTCGCTCTACCTCGAGAAGGCGCTCGTGCCGGCCCGCCACGTCGAGATCCAGGTGCTCTGCGACAAGGACGGCGGCGTGCTCACGCTCGGCGAGCGCGAGTGCTCGATCCAGCGGCGCCACCAGAAGCTGATCGAGGAGTCGCCGTCGCCGGCGCTCGACGCGGACACGCGCGAGGAGATGGAGGCGGCGGCCGAGCGCGCCTGCCGGACGATCGGCTACGAGAACGCGGGCACGTTCGAGTTCCTGCTCGGCGCCGACGGCACCTTCCACTTCATCGAGCTGAACGCCCGCCTGCAGGTCGAGCACCCCGTCAGCGAGCTCGTCACCGGTGTCGACGTCGTCCGCGAGCAGCTGCGCGTCGCGGCGGGTGAGCGCCTCTCCCTGACCGGCCGCGCGCCGCGCCGCGGTCACGCGCTCGAGATCCGGCTCAACGCGGAGGATCCGTCGCGGGACTTCGCGCCGGCGCCGGGCACGATCACGCGCTTCCGGCCGCCGCTCGGCCCAGGCGTCCGGATCGACACGCACCTCGAGGAAGGCTCGTCGATCTCGCCGTACTACGACTCGCTGATCGCCAAGCTGATCGTCTGGGCCGAGGATCGGCCCGCCGCGATCGCCCGCGGGATCCGCGCACTGGAGGAGATCGGCCTCGACGGCGTCCCGACGACGCGCGGGCTGGCGCTCGAGATCCTCCGCTCCGCCGAGTTCGCGGGCGGCGAATACTCGACGAGCTTCCTGGCGGAGATGGAGGGGCGCCTGCCGGCGCTGACGGCCGGATGAGCCGCGACGGTCACGTCGCGAAGAGCGCGCACGGCGAGATCAGAATCGCGGGCGACGCGCTGGCCGGGCTCGTGATCAGCGCTGCGGAACGAGTCGACGGTGCCCGCGTTCGCCGGCCGCGGCGCGGTCTCGACGTCACGGTCACGGACGCGTCGGTCCGTGTCGAGCTCGAGCTGGCGGCCCGCTACGGCGCCGTCCTGCCGGAGCTCGCCCGTGCGGTCCAGGCAGGCGTCACCGACGCGCTGCGAGCCTCGACGGCGCTCACAGTCGAACGCGTCGACGTCGCGATCGAGGAGCTCGACCAGTGAGCTCCGGGCGCCGGCAGGCGCGGCGGACGGCGCTCTTCCTCCTCTACCAGTGGGATCTGACCGGGCAGCCGCTGACGGCGCTCTACGAGGGACAGCCGGACGCGTTCGCGCTCGACCTCGCGGAGGCCGTGTCGGGGCGCGCGGAGGAGCTCGACCGCCGGATCACCGCGTCGGCAGAGGGCTGGACCGCCGACCGTCTGGGTACGCTCGAGCGGAACATCCTGAGGATCGGGATCCACGAGCTGGAGGAGGAGAGCGTGCCGCCCGAGGTGGCGATGAACGAGGCTGTCGTGCTGGCGAAGCGGTACGCG
Organism: uncultured Gaiellaceae bacterium; assembly: GCA_963738795.1. Taxonomy (GTDB): domain Bacteria; phylum Actinomycetota; class Thermoleophilia; order Gaiellales; family Gaiellaceae; genus Gaiellasilicea. The sequence goes on along the minus strand of CAVTXQ010000010.1, from coordinate 306,245 downwards.
TCCGAGGACGCGGCTCGGCTCGTGAACGGGATTCTGGCCCGCGTGGCCAGGGAGGAGGTCGCATGACCGAGGCTGGATCGGCCGACGAGGCGCTCGGACGCGCCGAGGAGCTGCTCGAGCGGCTGAAGGCGACCCGCGAGGAGCTGGAGAAGCTGGCGGCGCAGGAGAACGCGGAGTCGGCGGTCGAAGTGCTGACCGAGCTCGCCGAGCTGGCCAAAGAGGTCGAGGCGGAGCTGGCCAAGGCCCGCGCGCGCGCAGATGCTCCGACCCCCTGACGAGCTCCGCGCGCTGGTCGAGGGGTACCTCGGCGAGCTCGCGTTCACGCCGGAGCTCGGCGGCCTGGAGGAGGCGGTGCGCTATCCGTTGGAAGCGGGCGGCAAGCTGTTCCGGCCGGTGATCGCCCTCGCCGTCGGCGAGTCCGCCGGCGCGGCCGCCGAGCACGTTCTGCCCGCGGCGGCGGCGGTCGAGCTCGTGCACACGTTCTCGCTCGTCCACGACGACCTGCCGGCGCTCGACGACGACGACGAGCGGCGCGGCCGTCCGTCGGCGCATGTCGCGTTCGGCGAGGCGACGGCGCTGCTGGCCGGCGACGCGCTGCTCGCGGAGGCATTCCGGCTCGCGCTCTCGTACCCGACGCCGATGGTCGGCCGCGAGCTTGCGCAGGCGACGCTCGCGATGATCGGCGGCCAGTACCGCGACGTCACCGGCGACACTGGCCGATCTCGCTGGGCTGCACCGACTGAAGACGGGCGCACTCTTCTCGGCGTCCGTGGGCGTCGCGCTCTGGGTCGCCGACGTGCCGGCGGCAGAGCAGCCGGCGTGGCGGGCCTTCGGCGACGAGCTCGGGCTGCTCTTCCAGATCGTCGACGACCTGCTCGACGGCGACGGCTACGCCGAGGTGCACGGGATCGACGAGGCACGCCGTCTGGCCGATGCCGCCGCCGTGCAGGCGCAGGCGCGGCTCGACGCGATCCCCGCCGACACGAGCGTCCTCGCGGAGATCGTCTCCTCGCTCGCCGCACGCACTGCCTAGTGGGAGCGCCGCCGCCGCACGTCCTCGGCGCGTTCGGGGTGACGGCGGAGCCGGAGCCGCTCGGCGGCGGCCGGGGAACGGCGTGGCGTTGCGGCGCGCTCGTCCTGAAGCCGCTCGACACGTCGGTCGAGGAGCTCGAGTGGCAGGGACGGCTGTTCGGCTCGCTCGCGTGTGACGGGTTCCGCGTCTCGCGCCTACTGGGTCTCCACGACGGCTGGTGCGGCTGGGAGCACGTTGCCGGCGAGCACCGGGCGCGGGCCTGGCCCGAGGTGATCGAGGTCGGCGAGCGCTTCCACGCGGCGATCGCGGACGTGTCGCGTCCCGCGTTTCTCGACCGCCGCACGAACCACTGGGCCGTCGGCGAGCGGGTCGCCTGGGGCGAGCTGCCGGCGCGCGATTTCGCACACGTCAAGCACGTGCCGCAGCTCGTGGCCGCGCTCCGGCCCGTCGACGCGAACGCGAGCCAGCTCGTGCACGGCGACCTGACCGGCAACGTGCTCTTCGAGGACGGTCTGCCACCGGCCGTGATCGACTTCTCTCCCTACTGGCGGCCGACCGGTTTCGCCTCCGCAGTCGTCGTCGGCGACGCGCTGCTCTGGGAGGGGGCGGACAAGTCGCTGCTGACCGCGGTCGCCCACGTCGACGATTTCGCGCAGCTCCTGCTGCGAGCGCTGATCTTCCGCGCGGTCGTCGACGCGCTCTTTCGGGCGGGCGAGCCCGCGCGGCCCGACAGCGACGACTGCTTCCTCGCTCCGGTCGAGCTCGCCTGCTCGCTGGCCCGATAGAGTCGCGGCGTGGAGCAGCGCCTCAGCCTCGTCACCCTCGGCGTCAGCGACCTTGCCCGTTCGCGGGCGTTCTACGAGGCGCTCGGCTGGAAGACGAACGCGGGCGCCGACGACGACGTCGTCTTCTTCCAGGCGGGCGGGATGATCGTCGGCCTCTGGGACCGAGCGAGCCTCGCCGAGGACAGCGGCGTCGAGGATGCAGGCGGCTGGGGTGGGATCACCCTCGCGCACAATGTCGGCTCGCCCGCCGACGTCGACGCCCTCATCGCCGAGGCGGACGCTGCGGGCGCGACGATCCCACGACACGGCGCCGAGACCTTCTGGGGCGGCTACTCGGGCGTCTTCCTCGACCCCGACGGCCACCCGTGGGAGGTCGCGCACAACCCGTACTGGACGGTCGGCGACGACGGTCTCGACGCACGCTCGCCTAGGAGGGTTTGGCGAAAGAGCGGCTGAGCCATTCCGCCAAACCCTCCTGTAACAGACTGTTACTTGGCCGCGCGGAGGACGCGGAGAGCGTCCAGAGTCAGAAGCTCATTCGGGCCCGAGCCCCAGTCGACCACTTCGACGTTGCTCCCCTTTGATCCCGGCGGCTTCCACCAGCGCCCGCCGGAGCGCCAGCGGCCGTCGGCCAGCCTGCTCTCCTCGAGCAACTGGAGCCCGTCCGCCGCCCGTGGGTCGCCGGCCCGGCCCATCCGCGCAAGCACCACGAGCGCGCGGAAGAAGTCGTAGTGCCAGAACGGCGGCTGATGGATCGCGACGAACGAAGGTTTGATCGGCTCGCCGGTCGCGAGCGTTCGGAAGATCCGATGGTCGAGGAAGAGCTCCGCCGTCCGCCCGGCGGCCTCCTTCGCCGCCGTCTCCCCGGTTGCGACCCAGTACTCGTGCAGTCCCCACATCGGCGGCAGCGACTCGTTGAAGGAAGAGCGGTAGCCGGTGGCCTTCTTGTCGCAGTTCCAACCCCCGTCCGGCCACTGCCACTCCACGAGCGACTCCGCCAGGAGCTGGACGCGCGGATCCCCCGCCAGCCCGAGCCGGCAGCAGACGGCGAGTGCGTTCCCCTCCTGCGAGCCGCAGCGCCGCGTCAGCCCGTCGATCACGGGGATGCGGTCGCGATGGCCCTTGCCGGTCAGCCACGCGAGCACCGTCTCGGCCGCCGCGACGCACCGCGGCTCGCCGGCAGGCACCCCGAGCTCGACGAGCGAGACGAGCCGCCAGTGCGCACCGCTCCACTTCGCGTAGACGTTGACGCCGAAGCCGCCGTCGGCGCGCTGCCCCGCCAGGAGCGCTCGCACGAGCGGCCCTTCGAGCACGCGCGCGGCCTCCGGGAGGCTCTCCTCGCCGAGCAGGTCACGCTTTGCCTGGAAGACGATCCCCGGCTCGTCCGAGCCGAGCAGCCAGTCCAGGGCGGTGGCGGTGAGCGTCATCGAAGCTCGTCCGCCAGGAGGTCCAGGAGCAGCCCGTCCTGCCAGACGCCCTCGCCGTCGAGCCAGTATTCGCGCAGGACGCCGACGCGCCGGAAGCCCGCCTTCTCGTAGCAGCGGATCGCGCGCTCGTTGTGCGCGGCGGGGTCGATCGTCAGCCGGCGGTGGCCACGATCGTCGATCAGGTGACGCACCATCGTCCGCACCGAATCCGTGCCGAGCCCACGGTCGTGGTAGGGAGCGCCGAGGAAGAGGTCGATCGACGCATGGCGGAACTCCTCGTCGTTCTCCTCGAAGTACTGGATCATCCCGGCGACCTCGCTCTCGAGGACGATCGCGAAGACTACGGCGCCGTCGTCATTGCCACGCGCCTTGTCGAGCACGTGCTCGCGGGTGAGCCCGCGCCACCAGCGCGTGACCTCCGGATCGGCGCCGAGCTCGACGATTCGAGACACGTCCGCTTCGGCCAGGGGCCGCAGAACGACACGATCTCCGCGCAACTCCATGACGATCTTGTAACACCCACGGCGACTACCCTTGCCCGGATGAAGAAGCGCCTCGACGTCCTGCTCGTCGAACGGGGCCTGGCGGAGAGCCGCGCGCAGGCGCAGGCGCTCGTGCTGGCCGGTCTCGTTCCGGGTTACGACAAGCCCGGCCACCAGGTGCCCGAGGAAGCCGAGCTCGAGGTGACCGAGCGGTCGCGGTTCGTCTCGCGCGGCGGCGAGAAGCTCGCCAACGCCCTCGAGCAGCTGCACCTCGAGCTCGACCAGCGCGACGCGATCGACGTCGGCGCGTCCACCGGCGGTTTCACCGACTACCTCCTCCAGCACGGCGTCGCGCGCGTGATCGCGGTCGACGTCGGCTACGGCCAGCTGCATCCGAAGCTGCGCGACGACCCCCGCGTGACCGTCCTCGAGCGGACGAACGCCCGCGAGCTGACCGAGCTGCCGTTCCGTCCCGACCTGCTCGTCGCCGACGTCTCGTTCATCAGCGTTCGGATTGCGCTGCCGCCGGTGCTGCGGCTGCTCGCGCCGGGCTGGGACGCAGTCGTGCTCGTCAAGCCCCAGTTCGAGGTCGGCAAGGACGAAGTCGGCCGCGGCGGCGTTGTCAGGGACGCCGAGCTCCACCGCCGCGTCGTCCGTGAGGTCGTGGACGCCGCTTTCGCCTGGGGTGGCACGACGGTCGGCGTCGTAGACTCCGGGCTGCCCGGGCCGAAGGGGAACCGCGAGTTCTTCGTCCACCTGATCAACCGCCCCGATCCCGTGCTCCTCGATGACATCGACCAGCGGATCGACCGTGCCGTCACAGCAGCCTAGAGCCGTCAAGCGCGCGGCCGTGATGACGCACGGCAAGCCGCAGGCGATCGGCTCGGCGCTCGCGCGGCTCGCCAACGTCGCCCGCGAGGCGGGCGTCGACCTGCAGCTGGCGCCGGACGAGTCGGAGAAGCACGGACTCGAGCCGGGGGGCGCCGAAGCGAACGACGTCGACATCGCCGTCGTCCTCGGCGGCGACGGGACGATGCTGCGCGCCCTCGCGCGCTACCTCGGCACCGGCGTCCCCGTGATCGGCGTCAACTTCGGCCGCGTCGGCTTCCTCGCCTCGATCAAGCGCAACGAGCTCGAGAGCGGTCTCGCGCGCGTGTTCGCCGGCGAGTACCGCGTCGAGAACGTGCCGACGCTCGACGTCGAGGTGGGCGACGAGCACCGCGTCGCCGTCAACGACCTCGTGATCGCGAGCGCGGTTGTCGGCAGGATGATCCAGCTCGAGTGGGCGGTCGGCGGCGAGGGGCTCGGGCGGCTCGCCTGCGACGGCGTCGTCTGCGCCACGCCCTCAGGCTCGACGGGCTACAACCTGTCCAGCGGCGGGCCTGTGCTGGTCTGGGGGCTCGACGCGATGGCGATCACCTTCGTCGCACCGCATTCGCTCAACGCCCGCCCGCTCGTCGTGCCGCGTGACGACGAGCTGATCGTCTGGAATCGCACGCCCGACGTCCCTGCGACTGCGCTCGTCGACGGCCACCGTGTCGGCGATCTCGCTCCGGGCGGACGCGCAGTCGCCCGCCTCGGCGAGCAGCGCTCGCTCCTCGCGACCCTGCCCGAGGTGACGTTCTTCAGCCGCTACAGCCGGACCTTTGCTTCGTAGCCTCCGGATCGAGAACCTCGTCCTCGTCCGCGAGGGAGAGCTGGCGCCCGGTGCCGGGCTGACGGCGATCACCGGCGAGACGGGGGCCGGCAAGACGATCCTGACCCAGGCGGTCGGTCTCCTCCTCGGCGCCAAGGGCGACGCCGGCATCGTCGGCGCGACGGGGACGGAGGCCTACGTCGAGGCCGAGCTCGACGTGCCCGAGGGCTTCTTCGACGACGAGGAGCTGAGCGGGCTCGCGGAGCTGGCGCCCGAGGACGAGCCCGGCCTGGTGCTCGCGCGGCGCGTCTTCGCCGACGGACGCACGCGCGCCTACGCGTGGGGCCGTGCCGTGGCGCGCGAGGACCTCGCCGCTGCCGCCGAGCGGCTGATCGCGATGTCGGGCCAGTTCGAGCAGCGGCGGCTCGGCCGGCCCTCATACCAGCTCGACGTCCTCGACGGCTTCGTCGGCGACGAGCAGCTGCGCCGGCGCCGCGATGCCAGGCTCGCCTGGCGCGAGCTCTCCGCCGCCCGCAAGCGCCACGACGAGCTGACGCGCGGCGCTGCAGCGGAAGAGGCGCGCCTACGCGAGCTGGCGGTGCTCGTCGAGGCGACCGAGGGCTTCGAGGAGGGCGGCGAGCAGTCGTTGCGGGACGAACGCGAACGGCTGCGCCACGTGACCGAGCTCGCGGAGGGTGCGGCGCGGGCCGCGGAGGCGCTCGCGCCCGACGAGGGCGAGGGCGCGACCGGGCTCACGGCCGCCGCGGAGCGCTCGCTGGCGCCGCTCGAGCGGCTGGCGCCCGAGCTCGCGCGCGCCGGCGAGGAGCTGCGAGACCTCGAGCTGCGCCTGGGCGAGGTCGGCTCCGACCTGCGTGCGTTCCTCGCCTCGCTCGAGGCCGAGCCCGACCGGCTCGAGCACGTCGAGGGCGAGCTGGAGCGGATCTCGGACGCGCGCCGCCGCTTCGGCGCCGCGGACTACGACGACCTGCTTGCGCGCGCCGCCGCCGCCCGCGAGGAGCTGGCGGCGCTCGAAGGCGGGCTCGACCCGGCCGCCGCAGCGGCGGAAGCGCTCGCGGCCGCCGAGGATCGGGTGAATGGACTCGCGGATGAGCTCCGTACTGCACGTGCAGGCGCAACAACTGCGTTCGCCGACGCCGTCGCCGAGGAGCTGCGCGGCGTCGGCATGGGCGAGGGCGAGTTCCGGGTCGAGCTGCGCGAGCGCGACCCCGGCCCGAGCGGCGCCGACGAGGCCGTCTTCCTGATCCGCCCGAACGCCGGCCTGCCGTTCGGGCCGGTCGCCGAGACGGCATCCGGCGGCGAGCTCTCCCGGGTCGCGCTCGCGATCGCGGCCGTCGGCGGAGGCGAGACGATGGTCTTCGACGAGATCGACGCGGGCGTCGGAGGTGAGACTGCCCACGCCGTCGCGGCGACGCTGAAGCGGCTCGCCGAGCGCGCGCAGGTGCTGACGATCACGCACCTGCCGCAGATCGCGAGCGTCGCCGACACGCACTACCGGGTGACGAAGGTGCCCGGCGACCCGACGCACACGCGAATCGAGCCACTCGACGACGCCCAGCGCCGCGACGAGCTCGAGCGGATGCTCGGCGGCAAGGAGTTCATCTCGACGCTGCGATGAGCCTGATCGAGCACACCGGCCCGGCGCGCCTCGGCAGGCGGACGAAGGAGCTCGTCCGCCGCCTCGGCCCGGACGACATCGCCGTGATCGACCACACCGACCTCGACCGCGTCTCGGCCGAGGAGCTGGTCGAGTCCGGCGTCCGCGTCGTCGTCAACGTCGCGCCGTCGCAGTCCGGCCGCTATCCGAACCCGGGCCCGTTGCAGCTCGTCCGCGGCGGCGTGCGGCTGATCGACGTCAAGGACGCCGATCTCTTCGAGGAGCTGTCCGACGGCGAGCGCCTGACCGTCCGCGGCGCCAGCCTCTTCCGGAACGGCACCTGCCTCGCCACCGGCCGCGCGCTCGAGGAGCACGAGCTCGCCGGCGCGCTGCTCGAGCAGCAGGGCCGCGTCACCGAGGCGCTGCAGGAGTTCGCGGACAACACGCTCCGCTACCTCCGCGACGAGGGCAAGCTGCTGACCGAGGGGATCGACTTCCCGGCGCTCGAGACGAGCTTCCGCGACCGTCACGCCCTCGTCGTCGCGCGTGGGCCGGGGCACAAGCGCGACCTGAAGATCGTCCGTGGCTACGTCCGCGACTTCCGGCCTGTGCTCGTCGCGGTCGACGGCGGCGCCGACGCGCTCGTCGAGGAAGGCTGGAAGCCGGACGTGATCGTCGGCGACATGGACTCCGTCACCGACGCGACGCTGCGCTGCGGCGCCGAGATCCTCGTCCACGCCTATCGCGAGGGCCACGCGCCCGGCGAGGCGCGGCTGGAGCGGCTGGGCGTGCCGTTCCACACGGTCGCCGCGCCGGGGATCTCCGAGGACATCGCGCTGCTGCTCGCGCACGACAAGGGCGCCGAGCTGATCGTCGCGGTCGGCACGCACTTCAATCTCGTCGAGTTTCTCGAGCGCAGCCGCGCCGGGATGTCCTCGACGTTCGTGACGCGGTTGAAGGTGGGGGAGATCCTCGTCGACGCGAAAGGCGTCTCGCGCCTCGTCAGCCGCCGGATCGGCGTCTGGCCGCTCGCCCTCTTCGGCGTCGCCGCGCTGGCGGCGCTCCTGGTGGCGATTCTGGCCTCTCCGGCCCTGCGAAACGTGTTCGGCCTCTAGATGCTTGCTGTCACGATTCCGCGCGCTCGGGACGCGATCTGGCGTGTCTGGGCCGCTCCAGGCCCATCTGACCGGCCTGGCGGCCGCTCAGCCGGGCCTTCCGCTTCGCGTGCTCAGTCCGTCACCGATGCCACCGGCATCGGCAACGGACTGATCCCGCGCCCCAGAGCTGCCAGCTCACGCCCCGAGACGGACGTTCTCGTGACAGCAAGCATCTAACCTGCTCCCGTGTTCGACCTCCGCTACCACGTCGCCTCGCTCGCGGCGGTCTTCCTGATGCTCGTCGTCGGGATCCTGATCGGCGTCGGCATCTCCGGGCGCGGCTTCGTCGACGACGCGGAGCGCAACAACTTCGAGCAAGAGATCGCGGGGCTGAAGGAGGACGTCGACGCGGCGAACGCGAACGCGGACGACTTCGAGCGGCGCCAGGAGGCGGCCGAGAACTTCGTCGAGAGCGCCTACCCGGCGCTCGCTGCGAAGCGCCTCGAAGGGAAGAACGTCGCGATGCTCGTTCTCGGACCGGTCGACGCGACCGTGAGTGCCGTCGAGCGCGCGGTCGAGGAGGACGCGGACGGGCGGGTCTCCAGGATGCGCGCGCTCGAGCTGCCGCTGCGGCTCGAGGCCGTCGAGGCTGCGCTGAGCGCCGAACCGGAGCTCGGCGGCTACGTCGGCGCCGACCAGCTCGGCAACCTCGGCCGGGATCTGGGGCGCGAGCTCGCGGCCGGCGGCGAGACACCGCTCTGGGACGCGCTCGAGCCCGAGCTCGTCGAGGTGCGCGAAGGAGACCTCGCAGACCCGGTCGACGGCGTCGTCGTCATGCGCACCGCAGAACCGCAGGCGGCCGAGACCTCGCGCTTCCTCGCAGGGATGTATCAGGGACTCGGCAGTTCCGGCGTTCCCGTCGTCGGGGTCGAGCCGACCCGCGTCGAGCAGAGCGCGATCCCCGTCTTCCAGCGGTACCGCCTCTCGACCGTCGACGGCGCCGACACTCCCGTCGGTGCGCTCGCGATGCTGCTCGTCCTGGCCGATCGGGACGCCGCCGGAGACTACGGCGTTCGCGACATCGCCGACCGGATCCTGCCGCCGATCGAGCCGCTGCCCACCAGCACGGGTGAGTGAGCCGCTGACGATCCTGATCGCCGCGCGCGACGAGGAGGCGCGGATCGGGACGACGGTCGCGGAGCTGCGGCGGCAGTTCCCGGACGCGGAGGTGATCGTCGCCGACGACGGCTCGCGCGACGCGACCGCGGCCGTCGCCGAGGCGGCGGGCGCGCTCGTCCTCCGGCTGCCGCACCGTGGCAAGGGCCAGGCGCTGACGCTCGGCGAGCGTGTCGCGAGCGACGGAGACCTGCTGCTCTGCGACGCCGACCTCCGCGGCGACCTGGGACCACTGCTCGCGGGCGGCGCCGACGTGACGATCGCTGCGTTCGCGCGCAAACAGGGCGGCGGCTTCGGGATCGCAAAGCAGACTGCACGCCGGCTGATCCGGCTTGCGTCCGGCTACGGCGCGCGCGAGCCGCTCTCGGGCCAGCGCCGGCTGACCCGGAAGGCGCGCGCAACCGTCTTCCCGCTCGCCGCGGGCTTCGGCTGCGAGACCGCGATGACGGCCGACGCGGTGCGGGCCGGGCTGACGATCGCCGAGACCGACGTCGAGCTCGAGCACCGCGCGACCGGCCGCGACCTCCGCGGCTTCCTCCACCGCGGCCGCCAGCTCCGCGACATCCTGCTCGCGTTCGGTCCCCAGGGTCGCAACCACCGCGGCCTGCGGCTGCCGATCGTCGGCTGGATCGTCGCGGCCGCGCACCCGAGCCTGATTCCGGTCGCCGCGATCGGCGTCGCGGACGACCTCTGGAGCGGGGAGGAGCGCGGCTTCCGCGCCCATCTCGGGGCCGGCGCGACAACCGGCGTCCTGAAGCTCGTCGGGATCCCCGCCTACGCGCTCTGGCGGACTCGCTCGCTCTCCGGAGCGATCCTCGTCGGTCTCTCCGCCAACCTCCTGAACCAGCTCGACACGAAACCCGGCCGGGCGCTGAAGACGTACCTCGCCGCGTCGATTCCGCTGCGGGCGCCGAAGGCGTGGCCGTCCTGCTCGCGCCCTACGATCTTCGAGAGATGGTGATGCTCGGTGACTCCGGCTCGAACACGCTCGGCGCCATGCTAGGTTTCGAGTCCGTGGGCAGGTTCACGGAGAGGCAGCGCTGGAGCGCGATCGCGGCGCTCGCGGGCCTCACCATCCTCGGCGAGCGGCGGTCGCTCGGCGCGCTGATCGAGCGGACGCCCGTGGTTCGAGAGCTCGACGCCTGGGGCAGGCAACGCTCATGAGCGCGAACGAGACCGGGCAGACCAAGTACATCTTCGTCACCGGCGGCGTCGTCTCCGCGCTCGGCAAGGGCATCGTCGCCGCCTCGCTCGGCCGGCTGCTGAAGGCGCGCGGCCTCCGCGTCCAGGCGCAGAAGTTCGACCCGTACCTGAACGTCGACCCCGGCACGATGAGCCCGTTCCAGCACGGCGAGGTCTTCGTCACCGAGGACGGCGCCGAGACCGACCTCGACATCGGCCACTACGAGCGTTTCGTCGACGAGAACATGTCCCGGAACGCCAGCCACAGCGCCGGTGCGATTTGGGACGCCGTCCTGCGGAAGGAGCGCAAGGGCGAGTTCCTCGGCGCCACCGTCCAGGTGATCCCGCACATCACGAACGAGATCAAGGCTCGGATCAAGCGCGCGGCAAAAGCGTCGCCGGTCGACATCGTCATCTCCGAGATCGGCGGCACCGTCGGCGACATCGAGTCGCTGCCGTTCCTCGAGGCGATCCGCCAGTTCAGGCGCGAGGTCGGCCCGGAGAACGTGCTCTACCTCCACTGCACGCTCGTCCCGTTCATCGAGGCCGCCGGCGAGCTGAAGACGAAGCCGACGCAGCACTCGGTCAACGAGTTGCGCCGGATCGGTATCCATCCCGACGTGATCGTCTGCCGCTCGCACGAGGAGCTCTCGCAGGACATCAAGGACAAGATCGCGCTCTTCGCCGACGTCGACATCCGCTCGGTGGTGGCGTGCCCCGACGTCTCCGACGTCTATCTCGTCCCCGCAGTGCTGCAGGAGCAGGGGCTCGACGAGCTCGTCGTGCAGCGGCTCGGGATCGACGCGCCGCCGGCCGTGCTCGGTGAGTGGCAGGACCTGATCGACCGGATCGGCGAGCCGCGCGAGGAGGTCACGATTGCGCTCGTCGGCAAGTACGTGAAACTCCACGACGCCTATCTCTCGGTGCACGAGGCGCTCAAGCACGCCGGTGTCCACCAGGGCGCGCGGGTGCGCGTCCAGTGGGTCGACGCCGAGGACATGTCCTACGAGGAGGCGGCCGAGCTGCTCGAGCAGGTCGACGGCGTGCTCGTCCCGGGCGGCTTCGGCTCGCGCGGCTGGGAGGGGAAGATCCTCGCCTGCCAGGTCGCGCGCGAGCGCGGGATCCCGTACCTCGGCATCTGCCTCGGCATGCACGTCGCCGTCTCCGAGTTCGCGCGGCACGTCGCCGGGCTCGAGGGCGCCAACTCGACCGAGATGGATCCCGAGACGCCGTTTCCGGTGATCGACCTGCTCCCGGAGCAGAAGGAGATCGAGGATCTCGGCGGGACGATGCGGCTCGGCGCGCAGGCCGTCGAGCTCGCCGAGGGGACGCGCACGCGCGACGTCTACGACGAGGCCGTCATCCACGAGCGCCACCGCCACCGCTACGAGGTCAACAACCAGTACCGCGACCAGCTGATCGCCGCCGGGCTCGTCGTCTCTGGGACGTTCCAGGAGGGGCGCCTCGTCGAGATCGTCGAGCTACCGGAGCATCCGTGGTTCGTCGCCAGCCAGTTCCACCCGGAGTTCAAGTCGCGGCCGACGAGGCCGGCGCCGCTCTTCCGCGAGTTCGTCGGCGCCGCGCGCGATCGCGCGCGATCGCGCACCGGCGTCTCGCTGCGCGCGACTGCGGCCGGCTAGTCGTCCACGGGCCAGCAGACGCCGATGTAGAGCTCCATCCCGCCGACGGTCGTCGTACCTGCGCGGTAGCTCATCGGGACGTCGCGGCCGTCCTTGTGCCGCAGCGTCGTTGTGCCCGAACAGTGTCCCGGCGCGCTGCAGCGCCTCGTAGTCGGCGGCGGCGCCCTGGTTGACGGCGCACATCGGTCACACGTAGGAGGAGCAGTTCCTCCCGGTCGTAGCCGAGCAGCTCGCAGGCGTACGCGTTGACGGCGAGGTACTTGCCGTCGTCGTCCGCGACGAACACCGCCACGGGCCCAGTGTCGAGCGCCTCGCCGACGAGGCTCTTCTGGACGAGGTCGTGTGCGACGGCGGCGGACACGAGACAAATTATAGAAGGTTCGAGCAGGTTCGGACACACGGATCCGGGGGATCTAGGATCGCTGCGATGACCGCGGTCCTCGACCTCTTCACGGAGCTGTGCGCGCTGCCGAGCCCACCCGGCGAGGAGCGCGATGGTCGCCGACCGCGTGCTCGCGCGAGCTGCGCGCGCTCGGGCTCGAGGTCGCGGAGGACGACGCGGGCGCGGCGATCGGCTCGACGATCGGGAACCTGCTCTGCCGCCTGCCCGGCCGCGCCGAGGGCGGCACGCCGATCTTCTTCTGCGCGCACCTGGACACGGTGCCGCCGCAGGGCCCGCTCGAGCCGGTGGTCGGCGAGGACGGGATCGTCCGGAACGCCGGCGGGACGATCCTCGGCGCCGACAACAAGTCGGCGGTCGTGGCGATGATCGAGGCGGCGCGGCGGATCGTCGAGGAGGGCCGGCCGCACGCCGGCGTCGAGCTCCTGTTCACGCCGAAGGAGGAAGTCGGGCTGATCGGCGCCGGCGCCTTCGACATCTCCAGGCTCGAGGCCGAGCTCGGCTTCGTCTACGACCAGGCGGCGCCGATCGGCGACGTGATCATGGGCGCGCCCTACCAGCGCTCGATGCTCGTCCGCTTCCACGGCCGGCCGGCGCACTCGGGGATGGTTCCGGAGGAGGGCCGCTCCGCGATCGCAGCCGCCGCGCGGGCGATCGCCGACCTCCGGCTCGGCCGGATCGACGAGGAGACGACCGCGAACGTCGGCCTGATCGAGGGCGGCAGCGCCCGCAACATCGTCCCGGAGTGGTGCACGCTCGAAGCGGAGGCGCGCTCGCACGACGCGCGCAAGCTCGCAGACCTCGTCCAGGAGATGCTCGACACGTTCGCCTTCGCGGCGAGCATGGCCGAGTGCACGCTCGAGACCGAGGTCAGCGAGACGTACCAGGGCTATCGCTTCAAGGACTCCGAGCCGGTCGTCGCAGCTCGCGCGCGACGGCGCTCGAGCGCTGCGGCTACGAGCTCGTCCCGACCCTCACCGGCGGCGGCGCCGACGCGAACGTCTTCAACGCGAAGGGGCTGCCGTGCCTGAACCTCGCGAACGGGATGATGGAGATCCACACCGCCGACGAGTACATCGCGGCGGCCGATCTCGACGCGATGGTCGAGGTGACGCTGGCGCTGGTCGATGCCGCTCGGGCTTAGGCGCGGGACGGTCTCCGCGATCACCGAGGAGCTGCCGGAGCTGATCCGGCTCGAGGTGGACGGGATCGCCGTGCATCGCCTACCCGCGGCTGACCGGCGCGGTCGAGGTCGGCGACGACGTGATCGTGAACGAGCAGGCGCGGCTGCTCGAGCTCGGCTCGGGCGGCTTCGACGTCCTCTACGCGAACCTGACGCGCGGGCTCGGGCTGCCGGCGGAGGAGGGCGCGCACGTGATGGCGCTGCCGTACACGCCCGGCCAAGTAACAGTCTGTTACAAGGAAGAGACGGACGCGCTCGCGGACTCGCTCGACGGGATGCCGGTCGTGCTCTGCACCGTGCACAGCCAGGTCGCGCCGGTCTGCGCGGGTCTCGGCAGGACGTACGCGTCGCCTACGTCCAGGTCGCCGGCGGCGCGCTGCCGGTGTCGCTCTCGGACACCGTGCGGCTGCTGCGCGAGCGCGGTCTGCTCGAGATCGCCGGTCGCCGTCGCGCCGTGCCTCGACGGCGACGTCCAGTTCGTCACGGCCGCGGCCGCGCTCGCGTGGGCGAAGGCGCAGGGCTACGACGCGGTCGTCTGCTGCGGTCGGCCCGGGCATCGTCGGGACGGGATCGCGGCTCGGCCACGGCGCGCTCGCGCTCGCCGACGCCGCGAACGTCGCTGCGGCGCTCGGCGGACGGCCGATCCTCGCCGTCCGCACCTCCGAGGCCGACCCGCGCGAGCGCCACCGCGGCGTCTCGCATCACGCGCAGGCCGTGCTCGACCTGGCACTCGCGGAGATCGCCGTGCCGGACGAGGCGCGACGGTGAGGGCTGGGAGGAGGCGTGCGCCGGCCTGCCGCTCTCCCACATGGGCCGTGGCCGCGACGAGGATCCGGCGTTCTTCCGCGCCGCGTACGCAGCCGGACGCGTCGCGCGCGACCTGCTCGGCTGATGGAGGAGCGGCGCCTCGGCCCGGTCGTCGGCCTCGGCACCTGGAACACGTTCCGCGGCGACGCCGCGCTCGCGGGCGAGATCGTCGACGCGGCGCTCGACGCCGGCAGCCGCTGCTTCGACACCTCGCCGATGTACGGCTCCGAGCAGGCGCTCGGAGCGGCGCTCGAGGCGCGCCGCGCCGACGCGACCGTCCTGACGAAGATCTGGACGCCCTCGCCCGAGGAGGCGCGCGAGCAGCTCGCCGACCAGCTCACCTGGTTCGGCCACGTCGAGGTCGAGCAGATCCACAACCTCGTCGCCTGGGAGCAGCACCTGCCCTGGCTCGAGGCGGAGCGCGAGGCCGGGCGGATCGGGCAAGCTCGGCGTCACGCACTACTCGCCGTCCGCGTTCGGCGAGCTCGCGCGGGCGCTCCGCACCGGGCGCTTCCAGACGCTGCAGATCCCGCTGAACCCGCGCGAGCGCACGGCCGAGCGAGAGCTGCTGCCGCTCGCCGCCGAGCTCGGCGTCGCCGTGATCGTGATGGAGCCGCTCGGCTCCGGCTCGCTGCTCCGGCGGCCGCCGCAGCCCGAGCAGCTCGCGCCGCTGCGCGAGCTCGGGATCGAGACCTGGCCGCAGGCGCTGCTCAAGTGGGCGCTCTCCGACCCGCGCGTCGACCTCGTGATCCCGGCGACGTCGAAGCCCGAGCGCGCGGCCGAGAACGCGGCAGCCGGCGAGCCGCCCTGGCTCGGGCCGCGACGAGCGCGCGCTCGTCGAACGGCTCGCAGGCGCGTAGCGGTATCGTCTCGGCGCCATGCGCATCGGCGTCGCCAGGGAGATCAAGCCGCAGGAGTACCGGGTCGCGCTGACGCCCGGCGGGCGCGCGCGAGCTCGTCCAGCGCGGGCACGAGGTCGTCGTCGAGACGGGCGCCGGTGCCGGCAGCCAGTTCCCCGACGAGCAGTACCTCGCCACGGGCGCGCGGATCGCGTCGGTCGACGAGGTCTGGGAGAGCGCCGAGCTCCTGCTCAAGGTGAAGGAGCCGATCGCGGTCGAGTATCCGCGCCTCCGCGAAGGGCTCGTCCTCTTCACGTACCTGCACATCGCCGCCGACGAGCCGCTCACCCGCGCGCTCGTCGACAGCGGGATCACCGGCGTCGCCTACGAGACGGTCGAGACCGAGGATCGGCGGCTGCCGCTGCTGGCGCCGATGAGCGAGGTCGCCGGCCGGCTCGCCGCACAGGCCGGGCGCGCACTACCTCGAGCGGCCGAAGGGCGGCCGCGGCCTCCTGCTCGGCGGCGTCGCCGGGTGTCGCGCCGGGCAAGGTCGTCGTCATCGGCGGCGGCATCGTCGGCTACAACGCGGCCGTGATCGCGCTCGGGCTCGGCGCCCAGGTGACGATCCTCGAGCGCTCGGTCGACCGGATGCGCCACCTCGAGGAGACGCTGCACGGCCGCGTCAGCCTCGTCATGTCCTCGACGCTGCAGATCGAGGAGTCGGTGCAGGACGCCGACGTCGTCATCGGCGCCGTCCTGATCCCGGGCGCGCTCGCGCCGAAGCTCCTCACCCGCGAGATGGTGCAGGGGATGAAGCAGGGGAGCGTCTTCTGCGACGTCGCGATCGACCAGGGCGGCTGCGCCGAGACCTCACACGCGACCACGCACGACGATCCGGTCTACGAGGTCGACGGCGTCATCCACTACTGCGTCGCGAACATGCCCGGCGCGGTGCCGATCACCTCGACGAAGGCGCTGACGAACGTGACGCTGCCGTACGTGGAGGCGATCGCCGACCAGGGGCTCGCCGCGGCGGTCGCGCGCGACCGGTCACTCGCCGGCGGCGTCAACGTCGTCGACGGCAAGCTCACCTACGAGGCCGTCGCCGAGGCGCACGGGCTCGAGTACACGCCGCTCGAAGACGTGCTGAACGCGCCGGCCGTCTAGCCGGACTCGGCCTGCTGCTTCGCCTTGCGCGCCTCGAGCTGCTTCTGGCTCTTCGAAGGGCTGAGCTTGACGACGATCCACGTGACGCCCGCCGCGAGCGAGACGATCGCGACGATGTACACGAGGAGGCCGAGCAGACCGAGGACTGTTTCCATGCGCGCCGTAGAATAGCCACGTGCCGCGGGCCTGCGTAATCGTGCTCGACGCCGTCGGCGCGGGAGAGTTGCCCGATGCGGCCTCGTTCGGCGATGAGGGGTCGAACACGCTCGGCAACGTGGCCCGCGCCGTCGGAGGCCTCGACCTGCCCGCGCTCGAGGCGCTCGGCCTCGGCAACGTGATGGAGCTCGAGGGCTGCCCGCCGCAGCCGGGCGCTCCCGCGGTCGCCGGGCGGCTGCTCGAGCGCTCGAAGGGCAAGGACACGACGACCGGCCACTGGGAGCTGATGGGCGTCGTCACGCCGACCGCGATGCCGACCTACCCGCACGGCTTCCCGCACGACGTGATCGACCCGTTCATGCACAAGACCGGCCGCGGCGTCCTCGGCAACAAGGCCGCGTCGGGGACGGACATCATCCAGGAGCTCGGCGAGGAGCATCAGAAGACGGGCAAGTGGATCGTCTACACCTCGGCCGACTCGGTCTTCCAGATCGCCGCGCACGAGGAGACGATCCCGCTCGAGGAGCTGTACGAGGGCTGCCGGATCGCGCGCGAGATCCTGACCGGCAAGCACGCGGTCGGCCGCGTGATCGCGAGGCCGTTCGCCGGCGCGCCCGGGAGCTACGAGCGGACGCCGAACCGCCACGACTTCTCGCTCGAGCCGCGCCGGCCGAACTACCTCTCGCTCGTCCGCGACGCCGGCAACCAGGTGCACGCGGTCGGGAAGATCAGCGACATCTACGCCGGCTGCGACATCGACGAGTCGTTCCCGACGAAGTCGAACGTGGACGGGATCAACAAGACGGTCGAGCTGCTGCAGACGATCGACAGCGGCCTCGTCTTCACGAACCTCGTCGAGACGGACATGCTCTGGGGCCACCGCAACGACCCGGTCAACTTCCACCGCTGCCTGCAGGACTTCGACCGCCGGCTCGAGGACATCCTCGAAGCGCTCCGGCCCGGCGACCTCCTGATCATCACCTCCGACCACGGCTGCGACCCGACGACGCCGTCGACGGATCACTCGCGCGAGCACGCGCTGCTGCTCGCGTACGCCGCCGGACGGAACGCGAAGGGCGCCGTCCACGAGGGCGAGTTCGGCGACGTCGGCGCCACCGTGAACGCCTGGCTCGGCGGCAAGGCGCCGGGCCGCGGCATCCCGGGCACCCCGATCCTGCAGCCGTGATCCATCCCGCGGAGCTGATCGAGCGGAAGCGGAACGGGGAGGAGCTGCCGGCCGCCGAGCTCTCGGAGCTGATCCTCGGCTACGCACGCGGCGAGATCCCGGACTACCAGCTCGCCGCGTTCTGCATGGCCGTCTACTTCCGCGGCATGACGCCCGCCGAGACCTACGCGCTCACCGACGCGATGATCCGCAGCGGCCGCACGCTCGACCTCGGCGCGGCGCTCGGCCGCAAGGTCGTCGACAAGCACTCGACCGGCGGCGTGGGGGACAAGACGACGATCGCCGTCGGTCCGATCGTGGCCGCCTGCGGCGTCCCCGTCGGGAAGATGAGCGGCCGCGGCCTCGGGCACACCGGCGGCACGCTCGACAAGCTGGAGGCGATCCCCGGCTTCAGCGTCGACCTCTCCGTCGACGACTTCGTGCGCCAGGTGCAGGAGGTCGGACTCGCGATCGTCGGCCAGACGGACGACCTCGTGCCGGCGGACAAGAAGCTCTACGGCCTCCGCGACGTCACCGGGACGGTCGACATCCTGCCGCTGATCGCCTCGTCGATCATGTCGAAGAAGATCGCCGGCGGCGCCGACGCGATCGTGCTCGACGTCAAGGTCGGCGACGGCGCCTTCATGAAGACGCTCGACGATGCCCGCGCGCTCGCGGAGACGATGCTCGAGCTCGGCGAGCACGCCGGCCGCGAGGTCGTCTGCCTGCTCACCGACATGGATCAGCCGCTGGGCGCCGCTGTCGGCAACGCACTCGAGATCGCCGAGGCGCGCGACACCGTCCGCGGCGAGGGGCCGCCCGACTTCACCGAGCTCGTGCTGGACGCCTGTGCGCGTCTGCTGGCGCTCTCCGACCTCGGGATCGACGAGGACGAAGGCAGGCGCCGTGCGGAGGCGGCCGTCGCCGACGGCTCGGCGCTCGCGCTGTACGAGCGCTGGGTCCGCGCGCAGGGCGGCGATCCCGATCCGGGCTCGCTGCCGCAGGCGCCCGTCGTTCTGCCGGTGCGTGCGCCGGCAGGCGGGATCGGTCGTCCGGCTCGGCGCGATCGCCGTCGGCATCGCCGCGCTCCACCTCGGCGCCGGCCGGCGGACGAAGGAGGACTCGATCGACCACGCCGTCGGCGTCGTCTGCCACGCCAAGCGCGGCGCGAGCGTCGAGGCGGGCGACGTGCTCGCCGAGGTGCACGCCCGCGACGAGGCGAGCGGGGCGGAAGCGGTCGCGGCCGTCCTCGCGGCCTACGAGCTCGGCGACGAGCCCCCGCGCGAGCACCCGATCCTGCTCGACGTCGTCGCGTGATCGTCCGGCCCGAGCGCGCCGAGGACGAGCGAGAGCTCGCCGAGCTGATCGACGCCGCCTTCGGCGACACCGAGACGTCCGAGTTCACCGCCAAGATCCGCGCCTCTCCGGGCTACATCCCTGAGCTGACCTTCGTCGCGGACGACGGCGGCGAGCTCGTCGGCTTCACGATGCTGAGCTACGTGAAGGCCGGCGGGCGAGACGTCCTGATCCTGACCCCGATGGCCGTGCGGCCGGACCGGCAGCGGGCCGGGGTCGGCAAGCAGGTCGTTCGCGCCGCGATCGCAGCCGCCGACGCCCGTCGCGAGCCGGTCGTGCTCGTCGAAGGCGTGCCCGCCTACTACCCGCAGTTCGGCTTCCGCTCCGCGAGCGAGCTCGGCTTCGAGCGCCCCGACCCTCGCATCCCCGAGGCCGCCTGGATGGCGCTGCCGCTCGCCGCCTACGACCCGGCGGTCGCGGGGCGGGTCGTCTACCCGGACTTCTTCCCGCCGCCGCCCGATGCTTGACCCAGCGGCTCCTGGCACGCTGCTCGCGGTAGGCCGGCTCCGCCGGCCGGGAGGCGTCGCCGCCCAGGGGCCGCTGGGTGCCTGAGCTGCCGGAGGTCGAGAGCGTCCGGCGCCAGATCGCGCCCGCGCTCGAGGGCAGGCGGCTCGAGCACGTCGAGATCGACGACGTCCGTCTGACCCGGCCGGAGGATCCACTCGAGGTCGCCGCCGAGCTCACCGGCGAGCGCGTCGAGCACGTCGACCGCCGCGGCAAGTACCTGATCGTCCGGTTCGCGTCCGGCCGGGCGCTCCTGATTCACCTGCGGATGACCGGCAGCCTGCTGCGCGAGCCCGGCGACACGTCGCACCTTCGTGCCCTGCTGCGCCTCGACGACGGCACCACCGTCGGTTACCGGGACGTCCGGCGCTTCGGCACCTGGCTCCTGCTCGAGCCCGGCGAACTCGAGCCGTACCTCGGCGCCCGGCTCGGGGAGGAGCCGCTCGTCGCTGCGTTCACCGCGAAGGGGCTCGGCGAGCGGCTCGACGGCCGCCGCGCGCCGCTCAAGGCGGCGCTGCTCGACCAGCGGACGCTCGCCGGGCTCGGAAACATCTACGTCGACGAGGCGCTCTGGTACGCGAAGCTGCACCCGCTGCGGCCCGCAGGCTCGCTCGACCGGAACGAGCTCCGCCGCCTCCACCGCGCGATCCGGAAGGCGCTCGAGCTCGGGATCGCCCGCCAGGGCTCGACTCTGTCCGACTACCGCCTTCCCGACGGCTCGGCCGGGACGATGCAGCGCGAGTTCAGGGCGTACGGCCGCACCGACGAGCCGTGCGACCGCTGTGGGACGCCACTGACGAAGACGCGTGTCGGCGGCCGCGGCACCTGGTACTGCCCGCGCTGTCAGACGCTCTGACCGAACCTCGGCTCGCGGGTACCTCCGAAAAGCCGAGAGGCCCGGTCTCCGCCGGGCCTCTCTGGCTGCGTCGTAGGAGTGGGGGCTCCTAGCCTTTTCCGCCTTTGCCCTTGCCGCCGCCCTTGCCGGGCTTGTCGCCGCGCTCAGCGCTCTCGTCCTGCTGCTTCTCCGCCTTCTCGGCCTTCGCCTTGGCGGCCTTGGCCTTCGCAGCCTTCACCTTGGCGGCCTTCGCCTTCGCAGCCTTGGCAGCCTTCGCCTTCTTGGCCTTGGCGGCCTTCGCGGCCGCGCTCGAGCAGGAGCCGAGCGTGTCGCCGTGACGCTGGTGGGCGGGCAAGGCGCTCTTCGAGATCGTGATCGTCTTCTTGCCCTTGTGGCAAATGGTGACCTTCTTGCCGTACGCCTTCTGGGCAGAGGAACTCTGCGCGTGGCCGACGCCCCCCAGAGCAGCGACCGCGACGAGCATGCAGACCACCATGGCGGCGGCTGCTGCGAGGCGCGGGGTCTTGTTCGGTTTCACAGGGCTCCCTTCGTCAAAGTGCGAATGTTCCTCCCTCTGATCGGAAGGACGCATTCGGGGCTCAACCCCTGCGCGGGGAGTCGTTAAGGTTTTGTTCGGACGTCGCGGAGCTCGGGGCTGAGCGGATTGAGCGCCTGGGCCCGGTCGAGCGCGCGCTTGCGCGCCGCGCCTTCGCTCGCGAGCGCGAGGTCGAACCAGACGCTCCAGCTCTCCGGGTTCCGCTCGAGTGCCTCGGCGAGGCTGCGTCGCGCCGCGCTCTGTTCGCCGAGCTCGAGCTCGGCCTCGCCCCGAAGCTGCCGGGCCTCCTCCGACCACGGTGCCCAGCGGGCCGCCCTCACTGCCTCCTCGCGGCCGCGGGCCGGCTCTCCTGCCTCTGTAGCGGCAATGCTCGCGGCCGCCGCGCCGTTGCCCGCGTGCGCGACGAGCGCCACGGCCGCGATCGGCGCCAGCAGCGCGAGCGCCGCCGCACGCCGCCTGCCCGTCAGCCACGGCGGTTCCTCCGGCCGTCCGACCGAGAGCAGGGAGGCGGCGCAGAAGATCGCCGGGATCGTCACCACCGGCATCTCCCAGTCCCAGTCGACGCCGGCGTGGCCGAGGTACGCGCCGAACGCGGCCGCGGCAGCCGGCGCGTAGCGGTACCGCCGCGCGGCCGGCAGCGCCGTCAGTGGTAGCGCCAGGGTCCCGACGAGGAGGGCGAGGCCGACGGGTCCGAGCTCGGCGAGCGTCTCGAGATAGAGGTTGTGCGTGTCGCGCGCGTGGAAGGCGACGGGACGGTCGCGGAACCACCGGGTCTCGAAGCTGCCGGCGCCGCCGCCGAGGACGGGCTCGTCCTCCACCATCGACCAGGCGACGCGCCAATACTCGTCCCGGCCGTTCCCCGAGGTGCTCAGCAGCCGCCGCTGCAGGTCGCCCTCCCCCGGGGGCGGTGTCTCACCGAATGCGTCGGTCGCACGATCGACGACGTCAGCCGGGCCGCCGGCGGCGGCGACTGCGCCCGCGACGGCGACGACGGCCAGGACCGACACCGCCGCGACGAACACGGTCCGGGCGCGCTCGGGAAGCCGTACCCGGCGCTCGGCGACGTGCAGCGCGACTGCGGCGGCTGCCGCGAGGAGCCCCAGGACGGCGAGAGTCTGCGCGAGCTCGCGGCCCTCGCGCTGTGCGGTCGTGAGCGAGTCGCCGGCCGCGGTGAGCGCGTGGTAGCGCGACGCCAGGAGCACACCGAGGACAGCCGGGGCGCCGAGCACGAGCCCGGAGGCGAGCAGCCGCGTCCGGCGCGAGTCGACTGCGATCTGGACGGCAGCGCCGATGACGAGCGCCGCGAGCGCGCCGCGGCTGAAGGTGAAGTAGAGCGTCGGGAGGAGAACGACGAACGCCACCGCAGCGAGGACACGCGCAGCGAGGCTCCCGTGCGCCGCGAACCCGGCGGCGAGCAGGATGCCCATCGCCGCGAGCAGCCCGAGCGCGTTCCAGTAGCCGACGGGCTCGGCGAGCTGGTACCCGCCCGACGGGTCGTAGGCACCGCCGACCCGGCCCGGGTAGAGCCGCGTCGCGAGAGCGTAGAGCGAGAGTGCGACCGTCCCGGCGACGACGCCCCCGAGGATCGCCGGGATCGCGTCGCGGAAGGAAAGGAGGAGCACTGCGGCAGTGGCTGCGGCCACATAGAGGAGCCCGCGTTCGGCTTCGAGCACCGGAGCCGTCGCACCCGGTGACCAGGCGGCGGACAGCGCCGCCCAGACTGCGAGGCCGCCGAGCCCGCCGAGGAACGCGAGCTCGCGGCCGCCGGGCCGAGGCAGGTCGGCGACAAGGACTGCGGTCGCGGCGACGAGGACGAACGCGAGCGTCGCCAGGCCCCAGTCGCCCGGAAAATAGCCGCCGTCGACCGCACCCAGGCCGATCACGGCGGCGAAGGCGATCAGAAAGGGCGCCCCGGAGGCCGCCGCGCGCGAGAAGAGCTCGTCGGTCGTGCCGGGGACTCTAGGCGGCGAGTCGGGCGTCCAGCTGGCCCGACTTGTCGAGTCGCCAGAGCTCGGTGTAGCCGCCGATCGGCGTCCCGTCGATCAGGACCTGCGGCACCGTCCAGCCGCCCGTCAGCTCCTGGAGGCGCCGCCGGAACGCGGGATCGTCGTCGAGCGTGATCTCCTCGTACGCGAGGCCCTTGCCGTCGAGGAGCGCCTTGGCGCGGACGCAGTAGCCGCACCAGCGCGTCGAGTAGATGACGATCCTGCTCATCGCTCCTACAACGGGAGAGAGCGCCGAATCGTTCCCGTCGGGCGCCGTCTCTAGACTCGAAAGGTGGCCCGGACGTACAGAACCGAAGCCGTCGTGCTCCGCTCGTTCCGGCTCGGCGAGGCCGACCGTGTCCTGCACGTCTACACCGCCGACCGCGGCCGCGTGGGGGCCGTGGCGAAGGGCGTGCGGCGCACGAAGTCGCGCTTCGGCGGCCGGCTCGAGCCGCTCTCGCATGTCGAGCTGATGCTGCACCAGGGCTCCGGCGAGCTGCAGACCGTCACCGGCGCCGACCTGCGCTCGTCGCATCACGAGGCTCGTGAGGATCCGTACCGTCTCGCCGTCGGGCTGATCGGCGCCGAGGCGATGCTGAAGCTCTTCACCGAGCAGGAGGCGAACGAGCGGGCGTTCACGGCGCTGACGCGCTTCCTCGACCGGCTCGACACGCTTCCGTCCCGAGCTGCGCGGCCTGCTCTCGACCCGCTCGTGCTCTCGTTCCAGCTGAAGCTGCTCTGGCTCTCGGGCTACATGCCGCACCTCGACGCGTGCGTCGAGTGCGGTGCCGTGGACGGGCTCACCGGGTATGCGCCCGCCGCCGGCGGCGCCGTCTGCCGCGACTGTGGCGGCGGCTCGATCGCGCTCTCGCCCGACGGCCTCCGCGGGATCACGACGCTCGTCGCCACGCCGATGGCCGACGCGCAGGACGCAGGCCTCACCGATCGCGGCGCCCGCGAGGCGCTGGCGCTCGTGACCGCGAGCTACGAGCACCACGGCGGCTTCCGGCTGCGAACGCTGTCGGCGTGAAGAAGCAGCTGAAAGAGGGCTACGAGCTCGACGACGATCCGGCGCGGATCGACCGCGACGTCGTCCATCGGTTCATCTCGGAGGTGTCGTACTGGGGCTTCCGGCGCGAGCGGTCGGTGATGGACGGGCTGATCGACCGCGCCTCGCGGAACGTCGGCCTCTACGCTCCGGACGGCTCGCTCGTCGGCTACTCGCGCAGCGTCGACGCGCCCGACGCCTGGCTCGTCTACCTCGCCGACGTCTTCGTCCTGGCCGAGCACCGCGGCAAGAGCCTGGGCTCCGAGCTGATCCGCTTCACGGTCGACGAGGGCCCATTCGCCAACCGCCGCTGGGTGCTCCACACGGCCGACGCGCACGGGCTCTACGAGAAGTTCGGCTTCGAGCCCGGCGAACGGCTACTCGAGCGACGAGCCCGCTAGGGCTGGACGATCCAGGCCGTCGTGCGGCCCTCGTCCGTGTCGAACTCGATGCTGCCGTCGGGGAGCCGCCGCTGCACGTCGACCTCCATTCGCGCCCGGAACGTCCAGCCGACGCGGTCGCGCGGGATCGCCCACGTGCAGATCAGGACCGACGGGACCGCGCGGCGCTCGGGAACGCGGGTCGCGCGTGCGGGCACGTTCCGCTGCAGGATCGTGCCGTGGCAGCGGGCGCGGACGGAGACGAGGCCCTTGCGGGCCGCGGCCGGGAGCACGAGCACGTAGCCGACGAACGGCTTCCCGACGTGTGGGTCGTCCCGGGAGGCGACGCTGAGCGTCCGGGCGAGCGGGGTCGTCGGCTCAGCGGCTGCGGCCGACGCGCCCAGGAGCAGGGCGACGGCAGCGATCGGGATGCCGAGCCGCGCGGTCATGTCGCCTGATTCGGCGACAGGCCGCGAACACCTTCGGCGTCAGGACGCCTTGGGCGTCGTCCAGTCGCGCTGCAGCGCGTCGCCGAGCCACGCACGCACGCCGTCGAGCGGCAGCCGCTCCTGCGCGAGCGAGTCGCGATCGCGCACCGTGACCGTGTCGTCCTCGAGCGTCTGCTCGTCGATCGTCAGGCCGTACGGCGTCCCGATCTCGTCCTGGCGCCGGTAGCGGCGGCCGATCGCGCCGTTGTCGTCGTACTCGACGGTGTAGTGCCGGCGCAGCTCCTCGTGGAGCCCGCGCGCCTTCTCGACCATGCCGGAGTCCTTGCCGATCAGTGGCAGGATCGCGGCCTTCACCGGTGCCAGCTGCGGGTGCAGCCGCAGCACCGTCCGCTCGCGCTCGCCGACGATCTCCTCGTCGTAGGCGTCGATCATGAACGTCAGCATCGAGCGGTTGACGCCGAGCGCCGGCTCGATCACGTAGGGCACGAAGCGCTCGCCGCTGCCGGCGTCGACCCACTCGAGCTTCGTTCCGGCGGCCTCCGTGTGCTGGGTGAGGTCGAAGTCGCCGCGGTTCGCGACCCCCTCGAGCTCCGACCAGCCCATCGGGTAGAGGTACTCGATGTCGCTCGTCGCGCTCGAGTAGTGGGAGAGCTCGTCCGCCTCGTGCGGACGCACGCGCAGGTGGCTCGGGCGAACGCCGTAGCGGAGATGCCAGTTGAAGCGCTCGTCGACCCAGTAGCGGTACCACTCGTCCGCCTCGGCGGGCGGGACGAAGAACTCCATCTCCATCTGCTCGAACTCGAGCGTCCGGAAGATGAAGTTCCCAGGCGTGATCTCGTTCCGGAACGACTTGCCGACCTGCGCGATCCCGAACGGCGGCTTGCGCCGCGCGATCTGGGCGACGTTCTTGAAGTTGATGAAGATCCCCTGTGCCGTCTCGGGGCGGAGGTAGACGTCGACGCCCGTCTCCTCGACCGCGCCGACGCGCGTCCGGAACATGAGGTTGAACTGGCGCGCCTCGGTCAGGTCGCAGTCGGGCGTCTCGCCGGGGCGCTTCGACGGCCGCTTGCCGCAGCGGACCTCCTCGTGCTCGGGGTCGGTCATGTGGTCGGCGCGGAAGCGCTGCTTGCAGGTGCGGCAGTCG
Source organism: uncultured Gaiellaceae bacterium (assembly GCA_963738795.1). Classification (GTDB taxonomy): domain Bacteria; phylum Actinomycetota; class Thermoleophilia; order Gaiellales; family Gaiellaceae; genus Gaiellasilicea. Next base: position 280,198 of record CAVTXQ010000010.1, on the reverse strand, counting down.
ACGAGCGGATCGCTGAAGCCGCTCACGTGCCCGGACGCCTCCCAGACCTTCGGGTGGAGGATGATCGAGGAGTCGAGCGCGACGATGTCGTCCCGCTCGCGCACCATCGCCTCGAGCCAGCGCGCCTTGACGTTGTCCTTCAGGAGGACGCCGTAGTGGCCGTAGTCGTACGAGCTGCCGAGCCCGCCGTAGATCTCCGACGAGGGGAAGACGAAGCCGCGCCGCTTCGACAGTGAGACGATCTTGTCCATCGTGACGGCGTCGGCGCTCATGAGTCCGCAGAGGCTACCGGGATGACCCCGGCGGTCGTGGCAGCCGAGCGGGCCGGGATCCCGTTCACGCTGCACGAGTACGAGCACGAAGCGGGCGCGGCGTACGGGCCCGAGGCGGCGGAGAAGACGGGCGTCGACGCGGCGCGCGTCTTCAAGACGCTCGTCGTCGCGCAGGACGGCGCGCTCTCGGTCGCGATCGTCCCGGTCGCCGCGCAGCTCGACCTGCGCGCGCTCGGGAAGCGGGCCGCGCTCGCCGACCGCGCGGCGGCCGAGAGGGCGACCGGCTACGTGCTCGGCGGGATCAGCCCGCTCGGGCAGCGGAAGCGGCTGCCGACGCTGCTGGACGAGTCGGCGCTCGGCCACGAGACGATCTACGTCAGCGCGGGCCGCCGGGGCCTCGAGATCGAGCTCGCTCCGGACGACCTCGTCCGCCTGACCGATGCGCGCGTGGCGGCTGTAGCCTCCGGCACGTGAACCCCGCGCGCGAGGTCGTCGAGCTCCACATCGTCTCGGACTCGACCGGCGAGACCGCGGCGCGCCTCGTCGCGGCGCTCGAGGCGCAGTTCCCCGAGCAGCCGTTCGAGGAGATCCGGCACCCGCAGATCCAGACCCTCGACGACCTCCAGCTCGCCGTCAGCCGCGCAAAAGGCCGGCCCGCGGTGATGGTCTACACGCTGGTCGCCCGCGAGATGCGCGAGGCGATGCGCACGCTCTGCCGCAGCGCGCGGCTCCACTACTGCGACCTGCTCGGCCATCCGATCGAGTCGATCGCGAAGGTCTCCGGGATGGCGGCGCGGATGACGCCCGGCGCGCGGCCGCCGCTCAACTCCGCCTACTTCAAGCGGATGGAGGCGATCGAGTTCGCGGTCAAGTTCGACGACGGCGTCGGCAGCGGCCTGCGCGAGGCCGACGTCGTCCTCGTCGGCGTCTCGCGCACCTCGAAGACGCCGCTCTCGATCTACCTCGGCTACCTGGGCCAGAAGGCGGCGAACGTGCCGATCGTGAAGGGGATCAAGCCGCCGCCCGAGCTCCATCGAGATCGACCCGCTGAAGATCGTCGGCCTCACCATCGACGCCGAGCGGCTCGCCGAGATCCGGGCCGCCCGCGTCCGCGGGATGGGCGGCGAGAACCGCCGCTACGCCGAGATGCTCGAGATCTACGACGAGCTCGAGGAGGCGGCGGCGCTGCACCGGCGGCTCGGCTGTCCGGTGATCGACGTCACCGGGCTCTCGATCGAGGAGACGGCGCATCGCGTCGTCCGCCTCGTCGACCGGCGCCGGCAGGAGGCGCATGCGTGAGAAGCCGCCCGTGCCGCTCTGGCGGTGGGGGCTGTGGTGGACGATCCTCGGCGCCGCCGTCTTCGTCTTCTACGTCCTGCTGACGCCGATCTGGCTGGGGTTGCGAGGGCTCGCCTGGGCAGCGGAGTGGAGGTCGCGGCGACGGCGAGCTTGACAGCTGGCTCGTTCTTTGGTCAACTGCATTAGTCAGACGACTAAGTCAGGAGGCCAACATGCCTACGATTGCCGCCGGCTTCACCCGCTTTCGTCGCGTCGCCGAGACGCCGTTCAACCTCGTCTTCGAGGCACGGCCATGAAGCGCCTGGTACTCGCACTCGGCCTCGTCGCGGCGACCGTGGCGGTGTCCGCGGTCGCACTCGACTCGCAAGCGGCGGGCGGCTCGGCACCGCCCCCGATCGCGCACGACCACGCCAGCCATCGCAACGCGAAACAGGAGCGGTATCTCTACGTCACCACGCTCTCGAAGAGCGCGAGCGACCCCGACTTCATCGCCGTGATCGGTGCGGATCCGCACCACTCCGACTTCGGCCGGATCGTCGACCGGGTCGACATGCCGAAGACCGGAGACGAGCTCCACCACTTCGGCTACTCGCCCGACCAGAGGCGCCTGATCGTCCCCGGCCTCTTCTCGAACCGCGTCCACGTCTTCGACGTCAAGAGAGGCGGGAAGAAGCTGCGCCTGCGCGCCGTGAACGAGGATCTCGTCGCGGACAGCGGCTACGTCGTCCCGCACGGCGTGATGGCCATGCACGGGAAGGTTCTTGCCCCGATGATCGGCGCCGCGACCGACTCGACGGCGCCGGGCGGCATCGTCGAGCTCGACGACAAGACCGGCGAGTTCGAGCGCTACTTCGGGCCTGGCCCGAAGCGCGAGCCGGGCGGCCTGGAGCCGAAGTACATGTACGACTTCGCGATGCCGCCGGGCGCGAACCGGGGCATCAGCACGACGTTCGGCCCGCCGGCGCTGTGCGGCGGGGGCGTCGACCCGACGTGTCTCGGCGACGAGGTCGCCGTGTGGGACACCAAGCGGGAGAAGGTGATCCAGACCGCCGACCTCGGCGCCAACAACGGCGCTCTCATGGTCCGGTTCGTCACGGCGAAGGGCGTCCGTCGCGCGTTCATCAACACGCCCGGGACGAGCGCCGTCTGGCTCGCCGACGACGACGACCACGACGGCGTCTTCGACTTCCAGCAGGTGCTCGGGCCGGACGACGGCCTGCTGATCCCGGCCGACCTGCTGCTCTCCTACGACGGCCGCTACATGTACGTGACGAACTGGTTCGGGAACACCGTGCAGCAGTTCGACATCACCGACCCGTTCGAGCCGACGCTGAACGCGACGGTCTCCCTGCCGCACCCGAACATGCTCCGGCTGAGCAAGGACGACCGGCGGCTCTACGTCACGAACTCCCTGCTCTCGACCTGGGACGACGACACGCGCTTCGGCCCCGCCCGCAACGACGAGTACGGGCTGTGGCGCTTCGACGTCGACCGGGCGACCGGGAAGCTGACGTCGTTCCCGTCGGACGGGAGTGCCTGGGTCAGCTTCGAGAGCGTCCGCAAGAAGACCACGACCGGGCCGGCCGGGCCGCACATGATGCTCTTCGACCCGAGCGTCAGGCTCGAGCCGGGGGAGCACTGACCCACGACCTGAGGGAGACACCATGCAGCACGAACACGACAGACCCGCGTCGTTCCACGGCTCGCCACTGGACGCGATGACGGCGCCGAAGGAGGAGTTCCTCTACCTCGCCTGCCTGCACGAGGGCACGGGCGTCGCCAAGCCGGACTTCCTCGCCGTCGTCGACGCGGAGGAGGGCCGGATCGTCTACGAGCTGCCGATGCCGAACGTCGGCGACGAGCTGCACCACTTCGGCTGGAATCGCTGCTCGTCCGCCTGCCACGGGCCCGACCGCTCGCATCTGGTCGTGCCCGGCTTCCGCTCGTCGCGGTTCCACATCGTCAACGTCGCCGACGACCCGCGCCGGCCGTGGATCGAGAAGGTGATCGAGCCGGAGGAGGTGATCGCGGCGACCGGCTACACGCGGCCGCACACCGTGCACTGCATGCCCGGCGACAACATCGTCGTCGCGATGCTCGGCGACGCCGACGGGCAACGGCGCCGGCGGGTTCGCCGTCATCGACGCGAAGACGTTCGAGGTGAAGGGTCGCTGGGAGAACGGCGGCGCCCGGCCGCCGCTCAACTACGACTTCTGGTACCAGCCGCGCAAGAACGTCCTCGTCTCGTCGGAGTTCGGCGAGCCGAACGCGTACGAGACGGGCTTCGACCTCGACGACGTCGGCGCCGGCAGGTACGGGCAGCGGATCCACTTCTGGGATCTCGAGCGGCGAACGCTCGAGCAGACCGTCGACCTCGGCGAGAAGGGGCTCGTGCCGCTCGAGATCCGCTGGCAGCACGACCCCGACTCCGAGCAGGGCTTCGTCGGCGCGGCGCTCTCCAGCGTCATGTTCCGCTTCCACCGCGAGAACGGCTCGTGGGCGGCCGATCCGGTGATCGAGGTCGAGAGCGTCGAGCTGGAGGGCTGGCCGTTCCCCGTTCCGGGGCTGATCACCGACCTCGTGCTCTCGATGGACGACCGGTTCCTCTACTTCGCGAACTGGTTGCACGGCGACATCCGCCAGTACGACGTCTCCGACCCCGCGCGGCCGAAGCTGACGGGGCAGCTCTGGCTCGGCGGCGTGCTCGGGAAGCCGAGCGACGGCCCGCGTCCGCTGAGCGGCGGCCCGAACATGCTTCAGCTCTCGTACGACGGCCGCCGCATGTACGTGTCCAACTCGCTCTACTCGACCTGGGACAACCAGTTCTATCCGGAGCTGCAGTCCTGGCTCCTCCGGATCGACTGCGACCCGAGCGGCGGCATGCAGATCGACCCCGACTTCTTCGTCGACTTCTCCGACCGCCCCGGCGGCCCGGCGCGCGCGCACGAGGTGCGCCTCCAGGGCGGCGACTGCACGACGGAGATCTTCCAGTGATCGTCTCGCACCACCTGGTCGAGGGCCTGCTGCCGGCGGTCGTGGCGGGCGCGACGAGCGGTCCGCTCCTGCTCGTGGCGGTACGCGCGCGCCTCGGCGGAACGGGCCGACGCCGGCGCTCGATTCGCACGCGCCGGAGCGCGAGAATGAGCCGGACGTGAGCGAACCCGCAACGAAGACCACGCCCGCTCGGCCGCCGAGGACGCGCTCCTCGACGCGGCCGAGCGGCTGCTCGTCGACATCGGCTACGCGAAGATCACGACGCGGCGGCTCGCCGAGGAGGCGGGCGTCAACCACGGGCTCGTGCACTACTACTTCGGCTCGAACGAGAACCTGCTCGTGCGCGCGCTCGAGCGGTTCACGGAGCGGCTGATCGAGCGGCAGCGCGAGCTCTACGCGGCCGACATGCCGTTCGTGGAGAAGTGGCGGACGGCGATGCGCTACCTCGTCGCGCGAGGACCGCGACCTACGAGAAGGTCTGGCTCGAGCTGCAGGCGATGGCCTGGAACGACGCGGGGCTGCGCGAGCGGCTCGCGCGCGTGAACGCCGAGTGGCGCGCCGTCCTGACCGACGCCTTCCGCGAGCCGCACCGCGAGCTCGGGATCGAGATGCCGCTCGACGCGCTCGTCTCGCTCGTGATCACGTTCAACGTCGGGATCATGGTCGAGCGCCTGGGCGGGATCGACACCGGGCACGCGGAGCTCCTGGACTGGATCGACGGATGGCTGTCGAGGTGACCTCACGTCGAGCGCGCCGCGATCGTCGCGACGGCGCTCGACTACTTCGAGGGCTGGTTCGACGGCGACGCCGAGCGGATAGAGCGCGCCCTGCACCCCGTGCTCGCGAAGCGGGGGCCGGGGTTGCGCACGGTCACGAAGGACGAGATGGTCACGTGGACGGCCGAGGGCGAAGGGAAGGCGAAGGACCCCGGCCCGGGCCGGCGCATCGACGTCACCGTCGTCGACGTCCACGGCGACATCGCCAGCGCCGTCGTCGACTCGGACGTGTACCGCGAGTATCTCCATCTCGCCCTGACGGACGACGGCTGGAAGATCGTCAACGCGCTATGGCAGTCGACGTAACACCGGCGCGCGAGCAGACGCGGGCGCGCTACCCGGACGAGTCCGGGTACGTCGAGCGCGACGGCGTCCGCGTCTTCTACGAGGTGTACGGCGACGGGCGAGCCGACGTTCCTGCTGCTGCCGACGTGGTCGATCATCCACTCGCGGCAGTGGAAGGCGCAGATCCCGTTCCTCGCGCGCGAGCACCGCGTCGTCACGTTCGACGGCCGCGGCAACGGGCGCTCCGACCGGCCGACCGCGTCCGAGGCGTACGACGAGCGCGAGTTCGCGCTCGACGCGCTCGCCGTGCTCGACGCGACCGCGACCGAGCGCGCCGTCATCGTCGGCTACTCGCTCGGCGCGCCGCGCGGCCTGATCCTCGCCACCGAGCAGCCGGAGCGCGTCGCCGGCGCGGTCTTCATCGGCCCCGCGTACTCGGGCGGCGGCGAGCCGCTCCCGGAGCGGGTGATGCCGTGGGAGGACGAGCTCGAGACGGACGAGGGCTGGGCGAAGTACAACCGCCACTACTGGCTGCGCGACTACCGCGGCTTCCTCGAGTTCTTCTTCGGGAGGATCTTCCGGGAGCCGCACTCGACGAAGCAGATCGAGGACTGCGTCGGCTGGGGGCTCGAGACGACCGCCGAGACGCTCATCGCCGCGCACTACGGCGCCAAGCCGGGGCCCGAGGAGGCGCAGGAGCTCGCGCGGCGCGTGCGCTGCCCGGTGCTCGTGCGTCCACGGCACCGACGACGCGATCGCGTCGCACACCCGCGGGCGCGCGCTCGCCGAGCACGCGGGCGGCGACCTCGTCCTGCTCGAGGGCTCCGGGCACGCGCCGCACGCGCGGGACCCGGTCTTCTTCAACCTCCTGCTGCGCGACTTCGCGCGGAGGCTCGCGTGATCGTCGCGCTCGAGCGAGCGCGAGCAGACGCGCGCCCGCTACCCGGACGAGGAGGGCTACGTCGAGCGCGACGGCGTGCGCGTCTTCTACGAGGTCTACGGCTCGGGCGAGCCGACGATCCTGCTGCTGCCGACGTGGGCGCTCATCCACTCGCGCCACTGGAAAATGCAGATCCCGTACCTCGCACGGCACTGCCGTGTCGTCACGTTCGACGGGCGCGGGAACGGCCGCTCCGACCGCCCGCAGGGCGCCGAGGCGTACGCGATCCGCGAGTTCGCTGCCGACACGCTCGCGGTGATGGACGCGACCGCGACGGAGCGCGCCGTCGTCGTCGGTGTGTCGTGCGCGACGCTCTGGGGCGTCGTGCTCGCCGCGGAGCATCCGGAGCGCGTCGCCGGCGCCGCGTTCATCGGGCCGGCCGTCCCGCTGGCGCCGCCGCTGCCCGAGCGCACCGTCTATCCCTTCGACGAGCGGCTCGATACCGACGAAGGGTGGGCGAAGTACAACATTCACCACTGGCTGCGGGACTATCGGGACTTCCTCGAGTTCTTCATCGGGAAGTGCTTCACGGAGCCGCACTCGACGAAGCCGATCGAGGACGCCATCGGCTGGGCGCTCGAGACGACCCCCGAAGTCCTCGCGGATCACGACGCCGGCATCGACCTGCCGATCGGCGGCGACTTCAGGGAGCTCTGCGGGCGCGTTCGCTGTCCGGTGCTCGTCGTGCACGGCGACGAGGACGCGCTCCACTCGCACGCGCGGGGCGTGGCGCTCGCCGAGGCGACGGGCGGGCAGCTCGTCACGCTCCAGGGCTCCGGACACTTTCCGCAGGCGCGGGATCCGGTGGTGATCAACCTGCTCGTTCAAGAGTTCGTGGAGCGGCTGCCGTGATCGTCGATCCGGCACGCGCGAGCAGTCACGCGCCCGCTACCCGGACGAGGAGGGCTACGTCGAGCGCGACGGCGTGCGCGTCTTCTACGAGGTCTACGGCGACGCGCCGACGACGTTCCTGCTCTTCCCGACCTCGCCGATCTCGCACTCGCGGCTGTGGAAGGCGCAGATCCCGTACCTGTCGCGCTACTTCCGCGTGGTCGTGTTCGATCCGCGCGGGAACGGGAAGTCGGACCGGCCGGACACGCGCCGAGGCGTACTCGTACTGGGAGGTCATGAAGGACGGCCGCGCGGTCCTCGAGGCGACCGGGGCGGAGACGGCGCTCCTGGGCGGGCTCTGCGACGGCGGCGGCTACGCGCTCATGCTCGCCGCGACGGACCCCGCGGTCGCGCTCGGCGTCGCGGCGATCTCGCCCTGCGTCCCGCGCCTGACGCCGGGTCATCCGAACTACCGCCGCTATCCGTCGACCGAGCCGCTCGACACCGACGAGGGCTGGGCCAAGTGGAACGTCCACTACTGGCGGCGCGACTTCCGCGGCTTCCTCGAGTTCTTCTTCTCGCAGCAGCTCCCCGAGCCGCACTCGACGAAGCAGATCGAGGACTGCGTCCGGTGGGGACTCGACGGCGGCGTCGAGTCGCTCGTCCTCGCCGACGAGGAGGCCCCGCCGCCGTTCGCGACCGCCGAGGAGGCACGCGATCTCGTCGCACGCGTTCGGTGCCCGGTGCTCGTCGTCCACGGCGAGCTCGACAACTGCCAGACGCGGGAGCGCGCGCTCGCGGTCGCAGAGCTCACGGGCGGGACGTTCGTCGCGCTCGAGGGCGCGGGCCACATCCCGACGGCGCGTCATCCCGTGAAGGTGAACGGCCTGCTCAAGGACTTCGCCGACGAGGTCGTCCCGCCGGCGCCGAAGGTGAAGACGTGGACGCGGGCGCTCAGCCGGCGCCGGCGCGCGCTCTACGTCTCCTCGCCGATCGGGCTCGGGCACGCCCGCCGCGACGTCGCGATCGCGAAGGAGCTGCGGAAGCTGCATCCCGATCTCGAGATCGACTGGCTCGCGCAGCATCCGGTGACGGCCGTGCTCGAGGCCGAAGGGGAGCGGATCCATCCGGCGAGCGCGCTGCTCGCGAACGAGTCGGCGCACATCGAGAGCGAGTCGGCCGAGCACGACCTGCACGCCTTCCAGGCGATCCGGCGGATGGACGAGATCCTCGTCGCCAACTTCATGCTCTTCCTCGACGTCGCCCGCGAGGAGAACTACGACCTCTGGATCGGCGACGAGGCCTGGGAGGTCGACTACTTCCTGCACGAGAACCCGGAGCTGAAGTCGGCGGCGTACGTCTGGCTGACGGACTTCGTCGGCTGGCTGCCGTTCGAGGACGGGGGCGAGCACGAGGCATTCCTGACCACCGACTACAACGCCGAGATGATCGAGCACATCGCCCGCTTCCCGCGGATCCGCGACCGCGCCGTCTTCGTCGGCAACCCGGACGACGTCGTCCCGAACTCGTTCGGGAACGGCCTTCCGGGGATCCGCGACTGGACGGAGCAGCACTACGACTTCTCCGGCTACGTGACCGGGTTCGAGCCCGTCGCCGACCGTGAGAAGCTGCGCGCCGAGCTCGGCTACAAGCCCGGCGAGCAGGTCTGCATCGTCACCGTCGGCGGCTCGGGCGTCGGTGGCCACCTGCTGCGGCGCGTGGTCGAGGCGTACCCGCAGGCGAAGGCGCTGGTGCCCGAGCTGCGGATGGTCGTCGTCGCCGGCCCGCGGATCGACCCGGCGAGCCTGCCGCAGCACGACGGGCTCGAGATCCGCGCCTACGTGCACGAGCTCTACCGCCACCTCGCCGCCTGCGATCTCGCCGTCGTCCAGGGCGGCCTGACGACGTCGATGGAGCTGACCGCGAACAGCCGCCCGTTCCTCTACTTCCCGCTGCGCCACCACTTCGAGCAGAACTTCCACGTCCACCACCGGCTCGAGCACTACGGCGCCGGCCGCCGCATGGACTTCGAGAGCGACGGGCCGGCGGAGATCGCAGCGGCGATCGCGGAGGAGATCGGCCGCGAGGTCGACTACCGGTCGGTCGAGACCGACGGCGCCGCCCGCGCGGCCGCGCTGATCGCCGAGCTGCTGTAGTCGTCGAGCCAACGCTCGACCTGGCGCGGGCTGCGCAGCCGCACGTGGTTGAACCGCGCGAGCCGGGTCGGGTAGGTGCGGCGCCGCCTGCCGGCATTGCGCAGGGCGTAGAGCAGGAGCGAGTCGCGGCTGAAGAACACGCCGTGGAGCGTCTCGCGGTTGCCGCTCCAGAGCGTTTCGCGCCGGACGACCCGGAGTACCGTCCGCCGGACAAGTCGCGGCAGCCAGACGCGGCGCGGTAGGTCGAGCCAGACGACGAGATCGGCGCGCTCGAGCACGAGGTCGCCGAGCTTGCCCCAGTAGCCGCCGTCCACCACCCAACCCACTTCCGCGAGCAGCGGCTCCAGACTGGCACGGAATTCCTCCGGCGTCGCCTCCGTCCAACCGGGGCCAAAGTGCAGCGCGTCGAGCTCGTGAAAGGGCAGGTCGAGCCGCTGCGCCAGCTCGCGGCCGAGCGTCGTCGCGCCGCTGCCGGCCGCGCTCGTCACGATCGCGATCCGTCTCACAGCAGCCGCGCGTCGAGCGGCTCCTCGCCGTCGGCGGTGACGCGGTAGCCGCGCGCGCCCTCGCGCTGGCTGACGACCTCGACGAGCTCCGTCCCCTCGAAGAAGAACGCCGCGTCGTCGTCAGCCGCATAGCCAGGCGCGATCTCGCCGTCGCGCACGAGCCGCGTGAACGTCGGCCGCCGCTCCGGCTCGCCGTCGTAGTGCGGGCAGAAGCTCCCGGAGAGTAGGCCGAGCCCGCCGCCGAGCGCCCGCAGCGTCGGCCCGAAGGAGTCGGTGACCGAGTCCTCGAACCAGCAGTTCGCGCCCGCGCTCATGCCGCCGACGACGGCACCGCGCTCCCATGCCTCCCGCAGGGCGACGTCGATCCCGTGTACGCGCCAGATCGCGAGCATGTTCGCGGTGTTGCCGCCGCCGACGTAGATCACGTCCTGCTTCGCGACGTGCGCAGCCGGATCCTCGGGCATCCCGAAGAGCGTCAGGTGGCTCGGCTCGCAGTCGCGGGCGATGAACTCCTCGTAGAAGCGGATGATCCACTCCGGCTTCTCGCCGCCTGCCGTTGGCAGTAGGCAGACGCGCGGCCGGTCGGAGTGGGCGAGGCCGAGCATGAAGTCCTCGACCTTCGAGTCGCGGTTGAGTAGGGCGCCGCCGCCCATCGCGAGAATGCGTCCGGCCACGGCCGGGTCCTAGCCCGGCCGGACGATGCAGCGGAAGCCGAGGTGGGACGTGCCGGTGTCGACCGGATGCGCCATGCGGGCGGCGGGGCGGTAGCGCTGGCAGTAGTTGGGCGCGCAGAGGTGCGAGCCGCCCTTCATCACCCGGCGCGGGATCGCGCTTGCGTCGCGGGGATCGTGGCTCGTCTCGCGCGCGCCGCCGCGCGGGTTTGCCGGCGTGCAGCAGGAGGAGACCGGCTCGCCGTGATCGGCGTACCAGTCGCTCGTCCACTCCCAGACGTTGCCGATCATGTCGTGCAGGCCGAAGCCGTTCGCGGGGAAACGGCCGACCGGCGCTGTGCCGACGTATCCGTCCTGCTCGAGATTCTCGATCGGGAACTCGCCCTGCCACGTGTTGGCCATGAGGCGGCCCTCCGGATAGAGCTCCTCACCCCACGCGAACGCCGCTCCGTCGAGCCCGCCGCGGCAGGCGAGCTCCCACTCGGCCTCGGTCGGCAGCTCCTTGCCGGCCCATGCCGCATAGGCGCTGACGTCGTCCCAGGCGACATGGAGGACCGGGTGATCCGGTTTTTTCTCGACCGACGTGCCCGGGCCCTGCGGATGGCGCCAGCTCGCGCCCGGCACGTACGTCCACCAGTTGTAGTGGTTCGAGAGGTCGACCCGGTGCGACGGCGCCCGGAAGACCGTCGATGCCGGCACGAGCAGCTCCGGCTTGGCGCCGGGGTAGGCATCCGCGTCGGGCACCTGCTCGGAGACGGTCACGTGACCGGTCTTGCGGACGAACCGGGCGAACTCGGCGTTCGTGACCGTGAACCGGTCGATCCAGAACCCGTCGACCGCGACCTCGTGCGCCGGCGCCTCTTCGGGATAGTGGCGATCGGAGCCCATCAGGAACGTCCCGCCCGGGATCCAGGCCATGTTCGGCGCCGGCGGGTCGGTGGGCGCAGCCGGCTGCGCCGTCTGTGCATCCGTGCGCATCACCCAAGTGTAGATTCCGCCGGTCATGCGCTACGTCTACGACTTCGACGAGGAGACCTCGGGCGGCCGCGAGCTGCTCGGCGGCAAGGGAATCGGCCTCGCGGAGATGACCGCGCTCGGCGTGCCCGTGCCGGCGGGCTTCACGATCACGACCGACGCGTGCCGCGCCTACATGGCCTCCGGCGGCGTGCTTCCGGACGGCCTCGAGGACGAGGTCGCAAAGCACATCGCTTCGCTCGAGGGCAAGGCCGACAAGCGCTTCGGCGACCCGAATGATCCGCTGCTCGTGTCGGTCCGCTCGGGTGCAGCCGTCTCGATGCCCGGGATGATGGACACGATCCTCAACCTCGGCCTCAACGACGACGCGGTCGCCGGCCTCGCGAAGACGACCGGCAACGAGCGCTTCGCCTACGACTCCTACCGGCGGTTGATCCAGATGTACGGCGAGGTCGTCGACGGTGTCGAGGGGCACCGCTTCGAGCAGCCGCTCGCCGACCTCAAGGCAGCGCGCGGCGCCAAGCAGGACGTCGAGCTGACGGCGGACGACCTCGGCGAGCTGATCGAGACGTTCAAGCAGATCTACGCAGCCGAGACCGGCTCGCCCTTCCCGCAGGACGCCCGCGCCCAGCTGGAGAAAGCCGTCCGCGCAGTCTTCGACTCCTGGGAATCGCCGCGCGCGCAGGTCTACCGGCGGACGTACGAGATCCCGGACGACCTCGGCACCGCCGTCAACGTCGTCCAGATGGTCTTCGGCAACAGGGGCGACGGCTCCGGCACCGGCGTCTGCTTCACGCGCGACCCGTCGACCGGCGAGAGCGTGCTCTACGGCGAGTTCCTCCAGAACGCCCAGGGCGAGGACGTGGTCGCCGGGATCCGCACGCCCGAGCCGATCGAGCGGATGAACGAACTCCTACCCGAGGCGTACGCGCAGCTGCTGGAGACGATCAAGCGGTTGGAGGAGCACTACCGCGACATGCAGGACATCGAGTTCACGGTCGAGGAGGGGACGCTCTTCCTGCTCCAGACGCGAACGGCGAAACGGACGGCGGCCGCGGCGCTGCGCGCGGCCGTCGAGATGGTCGGCGAGGGCCTGATCTCGAAGGAGGAAGCGGTCGCGCGGATCGACCCGGCGCAGCTCGACCAGCTCCTGCACCCGATGATCGACCCGGCCGCCGACGTGGTCGTCGTCGCGAAGGGCCTGAACGCTTCGCCGGGCGCGGCCTCGGGCGCGATCGTCTTCGACGCCGACACGGCCGAGGAACGCGGGAAGGCGGGGGAGAGCGTCATTCTCGTCCGCTGGGAGACGACACCGGACGACTTCCACGGGATGGTGCAGGCGGCCGGGATCCTGACCGCGCACGGCGGGCTCACCTCGCACGCCGCCGTGGTCGCGCGCGGAATGGGGACGCCGTGCGTGACCGGCTGCGAGGCGCTGCACGTCGACGTCGCGCGCGAAGACGGCCCGGCTGCCCGGGCACGAGCTGAAGGAAGGCGACACGATCACGATCAACGGCGGCACCGGCGAGGTGATCGTCGGCTCGGTGCCGCTCGTGGCGCCGCAGATCAACGACGACTTCTCGGCGATCCTCGAGTGGGCGGACGGGATCCGCCGCCTCAAGGTGCGCACGAACGCGGACACGCCCGAGGACTCGGCCAAGGCGCGCGAGTTCGGCGCCGAGGGCATCGGCCTCTGCCGCACGGAGCACATGTTCGCCGAGGCGGAGCGCCTCCAGCTGATGCGCGAGATGATCCTCGCCGGCGACGAGGACGGCCGCCGCTCCGCGCTCGAGCGGCTGCTGCCGATCCAGCAGGCCGACTTCGAAGGGATCTTCGAGGCGATGGCCGGTCTCCCGGTGACGATCCGCCTCCTCGACTGGCCGCTGCACGAGTTCCTGCCGGCGCTCGAGGAGGAGCAGGACGAGCGCATGCGCGAGCGGATCCGGTCGCTGCAGGAGTCGAACCCGATGCTCGGCTGGCGCGCCTGCCGGCTCGGGCTCTTCTTCCCCGAGATCTACGAGATGCAGGTGCGCGCGATCGTGCGGGCGGCGATCGCGGTGCGGGAGCGGGGAGGGGACGCGCCGCTCGTCGAGATCATGCACCCGCTCGTCGGCTTCGGCGAGGAGCTGAAGCGGCTGCGCGAGCTGACCGTGCGCGTCGCCGCCGAGGAGGGCGAGCTCGACTACCTCGTCGGCACGATGATCGAGCTGCCGCGCGCCTGCATCCGCGCCGACGAGATCGCCGAGCACGCCGACTTCTTCTCCTTCGGCACGAACGACCTGACGCAGACGGCGCTCGGCCTCTCGCGCGACGACGCCGGCCGCTTCCTCTCGCACTACCTCGAGACGGGGATCCTCGAGCGCGACCCGTTCGAGACGATCGACCAGGACGGCGTCGGCGACCTGATGAAGATCGCGGTCGAGCGGGGGCGCGGTGTGCGCTCCGACATCAAGCTCGGCATCTGCGGCGAGCACGGCGGCGAGCCGAAGTCGGTCGCGTTCTGCCATCGCCTCGGGCTCGACTACGTCTCGTGCAGCCCCTATCGCGTCCCGCTGGCGCGCCTGGCGGCGGCCCAAGCCGCGCTGGCCGAACAGGGCACCGTCGCCGTCGCAGATCGGCGGCTAGGTGTAGCCCTTCACCTTCCAGTACGCGACCAGGAACGCAAGGACGCCGACGCTGGCAATCCCGACATACGAGAGGACGTCGTGGCGCGCGTAGGCGGCGTTGCGCCGCCCGAAGTGCGAGATCGCCAGCACGCCCAGGGCGCCCGCTGCGAGGCCGCCCAAGTGGCCGCCGATCGAGATTCCGGGCACGGCGAACGTGAAGGCGAGATTCACGATGAGCAGCGTGACTGCACTGCCTCCGAGGACATAGGTCCGTTGGCGCTCGAGCACGATCGCGGCGCCGAGGATGCCGAAGATCGCGCCGGACGCGCCGACGGTCGCCGAAAGCGGATCGGGGTCGAGGAGGTTGGACCGCGAGCCGATCACCAACGCTCCCGCAGCTCCGGCGAGACCGGAAACGAGATAGATCCCGAGATACCGGAGGGGCCCGAGCGCCTGCTCGACTACCTGTCCGACGAACCAGAGTGTGATCATGTTCAACGCGAGGTGCAGCGGCCCGTAGTGGAGGAAGCTCGACGTGATCAGGCGCCACCACTCGCCTTCCAGCAGGCCGAGCAACTGGCCGTCGGCCCCGCGGTTCACGACGACGAGGGCGCCCTTCTCGTAGATCGAGCCGCCGTTGCCGGAGATCGGGGCACCCTGGGCGAGCTGAAGCAAGTAGACGCCGACGTTGATCGCGATCAGCGTCTTCGTCACGATCGCCGGGCTCCGGGCCGAGCCCCACTGAACGTTTTGAGCGACGCGCTCCGTCGTTCGGGCACGACCCGAGTGGTCGGGGCAGCGGATGCCGACGGCGCCGAACGTCATGCAGTCGGGGCAGATGCCGCGGCCGCACTCGGAACAGGAGACGCCCGTTTCGCGATCCGGGTGCCGGTAGCACCTGAGCGGCTCGGACATCCGGTCTAGCCTAGCCAGATGAAGGTCCACGTCGCGTTCACTCCGGACGAGGCCGCTTCGGCCCCGACCGGGATCGTCGTCGACGTCGTCCGCGCCACCTCGACGATCGCGCAGGCGCTCTCTGCCGGCTATCAGCGGGTGCTCTGCGTGCCGGAGATCGAGCAGGCGCGGGCGCTGCGCGCGGACCTCGCCGACAGCATCGTCGGCGGCGAGCGCGACGCCGTCCGGATCGAGGGCTTCGACGCGGGCGCCTCACCGCGGGAGTTCCTCGAGCCACGGGCCGAGACGCTGATCCTCTCGACGACGAACGGCACGCGGACGATCGTCACCGCCGCCGAGCGCTGCGACGAGGTCCTGATCGGCAGCCTGCTCAACCTCGGTGCCGTCGTCCGCGCAGCGGCCGAGCGTGGGGAGGACGTCGCCGTCATCTGCGCCGGCTACAAGGGCGCGTTCGCGTTCGACGACGCATACTGCGCCGGCCGGTTCGTGCAGGCGCTCGACGGCGAACACACCGACGCCGCAGTCGCGGCCGCTCTGCTCGCGGAGGCCTATCCGAATGCGCTCGACGGGCTCAACGCGCGCACGTACGGCCCGCCCGGGCTCGAGGAGGACATCGCGTTCTGCGCCCGCGAGAGCGTGCTCGACGCAGTGCCGCGGTTCGCCGGGATGCGCGGCCCCGCCGCCGAGATCGTCGTCTAGGCCGGCGGGATGTTCTGGTTGATCCGGAAGAAGTTGTCCGGATCGAGCTGCGTCTTCAGCGCCTGCAGCCGCGCGTACTTCGCCTCGCCGTAGGAGTCGCGGACCCGGTCGGCTCCCTCGTCGCCGAGGAAGTTGACGTAGACGCCCTGGTGCCACGGCTCGAGCGCCGACCAGAAGTCGCGCACCCACTCGCGCTCACGGTCGAAGCCGTCGGCGGTCTCGGTGGAGGCGCCGATGTTGTAGGTGAAGCCGGCGCCGCGCCCGTTGAACGCGGTCTCGTCCTCGCCGACGCGGGCGACCGCGCCGCCCATCTGCCAGATCGGGAAGGACGTCAGCGGCGACTCGATCTGGAGCGAGCGCTCCATCGTGATGTCGATGATCTCGTCGGTCAGCTCGGCGAGGTCGCAGCTCTTGAAGTAGTACCAGCGGCCCGGCACGAAGCTCGGGTCGAGCATCGCCTGGTGCGCGAGGTAGGGCTTGACGGTGCAGACGTCGGCGACCGGCGGCCCGAACTCGCGCAGCGGCTTCAGGAACGCCTCGCCGGCCTCCGGGTCGCCGACCCAGCACGGGACCACCATCACGACCGGCTGCCCGTGCAGCTCGGCCGGGATGATCGGGAGCGGCGGTGCCTTGCGGTGGATGACGATCGTCATCAGCTCGTCCGGTGCCTCGGCGACCCAGTCGCGGTAGAAGCGAAGCACGTCGCCCGAGCGCTCCATCGGCCAGATGATCGGGCCGGCGAGCACCTGCGTCCCGAGCGGCACGCAGCGGAACTCGAACTCGGTGACGATCCCGAAGTTGCCGCCGCCGCCGCGCAGACCCCAGAAGAGCTCGGCGTTCTCGTCCGCGCTCGCCTTGACGAACTCGCCGTCGGCGGTGACGAGGTCGACGGAGACGAGCTGGTCGACCGAGAGGCCGTGCTTGCGCATGATCCAGCCGATGCCGCCGCCGAGCGTCAGGCCGGCGACGCCGGTGTGCGTGACGATCCCGGACGGGACCGCGAGCCCGAACGCCTGCGTCTCGCGGTCGAGCTCGCCGAGCAGGACGCCCGCCTGCACCCGCGCGGTGCGCCGCTCCGGATCGACGCGCACGCCCTTCATCGGCGAGAGGTCGATCATCAGCGCGTCGTCCGCGACCGAGTAGCCGGGGAACGAGTGGCCGCCGCTGCGGACCGCGACCGGGCGGCCGCTCGCGCGCGCCGCCTTGACCGCCGTGATCACGTCCGCGACGCCGGCGCAGCGGGCGATCGCGGCCGGGCGGCGGTCGATCGAGCCGTTCCAGATCCGCCGGTGCACGTCGAAGCCGGGGTCGGCCGGGCCGAGGATCTCGCCCCGGAACGCCGCGGCGTCGAGCTCGATCGCGTCGAGAGTCGTGCTCACGCGGTGAGTCTCGCACGTTCCGGCGAGAGGCTCAAAGCCGGTTCGCGTCGTTGTCGAGCCAGGTGCCGGAGATCCGCGACCAGAACTCCGGCTGCTGCCGGAACCCGACCGACTCGTAGAGCGCCTGCGCGTCGTCGGTCTGGAGCCCGATGTGCTGGCCGGGAACGGCGTCGATCAGCAGCCGCATCATCCCGGTCGCGATCCCGCGGCGGCGATGCGACGACGCCGTCCAGACGTCGACGACGTACGCGTTGCAGACGCCGTCGGAGAGCAACCGCGCCATCCCGACGACCCGGTCGCCGTCGCGCGCGATCGCGACGTGCTGCGACTGCTCGAACGAGCGCCGCAGCGCCTCCGGAGAGCGTCCGTTGTCGAAGTCGTCCGCGATCAGGTCGGCGCGCGCCGCCGCCCAGTCGACCCCGTCGAGCGAGCTGTCGATCCGGACGCTCACGCGCGCACTATCGCAGCCGTTCCAGCAGCCGCACGACGGCGTCCGGACCCGGCAACGCCGCGAACTCCGCCTGCAGCCGCTCGGCGGCGGCGCGGTAGCCGGGCTCGTCGAGCACGGCCGAAACGGCGTCGCCGATCTCCTGCGGGGCCGCGGCGACCGGGTCGAGCACGCGGGCGAGCCCGAGCTCCTCGCAGCGGGCGGCGTTGAGCGGCTGGTCGGCACCCATCGGGATCAGCACCTGCGGCAGCCCGTGCGCGAGCGCGCCGAGCACGCTGCCGGAGCCGCCGTGGGAGACGACGGCGCTGCAGCGCGGCAGGATCTCCGCCTGCGGCAGGAAGCGCTCGACGCGGACGTGCGGCGGCAGCTCCCCGAGCTCGGCCGGATCGAGCTCGGCCCCGACCGTCGCGACCACCTCGACCGGCAGCTCCGCCACGCCTGCGAGGACGCGCGAGAAGAGATCGCCCGACTCGAGGTTGAAGACCGTTCCGAGCGTGACGTAGACGCGCGCCGGGCCGTCGTGCGCCGCCGGCAGGGCGTCGAACGGCCGGAAGTACGTGGTCACGGAGGGCAGCGGGAAGGCAGGATCGCGATACCGGGGCGGGAGCGGCGCGAGCACGAGCCGGCGCGACAGCAGCGACGCCTCCGGGTCGGGCGGCAGGCCGAGCTCGGCGCGAACCTCGTTCACCGGCCCGGCGACGAGCTCGCGCGTCGCGAGCGTCCCGGCGGCGAGCACGACCAGGCTCGCAAACGGCAGCTCGAGCAGTTCCGCCGCGAGCAGCGCGCCGTAGTGCGCTTCCTCGCCGACGACGACGTCCGGCCTCCAGTCGCGGCAGAGCGCCTCGACTCCCGGCGCGCGCTCGCGGGCGCGCAGCACGAAGCCGTCCCGGAAGTCCCGCGCCTCGCGCTCCGGGTCGAGCGGCTGCAGCGGCACCCGCTGCGGCGTCAGGCCCGGCTCGGTCGCGTGCGCGTCGAAGCCGAGCTGCCGGGCGACGGGGAGGACCGACTCCCGGCCGCCGAAAGCGACCGTGTGCCCGGCGGCGCGTGCGGCCTCGGCGAGCGGCAGCAGCGGCTCGAGATGGCCGCGGCCGCCGGTGAAGGCGAACAGGATGCGCACGGGATGATCCTACGCAGTTGACAGGAACACCTGTTCGGGTGTAGAACATACGTTCCCATGATCGCCTGTCTCATCGTCCCCGGCTTCGAGTTGCGCGCGGCGCTGCGGGACAAGCCGAGGCTGGCGCTCGTCCCGGCGGCGCTCTCGCCGCTGCCCGGAACCGAGCAGCTGGTCGGTCCCGTCACCGCCGCCGCCGAGCTCGCCGGCGTGCAGCCGGGGATGAGGCTGGGGGAGGCGCTCGCGATGTGCCCGCAGCTCGTGCTCGTCGAGCAGGACCCGGCGACGGTCGAGCGCGAGTGGGAGGGGGTGCTGCAGCGGCTCGAGGACTCGGGCTTCGCCGTCGACCCCGAGGAGCCAGGTCGCGTCTACTTCGAGACGAAGGGCGTCGAGCGGTTGTACGGAGGCTTGGAGGCGGCGCTCGAGCGGGCGCTCGCCTCCGTCGGAGCTGCCTGGGATCCACGCGCGGGCGCGGCGCAGCGCCGGTTCGCCGCCCTTGCGGCGGCGAGCGTCGCGCGTCCCGGGCAGGCACTCGTCGTGTCGGCCGGCAAGGAGGAGGGTTTTCTGGCACCGCTGCCGCTCTCGCTCCTGCCGCTCCCGGCCGATCGCTACGCGGAGCTGGAGGGTCTGGGGGTGCGCCGCTTGGGGGAGCTGGCCGCCCTGCCCGGGGGAGCTGTCGCGGAGCGTCTCGGTCGGGAAGGCCGGCAGGCGTGGGGGCTTGCGCGCGGCGGCGACAGCGGCCGCGTCCGCGGTCGGCGCCCGGCGGCGGAGCTCGCCGAGGCGCTCGAGTTCCCCGAGCCGGTCGGGAACGAGCTGACGCTCCGCCGCGCCTTCGGCTCGCTGCTCGACCGGCTGCTCGCACGGCCGGAGCGGGCGGGCCGGCCGTTCCGCAAGGTCGCGCTCTCGGCGAAGCTCGTCGGCGGCGGCTCCTGGCGCCGCACCGTGACGCTGCGCGAGCCGACGGCCGACCGGCCGCGCCTGCGTGCGGCGCTCGGCCCGAAGCTGCTCGAGCTCCCCGCACCTGCAGTCGAGCTGCGGCTGGAGGCGGTCGAGCTCTCCCAGTCGGTCGGGCAGCAGCTCGAGCTCGTCAAGCCGGTCGGCGACGAGCTGCAGGCACGCCTGAGCGACGGGCTGCGCCAGGTGCGCGCGTCGACGGGCTCCGGCTCGGTGGTCGCAGTCGTGGAGGTGGCGCCGTGGTCGCGGATTCCCGAAACCCGGTCGCTCTTCGTGCCGCGGGACGAATAAACGCGCCGCGGCCGCGCTTGTCGAGGCGAGCCCGGTCGGCGTGCCGGTGCGGGTGAACCGCGAAGGGGTCGCGCTCGTGCGTGAGGAATGGCGCGTCGTCGACCGCTGGTGGACGGAGGAGCCGCTCGACCGCCGCTACTTCGATCTCGTGCTCGAGTCGGGGCGGAACGCGTGCGTCTTCCGCGACGAGGAAGCCGGCTGCTGGTTCAGCCAGCGGGCCTGAGCGCGTGCGCGGCCATCGATTCCCACTCCGCCGCGTGCTCGAACGGCACGACGACCCACTCCTTGAACGGCTGCCCCTTGCCGCCGGGGTCGAAGAGGTGGGCGCCGTCGAGTGCCAGCGCTTGGGCGTGCGCGGCCGGATCGGGCAGCTTGAAGACCATCGCACCTTCGCCTTTCGCGAAGCCGGCGACCATCTTCCCGCCGCGCTTCACGCAGGGCATGCCCATCATCTGCGACGGCTCGACGTCGTCGTTGCGGGCGCAGAGGTCGTCGACGAGCTCGTCGTAGCGCTCCCGCGCGTCCACCTAGACCGCCCTCTGGTCGAACATGTCGCGCGCCGCCGCGAGCTCGCCCTCGTTCCGGGCTGCGAGAAGCGCGCGGGTGAAGTCGCCGAAGCCGCGGCTTGGCGTGTGCACGTTGACGTACCTCGCCGACTCGGAGCCGGCCGGCGCGAACATGTGCGGCACGTTCGGCGGCACCTGCACCCACGAGCCGGCGGTCGCGCGGAGCTCCCCGCCGCCGGCGGTGAACGCGAGCTCGCCCGCGATCACGTAGAAGCTCTCCACGTGCCGCTCGTGCACGTGCAGCGGCGGCGTCGGCGCGCTGCCGCCGGGCGCGCTCGTCACGTCCACGATCGCGATCTCGTCCACGTCGACGAGGAGCGAGACGCACAGGCCCGGTCGGTCCACGACCACCTCGCCTGTGCCGACGTAGGCGTTCTCGAGCGGCCGGCCGCCGTCCCCGGGCGGGTCGAACGAGTCGAATCCGGGCGCGTCGCCACGGATGTACGCGGCGAACCCGCCGCCGGACGCGTGGAAGTTGAGGTACTTGACGTCGGCGTCGCTCGCGTTCCTGAAGCCGTGCACGACGAGCGGCGGCGCCAGCGCGAGC
The DNA here is from genome assembly GCA_963738795.1 of uncultured Gaiellaceae bacterium. Lineage (GTDB taxonomy): Bacteria > Actinomycetota > Thermoleophilia > Gaiellales > Gaiellaceae > Gaiellasilicea. The sequence goes on along the minus strand of CAVTXQ010000010.1, from coordinate 258,974 downwards.
GTACCGGCCGGGAGCACGTGATCGGTGCGATCCGGCCCCGCGAAGACGGTCAGCTCGCCCTCGAGCACGTAGAAGAGATCGTTGTGCTCCCGGTGCACGTGCGGCGACGCGCCGTCGCGGTGCGCCTCGAACCGCGTCCACGTCGCGACCAGCTCCTCGCGGTCGGAGAGGATCTCGAGCCGGCTTTCGGGCGTGTCGCGGACGAGCTCGCCTCCGGCGGCCGGTAGGTGGATCGCGTGGCCTACGTCGAGCTGCACAGTCACTCAGCCTATTCGTTCCTCGACGGCGCCTCGCATCCCGAAGAGCTCGCGCTGCGTGCGGCCGAGCTCGGCTACGAGGCGCTCGCGCTCACCGACCACGACGGCGTCTTCGGCTCGCTCGAGCTCGCGCACGCGGCGAAGCTCGCCGGCGTCCGCGCGATCACCGGTGCCGAGATAACGCTCAGCGGCGTAGGCTCGACGGAGTCGCAAAAGAGCGGAGGTGCCGGCTTCGCCGGTGCCGGAGCGGGCGGCAGAGCCGGCTCCCACGTGACCCTGCTCGTGGAGTCGTCGCAGGGCTACTCGAACCTCTGCCGGCTGCTGACCGCGGCACACGCCCACACAAGGCCGAGGGAGGGAGAGTTGCTGCCGCCCGCGCTCGACCGGTCGCTGCTCGCCGAGCTGAACGAGGGGCTCGTCTGCCTCTCCGGCTGTGCCCGCGACGGGCTCGGCGTCCGCGACCCGAACGCCGCCGCAGAGCTCGCGCGCGCATTCGGGCCGGAACGGTTCTACGTCGAGCTGCAACGGCCGTTCGAGCGCGGCGACACCCGCCGCAACGGGCTCCTCCGCGACCTGGCCGCGCACGCGGGCGTCGAGACCGTCGTCACCGGCAACGTCCACGCGCACCATCCGCGCCGGACCGCGCTCCAGGACGTCCTCGTCGCGATCCGCCACAACACGTCGCTCGAGGCGAGCGAGCGCGAGCGGCGCGGCAACCGCGAGAGCATCCTGCGCGCGCCCGCCGAGCTGCTCGAGCTCTTCCCCGACGACCGCGACGCCGTTCTGCGCACCGCCGAGGTGGCGCAAAGGCTCGAGTTCGACCTGACCGAGGAGCTCGGCTACCGCTATCCCGACTTCTCCGACGGCGACGTGCCGGCGATCAGACAGCTCGCCGAGGTCTGCAACGACGCCTTCGCGGGCCGCTACCCACCAAGTAACAGACTGTTACTTGGTCAGGCTCGGGCGCGGCTCGAAAGCGAGCTCAGGCTGATCGACGAGCTCGGGCTCGCCGGCTTCTTCCTCCTCCACTGGGAGGTGCTCGAGCTGGCGCGGGAGCTCGCGCACGGGATCCGCGGGCCGGGCTCGCCGCGCCGCTTCCTGCCGCCGGGACGTGGGCGCGGCTCGTCGGTGGGCTCGATCGTCTGCTACCTGACCGGGCTCTCGCACGTCGACCCGGTCGCGCAGAACCTCTCGCTCGGCCGCTTCCTCAACCGCGAGCTGATGTCGGCTGCCGGACATCGACCTCGACTTCCCGCGCGACATCCGCGAGCAGCTGATCCTCGGCGTCACCGAGCGCTACGGCCGCGAGCACGCCTCGCTCGTCGCCAGCTTCTCGACCTACCGGGCGCGCGGCGCGATCCGCGACGTCGGCAAGGCGCTCGGGCTCCCGTTCGCCGAGCTGGAGCGGCTCGCGCGCGTCTCGGACGGCTGGAACGCGAAGAAGGTCGCCGACGAGCTCGCCCTGCTGCCCGAGGCCGAGCGGCGGCTGCTCTCGCCGCGCTGGCGCGCCTTCGCCGAGCTGACGCGCGAGATCGCCGGCCTGCCGCGCCACATCTCGCAGCACCCCGGCGGGATGGTGATCTCCTCGCGGCCGCTCGTCGAGCTCGTCCCCGTGCAGCCGGCCGCGATGACCGGCCGCCAGATCTGCCAGTGGGACAAGGACTCGTGCTCCGACGCGGGCTTTCTCAAGATCGACCTGCTCGGCCTCGGCATGCTCTCGGCGGTCGAGGACTGCGTCGAGCAGATCGCCGAGGTCTACGGCGAGCCGATCGACCTCTCGCGGATCCCGCTCGACGACAAGGCGGTCTACGCGGAGATCCAGAAGGCGGACACGATCGGCGACTTCCAGATCGAGAGCCGGGCGCAGATGCAGAGCCTGCTGCGGACGAAGCCCGAGTCGATCGACGATCTGACCGTGCAGGTCGCGCTCGTGCGGCCGGGGCCGATCCAGGGCAAGGCGGTGCACCCGTACATCGACGCGCGCGAGCGGCTGCGGGTCGACCCCGCGTACGTGCCGCCGGTCGACCACGAGCTGCTGCGCGAGCCGCTCCGCGACACGCACGGCGTCGTCGTCTTCCAGGATCAGGTGCTCGAGGTGGCGATGGCGCTCGCCGGCTTCACGATCGGCGAGGCCGAGGGGCTGCGGCGCGCGATGAGCCGGAAGCGGAGCGAGGAGGCGATCGAGGCGTTCCGGGAGCGGTTCGTCGAGGGCGCGGCTCGGAACGGGGTCGACGCCGAGACGGCCGACATGGTCTACGACAAGCTCGCGGCCTTCTCCGGCTTCGGCTTCCCGAAGTCGCACGCGGCCGCGTTCGGGCTGCTCGCCTACCAGTCGGCATGGCTGCGGCATCACTACCCGGCCGAGTTCCTCTGCGCGCTCCTGAACGCGCAGCCGATGGGCTTCTACCCGCCCTCGTCGCTCGTGCGCGACGCCCAGCGGCGCGGCGTCCAGGTGCGGCCGCCGGACGTGAACCTGAGCGAGGTGCGCTGCACCTGGGACGAGGGAGCGGTGCGGATGGGGCTCGAGTACGTCAAGTCGGTCGGCAAGGACGACGCCGAGGCCGTCGTCGCCGAGCGGGAGGCGCGCGGCGAGTTCCTCGACGTCGGCGACCTCGCGCGTCGCGTGCCGCTCGACGCCCGCGAGCTGGAGGCGCTCCTGCGCAGCGGCGCCTGCGACCGCTGGGGCAAGCGGCGCGACCTGCTCTGGGAGCTCGGGCTCGTCACCCGCCCGCAGACGGTGCAGCGCGAGCACAAGCAGCTCTCGCTCGAGCTCGACCCGACCGTCGCGACGCCGGAGCTCCCCGACCTGACCGCCTGGGAGCGGATGCTCGCCGACTACGCGACGACGAGCGTCTCGATCGACGTCCACCCGCTGACGCTGCTGCGGCCGCACCTGCCGCCCGACGTGCTCCCGAGCGACCGGCTGAACGAGGCGCCGCACCGGAGCAAGGTCGCGTTCGCCGGGATGGCGGTCGCGCGCCAGCGGCCGTCGACCGCGCACGGGATCGTCTTCATGCTGCTCGAGGACGAGCTCGGCCAGGTGAACCTGATCGTCTCGCCGGAGCTCTACGAGCGGAACCGCGCGGTCGTCCGCGGCGAGCCGCTCCTGCTCGTGCGCGGCCGCTTCGAGCACATCAAGGACAACCGCAACATCGTCGTCGAGTCGCTCGAGAGCCTCGGCCCGCTCGCCCGCAAGATCTCGTCCCGCGACGTCGGCGCCTCGCTGCCGTCCGCGCACCATTTCGGGCACAGGTGAGGCCTAGGCGCCTTTCTCCAGCAGCGCCGCGTCGAGCCGCAGCGCCGTGTTGACGAGGCCGATGTGCGAGAACGCCTGCGGGAAGTTGCCGACGAGCCGCTCGAGCTTCGGGTCGTACTCCTCCGAGAGCAGCCCGAGCTCGTTCCGGAGCGAGAGCAGCCGGTCGAACATCTCCGCGGCCTCGTCGAGCTCGCCGAGCAGGACGAGGTTGTCCACGAACCAGAACGAGCAGAGGAAGAAGGCGCCCTCGCCCGGCGGCAGCCCGTCGATCTCTGCGCCCGCCGCGTCGTGCCGGTAGCGCTGGACGAAGCCGTCGACGAGCAGCTCGCGGCGCACCGCCTCCAGCGTCCCGCGGACGCGCGGATCCTCGGCCGGAAGGAAGCCGTAGAGCGGGATCGTCAGCAGGCTCGCGTCGACCCGCTTCGAGCCGTAGGACTGGACGAACGAGCCGAGCTCCTCGTCGAAGCCCTGCTCGAGCACCTCGGCCTTGATCTCGTCCCGCACCCGTCGCCACTGCTCGTCGGGGCCGTCGCGCCCGAGCTCCTCGATCAGGCGGAGACCGCGGTCGAACGCCACCCACGCCATCACCTTCGAGTGCGTGAAGTGGCGCCTCGGCCCGCGCACCTCCCAGATCCCCTCGTCGGGCTCGCGCCAGCGCGTCTCGAGGTTCGCCAGCAGGTGCCGTACGAGCGCCCAGGCTTTGTCGTCCGCGGGGAGCCCGCTCCGGCGCGCCTGGTAGAGGACGTCGAGCACCTCGCCGTAGACATCGAGCTGAAACTGTGTGCTGGCGCCGTTGCCGACCCGGACCGGCTTGGAGCCCTCGTAGCCGTCGAGCCAGTCCAGCTCGAGCTCGATCAAGCGCCGCTCGCCGGCCGGCCCGTACATGATCTGGAGGTCGTCGGGATCGCCGGCGACGGCCCGCAGCAGCCAGTTCCTCCAGGCGCCGGCCTCCTCGACGAAGCCGTTGCCGATCAGCGCGGCGAGGGCGAAGCTCGCGTCGCGGAGCCAGCAGTAGCGGTAGTCCCAGTTCCGGACGCCGCCGATCTGCTCGGGCAGCGAGGTCGTTGGTGCGGCGACGAGGCCCCCGGTCGGCCCGTACGTCATCGCCTTCAGCACCATCAGCGACCGGAAGACGGCCTCGGAGTAGCGGCCGCCGTAGGAGCAGCTGTGCAGCCATTCGTTCCAGAAAGAGCACGTGTCGTCGAAGGCGTGCTCGGGAGTGATCGCGCGCGGTGGCTCGTGGTGGGACTGGAACCAGGTCAGCACGAACGGAATCCGCTCGCCGGGCTCGACCGTGAACTCGGCGACCGTGCTCAGGTTCTCGCCGCGGAGCGGGACGGGGGTGCGGAGCGCGATCGCGTCGGGCCCGGCAACAGCGATCCGCGTGTCGTCGTCGAGCCGGCGCACCCAGGGCACGATCGCGCCGTAGTCGAAGCGGAGCACGAGCTCCATCCGCATCGGCACGCTGCCCTCGAGCCCTTCGACGATCCGGACGACGTCGGGATCGGTGCCGCGCGGGGGCATGAAGTCGAGCACGCGGACGGTGCCGTGCTCGGTGTGGAACTCGAGCTCGTGAACGAGCGAGCGCCCCTGGTAGCGGCGGTCGATCCGCTCGATCTCGCAATCGGGAGCGAGCTTCCAGCGCCCGTTGCGCTCGTCGCCGAGCAGCGCCGCGAAGCAGGCGCCCGAGTCGAAGCGCGGGAAGCAGAGCCAGTCGATCGAGCCGTCGCGTCCGACGAGCGCCGCGGTCTGGAGGTCGCCGATCAGGCCGTAGTCCTCGATCCGCATCAGAGCCTGACCCTCGGATACCGCTTGCGGGCGGCCCGCTCGAACGCGTGCTCGTATGCGTCGATCGCGTCGTTCGGCAGCGTGCCGGCGTAGACGTCGCGGATCTCGCCGAGCCGGTCGGCGATCGCCTCGAGCACGAGCTGGTAGTCGCCGTACGCCTCCTCGGCGTCGTCGCGCTCGGCCCCGTCGTAGGCACGCTCGGCGGCCTCGGCCTCGCGCAGCAGCTCGGCGTCGTCCTCGGCGAACATGTCGAGCTGGCGGCGGACCAGGTCGCCGAAGCGGTCGCGGCGAAAGATCACGTCAGCTCTCGGTAGAGGTCGAGATGCGCCTGCGCGGCCGCGTCCCAGGTCAGCTCCTCGCGCGCGCGCAGCGCTCCGGCGCGCGCGGCCGACAGCGCAGCCTCGTCGTCGATCAGCTCGCGGATCGCGGCGGCCAGCCCGTCGACGTCGTCCGGAGCGACGACGCGGCCGGCCCCAAACGACCGCACCGGCTCGCCGAGGCCGCCGACGTCGTAGACGACCGCGGGCACGCCGGCGCCGAGCGCCCGCAGGAGCGCGCCGCTCTGGTCGAGCTCGGGGCGGTAGGGGAAGACCGCGACGGTCGACTCGCCGAGGGCGCGGTCGATCTCCGCCTCGGAGAGGAACGCGTTCGCGTCGCCGGCGACGCGGAGCTCGGCGCCTGCGCGCGAGGCGGCCTCGCGCGCGTGGTCGAGCTGCTTGTAGGGCCGCACGAGGCCGAGCGCGAGCACCGTCCGGCCGTCGTCGGCGCGCGCCGGATCGCTCGGAGTGACGGGGTGGGGGATCACGCGCAGCTTCTGCTCCGCGACGCCGAACGCGGCCAGCGTCTCGCGCCCGCGCTCCGAGTGGACGACGATCCGCTCGAAGCGTCCGAACGCACGGCGCCAGAGGCCGGTCTTCGCCGCCGTCCGCCGCGGCAGGAGGTCGTGGGCGGTGAGGACGAGCGGCGCGCGGTGGCGGAGCAGCCACGAGTCGACCTCCGGCAGCGCCAGCCACTGGACGTGGACGATGTCGGCCGACGTCGCCGCCAGGCGCGCCAGCCCGAGTGGATGCTCCAGCACCTTCAGCGGCACCCGTAGCCGCGAGCGGCCGAAGAGCCTCGACGAGAGCGGGTAGAAGAGCTCGCGCCGGCGGTAGCCCTCGGGCTCGGCGACGGCCCCGAAGCGGAAGCGCGACGTCACGAGCTCGACCTCGGCGCCCGCGCGGGCGAGCGCCGCAGCGAGCGCGTGGTCGTACGGAGGCGTGAAGGCGGGGGGATCGGCGACGACGACACGCATCCGCTCGTAACCTAATCCCCGTGCTCGTCCGCAGCTGGAATCTCTTCCACGGCCGCACGTCGCCGTCGGGGGGACGGGTCTTGCTCCGCGAGATGGTCGAGCTGGCGTCACGCGACGCGCCGGACGCGCTCTGCCTGCAGGAGCTGCCGCTCTGGGCGCTCGCGCAGCTGGACGACTGGAGCGGCATGGCCGTTCTGTCCGCGGTCGCGAAGCGGACGCTCGTCCCGCGGCGGCTCGGCGGCATCCTGCAGCGCTACGACCCGAGGCGGTTCCGCTCCGGCGTCACGGGTCAGGCGAACGCGATCCTGCTCGCGCCGGGCGCACGTCCCGCTCGAGCAACGCACGGCCCGGATCAGCGACCGCGGGCGGGAGCGGCGGGTCTGCCACGCGGTTCGGCTCGAGGGGATCGTGATCGGGAACGTGCACGCCTCGAACGAGTTCAAGCGGCCGGAGGTTCCCCGCACCGAGCTGAAGCGCGCGCACGAGCTGGTCGACTCGATGGCGGTGGCCGGCGAGGCGCGCGTGCTCGCGGGCGACTTCAACCTGCGCGATCCCGACTTGCCCGGCCCGAACATCGACCACATCGTCGTGGCCGGAATCGACCACGGTTCGCTCGAGGTGTGGCCCGACGAGCGCCGCCTGCACAATGGCGCGGTGCTGTCGGACCACGCTCCGGTCGAGATGAGGATCGGGTGACGCCCGAGGAAGGCCGGGCGCTCTTCCCGGTGCTCGAGCGGCTCGCGTACCTGAACGCGGGGACGTTCGGCCCGCTCGCCCGCCCGACCGCGGCGGCCGTGCAGGAGCAGCTGGACGCCGATCTCGCCGACGGCCGCTTCGGCAAGGAGTACTTCGAGCGGATGCTCGACCTGCGCAAGCAGGCGCGGGCGCTCCTCGGCGGCCTGGTCGGCGCCGAGCCCGAGCAGGTGTCGCTGACCGCCTCGACCACGGACGGCTGCAACATCGTGCTCGCCGGGCTCGACCTGCGGGCGGAGGACGAGATCGTCACGACGTCGGAGGAGCACTTCGGCCTGATCGGGCCGTTGCACGCGAGCGGCGCCCGCGTCGTCGTCGCCGAGCCGGACGCCGAGGCGATCGCCGCCGCCGTGACGCCGCGGACGAAGCTGCTCGCGCTCTCGCAGGTGCTCTGGACGAGCGGCAGGCTGCTGCCGGTGCGCGAGCTGCGCGAGCAGACGGGCGTGCCGGTGCTCGTCGACGGCGCACAGTCCGTCGGCGCGATCCCGGTCGACGCAGCCGGCCTCGACTTCCTCACGATCTCCGGCCAGAAGTGGCTGTGCGGGCCCGACTCGACGGGCGCGCTCGTCGTCGCCGACCCGGAGCGCCTGCGCGTCGCCCGCCCGAGCTACTTCTCCCAGACGGCGCACGAGCCGTCCGGCAGCTTCGACCCTGCCGAGGGCGCGGCGCGGTTCGACCCCGGCTGGCTCTCGAGCGCGGTGCTCAGCGGGCTGATCGCGGCGATCGAGGTGCGTCCGGACTGGGCGTTCGAGCACGCCGCAGCGCAGGCTGCCCGCTGCCGCGAGCTGCTCGCTCCGCGTGCCGACGTCGTCCCGGGCGGCGCGACGCTCGTCGCCTTCCGGCACGAGGATCCGCCGGCGCTCGTCGCCAAGCTCGCCGAGGCGGGCGTCGTCGTCCGCGAGATCCCGAAGACCGGCCTCGTCCGCGTCTCCTGCGGCTGGTGGACGAACGAGGACGACCTGCAGCGGCTGGTGGCCGCGCTCTAGGCCGCGTCGGCCGCGGTCCGCAGGCCGAGCTCCTTCGAGATCGGCTGCAGCGCGGCGACGACGTTCGCGATGTGCTCGTCCAGCTCGACCCCGATCAGCTCCGCGCCCGCGTAGACCTCGTCGCGGTGGACGCCGGCCGCGAACGACGGCTGCTTCAGCTTCTTCTTGACCGACTTCGGCTCGAGCCCGTCGAGCCCGGCCGGCCGGACGAGCCCGCAGGCGTGGACGAAGCCGGAGAGCTCGTCGCAGGCGAACAGCGTCTTCTTCAGCATCGTGTCGCGCGGCAGCTCGAGGTGCTCGGCGTGCGAGAGGACCGCCTCGATCACCTCCTCCGGATAGCCCTCCTCGCGCAGGATCGCGGCGCCGTCCTGGGGATGCTGGTCGAGCGTGGGGTGGATCTCGTAGTCGAAGTCGTGCAGCAGCGCGACGACGCCCCAGAGCTCCTCGTCCTCGCCGAGCCGCCGCGCGTACGACCGCGTCGAGGCCTCGACCGCGAGCGCGTGCCGCAGCAGCGATTCGCTCTTGCGTGTACGTCGTCAGCGTCTGCCACGCTGTGTCTCGCGTCATGCTCCATCAGGCCGACTACGATACCCCGCCTCGTCGAGCACGCACTGACGCTACGCCACCGGCATGCAGGCCTTCGTGATCGAGGGCGGTCGCCCGCTCAGCGGCACCGTCCGCGCGGCCGGGAACAAGAACGGCGCCCTGCCGATCCTCGCCGCCACCGTGCTCGCGACCGAGCCGGTGCAGCTGACGAACGTGCCGCGGATCCGCGACGTGCAGACGATGGTCGAGCTGCTCGTCGACATCGGCGCCGACGCCGAGTGGCTGGGCGAGAACGAGATCCGGATCGACCCGGTCGGCGTCCACAAGTCCGAGCTCGACGAGGAGCTCTGCCGCCGCATCCGCGCCTCGTTCCTGCTCGCGGGGCCGCTGCTCGCGCGCCTCGGCAGCGCGACCGTGCCCGCCGCCCGGCGGCGACGTGATCGGCCGGCGCCGGCTCGACCCGCACATCCACGGCCTCGCCGAGCTCGGCGTCGAGATCGAGATCAACGGCCGCTTCGAGATGCGCGCGCCGAAGCTCCGCGGGAAGTCGATCTTCCTCGACGAGGCGAGCGTGATGGCGACCGAGAACGTCGTCATGGCGGCCGTGCTCGCCGAGGGCGAGACCGTGATCGGGAACGCCGCCTGCGAGCCGCACGTCCAGGATCTCTGCCGCTTCCTCGTCTCGCTCGGCGCCCAGATCGAGGGGATCGAGTCGAACGTGCTCCGCGTCCACGGCGTCACCGAGCTGCACGGCGGCGACTGGCGCGTCGCGCCCGAGCACATCGAGGTCGGCAGCTTCATCGGCCTCGCTGCGGCGACGGGCAGCGACATCACGATCGAGGACGTCGAGCCCAGGGACCTCGTCTCGATCCTGCCCGCGTTCGCGCGCCTCGGCGTGCACGTCGAGGTGGGGGAGTCGACCGTGCGCGTCCCGCCCGGCCAGGAGCTCGTGATCCAGGACGACCTCGGCGGCCAGATCCCGAAGATCGAGGACGGCCCCTGGCCCGCGTTCCCGGCCGACCTGACCTCGATCGCGATCGTGACCGCGACGCAGGCGCACGGCACGGTGCTCGTGTTCGAGAAGATGTTCGAGAGCCGCCTCTTCTTCGTCGACAAGCTCGTCGGGATGGGCGCCCGGATCATCCTCTGCGACCCGCACCGCGTCGTCGTCACCGGCCCGGCCCAGCTCTACGGCGAGCGGCTGACGAGCCCGGACATCCGCGCCGGCATGGCGATGCTGATCGCGGCGCTCTGCGCCGAGGGGACGTCGACGATCGGCAACGTCGGCGAGATCGACCGCGGCTACGAGCGGATCGACGAGCGCCTGCGCGGGCTCGGCGCCGTCGATCGAGCGCGTCGAGACCTAGCCCGGCGAGCGGGCGCGGCTGTAAGCTCTGCGCGCACGCGGCGCCGCGCGGTGCCGCCGGCGTCGACTGCGCCCTCGCGACGGCCGCCGCGACGTCGAGGACGCCGTAGCCGAGCTCGGCGTTCCAGCTGCCCCGCCCAGAGGCCGTCTGCTCGAGGATCGACGCGACCTGGGCAGCCCGGAGCTGCGGGTTCGCGGCCCAGACGAGCGCGGCCGCACCCGCGACCTGCGGCGACGCGAACGAGGTGCCGCTGCCGTAGCCGTAGACGCCGCCGAGCGCGCCCGGGAGCGTCGTGCGCGGATAGCGCGACGCCGGCGAACCGGAGGAGACGGCGCTGAAGACGCCCGACACCCGGCGCCGCGAGCGAGACGTGCGAGCCGGTCGTCGAGAACGGCGCGCGTCCGCCCTCGCGCGTCGACGCGGCGACCGAGAGGCCGCTGCCGCCGACGCCGTTCGAGCCGGCCGGCTGCAGGAGCGCGGCCGGATACTCGACCGCGTTGCCGCGGTAGTAGCCGTTGCCGACGGCCGCGACGAGGAGCACGCCCTTCGAGACCGCGTAGTCGACCGCGCGCCTCTCGATCGAGGAAGTCGTCGTGCCGCCGAGGCTGAGGTTGACGATCTTCGCGCCGTGGTCGACCGCGTAGACGATCGCGGCGGCCTCGTCGACGTCCGTGAAGGCGCCGCCCGCGCCGCCTGCCTGCACGACCATCAGCCGCGCCTCGCCCGCGACGCCGGCGATGCCGTCCCCGTTCGTCGACGAGCCGGCGGCGAGAGCCGCCACGAAGGTGCCGTGCCCGTTGCCGTCGGCGACGTCCGCCTGCCGCTTGCGGACGCTGTAGGTGTGCGGCGCCTTCGCGCCGAGATCCGGTGCGCCGAGGTCGGCGCCGGTGTCGATCACCGCGATCGTGAAGCCCGCCGCCGCCTGCGCCACCGCCGCGGGGACCTGATCGGCCCGCACGGCCGCGTACTGCCACTGGAACGGCACGGCGGGGGCGAGCGAAGCGAGGGCGGGCTCGACGAGCGACCGTCGAGCCGCCGCCCGCTCGACGCGGACGATTCCGGGCTCCGCGGCGATCCGTCGCGCAAAGCGCTCGACGTTCCCGCGCGGGCGCACCGCGGCGACGTCGCAGCGCACGGATGCGGCGGACGACCTGCGCGGGGTGCCGCTCGAGCGCGGCCGCGAGCGCGTGCTCGCTCTCGTACGAGACGACGGCGGTGCCGCTCGGCCACGACGGCCGAGGCGCCCGGGTCGGGTGCGCCCAGGGCGGAGCCGGCGAGCGCAAGGGTCGCCAGCATGGCGAAGCACCACGTTTTGACAAGCCGCATCCAGATCTCCCTGATCTGAAGGGATTCTTCGAACCCGCTCGGATGATGGGCGATTTTCGGGCGCTTGGATACCCCTCGATTTCGTTACGCTCGCGCCATGAGCGCCCGGATCGCGCCCGGTGGCGGGAGCTCGAACGTCGCCACCGGCATCCCCGTCCTCGACCACCTGCTCGGGCAGCTCGCGCGCAGCGGCGGCTTCGAGCTCGCCCTGGAGCTGCCGCCGGGCGAGGGCGAGGCGGAGGTCGCGGCCGCCGGCGCCGCGCTCGGAGAGTCGTTCGCCGACGTGCTCCGCGCGGACGGCCTGCCGGGCCACGGCTCCGCGTTCATGCCCGCGGAGGAGGCGCTCGCACAGATCGTCTTCGAGGTCTCCGAGCGCCCGCTCGTCCACAGCAACGTCGACCTGACCGAGGCGCGCGCCGGCGGTCTCGGCGGCGACCTCGCCGCGCGCTTCCTGGACGCGTTCGCGGACGCTGCCGGGGTGACGCTCCACGTCCGCCTGATCGACGGCGAGGACTCGCGCCACGTGCTCGAAGCCATCTTCAAGGCGCTCGGCGCAGCGCTCGCCGCCGCCTCACGCCCCCTCTGAGACCGAAGGAGACCCGTGCCCGAGAAGGAGATCGTCCGCACCGAGCGCGCGCCCGCGCCGTTCCAGGGAGCGCCGTACAACCAGGCCGTGAAGGCCGCCGGGCTCGTCTTCGTCGCCGGCCAGCTCGGCCTGCGGCCGGGCGACAAGGAGCCGCGTCGAGGGGATCACCGCCCAGACCGAGCAGGTGATGCAGAACCTGGGCGCGATCCTCGAGGAGGCCGGCAGCGGCCTCGACCGGCTCGTGAAGACGACCGTCTTCCTCCAGGACCTCGGCGACTTCGCCGCGATGAACGAGGTCTACGCGGCGCACGTCGGCGACGCGCCGCCCGCCCGCTCGACGGTCGAGGTCGCGAAGCTGCCCGTCCGGCGCGCTCGTCGAGATCGAGGCGGTCGCGCTGCTCTGCGTGCAGCTGTCTGGCTCGACCGCACCTGAGCGCGTCGGCCAGCGAGCTTGGCCCGCAATGGCGGCGTGTGGGACTCGGTCGCCGACTACGTGCACTCGCTCGGGCTCGACGCCTACCTCGTCGGCGGCGCCGTGCGCGACGAGCTGCTCGGGCGGACGCCGCCGGAGCTCGACTTCGTCGTCCCCGGCGTCGGCCACGCCGAGCTGCGGGCGGCGCTCGAGCCGCACGGGAGGGTCGAGGACCTCGTCGTCGCCGACCAGCGCGTCGGCGTCCGGCTGCTGCCGCGGGACCAGGCGGCGCGGGCGCTGCAGCCGGCCGGGATCGAGTTCACGCCGCCGCGCGTCGAGCGCTCGACCGGCCCCGGCCGGCACGACTTCGAGATCGTCGCCGACAGCGAGATCTCGCTCGAGCAGGACATGGAGCGGCGCGACTTCACGATCAACGCGATCGCGCGCCGGCTCGAGACGGGCGAGATCCTCGACCCGCTCGGCGGCCGCGCCGATCTCGAGCGCGGCGTCCTGCGCACGACCGGGCCCGGCGAGCTTCCGTGACGACCCGCTCCGCATCGTCCGCGGTCTTCGCTTCGTCTCGCAGCTCGACGTCGAGCCGGACGAGGACACGCTGCGCCAGATGCGCGAGTGGGCGCCGCGGATCGAGCACGTGTCCGGCGAGCGGATCGGCGGCGGGCTCGCGGCCGACGGGATGGGCGAGCTCTCGAAGCTCCTGCTCGGCCCGCAGCCGGCGAAGGCGCTGCGGCTCGCGCGGGACACCGGCGTGCTCGTGCACGTGCTCCCGGAGTTCGCGCCGGCGATCGGCTACGACCAGCAGAGCGAGCGGCAGCACCTGACGCTCGACGAGCACATCTTCGCCGTCGTGCAGGCGGCCGCCGACGCCGGCGCGCCGCTGGAGGTTCGGCTCGCGGCGCTGCTGCACGACCTCGGCAAGCCCGAGGCCGAGCGGGACGGCGGCGACCACGCCGCGCTCGGTGCCGCTCGCCGCCGGCCGAGCGCTCCGCCGGCTCCGCTATCCGACGCGGCTGCGCGAGTACGTCGTCAGGCTCGTGCGAGAGCACCCGTTCACGCTCGCGGACGAGCCGGAGCCGGTCGACGCGCGCCGCTTCCTCGCCCGGCACGGCGAGCGGCTGGCGCGCGACCTGCTCGCGCACCGCGCCGCCGACCTCGCCGGGAAGACGGTTCCCGCGAGCGAGTGGGAGCGGCTCGATCGCTTCCGCGCGCTCGTCGAGCAGGAGCGCGCGCAGCCGCACCGGCTCGCCGACCTGGCGGTCGACGGCTCCGACCTGATCGCGGTCGGCTTCAGCGAGGGGCCGGCGCTCGGGCAGGCGCTGCAGACGCTGCTCGCGGAGGTCGTCGAGGAGCCCGAACGGAACCGGCGCGAGCACCTGCTCGGCCGCGCGAAGGAGCTGGCGTGATCCGCTGGGACCCGCCCGGCCGTACGCGGTCGTCTTCTCGACGCGCGAGGGCGGCGTCAGCGAGGGGCCGTACGAGTCGCTCAACCTGGGCCGGATGACCGGCGACGACGTCGAGCGCGTCGACGAGAACCGGCGGCTGCTCTGCGCCGAGATCGGCGCCGACGCCGAGCGGCTCGCGCTCAACCGGCAGATCCACTCGACGCTCGTCCACCGCGCCGAGGCCGGGCGCCCGCGGCGAGCCGGGCGACGGTCTCTGGACGGACGAGCCGGGCCTGCCGATCCTCGCCATGACGCGCCGACTGCCTGCCGATCGCGCTCGCGCGCGCCGACGGGCGAGCCTGGCCGTCGCCGTCCTGCACGCGGGCTGGCGCGGCCTGCTCGCCGGGATCGTCCGCGCCGGCACGGAGACGCTCGGCGGCCGGCTGCAGGCGGCGATCGGCCCGGCGATCGGGCCGTGCTGCTACGAGGTCGGCGAGGAGGTGTCGGCGCCGTTCGCCGCGAGCGTTCGGCGCCGACGTCGTCCGACGGCCGCAAGCTCGACCTCTGGAGCGCGGCCGAGCGGGCGCTCAACGCCGCCGGAGTCGACGACGTCCAGCGCACCGACCTCTGCACGTTCTGCAACCCGGAGCGCTTCTTCTCGCACCGGCGCACCGGGCAAGCCGCGCGGCGTCCAGGGAGTGATCGCCCGTGTCGCCTGACGCCGTCCGCGCCAACCTCGAGCGGATCCGGAGCGAGGTCGGGCCGGACGTCGCGATCGTCGCGGCGACGAAGTACGTGGCGCTCGAGGACATGGGCGTGCTCGCCGAGGCCGGCGTCGAGATCGTGGGCGAGAACCGCGCCCAGGATCTGGAGCGCAAGCACGCGGCGTACGGCGACGCCTTCCGCTGGCACTTCATCGGCCACCTCCAGTCGAACAAGGCCAAGGTCGTCAACGGCATCTGCGAGCTCGTCCACTCGCTCGCCTCGGCGTCGGCGGCGCAGCGGCTCACCGTGCCGGCGCTGATCGAGGTGAACCTCTCCGGCGAGCCGTCGAAGTCGGGTGTCGCGCCCGAGGAGCTGCCGGCCCTCCTCGCGGCGTACCCCGACGTGCGCGGGCCTGATGACGATGCCGCCGGCGGCCGCCGACCCGGAGGCGTCGCGGCCGTACTTCCGCCGCCTGCGCGAGCTCGCCGCCGAGCACGGCCTCGCCGAGCTGTCGATGGGCACCTCGCAGGACTACCGCGTCGCGGTCGAGGAGGGCGCGACGCTGATCCGCCTCGGATCCGTCCTCTTTGGGCGATAATCTCCTGCTGAGATGGGATTTGCAGACGTCTGGAGCCGCACGCTCGTCTACTTCGGCATCGCCGAGGAGGACGACTGGGACGAGGACGGCTACGCGACGAACGAGGACCTCGAGCGCAGCTACGGCGCCCGCGAGCGGGCCAACGTCCGCCGCCTGCAGCCGCGCCGCGGCCGCGACTTCGACGACTGGACGGACTCCGAGCCGGAGGCCGCCAGCACCGCGGCCGCGCGGCCGGCGAGCCGCCTGCGCGGCGTCGAGGCGGTGCCGAACCCGGCGTCGGTCAAGGTGCATCTCGTCCTGCCGCGGAGCTTCAACGACGCCCAGCAGATCGCCGACCGGTTCAAGGACGGCGTGCCGGTGATCATCAACCTCCAGAGCGCCGACCAGGATCTCTCGAAGCGGCTGATCGACTTCGCCAGCGGGCTCACCTACGCGCTCGACGGCGGCATGCAGCGCGTCGCCGACAAGGTCTTCCTGCTGACCCCGCGCAACGTCGAGGTCTCCGCCGAGGAGCGCGCCCGCATGCTCGAACGCGGCGGCTTCTTCAACCAGGCGTAGGAAAGCGGCGCGCGGCAGCGACGAAGCGAACCGCGTCATGGGCGACACGCTCGCGAGCTTCGTCTACGTCTTTTTGTGGGTGTACCTGCTGCTCCTGTTCGCGTACATCCTCACGTCGTGGATCCGGCTGCCGTACCGGCCGTGGCTGAACCGCGTGCAGCGCTTCCTCTACGACGTCTGCGACCCGTACCTGCGGATCTTCCGGCGCTTCCTGCCGCCGCTCGGGCCGCTCGACCTCTCGCCGATGGTCGCGATCTTCGTGCTCCTGATCATCCAGAACGTGCTCGTGTCCCTCCTCGAGCGGCTCTAGGAAGGGAGAGCGATGGCACTCACACCCGTCGAGATCCGCCACATCCGGCTCGGCCGCGGCTCCGCGGCTACAAGCGGCACTCCGTCGACACGCTCCTGACCGAGGTCGCCGAGAGCTTCGAGGACGTCTGGCGCGAGCGCGCCGACCTCGCCGACAAGGTCGAGCAGCTCGAGCTCGACCTCGTCCGGCACAAGGAGCTCGAAGGGCTGCTGCGGACGACGCTCGTCTCCGCCGAGAGCGCCGCCCAGCAGCTGCGCGAGCAGGCCCGCAAGGAGGCCGAGACGATCGTCGGCGAGGCCCACGCCGAGGCCCGGGCGATCGCCCGGCGCGCCGCGTCCGAGAAGGAGCGGCTCGAGACCGAGCTGCGCCGGATCAAGTCGCTGCTCCGCTCGGCGCTCGACAGCCTCGACGAGGCGTCGGTCGACGAGCGCGAGCCCGTCGGCGAGCAAACGCGGCGAGATCCGCCGGCTTGATCAGCTAGATCCGGCCCAGATCCGCCGGCGCGACTATCCTTCCGGTCGTGGTTGCGCCCACGACCAGATTGCGGCTGCGAGTCGCGCCCGGCGCGTCGGCGCCCGGCGTCGTCGGCCGGCACGGCGACTCGTGGAAGGTGCGCGTCGCCGCGGCGCCGGAGCGGGGCAAGGCGAACGACGCCGTCCTCGAGCTCCTCGCCGCGACGCTCGCGGTCCCGCGCGCGAACGTCACGCTCGTGTCGGGCGGCAGCTCGCGGAACAAGATCGTCGAGCTGACCGGCATCGCGCCGGACGAGATCGAGCGACGGCTCGCCACGGCGGGCGGACAGGAGACCCAGACCGGATGAGCATCGACACCGCCCATTTCCGCCAGGAGCTCGAGCAGGCCCGCGAGCGGCTGCAGAAGACGATCGAGCACCACGACATCGGCAACGCGTCGCTGGAGGAGGAGACCGGCGAGCTCGTCTCGGCCGCCGACAACCACCTGGCGGACACCGCGATCGGAGACCTACGAGCGCGAGCTCGACGAGGGGCTCGAGGAGGACGCGCGCGAGCAGCTGCGCCAGATCGAGAGTGCGCTCGCCCGGATCGAGTCCGGCGAGTACGGCACCTGTGAGGTCTGCGGCAAGGAGATCCCGGTCGAGCGGCTCGAGGCCGTGCCCTGGGCGACGCTCTGCATCGACGACGCGAGGCGGCTGGGCGAGGAGCGGCCGGTGAACGAGCCCGCCCGCCGCGAGTCGCTGCCGCTCGACGTCCGCGTCGGGTCGTCGACGAACGCGCTGCGGCCGATCCTCGCCGCCGAGCGCCCGCTCGGCGCCGGGCTGCGCCAGTGGGTCAGCCTGGCCGCGATCGTCGTCGCCGCGGTCGCCGCCGACCAGCTGACGAAGCAGGTCGTCGCCCGCGCGCTCGCCCTCGGCGAGGAGGTGCAGATCGCCGGCCCGTTCTCGATCCACCACGTCCGCAACTCCGGGATCGCGTTCGGCTTCTTCTCCAGCGCGACGTCGATCGTGATCGTCGTCACCGCGATCGCCGTCGGCTGGATGCTCATCTTCTTCACGCGCTCCGGCGGCCGGCACCCGGTGCTGCCGGTCGCGCTCGGGCTCGTGCTCGGCGGCAGCCTCGGCAACCTGCTCGACCGCGTCCGGCTCGGCCACGTCACCGACTTCCTCGACTTCCGCTTCTGGCCGGCGTTCAACCTCGCCGACGTCTTCATCGTCGTCGGCGTCGCGACCCTCTTCGGCGCGCTCGCGGGCGGCGACCGCTCCAAGCGCCGGCCGCCGGGCAGCGTTGTCCACTCTCCGCTTTCTCGCCCCTGAGGCCGAGCGGCTCGACCGGGCCGTCGCAGGCCGGGCCGAGGTCGGCTCGCGGTCGCTCGCCGAGCGGCTGATCGCCGACGGCGCCGTCCTCGTCGACGGCGAGCCGCGGGCGAAGAGCCACAGGCTCGAGGGCGGGGAGGAGGTCGTCGTCGAGCTCCCGGCCGAGGCAGGCCCGCTCGAGGCCGAGGAGATGGATCTCGACGTCGTCTGGGAGGACGAGCACCTGCTCGTCGTCGACAAGCCGGCCGGCGTCGTCGTCCATCCCGGGACGGGCCACCAGACGCGGCACGCTCGTGCACGGCCTGCTCGGACACGACGCGGCCGGCGGCGACGAGGACCGGCCGGGGATCGTCCACCGGCTCGACCGCGACACCTCCGGCCTGCTCGTCGTCGCCCGCTCGGACGAGGCGCACTCGCGGCTGCAGGAGCTGATCCGGCGCCGCGCCGTCGAGCGGCGCTACCTCGCGCTCGTGAAGGGCACGCCGCGCTCGCGCACCGGCCGGATCGAGGCGCCGATCGGTCGCGACCGGCTGGACAAGACGCGCCACTCGCTCGACACGGCGACGCCGCGCGACGCCGTGACGCACTTCGAGGTCGTCGAGCTGCTCGGCCCGCGTGCGCTGCTCGAGCTCCGGCTCGAGACCGGCCGCACGCACCAGATCCGCGTCCACCTGGAGGCGATCGAGCTCCTGATCTCCGGCGATCCGGTCTACGGCTCCGCCGGCGACCTCGGGCTCGAGCGGCAGTTCCTGCACGCCGCCGCGGCTCGCGCTTCGACCATCCGTTCACCGGCGAGCGCGTCGACGTCGAGTCGCCGCTGCCCGACGACCTCGCCGCCGCGCTCGAGCGCGCCCGCGCACGTCGGCCTGACGCACAGCTACACTTCCGCCGTCCAGTCCCTTCTCCCCGGCGACACGGACGGGTGGGGGTGCCGCTCCTCTCGGCGAGCGGTTCCATCCGCGCCCCGCCGGCTGTACCGCAATCAACCGTGAAAGGGGCCAATCCCTTGGCAGTCGTATCCATGCGTGACCTACTGGAGGCCGGCGTCCACTTCGGCCACCAGACCCGCCGCTGGAATCCGAAGATGAAGCGCTTCATCTTCACCGAGCGCGGCGGCATCTACATCATCGACCTGACCCAGACCTCCGAGCTGCTGCAGGAGGCGTACGACTTCGCGCGCAACCTCGCCGAGCGCGGCGGCACGATCCTCTTCGTCGGCACGAAGAAGCAGGCGCAGGACGCCGTCTCGCAGGAGGCCGGCCGCGTCGGGATGCCGTACGTCGCGAACCGCTGGCTCGGCGGCCTGCTGACGAACTGGCGGACGATCACCGACCGGATCGCGCACCTGCACGAGCTGCGCCGGCTGAAGACCGAGGGCCAGCTCGAGCTGCTGCCGGCGAAGGAGCGGATCACGCTGCTCGCCGAGCTCGAGAAGCTCGAGTCGAACCTCGGCGGCGTCGCCGACCTGCGCCGCCAGCCGGACGCCGTCTTCATCGTCGACCTGAAGAAGGAGCAGCTCGCCGTGCGCGAGGCGCGCCGGCTCGGCGTGCCGATCATCGCGCTCGTCGACACGAACTGCGACCCCGACGAGGCCGACTACATCATCCCGGGCAACGACGACGCGATCCGCTCGTGCAGCCTGATCGTGAAGGCGATCGCCGACGGCATCGCCGCCGGCCAGAGCAAGGTGACGCCGAAGGAGATGGCGCGGCGAACGGCAACGGCGCCGCACCCGCGAGGACGCGCCGCAGCCGAGGAGGCACCCGCAGCCGAGGAGGCACCCGCAGCTGAGGCGCCCGCGAGCCGAGGCGCCGGTGGCCGAGGCAGAGCGCAGAGCCGCGGCGAGGCAGAGACCGCACCCGCGGAGCCCGAGACCGTCGAGGCCCCGGCGGCCGAGACGACCGAGGAGGAGACCGCGTGAGCACGACCATTTCCGCATCCCAGGTGAAGGAGCTTCGCGACGCCACCGGCGCGCCGATGATGGACGCGAAGCGCGCGCTCCAGGAGACGGGCGGCGACCTCGATGCCGCACGCACGCTCCTGCGCGAGAAGGGCATGGCGCAGGTGGCCAAGCGCGCCGGCCGCGCCACGACCGAGGGCATGGTCGGCTACCGGATCGCAGACGGCTACGGCACGATCGTCGCGCGTCGGCTGCGAGACCGAGCCCGTCTCGAAGAACGAGGAGTTCCAGGCGTTCGCGGAGCGGCTGCTTCGAGGCCGTTCACGCGGGCGGGCCGGAGGCGGTCGACTCGCTCGAGCAGGACCGTGTCGACTACGGCCGCCAAGCTCGGCGAGAACATCGTCGTCGTCGGCGCCGAGCGGTACGAGATCGGCGACGGCGAGGTCGTGAACGCCTACGCGCATCCGCCCGCGAACAAGATCGGCGTGCTCGTCAAGCTCGAGGGCGGCAGCGAGGAGCTGGCGCGCCAGCTGGCGATGCACATCTCGTTCGCAGCACCCGAGTGGCTGAGCAAGGACGACGTCCCTGCCGAGACGGTCGAGGCCGAGAAGCAGATCTATCTCAACTCGGACGAGCTCCAGGGCAAGCCTGAGCAGGCGAAGGAGAAGATCGTCGAGGGCATGCTCGCGAAGCGCTTCTATGCGCTGCAGCCCGGCGGGACGCTGACCGAGCAGCCGTGGATCCACGACTCGGCGAAGACGGTGGGTCAGGCGCTCGACGAGGCCGGAGCGCGTGTCGTCGCGTTCAAGCGCTTCTCTGTCGCAGAATAGGCGCGTGACCACGCCGCAACAGGAGCTGGAGCGGCCGCCTTCGGGCGCCGCTCCCGCGTTCCGCCGCGTCCTCCTGAAGCTCTCGGGCGAGGCGCTGATGGGTGGGCACGAGTACGGCACCGACCCGAAGACGGTCGAGGCGATCGCCCGCGAGATCTGCGAGGTGCAGACGGAAGGGCTCGAGCTGGCGATCGTCGTCGGCGGCGGCAACATCTACCGCGGCATCTCCGCTGCGGCCGAGGGGATGGACCGCGCCACCGCGGACTACGCCGGCATGCTCGCGACCGTCCTCAACGCGCTCGCGCTCCAGGACGCGCTCGAGCGGCTCGGCGCCGACACGCGCGTCCTCTCCGCGCTCGAGGTCTCCGAGGTCGCCGAGCCGTACATCCGCCGCCGGGCGATGCGCCACCTCGAGAAGGGCCGGGTCGTCATCTTCGCGGCGGGCACCGGCAACCCGTTCTTCACGACCGACACGGCCGCGGCGCTGCGCGCGCTCGAGATCGGCGCCGAGGCGATCCTGATGGCGAAGAGCGGCATCAAGGGCGTCTACGACGGCGACCCGAAGGAGGATCCGAACGCGACCTTCCTGCCGGCGCTGACGCACCTCGAGGCGATCGAGCGCGGCCTGCGGGTGATGGACACGACCGCGCTCTCGCTCTGCATGGAGAACTCACTGCCGATCCACGTCTTCGAGCTCGCCGACGGCAACATCCTCCGCGTCGCGACCGGCGAGCAGGTTGGAACGATCATCTCGACACCCGCAAAGGAGCGCTGAATGCCGACCATCGAGGAGTTCCTGGACGACGCCAAGCGCCGCATGGACCGGTCGATCGAGACCACGCGGACCGAGTTCAACAGCGTCCGCACCGGCCGTGCGTCTGCGGCGCTCCTCGACCGGATCACGATCGACTACTACGGCACCGCGACGCCGCTGAAGAACATGGCGACGATCGGCGTGCCGGAGCCGCGGATGATCACCGTGCAGCCGTTCGACCCGACTCAGATCAAGGCGATCGAGAAGGCGGTGCAGGAGTCCGACCTCGGTCTGACGCCGTCGAACGACGGCAAGCTGATCCGGCTGCCGATCCCGCAGCTGACCGAGGAGCGGCGCAAGGAGCTCGTCAAGCTCGTCCGCAAGTACGGCGAGGAGGGCAAGGTCGCGATCCGGAACGTCCGCCGCGACGTGATGAAGCACCTCGAGGAGCTCGTCCGCAACGGCGAGGTCGGCGACGACGAGGAGCTGCGCGGCGAGAAGCAGGTGCAGAAGCTCACCGACGAGCACACGAGCACGATCGACGACCTGATCAAGCACAAAGAAGCCGAGATCATGGAGGTATAGAGGTCGCCACCGACCTCAAAGCGGCTGAGCTCGCCCGCAGCGTCGCGATCATCATGGACGGCAACGGCCGCTGGGCGGAGCGGCGCGGACTGCCGGTGGCAGACGGCCATCGGGAGGGCACGCGCGCGCTGCGGCGGACGGTCGAGGCGGCGATCGACCTGGGCGTGCGCTCGCTCGCGGTCTACGCCTTCTCGACCGAGAACTGGACGCGGCCGACCGACGAGGTCGAGTCGCTGATGGAGATCTTCGGGGAGACGATCGAGCGCGAGCTCCCGGATCTCGCCAAACAGGGCGTCCGGACGCGCTTCATCGGCCGCCGCGACCGCGTGCCCGCTTGGCTGCTCGAGCAGATGGCGGCGCTCGAGGCCGAAACCGCCGCGAACGACCGGCTCTCGCTCTGGATCGCGTTCGACTACGGCGGCCGGGCCGAGCTCGCCGCCGCCGCCCGCCGCCTGATCGAGGCGGGCACACGCCCGGAGGACGTCGACGAGGAGGCGCTCGGGGCGCAGCTCTACGCGCCGGAGCTCCCCGATCCGGATCTCCTGATCAGGACGTCCGGGGAGCTGCGGCTCTCGAACTTCCTGCTCTGGCAGCTCGCCTACGCCGAGCTCGTCTTCGTCGAGACGCTCTGGCCGGACTTCGGCGAGGACGACCTGCGCGGCGCGCTCGCCGACTACGCGACCCGGCGACGGCGCTTCGGCGGCCGCTGAGCCGATGAGCAACTTCGTCTCGCGCGTCCTCGTCACGGTCGTCGGCGTCCCCGTCGTCCTCTACCTAGTCCACCTCGGCGGGTGGTGGCTCTTCGGCCTCGCCGCGTTCGCCGCGCTGATCGCGCTGCACGAGCTCTACGTGATGGCCAGATCGCTGCGCCCGCTCGTGCTGGCCGGGTACGCGGGTGCGCTGGCGGCGCTCCTGGGAGCCGAGCTCGGGGGCCCCGAGTGGATGCTGGGCGGCTTCATGCTCACGCTCGTGCTCGCGTTCCTGCTCTACGGGATCGCCGAGACACGGCAGCCCGCGACCGTGACGATGAGCACGACCGTGCTGGGCGTGGCGTGGATCGCAGTCGGCCTCGGGCACCTGCTGCTGCTCCGAGATGTCCCGCACGGCGAGCTCGCGGTCTTCACCGTCCTGATCGCCATCTTCGCCGACGACACGGCTGCGTACCTGATCGGGCGCCTGCTCGGACGCCACAAGCTGGCGCCGTCGCTCTCGCCGGGCAAAACGTGGGAGGGTTTCGTCGCGGGCACGCTGGCGGCGATCGCCGTCGCCTTCTTCGCGCTCTACGAGCAGGACTTCCTCACGATCCCCGAGTCGATCGCCCTCGGCGCCGCGATCGCGCTCGCCGGGGCGGCCGGCGACCTCTTCGAGTCGGCGCTCAAGCGCGATCTGCAGGTGAAGGACTCGGGCCAGCTGCTCGGCGGCCACGGCGGCATGCTCGACCGGATCGACTCGCTCCTCTTCGCCTCCGTGGCGGCTTTTTACGTGGTGATCGCACTCGGGTAAGGGCCTTCGGGCACACTGTGCCCGTGAAGCGGATAGCGCTGCTCGGCGCCACCGGCTCGATCGGCCGGCAGGCGATCGAGGTCGTGGAGCGGAACCCCGAGCTCGAGCTCTGCGCTCTTGCCTCCGGCTCGTCCGACCTGACGGAGCTGGCGCGCGAGCACGGCGTCGCGCACACGCAGGTGGGCGGCGACGTCACCGGCCTGCTCGAGACCGCGGAGCCCGACGTCGTCCTGAACGCGATCGTCGGCTTCGCCGGCGTCGGTGCCACGCTCTGGGCGCTCGAGCGCGGCGTCACGCTGGCGCTCGCGAACAAGGAGAGCCTCGTCGCCGCCGGCGACCTCGCGCTCGCGGCGAAGGAGCGGGGTGGAGGCCTGCTGCTCCCCGTCGACTCCGAGCACTCGGCGCTCTTCCAGTGCCTCGAGGGACGCGAGCGCGGAGTCGGTCGACTCGCTCGTCCTGACCGCGTCCGGCGGGCCGTTCCGCGGCCGCAGCCGCGACGAGCTCGAGGGCGTGACCGTCGAGGACGCGCTCGCCCACCCGACCTGGAGCATGGGCCCGAAGATCACCGTCGACTCGGCCACGCTCGCCAACAAGGGGCTCGAGCTGATCGAGGCGCACTTCCTCTTCGGGATCCCGTACGACCGGATCGAGATCGTGATCCACCCGACCTCGACCGTCCATTCGCTCGTCCGCTTCCGCGACGGCGCCGCGCTCGCGCACCTGGGCTATCCGGACATGACCGTGCCGATCTCGTACGCGCTCACCTACCCGGAGCGCGCCGCCACGGACGTGCCCCAGCTCGACCTGGCCGGGGGTCTGACCCTGGAGTTCGCGGCTCCGGACCTCGAGACGTTCCCGCTGCTCGCACTCGCCCGGCGCGCGGGCGAGGCCGGCGGCACCTACCCGGCAGTGCTGAACGCGGCCAACGAGGTCGCCGTCGCCGCCTTCCTCGACGGCCGGCTGCCGTTCCTCGGAATCGCCGAGGTCGTCGAGAGCGCGCTCGAGGCCGCGGACGGAGCGCCCGCGCACGACCTCGCCGAGCTGGTCGAGGCCGACGCCGAGGCGCGCCGGCTCGCCGGTAGCGGAGTACCGGTCGCATGAGCATCCTCGTCTCGATCCTCGGGCTCGCGTTCCTGATCCTCGTCCACGAGGCGGGCCACTTCTTCGTCGCCCGCGGGGTCGGGATGAACCCGCGCAAGTTCTATCTCGGCTTCCCGCCGGCGGTGGCGAAGACGACGCGGAACGGGATCGAGTACGGCAGTCGGCGCGATCCCGCTCGGCGGCTACGTGAAGATTCCCGGCATGCACCGGCCCGCCGGGGGCGACCTCGACGTCCATTTCGGCCGTGCGATCGAGGAGGCGCCGCCGCTCGGACGCCCGGTCGGGCGATCTGCGGGGCCATCTCGACGCGAACGACTACGAGGCTGCGTCAGGAGCGCTCGAGCGCGTGCGCGCCGCCCTGCCCGAAGCATCGGTCTCGCCGCTCGCACAGCGCTCGGCCGAACGCGGCCTGACCGAGATCGGCGACTCGCTCGCGCCGGACGCGTACTGGCGCGCGAAGACGTGGAAACGCGTCGCCGTCATCTTCGCCGGCCCGGCTGCGAACCTCCTGCTCGCCGTCGCGATCTTCGCTGCGCTGTTCATGGCGCTCAGCGGCACCTACCGGCTCGGCTTCGAGCTCCGCGGCACGAGCGACAGCGTCACCGCCACGGTCAACCGCGTGCTCGCCGACTCGCCTGCGGAAGCCGCGGGCGTTCAGGCGGGCGACGAGATCGTCGCGATCGACGGCCAGCCGGTCGACGGCGACTCGATCCGTCCGACGATCCAGAGCTCGGAGGGGGCGCCGATCCAGCTGACGGTCGAGCGCGACGGCGAGACGGTGCAGCTCCAGCCGGTGCGGCCGGAGCAGTCGGAGGAGTTCGGCTTCTTCGGAGCGATCGGCGAGTCGTTCCGGGTCACCTGGGAGGTGACGAAGGAGATCGGCAGGTCGGTCGGCCGGCTCGTCACCGGCGACGGAGGCGACGTCTCCAGCCCCGTCGGCATCGTCCAGGGCTCGTCCGAGGCGGTCGAGCAGGGCACGGAGAACTACCTCTGGGTGCTCGGCCTGATCAGCCTCTCGCTCGCGCTCCTGAACCTGCTGCCGCTGCTGCCGCTCGACGGCGGCCACATCGCCTTCTCGATCGCGGAGGGGATCCGCGGCCGCGCGGTCGCGCGGGAGGTCTACGAACGCGTCTCCGTCGTCGGGATCGCCGTCGTGCTGCTCCTCTTCTTCATCGGCCTCTCGAACGACATCGGCCGGCTGGGCGACTGATGGCCTCGGCCGGTTCAGATCAAGGTCGGCAACGTCGCGATCGGCGGCGGCGCACCGGTCGTCGTCCAGTCGATGACGCTGACGCCGACGCGCGACGTCGAGGCGACGACCGCGCAGATCGCCGCGCTCGCCTCGGCCGGCTGCGAGGTCGTCCGCTGCGCCGTCCCGAAGACCGAGGACGCCGACGCGCTCGCCCGCATCGTCCGGCTCAGCCCGATCCCGGTGATCGCGGACATCCACTTCAACGCGAGCCTGGCGCTGAAGGCGATCGAGGCCGGCGTCGCCGCCGTCCGGATCAACCCGGGCAACATCGGCGGCCCCGACAAGGTCGAGCTCGTCGTCGCCGCGGCGAAGACAGGCCGGGATCCCGATGCGGATCGGCGCCAACTCCGGCTCGCTGCCGAAGCACCTGCACGACCTCGCGCAAGCGGACCAGGCCGAGGCGCTCGTCGCCGCCGCGATCGAGGAGGTCGAGCTGCTGGAGAGGCTCGACTACCGCGACTTCAAGATCTCGGTCAAGTCGACGCACGTCCCGACGATGATCCGCGCCTACCGGATGCTCGCCGCGAAGGTGCCGTACCCGCTCCACCTCGGCGTCACCGAGGCCGGGACGCCGTTCTCCGGCTCGATCAAGAGCGCCGTCGGCATGGGCGCGCTGCTCTCGGACGGGATCGGCGACACGATCCGCGTCTCGCTCACCGCCGACCCGGTCAAGGAGGTCGAGACCGCGTTCGAGATCCTGAAGGCGCTCGGCCTGCGCGAGCGCGGGCCCGGTGATGATCTCGTGCCCGTCCTGCGGCCGCGACAACGTCGGCGTCGAGAAGCTCGCCGTCGTCGTCGAGGAGCGGCTGCGCGACTACCCGCAGGCGTTCGAGGTCGCGGTGATGGGCTGCGCCGTCAACGGGCCGGGGGAGGCGGGCGACGCCGACTTCGGGATCGCCGGCGGCCGCGACGTCGGCTTCATCTACGCGCACGGCCGCGTGCTGAAGAAGGTCAGCTCCGACATCCTGATCGACGAGCTCTTCTTCGAGATCGACCGCTGGATCGAGGCCGGGATGCAGCGCCCGAAGCGGCTGAAGATGGCGAAGCCCGCCGCGCTCGCGATGGCCGAAGCCTCGCTGATTCCGCTCGACTAGTCTGCGCCGATGATCGCGCGCGCCTCCCAGCTCTTCCTGCCGACCCTGCGCGACGCGCCGGCCGACGCCGAGGCGCTCTCGCACAAGCTGCTCGTCCGCGGCGGCTTCATCCGCCAGGTCAGCGCCGGCCTCTGGACGTTTCTGCCGCTCGGCTGGCGCGTCCACCGCAAGGTCGAGCAGATCGTCCGGGAGGAGCTCGACGCGATCGGGGCGCAGGAGATGTTTGCGCCGGTGCTGACGCCCGCCGAGCTCTGGATCAAGACGGGCCGGTACGGCATCCCCGAGCTCTTCAAGCTCCAGGACCGGAACGGCCGCGACTACGTCCTGCCGCTCACGCACGAGGAGACGTTCACCTTCCACGCGCTCGAGCTCCAGAGCTACCGGCAGCTGCCGCAGTCCTGGTACCACTTCCAGACGAAGAACCGCGACGAGCCGCGTCCCCGCGGCGGCCTCCTGCGCGTCCGCGAGTTCATCATGAAGGACTCGTACTCGTTCGACCGCGACGAGGCCGGCCTCGACGTCAGCTTCCAGGCGCACAGGGGCGCCTACGAGCGGATCTGGAAGCGCTGCGGGCTCGACGCCTACGGCGTCCAGGCGGAGAGCGGGATGATGGGCGGCAGCGAGTCCCTCGACTACCTGGCGCCCGTCGGGCTCCGGCGAGAACACGCTCGTCACCTGCGAGAACGGCGACTATGCGGCCGACCTCGAGATCGCGCGCGGCGTCCCACGGGCACCGGAGTTTCCCGAGCGACTCGACACGCCCTCGGAGATCGAGACGCCCGACACGCGCACCTGCGAGGCGCTGGCCGAGCTGCTCTCGATCGACCTCGCCGCCACCTCGAAGGCGATGCCCGTGGTGAAGGACGACGGCACGCTCGTGCTCGCCCTCCTCCGCGGCGACGACCGGCTCGAGGAGGCGAAGCTGGAGAGCGCGCTCGCGTCCGGACTTCCGCCCCGCGACCGACGAAGAGATCGTCGCCGGCTTCGGCGCCGACGGCGGCTCGCTCGGGCCCGTCGGCTTCTCCGGCCCGGTGATCGCGGACGAGGCGCTCCGCGAGGGCCAGTTCGTCGCCGGCGCGAACCGGACCGGCTGGCACCTGCGCGGCGTCGAGGCGGGCCGCGACTACGAGCCCGAGTTCGTGGACATCCGCCAGCCGCGGGAGGGCGACACCTGCCCGGTCTGCGGCGGCACGCTCCGCTTCCAGACCGCGATCGAGGTCGGCCACGTCTTCAAGCTGGGGACGCGCTACTCGGAGCCGCTCGGGGCGAAGTACCTGGACGAGGACGGGGTGGAGAAGCCGATCGTGATGGGCTCGTACGGGATCGGCCCCGGCCGCGTGCTCGCAGCCGCAGTCGAGCAGCACGGGAGCGACGACGGGATGGTCTGGCCGGCCGAGATCGCCCCCTATGACGTCCACGTCGTCGTGCTCGGCTGGGACAACCCCGAGCTCGTCGAGATCGGGGAGCAGGTCGCCTCGTCGCTCTCGGCCGAAGGTCTCGACGTCCTCCTCGACGACCGCGAGCTGCGGCCGGGCGAGAAATTCGCCGACGCCGACCTGATCGGCTGCCCGCTCCGGGTCACGGTCGGCAAGAAGACACTCGAGGACGGCGCCGTCGACCTCAGAGACCGCGCCGGCGGCGACGAATCCCGAATTGCGCGTTTAGAGCTCGCAAAACGGGTAGTCGCTGGTTGATGGCTCGCAGGAGGAAGTACAGCGAGGAGGACTTCGGGCGCACGATCGAGCGCCTGATGGGGGAGACGGGGCTCACGTACAGGGGTCTCGCTGCCAAGACCGGGCTCTCGGCCGGGTACCTCAACCACCTCGTGCACGGCAACCGGCCGGTGCCGTCGAAGGACGTCGTCGCGCGCCTCGCCGCGGCGCTCGGGGTCGAGCCGGAGCACTTCCGCGAGTACCGCCTCCGCGTGATCGCCGACCGGCTCGAGGAGATGCCGGATCTGGTCGACCGGCTCTACCGGCGCCTCGCGGTGTAGCTAGCGGGCGCCGCAGGCCCGGCCGACGCCGACGCGGACGGTCGCGCTCATCCCGCCGACCGTGACGAGCAGCGGCACGCAGTCGCCTCGTGCGTGGAGGTGGAAGCCGCCTGAGTACGCGTTCCACGCTCCGGCGCCGGAGCGCCCGCACGGTGCGAAGCTGAGCGAGCTCGACGCGGGACTGTCCCCCCAGGAGACCGCAACGCGGTGCCGCCAGCCCTCGGGGACGGAGACGCGGACCGCCGAGGTTCCGGCACGGATCGCGATGCCGGCGTTGCGGTAGTACCGCCAGCGCCGATCGGGCGTCGCCGCCGAGGCTGCCTCGAGGTGCCGAGATCCGGGCACCGAGACGGCGCCGAGCAGGATCCGGAAGCCGTCCTCGGCTCCAGTCCGGCTATGCAGGATGATCCGATCGCAGGTGACCGTCGGCTCGGCGGATTGCACCGGTCGCGCCTCGGCGCGGGCGACGAGCGCGCCCAGCAGGGCGAGCGAGATCGCGAGCATGGCGAGCCTGAGGTGCCGCATCAGGCCCTCCATGGTGAACCTCTGCGCCGTGTCCGACAACTAGCCGTCGGTTCGGGCTTGTTACCGTTGGGACGTGCTTGACGCAGGCGCAGCCCGCACCGAGTCGCAGCTGCCAGCGCTGCCGCTGGAGGAATGGGAGGCGACGAAGGAGACGCTGCATCTGTGGGTGCAGATCGTCGGCAAGGTGAAGCTGGCGACGACCGCGCCGCGCAACCACTGGTGGCACGCAGCTCTGTACGTCGACGTGCGCGGGCTGACGACGCACCGCCTGCATGCGCACGGCATCACGTTCGAGATCGACTTCGATCTCCTCGACCATCGCCTCGTCGTCCGGACGAACCGGGGAGCGGTCGAGTCGTTTGCACTCGTCGACGGCCTCACGGTCGCCGCTTTCGACGAGCGCCTGCACGCGACGCTCCGCGGTCTCGGGATCGATGTCGAGATCGACGAGACGCCATTCGGCGTCCCGATGACGACCCCGTTTCCCGCGGACGACAGCCATGGCACATACGACCCCGAGGCCGTGACCCGCTTCTGGCGCATCCTCGACTGGACGGATTCCGTCTTCGAGGAGTTCGCGGGCCGGTTCTATGGGAAGCAGAGCCCGGTTCACCTGTTCTGGCACTCGCTCGATCTCGCCCTCGGGCGCTTCAGCGGCGCGCGCGCCCCGGTGCGCCCTGAGGCCGACGCGGTCACACGCGAGGCGTACTCGTATGAGCTGATCTCGGTCGGCTTCTGGGCGGGTGACGCGAACCGGCGCGAGCCGAGCTACTACTCCTACACGTCGCCGGAGCCCGCGACGCTGCGTGCGCAGCAGCTACTTCCCGATGGAGCGCATTGGGTCGAGCAGGGGAGCGGCTCGCTGGCCGTGCTCCCACTCGAGGCTGTCAGAGCCGCGCCCGACCCGCGGGAGGCGCTGCTGACCTTCCTCCAGAGCACCTACGAGGCAGGTGCGACACTCGCCGGCTGGGATCGGAGCGGGCTCGAGTCGCCCCGCCGCTAGCCGCGAGGCTCCAGGCCGACGGCGACCTCGTCCACGAAGCACCAGGCCCACTCTTCACCGGGTTCTGCCGAGCGGATGATCGGATGGCCCGCGTCGCGCGCATGGGCCGACGCGTGCCGGTTCGGCGACGAATCGCAGCAGCCGATCTTGCCGCAACTCGTGCACATGCGCAGATGCAGCCAGCGACTCCCGATCTTCAGGCATTCCTCGCAGCCGGCGATCGACTCCGGGAGCTGCGTCACCGTTACCTGACCCAGATGTGTGCAGCCCGTCATCTCGCTCCATTCTGGCGGATGATGCTTGCTACCGTGCGCAGCGTCGCGGGGCGTGGCGCAGCCTGGTTAGCGCGCTAGTCTGGGGGACTACCTGCCGGCCGCTTGAACAGGCCGTTTCTGGTGCGATCGTGGCAAAAAGTGGCAAAGGGGGCGTTGCCGATCCAGGTTCCGCGGGGCTAACCGGGACTGCGGTCGGTCAACCGTTCAAGCTCTCGTACTGGACGATGCGGCTGGTCTGTTGCGCCGAAGGATGTGTGGCTACTTAGGGAGAGACGACCTCGTTGTTGACTGACGCACTGGCTTTCGCGGCCTTCGAAGGTGGAATAGCGCCAACGCGGTTGCCAGCGTCGAAGCTCGCACTCCGACCGGGCGGAAGGTCGGCATCGAGGAAAGTGAAGCCGCCGCCGGCCACGTTGCCAGCCGTATCGAAGACGACGACTCCGATCTTGGCGAACTGAGATAGCGGCTTGTCCAAAGTGTTTTCGACGTGACCTTTGACTCTTAGCCCGAGGTATTCCTCTTCGATCAGCCTCACCTTTGAGACTGGGGGCAGCGAATACTGTGCCGTGTCGCTCGATCCAACGGCGACAATCGGCTCGATCTTCACGGCTTTCTCGCCAGTCAAATACGTGGCTCCGCCGAGGTAAAAACGTGCCTCCTGCCGGAATCACGTTGATCCGCTCGGCCTCAGTCGCGACGATCGTTCCCGCCGAATCGAGCAGGTTCAACGTCACCTCGACGTCGAGCGCATCCTCCTGAGCTGACCGATTCGTCAACACGAGCCCGTACCCGATCTGGCCGTTGTCGTCTTGCGCGAACCCCATCTTCGCCACCGCAACCACAGCCTCTTCGGGTGCTGGTGCAGCGTCCTCGTCTCTGGCACAGCGCGTCCTTGAGCTCGTTCCCGAGGTGCCGACACCGGTCTGGGGCCGCGACGAGCTCGGGGCGGGCGAGATGTGGAACTCGAACTCGTTGATCTCGTGGCTCCTAATCCGGAGCGGACTTGGTGTCGAGGGGGTTCGTCTGCCGACCGGCGGACGTGCTCCCGGTTGGCGTGCTGGTCTCGTGGTTGCGCGCCGTGGAGGCGGGCGCTCGCTCGCTTCCGCCGACCACGGCGGGCAGAGAGATCCGTAGTTACCGGCCAAGACTGCGGTAAAGCCCCGATCCGGCGGGCGCCCGCTCAGGGCAGAGTCGCAGTAACCGAAGGAGATGCAATGAAGGCTCTCGTATTTCATGGACCTGGTTCGCGACGGTGGGAGGACGTACCGGAGCCCACGCTCGCTGCGCCGACCGACATCGTCATCCGCGTTGACGCCAGCACGATTTGCGGCAGCGACCTGCACATCCTCAAGGGCGACGTCCCAGCGGTGAAGCCGGGAACGATCCTCGGCCACGAAGCGGTCGGCACGGTCACGGAAGTGGGCGACGCCGTCACGACGCTCGAGGTCGGTGACCGGGTTCTTGCGTCTTGCATCACCTCATGCGGACGCTGCGAGCAGTGCAAGGCGGCCCGTTACGGGCTCTGCACCGGCGGCGGGGGCTGGATCCTCGGCCACCTAGTCGACGGCGTCCAGGCTGAGTACGCGCGGATCCCGTTCGCCGACACGTCGGTGTACAAGGTGCCGGTCGACCTCACAGACGAGCAGGTCCTCTTCCTGGCCGACATCCTCCCGACCAGCTTCGAGGTCGGCGTGCTCAACGGCCACGTGAAGCCGGGCGACACGGTCGCCGTCATCGGTGCCGGCCCCGTCGGGCTCGCCGCTGTGCTGACTGCGTCGCTCTTCACGCCGAGTCGGATCATCGTCATCGACCGCGACCAGTCACGTCTTGCCCGCGCGATCGAGTGTGGCGCCTCGGACGCGATCGAGCTCACCGGCGAAGCCGCGCACGAGCGCGTGCTCGCGCTGACCGACGGCGTCGGCGTCGACGTTGCGATCGAGGCAGTCGGGATCCCGGAGACGTTCGAGCTCTGTACCGACATCGTTCGCTCGGGTGGGCACGTCGCCAACGTCGGCGTCCACGGCAAGCCCGCGACGCTGCATCTTGAGCGCCTCTGGATCAAGGGCGTGACCATCACCACTGGGCTTGTCGACACCTCGTCGACACCTCGCCTGATGAACCTCGTCAGCGCCGGGAAGCTCGACCCGCTGGTCTTCGTGACCCACCGCTTCCCGCTCGAGGAGGCTGAAGCCGCTTACGACGCCTTCGCTGCTGCGCGGGAGACGGGCGCGTTCAAGGTCGTCCTCGAAGGTGCCAAGCATCAGCGGCTGGTGCCGGCCGTCGCCATCGCAGGCATCGGGGCAGACGCCTCATGAGCGCCCTCGCCCAGCGAGCCGAGCGGACAGTGGACGCGATCGCCGGCTCGGACTCCTCCCTCGCCAGCGCGCCCGGCGGGGGAGCGCATCTCCCCGAGCTCGTGCGCAGGTATCTTGCGCGCTCACTTTCGGCTGACGCACAGGTACCGGCGTCGGTGCGGGTGCAGCAGTCGGGCGAGATGCGACAGCGGCCCGACGGCCGTGCGATGTCCTTCCGGGCGACACAGGACTTCGCCGTCGATCACGTGGCCTTCTCTTGGCGAGCGCGCTTCCCGCTCGTTGGGCCGCTGGCGCTCACGGTCGTCGACGAGTTCGCCGACGGCAGCGGCCGACTACGTCTCTCCCTCCTCGGCATCCCGTTGCGGACGATGATGGGTCCGGAGACGAACGTGGGCGAGGCGATGCGGTATCTGTCCGAGCTCGCCTGGGCGCCCCATGCCATGTTTGCGAACCGCGACCTATCCTGGCGCGAGGTGAATGCGCGTACCGTCGAGGTGAGTATGAGCCTGGACGGTTCGATCGCGGCCGTCGCGTTGAGTTTCGACGACGCCGGCGACATCGTTGGGGCGACAGGAATGCGGCCGTTCCCGATCGGCAAGGCGTTTGTGCCAACCTCGTGGGGAGGCGACTTCAGCGACTACGCGAGCTTCGACGGCACCCGCGTTCCGACCTACGGGCAGGCGTGGTGGGAGCTGCCGGAGGGCCGATTCGTCTATTGGTCCTCGCACATCACGGGGCTGCAACAGGTGAAGGCAGCCTGAGCTGTGAGCACGACCTACGCAGTCAAGTGGCGTGAGCCGGACGGCCGGATCTATCTCGGCCGCCTTTCGCTGGGTACCCGCGCGCTTGGTCTCGCGGGGCGTAGGTCGGGCGGGCCGTCGGTTGAGAGGCAGATCGGCTACGGCGAGATTCTTGACTTCCGAGTTGGCGGTCGCGCCGACCGCTTTGACGGGCAGCCTGCGCTGGTCGTCGACCGCGCAGACGGCCGTTACCTGGTCACGAGCGCGGGAATGGGTGCCGGCATCGTTCAAGAGGTCGTCGATCGGCTCGGCGCGCTACGCCGTACCGCCTTGCTGGCCGTCCCTTCCTAGTCGAGCCGCAAGAGACTTGCGGGAAATCCGCACCAGGTCTGCGCGCTGCCCCTGATGGACGGCCGCCGCACTCGTCCTAGGTTGGAGTCACGCAACATGAACTGAGGAGGCACGAGATGAGGAAGCCACTCGAGATCGCGGGCGTTATCGCAGGTGTGGTGCTGATCGCGTTCGGCGTCGCAGCGATCTACATGGGCATCGACGGCCGCGCGACGGTGCGCGACAGTATCAAGCAGGAGCAGATCGTCTTCGGAGCAGCCGACGATCCGGCGGTCGCCAAGTTCGCGTCCCAGTGGGCCGACGAGCAGGTCACGACCGGCACCCAGGCGCGGGCGTTCGCCCAGGTCATCCACGAGCACGCGCTCGAGAGCTCGGGCGGTCTGACCTACGCGCAGATGGGGCGCTTCGTCTCGGCCGACGACCCGGAGAACCCTGCTGGCACGAGCGATGAGGCAGCAGCACTGAAGGACGAGGCGGGTAGCCCCGTGTCGAACTCGGCTCGCAACTCCTGGATCACGGCAACTGGGCTCTCGACCGCGCTCAACGTGTCCTACATGGCGGAGCAGATGGCGCTGTTCGGGATCGTCGTCGGAATCGCGCTTCTCCTGAGCGGGATCGGCTTCATGGTGTTGGCGCTCGGTGGCGCGCTTCGCCGCCGCGAGGCGCCGGAAGTGGCTTCGAGCAAGATCAAGCCGCGTCCGGTCGTCACGACCGGCTAAGAAGGGTCTCGTGCCCCGACCCGAGGGCGGCTTCGGCCGCCCTCGGCGTTGTCCAGGGAGAGTTGATGATCAGCACACACGACAGCATCGATCTCAGCGCCATCAAGGCCGGCCTCGCCGGTTCAGGCGGTTATGAGGTCGCGCACGAGTCGCCGGGCCTCGAGCTCGGCGTCTACACACTCGTCACCCCGGAGCCGGATCACCAGCAGCCGCACGCCGACGACGAGGTCTACGTGGTCATCGAAGGCCGCGGCACGCTCGAGATCGACGGGGGCACCGTCCCGCTCGAGGAAGGACAAGCGGTGTTCATCCCAGCCGGTGCCGAACATCGCTTCATCGGCTACGAGAATCTCACCGTGCTCGTCATCTTCGCCCGGCCTCACAACAGGTTGGCGGACTGATGCCCACGCCCCTTCAGGAGAAGCCGCGCCCGACACTCGCCGAGGACGGCGTCGACGTCATCCTGCGCGACGGCAGCACTTTGCGTCTACGCCAACCCACGCGAAAAGACGTGGACGCTCTCGTGCGCTTCTTCGCCGACCTTTCGGACGAGAGTCTCTATCGCAGATTCCACGGCCATCCCGTGGTCGACGCTCGCCTAGTCGCGTCCGACCTCGATCCCGACTGGGTCGAGCGTGGAGCGCTGATCGGATCGGTAGCCACCGCCGACGGTGAGCGAGTCGTCACTCTGGCCGGCTATGTGCGCCTGCGCGATCGTGCAGCAGCTGAGGTCGCGTTCGCTGTTGCCGACGGCTACCAGGGGCGCGGCGTCGGCACGCGGCTGCTCGAGCAGCTGGCCTTGCGCGCCGCCGAGCAGGGAATCGCGCGCTTCGTTGCCGAGGTGATGGCCGGCAACCGGCCGATGTTGCGCGTTTTTGCCGAGGCGGGCTTCACCGTTACGCGAACGGTCTCGGCCGGCATTGTCGAGGTGACGTTCCCGATCGCGGCGACCGACGACTACGCAGCACGGGTTGCCGCCCGCGACCACGTTGCGGTCGCCGCATCCCTGCGGCCGTTCTTCGAGCCGCAGTCTGTGGCCGTCTTGGGGGCATCGCCCCGGCGTGGCACGATCGGAGGCGAGCTCTTCCGCAACATCCTCGCCGGCGACTTCAGCGGGGCCAGCTACCCGATCAACCGCAATGGGGAGCCCGTCGGCGGTGTTCGCGGC
The DNA here is from genome assembly GCA_963738795.1 of uncultured Gaiellaceae bacterium. Lineage (GTDB taxonomy): Bacteria > Actinomycetota > Thermoleophilia > Gaiellales > Gaiellaceae > Gaiellasilicea. The sequence continues at coordinate 222,935 of CAVTXQ010000010.1, read as the reverse complement.
TATGCGTCGATCGCAGATGTGCCGGACGCGGTCGACCTGGCCGTCGTCTGTGTTCCCGCGGCCTCCGTACTCGACGCGGCCGAGTCGGCGCTCCGGCAGGGCGTGCGTGCGCTGATCGTCATTTCAGCCGGGTTCTCCGAGGTCGGAACCGCCGGCGAAGAGCGGCAGCGTCAGTTGCTCGCTCTCGTCCGCGCGCACGGCGCGCGATTGATCGGGCCGAACTGCCTCGGTGTCGCATCGGCAGCGACGCGACTGAACGCGACGTTCGCCTCACGCCAAGCGCCGAGCGGCAACATCGGCTTCTCCTCCCAGAGCGGAGCGCTTGGGCTGGCGATGCTCGAAGCTGCCGAGTCACGCGGCCTCGGATTGTCGGCGTTCGTCTCGATCGGCAACAAGGCCGACGTCTCCTCGAACGACCTGCTCGAGTGGTGGGAGGACGACTCGCTGACCGAGGTGGTTCTGTTGTACGTGGAGTCGTTCGGGAACCCGCGCAAGTTTGCCGAGCTCGCCCGCCGCGTTGCACGGAGCAAGCCGATCCTCGCCGTCAAGAGCGGCAGGACACCGAGCGGCGCTCGCGCCGCCAGCTCGCACACAGCAGCGCTCGCCGGCACCGAGGTGGCGGTGGATGCGCTCTTCCACCACGCTGGCGTCATCCGCGCCGGCTCTCTCGAGGAACTCGCCGACGTCGCGACGCTGCTCTCCACGCAGCCGGCGCCAGCCGGCCGCAGCGTGGCGGTGCTGACGAACGCCGGCGGACTCGGGATCATGTGCGCCGACGCCTGCGAGGCAGCCGGCCTGGCCTTGCCGTCGCTCGCAGAAGAGACGTGCACGAAACTCGCGGCACTCCTGCCGGCTGAGGCGAGCCTCGCCAACCCAGTCGACATGCTCGGCTCAGCGACGGCAGCCTCGTACGAGGCGGTGCTGCCGGTCCTGCTCTCGGACCCAACTATCGACTCGGTCATAGTCCTGTTCGTCCCGGCCGTGAGCGCAACCGCAGACGAAGTCGCCGTTGCTCTCGCCCGCGCCGGTCGCCGCGACAAGCCCGTTCTCGCCGTCGTCATCAGTGCCGCGGGGATCCCTGCTGCGCTGCGCGCCGCACCGGAGGCCGCAGCGGCGTTCCTCTACCCCGAGTCGGCGGCCCGCGCCCTCGGCCGCGCCGCCGAACGGGCCGACTGGCTGCGCCGGCCGCTCGGCTGCGTTCCCCAGCTGGAGGTCGACGCCGCGGCGGCCGCCGCGATCATCGACCGCGCACTCGCCGATCAGCCCGACGCCTGGCTCGAGCCCGCCGAGGCACGGGCTCTCTTGCTGACCTACGGGATTCCGCTCGTCGGCGAGGCGCTCGCGCACTCGCTCGAGGAGGCGTTTGAAGCTGCGGACACACTTGGCTACCCGGTGGTCGTCAAGACGGCCGTGCCGGGTGCCCACAAGACCGAAGACGGCGGTGTCGCCCTAGACCTCGGAGACGCAGACGCCGTCCGCGCAGCAGTCGTGCAAGTCGGCCTCCCTGTGATCGTCCAGCCAATGATCAGCGGCGCGGCCGAGTTCCTGGCCGGCCTCGTCCAAGATCCTGTCTTTGGCCCACTCGTCGCCTTCGGCCCTGGCGGCGTCTTCGCCGAGCTGATCGGCGACGTCGGCTTCCGGATCGCGCCGGTGACCGATGTGGATGCTGAGGAGCTGGTCACGACCGGCAAGGCTGGCAGGCTTGTCCAGGGCTTCCGTGGTGCACCGGCGGCCGACGTGGCCTCGCTGGCTGACCTTGTCTGCCGCTTGGCGCGGCTAGGCGAGGATCACCCTGCTGTTGCCGAGCTCGACTTGAACCCGGTACTGGCGTTTCCTGACGGCTGCGTCGCGGTTGACGCGCGCGTGCGTGTGCACGAAACCCAGGGTCGGCCGCGCGTCAAGAGCTGGTAGCGGACTCGTGCCGGGAGAGGCCGCTCCGCTAGGAGTCGGCGTCCAGGAAGCCGTGCTCGAGCGCGTAGCGGACGAGTTCGGCGCGGGTAGTGATCCGCAGCTTCTGCATGATGTGCGCGCGGTGGGTCTCGGCTGTGCGCACGGAGATGTAGAGCTTCTCGGTGATCTCCTGGTTGGTATGGCCGAGCGCGAGGAGGCGCAGCACGTCGTGCTCGCGGTCTGAGAGAGGGTCCTGTTCGTTCCGCTTCCGCTCCTCGGCGTCGGCAACGACCATGCGCGCGCCGAGACTGGGGTGGACGTAATCGCGGCCGGCCGCCACCTCGCGCACGGCTGCGACGAGGTCGGTGTCGGCGGCCTCCTTGAGGATGTAGCCGGTGGCTCCGGCAGCGAACGCCCGGCGAACATAGTTCGGGTCGTCCTGCATCGAGAGGATCAAGACGGCCGCTTCCGGAGCGTCCTTGAGCACATCGGGGATGGCGTCGATCCCCGTCTTTCCCGGCATGACGACGTCCATCAAGATCACCGTGGGTTTCTGGGCCCGCGTCTCGAAGACGGCGTGCTGCGCGTCGCCGGCCTCACCGACCACCTCCATGTCGGCCTCGGCCTCGAGGATCCTGCGCAGCCCGCCACGGACGACAGGATGGTCGTCGACTATGAGAACCCGGATAGGCGCATCGCTCACGGCAAAGGCACCTCAGCGACGATCGACGTCCCGGAACCGGGACTGGATTCGACGGTGAGCTTGCCGCCCAGAAGTGCCAACCGTTCGCCCATGCCGAGGAGGCCGAGACCCTCACCACTGCCGTCGTCGCGGGTGAAGCCGCGGCCGTCGTCTTCGATCACAGCGGTGACCGAGCCGATCGTGCTGCCCAAGACAATGCTGATCGTGCTGGCCCGGGCATGCTTGACGGTGTTGGTCAGCGCTTCCTGGACGATGCGGTAGAGGGCGGTCTCGATGTCGGCCGGTAGCCGCTCGCGAATCCGTGACTCGAGCTCGACGCGCATGCCGGTCTGCTCAGAGAATGTGTCCCGGAGGCGCTCGAGCGCCGGCACGAGGCCGAAGTCGTCGAGCGCTTTCGGCCGCAGTTCGACAGCCAGGCGTCGCACGTCGTGCAACGTGGCGAGCACCTGTTCGCGAACGGCCGCGAGGGCCTCAGCCTGTTCGGCGTCGCCCTTGGCGTCCTCGACCGCCTTGAGCCCGAGCAGCACCGACGTCAGCTCCTGCCCGGTCTGGTCGTGAAGCTCGCGGGCGAGCCGCCGCCGTTCCAGCTCCTGCGCCTCGACGATTCGGCGGAGCGCGTCGCGCGCCACGCGCGCCGACAGATCGACCGCGACCGCCGCGCGTGCCGCGAAAATCTCGGCGAGGCGGAGATCGTCGTCGCTGAAACGGAGATCTTCGCCCTGCTTGTCGTGCGCGACGATGACGCCGATCGGCCGCAGTCCGACAAGCAGGGGAACATAGAGGCCCGTGCGCGCGCCGATCGGGCTCGTCGCGACCTGGTCGACCTCGGGGTCCTCCGCGAGCGCATGCACTCGTTCGGCTTGTCGACGCTCGAGAACGCCGCCGCTCTTCGAGCCGGCAAGCTCCAGCCGCAGTCCGAGGATTTCATCTGCGCCGACGCCGACCGCCGCTTCAACCCTCAGCGTGTCCCCGGACGCGGGCAACGCAATCGTCACGATGCGGGCGTTGATCAACCCGCCCAGGCGGAGGCAAATCAGCTGCAAGAGGCGCGGCAGCTCGATCTCGCCCGCAAGCGCCGCACCGACCTCATTCAGAGCCTCGAGCTGCGCGGACCAGTTCGTCGCGTCCCGAAGCAGCCGCGCATTCTCGATCGCCACTGCCGCCTGACTGGCCAACGTCTCGACCAGCTCTTGATCCTCGATGCTGAACGACCCGTCGGTCTTTTCGGTCAGATAGAGGTTGCCGTAGGCGCGCCCGCGGAGGAGGATCGGCACGCCGAGGAAGCCGCGCATAGGCGGGTGGTTGGGCGGAAAGCCCACCGAGCGCGGGTCGCCGGCGATCGACTCCAGCCGCAACGCCTTCGCGTCCTTGATGAGAACACCGAGAATGCCGCGCCCGCGCGGCAACTCGCCTATCTCAGCGTGTAGCTCGGGGCCGATACCGGTGGTCACGAAGCGCTCTAGTTCCGTTCCCGTCTCGTCGATCACGCCGAGTGCCGCGTAACGGGCGCCGGTCAGGTCGGCAGCCGTCTCGACCAGCTTCTGAAGCAGGTCGTCGAGCGAGAGCTCCGAGCTCAACGCGATGCCGGCATCGACCAGTCCTCGTAGGCGGTCAGCAGGGGATGAGTCGGGCACAGGAGGATTATCGGCAGTAACGCGCAGAGAGACGGCTTCGCGGTTGATCAACGCGCGCGGAGATACCGTCGCTAGCTCCGGCGCCCATTGGCCTCGCCCTCTATCAGAAGCCCCCGCCTCGGTCGACCACGCCTCCGCATCGGGCGCTGGACGGTAGAGGATGGTAAAGATGGTAAAGCGCGGTAAAAACGGTAAACGGCAGGGCCAATACACTGCACACGCATGCCGCGAACGCGTAATCCGTTCAAGCCTAGCTGACGGCCATGCGCGTGACGCATTTTCCAATCGGTCGAGGAGCAGTGAACGCAAAGAACCGCACAAGCTGCACCGCTCCTGGCCGTTGGCCCTTCTACCTCTTTCTGCTTCGGCACTGGGCTGGGCCAGCGTTCGGGATGGTGGGGTGGGCGGCTCCCGCCGGTCAGGCCTTCACGCGCTTCTTCTTGCTCGGCTCGATCCTCGCGACACCTGCCGAGGGAGCGAAGATGCTGGTGCGCCCGTCGTCCCAGCGGACGCGGAAGCGCGGCGGATCGTCGGCCAGAACCTCCTCGATGACACCCGCCCGACCCGACTGAGCGGCCTGCTCCGACTCGACGACGATCCGGTCTCCCACACCTGCGTCCATCCGACCAACCTCCTCCGACGATCTCGTCAACCCAAGACTAGCGCGGGTCGCTTGAAGAGGTGCCGTTACTCCAATCGCGTCCCTGCGCGAACATCGAGGTATCGGCGCATGAAATCGTCGCCGCGCTGCCACGGAGCGACGACGGCGTCACCAACGATCAGTGCGATGGGCGGCGCCAGGACAACGCGCGCGAAGCCGCCAACCGCGAGTCTCAAATCACCCGTTCCCTAACGTCGACGTTGCCGCACTTCGGACACAGGTGGTGCTCGAAGGATTCATCGACTTCCTCCGAGATGCCCAATCCGGGAAGTCCCTTCACGGCAGTCCTCCGTCCGCGAACCGCACGTCCTCCAAAGCGCCGCCGAACTAACGATCATACGCCGATGACATGCGACAATCCGCAGGAAGTGGCCGCAAGTAGCGAATCGGAGGTCATCGCTCAGCAACTGAGCGCCCTCGGCGCCAGGATCACGCGGCTTGAGGCACGCCTGGCGGAGGTCGACCCTGTGATAGCAAGACTCGAAGGTGCGGCTTTGACGACAGCCCGCTCGATGCAGGAGATCTCACAGCACTGGGATGCTGTCTATGAGGCAATGCGGCGCGGCGAACAACAAGGCGACGATTCGTCACGCGCCGACGCGCGCCGACCGCCATCGGGCGAGCCGCACGAGAGCTCCACAGACGGCGCTTCCTAGCTGCGCTGCTAGACCGAGCGGACCTCGACCGCCTGGGCGCCCATCCCGCCCTCGCACACCCCGAAGTCGACGCGCTCGCGTGCGTGGCCGGTCCATGAGAGGGAGGCGCCGAGCCCCAAAAGGGAGGCCCGGCGCTCTCGCTTCCCTGACAGGCTCTGCCGCGAGCCTGTCGCTCGTCACCGGAGAACCGCCTGGTTTGAGCAGGCCCCCCTCGCCGGCGAGCGAGTTTCGGTCGGCCCGTTAGGCGACGGCGACGCCGTTGCTCTGGGCGACGATCTTCCCGCTCGTGATCTTCGGCGGGTTCGGGAACGCGGTCTCGAGCTTCTCGTCGCGGACCCAGCTGGAGGCGAGCTTGGTCGACTCCTCGATCTGCTCCGGGTTCTCGAAGAGCCCGAGCGAGCTGAAGACACCGTTGCCGGACTCGATCATGTAGTAGCCCTTGAAGCCCTGCAGCTTGCTCAGCTGCGGGACGAGGGTCTCGTTGACCTTGCGGGTCAGCTCGACGGTGCGATTCTGGTCCACACCCTCGTAACGACGAATGGTCGCGTGCATGTGCTGCTCCTTCTGTTCATCTCTCAGGGCAGGAATGTCCGAACGGACTCCCGCGGCGGCGCTCAGGCCAGGTGTGACAGACGGAGAGGAAGGTGCAGAGCCTCGGCGGCTTCGATGCAAGAGCCAAACGCGCTAGAGCCAACGTAGCAGCGATTCGTGCGCCGTGTATTCGAGGGACGAACTGTTAGCATGTAACTTGCGCCACAAGCGCCCGACCCAGACGCAGCGAGCGTTCCACCGGGACGCACGTGTCTCTTGATGGCCGCCTTCGTCGGTACAGCGGATCTTCCGCAGACTGAAGGCCGAACATGAGAACACACGCTGGCGGCGCCATGCCACTCCGGGCGCAGGGCGTCATCGAGTTGGCATCGTTTGAGAACGAGGCCATACCTTCGCTGCCAACGGCAGACCCGACTGAACGCCTCGACTGGGCCAGCTTCCTCGCACGCTTCTACCCCCACGCGCGAAGTCACGACTACGAGTCGCTCGCCGCATACATCGAACATCAAAAGCATCCGGAACAGACGTAGCCGACGTTCGATCCGTCATCACATCGTTACGGACGGATCTATGTCTCGAGATCAACGAGGCACTCGAAAGGAGAGAACCATGAGCAAGCTGAACGCCCTCATCGCGCGCGTGCGTGCGACACTGAAGCTGTAGCGGGAATGTCCCCTGAAGCGGGCCAACGGCGTCTGTCGGAATCTCGAGCGGCCCTGGTCGTGGGCTGTTCGCACGTAGGACGGGCCAGACGACACCACGTCCGTCTGGGCAGCGTCCTCTCACTCGAGGAGCTTGACGCCCTCCCAAGGGCGGTCAGGCCTCTTCTCCAAGATCGTTGCCTACCGAGGTGACAAAGTGGCAATAAGTGGCAAAACGAGGCAAAACGATTCGTGGTGGAGCGGGGGAGAGCGCGGTTCAGCGGTGCGGGAAACGGCTTGCTACCGTGCGCAGCGTCGCGGGGCGTGGCGCAGCCTGGTTAGCGCGCTAGTCTGGGGGACTAGAGGTCCCGAGTTCGAATCTCGGCGCCCCGATGAGAAAACCCCCTGCTGAGAGGGGGTTTTCGTTTTCAGGAGGTCGGGGCGGCGATGCGACCGGCGGACCGTTACTCGGCTCGGTGTTCGGCGTCGTGGAAGTCGTCGCTGAGTGCGTTGCGAAGCTCGAGCAGCCCGGGCGGCATGTCGGTGAACCCCTCCGGCGTCTCGATCCCGGACCACGCCTCGAGGAAGCTGTGTAGCGTGACTTTCTGCTCGATGCTGAGCTCGACTGGGCGTGTTGCGCCGACAGCTTCGAACGCTTGGATGACTCCGGCAGCCCTCCGGACGGTTCTGAGCTTGCTGAGCAGCGCGGCGCGACAGGCCCAGGTGATGATGACGTCGTTCCGGCCCATCGTGATCGTGACGCGGTCGACGCGCTCAAGCATTCGCGGGAGGCTACGCGGAACGATCGCGAAAGCCTATGGCCCGTTTGGACTGTTCGAGGCGCGGGCCGCGGTACGCCGGAGGACTCGCCAAAGACCGCCACGACGGTCCCGCTGCCTCTACCCGCGCCTCCTCGAACCCCACTTGTGTACCCAAAAGTCAACGACGCGAAACCTGCTTTCGCTCGTGAAAGATCGCCGGCAGGGGCGCCGTCGGAGCGCCCCAGCCGGCCCTCGGAGTCAGGAGGCGACAGTAACGGCGAGAATCGCGACCGCGAGCAGCACGCACACGATCGCCCAGACGGCGACGAACAACCACCCCAGCGGCATCGGCCTCATACCTGGAAAGAGGCTCGAAAGGCTGCATTCCTTTCTCGTGGCGATCCGAGGACCGAAATATCACTCAGAAATGAGTAGAAATCGGCTGATTAGCGAACTAGGATCCGTCGGCGTTGAGGCTCCTGCGGCTAGCCCTTCTCCTTCTTGCGGCCGCGGTTGCCTGGCCGACGGCCGCGATCTCGCATGAGCTCCACCCAGGGGAGCCGACGCCGTCGGCGCGGGTCGGGATCTTCTACTACCCATGGTTCGCGACCCCTCGGAGCGACGGCCACTATTCGCACTGGCAGCAAAACGGCCTGCGTCCGCCGACGGACGTGGCGTCGAGCTACTACCCGGCGCGTGGGGTCTACTCGTCGGCCGACACGCTCGTCGTCGACGCGCAGATGCGGGAGATCGCAGCCGCGAAGATCGGCGTCGTAATCACGTCCTGGTGGGGGCGTGGCTCCCGTGAGGACCGCCGGCTGCCGCTGGTGCTGGGCGCCGCGCGGCGCCACGGGCTCGCCGTCGCCGGCGCATCTCGAGCCGTACCGGGGCCGGACAGTCGCGTCGACCGAAGCCGACATCGCGTACCTGCGCGGACAGGGGGTCTCCGAATTCTACGTCTGGGCCTCGACCGACCTCCCCGCCGCCGAATGGGCGGAGATGAACGCGCGGCTGGACGGCGTCCGCGTCTTCGCCAACACCAATCTCGCCGGGCGTGCAGCCGCGGGCGGCTTCGACGGTCTCTACACCTACGACGTCCTGCTCTTCGACGGCGGCCTCTTCCCGCGCCTCTGTGCGCAGGCACGGCGGCTGAAGCTTCTCTGCGCACCGTCGGTCGGGCCGGGCTACGACGCTCGCCGCGCGACCCTCGACGGACGCGTGAAGCCGCGCCGGGACGGCGCCCGCTACGACGGCATGTGGCGCGGCGCGGTCCGAGCCCGAGCCGATCGGGTCACGATCACGAGCTACAACGAGTGGCACGAGGGCACGCAGATCGAGCCGGCGCACAGTGACCGGAGCGGCTACGAGTCGTACGAGGGCGCGTGGGGGCTGCGCGGACGCGCGGCCGAGACGGCGTATCTGGATCGCACCGCGTTCTGGGTGAACTGGCTCACACAGCGCTGAGGACGTCTGCGGAGCAGCTCGTGACGAGCGCGTCGAAGACGTCGCCCGGGTCGACGCCGCGGAGCGACTCGTGCCCGAGATCGACGCCGATGTCCGGCCACGTCTCCAGCCCGAGCGAGCGCCCGCCCTCGTCGGCGCCGAAGCAGAGCAGCCGCTCGGTCGAGAAGACACCGCGCTTGCCCGTCTGCCGGCGGGCGATTCCTTCGACCTCGCGCAGCTCCTCGAGCGGATCGATGCGGACGTTCGAGTCGGAGCCGATCGAGAGCGGGATGCCGCGATGCTCGATCCGCGCGGCGGGCAGGAACCCGTCCGCGAGGTCGGCCTCTGTCGTCGGGCAGGCGCAGACCGTCGCTCCGGCCTCCGCGAGCAGGTCGAGCTCCGCGCCGTCCGCGTGCGTCGCGTGGACGACCGTCGTGTTGGGACCGAGGCAGCCGGTGCGGGCGAGCAGCTCGATCGGCCGGCAGCCGTGCTCGGCCAGGCACTCCTCGATCTCTTTCGGCTGCTCGCACGCGTGGACGTGGAGCGGCAGCACCTCGGCCGCCGCGTAGCGCCCGAGCTCCTCGAGCCAGTCGCGCGGACAGGCGCGGACGGAGTGGGGGGCGAGCCCGACCCGGACGCCGTCGTCACGTAGCGACTCCAGCTGACGCAGGTACTCGGCAGGCGACTCCTGTCGCATCCGTGGCAAACCGCCGCGCGCGTACGCCAGCGAGAAGAACGACGAGCTCGATCCCGGCGTCCGTGGCGGCCTCGGCGGCGGCGCGCGCCTCGTCGACCCCGAGATAGTGGAACTCACCGACCGCCGTGTAGCCGGCGTTGCGCATCTCCGCGTACGTCGCCGCGTAGAGCTCGCGGACGGTCGTCGGCGTCTGCCGCTCGGCCTCGGCGAGCATGAGCTCGCGCCACGCCCAGAAGTCGCCGCCGCCGGCGCGGCCGCGGAGCGCCCGCTGGAACGTGTGGCTGTGCGCATTGACGAAGCCCGGCAGCGTAACTGTCTCCGCCACGCCGCCCACACTATCCTTGTGGCTGTGGCCTCCCGCGCCGTCCCGGTACCGCTCGCGCAGATCCCGAATGCGCTGACGATCCTCCGGCTGGCGCTGATTCCGCTCTTCGTCGTCGTCTTCGTGCGGGCCGAGGACGGCTCGAGCTGGGCGGCGGGCTGGATCTTCCTCGTCGCCGGCGTCACCGACCAGCTCGACGGCTTCCTCGCGCGCCGCTGGCACGTCGAGTCGCGCTTCGGCAAGCTCGCCGACCCGCTGGCCGACCGGCTGATGCTCGACGCGGCCGCGATCCTGCTCTGGCTCGACGACAAGCTGCCCTGGTACGCGGCGCTGATCATCGTCCTGCGTGACCTGATCCTCGTCGGCGGATACAGGCTGCTGATGCCGCGCGGGGTGGAGCTCGAGGTCAGCAGGCTGGGGAAGGCGGCGACGTGGCTGCTCTACCTCTCGCTCGGAATCCTGCTCGTCGTCGGCCAGAGCACCGAGTGGCCGCTCTGGCTCTTCTGGATCGGCCTCGGGATGGCGCTCGTCGCCGCCGCGCAGTACGTCGTCAAGGCGCGCCGCGAGGTGGCCACGTGAAGGCCGTCGTGATGGCCGGCGGGGAGGGGACGCGGCTGCGGCCGCTGACCTCGAACCAGCCGAAGCCGATGGTGCCGATCGTCGGCAAGCCGTGCATCGAGCACATCATCGAGCTGCTGCGCGGTCACGGGATGGACGAGATCGTGGTCACGCTCGCGTTCATGCCGCAGGCGATCCGCAGCTACTTCGGCGACGGCGACTCGCTCGGCGTCAACATCGAGTACTCGGTCGAGGAGCTGCCGCTCGGCACGGCCGGCTCGGTCCGGCTCGCGAGCGCGAAGCTCGACGAGACGTTCCTCGTCATCTCCGGCGACGCGCTCTGCGACGTCGATCTCGGCGCGCTCGTCGACCGCCACAAGGAGACGGGGGCCGCCGTCACGATCGGCCTCAAGTCGGTCGACAACCCGCTCGAGTTCGGGATCGTCGTCACCGACGACGACGGCAAGGTCGAGCGCTTCCTCGAGAAGCCGTCCTGGGGCCAGGTCTTCTCGGACACGATCAACACCGGCATCTACGTGCTCGAGCCGGAGGTGCTGACCCACATCCCGACCGACGGGCCGTACGACTTCTCCAAGGAGCTCTTCCCGCTCCTGCTCGAGATGGGGCGGCCGATCTACGGGCACGTGATGGAGGGCTACTGGCAGGACATCGGCAACCTCGACCAGTACCGGCAGGCGAACTTCGACGCGCTCGACGAGAGCGTCCGTCTGAACATCGAGGGCGTCCGGCTGCGCGGCAACGTCTGGATCGGCGAGGGCGCCGACATCAACGACGTCGAGGAGATCGAGGGCCCGGCGTTCATCGGCAACCACTGCCGGATCACGCGCGACGCCTCGATCGGCCCGTACACGGTGCTCTCGAACGGCGTCACGCTGCGAGAACGGGCGCGGACGACGCGCTCCGTGATCGACTCCGCGACCCACGTCGGCCGGAGCGCGCTGATCGAGGGCGCGGTCATCGGCCGCGCCTGCGACATCCGCGACCACGTGCGGATCCAGGAGGGCGCGGCGATCGGCGACGAGGTCACGATCGGCTCCGAGTCGAACATCGCGCCGCACGTCCGGATCTACCCGTACAAGGAGGTCGAGACCGGCTCGCAGGTCTACGAGAACCTGATCTGGGAGACGCGCGCGTCCTCGCGGCTATTCGGCAAGGACGGCGTCTCGGGGCTCGTCAACGTCGACCTGACGCCCGAGACGGCCGCACGGCTCGCGACCGCGCTCGGCACGGCGCTGAAGCGCGGCGCGCGCGTCGTCGCGAGCCGCGACTCGGCGCCCGGCTGCCGGATGATCAAGCGGGCGATGATCTCGGGGCTGAACGCGTCCGGGGTCGACGTCGCCGACCTCCGCGTCTCGCCGCCGGCGGTGAGCCGGCACGTCCTGAAGACGCAGGCCTTTGCCGCGGCCGTGCACGTCGGCTCGAGCCACCTCGACCCCGAGGCGGTCTTCATCCGCATCTACGAGCCGCCCGGGATCCTGTTGACGCCCGGGCTGCAGAAGGAGATCGAGAAGAACTTCACGCGCCAGGAGCTGCGGCGCGTCGCCGCGGGCGGCGTCGGCTCGGTCTCGTATCCGGCCCGCGTCCGCGAGAGCTACGCGCAGGACCTGCTCGACTCGCTCGACGTGGCGGAGATCCGCGAGCGCCGCTTCCGGATCGTCGTCGACTACGGCTACTCGGCGGCGTCGTTCGTGCTCCCGCTCGTCGTCGGGCCGCTCGGCGTCGAGGCGATCTCCGCGCACGGCTTCTTCGCCGAGGAGCTCGGGGAGCGCGAGTCGCTCGCGCAGGCGATCGGGCACACGAAGCGGCTCGTGACCGCGATCGGCGCCGACCTCGGCGCCGTCTTCGACCAGTCGGGGGAGCGGCTCTACCTCGTCGACGACCAGGGCCACGAGGTCCCGGTCGACCAGACGCTCCTGCTCTACGTGCGCCTGCTCGCCGACCGCGGCGTCGAGGGCAAGGTCGCCTTCCCGGTCACCGTCACGAGCAAGGTCGAAGAGCTCGCCGGCGACGGGCTCGAGATCGTCCGCACGCCGAACTCGCTCACCGACCTGACCCAGGCGGCGTCCGCCGACGGTGTCGTCTTCGCCGGCGCGGTCGGCGGCGGCTACGTCTTCCCGCAGTTCCTGCCCGCCTACGACGCGATCGCGAGCCTGGCGAAGCTGCTCGAGCTGCTGGCGCCGACGGGCCGGCCGCTCTCGGAGCTCGTCGCGGAGCTGCCGGCAGCCGACGCTGATCCACCGGCGCCTCGCGTGCCCGTGGGCGAAGAAGGGCGTCGTCATGCGCGTCCTCAACGAGCGCCTCGCCGGCCGCGACGTCGACCTCACCGACGGGATCAAGCTGATCGACGCCCGCGGCTGGTCGCAGGTGCTGCCGGATCCGGACGAGCCGCTCGTCCACCTCTACGCGGAGGGCGAGACGACCGAGGTCTCCGAGGAGCTCGAGCGCGAGGTGCGCGAGCTCGTCGAGGAGATCATGCAGGGAGACGCCGACGCAACGCGAACCTCTGTAGAAGCCTCAAGCTGAGGTTGACCCCTCTGCGTCCGTGCTGCTTTACTGAGCGCTGAGTCATCGACCCGAAAGGTCTCATGGAATCGCTTCCCGATCTGGCCACGCTCTCCGACGACGACCTGAAGAAGCTCATCGACGAGCTGACGGAGGAGGAGAACGAGGTCTCGTTCCGCCGTCGGCTGCTGCAGGGGCGGATCGACATCCTGCGGGCGGAGCGCACCGCGCGGCTGAAGGGCAAGGGCGTCTCCGACGTCGACGTCGAGGCGCTGACGGACATCCTCTCCTCGCGCAGCGCGCCCCAGAACGACGAGGGCGTGTAGGGCGTGAGCCACGTCTACTGCGCGGAGTGCGGCTTCCAGAACCCGGAGGCCTCGAACTACTGCTCCCGCTGCGGCGCGCGCCTCGAGAAAGGCGAATCGGGTGAGCAGACGATGACCTTCACGCCGGAGGAGATCGCCGACGATCCCGGCGCGGCGCTGCAGGATCTCGGCGGCAAGGGCCCGGCGCTCGTCGTCCGCGCCGGCGGCGGCAGGGCGGGGGAGACGCTTCTTCCCCGAGGGCGAGCGCACGCTGATCGGCCGCTCGCCCGAGTGCGACGTCTTCCTCGACGACGTCACCGTCTCGCGCAAGCACGCCGAGCTGCTGCGTGACGGGGAGACGTTCACGATCAGCGACCTCGGCAGCCTCAACGGCACCTTCGTCAACAAGAAGCGGATCGAGTCGGCCGAGCTCGAGGACGACGACGAGGTCCAGATCGGCAAGTACCGGCTCACCTTCCTCAGACGATGAGCACGACCACGCCCACCGAGCGCCGGACCGAGCAGCAGCGCCTGCACACGATCGGCGCGGTCTGCGCCCGGCTCCAGCCCGAGTTCCCGGACATCTCGATCTCGAAGATCCGCTACCTCGAGGACCAGGGCCTCCTGACGCCGAAGCGCACGCGCGGCGGCTACCGGCTCTTCAGCGAGGACGACGTCGAGCGGCTCGAGACGATCCTGCGCCTGCAGCGGGACGAGTTCCTGCCGCTGCGCGTGATCCGGCAGGAGCTCGCGTCCGGCGCCGGGGCCGCGCGCAAGCGCAGCCGCCCGGCCGGTCTCGGCGACCGCGAGCCCGAGCTCGACCTCGGCGAGCTCTGCGAGCGCGCCGGGATCGACCACGCGCTCGCGCGCGCGCTCGAGGAGTACGGCCTGCTGACGCCGCGCGTCGAGGGCGGCGAGCGGCTCTACCGCGAGGGCGACGCCGACATCGCCGCCGCCTGCGGCCGGCTCGCGCAGTTCGGGATCGACGCCCGCCACCTGCGCACGTTCAAGAACTCGGCCGGGCGCGAGTCGAGCCTGCTCGAGCAGCTCGTCGCGCCGGCGCTCCGCTCGCGCAACCCCGAGCGCCGCAAGGCGGGCCTCGAGGACCTCCAGGCGCTCGCCGAGGCCTCGCAGGAGCTCTCGCAGCTGCTCTTCTGGCGCGAGCTGCGCCAGCTGGCGGAGCGGTGACGTACGCTCCGCGGTGAGCTCCGACCCTCGACCTGCGTGACCGTGTCCGCGACGTCCCGGACTTCCCGAAGCCCGGGATCGTCTTCAAGGACCTGATGCCGCTCGTCGCCGACGCGGCCTACTTCCGCGAGACGATCGACCGGCTCGCCGAGTGGGCGCGGCCGCGGCAGCCGGACATCATCCTCGGCGCCGAGGCGCGCGGCTTCATCTTCGGCGGCGCGCTCGCCGACCGGCTCGGCTGCGGCTTCGTGCCGGCCCGCAAGCCGGGCAAGCTGCCGTGGGAGACGGTCGAGGCGACCTACGAGCTCGAGTACGGCACCGACAGCCTCCAGGTGCACGCGGACGCGATCGGCAAGGGCACGCGCGTGATCGTCCACGACGACGTGCTCGCGACCGGGGGCACGGCGCGGGCGAAGACGGAGCTCGTCGAGCAGCTCGGCGGCGAGGTCGTCGGCCTGCTCTTCGTCGTCGAGCTCGCGTTCCTGAACGGCCGCGACAAGCTGACCGGCTACGACGTCGAGTCGCTGATCACGTACTAACCCGGTCCTTTGGGGGTTGCCGGCGGCGTCCGATCCGTCGATAACGATTCCCAGGCATGTACGACGCGCTCACGGCCCGGTACACGTTCGCGTGTCCACGGCGGGAGCAGGCCCACGTGGCGCTCTCGTCGTTCCGCCTGCTCGAGCGGCTGCCCGGCGCCACGCATCCGGCCGTCTACGAGGTCCGCTTCGACTGCAGCTGCGGCGACGAGCATCCCGGGCTCGTCTCGCACGAGGACCTCGACTGGGCGCCGCTCGGCGGCCGCGCGGGCGCGTTCGTCGACCTGATGACCTCACGCATCCTGGACAGCGCCGCAGAGCTGCACGAGAC
This sequence comes from uncultured Gaiellaceae bacterium, assembly GCA_963738795.1. Taxonomy (GTDB): domain Bacteria; phylum Actinomycetota; class Thermoleophilia; order Gaiellales; family Gaiellaceae; genus Gaiellasilicea. The sequence continues at coordinate 207,531 of CAVTXQ010000010.1, read as the reverse complement.
GGCTGCGGCGCACCTGCGGGCGGGGGAGTGGCCGTGGAGCTTCTACTGCTACCCGGAGGGGCGCCCGCGGCCGGTCTTCCCGTCCTCGTTCGTCGCCGTCGCGCCCGGCGAGCGCTGCGTCGGGCTCGCCGTCCGCTGCCCGGTCTGCGACGCGCTGTCGGTCAACCTCGTCACGCAGGCGCACGTCGATCTTCCGTTCACGAACGACGGCAGGATCGGCGTCGTCGACCACGTCTTCGCCGACGACGCGCTCCGGACGGTCGAGGCGTTCCGCTCCGAGCTCGCCTCGTCGCGGTTCGACGAGCGTCGCCTGCACCTGAACTAGCGCGTTCATCCGTTGTACAGGTAGCCGGGAGAAACACCCGGCGATCCCCTGGAACGGAGGCAGTGATGATCGGAGTCACACGTGGAATCTCGACGCTCGCCGGAGCGGCTGTCGCGGGCATCCTGCTCTGGTTCGCGACGCAGGTCGGCACCGAGACGTCGACCGAGTACTGGTCGACGTACGGCCTGATCGCCGCAGCGGGGCTGACGATGGCGCTCTCGCAGATCCTCGGCGGCTGGACGAAGTGGGGCTGGCCCCGCTTCTCGACTCGGCGTCTTCCTGATCGGCTTCCTGCCCGTGCTCGTCGCGGGCGGCTGGGTGCTGCTGGCGCGCCAGCCGGCCGACTGGATGAACACGTCGAACTGGTCGCGCGACCTCAGCATCTACGGCGCCGTCGCCGATCTCGGCAACATCCTGCCGGCGGTCGCGTTCGGGATCGGGCTCACGTTCGGGTTCTCGTTCGACACGGCCGGCCCGCGCCGCGAGGTCGTCGAGGAGGAGCACGTCGTCCGCGACGCGGACGCGCCGCTGACGGCCGATCGCAGCACGCAGCCGCCGCCCGTCGCAGTCGGCGACACGCGTCGCGACGCCGACGGTGACGGCTACGTCGACCGGACCGCCGTGACGACGACCGAACGGAAGGAAGACTAAGAATTTTTCCCTGACACAGGGGATTTCGCGGCCGCCGCGGCTCCTGTCGATAGGAGTCGTGATGGACGCCGCCGCCGTCAGCCGACCGAAGCCCGCTGCTTCGGAGCTCCTGCTCGAGCACTGCTTCGTGCTCGACAGCGACGACGGCGGCCGTCCGACGGCGGCTGCGCGGCTCGAGGCGCTGCTCGGCCGCGAGCTCGCGCTGCGCCTCGTGCGCGCCGCTGTCGGCGGCTGCGCTAGATTCGCTCGCCGGGATGGTCTTCGCCGCGGAGGCGGACGAAGAGGAAGATCGCGCCGGCGGAGACGAGCGAGAGGATGAGCGCGGTCGCGCCGGAGACGCCGAGCGCCAGCATCCCGGGCCAGAGCAGGAAGAAGAAGAACACGGCCCAGCAGCCGGCCTTCACTCCCTGATCGATCGACGGCGCGCGCAGAGACATCGCCGCGATCCTAACGACCGCCAGGCTGCCGGCGGCGAACCAACCGAAAGGAAAAAAATTCAAGGAGCCGGTGGCGCTTTCGTCCACCGAACCCGCTGACTTTCCGCTTCCGCGTACGGCCCTCGAGCTCGACTTCGACCTAATCGCGCTCCGTGCTCCTTGCGGAAGAGAACCTAGCCGGGGTCGGCGGGAGGAGCAAGACCGCCGCCGGGGTGTTTGCTGCAAATTGCGACAACTTTTGCTCGGGCGCCGACGCGCGCCGCGGACCGTAGGATGCCGCCGTGGGCCGTGCAGCAGTCTGGACCGTCGCGGGCACGGCCTTCGCGGCCGCGGTCGCCCTGACGCTGCTCGGCGTGGGGGACGACCCGAGTGCGCTCCCGAACTGGCAGGCGCTGATCCTGGGGCTCGTCCAGGGTGCGACCGAGCTGCTGCCGATCTCCTCGTCCGGGCACCTGATCCTCGTGCCGTGGGTCGCCGACTGGGAGTACCTGAAGGAGCACGACGCCTTCAACCAGACGTTCGACGTCTCGCTCCACCTGGGGACGCTCGTCGCAGTGGTCGTCTACTTCCGCGAGGACATCGTCCGCCTCGCCGGCGCCTTCGTCGTGCTCGGTCCGGCGGCGGCGGATCGAGACGGCCGACGAGCGGATCGCGTGGTACGTCGCGGCGGCGACGGTCCCGGCCGCGATCGTCGGCGCAGTGGGCGAGAACCTGATCGCCGAGAACCTGGGCGAGCCGTGGCAGATCGCGATCCTGCTCGGCGCCTTCGGCGTCTTCCTCTACATCGCGGACCGGCAGCCGGAGGAGAAGGACATGAGCCAGGTCGGCCTGAAGGCCGCCGTCGGGGTGGGGCTCGCGCAGACGCTCTCGCTGATGCCGGGCGTGTCGCGCTCGGGGATCACGATCACCGCCGGCCGGTTTCTCCGCCTCGACCGCGACTCGGCGGCGCGGTTCTCGTTCCTCCTGCTCGTGCCGATCACGTTCGGAGCCGTCCTCTACAAGGGCGTGGGGGACGTGCTGCTCGCCGACCTGCCGCCCGGGATGACGGGGCCGTTCGTGGTCGGCTCGCTGGCCTCGTTCGCGAGCGCGGTCGTCGCGATCTCGGCCCTGCTCGGCTACGTGCGGCGGCACGACTACTCGATCTTCGTCGTCTACCGCGTGCTGGTGGGGACGATCGTCCTGCTGCTGATCGCGACCGGCGCCCGCTCGGCCGGCTTTTGAGAGCGCTGAGCACGCGGCCGATCCCGCTGCTCGTCGCCGGGGCCGCGTGCATCGCCTTCTCGGGGATCCTCGTCCGGCTCGCGGACGTGACGCCGTCGACGGCGGCCTTCTACCGCTGCGCCTACGCGGTGCCGCCGCTCGCCGCGATCGCACTCTGGGAGCGTCGGCGCTACGGGTCGCGCGGGCTGCGCTCGCGAACCTACGCCTGGATCGCGGGAGCCTTCTTCGCCGCCGACCTGATCCTCTGGCACCACTCGATCGCGGGCGTGGGAGCGGGCCTCGCGACCGTGCTCGGGAACATCCAGGTCGTGCTCGTCCCGATCGCGGCCTGGCTCTTCCTGTCCGAGAAGCCCGGAGCGCGGATCGCAGCGGCCGTCCCGATCGTGCTGATCGGCGTCGTCCTGATCTCCGGCGTCGTCGGTGAGGGCGCCTACGGCGACGATCCGGCCCTCGGCGTGCTCTTCGGCGTCCTGACCGCGGTCGCGTACACCGGGTTCCTGCTGACGCTGCGCGCCGGCTCGGCGGACGTGCGGCGCTCCGCAGGTGCGCTCTTCCACGCCACGCTGGCGTCGGCGATCTTTGTCCTGCCGGCGGGGTGGCTCCTGGGCGAGCTCGAGCTGCGCACGTCCTGGGAGGCGTTCTGGTGGCTGCTGACGCTCGCGCTGACCTCGCAGGTGCTCGGCTGGCTGCTGATCGCGGCGGCGCTGCCGCTCGTGCCTGCGGCGATCAGCTCGGTCGTGCTGACGTTCCAGCCGGTCGCCGCGGTGCTGCTGGCGATGCTGCTGCTCGACGAAGAGCCGTCAGCCGTGCAGCTCGCGGGGGTGGCCGTGGTCGTCTGCGGGATCGTGATCGCGACGGGGCGAAGGCGTTCCGTGCCAACTTGACATAACGTTGATTCTCGTGCGTCGGCTTGCCGACGGGCGGAAACTGCCGATACTGGGTATGTGGCACTTGCGGACGTTTCGCCCTCGCTGGAGAAGATCGGCGCCGAGCAGTCGGTCTCGCGCGTGCTCAACGTCGCGTGCGGCGAGCTCGTGCAGCTGCTCGACGCGAGGTTCGCGTCGATCTCGCGCGTGATCGGCGATCTGCTCGTCGAGCTCGGCGGCTACCACCGCGACGGCGGCGAGCAGCCGCTCGAGCTCTTCCTCGTCACCGACTACCCGCTGACACAGGAAGTGATCCAGGACGGCGAGCCGCGCGTCGTGCGGCGGGCGGACCCCGGCGCCGATCCGGCCGAGGCGGCCCTGCTCGAGCGGCTCGGCTACGACTCGCTGCTGATGCTGCCGCTCCGCTCACACGGCCAGAGCTGGGGCCTCGTCGAGATCTACGGCGACGACCGCGTCTTCGACGAGGAGGAGATCGCGACCGCGGCGTCGATCGTCGACCGCGTCGGCGAGCTCCTCGCCGTGCTCGAGCACCGCGTCTAGCTTCGCCGTCGTTGGTTTGGCGCCGAGAGCGTCGCGGGTAGAGGTACGTTGCCCCCATGACGACCGTCGACATCGACCACCTGCTCCGCAACGACGAGCTCCTGCAGCTACTGGATGCCGCCGAGCAGGCCGGGTCGCTCAAGGCGGCGGAGGTCGCCGACGTCGTCGAGCTCCACGAGCTCGACGCGCTCGAGCAGGACGCGTTCTTCCGCGAGCTCGACCGCCGCGGAATCGAGGTCGTCGAGGAGCCGAAGAACGAGGAGCCGCCGCCTGCACCCGCTCCGGTGACGCCGCAGGAGACGACGACCGACGCGCTGCAGCTCTTCCTGCGCGAGGCCGGCCGTCACGCGCTCCTGACCGCCGCGCAGGAGGTCGAGCTGGCGAAGAAGATCGAGAAGGGCGACATGCGCGCGAAGCAGCTGATGATCCAGTCGAACCTGCGCCTCGTCGTCTCGATCGCGAAGAACTACCGCAATCAGGGCCTGCCGTTCCTCGACCTGATCCAGGAGGGCACGCTCGGGCTGATCCGCGCCGTCGAGAAGTTCGACTGGCGCCGCGGCTTCAAGTTCTCCACCTACGCGACCTGGTGGATCCGACAGGCGGTCGCGCGCGCGCTCGCCGACAAGGCGCGCACGATCCGCATGCCCGTCCACATCGTCGAGCGGTTGCAGAAGATGAACCGCGCCGAGCGGACGCTCTGGACGCAGCTCGGCCGCGAGCCGACGCTCGACGAGATCGCCGAGGAGGCCTCCCTCCCCCTGCAGCAGGCGATCGAGGTGCGTGCCGCCGCCCGCGCGTCGACGAGCCTCGACCAGCCCGTTGGTGAGGCCGAGGACGCGGTCTTCGGCGACTTCGTCGCCGGCGATGGGCCGCTGCCGGAAGAACAGGTCGAGCTCTCGCTGCGCAGCCAGGCACTCAAGGAGGCTCTGGGGGCACTCTCGGAGCGCGAGCGCCAGGTGGTCGTGCTCCGCTACGGACTCACGGACGCGGAGCCGAAGACGCTCGAGGAGATCGGCCGGCGGCTCGGGCTGACGCGCGAGCGCGTGCGGCAGATCGAGCTGGACTCGCTCAAGCGGCTCGCCTCACTCCGCGAGCTGGAGTCAGTCGGCGCGACGCTCTAGGTGCGCAGGTAAGAACTCGAGCCCCGGCGCGACCATCCGCAGCTCGCGGAGAGCGCGTGACTCGAGCTGACGGACGCGCTCGCGCGTGATCCCAAGGCCCGACCCCACCTCTTCGAGCGTCTGCGGGATCTGGCCGTCGAGGCCGAAGCGCTGGGCGAGCACGTGCCGCATCCGCGGATTGAGCCGGTCGAGCGCCGCCGCGAGCTCGGTCGAGCGCAGGCGGTCCGCGGTCTCGACGTCGGGGCCGGCTGTCTTCGTGTCCTCGACCATGTCGCCGTAGAGGCTCTCGCCGTCGCCGACGGGCGTCTCCAGGCTGACGGGGTCCTGCACGAGCTCGAGCAGCTCCTGGACGCGCACGGACGTGAAGCCTGTCTCGGCGGCGATCTCGTCGGTGCTCGGGTCGCGGTTCAGCTTCTGCGCGAGGACGCGGCGGCCGCGCATGACGCGCCGGACCTGCTCGGCGACGTGCACGGGCAGGCGAATCGTCCGGCCCTGCTCGGCGAGCGCCCGGGTGACCGCCTGGCGGATCCACCACGTCGCGTAGGTCGAGAGCTTGAAGCCCATCGTGTAGTCGAACTTCTCGACCGCGCGGATCAGGCCGAGGTTGCCCTCCTGGATCAGGTCGAGCAGCGGCACGCCGGCCTTCGTGTAGTTGCGCGTGATCGACATCACGAGCCGCAGGTTCGACTCGATCAGCTTGCGCTTGGCCGCCTCGTCGCCCTCGTCCTTGCGTCGCGCGAGCTCGCGCTCCTCGGCGGCCGTCAGCAGCCGCCCGTCGCCGATCTGGCGCACGTAGAGCTTGAGCGGATCCTGTGTCGCCTCGGCGACGACCGCGACCGCCTCGTCGGCGTCGTCCTCGTCGTCGGCCTCTGCCTCAGCCTCTACTTCGGCCTCCGCCTCCGCCTCCGGCTCGGGCGCGTCGGCGAGCGGCTCGAGGCCGGGCAGCAGCTCGAGGTGCGGCTCGGCAGGCTCGGGGGCGGCGTGGAAGACGGGCTCGGCGGCGTTTGGCTCCATCTGGCATCCGTATCGGCCTCCGGAGACAAAGGCTTGAGGAATCCGTTGAAACCTGTCGAAAACGACTTACAGTTAAAGCTCTAACTTCGTCCGAACACGCGGCGTCTACCTTTCACGAGTCGGAAACCTGTCAGCCGAACCGCTAACTAGGATTTGTCCAGCATATGTGCGGAATAGCCGGTTATAGCCTGAGCCCCGAGTCGAGCGTCAAGCGGACGCTCGCGGCGCAGGCGCTCCTGGCCGGGATCGCCGAACGCGGTGCGGACGCCGTCGGCTACGCGCACCGGGGCTCGAGCAGCTCCGTCACGGTGCACAAGCGCCGTTCGGGAGCCAGCGAGCTGCTGGACGAGGTCCACGTCCCGCCGGCGGCGACGCAGGTGCTCGTGCACGTGCGCGACTACACCAAGGGGCATCCGACGATCGAGGCGAACAATCACCCGATCCGCCACGGCGCGGTGGTCGGGATCCACAACGGGATCATCGTCAACGACGAGGCGATCTTCGCCCACTACGGCTTCGAGCGCGCCCATCCCGAGATGACGGTCGACTCCGAGGCGATCTTCGCCCTCGCCGAGCACGCGCAGGGCAGCCCCGAGGCGCTCGAGGAGCTCCACGGCGCGATGGCGACCGCCTGGCTCGACGAGCGCGTCTCCTCCACCCTCTTTCTCGCCCGCGCCGTCGGCCGGCCGCTCTGGGTCGGGCTCGGCGGCAAGGAGCTGTTCTTCGCCTCGACCCGCGACGCGCTCGAGGTGCTCGAGTCGACGCTGCGGCTGACGCTGCGCAAGCGCGCGGTCGACGAGGGGACGCTGCTGCGCGTCGAGGACGGCTCCATCCGCGCCACCCACCGCTTCCAGCCCGATCGCTCCTACGTCGAGGAGACGATTCTCCCGTCGGTGCGCGCCCCGCACGAGGGCGCTTCGTGCCTGAAGCGCCTCGCGGCGATCGCTCTAGCTGCCGCTTAGGGAGCCGTCCGGCGCCACCTCGACGCCCTCGTCGCGCAGTCGCTCGCGGACGAGGAACTGGAACGCGGCCCACGCCGGCTGCACGTCGATCATCCGGTAGACCTGCCACTCGGTCAGGAGCGACTCGTCGGCGCGGCGCGCGGCCGCCCAGTCGGCCATCTTCGGGAGCCGGCCGAGCGTTCGCGCCAGCGTCGAGCCCTGCTCGACGGCCCGTTCGAGCCGCTCCTCCCCCACCGGCACGTCGAAGCCCGCCTCGCGGAGCGCCTGTGCCAGCGAGCCGAAGGTGTGCCAGAGCAGCGACTTCGACGGGACGGCGCCCTTGCGCGCGTCGATGTCGCGCGCGGTCGGCGTCCGGCCGAGCTCCTCACCGAGCGCACGGAGGCGTCCGAGCAGCTCCTCGCGGGTGGCGAAGCGCCGCGGCACCAGGCCCGCCTGCCGTTTGGCGGCGTTCCAGCTGCCGAAGTGCTCGATCACGGTCTGCGGATGCACCGTCGTCTGCGCGTCGGCGGCGAACTCGCGCATCGTCGGCGACCGGCCGAGCCGCTCGGCGCTGTCCGTCAGCTGCGCCAGGATCTCCTCGTCCGTGTAGCGCTTCCGGATCCCCGCCTGGAACGCCGCGAGCGCCTCCGGATCGATGCCTGCCACCGCGGGGTGGCGGCGGGATCGTCCCATGCAAGCAGTGTAGAGCATTTTCCGCCCTTGCAAGTACGCCAGAACGGACATGTCCGAGGGACAGGCCCTGGGACAGGTCCGAAACGGGCCGCCTAGATCGCGAGCAGCTTCGGGCGCGCCTGGGCGTCGTCCGTGAGCGACTCGAGCGGGAGAATCCGCTCGAGCGCGCCGACGCAGCGCGGGCAGAACTGGGTGCCGGCGGCGCCGCGGAGCTCGGCGAGCGCCTCCTCGAGCGGCCGGGCGGCGCGGTAGATGCGCGTCGTCAGCATCGAGTCGAGCGCGTCGGCGACGTGGATGATCCGGGCGCCGAGCGGGATCTCCTCCTGCCGGAGGCGGTCCGGATAGCCGGTGCCGTCGAAGCGCTCGTGGTGGTGGCGGATCGCGGGGACGGCGTCGCCGAGGAAGCCGAGCCGGTCGATGATGCGGGCGCCCTCGTCGGCGTGACGCTGCATCAGCGCCCACTCCTCCTCGGTCAGGCTGGCCGGCTTGAGCAGGATCGAGTCCGGGATCGCGAGCTTGCCGATGTCGTGGAAGAGCGCCGCATGGCCGAGCAGGTCGAGCTCGACCTGCGACAGACCGAGCTCGCGGCCGATCGCGAGCGCGAGCTGCTGCACCCGCCGCGAGTGGCCGGCCGTGTAGGCGTCGCGCGCGTCGACCGTGGCCGAGAGGCTCTCCATCGCCGCCGTCGAGCGCTCCTTCAGCAGTCGGTTCGCCTGCTCGAGCGAGACGTTCTGCGTGTGGATCGTCTCGGCCGCCTGGCGCAGCTTCTGCGCGCTCCTGCGGGTGTGTGAGAGGTACGCCTCCTGCGTCTTGCGCATCAGCAGCAGCGGCACCGCGAAGACCGCGAGCGCGTACAGCCCGGCCGCGTGGTAGCCGATCGCGATCACGCCGCCGATGAAGCCGTAGACGAGGTAGTGCGGCGCGAGCCAGAGGAAGCGCTCGTGCCAGACCCGCCAGACGTTCTCGCGCCCCTCGACGGCCAGGGCGACGGAGAGCAGTCCGGTGTTGACGGCGAAGTAGAGGCCGCCGGCGACGACGCCGACACGAACCGTGACGAGCTCGCCGAGCGCGCCCTGGAACCCGATCATGAAGACGCCGGCGGCCGCCAGGGACGAGAGCGAGAGCGTGCCGATGTTGAAGAGCACGCGGTGGATCTGCTGGCGCTGCGCGCTCCACTGGACGACGCAGATCGCAATCGCGAGCGGGAGCGCGGCCCGAGGCCCGAAGAGCGAGGCGCCGGCGAGCGCACCGACGGCGCTGACCGAGATCGAGCCGTCGTCGAGCTCGAGCGCGAGCGCCTCCCCCACGCTGACGAGCGCGATCACTGCGAGCAGCCCGATCAGGTCGGTCGACGTTCCGTAGATAGCTCCGATCACGCCCGCGGTGACGCCGATCGTGCTGACGAGGCCGACGAGCAGGCCGAGGCGAGCCGAGAGCTGCAGGAAGCGGGGCCCGCTCGTCGTGTGCGCCGTGTGCCGCCGCTCCTGCTCCGGCAGCGCCTCGGGGACGCGTGCGAGCGGCTCGCGGTGGTCGCCGTCCTCCGGCACCGCGACGAGCCGCTGGGTGCGGTCGGCCGGCATCAGGAGCGGCTCGGAGCTGGCGCCGAGGACGCGGTTGCGTCCCTGCAGCTTCGCCCGGTAGACGGCGAGGTCGGCCTGATGGATGAGCGCGTTCGGATCCTGCGCGTCCTTCGGGTAGCCGGCGACGCCGATCGAGACGGTGGCGCGGATCGGCTCGCTCGACGTCTCGACGTCGTAGAGCTTCTCGGCGACCGCGCGCCGGATCCGCTCGGCGATCTCCATCGCCTGCTCCGGCGGGGTCTCCGGCAGCAGGATCGAGAACTCCTCGCCGCCGAAGCGGGCCGGGACGTCGTAGTGGCGCAGCTCGGCGCGGAAGACCTCGGCGATCCCCTTCAGCACCGCGTCGCCGGCGAGGTGGCCGTAGGTGTTGTTGATCTCGCGCAGCAGGTCGAGGTCGGCCATGATCAGCGACAGCGGCCGCTCGAAGCGCTGCGCCCGTCCGAGCTCCTCCGAGAGCGCCGACGCGAAGTAGCGGGCGTTGAAGAGGCCTGTCTTCGGGTCGACGCGCGCCTCCGCCTGCAGCTGCGGCACCGAGAGCGCCCGGTGGATCAGCAGCAGCGGCGCGATCGCGAACGGAACGAGCCAGGGATTGCCGGTCCAGAAGGCGGCGAGGACGACGCCGAGGGCGGCGAAGACGAACTCTGTCGAGAGGGTCTGGTACGAGAAGAGCTGGCGCATCGGGTGACCGTTGACGAGGCGGATCATGGGCGCGATCAGCGCCGAGTTGAGCACGACGAGGACGACCGACGCTGCCGTGCCTGCGAGTGCGAAGCGAACGTCGTCGGAGGCGATCAAGCCCTCGGCGCCGAGCACGACGTGCGCAGCCCCCCACGCCGACATCGTCGCGATCGTAAACACGAAGATGTTCGTCATCTGCACGTACCAGGTGCCGCGGCTGCGCAGCCACTCGGGAATGTGCTGGATCAGCGGGATCAGCGCCAGCAGTGCCGGCTGCACGAGCAGGGCCGCGGCGATCAGGAAGACACCGGTCGTGTGGTAGCTCTTGTTGCCGGGCGTGCGGACGACGAAGAACTGCGCCACCGCGACGCTCGTCGCCAGCAGCGCGAACTCGAGCCAGTCGCCAGTGTGGCGATCGAGCTCGGCGAGGAACGGCACCGTCACCGCGAGTGCGGCCGGCGCCGACGAGGAGGAAGTAGGCAAAAGCCTTCGGTGGCAGCTTGCTGCTGCGCTCGGGGCTGCTCGCGCGCTCGATCGCGTCCTCGAGGGGAATTGCGCTCACTTCGCTCCGCCTGTGCCCTTCATGCCGCGTGTCTCCTTCGATACCGCAGAGAATCGAAAGCAGCTCGACCGGCCCACTAGGCCGGATCGGAGGGTATGCCGCGGATCGGGGTGAGGCATCCCCCGTTCGAGGCACGCCGGGCCAATCACCCGAAAGGGTGAGGAGCGGGGCCGGCCTCTCGGCCTGGCCCCGCTCCTCGACTGGCTTACGGGAGGGGCAGCGGCGGGACGGGGACGGTGGCGTTCTCAGCCGCCTCCGTTACGTCCTCGACTGCCGCCTCGGCCGCCTCGACGACGGTATCCGCCGCCGTCGGGAGCTCCGGCACGCCGGGGCCCGGAATCGGCGCCAGATCCGGATCCTCGGCTGCCGCCTCTTCCTCCTCCGGGGTCAGCGGGACACCGGAACCGTCCACGGTGCCCTGCTCCTCTGCTGAATCCTCCCAGGAGACGTCGCTCCAGGAGACATCCGTCCAGCTGACGTCCGTCCAGGAGACATCGCTCCAGGAGACCGCATCCCAGGAGACATCGCTCCAGGAGACGTCGCTCCAGGAGACCGCGTCCCAGGAGACGTCGGACCTGATCGCGTCCGACCAGCTGACCGCGTCGAAGACCGTCAGCCCCGTTTCGGCGTCGGCCGTGAGGAACCGGTTCAGCGCCGCGTTGGGGTTGGAGGACGTCGTCGCGTTCAGCACCGCCCGGACAGCGTTGACCTGACCGACGCCGCACGAGTTGTTCTCCGCGCGCGGAACCGGACGGGCCCGCCGCAGGAGGGCGCCCTTGACCTGATCGGGCGTCATGCTCGGGTTGCGAGCGAGGATCTGAGCCGCGATCCCGGTGAGCACCGGCGTCGCGAACGACGTGCCGGAGAGCTCGACGTAGCCGGGGCTCTTCATCTTGCTGGCCTTCTCCACGGCGAGCGTGGAGCCCATCGGGACCGGACCGATCATCATCCGACCCGGAGCGCAGATCTCGGGCTTCCAGAACCCGTCCTGCGTCCGGCCGTAGGCCGACCAGGAGGCGCGATCATCGTCGTTCACCCGAGCGGTGCCGCCGATGTCGATCGCCCCGACCGTGACCACGAACGGGTTGTTGCCGGGAGCGAAGAGCACGCCGCTCGGGGCCCCGTCCCTGCCGTAGTTGCCCGCAGCCGCGATCACCGTCACCCCGGCGAACCACAGCTTCGAGACCGCCTTGTTCAGCGGATCCTCGTAGAAGTGGGCCTTGCCGCCGCCGTGCAGCGAGTAGTTCGCGACCTTGATGTTGTGCGTCTTGTGGTTCTCGAAGATCCACTCGGTCGCCTTGATCACGTCACTCGTCCGGCCTGAGCCGGAGTCGTCCATGACGTCGAGCGAGACGAGCGGAGCGTTCGGAGCGACGCCGGCGTAACCGGGTGCCGAACCCGCCGCGATCCCGGCGACGAAGCTGCCGTGTCCGCGACCGTCGCGCGAGCCGTTGGGGTTGTCCGAGCTGACGAAGTCGACCTGCTTGACGTTGCGGCCCGCGAAGTCCGGCAGCGTTTCGTCAATGCCCGAGTCCACGATCGCGATCGCAGGCATCTGCGCCGGCGTCACGAACCAGAGCGCACTGACTCCGGTCTCGTGGGCCCACAGCTGCTTCGACGAGTACTTCAGCTGGCCGTAGCCGTAACCGGAGCCGCCGTCGAGCAGCGTGACCTGGACGTCCTCGGTGATGATCAGGCCGGGAACCCGGGCCAGCTTCGCCAGCCGTCGACCCGACATCTCGAGCGAGACGCCGCCGATGAAGTCGAAGCGGTCGTCGAGCTTGCCGTCCGAGGACTTCTGCAGCAACCGGATGGCGTCCCGCTCGGCGCGATACTGCTCGCGCTCCGCCTTCGCCTTCTCCTTCGCCGCCTTGGTCTTGGACTTCGAGGCGCGCTCGTTGGCCGCCTTCTCCGCCTGCTCGACCTGCTTCTCGTCGTTCTCGAGCTGCTTGTCGTCCTGCTTCTCGACGTCCTTGAACGCCGTCTCCGCCGCCTTCGCTCCGGAGGCGCTCTGGACGATGATGCGGAACTTCTCCTTCGGGTTCGCCTGCGCCCGCTCGAGCAGACCGGCCTCGACAGTCGTCGCGGGGAGCGAGCCGGCGACCGCAGCCGCGTCCCGACCCGTGACGGAGCCGGCGCCCAGCGAGAGCATCAGCACGGCGACCATCGTCACGATGGCGCCTCTGCCGCCCTTGCCCCAGAGGGCATTCGAGCGGTGCTCTCCGCCCCGGTTTCCGGAGCCCCAGAGCGCGCTCTTGCGAACGTCGCCCGGGTTGCCGCCTGTGTTTCTTCCCATCGTTCTCCCTTGTCCGCGCCGAGGCGCGGGCCGCATGAAATCGATCAGAGGACGCCGAGAGCGCCCGCCTGGTGGAACCGCGCAGACCGTATGCGCGTAAAAAGGCGGGTTCCTCCCCCTTTCGGGTTACGGTCGCGGAGTTCCCTCGAACGAGGGATCTGCGGGCACGGGTACGCTCGGCGCCTGATGAGCGCCCGTCTCGCCGTGGAGTCGTTCGCTGCACGGGCGGCGTCCAAGCTGTCGCGGATCGCAGGGACGGGCGGCGGCACGACCCTGCCGGGGAAGCTGCTCTGGAAGCTCGATCCGGGCGCGATCGACGCGCTCGCGGCACGGCTGCCGGAAGGCGCTGCGGTCGTCTCGGCGACGAACGGCAAGACGACGACGACCGCGATGGCGGCGGAGATCCTCGAGCCTCGGCTGAAGCTCGCCTGGAACCGGTCCGGCGCCAACCTCGTCTCGGGCGTCGCCTCGATCCTGCTCGCCGAGCGGGACGCCGAGCTGGGGCTGCTCGAGGTGGACGAGGGTGCCTTGCCGGAGGTCGTCCGGCGCGTCCGGCCGCGGGCGGTGCTGCTCGGCAACCTCTTCCGCGACCAGCTCGACCGCTACGGCGAGCTCGAGCACATCGCCGAGCGCTGGCGGGCCGCAACCGCGGCGCTGCCGGCCGAGACGGTGCTCGTCGTCAACGGCGACGACCCGCAGGTGGGCGAGCTCGCCCGGGAGCGCGCGCATGCGCTCGCATACGGGATCGACGATCCACGGCACGCGCGGCCGGCGCTCCAGCATGCGGCCGACTCGCGCTACTGCGTTCGCTGCGGCCAGCCGTACGAGTTCGCCGCGGCGTACGTCGGCCACCTCGGCGACTACCGCTGTCCGGCGTGTGGGCACACGCGGCCGCAGCTGCAGGTGCGCGCGACGGAGATCGAGCTCGACGGCCTGCACGCGGCCTCGTTCCTGCTCGAGACGCCCGCCGGCGCGACCAGGTTGCGGCTCCCGCTCCCCGGCCTCTACAACGTCTACAACGCGCTCGGCGCCGCAGCGCTGACACAGGCTCTCGGCTCGTCGCTCGAGGAGATCCGCGCGGGCCTCGAGCGCTTCGGCGCCGCGTTCGGCCGCTTCGAGCGGATCCCGGCGGGCGACAAGACCGTGCTGATCCTCCTGATCAAGAACCCGGCGGGCGCGAACGAGGTCGTGCACACGTTGCTCGAGGGCGGCGCCCCCTCCCTGCTTCTTGTCGCGCTGAACGACGCGATCGCCGACGGCAAGGACGTGTCGTGGATCTGGGACGTCGACTTCGAGCCGCTGCTGGGACGCTCGGAGCGGCTGATCGCCTCCGGTGACCGGGCGGCGGAGCTCGGCGTGCGCTGCGTCTACGGCGGCCTGCCCGAGGAGGCGCTCACGGTCGAGCCGTCGCTTGCACGCGCGCTCGACCGCGGCCTCGAGCTGACCCCGCCCGGCGGCGAGCTGGTCGTCCTCCCCACCTACACGGCGATGCTCGAGCTGCAGCGGATCGTGGCCGACCGCGGCTGGTCGAAGCCGTACTGGGAGCGCTCGTGAAACTACGCGTCGGCCACCTCTATCCCGAGTACCTGAACATCTACGCCGACCGGGGCAACATCGCGGTCTTCGCGCGGCGGGCGGGGCTGCGGGGCCACGAACTGGAGGTGACGCCGATCTCCGTCGGGCACGCCGTTCGCCTGGGCGAGCACGACCTCTACTACATCGGCGGCGGCCAGGATCGCGAGCAGGCGCTGATCGCGCCCGATCTCGTCGCGAAGGGGCCGGCGATCGAGGCGGCCGTCGCGGACGGGGCGGCGCTGCTGGCGGTGTGCGGCGGTTACCAGCTACTCGGCCGCGGCTACCTCGGCCGTCACGGCGACTCGATGCCGGGGATCGGCCTCTTCCCGCACGACACGGTCGCCGGCGAGAAGCGGATGATCGGGGACGTCTTGCTGGACTGCGCCTGGGCAGGGCAGACGCTGGCGGGATTCGAGAACCACGCCGGGCGGACGAGGCTCGACCCGGGCGCCGAGCCGCTCGGCCGCGTCGTCGCCGGCTTCGGCAACGACGGCGAGTCGGGCTACGAGGGCGTCCGCGTCGGCCGCGCCGTCGGGACGTACCTCCACGGCCCACTGCTGCCGCGCAACCCCTGGCTCGCCGACTGGCTGCTCTCGCAGGCGCTGGCGCACGCGACGGGCGGCGACGCGCAGGAGCTCGAGCCGCTGCCGGACCGCCTCGAAGCCGAGGCGCAT
This sequence comes from uncultured Gaiellaceae bacterium, assembly GCA_963738795.1. Lineage (GTDB taxonomy): Bacteria > Actinomycetota > Thermoleophilia > Gaiellales > Gaiellaceae > Gaiellasilicea. The sequence goes on along the minus strand of CAVTXQ010000010.1, from coordinate 192,336 downwards.
GCGGTGTCAGCGCAGCGAGCGAGAGACCGCGGCGGCCGCTTCTAGCGGCCCAGACGACGATCTCGGCTTGTCGTGCGCTGCGGCATTCGGTCCGAACGCCGCAGCGCACCCATGAGAACTAGGGCCGTTCAGCCCACGGGAGTTCGTCCCACTGAGCTGGACGCTGGACCTCCCATGGCCCCCACCACCGTTCGGGGTCTGTCGTATCGACTTCGCTTCCCGCGCCGTAGCGGAGGGCGACCTCGGATCGTCGGCAGACGCGCTCATGATCGTCTCGCCGGTTCCCCGTGGCCAGGATCACGCATGGCCCTGCTTCCTTCGCGACGAACGTGTGCGCGGTCATCGGCGGGCAATGCACGAAGTCCCATGCCCGCAGATGCCGTTCCTGGTCTTCGATGATGAGCACGCACTCGCCCATCAAGATGAGGAAGTCCTCCTGGACCGACTCGGCGTGATAGAGACCTGCTGGTTGCCCGGGCGACACGACGCGGATCGTGAACCCGGCGTCCGGCTTCACGTACTCCGTCAAATCGGGCCGGCCTCGCAGCACGAAGTCGTCGGACTCGAAGATGCAGACGCCGCCGAACGATTCGTTGTTGACCCACGCGGCGTCGGCCGTGTTGACGACGAACCATCCGGGTGTGACTGGTGCCAGTCCGGACGCCACGCGTTCAAGGCGTGCTTCAGTGACCACGTTTCCTCCTTGGTTGATCTCATCGCCCGTCCACCGACGGATGTCACCGACGGCCGGGTGCGTGTCAGGCAGCCCACGTCAGCTCGCACAGATGTGCGGCCGAAGGGCCAGAGAGACGGGATCAACTACGCCGGAGACGCCACAGCCGCGAGTCTAGCCCAGCCGACCGTCGCGCTTAGTTGCGTACCAAGACGACGAAACGGGCCGTGACGCCGCCCGTGCGCATCGTGAGGCGCCAGCACCCGGAGGTGGGCGGGCTGATGATGGAGGGGTAGACGGTGCCCTGCTGATACCCGCTCCCGGCCGACGGGAACGTCTGTCGGAAGGTTCTTGCGGGAAGCGGCGCGAGGCGCACACCGGTCATTGAAATCGCAGGGCCGAAATCTGCTCCCGCGCGCACGAACCACGGAATCTTTTGACTGAGGTGGCCCTTCACCCGCCATGGGCCGACGTGAAGACTGAAGCGGCCCCGCACGACGTCGTAGGGCGGAGTGATGTAGCCGGTGATGGGACCCGAGCGCACGTACGTCCCATTGCCGCTTTGGACGGGCGTTGCGAGGCAGGTCGCCGACGCCAGTAGCGCGAGCAGCATCACGGTAGTCATTACACCGCATCGGTTCCCTCGGTTCCAGACGCGCCAGGGCTCGCGAACGCCCCGGGGACATTCCGAGCACTGGCTACGGCCTAAGGTTTGCTCGTGGACGACTTCCTCGGCTTTGACGCCGTGCCGTTCGCGCTCGCGTGGGTGCGCCTGCCTGCCGAATGGTCTGCCGAGCCGGCTCGGCTCGTCGTCAGCGCACCTGCGCAGACGGACTGGTTCATCGACCCGATCAGCGCTCGCCCCGTGCGTACGGCGCCGGTGCTCGTAGGACCGCCGCCGACGGGGGACTTCACGTTGGAGGCGCACGTCGCCCTCGACGGCGATGCCATGTTCGACGCCGCCGGTCTCTTCGTCTATGACGATGACGAGCGCTGGGCCAAGCTCGCCGTTGAGGTGACCGCGGCCGGCCCGACGATCGTCTCAGTCGTCACCGACACATTCTCCGACGACTGCAACTCGACCGTGCTCGCGCAGAAAAGCGCCTGGCTGCGACTGGCGCGTGTCGGCGAGGCGATCGCCTTTCACGCATCCGACGGAGGCGGGCGCTGGGAGCTCATCAGGGTCTTCCGACCGGCGAGCGCTGCGCCACGCATCGGCTTCGTCTGCCAGGCCCCGACCGGCACCGGCTGCACCGGGACCTTCGACGCAATCGCCTTCACTGCCCGCTCGCTCAGCGACATTCGCGACGGCAGCTGAGCAAGCCGGGCCGCACCGGACAGGTGGTCGTCAGTCCTCCGCGGCCTCGGCCATCGACCGCGGCGCGGGCACGTTCTCGAAGCGGACGTTGCCCGCAGGGACCATCCAGGTCATCACCTCGACCGCGAGCCGGCCCGCCCGCACCGCCGGATCCTCGTTGCTGAGCCGGCGCGCCGTCTCGGGGTCGCAGACCATGATCGAGATGCCGCGCAGGCGCTCGTCGTCCTGGTCGACGAGCGGCCCTCCGCCGATGAGGACGCCGCGGTCGCGCAGATCGGCTCGGAAAGCGAGATGCCGATCCTGGAGCTCTGCCGCCTCCTCGTCCGTCAGCTCCGGCGGATCGGGCCGACGCACGAGCAGCACGAGCGTGTGCCGGTCGAACCGCATGCCGGTCAGCGCACCGACCCGGCGACGGAGGCGGCCGCTGCCAGGATGGCGCCGGCCGAGCGCTCGACGTCGTCGTCGGTAGTCCGCCAGTTCGAGACCGAGATTCGCATCGCGCCCCTGCCCTGCCAGACCGTGCCGGAGAGCCAGCAGGTGCCGTCCTCCTGCACCGCGGCAATCGTCGCCTTCGTGACCTCGTCGTCGCCGCCGAAGCGGACCAGCACCTGGTTGAGGACGACGTCGTTGAGGATCTCGACGCCGGGCTCCGCGCCGAGCAGCTCGGCGAAGCGTGCCGCGTGGTCACAGCAGCGCTCGACCATCGCCGAGATCCCTTCCTGCCCCAGCGCCCTGATCGCCGCGTAGACCGGAAAGCCGCGCGCCCGGCGCGAGAACTCGGGGTTCCAGTCCATCGCGTCGCGCGCCGTGTCGGCGTCGGCGTGCTCGAGATAGCTCGCGTGGACGGACATCGCAGCCCGGTGCGACGCGGGGTGCGCGCAGAACGCGATCCCGCAGTCATAGGGGACGTTCAGCCACTTGTGCGCGTCCGTCGCCCACGAGTCCGCTCGTTCCGCGCCGGCGACGAGGTGCCGGAAACGCCGCGAGGCGGCGGCCCAGAGACCGAAGGCGCCGTCGACGTGCAGCCAGGCACCCGTGCCCGCTACCGCATCAGCGATCTCGTCGAGCGGGTCGAACGCGCCGGTGTTGACGTTGCCGGCCTCGGCGCAGACGATCGTCGGCCAGGAACTCGCTGCGAGCGCGTCGCGCAGTGCGTCGCCGCGCATCTCGACGACCTCGATCTGCGCCGAGCCGATGCCGAGGTAGCGCAGCGCCCGGTCGACCGTCACGTGGCGCTCGTCGCCGGCGAGCACGCGAATCCGCGGCGCGCCCTGGAGGCCGTCGCGGGCAAGATCCCAGCCCGCGGCCGTCAGCACGTGGTGCCGGGCGGCCGCAAGTGCCGTCATGTGCGCCATCTGGCAGCCGGTGACGATCCCGGCCGAGACTCCGGCCGGCAGGCCGAGCAGCTCCCGCAGCCACTCGACTGCGACCTCCTCGACGACGCCGGCGCTCGGCGTCGGACCGATCAGACCCGCGTTCTGATCCCACGCCGACGTGAGCCAGTCCGCCGCGATCGCGGCCGGGAGCGCCCCGCCGATGACGAAGCCGAAGAAGCGGCCGGACGGCATCGCCATGATGCCCGGCTCGGCTGCCTCGATCAGCTCGGCGATGACCTGCGCGGCGTCGGTTCCTTCCTTCGGCAGCGGGCCGCCGAGTGCGGCGCGAAGCTCCTCGATCGAGGCGTCCGGCCGAACGGGGCGCTCGTCGAGCCGCTCGAGGAACTGGCTCGAGTAGTCGGCGGTGAGGCCGAGGAGCTCCCTTACGGGGTCCATAGAGCTCCAAGATAGACCGCCGGATCCGCCGACTGCCAGCGCTGCACGAAGCGCTGGATCGGTGGATGGAGGATGACGCCGTCGAGCTCGTCGAGCGCGAACAGGCGATGGCCGCGCACCGCCTCGTCCGTCGAGCTGACCGACTCCAGCGATCCCTCGACGCGTCCCGCGAAGATGATGTGGACGACGTGCTTCGTCGTCAGCGAGCGGCCGGGCGCGATCGAGTCGACGAGCGCGATCGGCCCTTCCAGCGGCGGCGCTTCGATTCCGACTTCCTCCGCGATCTCCCGGCGGAGCGCGTCGACCAGCGTCTCGCCCGAGTGAACGCCGCCGCCCGGCAGCAGCCAGACGTCGCGTCCGCGCTTGTCGTGCCGGCAGAGCAGGATCCCGTCGCCCCAGCGGAGGAGCGCCGAGACGCGAATCCGTGGCTCCGCACCGATCATCGTCCGCGGCTGCCAGTAGGGTTGTCGGGTGCGCTTCTCGGAGTACCAGGATCGGTCACGCGCGACCGCCGTCTACCCGGACGCCGGGAACAACATCGTCTACCCGGCCCTCGGTCTCTGCGGCGAGGCGGGCGAGACGGCCGAGAAGGTCAAGAAGGCGATCCGCGATGACGGAGGGACCCTAACCGAGCAGCGGCGCGCGGCCATAGCCGCCGAGCTCGGCGACGTCCTCTGGTATGTCGCTCAGCTGGCGACCGAGGCCGGGCTCGATCTCGAGGAGCTCGCCGTGGCGAACCTGGAGAAGCTCGCGTCGCGGCAGCAGCGCGCGGTCCTGCACGGTTCCGGCGACAACCGCTAGCTGACGCCGCGCTCGGCCGCGTCGCTCGCGTCGGCGACGAGGTAGGCGGCGAAACGGCGGACCTCGCGCTGCGGCAGCCGCGCGCGCACGAGCACGCCGTGCTCCGAGTCCTCGCGCTCGTCGATCGGCGCGCCGAGCGCGTACAGCTCTGCGAGCTTCCCGCCCTCCTCGTAGGGCAGCAGCAGCCGGACGTCCTCGAAGCGGTCGGCGAAGAGGTTCGCGATCCGCTCGCGCAGCTCGTCCGACGCCCTCGCCGGTCGCGGCTGAGATCTGGAGCGAGCCCGGGAAGCGGTTCGAGAGGCGGCGCCTCCCGAGCGGGTCGACCTGGTCGATCTTGTTCAGCACGAGCTCGACCGGCACGTCGTCGGCGCCGATCTCGTGCAGGACCGAGTCGACGGCGCCGATCATCTCCTCGAGCCGGTCGTCGTCCTCCGAGGCGTCGACGACATGCAGGACGAGGTCCGCGACGAGCGTCTCCTCGAGCGTCGACGCGAAGCCCTCGACGAGCTGCGTCGGCAGCCTGCGGATGAAGCCGACGGTGTCGGTGACGAGATAGCGCTTGCCCTCGTGCTCGAAGCCGCGCGTCGTCGGGTCGAGCGTCTCGAAGAGCCGGTTCTCGACGCTGACCTCGGCGCCGGTGAGCGCGTTCAGGAGCGTCGACTTGCCGACGTTCGTGTAGCCGGCGAGCGCGACCGTGGGCGTACCGCTCGACGCGCGCTCCTTCCGCCGCGTCGCACGGTGCTTGCCGACCTCCTTCAGCCGACGCCGTAGCAGCGAGATCTTGCGGCGCGCGATCCGGCGGTCGGTCTCGAGCTGCGACTCGCCGGGGCCGCGCGTGCCGACGCCGGCCCCGAGGGCGCCGGTGCCGCCGCCGAGACGCTCGAGGTGCTGCCACATGCCGCGCATGCGCGGCAGGTTGTACTCGAGCTGCGCCAGCTCGACCTGGAGCTTCCCCTCGGCGCTCGTCGCGTGCTGGGCGAAGATGTCGAGGATCAGCTGCGTCCGGTCGACGACGCGCGCGGTCAGCGCGTTCTCCAGCGCCTTCTGCTGCGCCGGCTCGAGCTCGTCGTCGACGATCAGCACCTCGGCGTGCGCGTCCTCGTACACCTGCTTCAGCTCCTCGAGCTTGCCCTTGCCGACGTATGTGCGCGGATCGGGATTCGCGCGCTGCTGCACCAGCTCCGCGATCGGCTCGACGCCCGCCGTGCGGGCGAGCTCGCGCAGCTCGCCGAGCTCCTCCTCGGAGTCGGCGGAGCGTGGCAGGACGGCGAGAACGAGCCCGCGCTCGGGCTCGACGCCGGAGCTTGGGTTCTGGCGCGTCGTCACTGCTGGGATTGTGCCACGCTTGCGCCCGATGCCCGACCTCGCGACCCGGCTGGCCGAGCGCACGCTCGAGCTCGTCAACATCCCCTCCGAGAGCCGGCACGAGGCTGAGATCGCTGCGCACGTGCGCTCGCTCGTCCCGCCCTCGTTCGAGGTCGAGTACGAGGCCGAGGACGCGTTCGTCTGGTCGCGGCCGCGCCGCGAGGGCAAGCCGCTCGTCGTCCTCGCCGGGCACTACGACACCGTTCCGGCGCAGGAGAACGTGCCCGGCCGGATCGAGGACGACGCGGTCGTCGGGCTGGGCGCGAGCGACATGAAGGGCGGCCTCGCGGTGATGCTCGAGCTGGCGCGGGCGCTCGAAGGCACCGAGCCGGACGTCGACCTCGCCCTGCTCGCGTTCGGGAAGGAGGAGCTGCCGGCCGAGTTCAGCCCCCTGCCGCACCTGTTCGACAACTCCCGCGTCGTGCACGAGGCGGAGCTCGCGATCCTGCTCGAGCCGACCGACTGCACGATCCAGGCCGGCTGCCTCGGCAACCTGAACGCGCGGATCACCTTCCACGGCGTCAGCGGCCACTCGGCGCGGCCGTGGACGGCGGAGAACGCGATCGAGAAGGCGCTCGAGGGCCTGCGCCCGTACGCCGAGATCGAGCCGCGGCCGGTCGTGATCGGCGGGCTCACCTTCACCGAGGTCGCGAGCATCACGCGGATCGACGGCGGGATCGCGACGAACGTGATCCCCGATCGCGCCGAGGCGAACGTCAACTTCCGCTACGCGCCGGACCGCTCGCCGTCGAGTGCGGAGGCGTACCTGCGCAGCCTGCTGCCGGAAGGCGCGACGTTCGAGCATGCGGGCGACTCGCCGCCGGCCCGCGTCGTCACCGACTCGCCGCTCGTCCAGCGCCTGCGGGCCGCCGGCGACCTCGACCTCGAGCCGAAGCAGGCGTGGACGAACGTCGCCGACTTCACCTCCCGTGGGATCGACGCCGTCAACTTCGGGCCCGGCGCGACGCGGTACGCGCACCGGCGCGACGAGCAGGTCGAGATCGCCGCGCTGGAGCGGGCGTTCACGTCGCTCTGGCGCTTCGTCACGGGTAGCGTCTAACCGTGCCCGTCTCCCCCATCCTCGAGCGGCAGACGACGTATCCGTTCGTGCGCCTGAACGAGGCGGCGCAGCGGGTGCGCGAGCGCGGGCTCGAGGTGATCGACTTCGGGATGGGCGACCCGCGCGAGCCGACCGATCCGAAGATCCGCCAGGCGCTCGTCGACGGCCTGCGCGACCGCATGGGCTACCCGGCCGCCGTCGGGCTGCCGGAGCTGCGCGAGGCGATCGCGGGCTGGGCTGAGCGCCGCTTCGGGACGACGCTCGATCCCGACACCGAGATCATCCCGACGCTCGGGAGCAAGGAGGCGATCTTCACGCTTCGCGCTCGCCGTCGTCGACGCCGACGGGACGCGGGACACGGTCGCCTACACGGACCCCGGCTACCCGGTCTACGAGCGCGGCGCGCTCTTCGCGCATGCGCGCCCGCTGGCGCTGCCGCTGCTCGAGGAGCACGGCTTCCTGCCCGACCTCGACGCGATCGACGACGAGACCTGGGCGCGGCTCGCCGTCTTCTGGATCAACTACCCGAACAACCCGACCGGTGCGACGGCGCCGCTCGCGTTCTACGAGCGGCTGGCGGCGCTTGGCGCGCGAGCACGGCTTCGTGATCGCCTCCGACGAGGCGTACACCGAGCTCTGGTTCGACGAGCCGCCGGCCTCGGCGCTCCAGCTGGCCGACCGGACGAACGTCGTCGTCTTCAACACGCTCTCGAAGCGCAGCTCGATGACCGGCTACCGGAGCGGCTTCGCCGCCGGCGACCCGGCGCTGATCGCGGCGCTGAAGGCGTTCCGGCCGACCGTCGGCACGGCGCCGCAGGAGTTCGTCCAGCGCGCATCCGTCGTCGCGTGGGGCGACGAGGAGCACGTCGCCGAGACGCGCGAGCGCTACGGCCGCAAGCGGAAGCTCCTCCTCGACCTGTTCGAGCGCAAGGGCATCCGCGTCGCCGGGCAGCGAGGCGACGATGTACCTCTGGGTCGCGGTGCCCGACGGCGAGACCTCGGAGGCGTTCGCCGAGCGGCTGCTCGAGCACGGCATCCTCGTCGCGCCCGGCTCCTACCTCGGCGCCGCCGGCGAGGGCTACTTCCGCGTCGCGCTCGTGCCGTCCGAGGACGAGTGCGCCCGCGCCGTCGAGATCCTGGAGCGGGCGCTGTGACGCCCGAGCTCGCACTGGAGATCGTCGAGGCGCTCGACCGCGGCGAGCGGCGCGTCGCCTCGCCGGAGGGCGACGACTGGGTCGTCGACGTCGAGGCGAAGGAGGCGATCCTCGAGTACTTCCGGCTCCGCAAGGTCGAGCCGATGAGCGTCGGCCCCTTCTCCTTCCAGGACAAGATCCCGCTGAAAGTGCCGCCGCACGGCGTCCGGATCGTCCCGCCCGGCGTCGCGCGCTACGGCTCGTTCCTCTCCGAGGGCGTCGTGCTGATGCCCGGCTACGTCAACATCGGCGCCTGGGTCGGCCCGCGGACGATGGTCGACACGTGGGCGACGGTCGGCTCGTGCGCCCAGATCGGCGCCGACGTCCACCTCGCCGGCGGCGTCGGCATCGGCGGCGTGCTCGAGCCGCCGAACGCGACGCCGGTGATCGTCGAGGACGGCGCCTTCCTCGGCTCGCGCTGCATCGTCACCGAGGGCGTCCGGATCGGCGCGGGCGCGGTGCTCTCGGCGAACGTCTCGCTGACCGCGAGCGTGCCGGTCATCGACGTCACCGGCGACGAGCCGGTCGAGCACCGCGGCTCGGTGCCGCCGCGCGCGGTCGTCGTCCCCGGCACGCGGCCGAAGGAGTTCCCGGCCGGCACCTACCAGCTCGACTGCGCGCTGATCATCGGCTGGCGCAAGGAGTCGCACGACGAGCGGCTGAGCCTGAACGAGACGCTGCGCGAGTTCGAGCTGGCGGTCTAGTCCGTTCTCGATCCGGAGATCAGCCGGAGTAGATCCGGAGAACGGCTTGGCCCGGCGGCGGGCATCTGGGATCGTGCGTCAGCCATGGACGCCGGCCCGCCTCGCCTCGATGCCCCTCTTCGCCTCGCTCTCGGACGAGGACCTGGCGCGGGTCGCCGACGCGATGGAGCCGGTCATCGGTCGAGGCCGGGAGAGACGCTCTGTCTTCAGGGTGAGTTCGCGTACCAGTTCTTCGTGATCGAGGAGGGAGTCGCCGAGGTGACCAGCGACGGGAGACGAGTCGCCGAGCTCTCTGCCGGCGACTGCTTCGGCGAGATCGGCCTGCTCGTGACCGGACGGCGAGTCGCATCGGTCGTGGCAAGCACGCCGATGCGCTTGTTCGTGGTCTTCGAGCAGCCCTTCCGCACGACTCGAACGTGAACGTCCCCGAGCTGATCGAGCGGATCCGCGAGGGTCCTCCGCGACCGTCCCTGGCTGCCGACTCGCGCCGCTGCGCTACGGGCTCCTCAGAGCCGGAGTTCGCCCTCGCAGATCTCCTCGGCCGGGCCGACGAGCGTGATCCGTGCCTCGTCGTCGAGCTCGACTCGAAGCTCCCCACCGGGCATGCGGACGGTGACAGGGCTCTCGCACCAGCCGTTCGCAACGGCGGCGGCCGCAGCGGCGACCGCGCTCGACCCCGACGCGCTCGTCTCGCCGGCGCCGCGCTCCCACACGAGCACCGTCAGCTCGTTCGGGCCGTCGACGCGGACGAGCTGGACGTTCGTGCGCTCCGGGAAGCGCTCGTGCCGCTCGATCTGCGGACCGAGCCGGAGCAGGTCGTCGCGGTCGGCCGCGAGGCGCACGACCGCGTGCGGGTTCCCGACCGACACCGCGGTCAGCTCGATCCGCTCGCCGCCGAGGGCGATCGTCTCCGTCTCCCCCACCTCGACGTCGCCGACGCCCATCGCGACCAGGCCGTCCTCGCGTACCGCCGCCGGGTACGCGCGGCCGGAGACGGCAATCGTCACCTGCGGCGTGCCGGCACGGGCGGCGAGCCACGCGGCCGCGATGCGGCTGCCGTTGCCGGAGAACTCCGCGACGGAGCCGTCGGGGTTCCAGATCACGATCTCGGCGCGGCTGCCGTCGGCGGCGACGACCTCGACGACGCCGTCGGAGCCGATGCCGTAGCGGACGTCGCAGAGCCGACGTGCCAGGTCGGGCTCGATCGGCTCGTCGACGACGAGGTAGCTGTTACCGAGCGCGTGCCACTTCCAGAATCGCATCCGCCACCTCTCCCGCCGGCCGCTCCGCGTCGATCATGACGATGCCCGGGATCCGGCGCATCCACTTGCGCTGGTAGGCGGCGAAGCGCAGCGTGGCGCGCTCGAGCTCGGCGATCGCGTCCTCGCGCGGCAGCGTCCGCACCGCCTCGAGCCCGAGCACCCGCGGCGCGACCTGGCCCGCCGCAGCCACCTCTTCCTCGACGCCCTGGTCGAACATCTCGCGCGCGCGAGCGCTGATCCGCGCCGCCAGCGTCTCGCGGGCGACGTCGAGGCCGACGACCAGCGTCGGCAGGCGTAGGTCGGCCGTCCAGAGGCGCGGCTGCTCGGGTACGAGCGTCGCACCCGCCTCCCACAGCTCGAGCGCGCGGACGACGCGCTTGCGGTCGTTCGGATGCACCTGCGCCGCGGCACGCGGGTCGCGGCGCTCGAGGATCGCGTGCGCCGTGGCCGCCCCGCGGCGATCGTAGAGCCGCTCCCACCGCTCTCGCGTCCCCGGGCGGCGCGTCGGCCGGCAGCCGGACGTCGGTGAGCGCCGCCTGGAACCAGAGTCCCGAGCCGCCGACGACGATCGCGGTCTTCCCCGCGGCGACGATCTCGTCGATCGCGGCATGCGCGAGCTGCTGATACTCGCCGACCGTTCCCTGGCGGTCGAGCGGCCAGATCCCGACGAGGCGCGCGCCCGCGTCCTGGTTCGTCAGGATCGGCAGGCCCCGGTAGACCTGCATCGAGTCGGCGGAGACGAGCGCGGCGGGGATCCGCTCCGCGATCGCCTCGGCGACGGCCGTCTTGCCGGACGCCGTGGTGCCGAAGATGCCGAGGACGCTAGGAGGGGTCGGCCGCGGCGATCTTCCAGCCAACCGAGTCGCCCTCGTTCACGACCGCCTCGTCCTGCTCAGGATGAGCGGCGCGGTGCTCACGGAACCAGGCGACGGCGCGCGGGATGCCCTCGTCGAGCGGCACCTGCGGCTCCCATCCGAGCAGATCGCGCGCCTTGCGGATGTCGGCGACGTAGCGGGTCACCTCGCCGAGCAGCGACGGCGCGATCGTCATCCTCGGCTCGACGTCGAGCGCGGCCGCGATCAGCTCCGCTGCGCGGACGAGCGTGTTCCCCTCGCCGTAGGCGAGATTGATCGTCTCGTTCGTGACGCGACCCTCCACGAGCGCCTCGATCCCGCGGGTGATCCCGTCGACGCAGTCGTCGACGTAGGTGAAGTCGAGCACCTTCTCGGCGCCGCCGAAGACCGTGATCGGCTCGTCGCGCGACATCGGTGCATGAAGAGCGGCAGCACGCGCGACATGCGGTGGAGATCGTTGTCGAAGCGCCCGTAGACGTTCGAGAAGCGGAACGCGAGGTACTTGAGCCCGTAGCAGCGCGCATAGGCGTAGATGAACGCCTCGCTCGCGATCTTCGACGCCGAGTACGGGCTCTCCGTGAAGGCGAAGTCGGCCGTCTCCTCGCCGTAGCCCCCGAAACGGTGGACGTCGCCGTAGACCTCGCGCGTCGAGGAGAAGACGAGCGGCAGGCCGCGCTGCCGGCAGTACTCGAGCACGTTGAACGTCATCATCGTGTTCTCGAGCGCGCGGTGCGGATGCGCGACGAGCTGGTGCACCTTGGCGTGCGCCGCGAAGTGGACGACGACGTCACTCTCGGGATACGGGACGCCGCCGATCCCGTCCGGGAAGGCCGGGTACTGGCCGGACAGGTCCTGGATCAGGTAGCGGAAGTCGTCCGTCCAGGTGTTGACGCGCTGGTCGACGCCGAAGACCTCGTGGCCGTCGGCGAGGAGCCGCAGGGCGAGGTTGGTGCCGATCTGGCCGGAGGAGCCGGTCAGGAGGACTTTCATGCGGCCACCGCCGTCCGCTGGGCGCCGCGCAGCGTCGTCGACGTGGCGCTCTCGATCATGACGTCGACGAGCTCGCCCGGCTCGGCGTCGCCGGCGAAGTTGACGGTGACGTTGCCGCGCGTGCGGCCGCGCAGGAGCGTCGCGTCGGTGCGGCTCGCGCCCTTCGACGAGCACCTCCTCGACGGTGCCGACGCGCGCGGCGTTCTTCTCGGCAGCGATCCGCTGGACGACCTCGACCAGCCGCTCGAGCCGGTCGTGCTTGACCTCCTCCGGGACCTGATCCGGCATCGCCGCCGCCTCGGTGCCCTGGCGCGGTGAGTAGATGAAGGTGAAGGCGCTGTCGTAGCGCACGGCTTCGACGACCTCGAGCGTCTCGCGGAAGTCGCCCTCGGTCTCGCCGGGGAAGCCGACGATGATGTCGGTGCCGAGCGCGAGCCCCGGAATCGCGTCGCGCAGCTTGGCGACGAGCGTCAGATAGCGGTCGCGGTCGTAGGTGCGGCGCATCGCCTTCAGGATCCGGCTCGAGCCGGACTGGAGCGGCAGGTGGATCTGCTCGCAGACGGCGTCGCACTCCGCCATCGCGGCGATCACGGGGTCGCGGAAGTCCTTCGGATGCGGGCTCGTGAAGCGGATCCGCTCGATCCCGTCGACCGCGTCGCAGGCGCGCAGCAGCTCGCCGAACTCGGTGTCGAGCTCGGGCCGCAGGTCGCGGCCCCAGGAGTTGACGTTCTGGCCGAGCAGCGTGATCTCCTTGACCCCGTCGGCGGCGAGCCGCGTCACCTCGGCGACGATCTCGCCGGGCCGGCGGCTCTGCTCGCGCCCGCGGACGGCGGGAACGATGCAGTACGCGCACTTGGAGTTGCAGCCCATCGAGACCTGCACCCAGGCGCTGAAGGAGCGCTCGCGGTGCATCGGCAGGTCGCCGGCGAAGTGCTCGTGCGTGCCGAAGCGGCCGCGCGGCGCGTGACCGCCGGCGCCGATCCACTCGCCGAGGTGCGGGATCGAGCCGGGGCCGAACGCGACGTCGACCTGCGGGTAGAGCTCGAAGATCCGCTCCCGCTGCGCCTCGGCGTAGCAGCCGCCGACGGCGACGACGAGATCCGGGTTCTGCCGCTTGCGCGCGCCGGCGTCGCCGAGGTACGCCGCGAGCTTCGTGTCCGGCTTCTCGCGGATCGTGCAGGTGTTGAAGACGAGCACGTCCGCGTCTTCCTGTGCGGCCGCCTCGCCGAGCCCGAGCGACTCGAGCATGCCCTTGATCCGCTCCGAGTCGTGGGCGTTCATCTGGCAGCCGAATGTGGTGACGTGGTAACGCCGCATCGGTCGGTCAGTCTAGCCCGGTGCCGTAAGCAGTCTGTTACTTGGCGATCTCGGTCGCGCGCGACTCGCGGATCACCGTCACCTTCACCTGGCCGGGGTACTCGAGCTGATCCTCGATCTCGCGGGCGATCTCGTGCGAGAGCAGGACGGCGCCGTCGTCGTCGACCTCCGTCGGCTCGACCATGACGCGGATCTCGCGGCCGGCCTGGAGCGCGTACGCCTTCGCGACGCCGGGCTTCGCGGTCGCGATCTCCTCGAGTGCGCCGAGCCGCTTGATGTAGTGCTCGAGGCTCTCGCCGCGCGCGCCGGGTCGTGAGGCCGAGATCGCGTCCGCGGCGATCAGCAGCACCGCCTCGACCGTCTGCGGCTGCACCTCGTAGTGGTGGGCCTCGATCGCGTGGACGACGCCCTGGCTCTCGCCGTAGCGCTTGGCCAGCTGGGCGGAGATGAGCGCGTGCGAGCCCTCGACCTCGTGCGTCATCGCCTTGCCGATGTCGTGGAGCAGCGCGGCGCGCTTCGCCGTCTTGACGCTCGCGCCGAGCTCGCTCGCCATGATCCCGGTCAGGTGCACGACCTCGAGCGTGTGCTTGAGCACGTGCTGGCCGTAGCTCGTCCGGTAGCGGAGCCTGCCGAGGACCTTGACGAGCTCCTCGTGGAACTCGCCGCACTTCGCCTCGAAGACCGCCTGCTCGCCGGCCTGGCGGACGTGATCCTCGAGCTCGGCCTTGGAGAGGTAGTACATCTCCTCGATCCGGGCCGGGTGGATGCGGCCGTCCTCGATCAGCTTCTCGAGCGTCGTCCGCGCGACCTCGCGGCGGAGGCCGTCGAACGACGAGAGGACGACGGCCTGCGGCGTGTCGTCGATGATGAAGTCGACGCCGGTGAGGTGCTCGAGCGCGCGGATGTTCCGGCCTTCGCGGCCGATGATCCGCCCCTTCATGTCGTCGGACGGAAGCTCGACGACGGTCACGGTCGTCTCGGCCGTGTGGCTGGCGGCGACGCGCTGCAGCGCGTCGGCGATCAGCGCGCGCGCCCGGCGGCGTGACTCGGTCCGCGCTTCCTCCTCCTGCTGGCGGACGCTCTTCGCGAGCTCGTGCCGGATCAGGTCCTGCGAGCGCTCGAGCAGATGGCTCTTCGCCTCCGCCACCGTCAGCCCACCGACCCGCTCGAGCTCGCCGAGCGCCTGGTCCTTCGCCGCCTTCAAGTCCTCCTGGAGCTGCTTGACGTGCACCTCGCGGTCGTTCAGCCCCTGCTCGCGGCGCTCGACCTCCGTCTGCTGCCGCTGGAGCTCGTGCTCGGCTGCGGTCACCTGCTCCTCGATCCGCGCGGCCTCGGCGCGGCGGTCCTGAACCTCGGTCTCGATCTCCGCCCGCAGCTTCACCGCCAGCTCGCGCGCCTCGATCTGCGCCTCGCGCCGGATCGTCTCCGCCTCGCGCTCGGCCACGTGCACCCGCGAGCCGCTCCGCAGCATCAGCAGCGCGGTCGCCACGGCAGCGCCGATCGCCAGTCCAACCAGCGCCATAACCGCAGTGAGCATGCCGTCCTGCCTCCAGAGGGAGAAGGTGGATTCCGCGACGAGACGTCACGGGTGCTCACATCCGGCGCCGGCCTGCACGGCCACGCTCCGGTCTTGGCGCGTCAGATCACGGTCGAGCCGGAGGTTCCTCCCGGGCGTCCGCTGGCATGAGGGTTGAGGTGGTCAGGAGAGCCAAGGTTTCAGAAGCTTCGGAAAACGTGCGTGTGCAGGAGAAACGTCGAATGGAAGCACTCTCGATCCTATCGCTTCTCAGTCCTCTCGCGCAATGACGCCCTCCACCGCGTCGGCGTCGAAGCCGCGCGAGGCGAGGTACCGGGCGGTCTTGACGCTTCGCCCGCGCCGCTCGGCGATCCGGATCGCCCGCTCTCGCTCGGGCTCCAGGGCCGCGAGCGCGGTCTCGACGTGCTCGGGCGCGATCCCGCGCCCCTCGAGGTCGTGGCGGATCAGCGCGTCGCCGGAGCCGCGGGCGGCGAGCTGCTCCGCCCGCGTGCGGGCGAAGCGCTCGTCGTCCACGTAGCCGATCCGCTCGAGCGTCTCGAGCGCCTGCTCGCGCTCGGCCTCCCCCACCCCGCGCCGCTCGAGGCGCGCGTCGAGCTCCGCGGCCGAGCGGTCGCGGTGGCGCAGCGCCCGGAGCGCCGTCTCGAGCGCCTGCGTCCTGCTCCGTCATGCCGCCGAGGCGGCTTCCTCCTGCTCCTCCTGCTCTTCTTGCTCCTCGACCTCGTCGGCCACCGGAGTGACCTCCTCCGCGCCGGCGACGGTCGGCAGCAGGCGCGCTGAGATCGCCTGCTCGGGTCCCGCCTGCAGCTGGATCTGCTGGAGGATCTGCTGGACGACGTCCGGATGCTCCTTCAGGAACGAGGCCGCGTTCTGGCGTCCCTGGCCGAGCCGTTCGTCGCCGAAGCTGAAGTACGAGCCCGACTTGGCGACGATCTTCCGCTCGATCCCGACGTCGAGCACCGTGCTCTCCCAGGAGATGCCGGAGCCGTAGATGATGTCGAACTCGGCCTGCTTGAACGGCGGCGCGACCTTGTTCTTGACCACCTTGACGCGGACGCGGTTGCCGTAGGCCTCCGCCCCGTCCTTCAGCGTCTCGATCCGGCGGATGTCGAGGCGGACGGACGAGTAGAACTTGAGCGCCCGGCCGCCCGGGGTCGTCTCGGGGCTGCCGAACATGACGCCGATCTTCTCGCGCAGCTGGTTCGTGAAGAGGCAGATCGTGTCGGTGCGGTTGAGCGTGCCGGCGAGCTTGCGCAGCGCCTGGCTCATCAGCCGGGCCTGCAGGCCGACGTGGCTGTCGCCCATCTCGCCCTCGATCTCGGCCTTCGGCGTCAGGGCCGCGACCGAGTCGACCGCGACGACGTCGAGCGCGCCCGAGCGCACGAGCAGCTCGGTGATCTCGAGCGCCTGCTCGCCGGTGTCGGGCTGCGAGACGAGGAGGTCGTCGACGTTGACGCCGATCTTGCGCGCGTACTGCGGGTCCATCGCGTGCTCGGCGTCGATGAAGGCGCAGATGCCGCCGCGGCGCTGGGCCTCGGCGATCACGTGGTAGACGAGCGTCGTCTTGCCCGAGCTCTCCGGCCCGTAGACCTCGACGACGCGGCCGCGCGGCAGCCCGCCGATGCCGAGGGCGACGTCGAGCACGAGCGACCCCGTCGAGATCGCGCCGATCTGCACCTGGGCCTGGTCGCTCATCTTCATGACCGAGCCCTTTCCGAACTGTCGCTCGATCTGCCCGAGGGCGACGTCGAGAGCTTCCTCGCGGTTCATCTGATCAGCCTCCTAGCCGAAATGAGTCGTGCACCTCGTACCGCGCCCCGGACGAGTGCAGACGTGAAAGGAAAGCAGCCGCGTCGGACGACACCCAGCCGAGCGGCGGCGGCTCGGGTTGCAGCCGTGGCCGCTCGCGGAAGCGGAGCACGGTCACGTGCGGCAGCCACGGCCGTGCCTCGCGCCGGTAGACGCCGAGCTGCTCCAGATCGTCGTGCAGCCGCACTGCGAGCCCTGTGGCGGCTCCGGCCTCGTCGGCGAGCGTGAGCATCCCGACCGAGCGTGTCTCGCGGTAACCGGTGACGTCGAGGCGCAGCGGCTCCGCGTCTGCCGCCGCCCGCCCGAGCACGTCGAGGATCGCCGGCAGCTCGCCCGCGGGCCGCGAGCCGAGGAACGCGAGCGTGATGTGCAGGTTCTCTCTCGGGACGATCCGCACGCCGGCGCCGCCGAGCTCGCGGGCCTGCCAGCCGGCGAGCGCGTCGACGACGTCCGCCGGCAGCCGGAGTGCGAGGAAGAGGCGCAGCCGTTCATCCCCGCCCACGCTACCCGGCATCTCTATACGGCTTTGTCTCGATTCTGTTCCAAAAGACGCCGCAGCAGGTGCAGCGAGGCGACGACGGAGCGCCGCCGGATCGAGTCCCGGTCACCGGGGAAGCTGAAGGTGCCTCCCTTGCTCGCCTCGGGCGTCTCGGCATGGAAGTAGACGAGCCCGACCGGCTTCTCCTCGGTGCCGCCGCCCGGGCCGGCGACGCCGGTGACCGAGACGGCCACGTCGACGCCGAGGCGCTCCCGCGCCCCGCGCGCCATCGCCTCGGCGACCTCGGCCGAGACGGCGCCGTGCCGCTCGATCAGCTCGGCCGGGACGTCCAGCTCGCCGACCTTGATCCCGTTGGCGTACGCGACGATCCCGCCGGTGACGACATCGGACGAGCCGGGGATCGCCGTCAGCCCGGCGGCGACGAGCCCGCCCGTGCACGACTCCGCCGTCGCCAGCGACCAGCCGAGCTCGCGGCAGCGGTCGATCACGATCTCCTCGACGCCGCGCCCGTCGGTCGAGAAGAGGAACCGGCCGAGGCGCTCCGAGAGCTCGGCCTCGAGCTCCAGCAGCCGCGGCTCGGCGCTCGGCTCCGCGACGAGGTCGACGTGGATCTCGAAGCTGCGCGCGCAGATCGTCACCTCGAGCCCGCCTCCGTCGCCGCCCGCCTCCTGGAAGGCCTGCGCGACCTGCGACTCGCCCGGCCCGAAGAAGCGGAGCGTGCGCCGGAGCGGCGGCGTCCCGCGCCCGAGCACGCGGCGGACCTCATCCGTCTCGAGCGCCCGCGGCCAGAGTCGCTGCAGCTCGGGCGGCGGGCCGGGAAGGATGATCACGGGCGTCCCACCGGCCTCGACGACGAGCCCCGGCGCCGTGCCGGCGAGCCCGAGGACCGTGGAGGTCTCGGGCACCGTCGCCTGCTTCGTCACGCCCTCGGAGAAGTCCGCGTAGGGCCGCTTCATCCGCTCGGCGACCATGCGCGACACGCCTTCGATCTGCGCCTCCAGCTCCGCGTCCACCCTCAACCCCAGTCCGGCGACCTTGGCCACGATCGCCACGGTGCGGTCGTCGTGGGTCGGGCCGAGCCCGCCGGAGGTCGCGACGAGATCAGCGCCGGCGACAGCTTCGGCGACCGCCGCCTCGAGCTCGTCCGGGTCGTCCCCGACGACGTGGATCCGGGTCGGCTCGATGCCGAGCGCAAGCAACGCACGTGCCAGGAACGGGCCGTTCAGGTCGGTGCGCTCGCCGCGCACGAGTTCGCTGCCCGTGACGACGACGATCGCACGTGGTCGCGCGCCGTTCGCGCCGGTCAAGCCGCGTCGGCCGCGAAGATCTTCTTCGCCGTCACGAAGACGCCCTGCGCCTTGACGGCGGCAGGCAACCGCACCCGGTTGCCGTTGCGGCGCACCTGCACGTTCTGCGGCGACTCGAGCCGAATCCAGAGCACCTGGCCGTCGAAGAACTTCTTCTGCCCGCGCTCGAGCGTCCCCTCGTAGGCCAGCTCACCGAGCACGCTGCCCTTCCGCACGAGCAGGTAGGAGTTGCCGCGCGTCGCCCTCAGCTCGAGTCGAGCCTTCCCCGCCGCAACCGGCGGCGGCGTCGCTGACGGACGCTGCACGTGCGACGTCGTCAGACCGTGCACCGGCTCGTCCTCGGGGCTGCCGAAGCGCCAGGCGACGATCACGAGCGCGGTCACGAGGGTGATCGCGGCCAGGGCGAGAACGACGATTCTCGACTCACGGCGGTCGGAGCGCCTCGCCTTCGCCGCCGGCACGCGCCGGGCGCGGACGGGCGCATCCTCCTCCCCGACGACGAAGCGCGAGTTGTACTCGTCGACGTAGAGCTGCCCGTCGAGGCCGAGATACTCGGCGTACGAGCGCAGGAAGCCCTTGATGTAGGTGTGCGAGGGAAGGAGCTCGAAACGCTCGTCCTCGAGCGCACGCAGGTACTTGCCCCGGATCTTGGTGCCGTGCTCGGCGTCGGCGAACTCGATGTGGCGGCGGAGGCGGGCCTCGCGCAGGCTATTGCCGATCTCGAACACGTCGGCATGGTAGCCGCCGTGTCCGCAGGTATCTAGGCCTCGACGACCGAAAGCAGCCAGTAGACCGCGAGCGAGCCGGCCGCGGTCAGTGCGAGCAGGAAGCCGAGCCGGCCGAGCAGGCGTCCGAGCCGGGCCGTCCTCGTCCCTTTCGGATGGCCGAGCGTGGGCGCCAGCCGCGCGCGCGCGCGCCGGGCGAGCGCGATCGCGAGCAGCCCGAGCGCGGCGCCGAGCGGGATCGCGAAGCCGGCCTGGAGCAGCTCGTACTCCTCCGACCAGCGGGTGGCGAGGATCGCCACAGGCATCGTCGCGACCGAGAGCAGGCCGACGAACACGGATGCGCGCGCACTGCCGGGGCGCGGCGGCCCGCCGTTGGAATTCACTGTTTCTTGTAGGGACGGCCAACGGCCGCCGGCGGGATCGAGCGGCCGATCACCCCCGCGACCGCGATCAAGGTCAGCACGTACGGCAGCGCCTGGAAGAGCACCGCCGCCGACTCCGAGTACGCAGGCAGCCGCTGCGCGAGCGCGCTCGAGAAGCCGAACAGGAGCGCCGCCGCGGCCGCGCCCCACGGCCGCCAGTTCCCGAAGATGACCGCCGCGAGCGCGATGAAGCCGCGCCCCACTGTCATGTTCTGGTTGAACGAGTTGACGAAGCCGATCGAGAGGTACGCACCTCCGAGCGCCGCCAGGATCCCGGAGAGGACGACGGCGGCGTAGCGCGTCTTGTAGACCGAGATCCCGACCGTGTCGGCCGCGCGCGGGTGCTCGCCGACAGAGCGGATGCGGAGGCCGACGGGCGTCTTGAAGAGCACGATCCACGTGGTGAGGATCGTGAAGAACGCCAGCCAGATCATCAGGTTCAGCTCGCCGAGCACCGGCCCGATGAAGTACCAGTCCTCGAGGAAGGCGAGGTGCACGTTCGGGATGCCCGGAATGTCCGGCGGCGTCCCCTCGCCGCCGTAGATGTCGATGAAGAGGTAGCCGGTGACACCGAGCGCGAGGAAGTTGATCGCGGTGCCGCCGACGATCTGGTCGGCGCGGAGGTGGATCGCGAAGAAGGCATGGATGAGCGCGAACGCCGCGCCCGAGAGCGCGGCGCAGAGCAGCCCGAGCTGCCACGAGTTGAACTTGTCCGCACCGAGGATCCCGAAGAAGGCGCCGGAGAGCATCATCCCCTCGAGACCGATGTTCACGACGCCGCTGCGCTCGGAGAAGATGCCGCCCATCGCAGCGAAGGCGAGCGGGGTCGCATAGCGGAGCATCGCCGCGGTCAGCGCCGACCAGACGACCACCTGGTCGAGGTGGGCGACGCTCGAGCGGGTCGCGAGGTAGCCGAGCCCGATCCCGAGCAATCCGATCACGACCGCTCCCCAGCCGAGCCGGCGCGCGCCGCCGCGGGAGAGCACGGAGATCCCGAGCGCGACGGCGAACAGTCCGATCAGCACCGGGACGGCGGGCTCGCGCACATTCAGCGGCGGCAGCGCGACCCAGAAGGCGAGCAGGCCGACGAGGACTCCGAGCCAGGCGAGTGTGGGCGTCCCACTCGGGCGCCAGGCGAGCAAGCGGTCGATCATTCGGTCGCCGCCTCCGCCTGCCGCCGCCTGCGCTTGCGCAGGCCGAGTACCGAGAGGATCAGCACGTCGGCGCCGACGAACAGCACCACCAGCCCCTGGATCAGCAGCGTCAGGTTGGACGCCAGCTCGGGTTTGAAGATCTCCGGATCGAGGTTTCTGGTCGAGGTCCCGGTCACGAGCGAGGCGAAGAGCATCGCCGAGAGCCCGATCCCGATCGCCTTGTTGCGGCCGAGCAGCGCGACCGCGATCCCGACGAAGGCGATCTGCGACGAGATCAGGACGTCGTTCGTGTTGATCCGGTACGCCCAGCCAACCGTGTCGATCGCGCCCGCGAGGCCGGCGAAGGCGCCCGAGATCGCCATCGCGAGGAAGTAGTTCCGCGCGACCGAGATGCCGCCGTACCGGGCCGCCTCCGGGTTGTAGCCGACCGCCCGCACCTCGTAGCCGAGCGTCGTCCGGTTGAGCGTGATCCAGTAGACGACGAGCGCGGCGAGCGCGACGAAGAAGCCGACGTGGAGCGCCTGCAGGAACGGGTCGCCCCAGAAGATCGGCAGCTTCGCCCCCTCGTGGATGTCGTTCGAGACCGGCACGAACGGCTGTGTGTCGTTCTGGAGCGGCCCGCCGAGCCCGAAGAGGAAGACGCCGACCCAGATCGCGATCCAGTTGAGCATGATCGTCGAGATCACCTCGTGCGTCCCGACCGTCGCCTTGAGGAAGCCGGCGATCCCGGCCCAGACCGCGCCGGTCAAGGCGCCCGCGACGACGGCGAAGAGGATGTGCACGAAACCCGGGAGGCTGGGCAGCTCGGAGCCGATCCAGACGGCCATGATCGCACCGCCGAGGTACTGGCCCTGGCCGCCGATGTTGAACATGCCGCAGCGGAACGCGAACCCGACCGCCAGCCCCGTCAGCACGAGCGGGACGAAGTTGATCAGCGTCTGCTGCAGGTTGAACGCGGCCGTCGACTCGATGTCGTCGACGTTCCAGGGGAACCAGACGTGCGAGTCGGTGAACGGGACCCGGATCTCGTACGAGCCGACCTCGATGAACCAGTTCAGCCCGGCGCCCTCGAAGATCGCCTTGTACGTGTCGATCGGGTTGCTCCCGGTCGTCGCGAGGACGACGACGCCGCCGATCAGGAAGGCGAGGACGACCGTCAGCAGCGGGACGACGATCCCGCCGGCCTTCTGCGCAATCGCGTAGCGCGCGGCGACGCTCGGTGCGTAGTCGCCGCCCTCGCGCGGGTTCTCGACCTTGCCGCCGCCCTCCGGCGGCAGCTCCGTCACGCGGCCGCCTTCCGGCCGCCGCCGGTCATCGCCACGCCGAGCTCCTCCTCGGTGACGCTCGGCGGGAACTCGCCGACGATCGCGCCCTCGAACATGACGAGGATCCGGTCGGAGAGCGAGACGATCTCCTCCAGCTCGAGCGAGACCAGCAGGACCGCCCTGCCCTCGTCGCGCTCCTCGACGAGGCGGCGGTGGACGAACTCGATCGCGCCGACGTCGAGACCGCGCGTCGGCTGCGCGGCGATCAGCACCTTCGGGTTGCGGTCGATCTCGCGCGCGAGGATCACCTTCTGCTGGTTGCCGCCCGAGAGGCCGGCCGCAGCGGTCTGCGGGCCGCCGCCGCGCACGTCGAACTCCTTGATCAGCGTTGCCGCCCTCTCGATCAGCTTCTTCGGGTAGAGCCAGCCGAAGCGGGACGCCGGCGGGTGGTCGTAGTCGTGCAGGGCGATGTTCTCGGCGAGCGAGAAGTCGAGCACGAGCCCGCGGCGCTGGCGGTCTTCTGGGATGTGGCCGAGCCCCGCGTCGAGGACGTCCTTGCAGCTCTCGCCGGTGACGTCCTCGTCGCCGACCTGGATCCGGCCGGCCGCGAGCTTGCGCAGGCCGGCGATCGCGTCGATCAGCTCCGTCTGGCCGTTGCCGTCGACGCCGGCGATGCCGACGATCTCGCCGCCGCGCACCTCGAAGGAGACGTCGTTCACCTTCGTGATCCCGCGGTCGTCGACCACGGTCAGGCCCTCGACCTGGAGCAGCGGCTCGCCGGGGGTGCCTGGGGTGGTCTCGACGCGCAGCAGCACCTCGCGCCCGACCATCAGCCGCGCCAGCCCCGCCTCGGTCGCGCCGGCGGCGGGCAGCGTCTCGATCTTCTTGCCGCGGCGCAGCACCGTGATCCGGTCGGCGATCTCGGCGACCTCGTTCAGCTTGTGGCTGATGAAGATGATCGACTTGCCCTGGTCGGTGAGGCTCTTGACGATCGCGAACAGCTCGTGCGCCTCCTGCGGCGTCAGCACGGCGGTCGGCTCGTCGAGGACGAGGATGTCGGCGCCGCGGTAGAGCGCCTTCAGGATCTCGACCCGCTGCTGCTGGCCGACCGTGATGTCCTGGACCAGCGCGCGCGGGTCGACGGCGAGCCCGAAGCGGGTGGAGATCTCGCGGACGCGCTTCTCGGCGGCGTTGTAGTCGAGCAGGATGCCGTTGTGGACGGGCTCGGTCGCGAGGACGATGTTCTCGGCGACCGTCATCACCGGGATCAGCATGAAGTGCTGGTGCACCATCCCGACGCCGTTCTCGATCGAGGCCTTCGGCGAGCCGAGCTCGGCCGGCTTGCCGTTGATCAGGATCTCGCCCTCGTCCGGCCGGTAGAGGCCGTAGAGGACGTTCATCAGCGTCGACTTGCCGGCGCCGTTCTCGCCCAGGAGCGCGTGCACCTCGCCCTTGCGCAGGTCGAAGTCGACGCCGTCGTTCGCCACGATGCCGGGGAACCGCTTGGTGATCCCGCGGAGCTCGAGAACAGGCCGCTCGTCCATCCGCGGCGATCCTACTGTTCCGGGACGGCTGCCCCTAGCTCCTACCCGCCGGGGACGGTCTCGGGGATGTCCGTGATCGTGCCGTCGGCGATCTCGTCCTGGACGCGCTTGACCTCCGCGACCGCGTCCTGCGGGACGGTCGGCGAGATCTCGCCGATCCCGACCGCACCGGAGGCGACGTCGAAGATCGTGTCCTCGCCGCCATTGAAGCTGCCGTCCACGACCTCCTGCACCGTCTGGAAGACGGCCTCGTCGACCTTCTTCAGCGCGCTCGTCGCGATGTGGTCGCCGAGGTAGCCCTGATCGGCGTCGACGCCGATGCCCAGCATGTTCTTCTCCGCCGCAGCCGAGAGCGCGCCGAGGCCGCACTGCCCGGCGACCTGGAAGATGACGCGGGCGTCGCGTGCGATCTGGTCGAGGGCGAGCTCCTTGCACTTGGCCTGGTCGACGAAGTCCTGCGAGTAGGCGTTCAGGGTCGTGATCCCCGGGTTCGCCGCTTCGGCGCCGGCCCGGTAGCCCGCGATGTAGCGGTCGACAGGCGGGATCTTGAGCCCGCCGACGGAGCCGATCACCTGCTTCGAGCCGCCCTCGGCCTTCGTGATCAGACCGGCCAGGTAGCCGACGAGATACCCGGCCTCCTGCTCCTTGAAGAGCAGCCCGCGCACGTTCTTCGGCTTGGACTTCATGTCGGACTGGGAAGAGTCGATGATCGCGAAGTTGACGTCCGGGAACCGGGCGGAAACCTCCTCGAGCGCGGCCGCCATCAGGAAGCCGACCGCGATCACCAGGTCGTAGTCCTCTCGCGCGAGCCGCGTCAGGTTGGGGACGTAGTCGGCCTCGGCCCTGGAGATGACGACGCGTCCCTCGACGCCGAGCTCGTCCTTCGCGCGTTGGAGCCCTCTGTTGGCGAGGAAGTTGAAGGAGCGGTCGTCGAGTCCGCCGATGTCGGTGACGAGGCCGATCTTCAGCCCTGCTCCGGCGGCCGAACCGCCCGTCGTCGCCGCGGTCGTCTCCGGCGCGGTCGTGTCGCCGGCCTCGTCGTCGTCGCTGCCGCAGCCGGCGAGCGCGAGCAGGAGCACGAGCAGCACGAGCAGACGCGAGAGCTTCATCGCCGTAGTAGTACCGGAAGGGGCGGGATCGAAACCCCGCCCCTTCCGTGAAACCGCGCTGCCTAGCCCGTCGTAGCGGGCGGGGCCTGCGGGATGCCCTTGATCTTGCCCGCCGCAAGCAGCTTGCGGACGGCCTCGACCTGCTGCCTCAACTGCGGCGAGACACGGGACGAGATCTTCCCGTAGCCGACGCCGCCGTTTGCGACCGTGAAGATCGCGCTGGTGTTGGTCTTGAACTTCGCACCGGCGTTCTTCGCCGCCTCGATCGTCTTGTAGACCGCGACGTCGACCTTCTTCGTGGCGCTCGTCATCACGTGCGCGCCGAGGTAGCCCTGGTCGGCGTCGACGCCGATCCCGAAGACGCCCTTCTCCTTCGCCGCCGAGAGGACGCCGAGCCCGCACTGGCCCGCGACCTGGAAGACGACGCCGGCGCCGTCGGCGATCTGGCTCAGCGCGATGCTCCTTGCACTTGGCCTGGTCGACGAAGTCCTGGGAGTAGTTGTGCGTGACCTGAACCTGCGCGCCGGCCCGCTTCGCGCCCGCGTAGTAGCCCGCGATGAAGCGGTCGACCGGCGGGATCTTCAGACCGCCGACGGCACCGAGCTTCGTCTGGCCGTTGTACGGCTTCGCGATGACCTGCTTGCCGGCGAGGAAGCCGACGAGGTAACCGGCCTCCTGCTCCTTGAAGAGCAGGCCGCGCACGTTCGTCGGCTTGAACTTCTTGAACTCCGTCGCAACACCGGAGTTGTCGATGATCGCGAACTTCGTCTTCGGGAACCGCTTCGCGACCTGGTCGACCGAGTCCGCCATCAGGAAGCCGACGGCGATCACGAGCCCGCTGCCGTTACGCGCGGCCCGGGTCAGGTTCGGGACGTAGTCCCGGTCGGACTTCGAGATGAAGACGTTGCCGTCGACCTTGAAGTTCTTCTCCGCAAGCACGAGACCCTTGTTCGCGAGGAAGTTGAACGAGCGGTCGTCGAGACCGCCGACGTCGGTCACGAGCGTGACCTTGAACGGTGCCGGCGCCGCCTGGACGTCCGACTTCGCGGCGCCCGTACCGGCGCCGAGCGCCAGCACCAGGACCGCAATCAGCGCCGCCGCCACGAGCGGCATGAACGTACGTACTTTCACTTACCCTCCTTAGAAGACACATCCACCGGAAAACTTGGACGCTTGATTCAACCCTAAGTTGGGCAAAAATGAAAGTCTTTACTTCTTCTAAGGCGCGGTCGTGACGAAGCGCTCGAGCTCGGCCTCGTCCACGAGCACCCGTCGCGGCTTCGAGCCTTCGTAGCCGGAGATGATCCCGCGCCGCTCGAGCATGTCGATCAGACGCCCCGCCCGCGTGTAGCCGACGCGGAGCCGCCGCTGGAGCAGGCTGACCGAGGCCGTCTGCGTCTGGACGACGATCTCGATCGCCTTGTCGAGCAGCGGATCCTCGTCCGGGTCGAACTCGCCGTCGTGGTCGTCGGCGTCGTCGACAGCTCCCTCGGGAACGACCAGCAGCGTCTCGTCGAGCTCCTGCTCGCGCTGGTGGCGGCACTGCTCGACGACGAGCGACACCTCTTCCTCGGAGACGTAGGCGCCCTGGACGCGCTGCAGCCGGCTCGTGCCGAGCGGCTTGAAGAGCATGTCGCCCTGGCCGAGCAGGCTCTCGGCGCCGGCGCCGTCGAGGATCACGCGCGAGTCGGTCTGGCTCGAGACGGCGAACGCGATCCGGCTGGGCACGTTCGCCTTGATCATGCCGGTGATCACGTCGACGGACGGGCGCTGGGTCGCGAGCACGAGGTGGATGCCGACGGCGCGCGACTTCTGCGCCAGCCGGATGATCGCGTCCTCGACCGCCTGCGGGCTGATCATCATCAGGTCGGCGAGCTCGTCGATCACGACCAGCAGGTACGGGAGCGGATCCTCGCCGCGGGCCTTGAAGGCGCGGTTCGCCTCGGGCAGGTTGCGGGCGCGGACGATCGAGAGGCGCTCGTAGCGGCGCTCCATCTCGGCGACGACGTTCGTCAGGACGGCGCTCGCCTCCTTCGGGCTCGAGACGACGGGCGTCAGCAGGTGCGGGATCGACTCGTAGTAGTTGAGCTCGATCCGCTTCGGGTCGATCAGGATCATCCGCACGTCGTCCGGCGTCGAGCGGAGCAGGATCGACGTCAGGATCGTGTTGATGCAGCCCGACTTGCCGGAGCCGGTGGTGCCGGCGATCAGGATGTGCGGCATCCGCGCCAGGTCGGCCCAGACCGCGTTGCCGGAGATGTCCTTGCCGAGCCAGACGGCGAGCGGGCTCGCGCTCGAGGGCAGGTCGTCGTAGATGTCGCCGAGCGTGACGATCTTCGGCGCCAGGTTCGGCACCTCGACGCCGACCGCCTGCTTGCCCGGGATCGGCGCCAGGATCCGGATCTCGGTCGTCGCGAGCGCGTAGGAGAGGTCGTCCTTGAGCGCGGCGACCTTCGAGACCTTCGTCCCGGGCGCGAGCTGCAGCTCGTAGCGGGTGACGCGCGGGCCCGCGATCTGGCCGACGATCGTCGCCTCGACGCCGAAGTGCGCGAGCGCGGTCACGAGCGTCTCGGCCGTGCGCTGGTCGGCGCCCTTCGAGCTGTCGCCGGCGGGCGGCGAGACCTTGAGCACGGCGCGGTCGGGCAGCACGTAGTCCCCCTCCGCGCGCGGGACGTCGAAGAGCGCTGCCTGCTCCTCGGTCTCGTCGTCCTGGGTGAGGAGCGGCGGCGGCTCGGAGAGCCCCTCGGAGACGACGTCGGGGTAGTCGTGGACGACGTCGATCGGCGGCTCGTGGTGCGCGAGCGCGGGGACAGTCCCGGGGACAGACCCCGTTACGGAAGTGTCACGGCGACGGCTGCGCGCGGCCTCGCCGGCGCGCCGGACGGCGTGGTGCGAGCGGCGGAGCAGCGCGCCGTACGAGGCGCCCGAGAGCATCAGGCCGCCGGCGAGCAGCAGGGTCAGGCCGAGGAGAGCGGAGCCGGTGCCGCCGAGCAGCTTCGAGATCCCGCCGCCGAAGACGTTCCCGACGGCGCCGCCGTGCTCGCTGCCGAGCGTGACCATCAGCCCCACGACCGTGATGGCAAGGCCGGTGCGGAACGGCTTCACGTCGAGGAGCGCGCTGCGGAAGAGCATCAGCCCGCCGACGACGACGAGCGCGAGCGGCGCCACGTACGCGGCCGAGCCGATCAGGTCGCGCAGCCCGCCTTCGATCTTCTCGCCGGCGACGCCGCCCTCCCAGCCGAGGTAGAGCAACGTGGACAGGAAGAGCCCGACCGCGACGAGGCCGAGGCCGATCAGCTCGGGATGCTCGTGCGCCGCGCGGGCGCGCTTCTTCCGCGTCCGCTTCTTCACGCGTGAGGGCGTGCGTGGCCGCAGCGGCCGCTTCTTCTTCCTGGCTGCCATGGAGGCGCGTTCGACGCGCCTCTGACTCAGCCCTTCTTCGTCACCTTGACCGACCAGTAGAGGAGCGCCGCCGCCGCCGACGGCGAGCGGGATCCCCCAGAGGTTGCCGTCGATCGTCGCGACAGCGCCGACCCCGAGCGCGAGCGCCCCGAGGGCGGCGACGACGACGTACGGCAGCCCGGGCGGCATCGGCGCATCTTGGCACGGTTCGCGCGGGTGCCGTCCCCGGATCCTGGTTCCATAGGGCGCGCGTGTATCAGATCGAGAACTCCCGCGAGGTGCTCGAGCGCGGCTTCAGCCTGCCGAAGGTCAGCCGGAACGTCCTCCTGATCGGCCTCGTCAGCTTCTTCACCGACATCTCGTCCGAGATGGTCGTGACGATCCTGCCGCTCTTCCTGATCTACTCGGTCGGCCTGACGCCGTTCGCCTTCGGCGTCGTCGACGGCATCTACCAGGGCGGGACCGCCGTCGCGCGCCTCGCGGGCGGCTTCGTCGCCGACCGGACGAGGCGCCACAAGGAGGTCGCCGCAGCCGGGTACGCGATCTCCGCGGTGAGCAGGCTCGCGCTGCTCGCGACCGGCACGTGGGCCGCCATCGCGGCCGTGATCGCGGTCGACCGCGCCGGCAAGGGCCTCCGGACGGCGCCGCGCGACGCCCTGATCTCGCTCAGCTCCCGCCCGGAGCAGCTCGGCCAGTCGTTCGGCGTCCATCGCGCGCTCGATACCGCCGGCGCCATGCTCGGGCCGCTCGTCGCGTTTGCGCTGCTGGCGCTGATGGTCGACCCGTTCGAGGCGGTCTTCGTGCTCAGCTTCCTCTTCGGCGTGATCGGGCTCGCGATCCTGCTCCTGTTCGTGCGGAACCGGCCCGTCGCGGTGCCGGGCGCGCCGCGCCTGACGCTGAGGAAGGCCGCCGCGATCCTGAAGGTGCGGCCGTTCCGATCGCTCGTCGGCGTCGGCACGCTGCTCGGCCTCGTCACGGTCAGCGACGGCTTCATGTACCTCGCGCTCGAGCAGCGCGATGTGATCCCGATGTCCGCGTTCCCGCTGCTCTACGTCGGCACGGCGCTCGTCTACATGGTGCTCGCCGTCCCGGTCGGGCGCCTCGCCGACTCGGTCGGGCGCCGCCGGGTGTTCCTCGCCGGGTACGTCCTGCTGCTCGGCGCGTACGGGTTCCTGCTCGTCGACCTGCCGGGCGCGCTCACGGTGCCGCTCGTGCTGCTCCTCTTCGGCGCCTACTACGCGGCGACCGACGGCGTCCTCCCCGCCCTGGCGAGCACGACGATCGTGCCGGCGGCGCGTGCCACCGGGCTCGCGGTGCTCGCAACCGGCACGGGCGTCGCGCGGCTCGTCGCTTCGCTCGTCGTCGGCGCGGTCTGGACGTGGGCGGGGCTGGAGACGACCCTGGCACTCTTCGCAGGGATGCTCGCCGTCGCCCTCGTCCTTGCCGCGCTCGTCCTGCAGCGCTCGCTCCGGCCGGTGGCGGCGTGACCGACCGCGCCCGCATCTGGCTTTTCGCCGGCATCGTCGTCGCGTGCGTGGCCGCCGGCGCCGGGTACTTCGCCTGGCTGGCGCCGGGCGAGGCGGGGACAACGACGTCCGCAGAAGCCGCGCCGCCGCTCGTCCCGGGAGCGACCGTGGTCAGGAGCCTCGACCGCGCGACCGGGCAGCACGGGCGGCTCGCCGTCCTCGGGCCGGCTGCCGGCTCGGTTCCTGCGGCCACAGGCCTCACCTGCAACCGTGTCGCCGCCGACCCCCGCGGCGGCATCTGCCTGGCCCGCGCGAAGGCCTTCGGCGTCAAGTACGACGCCCGCTTCTTCGGCTCCGACTTCCGCGTCCAGAGGACGATGAGGCTGGAGGGGATCCCCAGTCGCACGCGGCTCTCGCCGGACGGCCGCCACGCCGGCGTCACGGCGTTCGTCAGCGGCCACTCCTACGCCGAGCTGGGCGAGTTCTCGACCCAGACGCTGATCCTCGACCGCGGCCGAGCGCGCGTCCTGCTCGATCTCGAGGACCTCGACGTTCGCGACGGCGGCGAGCGGATCGATGCCGTCGACCGCAACTTCTGGGGCGTCACGTTCGCGCCGAGCGGCGGCGGCCGGTTCTACGCGACGATGGCGACGGCCGGGGAGACCTATCTGATCGAAGGCGACCTCGGCACGAAGCGGGCGCGCGTGCTGCGGCGGAACGCCGAGTGCCCGTCCGTCTCGCCCGACGGGAAGCGGATTGCGTACAAGAAGCGTGTCGGCGATCCCGCGCTCTGGCGCTTCCACGTGCTCGAGCTCGCGACCGGGATCGAGACCGCGCTGACCGAGCTGCGGCCGCTCGACGACCAGATCGAATGGTTCGACGACGAGCACGTCCTCTACCAGGTCGCTAAGGAGGTGTGGCGCGCCCGCGCCGACGGAACCGGCGCGCCGAGCCGCTACCTCCCGCGCGCCGACTCGCCCGCCGTCATCCGCGGCTGAGCTACCTACCCGTAGGTCGCGATCCGCTCGAGCAGGAGCTCGAAGAACGCGTCCGAGTCGATCTCGACTCCGACGTGCGCGTTCGGCTCGCGGTCGGTGCGGTGCCAGCGATCGGCGACCGTCCGGCCGCGGGTCAGCTCCGACTCGAGCTCGACCTCGACGTTCATGTGCTCGGTCGTGACGATCCCCGGCCGAAAGGCGTGCGCGAGCGCGACGGCGTCGTGGATCGGAGCGCCGTCCCAGCCGTACGTGTGCGCGTGGTAGCGCTTGAAGAACTCGACCAACTCGGCGACGAACGTGCCGACACGGCCGGCGTCGCGGAAGCGCTCCGCCCACGCCGGCGTCAGCAGCGCGCGGTGGGTGACGTCGAGGCCGATCATCGTCACGTCGAGCCCGGACTGGAAGACGCGCTGCGCCGCCTCGGGGTCGGCCCAGATGTTGAACTCGGCCGCGGGCGTCATGTTCCCCTCGGCGATCGCGCCGCCCATCAGGACGATCCGCGCCGGCCGGATCCCGCGGTCGAGCGCGAGCGCGACGTTCGTCAGCGGGCCGACCGGGACGAGGACGGTCTCGGGGCGTCACGTGCTCGACGAGGAAGTCGACTGCGTGCTGAGCCACGGGCTCGGACGCCCGCTCAGGCAGCTCCGGTCCGTCGAGCCCACTGTCGCCGTGGACGTGAGCGGCGACGTGGAGCTCGCGTACGAGCGGCCGGTCGGCGCCGACCGCGACCGGCACGTCGGTGCGGCCGACGAGCGCGAGCACCCGGAGCGCGTTGTCGGTCGTCTTCTCGAGTGTCTGGTTGCCGTGCGTCGTCGTGACGCCGACGAGCTCGAGCTCGGGACTCGCGAGCGCGAGCAGCAGCGCGATCGCGTCGTCGTGCCCGGGGTCGCAGTCGAGGATGACCGGGGTTGCCATCAGCGCGAGTATCTCGTCGACCTCGGCCGCGGTCGGCAGGGAAGGCTGCGCGCCGAAGCGCGAGGCCGCGATCGCGCCGGCGGCGCAGGAACGGCGCAACGCTGCCTCCGGCTCCAGCCCCTCGAGCCACGAGACGAGCAGGCAGGCGGTGAACGCGTCTCCGGCGGCGGTGCCGTCGACGGCGTCGACCGGCGGCGGCTCGGCGCGGGCGACCTCCTCCCCGTCCTCGAGCAGGATCGCGCCCTCGGCGCCGAGCGTGACGGCGACGATGCCGTCGCGCCGCCGCAGCACCTCGAGCTCGTAGCGGTTGACGACGGTCAGGTCGGCGTCGACGTCGATCGGCCGTGCGGGCGCGGCGTTGAGGCAGAAGAGGCCGGTCGACCGCTCCCACGCGCGGCGCACGGCCTCGTCCGGGATCTCGAGCTGCGCCAGCACGGCGTCGCTCGGCGGCAGCTCGAAGTCCTTCAGCTCGGCGTTCGCGCCGGGCGCGACCGCGATCTGGTTCTCGCCGCTCGCGTCGACGAGGATCAGCGCGACGCCGGTCGGAGCCTCGACGCGCGCGGCGGCGAGCGTCAGCCGCTCTTCGGCCGGCAGCGCCTCGTCGGCGAAGACGTCCGTCCCGACCGAGCAGACGAGCGTCACCTCCGCCCCGAGCCGCGCGCAGGCGACGGCCTGGTTCGCGCCCTTGCCGCCCTTGACGCGCGCAAACGCGGCGTCGGTGACCGTCTCCCCCGCCCGCGGCAGCCGCTCGACGCGGGCGACGAGGTCGAGGTTGACGCTGCCGACGACGGTGATCGAGGGCCGGCTCACGGAGCCTTGTGTTGAAACAACACAAAGTGCCTCTCGTGCCCGAGAACCGATGCGGTGCATCGACGAGCTTGTGTTGTTTCAACACAAGCTCTACGCCGCGAGCGCGCGCAGGTCGTCCACGGTCGAGCCGAGCAGTGTGTCGCGCAGGTCGAACAGGCCCGCCCAGAGCGAGGAGGCGTCGGGCGGCGCGTCGAGGCGCGCCGAGTCGGAGAGGCCCTGGAGCGCGCGCACGAGCACGGCCAGCTCGAGGTAGACGGCGGTGACGCGGTCCGGCGACGCGTGGACGCCGGCGCGGCTCGAGCACCGGCTGCCACTCGACGAGCTCGCCGGCGCCGGGCCCGGCGTACCAGGAGCGGCCCTCGGCCTGGTCGGCCTCGAGCTCGAGCAGGTAGCGGCCGAGCGGCAGCTCGAGCCCGGCGAGCGCGGTCTCGACCCGGTCGGCTGCGTGCCGGAGCGCCGCCTCGCGCCCGCCGGCGGTCGCCGGCTGAGCCTCGCCCCTGCCCCAGCGCTCGAGCAGGCGGCAGAACGCGAGCGCCGCCGCCTCGCAGGCGCGCAACTGCACGATCAGCCGCCGCGCGGTCAGCTCGCTCGCCGCATGGCCGACGAGGACGTCCGGCCAGCTGCTCATACCTCGATGACCACAGGAAGGATCATCGGCCGGCGGCGGGTTCTGTCGTAGACCAGTTGGCCGACGGCGTCGTGCAGATGCTCCTGGATCAGCTTGATCTCGGTGATCCCGTCCGACGAGAGATCCTGCAGCACGCTCAGCGCCTCCGAGCGGAGCTCGTCGACGAGCTCGTCCGAGTCGCCCATGCCGCGCGCGATCAGCTCCGGCGGCGCGGTCGAGCCGCCGTTCGAGCCGGCGAGCGTCGTGACGATGATCAGCACGCCGTCCTCGGAGAGGCGCCGGCGGTCGCGGAGCGCGACGTCCTGGACGTCGCCGACCCCGAGGCCGTCGACGAACGTGACGCCCGACTCGATCCGGTCGACGATCCGCGGCGTCCGGCCCTGCTCGAGCTCGACGACGGAGCCGTTCTCGCCGATCAGGATCGCGTCCGCCGGCACGCCCGCCTCGCGCGCGAGCTGGCCGTGCGCCGCGAGCATCCGGTACTCGCCGTGGACGGGCATGACCGCGCGCGGCCGGACGAGCGAGAGCAGCGTGCGCATCTCCTCCGAGCACGCGTGCCCGGAGACGTGCACCGGCGCGATCTCCTGGTGCAGCACCTCGGCGCCCATCTGGGCGAGCCGGTTGATCGAGTCGTGCACGCGCAGCTCGTTCCCCGGCACCGGCTTCGCCGAGAGGATGACGGTGTCGCCGCGCTCGATCGAGATCGACGGATGGTCGTTGTAGGCGATCCGGGTCAGCGCCGACATCGGCTCGCCCTGGCTGCCGGTGCAGAGGATCATCACCTGGCCGGGCGGCAGCTCCATCGCCTCCTGCGGCTTGACGAGCATGTGCTCGGGCACGTCGAGGTAGCCGAGCCCACGCGCGATGTTCAGGTTCTTGCGCATCGAGCGGCCGACGATCGCGACCTTGCGGCCGACCTGCGTCGCGACGTCGATCGCCTGCTGCATCCGGTGCACGTTCGACGCGAACGAGACGACGAGAATCCGGCCCTTGCGCAGCGGGATCAGCGTCCGGAAGGCCTCGCCGACGAGCCGCTCCGACCCGGTCATGCCCGGGCGCTCGGCGTTCGTCGAGTCGCCGAGGAGCAGGTCGATGCCCTGGTTGCCGAGCTCGGCGAGACGGCCGACGTCGGTCTTGAGCCCGTCGACCGGCGTGTGGTCGAGCTTCCAGTCGCCGGTGTGGAGGACGCGCCCCGCTGCAGTCTCGAGCACGATCGCGACGCAGTCCGGGATCGAGTGCGCCATCCGCACGAAGTCGAGCGTGAACGAGCCGACCTGGATCTGCTCGTTCGGCACTGCCTCCTGCAGCTCGGTCGAGGCCGAGAGGCCGTGCTCGTCGAGCTTCGACTTGATCAGGCCGAGCGTCAGCTTCGTCGCGATCACCTTGTCGCAGTCGACCTGCCGGAGCAGGTACGGCAGCCCGCCGACGTGGTCCTCGTGCCCGTGCGTGAGCACGACCGCGTTGACGCGCTTGCCTTCGAGGTACGAGATGTCCGGCAGCACGAGGTCGACGCCGAGGTGCTCGTCGCGCGGGAACGCGAGGCCGGCGTCGACGACGACGAGCTCGCCGCCGTGCTCGTAGACGGTCATGTTCTTGCCGACCTCGCCGAGGCCGCCGAGCGGGATGATCCGCAGGCTCACGCGCGGAGTCTATGCGCGTCTACGCGGGGGCGGGCTGGAGCAGGCCGAGCCGGGCGAGGCAGTCGCGGACGCGCTCGACCTCGTCCTCGGTCGGGTCGACGAGCGGCAGCCGGTGGCCGCCGACCTCGTGGCCGAGCAGGTTCAGCGCCGCCTTGATCGCGATCGGGTTGCCGACGACGCGCAGCAGCTCGATCGACGGCGCGAGCTCGCGGTCGAGCGTCCGTGCGGCTTCGTGCTCGCCCGCGTTCCAGAGCCGGATCAGCTCCTTCACCTGCGGCCCGACGACGTGCGTGTGCACGCAGACGCCGCCGACGCCGCCGAGCTCGAGGAACGGCAGGATCAGGTCGTCGTCGCCGGCGTAGAGGTCGAGGCCGGTCTCGACGATGTGCTTCGCCTGCGCCAGGTCGTCGTTCGCCTGCTTGACCGCCGTGACGTTCTCGATCGCGGCCAGCTCCGTGATCGTCTCGGGCTCGATGTTGATCGCGACGCGGCCGGGGATGTTGTAGACGACGACCGGCTTGTCGGTCGCCGCCGCGACGGCCTCGAAGTGGGCGACGATCCCGCGCTGCGGCGGCTTGTTGTAGTACGGCGTGACGACGAGGACGGCGTCGACGCCGAGCTCGTGCGCCCGCTCGGTCAGGTGGACCGAGTGCCGCGTGTCGTAGGTGCCGGTGCCGGCGACGACGGTCGCGCGGTCGCCGACCTCCTCCAGCGCGGCGGCGTAGAGCTGGAAGCGCTCGTCGTCGGCGAGCGTCGGGCTCTCGCCGGTCGTGCCGGTGACGACGAGCCCGTCCGAGCCGTTGTCGACGAGGTGGCGCGCGAGCGCGCGGAAGCTGTCCAGATCGAGCGAGCCGTCCCGCTTGAACGGCGTCACGATCGCGGTCAGCACCTCGCCGAGCACGTCCGGATCCTACCTGGGTAGGCCGCCGGTCAGGCCTTGACAGTCCGCGGCAGGCGCGGAACAGTCGTTCCTGCGGTCCGCGTCGGCCGGCAGTTCGCGGTCGGCCACCCCTGCGGCGGCGGTAGGCCGTTCGAACGCCCCCGGCGTGGGCCGCGCTAGAGCAGCGCGTCGAGCCCGACGGTCAGGCCCGGCGGGAGGCTGCGCACCTTGTCGAGCGCGAGCAGGACGCCGGGCACGAACGCCTCGCGCGACGTCGTGTCGTGGCGGATCGTCAGCGTCTGCCCCTGCCCGCCGAAGATCACCTCCTGGTGCGCGACGAGGCCCGGGAGCCGGACGGAGTGGATCGGCGTGCCGTCCGGCAGCAGCGCCGCGGTCGCCTTCGCCGTCCCCGAAGGCGCGTCGAGCTTCTGGTCGTGATGGAGCTCGACGATCTCGGCGTGCGGCAGCACCTTCCCGGCCTCGGCCGCGAAACGCATCATCAGCACCGCGCCGAGCGCGAAGTTCGGCGCGTAGAAGACGGGCAGCTCGTGGTCGCGCGACAGCGCCGCCACCCGCTCCTGGTCGAAGCCGGTCGTCCCGATCACGACCGGGACGCCGTCCTCGAGCGCGACGCGGACGTTCTCCTCGACCGCCTCCGGCCGGGTGAAGTCGACGGCGACGTCGGCGTCGGCGGTCGACTCGACCAGCTCGTGCCCGGCTGCCTCGAGCGCCGGCCCGAGCACCGAGCCCACCTTCCCGCGACGGCCGAACAGGATCACCTTCACGCTGCGGCGCGCTCCACCAGGGCCGGATTGACGCGCTCGATCGCTGCCCGGAAGCGCGCCTCGGACGGGCCGATCCCCGCGGCGGAGAACCGGTCGAGCCGCAGCAGCTCGGCGGCGAGCGCGGCGACCTCGTCGGCCGTGACCGCCTCGACGCGCGCGACCAGCTCCTCGAGCGAGAGCAACTCGGTGTCGGAGATCAGCGACTTCCCCAGCCGGCTCATCCGGTTCGAGGTCGACTCGAGCGAGAGCAGCATCCGCCCCTTCAGGTTCTCCTGCGCGCGCTCGAGCTCCCCCGGGCGGACGTTCCCGGCGGCGACGTCGGCGAGCTCGCGCGCGACGATCTCGAAGCACTCGACGAGGTTCTCCTCGCGCGTGCCGACGTAGAGCCCGATCTGGCCCGCATCGGAGTACTGGGAGGCAAAGCTGTAGACCGAGTAGGCCATCCCCCGCTTTTCGCGGATCTCCTGGAAGAGCCGCGACGAGGCCGAGCCGCCGAGGATCGAGTCGAGCAGCGACGCTGCGAACCGGCGCTCGTCGCGCCGCGAGATCCCAGGCGCGCCGAGGCAGACGTGGTACTGCTCGGTCGCCTTCCGCTGGAAGCGGTACCCGGGCGGCGGCATGCGTCCGAAGGGCTTGCGGGCGCGGCGAGGTTTCGACTCGGTCGCCGGCAGCCGGCCGCCGAGCAGCTCGACGACCCGGTCGTGCGTGACGTTCCCGGCCGCCGCGACGACGATGTTGTCGGCCGCGTACGCCGCCCGGTGATACGCGATCAGCGCCTTCCGGCTCACGGTCGAGATCACCTCGGCGCGGCCGATCACGGGCCGTCCGACCGGGTGGCCGCCGAAGACCGCCTCCGCGACGACGTCGTGAACGAGGTCCTGCGGGTTGTCGTCCACCATCGCGATCTCCTCGAGCACGACCTCGCGCTCGGAGTCGATCTCGGCGAACGCGGGGTCGTAGACCATCCCCGCCATCACGTCGAGCGCCGGCTCGAGCCGGTCGTCCGGCACGCGCGCATAGACGAGCGTCGTCTCGCGCGACGTCGCCGCG
Source organism: uncultured Gaiellaceae bacterium (assembly GCA_963738795.1). Taxonomy (GTDB): domain Bacteria; phylum Actinomycetota; class Thermoleophilia; order Gaiellales; family Gaiellaceae; genus Gaiellasilicea. The sequence continues at coordinate 155,085 of CAVTXQ010000010.1, read as the reverse complement.
TTCAGCTCGCCGCCGAGGCTGTCGAAGATCTCCGCGATCTCCTGCGCCGAATGCGTGCTCGTGCCCTTGAAGAGCAGGTGCTCGATGAAGTGCGAGACGCCCGCGCGCGCATCCGTCTCGTCACGCGAGCCGGTGCCGATCCAGAAGCCGAACGAGACCGAGCGCACGTTCGGCACGTGCTCGGTGATCACGCGCTCGCCGGTGGGGAGCGTCGAGAGCTCGTGGGCTCGCATCGCCGGATCCTAGCTCCCGGTCCGGGTTGACTCCGTCCGGCTTTCGTACTTAGCTGAGTCGGCACTCGGGTCTAGAAGGAGGGGAATGAAGAGATTCCGGAACGCGCCGGCGCTTGCATTCGTGCTCGGCGCGACAGTCGTGGGGGCGATCTTCGCCGGTCAGGCCGGCTGGGCGGCGCTCACCTCGCACGCGGCGCAGGAGCGCGTCGACGCGTGCGTGAAGACGCAGAACGGACAGGTGCGAATCGTCGCCTCGGGGGTCGCGTGCGGCCCGAGCGAGCACGCCGTCTCCTGGAGCATCGAAGGCCCGAAGGGCGACACCGGCCCGCAGGGGCCGATCGGCCCGACCGGCCCGCAGGGGCCCAAGGGCGACACCGGAGCGCAGGGGCCGCAAGGCACGCAGGGACCGCAGGGTACGCAGGGACCGCAGGGCGAGCCCGGCGCGACAGGCGGCCAGGGCCCGACGGGTGACACCGGACCTGCCGGCGCGCAAGGGCCACAGGGACCGGCCGGCCCCGCCGGCGGAGCCGCAAACCTGACGAGCTCGAACGGCCTCTACTCGATCGAGGTCACGAACCACGGCGTCTACATCCGGGGGCCGGGAGGCACGGTCTTCGTCGACCAGCGCGGCGCCGCGACCACATCCAACCGCTACTACGGCCGGTGAGGGAGATGAGCGAGAACACGACCACACGCACGAGCACGACCCGGGCGAGCCTGCTCAAGAAGCTCGGGCTGCTGGCGAGCGGCGCCCTCGGCGCCGGGGTCGCGGTCCGCGGCCTCGGCGGCGCGGCCGAGGAGAGCGCCGCGGCGGTACCGGCCACGAAGACGACGCGAGAGCTGACCCTGTACGGGCGCGACTGGCGCCTGCACCGGCCCGGCGTCGCGTTCGGGAAGCTCGCAGCCGCGAGCGACCCGGCGCTGCCGATGGGCCGGATCGTCGACGCGAAGGATCGGGAGCTCGGCCAGTTTCGGGCCGCAGCGCTCCCCGGCGTCGGCGCGTTCCACCTGCACACCTTCGAGCTCGCCGAGGGCACGATCCTCGGCATCGGCGCGAACAAACTCGACGAGGGAAGCTACGCCATCGTCGGGGGGACCGGCCTCTACGCCGGCGCCTCGGGCACGTACACCGCCCGCCAGTTCCTGCGCGAGCTGGGCGGAGACGGCACGGCCGAGTTCACTCTGAACCTGAATGCGTGGGAGGCCTAGACGATGGCTGTAGACATGTTCCTGAAGATCAGCGGCATCCCGGGGGAGTCGCGGGACTCGAAGCACAAGGACGAGATCGACATCTTCTCGTTCAGCTGGGCGCTGAGCCAGTCCGGAACCGCCTCGGGCGGCGGCGGCGGCGGCGCGGGCAAGTCCGAGTTCCAGGACTTCTCGTTCGCGATGCCGGTGAGCAAGGCCTCGCCGAAGCTCTTCCTCGCCTGTGCGAGCGGGCAGCACCTCGCGGAGGCGACACTGACCGTGCGCAAGGCGGGGACGACGCAGATCGAATTCCTCGTCTACAAGCTCTCCGACTGTCTCGTCAGCACGTATCAGGAGGGCGGCGACCAGGGCAGCGATCTGCCGGGCGACGCCTTCAGCCTCAACTTCGCCAAGATCGAAGTCTCCTACAAGGAGCAGGACGAGAAGGGCGGCCTCGGCTCGGAGACGAAGGCCGGCTGGGACCTGAAGCAGAACAGAAGCGTCTAGGCGGATCGAGACGCCCTACCCGCCACCCTCGGTCGACCGGGCGGACGAGCTCGCCGCGCTGCGGGCCGTCCTGTCCGGCGCCGGGTACACCGGCCCGGCGATCCAGGAGCGCCTCGGCACCGAGAGCGACGTTCTCTCGCGCCCCGCCGACTTCGCGCCGCATCTCCGGCGACTGGACGGCGACGAGAGCGCGCTCGCGAGCCTGATCCGGATCTTCGTCCTGCTCGCAAGCGAGTCGAGCCAGACGGTCGACCGCGTGCTCGAGCCGCTCAGCGCTGCGGGCCTCGAGCGGCTCGGACTCGTCGCCCGCCGCGGCGACCGGGTAGTGGCTGCCGTCCGCCTGATCCCGCACGACGATCTCGTCATCGCCTCCGACCTCGGCGAGTCCGAGGCGGGCGCCGAGCACGTGCCCGGTGTACAGCGTCCCTCGAACACGCTCGCCAACCTGACCGTCCGCCGCCCCGCCGGGCGGGCTCTCGATCTCGGCACCGGGAACGGGATCCAAGCGCTGCTCGCCTCGCGCCACGCGGACCATGTGGTCGCGACCGACGTGAACGAGCGCGCGCTCGCCTTCGCTCGCTTCAACCTCGCGCTCAACGGTGCCGGCAACGTCGATGTCCGGCAGGGCAGCTTCTTGGAGCCCGTCGAAGGGGAGCGCTTCGACCTCGTCGTCGCCAACCCGCCATACGTGATCTCACCGGAGTCGAGCCTGATCTTCCGCGACAGTGGCCTGGGACGCGACCGTGTCAGCGAGCGGCTCGTGCGCGGGCTGCCGAGCCTGCTCGAGGAAGGCGGCTTCGCGACGATCATGGTCAGCTGGATCCAGGAGGGCGACGACCCGGTTGGGCGTCCCGGCGAATGGCTGGCGGGCTGCGGCTGCGACGCGTGGATCCTGCACACTGGCACCGACGACGCGCTCAGTGCCGCCGCCGGCTGGAACCGCAGGGTGGGCTCTGCGGAGGAGCGGTTGGAGAGGATCGACCGCTGGCTCGAGTACTTCCGCGACGAAGGGATCGAGGCGATCTCCTACGGCGCAATCGTCATGCGCAAGCGCACAGGCGCCTCGAACTGGCTCCGCTCCACCGAGCTCCCGCGCGGCCGCTTCGCGCAGGCCGGCGCTGCTCTCGAGCGGATGTTCGCAGCGCAGGACTTCCTCGGCGATATCGCCGGCGACGACGCGCTTCTCGACCGCCGCTTCCGGATCGCGGACGATGTCACGCTCGCGCAGGAACTCGGCCGCGAGGACGACCTCTGGGCGCTGCGCACGGCCGAGCTGCGGCTCGAGGGTGGGCTCGGCTTCACGGCCGGCCTCGACCCCAGTGCGGCGCGCGTCGTCAGCGGTCTCGACCCCGCTAGGCCGCTGCGGGCCGTGCTCGAGGAGGCGGCCGATGCGGTCGGCGTCGAGCGGTCCGAGTTCATGCGCGCCGGGGCGATCCTCGTGCGCCGCATGGTCGAGCTGGGCTTCGCCCTCCCGGCGGAATGACGAGGGGGCGGCTCGCGCCGCCCCTCTCCTACCGCAGGATCGGGATCCGCCCAACGGATCCCGATCGCGCAAACCCCTGAAGCGAGGGGGGCGGCTTGCGCCGCCCCCTCGGGTCACTCCCTAGTCGCGGCGCGCCTCCGGAGCGCGGCGAAGCCGCCCTCCGGCTTCAGGGGTTTAACGCGGGTCGGGATCCGCTCCTGCGGATCCCGACCCTGCGAGAGAGCTACCGCGGGCCGCGGTCGCGGCCGCCCCGGCCGCCGTCGCGGCGCGGGCGCTCCTCCTCCGGAGGCCGCGGCGGCGCGTTCTTCGCCCGCTCGATCAGCTCCTCCGGCTCGACGAGCCGTCCGTCCTCGTGCTTGTGGACGAGCTTGAGGCCGATCCGGCCCCGCGCCTTGTCCACTTCCTGCACGACCACGTCGACGACGTCGCCGCGCGCCATCACGTCCTCGATGTGCGCAACCCGGCCCGGGCCCACGTTCGAGACGTGGAGCAGGCCGTCGGTGCCCTTCTTCAGCTCGACGAAGGCGCCGAACTGCGTCGTCTTCACGACCTTGCCGGTGAAGGTGTCCCCCACCTCGGGCTCCTTGGTCAGCGCCGCGATCGCACCGATCGCCGCGTCCGCCTTGGTGCCCTCGGTCGCGTAGACGAGGATCGTCCCGTCCTCCTCGATGTCGATCTGGACGTCGTACTCCGACTCGAGCGAGCGGATCGTCTCGCCGCCCTTGCCGATGACCATCCCGATGAAGTCCGGGTTGATCTGGATCGAGGAGATCCGCGGCGCGTGCGCCGCCAGCTCCGTCCGGGCCTCGGGCAGCGCCTCCAGCATCCGGTCGAGGATGAAGTTGCGTGCGTCCTTGGCCTGATCGAGGGCGCCGCGCATGATCTCCTGCGTGACGCCGGTGATCTTGATGTCCATCTGCAGCGCGGTGATCCCGTCCCTCGTGCCGGCGACCTTGAAGTCCATGTCGCCCAGGTGGTCCTCCGCGCCCTGGATGTCGGTGAGGATGACGTAGTCGTCGCCCTCCTTGACGAGGCCCATCGCGATGCCGGAGACCGGCGCCGTGATCGGGACGCCCGCATCCATCAGCGCGAGCGTCGAGCCGCAGACCGAGCCCATCGACGAGGAGCCGTTCGACTCCAGCGTCTCCGAGACGATCCGGATCGTGTACGGGAAGTCCTCGGCCGGCGGGATGACCGCCTCGAGCGCCCGCTGCGCGAGCGCACCGTGGCCGATGTCACGCCGCTTCGGGCCCCGCATGAAGCCCGTCTCCCCGACCGAGTAGGGCGGGAAGTTGTAGTGGTGCATGAAGCGGCGATCCGTCTCGAGCGAGAGGTCGTCGATCCGCTGGCCCTCCTTGGCGGTGCCGAGCGTCAGCAGGCTGAGCACCTGCGTCTGCCCGCGCTGGAAGAGGCCGGTGCCGTGGGCGCGGGGACTGACCGTCACCTCGCACTCGATCGACCGGATCTCGTCGGTGGCGCGGCCGTCCGGCCGGCGCTTCTCGACGGCGATCTTCTTGCGGACGAGATCCTTGTAGATCGCCTCCGCCGCCTTCTTGACGTAGCTCTTCGTCAGCGCGTCCTTGACGGTCGGCGCATCGCCGTCGACCGTCGCCGGGCCGACCGGGAAGGGCAGCTCGACGGTGTCGACGATCCGGTCGAAGAGCAGGTGCCGCTTCGCGGACTTGAGCTCCTTCGAGTCGTCCTCGGCGTCCGTGAGGGCGCGCAGGTCGGACTCGAACTGCTCCCGGACCGGGCCCTCGACCGCCGCGAGCCGCCCCTTCTCGAGCAGCATCGCGATGCTCGCCTTGACCTGCACCTGGCGCTGGATGTCCTCGTCGCCCGAGTCCATCGACAGCTCCGGCGCGAGCTCGGCGAGGATCGCCGACTCGACCGACGCGGCCTCGCGGATCCCGTCCTGCTGGATCCGCTCCCAGATCGCGTGCCCGTGCGAGCTCTCGATCTCGGCGGTGACGTCCATGTCGAGCCACTTCGCCTTGCCCGCCTGGCGGCGCAGATCCTCCTGCGCCTCACAGAGCTTGCGGATCTCCTGGTGCGCGAGCTCGAACGCCTCGAGCAGCACCTCCTCGGAGACCTCGGACGCGCCGGCCTCGATCATCGTCAGGCCGTCCTTCGTGCCGACGACGATCAGGTCGAGCGCCGACTCCTCGAAGTTCTGCTCGTGGGTCGGGTTGACGACGAACTCGCCGTCGATCCGGCCGATCCGAACAGCGCCGACCGGGCCGAAGAACGGCAGCGGCGACAGCATCAGCGCCGCCGAGGCGCCGTTGATGCAGAGGATGTCGTGCGGCGTCACGAGGTCGGCCGACAGGACGGTGCAGATCACCTGCACCTCGTTGCGGAAGCCCTTCGGCCAGAGCGGCCGGATCGGGCGGTCGATCATGCGTGCGGTCAGCGTCGCGCGCTCGGTGGCGCGGCCCTCCCGCTTGAAGAAGCCGCCGGGGATCTTCCCCGCGGCGTACGCGCGCTCTTCGACGTCGACGGTGAGCGGGAAGAAGTCCGCTCCCTCGCGCGCCTCGGGACGGCCGACGGCCGTCGCCAGAACCATTGTGTCGCCGGAGCGAACGGCGACTGCGCCGTCCGCCTGCTTGGCGAATTTGCCCGTCTCGAAGGTGATCTCCTTGCCACCGATCTCGACGGACGTCGAGGCAACCTGCCCCAGTACCGTGCTCATTCCATTTCCTCCACTCTGCTTGGTGGAGAGTGGAAGTTTGGATCAGCCTCGCCGCGAACGGGGCTCGTCCAAGCTTCCACTCTCCCGGGTAAGAGCTAGCGCCTCAGGCCTAGCTCCTTGATGAGGGCGCGATAGCCCTCGAGGTCGTGCTTCTGCATGTAGTTCAGGAACCGCCGCCGGCGGCCGACGAGCTTGAGCAGCCCGCGCCGCGAGTAGTGGTCCTTCGCATGCGTGCGCAGGTGCTCGGTGAGGTCGTTGATCCGCTGCGTCAGCATCGCGATCTGCACCTCGGGGGAGCCGGTGTCGGCCTCGTTGCGGCCGTGCTTCCCGATCAGCTCCTGCTTGACTTCCTTGGTGAGGGCCATGCGGCCTCCTTCTGTCGATGTCTCCGGAGTCCCCGCGCGGCGTGAAGGAAGACACGGCCGGCCGAGATCTCGGTCGCCGCTTAGGGTAGCAACCGATGCTTCCACGCGGTGTTGCAGCCGGACATCCCGCCACCGTGGCCGCCGGGATCGAGATCCTCGAGGAGGGCGGAACGGCTGCAGATGCGGCAGTCGCGGCGTCACTCGCCTCGTGTGTCGCCGAAACGGTGATGACGGGCCTCCTCGGCGGCGGCCACGCGATCCACTGGGACGGCGACGAGGCGTGGAACCTCGACTGCTTCGTCGACGTTCCCACCGGCGCCGGTGCCGCGCCGGTCGAGCTGAAGGTGCCGTTCGGCGAGGAGCTCGTCCACTACGCGGTCGGGCCTGGGACGTGCGCCGTGCCCGGGCTCCCCCGCGGGCTGGGTGCGTTGCACGAGCGCTTCGGCCGCCTGCCCTGGCCGCGGCTCGTCGAGCCGGCGCTGCGGCTCGCACGCGACGGCGTCGCGATGCCGCCCGCCCACGCCGCCTGCCTCGCGATGCTCGGGCCCGTCTTCACGATGCAGCCGGACGGGGAGCGCATCTACGCGCCGGCGGGCCGGCTGCTCGAGACCGGTGAGACGCTCGCCCAGCCGGGGCTCGCTAGGGCGCTCGAGCTGCTCGCCGACGAGGGCGCCGACAGCGTCTACGAGGGCTCGATCGCAGCGCTGCTCGCCGCGTTCGACGGCGTGCCCGTGACCGGCGGCGACCTGGCGCGCTACGTGGCGCGCTGGGAGCCACCGGCCGAGGCGGTGTGGCTCGGGCGGCGCGTGCTCACGCGCGGCGGGCTCTCAGGGGTGCCCGAGACGCTGGCGCGACTCCCCCGCCTCCGCGGGCTCGACGAGACCGCACGCGTGCACGCGCTGCTTGCGGCGCTGGCGGGCCCGGCGGCGCCCGGGCACACGACGAACGTCGTCACCGCCGACGCCGAGGGCTGCGTCTGCGTTCTGACGTCGAGCCTCGGCCTCGGCACGGGCGACTTCCTCCCCGGGCTCGACGTGCAGCTGAACAGCATGCTCGGCGAGGTCGACCTCGTCCACGAGCCGCTCGAGCCGGGCGGGCGGATGGCGAGCATGATGGCGCCGACTTTCGCCTTCGGCGACACGCTCGAGCTGGCGATCGGCTCCGCCGGCGGTACCCGGCTGCGGACCGCGCTCGTCGGTGTCGCGGCGGGGATCCTCGACGAGCAGCTCGATCCGGTCGCGGCTGTCGAGCGGCCGCGCTTCCATCGCGCCGGCGAGGTCGTCAACGCGGAGCCTGGCGTCGACGAGCGGGCACTCGACGAGCTGGCGGCGAGCGGGCTCCAGGTGCGGCACTGGCCCGGTACGCACCACTACTTCGGCGGCGTCAGCCTGATCGGGACGAAAGGTGCAGCGGGTGACCCCCGCCGGAGTGGCCAGGCGGCGACCCTGCCATGAGGCTCGCGGGGCTCGGCACCCAGCCGAGGTAGCCGCACTCCGGGCAGCCGGGGTTGGTCGTGAGCGTTCCCCGCCCACTCGGTTTCGCGTAGTCCGTGCCGCACTCGAGGCACCGCACCGCCTCGACGGGCCGCAGCCTGCCCGCAGTCATGTACGTAAAGACACGAGTGGCGGCGAAAACTTGCGCCTACGTCAGCAGGAGCTTCTCCACCCGGCGGCTCGCGATCACCATCCCGGAGAGCCCGAGCACGCTCAGATACGCGACGTTGACCAGCTGCCCGGGACCGACGGCGCCGGTCGTGAGGGCGCGCAGCAGGTCGACGCCGTGGTAGAGCGGCGTCGCCTGGATCACCCACTCCAGCCAGTCCGGGTACGTCGAGAGCGGGAAGAAAGTCGCCGAGAAGAGGAACATCGGCAGGATCGCCAGGTTGAGGATGTCGAAGTCCTGCCAGCTGCGCATGTAGGTGACCGCCGCGATCCCGGCCCCCGCGAACGCGAAGCCGATGAACACCGTGGCCGGCACCGCGAGCAACGCCCACCACGACTCGAGCAGTCCGAGCGCGGCGATGACCGTGAAGAAGCCGACTGCGTAGATCAGCCCGCGGAAGAGCGCGAACGCGGTCTCGCCGGACGCGATGTCCTTCGGCCCGAGCGGCGTCGCCAGCACGGCGTCGTAGACCTTCTGGTAGCGCAGCTTCCAGAAGATGTTGGTCGCGTCGTAGAAGGCGCCGTTGAAGGCGGAGGCGGCGAGCAGCGCGGGCGCGACGAACGCGGCGTATTCGATCGTCTGGCCGTCGATGACGACGTCGCCCACGTAGCCGCCGAGGCCGTAGCCGAGCGAGAGCAGGTAGAAGAGCGGCTCGAAGAAGCCGGAGACGATGATCGGCCACGTCCGCCGGTGGCTCATCACGTTCCGCTCGAAGAGGTGGATGCCGCGGCCGCCCGGCAGGTCGAGCGCGCGCAGGACGAGTGAGGTCATCCGAGCAGCCTCCGGCGATACGACCGGCGTGCCAGCTCGAACCCGACGAGCGTCCACGCCAGCAGGTAGGCGGTGTGGCCGAGCGCCGGCCCGAGCTCGACCGTCCCAAGCGTCAGCATCCGGCAGAGCTCGACGCCGTGCCAGATGGGCGTCACGTACGCGGCCAGCTCGAACGCGAGCGGCAGCTGCGAGACGGGGAAGAACGTCCCCGAGAAGAGAAACATCGGCACGACCAGGAAGCGGAAGATCGTCACGAACGTCCGGTCGTCCTCCACGGTCGCGGCAAGCGCCGCCATCGGCATCGAGAAGGCGGTGCCGATCAGGACCGCTACCGGGACGACCAGGATCCCCCACCAGGAGGCGACGGCGCCGAACGCGGCGATGACCGCGAGGTAGGCGGCCGCTGAGGTGAAGACGCGCGTGACCACGAAGAGCTGGTGGCCGACGAAGGCGTCACGCTCGGTCAGCGGCGTCGCGATCATCGCGTGATAGACGCGCGACCACTTGATCGCGGCCATCACAGGCCAGCTCGACTCGGCCGTGGCGGTCTGCATCGCAGCTGCGGCGAGCAGCCCGGGCGCGACGTAGTCGAGATACGGAACGCCGGCCGGCGCGTTCTGCGTCTGGTCGACGATCGTGCCGAGGCCGAGGCCGAGCGCCGTCACGTAGAGGATCGGGTTGACGAGGCTCGTCCCGATCGTCCCGCGCCAGACCCGCTTGTACTGCGCGAGCCAGTGCTCGTAGGCGCGGAGCGGCTGGAGGACGCTCTCCACTGTTAATCGACGAGCGTGCGGCCGGTCAGGTGGAGGAAGACGTCCTCGAGCGTGCTGCGCCGGACGAGCGTCGAGTGCGGCGGGAGGCCGCGCTCGGCGACGGCGACGGCGGTCGCGTCGCCGTCTTGCGTGTAGAGCAGGACGCGGTCCGGCAGCTCCTCGATCCGGTCCGCGGCGCCCTCGAAGACGCCGTTCACCGGCCGCTCGTCCTCGAAGCGGACCTCGACGACCTCGCGGGTCGAGTAGCGCTGGATCAGCTGCCACGGGGAACCTTCGGCGACGATCGCGCCGTGATCCATCACGACGAGGCGGTCGCAGAGCTGCTCGGCCTCGTCCATGTAGTGCGTGGTCACGACGAAGGTCTTGCCTCGCTGCTTGAGCCGGAAGAGGCGGTCCCAGACGACGTGCCGCGCCTGTGGGTCGAGGCCGGTCGTCGGCTCGTCGAGCAGGAGCAGGTCGGGGTCGTTGACGAGCGAGCGCGCGATCGTCAGTCGGCGCTTCATCCCGCCGGACAGCGGCTCGACCTTGTCGCCTGCCCGCTCGGTCAGCTGCACGAAGTCGAGCAGCTCGTCGATCCGCGGCTTCAGCTCGCGCCGCGAGAGCCCGAAGTAGCGGCCGTAGATGAGCACGTTCTCGCGCACGGTCAGCTCGAAATCGAGCGTGTCCTGCTGCGGGACGACGCCGAGCCGCGCCCGGATCTGCGGCCCGTTCTCGGCCGGATCCTGGCCGAGGATCCGCAACGTCCCCTCGCTCACAGGCGAGACACAGCCGATCATCCGCATCGTCGAGCTCTTGCCGGCGCCGTTCGGGCCGAGGAAGCCGAAGGCCTCGCCCTGCTTGACGTCGAGGTCGATTCCGTCCACGGCAACGAGCTCGCCGAAGCGCTTGACGAGCCCGCGAGCGTGGATCATGGCGCCGTTCTCGCTCACGAGCGTCAACCTACCTATGCGGGTCGAGCCGCCTTCCGCGTCGCTTCGACGTCCCGCGCGATCTGGTCGATGAGGGCCTGTTCGCTCTCGAAGACCTGCTCGTCGCGCAAGCGCTCCCAGAGCTCAACCACCAGCCGGCGGCCGTAGAGGTCGCCCTCGAAGTCGAGCAGGTACGGCTCGATCCGCCGCTCCTCGCCGCCGTAGTGCGGGTTGGTGCCGATCGAGATCGCGGCGCGATTGCCGAGCGCCGCGCCGGCGTAGATCCCGTAGGCCGGGACGAGCAGCGCCGGCTCGACGGCCAGGTTCGCCGTCGGGTAGCCGAGCGTGCCCCCGCGCTGGTCGCCGCCGACGACGATCCCGTCCAGCTCCGGCGGCCGGCCGAGCAGCTTTGCGGCCGCTCGGACGTCGCCCTCGTGCAGAGCGCGCCGGATCTCCGTCGACGAGACGCCCTCGAGCAGCGGCACCGCCAGCACCTGGTACCCCAGCCGCTCGAGCAGCTCGAGGTCGCCGCGGCGCTTGCGCCCGAAGCGGAAGTCGGCGCCGGCGACGACGACGGCGGCGTCGGCCAGCCGCTCGGCCGCAAACTCCTCCGGCTCCAGCTTGGCCACGTCGAGCGTGAACTCGACCACCGTCGTCTCGGCGACCCCGAGCGCGTCCAGCAGCTCGAGCCGGCGCTCGAGCGTCGCCAGCGCCTCGACGAAGTTGCCGAGGACGACGCGCGGATGCGGCTCGAACGTCAGCACCCGTACGGGCAGACCGGTGCCGAGGGCGGTCTCGATCACACGGCGGTGCCCGAGGTGGACGCCGTCGAACGTGCCGACGACGACCGCGAACCGCTTCTCGCCGACGCTCACGGCAGCAGGGCGAGCGCCTGCTCGGCCGGGATCACACGTTCCTCGTCGGCGTCCTCGACGCTGAACGGACCCACTTCGAGCCGGCGCAGCGCGACGCAGTGGCCGCCGAGCGCCTCGGCGATCGCCCGCACGTAGGTCCCCGAGCTGACGCGGAGATCGAGGGTGACGATGCCGTCCGTATACGCGATGACGTCGAGCGCGTCGACCCGCGAGCGCCGCAGCGGCATCTCGACCTCGACGCCGCGGCGGTGCAGCTTGTAGGCGCGCTCACCGCCGATCTTGACCGCGGACGCGGCCGGGATCGGCAGCTCGATCTCGCCGCGGAGGCCCTCGAGCCCGCGCTCCAGCTCGGCAGGTGCCGGCGCCTCCTGACGTGCGACCACCGTGCCTTCGGGATCGCCCGTGGTGGTACGAGCCGTCAGGTCGACGTCCGTGAGATAGCGCTTGTCGAGACCGACGAACGATCCCGCCAATTTTGTCGACCGCCCGGAGAGCAAAAGCAACAATCCGGTCGCAAAAGGATCAAGAGTTCCCGCATGGCCCATCTTCGTCCCGAGCCGCGAGCGCACGCGTGCCATCACCGCGAACGAAGACGGCCCGGCCGGCTTGTCGACGAGGATGATCCCGCTCGGCTCGAGACCCTTCGGCGGCATCAGCGCGACGGAGCCGAGGCGGCCGTGAACTCACGCCGGAGGAACGCGGTGATCTCGTCGATCGACTCGTCGCTCGAGAAACCCGCCGCCTGCCGGTGACCGCCGCCGCCCGACTCGCGCGCGATCGCTGAGACGTCGAGCTCGTCGTGCGAGGCCCGGAGCGAGATCCGGCGTGCGGGCGAGCCGCCCCGGGGTGGCTCGCGGATCAGCGCGGCCATGTCGGCGCCCTCGACCGCGCGGAGAAAGTCGATGATCCCTTCCGAGTACGGCTCGACCGCCCCCACCTCGCCGAAGTCGTCTCGCAGGAGGTACGAGACGACCAGCCCGCCGCCCTCGTACACCTGTGCCCGCTCGAGTGCGCGGGCGAGCAGCTTCAGCTTCGCGAACTGGACGCTCTCGTAGACGCCCTGGAAGACCTTGTGCACGTCGGCGCCGGCTTCGACGAGCTCGGCCGCGAGCCGGAGCGCCTTCGGCGTCGTGTTCGCGTACTGGAAGCGGCCGGTATCGGTCACGAGCGCGACGTAGAGCGGCTCCGCCAGAGCGGGCGTCAGCTCGATCCCGAGCTCGCGGATGACGTCCCGGAGCACCTCACCCGTCGACGAGGCGGCCGCGTCGACGAGGTTGACGTCGCCGAAGCGCGAGTTGTCGTGGTGATGGTCGACGTTGATCGTGAACGGGGCCGAATGGAGCGCCGCGGCGTCGGCACCAAGCCGGCTCTCGTTCGCCGCGTCGACGGCGACGAGCGTCCGCTCGGCCGCGTCGTCCGGAAGCTCGCGGCGAAGCGGCTCGAGGGGAAGAAACCGATACTCGCCCGGCAACGGCGCCGGACCGGGCAGGAACATGAGGCTGTCCTTGCCGAGCGCCGTCAGCGCGAGCTGCGTCGCGAGCAGCGAGCCGAGCGCGTCGCCGTCGGGATTCTCGTGCGTCGTGACGATGAAGCGGTCGGCGCCGCGGATCGCCTCGACGACCGCCCCGAGGTCAGCCTGCGTCCCGCTCTGGTTCAGCGGCTTCTGATTCGGGGGCGAGGTCATCGATCAGCTTGGACATCCGCACGCCGTGCTCGACCGCGTGATCGTATTCGAACGTGAGCGTCGGAGTCCGCTTCAGCCGCAGCTCGCGCGAGATGCACGACTGGAGGACGCCGTGCGCAGCGTCGAGCCCGGTCATGCTCTTGAGCCGCTTCTTCTCGCCGCCGAGCACGCTGACGAAGACGACCGCCTGGCGGAGGTCGGGCGAGGTGTCGACGCCCGTCACGGTCACGAACCCGATCCTGGGGTCCTTCAGCTCGAGCAGCGCCTCCGACAAGACCTGGCGGAGCGACTCGTTGACTCTGCGCATCCGGTCGGTCACGCAACCACGGTAGCGAGTGGGAACGCTCAGTCGTCGTCGAGCGTCACGAGCTCACGGTCGACGGGGCCGAGCTCCCATTCGCGCGAGGCGAGATACCGCTCGGCATCGGCGAGCAGCCGCTCGGCGTCGCCGGCATCGCGCGTGACGACGGCGACCGTCAGCCGCGCCCGCTGCCAGACGTCGTGATGGTCGACCTCGGCGACGGCGGCGCCGAAGCGGTTGCGCAACTGTTCCTTCGCCGAACGCACGTACATCCGCTTCTCCTTCAGCGAATGTGCCTCCGGAAAGTGAAGCTCCGCGGAGAGAATCCCGATCCAGCCGCTTGCCATTCCCACATTCAAGCCTCAACTCCGGTCGCCTAGCAGCCGATCATGGCTGCCAGGATGCTCAACGTCGCGCGGTTCTCGGCTGTCCTCATCGTCTTCGTCGCGAGTGTCGCCGGCGTGGCGTGGACGACTGCGTCCGCGGAACGGCGCATCGGCGCCCGCGAGTTCGAGGAGCGCCAGGCCGCTGAGGCGATGCTCGACGCGCTGCTCGCGCGCGAGAGCGCTCTGCGCGGCTACTCCGAATCCACCGGCGAAGGTTTCCTGCAGGCGTACGACGAAGCGACCGCGGCGCTCGCCGCCGCTGCCGACAAGGCACGTCGGCTGGCCGGCGAGGGTGACAGCGACGAGAAGGCCGCGATCGCCGAGCAGGAGCGGCTCGCAGAGCGCTGGGCCGGGGTCGCGAACGACACCGTCATCCGCATCAGGAACGGGCGGCCGATCTCGGCTGAAGCGACCGCGGCACGGAACGACCTCGTCGAGCGCTTCGAGCGGGCCAACGACAACCTGCTCGCCCTGATCGCGGACGAGAGCGCGGATGCTCACGCGGGCGCGGTCGAGCGCGCCGTCCTGGTGATCGTCCTGCTCAGCGCCGCCTTCGCCGCCACAGGCGCACTGCTGCTCGTCCGCATGCGGCGTCTCGAGGAGCACCGCCAGGTCGCCGCGGCCCAGTACTACTCGTCCCAGCGGGAGTTCGCCGAGACGCTCCAGGTGACACAGAACGAAGGCGAAGCGCACGCGCTGCTGAAGCGGCATCTCGAGCGTTCGCTCGCCGACTCGGAGATCGTCGTCCTCAACCGCAACAACAGCCAGAACCGGCTCGAAGCAGCGACCCCCGTCGATCCGTCGAGCGCTCTCGCCCAGATGCTCGTCGACTCCTCGCCGAGCTCCTGCCTGGCGGTGCGGCTCGGCCGGGCACACGCGCAGGCGGTCGACAACGAGCCGCTGCTCACGTGCGGCCTCTGTGGCCGTCACGAGCGGACGACCTGCGTGCCGTCGCTCGTCGGCGGCGAGGTGATCGGCTCCGTGCTCGTCGCCCACCGCCAGCCGCTGACGCAGCCCGAGCAGAGCCGGGTGGACGAGTCCGTCAGCCAGGCGGCGCCGGTGCTCGCCAACCTCCGCAACCTCGCCGTCGCCGAGGTTCGCGCGGCCACGGACGGGCTGACCGGCCTGCCGAACGCACGCAGTCTGCGCGAGAGCCTGGTGCGGATGGTCGCCCAGGCGGCACGGTCGGAGCTGCCGCTGTCGGCCGTCCTCTGCGATCTCGACCACTTCAAGCAGATCAACGACGTCTACGGGCACGAGAAAGGCGACCAGGCGCTCGCGGCCGCCAGCGCAGCTCTGCGCGCAGCGCTGCGCGAGAGCGACCTCGCCGGCCGCTACGGCGGTGAGGAGTTCCTGATCCTCCTGCCCGACACACCGCTCGACGGCGCCGTCGTCCTGGCGGAGAAGCTCCGCGACGAGGTCGCGCTCGTCGCCGTGCCGGGCGTCGACCGCGCGATCACGGCGAGCTTCGGCGTCGCCTCGTTCCCGGCGGACACGCCGGACGGGGACATGCTGATCCGGATGGCGGACCGCGCGCTCTACGCCGCGAAGTCGCTCGGGCGCAACTGCGTCGTCACCGCCGCCGAGCTGCTCGCCGGGCCGCCTGAGCCGCGAAAAAGCTAGGCGGCGGGCGCCGGCGTGCTGCCGGCCGGCTCGTCGAGCGACGTCCGCTCGACCTGACGCGTCTCGTAGGCCTCGAGCACGTCGCCTTCCTTGACGTCGTTGAAGCCCTCGAGCAGGATCCCGCACTCGAAGCCCTCGGCGACCTCGCGGGCGTCCTCCTTGAACCGCTTCAGCTGCGAGATCGTCGTGTCGTAGATCACCGTGCCGTCGCGGACGACGCGCACCTGCGAGCTGCGCCGGACGACGCCCGAGGTGACCATGCAGCCGGCGATCGTGCCGAGCCGCGAGACCTTGAAGAGGGCGCGCACCTCGGCCTCGCCGATGATCTCCTCGGTCTGGACGGCCGTGAGCATGCCGACGAGCGCCTGCTCGATGTCCTCGGTCAGCTGGTAGATGACGCGGTAGGTGCGGATGTCGACGCCCTCGCGCTCGGCGAGCGCGCGCGCCTCCGCGTTCGGCCGCACGTTGAAGCCGACGACGAGCGCGTTCGAGGTAGCGGCGAGCATGATGTCGCCCTCGGTGATCGGGCCGACGCCCTGGTGGATCACGTTGACGCGCACCTCGGGATGGTCGATCTTGGCGAGCTCGGAGACCGCCGCCTCGACCGAGCCGCCGACGTCGCCCTTGAGGATCAGGTTCAGGTCCTGGACGGCGCCTTCTCCCAGCTGCGAGAAGAGGGTCTCGAGCGAGACGCCGCCCTTCGAGCGCTGCGCGAGCTGCTCGGTGCGGAGCCGCTGGCCGCGCCGCTGCGCGAGCGTGCGTGCCTCGCGCTCGTCCTCGACGACGCGCGCGAACTCGCCCGCCGGCGGCGGCGCGTTGAAGCCGAGGATCTCGACCGGCGTTGCCCGGCCTGGCCTCCTGCACCTTGTCGCCGCGGTAGTCGTGCAGCGCGCGCACCTTGCCGTGCGCGTCGCCGGCGACGATCGCGTCGCCGACGCGGAGCGTGCCGCGGTGGACGAGCATCGTCGCGACGGGGCCGCGGCCGACGTCGAGGCGCGACTCGATGATCGGGCCGGAGGCCTCCGCGTTCGGATTCGCGGTCAGCTCGAGCTCGGCGTCCGCGACGAGCAGCACCTTCTCGAGCAGGTCGTCGAGGTTCGTCTTCTGCTTCGCGGAGACGTTCGAGAACTGGACGTTGCCGCCCCAGTCCTCGGGCTGCAGGCCCTCGGCGGCCAGGTCGGCCTTGACGCGGTCGGGATTCGCGTCCGGCATGTCCATCTTGTTGACCGCGACCACGATCGGCACCTCGGCGGCGCGCGCGTGGGAGATCGACTCCCTCGTCTGCGGCATGACGCTGTCGTCGGCGGCGACGACGAGCACGGCGATGTCCGTCACCTTCGCGCCGCGGGCGCGCATGGCCGTGAACGCCTCGTGGCCCGGCGTGTCGAGGAACGTGATCTTGCGGCCGCCGACGTCGGCCTGGTAGGCGCCGATGTGCTGGGTGATCCCGCCGGCCTCGGTCTCGACGACCGCCGCCTCGCGGATCGCGTCCAGCAGCGTCGTCTTGCCGTGGTCGACGTGACCCATGATCGTGACGACCGGCGGGCGCGGCGCGAGATCCTCCTCGGCGTCCTCGAAGACCTCCGGCAGCTCCTCCTCGTCGGCGGCGTGCTTGATCGTGATCTCGCGGTTGAGCTCCGTCCCGACGAGCTCGACCTCGTCGTCGGAGAGCGACTGCGTGATCTGCACCATCTGGCCGAGGCCCATCATGATCTTGATGATCTGGGCGGCCGGGACGCCGAGCGCCTGCGAGAGGTCGCGGACGGAGACGCCCGACGGGACGGTCGCGGGACCGGTCGGCGGAGCGACCTCCTGCTTCTCGCGCTTCGGCGGCGGCCTCGCCGCGGTTGCGGGCCTGACGCGGGTTCGGGCGGTTCGAGCCGCCCTCGATCACGACGCGGCGCTTCCGTCCGGGCGCACCCTGGCGGGGCCGGATCGGGCGGTTCGGCTTGTTCGGTCCGTCAGCCATCAGCGTCCAATTCTAGAGGGTGTGTGACGAGCCGCGAGAGCGCTGGATCCACCGTGACGTTCTGCCGCAGCACGCGGTTGAAGGCGCGCCGCGAAACGGCCCGCTCGAAACAGGCGAGCCGGCGGCACGTGTAGGCGCCGCGACCGGGCTCCCCGACGTCCCGGAACGAGCGCTCCGTCCCGGGCCGCAAAGCGGACGAGCTCCGCCTGCGGCGCCTTGCGCCCGCAGCCGGCACAGGTGCGTTCCGGGCTCACGCAGGCGTCTCGTCCTCCTGGCGATCCGCGGCGAGCGGCTCGTCGGCGGCGCCTCCGCGGCACGGCCTCCTCGACCTCGGCGACCGGCTCGAGCTGCTCGGCCTCCTCGGGCGTCGCGACCTCCTCGACCTCCGCGGCGGGAACCTCCTCCGGCTCGGGCCGACGAGCGCCTGGTGCGCCGGGCACGCCGCAGTAGCGGGTGCCGGCGAGTGACGCGTTCGGGCAGCGCTTGCCGTTCGAGAGGATCGCGGCGCAGCGGCCGGAGAAGTCGCCGGCCTCGCCCTCACCCTCGCCGGCGCCCGCGAACGCCGCCTCGGCCTCGGCCTGGGCGAACTCCTCGTCGGACTGGATGTCGACCTTCCAGCCGGTCAGGCGCGCGGCGAGGCGGGCGTTCAGGCCCTCCTTGCCGATCGCCAGCGCCAGCTGGTCGTTCGGGACGACGACGGTCGCCTCCTTGGTCTCGTCGTCGATGTAGACCTCGCGCACGCGTGCGGGCGAGAGCGCCTTGGCGACGAACCGGGCCGGCTCCGTGTTCCACGGGATGATGTCGATCTTCTCGCCGCGCAGCTCCGAGACGACCATGCGGACGCGCGAGCCGCGCGGGCCGACGCAGGCGCCGACCGGGTCGACGCCCTGGGCGTGCGACTCGACCGCGATCTTGGCGCGGTAGCCGGGCTCGCGGGCGACGCCGCGGATCTCGACGAGGCCGTCGGCGATCTCGGGCACCTCGAGCTCGAAGAGCGTCTTGATCAGCTCGGGATCGCGGCGCGAGAGGATCACCTGCGGGCCCTTCGTGCCGGAGCGGACCTCGGTGATGACGGCCTTGATCCGGGAGCCCTGCTCGTAGCGCTCGCCGTCGACCTGCTCGGAGCGCGGCAGGAGCGCCTCGACCTTGCCGAGGTCGACGAGCACGTTGTTGCGGTCGCCGGCCTGCTGGACGATGCCGGTGACGACCTCGCCCTGGCGGTCGATGTACTCCTCGTACATCATCGCGCGCTCGGCCTCGCGGATGCGCTGCTGGATCACCTGCTTGGCCGTCATCGCGGCGATGCGGCCGAAGTCGTGCGGGGTCACGTCGGAGCGGGCGATCAGCTCCTCGGGCACCTGATCCCAGTCGAGCTCGAGCTCGTCCTGGTTGATCAGCGTGTGCTGCTTCTCCCCCGTCTCCTCCTCGAGCCGCTCGAGCTCGTCGATCTTGGCCTCCATCGCCTCGTCGAGCAGCCGCGCCTCGAGATCCTCGGGGATGTCGATCGCGAAGACGCGGAACTCGCCCTCCTCGTCGAGCTCGACGGTGGCGTGGCGGGCAGCGCCCGGAGTCTTCTTGTAGGCGGCCAGAAGCGCGTCCTCCAGCGCGTGGATGACGGTGTTCTCCTCGATTCCCTTTTCGCGCTCGAGCCCGCGGATGTGCTCGATGATCTCCTGCGACATTGCTCTTCTCCTACTGCTCGTAGACCAGGTTGCCCCGGACGACCTGGTCGTACGGGATCTCGATGGTGTCGTCGCCCGACGCGGACGACGACCGACTGCTGTCCGGCGCTGACGATCTCGCCCTTGAGGCGCTTGCGCTCGGGCGTGCGAAGCGTCGACCGTGCGGCCGATCGCGTTGCGGAAGTGCTCGGGCGTGCGGACGGGGCGCTCGATCCCGGGCGAGGAGACGTCGATCGCGTACTCGCGCAGGTACTCGCGCAGCACGTCGGTGACGCGCGCGCAGAGCGCGTGGTCGACGCCCTCGGCGTGGTCGACGAAGACGGTGAACCGCTCCGGGTTCGAAAGCTCGACGGCGAGCACCTCGACGCCCGGCAGGGCCGTCTCGACTTCCCGTCCGATCTGCTTCGTCAGTGTCCGCTCCTTCTCGTGCGTCGTGCTCACGATCGTGGCTCCTTCAACAAAAATGGGCGCAGCGCGCCCATTTCGACCTGCCTGAAATGTGGTGCCGGAAGTGTAGCAAGCAGTAGGCCGTTCGGCCTATGCGGGGCGCCAGCGCGATCACCCCGGCGACGACGAGGACGGCGCCCGCCAGACGGCCGCGCGTGACCCGCTCGCTCGAGGCCGGTGCGAAGGTCTGCCGTCATTGCCTCGCGATCATCGACCGCCAAGCCTGGCCGCACGATCCGGCCGCCGCGGCGCGGACGTACCGCGCGCGGCGGGCAGCCGCTCGAGGATCCGCCCGTCGGATCGCTGCCGGTGACGGGCCTCGCCGGAGGCGCCCAGCGCGAGCGCCAATCAGAGCGACGCGTAGAGATCGACCGGCACGCCGTCGCGGATCTCGCGCTGCGCGTACCGCTGCCCCCAGAACGCGTCCCACGGCTCCTTCTCGCCGTGGAAGCCGGCGGCCGTGCGCGCGCGTACACGCTCGTCGACCTCCGCAGGGCTCGCGCACTCGAGCGCGAGGCCGAGCTGGTTCCCGGCCCGCCGTGTCCAGTCGGGCCGGAACGAGCGGATCGTCTCCTCGCTGTCGAGCATGAGGCGGACGCCGTTCGGCAGGAACGCGTCCACGTGGCCCTCGTCCGGGCGTCTCCGGGACGTCGAGCCCGAGCAGGCGGTAGAAGCGCGATCGACCGGGCCATGTCCGAGACGACGATCCCGACGGCGTTCAGCTGCGCCATCGGCCGAGCCTACTCGACCACGACTTTCCCGGGATTGAGGATCCCGGCCGGGTCGAGCAGGCGCTTGATCCCGCGCATCAGCGGCAGCAGGTCGCCGTGCTCGCGCGCGAGGTAGTCGAGCTTCCCCATCCCGATCCCGTGCTCGCCCGTGCACGTGCCGCCGTGCTCGAGCGCCCACTCCACCATCTCGGCGTTCAGCTCCTCGGCGCGCCGGCGCTCCTCCGGATCCGCCGGGTCGAGCATGAAGAGGACGTGGTAGTTGCCGTCGCCCGCATGCGCGATGATCGATGCCTCGATGCCGCGCGCGTCGAGGGCGGCGCGCGCGTGGCGGATCGCGTCCGCGAGCGCCGGCACCGGCACGCAGACGTCGGTCGACTTGTGCACCTTGCCCGGCGCGGCCGCGAGCAGCGCGAAGAGGACGTGGTGGCGCGCCTCCCAGAGCCGCGACCGCCCCGTCGGATCGGCGTCCGACTCGTACGTGACGCGCGGCGCCGCACGAGCTCGCGCACGTCGTCGTCGTCGCCCTCCACCTCCGACGAACGAGCGGTCGGCGCCTCGGCGAAGCTCGTGCCCTTGTACGCGTTGACCGCGCCGAGCGTCGGGCCGTCGAGCAGCTCGAGCCGCGCCACGCGGCGCGCCGGCGGCGACGAGCGCGGCGGCCGCCTGCGCAGGCGTCGTCGAGGGTCGCGAACGCGGCCCGCACCGCGAGCACGCGCTCCGGGATCCCGTAGAGGCGCACGGTCAGCTCGGTGACGACTCCGAGCGTCCCCTCCGAGCCGACGAAGAGCGACGTCAGGTCGTAGCCGGCGGACGACTTCGCCGCGCGCGCTGCCCGTCCGCACGACGCTGCCGTCGGCGAGCGCGACCTCGAGCGCGAGCACGTTCCGGCGCATGCCGCCGTAGCGGACGGTCGTCGTCCCGCTCGCGTTCGTCGCCGCCATGCCGCCGAGCGACGCATCCGCGCCGGGGTCGACCGGGAAGAAGAGCCCGTGCTCGCCGGCGGCGGCGTTGAGCGCGAGCCGGGTCGACGCCGGGCTGCACGGTCGCGTTCAGCTCGTCGGCGCGCAGCGCGACGAGCCGATTCATCTGCGCGAGCGACAGGGAGATGCCGCCCGCGACCGGGATCACGTGGCCTTCGAGGCTCGTCCCGGCGCCGAAGGGCACGACCGGCACGCCCTCCGCCGACGCGAAGGCGAGCACGCGGGCGACCTCGTCCGTGCTCTCGGGGAAGACGACCACGTCGGGCCGTCTCGGAGCGTGCAGGCTCAGGTCGCGGCCATGCTGGTCGAGGACCGAGTCGCCGTCGACGACGCGCCGCTCGTCGGGCAGGACTTCGAGGAGAGCGGCACGGAGGCTCACGGCAGCACGATCGTGACCGGGCCGTCGTTGACGAGCTCGACGTCCATCCGCGCGCCGAAGACGCCCTGCTCGACGGCGACGCCGAGGTCGCGCAGCGCCGCGCAGAACCGCTCGTAGAGCCGCTCCGCCTCCTCCGGCGGCGCCGCGCCCGCGAAGCTCGGCCGGTTGCCCTTCGCCGTGTCCGCGATCAGCGTGAACTGGCTGACGACGAGCACGGCGCCGCCGGTGTCGAGGACGGAGCGGTCGAAGCGGCCGTCGTCGTTCGCGAAGATCCGCAGCCGCGCGACCTTCTCGGCCAGCCGCGGCCGCGTCGCTCTCCCCGTCGCCCTCCGCCA
This sequence comes from uncultured Gaiellaceae bacterium, assembly GCA_963738795.1. Taxonomy (GTDB): domain Bacteria; phylum Actinomycetota; class Thermoleophilia; order Gaiellales; family Gaiellaceae; genus Gaiellasilicea. The sequence goes on along the minus strand of CAVTXQ010000010.1, from coordinate 133,111 downwards.
CGCCGAGCAGGACGAGCAGGCCGGCGCCGATCTCGCCGGCGACGCGGCCGTCGACCCGTACCGACTGCGCGGGAAACGCGCTGGATCACGGCCCTCATGTCGACCCGCACTATCGCCGATACACGGGCCGTGGAAGCTGCGTCGATTCCGCCGTCCCTGCCTGCGGACCCGTACGGCCGGCCCGAAGGGAGGCCGCAGCTCGGCTCGCTGCTCCTGCGCGACGGCGTCATCACCGCCGAGCAGCTCGACGGCCGCGCTCGCCCAGAAGGAGGCCGAGGGCGGCCGGCTCGGCGAGATCCTGCTCCGCTACAACGTCGCGACCGCCGCCGCGATCGCACAGGCGCTCGCCGAGCAGTACGGCTTCGAGTTCGTCGAGCTGAGCAAGTTCGACCTCGTCTCGGCGGCGACGTCCCTCCTCCCCGAGAACGTCGCGCGCCGCCTCTCCGCGCTGCCGATCGCCTTCGACGAGGACGAGACCGTGATCGTCGCCGTCACCGACCCCACCGACGTGATGGCCTCCGACGACCTGCGCCTCGCGCTCGGGCTCCAGATCCGCTTCGTCGTCGTCTCCGTCTCCGACCTCGCGCGCACGCTCGACCGCTGCTTCCGCGCGAACGTCCACGTCGAGATGGAGTCGGACGTGCTCGCGGCGGAAGAGGAAGCGCCGTCGAGGACATCACCGAGGGCGACGTCGCCGACGCGCCCGCGATCAAGCTGACGAACCAGATCATCGCCAACGCGATCGCCGAGGGCGCCTCGGACATCCACTTCGAGCCGCAGCCGCGACGCGATGGTCGTCCGCGCCCGCATCGACGGCGTCATGCGGAAGTTCGCCGAGGTGCCGACGGGGCTGACGCCCGCGGTCACGAGCCGCCTCAAGATCATGGGCGAGCTCGACATCGCCGACCGCCGCAACGCCCAGGACGGCCGCGTCTCGATCCGCTACGACGGCCATCCCGTCGACCTCCGCATCGCCGTCCTGCCGACGACCTTCGGCGAGAAGGTCGTGCTCAGGATCCTCCACCGCGCCTCCGGCCGGCTCGGGATCTCCGACCTCGGCATGAACCCGGAGGCCGAGGCGGTGCTGACCCGCGCGCTGAAGCAGCCGTACGGCGCCGTCCTCACCGTCGGCCCGACCGGCTCCGGCAAGACGACGACGCTCTATGCGGCGCTCGAGTTCCTGAACGACGACGAGCGCTCGCTCGCGACGATCGAGGACCCGGTCGAGAACCAGATCCCCGGCATCACCCAGGTCGAGGTGAACGTCCGCGCCGGCCTGACCTTCGCGAGCGGCCTGCGGACGATGCTCCGCTCCGACCCCGACGTCGTCCTGATCGGCGAGGTGCGCGACGAGGAGACGGCGCGGATCGCGATCCAGGCGGCGATGACCGGCCACCTCGTGCTGACGACGCTGCACACCCACAACGCGGCCAGCTCGATCGCGCGGCTCCGCGACATGGGCGTCGACCAGTCGCTGATCGCGACGTCGATCAACTGCATCGTCGCGCAGCGGCTCGCGCGCAAGCTCTGCGTCCACTGCCGCGAGCCGTACGTCCCGACCGAGGCCGAGCAGATCGCGGACGGGCTCAACGGCGTCCTCGAGGAGGGCGAGATGCTCTACCGCGCCGAAGGGCTGCGCCGAGTGCGCCGAGATGGGCTACAGCGGCCGCGTCGCGCTCTACGAGGTGATGCCGATCAGCGGCAAGATCCGCCACCTGATCGAGGCCTCGACCGAGGAGATCTTCGCCGCCGCCGTCGCCGGCGGGATGATCACCCTGCGCGAGGACGGGATCCGCCTCGTGCGCGCCGGCATCTCCTCGCTCGAGGAGATCCACCGGGTCACCGGCGACCGCCTGATGTAGCTACTCCGCGTCGGGCTGATCGTCGAGCTGCATGATCCGCTCGGCGTAGGTCTCGCTGTCGGGCGAGAGCGAGCTGGCGAGCTTGTAGTGCCCGTTCGCCTCCGCGTCACGGCCCTGCTTCTCGAGCGCGCGGCCGAGCGCGTAGTGCGCGTAGTCGTCGGTCGGCGAGAGCTCGAGCACCGCCCGGAACTCGGCCTCGGCCTCCTGCCAGCGCTGGATCCGGAAGTAGGCGATCCCGAGCGCCTCGCGGATCGACGCCTTGTCGGGCTCGAGCTTCTTCGCCTTCTCGAGCGCGACCGTCGCCTGCGCGGCCATGCCGTCCTTCAAATGAGCCTTGCCCTGCTGAAAGTGCTCGTATGCGTCGGTCACAGGCTTCCAAGGTAGGGGAAGTTGTGCTCGAGCAGGTCGATCGGCGTCGTCAGGTCGCGCGTCGCGCCGATCTCGACTGCCGCTATCTGCTTCCCCGCGTCGATCGCCGCCTGAAACGCGTTCCCGAGCTCCCAGGGGCGGTTGTCGAGGCAGAGGTGGTCGTGCACCTCCGGCCCGACGACCCACAGCGGGGCGCCGGAGAGCGGTCCCGGCCCGTCGGTGTCGCGGACGCGCGCGACGAGCCCGTCTCGCACGCGCACCGGCACGCGATCCTCCAGCCGCCGGACCGCGATCGCGCCTGCGGGCAGCGCGGCCTGCGCGACGTGCGCGATGCTGCCTGACGGAAAGACCGTGTCCGCCGCGGCGACGAGGTACGGAGGCTCCGCGTCTGCACGCCGGACCGCGTCGGCCGAGCCGGCAGGCTCCGGCTGGCGCACGTAGCGCACCTCGATGCCGAAGCCGCTCCCGTCGCCGAGCAGCGTCTCGACCTGCTCGGCGAGGTGGCCGGTGACGACGGTTGCGTGCTCGCAGCCGCTGCCCGCGAGATCGCGCAGCAGGCGAGCGATCACGGGCTGTCCGTCCAGCGGCAGCACCGGCTTGGCGTAGCGCTCGGTCAGCGGCCGGAGCCTCGTGCCGAGGCCGGCCGCGATCACGACGGCGGGGATCACGTCCGCAGCGAGCGGAATGCGAGCAGCCCGCGCACGCGAGCCGGTCGGCCGAGCTGGTTCCGGAGCTGGCGCAGGAGCCCGCGGAGCTCTCGCCGCGTGCTCGCCGCGGCTGCAGCGCTGACGTCCGGCGGGCCGAAGCGAGCTTCCGCCAGCGCCCGCGCGAACGGCCGGCCGTCGGCGCCGAGCTCCGAGCGCACGAGCTCGTGCAGCTCCTCCGGGGTCGCGCTCGCGCCGACCACGATCCCCTGGTCGGCGAGAAAGTCGACGAGCTCGTGCCGGGCGGCGCCCGCCAGCCGCCGCGGATCGCGCGTGAGGTAGCGCAGCCGCCGCCGCACGAGCTTGGCGAGGCCGAGCGCGCCGACGGCGACGAACGCGAGCACGACGAGGAGCCACAGCGTGCTCCTGCTCTCGTCGCGGGCGAGCCGCTGTGCCTCCGCTTCCGCGGCCAGGCGCTCCTTCTGCTCGAGCAGCTCCAGCTGGTCGAAGCCGCCGCCGGTCACACCGCGTCCAGTCGCGCCGCCGAACGCCTCGGCCGCGTCGCCGGCATTGAAGCCGGTCGAGGAGGCGCTGTACCGGGCCGCCAGCGAGCCCCGCCCCGGTGTCGGGTCGAAGGGCAGCCAGCCGTAGCCGGGGAACCAGACCTCGACCCACGTGTGCGCGTTGTGATCGGTCACCGTCCAGCCGCCGTCCTCGAAGGTGCCGCTCGTGAACCCGCCCGCGACCCGGGCAGGCACGCCGAGCATCCGCAGCATCAACGCCATCGCGCCGGCGAAGTGCTGGCAGTAGCCGCGCTTGCCGTCGGCGACGAAATGCGCCAGCGGCGGCGCACCGGCGGCCGCCGGCGGCGACTCGTCGTAGCTGAAGCCGCCGGTCGAGCGCAGCCACGTCTCGATCGCGACGACCGCGCCGTACGGCGTCCGGGCGTCGGCCCGCAGCAGCCTCGCCCGCTCCCACATCGCCTCGTAGGGCCAGAGCGGGAGGTAGCGCTCGTCATCGAAGAGACCGTCGACGAGCTGGTCCCGGCCCGGTGTCCCGAAGGGGTCGACGCGGGTGCGGCCGACGTCGAGGAAGCGCTCGAGCTCGGCCGGATACTCGGCGGGCAGGGCGGCGAGCTCGGCCGGGCCGGGCCGGGGTGCGTAGCTGTAGACGGTGTACGTCGTGCCGCGCCGCAGGCCGTTCTGGACGTGGACGAGCCCGTCCGAGAGCCGGAAGACCGTGCCGAGCTGCGGGCCGTCGAGCGCCACGGGCTGCGCCGCAGCGACGACGCGGGACTCGCTGAGGCCGATCACCTCCACGTCCTGCCGGACCCAGGTGCGCCGGTTCCCCGCCCGGGCGGGCAGGAGCGAGATCCTCGGGAAGGCGGCCGGCCGCCGGGCCGGTCGAGAGCGGCGTCGGGTTCTCGATCCAGCCGTCAGAGTCCGAGTCGAAGTTGTCGAGCGTCGTCGCGCGCCAGTAGAGCCCGCGCTCGGGGCCGGTGATCCGGAGCACGGTCGTCTTCTTCTTCGGGAACGAGATCCCGCCGTAGTTGGCGTTCCAGACGAAGCGGACGGAGACCGGCCTCGCCCCCGATCCCGCTCGGGCTCCACCGCTCCCACGCGAGCACGCCGTCCTTCGCGACCGCGGCCGAGCTCGATGCGCCGACCGCGACGACGACGAGCACGGCACCCGCGAGGAGCGCGGGCGCGGGGCGCGTCGCGCGCAGGCCGGCGAGCACCCAGAGCGCGGCGACCAGGATCATCGCCCCGAGCGCGATGCTCTGTGACGGGTAGAGCGCCGCGGGCCAGCCGGCGCCGGCGATCACGGCGAGCAGCGCCGGCATCGGTCGTCGAGCCGCGAGCGACTGGGCGAGCACGGCGCAGAAGCCGAAGATCGCGAGCAGGAGGACACCGTGCATCCGCTGGTGCTCGAGCGCGCTGAAGGGGACGGTGACGTCGTAGTAGCCGCCGACGCCGTTGTAGAACCGGTCGAGCACGGGGCCGAAGAAGCCGGGCCGATCGTCGATGGCGGGCCTGTCGAGCGCCACCCATGCTGCGACGAGCGCGGCCGGCGGGACGAGCGCGAGCCGGGTCCAGAGCTTCGGCGCCAGTGCGGGAGCGAGCGCGAGCAGCAGGATCCACAACCAGTCGACGCCCTGCGCGCGCGTTTCCTCGAGCCGGAGCCAGCAGAGCGCGATCAGGAACGCCGGCACGGAGTAGACGGCGGCTGTCCTACGCATGCGCGCTCCTCACCGCCGGGGCCGCGCCGAGCACCGTCGCCAGCGAGTCGTCGCGACGGAGCACCGCGACCGCGACGCCGGCTGCCTGGAGCCGGAGCAGCTCCGGCTCGACCTTCGTCGGCCGCGCCGCAAAGCTCGCGCTGTCGACCCAGACGACGCTGACACCCTGTCCGGCGAGCGCGCGCTGGACGAGCTTCGTCGCCAGCGGACCGGAGAGGCGTGCCGTGATCACGACCGTCTCGACTGCCCGCGACGCCGGCCCGCTCTCCCGAGCGAGCAGCTCGACCACCGGCCGCGTCCCGTCCGGCTGCGCCTCCGCGAGCACGCCGAGCGCCGCCAGCCAGTCGCCGTCGAGCGACGTGACCCTGACACTCGGCCGCGCCGCCGAGTTGACCGCGAGGACGGCCCGCCGGGCATGCGCTGCGTGTGCGCGCAGGATCGACCCGGCTGCCCGCACCTGGACGTCGAAGCTGTCGGCGACGACAGCGTCCGCATCGGCGTCGAGGATGACCGCGATCTCGTCGCGTGGCGCGTCCTCGAGCTCCTTCACCATCAGCTGGCCGCGGCGCGCGGTCGTCTTCCAGTGCACCTTCCGCAGCGACTCGCCCTGCTCGTACTCGCGCACCGAGTGGAGGTCGAAGCCCGACGGGCGGCGCAGCAGCAGTCTGCGGCCGTCCTGCGCGTGCGCGCCGCTCTCGGAGAAGAGCCGGTCGAGCAGGACGAGACGCGGATAGACGAGCAGCGACCCGCGTGCGTCGAGGTCGACGTCCGCCCGTGCGAGCCCGAACGGATCGTCGATCGTCGCGCGCGCCTCCTCGACGACGTAGCGCCCGCGCGGCACGCGCTCGAGCACGTACGTACCGCGGTAGCCGCGACCGGCACGGGAGAGCGTCGTCACCTGCTCGCCGAAGCGGGCGATCCGCTCGGTCACCACCAGGCCGGGCGGCGGTGTGCGCGACAGCGGGCGCGCCTCGAGGCTGACCCAGACGTCCTCACCTTCGAGCAGCGCGCCCTTGCCGGCTCGGCGACTGAGCCGGATCGGGCCGGCCGCGAGCTTCACCCACGCGCGGGCGCCGAGCGGCGCCAGCACGAGCCCGGTTGCGACCGGGTAGAGCGCCTTGGCGCCGAAGAGCCAGGCGACGACGTACGTCGCCGCCCCCAGCAGCAGCGTCAGCCAGCCGCGCCGGGTCATCCGCTAGACCGGGACGGGGGTCTGCTCGACCGCCTCGCCGACGATCTCCTCCGCGGTGAGGCCGGCGGAACGCGCTTCCGGCGCGAGGATCAGCCGGTGCGCGAGCACAGGCCGGGCGATCGCCTTGACGTCGTCAGGGAGCACGTAGTCGCGGCCTTCGGCGAGCGCGCGCGCCTTCGCCACCCGCAGCAGCGCGATCCCGGAGCGCGGGCTGGCGCCGAGCGCGAGCCGCGAGCTGCCGCGCGTGTGCCGGAGCAGCGCGACGACGTAGCGGTTGAGGCTCTCCTCGACGAAGAGCGATCGTGCCTCGTCGATCGCCGCCGTGACCTCCTCGAGCGTCGCGACCGCCGCCAGCGTGTCGAGCGGCGGCGCCGTCGTCTGCTCGTTCAGCATCCGCGCCTCGTCCGCGAGCGGCGGGTAGCCGAGCGAGAGCTTCATCGAGAAGCGGTCGAGCTGGGCCTCGGGCAGCGGGTACGTCCCCTCGTACTCGATCGGGTTCTGCGTCGCGATCACCATGAACGGCGCCTCGAGCGGATACGACTCGCCGTCGATCGTCACCTGGCTCTCCTGCATCGCCTCGAGCAGCGCCGCCTGCGTCTTCGGCGAGGCGCGGTTGATCTCGTCGACGAGCAGGACGTTCGCGAAGACGGGGCCGGGCCGGAACTCGAACTCGTTCGCGCGCTGGTTGAAGACGTTGACGCCGGTGACGTCGGACGGGAGCAGGTCGGGCGTGAACTGGATCCGCGAGAAGTCGAGGTCGAGCGAGCGCGCGAGCGACTTGGCGAGCATCGTCTTGCCGACGCCGGGGAAGTCCTCGACGATCACGTGCCCCTCGGCGACGAGCGCGAGCACGATCAGCCGCAGCGTGTCGGCCGGGGCGTGGACGACCCGCGCCAGGTTCTCGACGAGCCGCTCGACGGTCTCGGCCGAGGAGGCGACGGCGGCGGGGTTGCTCTTAGCCTCCACGACGCTCCTCGAGCAGGCGCTCGACCTCGTCGACGATCCCGGCCGCGATCTCGGCTTTCGAAGCCCGCTGCAGCTCGCGCTCGCCGGCGCGGGTCACGAGCGTGACCTCGTTCTCGGTCGAGTCGAAGCCGATGCCGGGAGCGGACACGTCGTTGTAGACGACGAGATCGAGGTTCTTGTCTGTCAGCATCCGCCGCTTCCGCTCGAGGCCGGCCTCGCCGAGCTCGGCGCCGAAGCCGACGAGCACCTGGCCGTTTCGCTCCTGCTCGCCGAGCTGGGCGAGCACGTCGGCCGTCGGCTCGAGCTCCAGCAGCCACGCCTCGCCGGTCTTCGCGCGCTTCCCCTCGATCGCCTCGGCGGGCCGGTAGTCGGCGACCGCGGCGGCCATCACGACGACGTCGGCGTCGCCGGAGCGGCTGCGCGCCTCGCGCTCGAGATCGGCTGCGGTCGGCACCTCGACCACCTCCACCCCGTCCGGTGCGGCCACGGCCAGATTCGACGCGAGCAGCGTCACCTCGGCGCCGCGGCGCTTCGCCTCGGCGGCGAGCGCGACGCCCATCCGGCCGGAGGAGCGGTTGCCGAGGAAGCGGACGCGTCGAGCGGCTCGCGGGTGCCGCCGGCGCTGACGAGCACGCTGCGCGCCGGCGAGCGGACTTTGTGTGACTGTCACACTTTCTCCGAGCAGCGCCTCGATCCGGCGCGCGATCTCCTCCGGCTCGGTCATCCGGCCGAGCCCGACCTCGCCCTCGGCCAGCTCGCCCGCCTCCGGCCCGATCAGCTCGACGCCGCGCTCGCGCAGCGTCGCCGCGTTCGCCTGCGTCGCCGGGTGCTCCCACATGCGCGTGTTCATCGCCGGCGCGACGAGGATCGGGCCGCGGTGCGCGAGCGCCGCCTCGGTGAGGACGTCGTCGGCGAGCCCGTGCGCCAGCTTCGCGAGCGTGTTCGCGGTCAGCGGCGCGATCACGAGCAGGTCGGCGCGCTCGAGATGCGGATAGGGGTCGTCGCTCCGGGCCTTGCGCGCGAGCGCGAAGAAGGTCTCGGCGCGGACGAAGCGCTCGGCGCCGCGCGTCGGCAGCGGCAGCACGTCGTGACCCGCCTTGACGAGCAGCCGCGTCAGCTCGCAGGCCTTGTAGGCCGCGATGCCGCCGGTGACCCCGAGCAGGATGCGCGCCATCTCGCCCATTGTGCCCGCACAAAGGCACCGCAGTGGCGGCGTACCCGATTCGCGAGTGGGAAAAGGGTCTAGCGCTTGCCGTAGTCGTACTTGATCTTGCCCTGGGCGATCTCCTCCAGGGACATGGTCAAGTAGTTCTTCGAGCGCGACTCGACGAGCGGCGGCGGGGCCTCTTCGAAGCCCATGCCCTCGCCGAGCTGGTGGTGGTAGTTGTTGATCTGCCGCGCGCGCTTGGCCGCGACGATGACCAGCGCGTAGCGCGAGTCGACCCCACCGGCGTCCGTGTTCAGCAGTTCATCGATGCGAGGATGGATCATGAGCCGGCCATGGTACCCGCAGCCGCGAGCTCCTGTTGGACGAGAGCCGAAAGCGCGTCCGTCGCGCGCTCGACGTCGTCGTTTCGGACCATGTAGCGGAAGCGGTAGGCCTGCTCGAGCTGGTGCCGGGCGATCGCGATCCGGTCCTCGATCTCGCCGGAGCTCTCGGTCGCCCGGGCGCGCAGGCGCCGCTCCAGCTCGGGCACGTCGGCGGCGATGAAGAGCGTGACGCTCCGGTCGACCTGCTCCTGGACCGCGAGCGCGCCGTCGATCTCGAGCTCGAGCACGCAGACGCCGCCCTCCGCGCGCGATCCGGTCCATCTCCGAGGCGAGCGTGCCGTAGCGGCCGCCGACGAACTCGACGTGCTCGAGGAACTCGTCCGCCTCGATCCGGGCGACGAACTCCTCCTCGGTCAGGAACCAGTACTCGCGGCCGTTCGTCTCGTTCGGCCGCTGCGGCCGCGTCGTGGCCGAGACGGCGACCTCGAGCTCGGGGTGCCGTTCGAGCAGCCGCTTGATCAGCGTCCCCTTGCCGGCCCCGCTCGGGCCGGTGATCACGAAGACGGGCAGATCGACCTAGCGGTTGAAGAGGCCAATGAGCTCCGCGCGCTGCCGCTCGGAGAGGCCGCCCACCGTCTTCGACTGGCTGATCCGGCACTGGTTCAAGCAGCCGCGCCGCCTTCACGCGCCCGAACTTGGGCACGGCCATCAGCATGTCGAACACCTTCGCGGTCGAGACGTACTCGGGCGGATCGAGCAGGATCCCCTCGATCTGGACCCGTCCGTCCTTGAGGTCCTTCTTCAGCTGAGCGCGCCGGACTCGGATGTCGTTGGCCCGCTTGAGCGCTTCCATCCTCTGATCCAGCGACCGCAGCGGGGCCTGGGCTTGCGTCTTCGACGACACCATGAGCGCGGGATACTAGCATCCTTCCGAAGTCGGTCAAGCAGTCACTTTCGGCCTGTTTCCAGGCACTTTTTGCACCCCGTTGCCCGATCTGGAAACGCTCATTTGCAGGGACGAATGGGCGAGGCCGCGTGCGTCCAGGGGATGTCCGAGGTCGCGTTCGGCAACTTCGGCGGCGAGCTCCGACCTCACCCGAACCGGTGCTTCGGGGTCACCGAAGAGGATGGTGCCGAGCGCGACGGCGCTCGCGCCGGCGGCGATCAGCTCGAGCGCGTCGAGCCCGGAGCGGACCCCGCCCATGCCGACGATCGGGATCTCGACCGCCGCCGCGCAGGCGTAGACGGCGGCGAGCGCGACCGGCTTCAGCGCCGGTCCGGAGTAGCCGCCGGTGCCGCGGGCGAGCGTCGGGCGGAGCGTTCGCGGGTCGAGCGCGAGCCCGCGGAGCGTGTTGACGAGCGAGAGCCCGTCCGCTCCGGCGGCCTCGACCGCGCGCGCCGCCTCGGCGATGTCCCAGGCCGAGGGCGAGAGCTTGGCGTAGAGCGGCAGTCGGGTGGCAGCGCGGCAGGCGGCGACGATCGCCGCGGCGCTCTCCGGCGCCTCGTCGACGTTCGGGCAGGAGAGGTTGAGCTCGATCGCGGCGACGTCCTCGAGCGCCGCGCAGGTCTCGGCGTACTCGGCGGCCGAGAAGCCGCCGACGGAGACCCAGAGCGGCCGGCCGAGCTCGCGCAGGCGCGGCAGCGTCTCGGCGAGGAAGCGCTCGCGGCCGGGGTTCGCGAGCCCGATCGAGTTGAGCATGCCGGCGTCGGTCTCGGCGATCCGGACGGCCGGATTGCCCTCGCGCGGCTCCGGCGTGATCGTCTTCGTCACGAACGCGTCGAGCGAGCGTGCGACCTCGGGCGCCGTGAGCGCGTCGAGGCAGCCGGAGGCGTTAAGCAGCACGGAGCACCGGTCCCTCCACGCAGAGGCGCTTCAGCTCGCCGTCGAGCTCGACCGCGCAGCCGTAGCAGGCGCCGTAGCCGCACGCCATCGGCGCCTCCCAGGCGAGCTGGGCGTCCGGCACGAGCTCGCGCAGCGCTGCCAGCATCGGCTCGGGCCCGCAGGCGAGCACGTCGTGAGGCTCGTCCGGCAGGAGCGCGGTGACGTAGGTCGGCTCGATGCAAACCTCGGCGCCGGGCAGCAGCGCGGCCGCCTCGGCGTGGAGCTCGCTGCGGAAGCCGAGGATCGCGGGCGGGCCGCCGAGCTCCTGCGAGAGGTACGGCAGCGGCGCGATCCCGATCCCGCCGCCGACGAGCAGCGGCCGCTCGACGTCGAGGTCGAAGCCGTTGCCGAGCGGACCGAGCACGTGGAGCCGGTCACCGAGCTCCAGCTGGCAGAGCGCCCGCGTGCCGGGGCCGATCGGGTCGATCAGGAACGCGAGCTCGCCGCCTTCCGCGAGGCAGACGCTCATCGGCCGCGGCAGCACGCGCCCGGGCGCCTCGAGCATGAAGAACTGGCCCGGAATGCCCGCATCGAGGCCGCCCCGCTCGACCCGGAGCAGCGTGTACGGGCCGACCTGCTCGGCCGCGACGACCTTACGCCGCTCGCGTCTCATGCTCGATCCGCTCCTGCAGGGAGTGCGCGATCTCCTCGCGCGCATTCGCGATCGCGTCGACGGCGAGGCGGGCGCCGGAGAGGGTCGTGATGCAGGGGACGCGCGCCGAGAGCGCCGCCTGCCGGATCAGTGCGCCGTCGCGGCGGGCTCCGGAGCCCTGCGGCGTGTTGACGACGAGGTCGCAGCGGCCGGCGCGGATCGCGTCGACGACCGCGTCGCCCTTCTCGAGCGTCGCGACGTCGAGCCCGATCGCCGCGAGCACCGCGGCCGTGCCGCGCGTCGCCACGAGGTCGAAGCCGAGCCCGGCGAGCGCCTGCGCCACCGGAGCGATCGCGGCCTTGTCGAGCTCGCGCACCGAGAGGAACGCCGTGCCGCCCGCCGGCAGCGGCCGCCCCGCGGCCCGCTCCGCCTTCGCGAAGGCCGTCGGCAGGTCGGCGGCGCTCGCCATCACCTCGCCGGTCGAGCGCATCTCGGGGCCGAGCACCGGATCCGAGCCGGGGAAGCGGGCGAACGGCAGCACCGCGGCCTTGACGCTGACGAGCTCCGGGCGCCGCTCCTCCGGCAGCTCGAGCTCGTGCAGGCGCGCCCCCGCCGCGAGCCGCACCGCCGCGTCGACGAGGTTGACGCCGGTCGCCTTGCTCGCGAACGGCACCGTCCGCGACGCGCGCGGGTTGACCTCGATCACGCTCACCTCGCCGCCGACCAGAGCAAGCTGGACATTCAGCAAGCCGACGACGCCGAGCGCCGGCCCGAGCCGGCGGACGACGCGGCAGACCTCGGCGTACGCCTCCTCGTCGAGCGAAGGCGCCGGCAGCACGCAGGACGAGTCGCCGGAGTGGATCCCGGCCTCCTCGACGTGCTCCATCACCGCGCCGATGTGGACGGAGACGCCGTCGCAGAGCGCGTCGACGTCGATCTCGAGCGCGCCTTCGAGGAAGCGGTCGACGAGGACGGAGCCGGAGACGCCGGCCATCGCCGCGCGCACCTGCTCCTCGTCGTAGCAGACCCGCATCGCCCGGCCGCCGAGCACGTAGGAGGGCCGGACGAGCACCGGATAGCCGACCCGCGCCGCGATCTCGACCGCCGCGTCGGGCGCGTCGGCGATCCCCCACTCCGGGCAGCGGACGCCGAGCTCCGCGAGCAGCTGCCCGAAGCGCTCGCGATCCTCGGCCAGGTCGACCGCCTCGTACGGCGTCCCCAGCACCTTGAAGCCGGCCGCCTCGATCGCGCGCGCGAGCTTCAGCGGCGTCTGGCCGCCGAACTGGATCACGACGCCCTCCGGCTGCTCGCGCTCGCAGACCGCGAGCACGTGCTCGACGTCGAGCGGCTCGAAGTAGAGCCGGTCGGAGGTGTCGTAGTCGGTCGAGACCGTCTCCGGGTTGCAGTTGACCATGATCGCCTCGTAGCCGAGCGCGCGGAAGCTCTGCGCCGCGTGGACGCAGCAGTAGTCGAACTCGATCCCCTGGCCGATCCGGTTCGGGCCGGAGCCGAGGATGACGACGCGCGGCTTGCCGGTCGGCCGGCACCGGCTCGTCCGCCTCGCCCCGGGTCGAGTAGTAGTAGTTCGAGTCGGCCGCGACCTCGCCGGCGCACGAGTCGACGCGGCGGTAGACGCGCTCGCCCTGCGGCGGGCCGTCGACGCGCAGCTGCTCGAGCTCGCGGCGGAACCAGGGATGCAGGTCGTCGGGGAGGTCGTCGAGCGCCGCCCAGGGCGTCACCGCGCCGGCGTCGAGCTCGCGGGAGGACCAGGCCTTCCAGAACGCCTCCTGGAAGGTGCGGCCGATCCCCATCGCCTCGCCGACCGACTTCATCTGCGTGCCGAGCGTCGTGTCGGCGCCGGGGAACTTCTCGAAGGCGAAGCGCGGGAACTTGACGACGACGTAGTCGAGCGTCGGCTCGAAGCTCGCCGGCGTCGTCTTCGTCAGGTCGTTCGGGATCTCGTCGAGCGTGTAGCCGACGGCGAGCTTCGCCGCGACCTTCGCGATCGGGTAGCCGGTCGCCTTCGAGGCGAGCGCGGACGAGCGCGAGACGCGCGGGTTCATCTCGATCACGCGGATCTCGCCGCTCTCGCGGTCGCGCGCGAACTGGATGTTCGAGCCGCCCGTCTCGACGCCGACGGCGCGGATGACCGCGATCGCCGCGTCGCGGAGCTCCTGGTAGGCCTCGTCGGAGAGCGTCAGCTGCGGCGCGACCGTGACCGAGTCGCCCGTGTGGACGCCCATCGGGTCGAGGTTCTCGATCGAGCAGACGATGACGACGTTGTCGCGGCGGTCGCGGATCACCTCGAGCTCGAACTCGTCCCAGCCCTTGACCGACTCCTCGACGAGCACCTGGCCGATCGGGCTCTCGCGCAGGCCGCGCTCGACCTGGGCGCGCAGCTCCGCGGACGTCGAGACGAAGCCGCCGCCGTGGCCGCCGAGCGTGAACGCGGGCCGCACGACCGCCGGGACGGCGACGCCGGCGAGGTCGTCGACGCTCGTGACGATCCGCGAGCTCGGGACGGCGAGGCCGCAGCTCTGGACCGCCTCGCGGAAGAGCTCGCGGTCCTCGGCGCGGCGGATCACGTCGACCGGCGCGCCGAGCAGCTCGACGCCGAGATCGCGCAGGATGCCGGCGTCGGCGAGCTCGATCGCGAGGTTGAGCGCGGTCTGGCCGCCGAGCGTCGGCAGCAGCGCGTCGGGCCGCTCGCGGCCGAGCACGTCGGCGACGCCCTCGAGGTCGAGCGGCTCGAGGTAGGTCGCGTCGGCGAAGCCGGGGTCGGTCATGATCGTCGCCGGGTTCGAGTTGACGACGATCGTGCGGAAGCCGTCCTCGCGCAGCACCTTCAGCGCCTGGCAGCCGGCGTAGTCGAACTCGCACGCCTGCCCGATCACGATCGGCCCGGAGCCGATCAGGCAGATCGACCTGATGTCGTTACGCCGCGGCACGCCGCACCTCCTCGACCCAGGCTCGAGGATCGGCCAGGCGTCGTGCGGCCCCGGGCCCGCCTCCGGGTGGAACTGCACCGAGCGCGCGTTCAGCTCCGGGAAGTCGAAGCCCTCGACGGTGCCGTCGTAGAGCGAGACGTGCGTCGCCTCGGCCTCGTCGGACGGCGCGACCGCGAAGCCGTGGTTCTGGCTCGTGACGAGCACGCGGCCGCTCTTCCGCGCGAGCACCGGGTGGTTGGCGCCGCGGTGGCCGAACGGGAGCTTGAAGGTCTCGTGGCCGGTCGCGAGGCCGAGCAGCTGGTGGCCGAGGCAGATCCCGAGGATCGGGACGCGGCCGAGCAGCTCGCGCACGACCTGCACCTCGTACGCGAGCGGCTCCGGGTCGCCGGGGCCGTTCGAGAGCAGGACGGCGTCGTAGGCGAGCAGCTCCTCCGCGTCGACGCTGTGCGGGAAGACGGTGACGTGCGCACCGGCGCCCGCGAGCCGGCGGAGGATCGAGCGCTTGCAGCCGTAGTCGAGGACGGCGACGCGGAGCGAGCCCGGCATCGCAGTACACGTACGGCTTCGCCGTCGACACCGAGCGAGACGAGCGAGCGGCCTTCCATCCCGGGCTGCGACCGCGAGCGCCGCGACCGCGTCGTCTTCGTCCATGGCCGTCGCGACTGCGACGGCGCGCATCGCGCCGCCTTCGCGGAGGCGCAGCACGAGCGAGCGCGTGTCGATCCCGGTGAGCGCGACGATCCCGTTCTCCTCGCAGCCACGCCGTCCACTCCGGCCCGCGCGCCTCGCGCATCAGCACCGCCTTCGCGTGCGCGCCCGTCGACTCGGCGCGGCCGGCGGCGACGCCGTAGTTGCCGACCATCGGCGCCGTGAAGCAGACGAGCTGCTCGGCGAAGCTCGGGATCGGTGACGGTCTCCTGGTAGCCGGTCATCGCCGTCGTGAAGACCGCCTCGCCGAAGGCGGCGCCCTCGGCGCCGACCGACTCGCCGCGGAAGACGGTGCCGTCCTCGAGCGCCAAGTAACAGTCTGTTACTTGGCTCATCCGTGCACCACCCGGCCGTCGGCGACCGTCTTCAGAACCTTGCCGCGGAGCCTGCGGCCGAGCAGCCACGAGTTCGCGGAGCGGGAGCGGAAGCCGCTCTCGGTCACCGTCCACTCAGTCTCGAGGTCGAGCAGGACGAGGTTGGCGCGGGCGCCGACCTCGAGCTTCGGCTCGGGCAGGCCGAGCGCGCGGGCGGGGCCGCCGGACATGCGCTCGAGCAGCGTCTCGAGCGGGACGACGCCCGGCTCGACGAGGTGGGTGTAGAGCGCCGCGAACGACGTCTCGAGGCCGGTGACGCCGAAGGGCGCCTCCTCGAACGGCGTCTCCTTCTCCTCGCGCGAGTGCGGCGCGTGGTCGGTGGCGACGCAGGCGATCGTGCCGTCCCGCAGCGCATCGATCAGCGCCTGCCGGTCCTCCTCGGCCCGCAGCGGCGGGTTCATCTTCACGTTCGGGTCGAGCGAGCGGACGGCGTCGTCGGTGAGGACGAGATGGTGCGGCGTCACCTCCGCCGTCGCCTCGACTCCGCGCTCGTGCGCGCGGCGGAGCGCCTCGACCGACTCCTTCGCGGAGAGGTGCATCAGGTGCAGCGGCCGCGCCTTCGTAGCCGGCGAGCGAGAGATCGCGCTCGACCATCGCGCTCTCCGCGAGCGACGGGTACGGCGCGAAGCCGAGCTCGGCGGCAGACGGCGCCCTCGTGCACCTGGCCGTCGCGCGAGAGCGTCGGCTCCTCGCAGTGGAGCGCGAGCGTGCGGCCGGTGACGGCGCCGTACTGGAGCGCGCGCCGCATCAGCCCGGCCGAGGTGACCGGGCGGCCGTCGTCGGTGAAGGCGGCGGCGCCCGCGTCGGCGAGCTCGCCCATCTCGGTCAGCTCCTCGCCGCCGAGCCGCTTCGAGATCGCGGCCATGAAGCCGGTCGGCACGAGCGCCTCGCGCTTCGCCGTCTCGACGAGCGAGCCGAGCACGGCGGCCGAGTCGACGACCGGGTCGGTGTTCGGCATCGCCAGGATCGCGCAGTAGCCGCCCGCGGCCGCCGCAGCGGTGCCGGACGCGATCGTCTCCTCGTCCTCGCGGCCGGGCGAGCGCAGGTGGACGTGCGGGTCGACGAAGGCGGGCGCGAGCACGTGCGCGACTCGGCCTGACGGCTCGATTCGCGCGATCACGCCATCCTCACCGTCACCGTGACGCAGCGGTCTCCCGGCGAGGCGGCCCTCGAGCACGAGGCTGTCCGAGCGGCCGTTGCGGCAGAAGAGCGTGCTCATGCGACCGCCGCCCGTCTCGTGCACGGGGACTGTCTGCGGCGAGCAGGTCGTGCAGCACCGCCATCCGCACCGCGAGCCCGGAGCGCACCTGCTCGAGGATCAGCGAGTCGGGCGAGTCGGCGACGCGGCCGTCGATCTCGACGCCGCGGTTGATCGGGCCTGGATGCATCACCTTCTGGCCGGGCCGCACCCGCTCCGGTGTCACGCCCCAGCGCGCCGCGTACTCGCGCAGGCTCGGGACGAAGGCGGACTCCATCCGCTCGCGCTGCATCCGGAGCACGTAGACGACGTCGGCGTCGCGCGATCGCCCGATCTCGGTGGAGGTCTCGCAGCCCATCGCCTCGATCCCGCGCGGGATCAGCGTCGGCGGGCCGACGAGCGTCGTGTGCGCGCCGACGAGCGCGAGCGCCTGGATCAGCGAGCGTGCGACGCGGCTGTGGAGGACGTCGCCGACGATCGCGACGTGGAGTCCGTCGAGCTCGCCGAGCGCCTGGCGCATCGTGAAGAGGTCGAGCAGCGCCTGGGTCGGGTGCTGGTGCTTGCCGTCGCCGGCGTTCACGACCGCCGCGTCCGAGTAGCGCGCGACGAGCTGCGGCGCGCCGATCTGCGAGTGGCGGACGACGATCGCGTGCGGCCCGTACTGGGCGAGCGTCAGGATCGTGTCCTTGAGCGACTCGCCCTTGTCGAGCGACGAGCCGGCCGCCTTCAGCGACATCACGTCGGCGGAGAGCCGCTTCGCCGCGAGCTCGAAGCTCGACGAGGTGCGGGTCGAGGACTCGAAGAAGAGGCTGAGCACGAGCTTGCCCGTGCAGCGTCGGCAGCTTCTCGTCGACGCCCTGGAGCGCTTCGGCCGTCTCGAGGATCCGCTCGACGTCGTCGCGGGTGAGATCGGCGATCGAGAGCAGGTGATTCATCACTTCTCCTCCGGCGCGCCGACGAGGAGGATCCGGTCGGCGCCGTCGGTCTCGGCGAGCTCGACCTGGATCCGCTCGCTGCGCGCGGTCGGCAGGTTCTTGCCGACGTAGTCGGGTCGGATCGGCAGCTCGCGGTGGCCGCGGTCGACGAGGACGGCGAGCTGGACGCGGGCCGGCCGCCCGCGCTCGAAGAGCGTCTCGATCGCGGCCCGGATCGTGCGGCCGGTGTAGAGGACGTCGTCGACGAGGATCACCGTCATCCCGCGCAGCTCGAACTCGAGCGCGGTCGCGTGGACGACCGGCTGCTGCGCGTCCGGCGTCGTGTCGTCGCGGTGGAAGGTGATGTCGACGGCGCCGAGCTCGACCTCCTCCCCGCTCCGCTCCTCGATCAGCGCGGCGAGCCGCTCCGCGATCGGGACGCCGCGGGTGTGGATGCCGACGAGCGCGAGCCGGCCGAGGTCGTCGTTGCGCTCGATGATCTCGTGCGCGATCCGCGAGAGCGTGCGCTCGAGGCCCTCGGCGTCCAGCAATGTCTTGACCGCGGTGCGGTCGGGGAGTGCGTGCTCATTCCCATCCTTTCCGGCCTCTCTGGACCGGGTTAAAGGGTCGAGCGCGATCCTAGCGCGTCGGGCGGACGGGCGGATCAGTCGGCGATCGGGTCGTCGGGCTCGGTCATCGCCTCGATCGCGTCCTTGGCGTCCTCGACCGATCCCTCCGGCACGACGCACCGTCAGCGGGTCCGTCCTCGTCCTCCGGCCTGCAGCTCCGACTCGATCCCGGCGGCGGTGAGGATCGCCTGGATCTCCTCGCCCTCGGTGACGTCGCCCGCGACGGCGACCTGCACCATCTCGCTCATGGCCCGGAGGGTACTTCAGCCCGCGGCAGGCGTGCGCCGCGCTTGACGAGCTCGGGGCTGCCGCGCTCGGGGAACGGCACCTCGATCACGTCGAAGTCGCGCGGCACGACCGTGTCCGGGAAGACCGTCGCGCGCCTCGCGCTCGACGTCGCCGCCGAAGTAGCGGCTCGAGATGTGCGTCAGCGCGAGCAGCGGACGCCCGCGTCCTCGGCCGACCCGCGCCGCCTCGGCGCGGTCGAGTGCTCGGTCTCGCCGGCGCGCTCGGCCTCGTCCTCGCAGAACGTCGCCTCGTGCACGAGCAGGTCGGCGCCGCCGCCGCCTCGACGACGATGTCGCGACGGCGCCGTGTCGCCGGTGAGCACGAGCGTCCGGCCGGGACGGGCCGCGCCGAGCACCTGCTCGGGCGTGACGACGCGCCCGTCGGCGAGCGTCACCGGCTCGCCGCGCTGGAGCGCGCCCCGCTCCGGGCCCGAGCGGGACGCCGAGCGCGTCGGCCGTCTCGACGTCGAAGCGGCCCGGACGCTCCTCCTCGACGAGCGCGTAGCCGACCGCGCTCGACGCGCCGTGGCGCGCCGGGAACGTGCGAGCGGCGTAGCCGTCGCGCGTCGAGCACGTCGCCCGGCGCGAGCTCGACGAGCTCGACCTCGATAGGTGAGCCGGCCGAAGATCCGCCGCAGCGACGTCGCAGCAGCTCGTCGCAGCCCGCGCGGCCCGTAGATCGTGAGCGGCAGCTCGCGCCCGCGCAGCGCGAACGTCTTCAGCATCCCGGGCAGGCCGAGGAAGTGGTCGGCGTGGAAGTGCGTCAGGAAGATCTCGCGCAGGTCGACGAGACCGACGTCGGAGCGCAGCAGCTGCCGCTGCGTCCCCTCGCCGCAGTCGAACAGCAGCCGCTCGCCGCCGCGCCGGACGAGCGTGCGCGCGTGGGCGCGCGCTGGGCGGTCGGCATCGAGCCGGCCGTGCCGAGGAAGACGACGTCGAGGTCCACGCCGCCAGTCTAGGAGTGCGCCCGGTACGGCCGCTACGGGAGGACGAGGCACCTGGCCCGGCACGATCGTCGTCCCGCGCAGGCCGTTCCGCTCGCGGAGCTCCCAGACCCCCTGCGCGCGGGTCGCGCGTAGCTGGCTCGACGGCGATCGACCAGAGCGTGTCGTCCGGCTGGACGACGTAGCGCTGCTCCGGCCCGGACGCGTCGGACGACCGCGCGAACGCGGCCCAGAGGAAGAGCGCCGAGCGCCGACGAGCACGAGGATGCGTCCGAACATGTGTTCGCCATGATGCACGAACACGTGTTCGCTGTCAAGTGAGGCGCAGCGGCGGCGCGACGCGCCCGCAGGACCAGCACGAGAGCGACGCCGCGATCGCGAGCGCCGCCGAGAGCGCGATCGAGGACCGTCGTGCTCCACGCGTGTCGCACGCGCAGGAGCGGCACGAGACGAGCGTCGACCCTGGATGGTCCGCGAGCATGCCGCGCCTCTAGGCAGCCGCCGCCGGCTCGGTCAGCCCGCTTCCTACGCTTGCTCGGCGTCTTCTCGCCGGCTGCTGCGCGGGCTTCGCCTTGGCCGACGCGAGCCGCCTGAACGGCGGGCTCGTGAAGACCGCGACGCGCGACGGGTTGAGCGCGGCCGAGAGCGCGACCGCGAGCACGTGCTCCGGTGCGCGACGACCGGGCCGGTCGCGGTGAGCGGCGAACGCCGCGTTCGGCGTCGAGCGCGCCGGCGTCGCGCGAGCAGGCCGCGGATCCGCGTCGGCAGGAGTCGCCGCGGGCACGATCGCGGCCGTCACGGTCACGTCCTCGCGCGGCGGTCGGGGTGAAGCGGGACGGCTGCGCTTCCGGCGCGCTGGCCTGCGAACTGCGCCGAACCCGACGGCGGCCCTCTCCGGCTTCGCGAGCGGCCGCCAGCTCTGCGTCCGGCTGTGCACTTCCCCGGTCTCGCGATCGCGGCCGCGACGGCGCGCGTTCGAGGGCCGCTCGCTGCCGTCGGTGCGGCGGAGCGCCGCCTGCCAGCCGGCCGGGTCGGCTCGTCGTAGTAGCCGAAGAAGTTGAGCTGGGCGACGTCGGGATCGCAGGCGACGTAGCGGACGAGATCGGCGTAGATCGCCGCCTGCGCCTCCTCGGTCGTGACGCTGACGTTCTCGACGTCCTTGTAGCCCGGCTGCCGGTCGACGTATCGACCTGCCAGCCGACCTCGTCGAGGTAGAGCTTCAGGCCCTCCACCGTCGTCGGCTGCGCCGTGCCGTTGAACGCGTCCCAGAGCGCCTGCTTGATCCGCGCCAGGTCCAGCACGCTCGCGTTCGGCCAGCCGTAGGTGAACGTGAACGGCACCGTGAAGTCGCTCGGGTTCGGATACGGATGGAAGCTGAAGCCGTCCATGATCGGCGTCGGCCGCCGGCTGCGCGCGGTACCAGGCGCCGAGCGCGCCGAGGAAGTGCACCGGCGAGGTCTTGCCGGCCGCGGCCGGGCGCCCGCGTTGCCCCGCGGCGAGAGGCCGACGCCGAGCACCGTGATCGCCGGCGTCACCGTCTTCAGCGCGTCGTACGCCGGCCGCGAGGAACGCGCCCGAAGCTGGCGCGGCGGACAGGATCTTGCCCGCGCCGTCGCCCTGCGGCTGCCAGAACGTGTTCTGGTTCGGCTCGTTGCCGACGATGAACGTCGTCACCTCCGGGTAGGCGCGCGCGACGCTGTCGCAGCCAGGCCGCGAACGCGGCCGGCTGAGCGCCGCCGGCCTCGAGCGCGCTCGGCGGGTAGCGGGTAGACGGCGAAGCGACGCTTGATCCCGGCGGCGATCGCGCCGGGCACGGCGTCGTCGAGGGCGGCCTCGTCGGGATGTTCGTCGGTCGCTCGGGCGTCCAGCGGACCGTGATCACGTTCTGCGTCAGGCCGGCTCGCGGCCATCTGCGGGAAGAAGCACGGCGCCACCGTCGGGCGAGTACTTGCCGGTGTCGTCGTTCGCGCCGAAGTCGACGGCAGCCGGCCGTCGCGGCCGAGAGCAGCGCGCATACGGCACGCGAGTGCCGCAGTCACTCTCTTCACATGCTTCGTCCTTTCTCCGGTCTGCCAGACGACTCGCATTCGCGCGCCGTGAAGCGCCAGTCTCGGCCGATCGTCGCGCCCCGAGACCGCTACCGATGCGAGCAGCTGCGAGCACCGCGTCGAGCGAGCCGGTCGGCGCCGAAGCGCACCGGGTCGTCCGCGGGCAGGCCGGTCTCGGCCTCGGCGGCCGCGATCGCGGCACGGGCGGCGTCGTCGTCGAGCGGCGCGCGTGTTGAGCGCGATCGCCGCCACGCGCGCCGGCCGCGCGGGCAGCGCGATCCGCTCGTGCAGCTCGACGAGCTCCGGCGAGCGGCGGCATCGGGTGCCCGGGGTAGTCCTCGATCTCGGTCTGTCCGGCCTGGTGGCAGAGGACGAAGAGCGTGCGGCGCGGAGCCGTGGACGAGGCCGAGCGTGACGCCCGAGTAGGCCGGGTGGACGAGCGAGCCCTGGCCCTCGACGAAGAGCAGCTCGCCGCCGCGCTCGTGCGCCCTCGACGACGAGCCGCTCGGCCGCGCCGGCGACGAAGTCGGCGACGACCGCGTCGACCGCGATCCCCCAGCCGGCGATCGCGATCCCGGTCTGGCCGGTCGGGACGAACTCGCGACGCGAGCCCGCGCGCGCGCGCGGCCCGGTCGAGCTCGAGCGCGACGGTCATCTTCCCGATCGCGCAGTCCGAGCCGACGGTGAGCACGATCGTCGCGCCGGCAGCTCGAGGTTCTCGCCGGTCGGGACGTTGAGCCCGGCCGGCGGCTGGCGCAGGTCGCGGAGCTCGACGCCGTGCCGCGCCGCGAGCGCGCGTCAGCTCCGCGTCGTCGGCGAGGAACTCGTGCAGGCCGTTCTCGACGTCGAGGCCGCTCGCGATGCAGCTCTCGCAGCAGCTCGCGCCACGCGGGCGGGAAGCGGCCGCCCGAGGTCGCGACGCCGACGAGCGCGGTCGTCGGGTCGAACGCGGAGCGCGTCGTCGACGCGTGCCGACGATCGGGACGCCGCTCTAGCGTCTCCCCCGCCCGCGTCGAGTCGAGGATCGCGACGACCGGCCGCGCGCCGGTAGCGCGAGCACGCCGCGCGCCGTCTTGCCGTAGTGCGGGTCGCCGGAGTAGCCCTCGGCGAGGATCAGCAGCGCTCAGGCGGCTCGACACCGAGCCCCGGCCCGTCGGAGGGTACCTGGACGCCGTCGCGCGAACTCGACTCCGGGCCACGGATCGTCGGCGAGCAGGAGGTTGCCGTCGAGGTCGACGTGGTCGCAGAGCGTCGCGACGGCGCAGCCGGCGGCGATCCCGAGCCCGGACTCGACCATGCAGCCGAGCATCACGCCGAGCCCGAGCGCGCGCGCGGCGTGCGCCATCCGGACCGCCTCGCGGATCCCGCCCGACTTCGCGAGCTTGATGTTGATCCCGTGCGCGCGCTCGGCGCAGGCGGCGACGTCGGCGAGCGTGTGGCAGTCCTCGTCGACGTAGATCGGGATCGGCGAGCGCTCGCTTCAGCTCCGGTCCGCCGGGGTCGCCCGCCGGAGCGGCTGCTCGCAGTACTCGACGCCGAGCTCGGCAGCTGCGGCAGCGCGTCGAGCGCCTCGTCGAGCGACCACGCACTCGTTCACGTCGACCTGGAGCGGCACGTCGGTGACGGCGCGGACGGCGCGGACGCGCTCGACGTCGAGCCCGTCGCGCCCGCCGAGCTTCAGCTTGAGCCGCCTGAAGCCGCGGCGCCGCGGCCTCGGCGCGGCGCGCCATGTCGTCGGGATCGCCGAGCCAGACCGTCCACGAGGTCGGCGGGCCCGTCGCGCGGCAGGCCGAGCAGCCGGTAGACCGGCACGCCGAGCAGCTTCCCCTGCAGGTCGTGGAGCGCGGCGTCGACCGCCGCCCGCGCCGCGTGCTCGCCCGGCGGGCAGGCCGGCGTCGATCTCGTCGAGCGCCCACGGATCGTCGCCGAGCTCGATCGTGCGCCGAGCCACGCGAGCGCCGAAGCGGCGTCTCGTCGTACCGCTCGATCGGCGCCGCCTCGCCGAACCCGGAGACGCCCGTCGTGCCGGATCTCGACCTCGACGAGCTCGGCCTCGTCCTGCGACCCGCGCGAGATCGTGAAGGTCTCGGCGAGCGGCAAGGTCACGGCCCGGGCGGACAGCTCCACCGGGGTTACACTAGTGCCTCTCCGGCGCCCGTAGCTCAGGGGATAGAGCGTTCGCCTCCGGAGCGAAAGGTCGCAGGTTCGATTCCAGCCGGGCGCATGTCTTCCGTCGCAGGCTTCTGCATCTGCGGGCATTGCGAAGCTCGTCCGCTGCAGGCCGTTGTAAGCGTTCCGTGCGTGCGCGGTGGACCTCGTACGACTGGCTCCTCTTCCTGCACGTGCTCGGCGCGTTCGTCGCCGTCGGCGCGATGACGGCGCTCTGGGGCCTCATCCTCGGCACGCGCAGCGCGGCGACGGCGCTGATCGACCAGCGCTCGACGGCGATGACGTACGGCCGCTCTGCTTCGGCATCCTCGTCGGTGTCGGGATGATGGCCGCGCTCGTCTTCGGGATCTGGCTCGCGATCGACGTCGAGGGATACGCAGCTCTGGGACGGCTGGATCCTCGCGTCACTCGTGCTCTGGGCGATCGGCGGCTGGGCCGGCGGGCAGTGCCAGGCAAGGCCTTCGAGAGCCGACCCGATCGCCGGACGCGCGCCGTGGGATCCGCTTCCAGACGATCAACAGCGTCGCCGCTGCTGCTCATCCTCATCCTCATGATCTGGAAGCCGGGAGCCTGACGATGCTCGCCGCGATCCGTCGCCGACTCGGTCAACTTTCCGCTCTTCCTACACGTGCTCGGCGCGATGCTGCTCGTGGGCACCCTCGCTAGCCGTCGCCTTCGTGACTGGTCGCTCGGCTGGCGCTCGCCCAGAGCAGCGCGCCCGGCCTCGCGCGCTTCGGCCTGAAGACGCTCCTCGCTCGGCGTCCTCCCGGCCTACGTCCTGATGCGCATCGGCGCGCAGTGGACGGAGTCGGAGCAGAACTACCCGGACGACTTCGAGCCCGGCGTGGCTCGGGGTCGGCTACATCACCGCCGACATCGGCGCGCTGCTGATCCTGATCTCGCTCATCCTCGCCGCGATCGGGCTGCGCCAGCTCGCGCGACGACGGCGCCCGGCGGCGTCCGCTTCGCGCGGATCGTCGGCGTCGATCAGCGTCGCTGCTCCTCGCCGCCTACATCGTCGCCGTCTGGGCGATGACGGCAAAGCCGACCTAGGTTCTAGGTCGACGCGGTGATCGTGATCCCGCCGCGCGCCTTCTGGGTCAGCGCGACGGTCGACCGCAGTCGGTGGGCGAGCTCGAGCGCCGGCTGCGACGTCGTCCCGGATCTTGACCGCCAGCGCCTCGCAGAAGACGCCCTCGTTCGCGGTAGGTCGGCCAGGTAGAGCTTCAGCGACTTCGACTCGAGGCAGAGCGGCTCGGGCCGGTACTCGATCGACGCGCGACGTAGAAGTCCGGCTGCCCCGTGATCGGGCAGACGGCGACGAGCTCGTCGCTCGTCAGCTCGACGACGGTCGCGATCGCCGGGGCTCGGGAAGGTCTCGAGGCCCGGCGTAGTGCTCGCGAGCCGGCGTGCCCGAGCGCGACGAACTCCGGCGTCTGCTGCGTCGGATCTCACGCCAGGCCTCGTAGTATAGGCCGCGATGCGCGTCTACCTGGCCGGGCCGCCGTTCGCGGAGGAGTACCGCCGCGCGCGTCGGCGCTGCTCGTGCGGGCCGCCGGCTGGGAGCCGGTCGACCCGATGCGCCGCGACTTCCGCGGGCGCACGGAGGGGCACGAGGCGTGAGATCGTCGAGCGGCGACCTCGCCGACATCGACTCGTGCGACGCCGTCCTCGCGGCGTTCACGGCGCCGGACGAGGGGACGGCGATGGAGGCGTGGTACGCGCACCGGGCCGGCACTCGGGTCGTCGCCTACACGGGCGGCAGCCCGTGCATCCCTGGACGCGGTTCGTGGCAGCTTCCGTCTGCGCCGACCTCGAGGACGCCGTCGCCGCGATCAGGCCGGAATGAGACCCGCGAGCGCCGCGAGCAGCCGCTCGACGTCCGCCTCGTCGTTGTAGGGCGCGATCGAGACGCGCAGCAGCCGCCGCCCCTCCCACTCGCGGACGGCGACCTCGATCCGGTGCTCCTCGAAGAGCCGGCGCTGCAGCTCCTCCGGGTCGCCCGTCGGAAGCTCCGTCGCCCACATCTGCGGCGCCGGCGTCGCGCCGCAGGGCGGCAGGCGGTCGTGGAAGGAGGCGGCGATCGCGCGGCAGCGATCGAGGTCGAAGCGACGCCATGCGCTCGATCGCGGCTGGGATCGTCAGCCACGCCGACGGGTCGAACGTGCCCTGCCAGTCGTGCGTCGGCGAACGTGCGGTCGGCGCCGTAGCCCCACGAGATGACCACCGGCTCGATCCAGCCGTGATGCTCCGGCCGCGCCCAGAGGAAGCCCGCTCCCTTCGGCGCGCAGAGCCACTTGTGGCAGTTGCCGGCGTAGACGTCGGCGCCGAGCGCCTCGAGGTCGAGCGGCAGCTGGCCCGGGCGCGTGGGCGCCGTCGACGACCGCGAGCGCGCCTGCCGCGCCGCGCGGCCGCGCAGATCTCCGCCACGGGCAGCACGAGCGCGGTCGGCGACGTGACGTGGCTGACCGAGACACGACCTTCGTCCGCGGCCCGATCGCGTCGACGAGCTCCTCCGGCTCCGCGTACGACGAGCTGCGCGCCCACGAACTCCCACGTCCGCGTGACCGCGCCGTACTCGTGCCGCGGTGGTCAGCACCTCGTCGCCGGGCCGAGCCGAAGCGAGCGGATGACCGCGTTCAGCCCGGAGGTGGAGTTGTGCACGAAGCGTGAGATCCGAGGCCGCGCACCCACGAAGGCGGCGAGCGCGGCGCGCACCGCCGTCAGGAGGTCGGAACCGGCGCCCGAGGAAGTCGGTCGGGCTCCGCTCGAGCTCGCGCTGCCAGCCCTGCTAGCGCGTCGACCACGACACGCGGGCAAGCGCCGTAGCTGCCGTGGTTCAGGTGCGTGACGGCAGGGTCGAGCAGCCACTCCACGCCGGTACTGTCTCACGGTGCGGCGCTTCCTCCGCAGCCTGAACCCGCGGCTGCCGCGCTCGGTGCAGACTGCTCCAGCTCGGCGGGCTCGATGAACGCGTTCGGGAACGGGCTCGTGATCCCGTTCCTGTTCATCTACCTGCACAACGAGCGCGGGATCGGGCTCGGCGTCGCCGGGCTGATCGTCGCGACGAACGCCGGCGGTCAGCCTCGATCTGCCGGGCCGATCGCCGGCGCTCTGTCGACCGCGTCGGCGGCCAGACGATGCTCGCCGCGGCGCTCGGCTTCCTGGCGGTCGGCTTCGGCGGCTACGCCTTCGTCGAGTGCCCCTGGCAGGGCTTCCTCGCGAGCGCGATCACCGGGATCGGGAACGGGATCTTCTGGCCGGCCCAGTCGACGCTGCTCGCCGGCCTGACGCCGCCCGACGCGGCGCTCGGCGACGTTCGCGATGCAGCGCGTCGTGATGAACCTCGGCATCGGGCTCGGCGGCGCTCGCCGGCGGCTTCATCGCCGTCCGGAGAGCTTCCGCGTCCTCTTCCTGCTCGACGCGCTCACGTTCGTCGTCTACGCCGGCGTCCTCACCTTCGTGCCCGAGCCGGCGCCCGCCGAGGAGCGGGCCGAGCGGCCGGGCAGCTACCGCACGGTCCTCCGGCACCGCGTCTTCATGGCGCTGATGGTGGCCTGAACGCCCTCTTCATCGCCGCCGGGCATGGTCCAGCTCGAGATCCTGCCCGGCGTTCGCGAAGAACGAGGCCGGCGTCTCGGAGCGCGGGATCGGCTGGATCTTCTTCGTCAACACGGTCGTGATCGTGCTCGCGCAGCTGCCGATCGCGCGGCTCGCCGAAGGTCGCCGGCGCATGCCGCTGCTCGCGGTGCTCGGCGTCGTCTGGGCGGCCGCGTGGCTGCTCGTCGCCGCTCGAGCGGGCTCTGGCTCGCCGGCATCGCGGCCTTCGCCCTGCTCGCGGTCGCCGTCGCGGTCTTCGCGCTCGGCGAGTGCCTGCACGGCGCCGTCCAGCCGCCGCTCGTCGTCGACCTCGCCGACCCGCGGCTGCTCGGCCGCTACATGGCGATCTCGGCGCTCTCGTGGCAGGTCGGGTTCACGATCGGCCCGGCGGTCGGCGGCGTCGCTCCTCGCGGTCTCGCCGACCGGGCTCTGGCTCGTGTGGCGTCGGTGCTGCTGCCTGGCCGGCGCTGGCGACGCTCGTGCTCGAGCGCGGCCTGCCCGACGGCGCTCCGCCGCGCGCCGCGTAGGCGCCCGCGCACGAGGAGCCCGTCGCCGCTGCCGCGTCCGCGGCGACGGCGAGCCGGAAGCCGCCCGGGCGCGCCGGGTAGAATTCCGGCCATGCCGACCCTCGACGACCCGCTCAGTACCGATGCCCAGCCTGCCCCGCATCCGGCGGACGCGGCCGCGGCTCCGGCGCGGTCCCGGCCGGCGCGCGCTGAGCGCCGCGCGCTCGAGCTCACCGCCGCCGGCCTGACCTGGGTCCACCTCGAGCGGCCCGACGCGGCCGCGGCGCACGACGCTCGCCGAGCGCTTCGGCTGGCACGAGCTCGACGTCGAGGACGTGCTCTCGAAGCGCCAGCGGCCGAAGGTCGACGAGTACCCGGAGTACCTCTTCGGCGTCCTCCACTTCCCGGTCTACGACAAGACGATCCAGCGCCTGAACGCGGCCGAGCTCGACGTCTTCCTCGGCCCGGACTACCTCGTCACGCTGCCGAACGTCGAGCTGCTGCCGGTCACGCGGCTCTTCCACCGGCTGCGAGGAGGACGAGGACCTGCGCGAGGAGCTCTTCGCCAAGGGCTCCGGCCGCCTCCTCTACGAGGTGCTCGACGACCTCTTCGACTACTGCTTCCCGATCCTCGACAAGATCGGGCACAAGCTCGACTCGGTCGAGGACGACATGTTCGAGGGGCGCGCCGAGGACGTCGTCCGCGACATCTCGAACGTGAAGCAGGAGATCATCAGCTACCGCAAGATCATCAAGCCCGAGCGCTCGACCCTGCGCCTGCTCGAGCGCCGCGTCGAGCGGTTCCTGCCCGAGGAGCTCGACCTCTACTTCGACGACATCGTCGACGCCGCCGAGCGGATCTGGGACCTGCTCGACAACTACAAGGAGGTCGTCGAGGCGCTCGAGTCGACGAACGAGTCCGTGATCTCGCACCGCCAGAACGACGTCCTCCGCATCCTCACCGTCTTCAGCGCGACGCTCCTGCCGCTGACCCTGATCGCGAGCATCTTCGGGATGAACGTGGCCTTCCCGGGCAACGGCACCGCGGCCGCGTTCTGGGTGATCGTCGCCGTCATGGTCGCCGCGGGCGCCGCGCTGCTCGGCTTCTTCCGCTACAAGCGCTGGATCTAGTCGAGGATCCGTGTCTCGACCTGCTCGTGCGCGGCGCGCCACAGCTGCAGCATCAGGTCGAGCTCGAGCCGGCGCTTCGGCGCGTTCATGGAGCCGAGCGAGGAGACCTCGACCTCGTTCGGCCCGATCTGGTCGGCGATCACGTGGACGCGCTCGCGCAGGAACGCGAGCAGGCTCGGGACAAGGGCTGGTTCAGCTGACGTGGATCTGCATCGTGCCGCAAGAGGACGCCGCAGCAGTCCTCGACTCGAGCGTACGGCTCGCGCGTGGTTGACTTCGCCCCCCAAACGGGGTGAATCGCCGACTTCACCGACCGGTGAAACCGCGCAGGCGGATCCCCGCGCGCCGCAGGACTGCGCCCAGCCGCATGGGTCTCCTGGGGAGGAGAGCGCAGTCGAGCCCGGGTCCGCTCCCGCCCCGCGGTGCACAGAGGCTAAACCGTCTTGGCCCCCGTCGACAAGCGCCGAAGCGCCGCCCTACGGCCGAACTCGCGCGTCGGCGCAGTCGAGCCAGTAGACGAGCAGGTCGTCCTCGTCGCGGTACGCGCGCCAGCCGCGCGCCTCGTCCGACTCGTCGCCGCACTCGAGGCAGACGAGCGTGGTCACGCGCTCCTCTTGGTCAGGACGGCGCTGCATCGGGGGCGGCAGTCTCTCGCATTCGACGGGCCATCCGCAATGCCCCGTCCGGCGCGTCGTGCCTCCCCGCTCCGGGTAGGCTCGCGCCGTGGCGGACGGCTACACGCTCGGCAAGCTCCTCGACGGCGGCGAGCTCGTCCTCGACCCCGACGACCTGACCACGCACGCCGTCATCGTCGGGATGACCGGGCTCGGGCAAGACCGGCCTCGGGATCGTCCTGCTCGAGGAGGCGCTCGCGCAAGGGGGTCCCGGCGCTGATCCTCGACCCGAAGGGCGACATGGGCAACCTCGCCCTCACCTTCCCCGACCTCGTCGGCCGCGAGCTTCCGGCCCTGGATCGACGAGTCGGCCGCGCGCGACGCCGGCCAGACGCCCGACGAGTACGCCCAGAAGACGGCCGAGCTCTGGCAGCGGCGGCCTCGCGAGCGCTCGGGGATCGGCCCGGAGCGGATCCAGGCGCTTCGCGACGCCGCCGAGGTGACGCTCTACACGCCGGGCTCCGAGGCCGGCGTGCCGCTGAACGTGATCGGCTCGCTGAAGGCGCCGACGCTCTCGTGGGAGACCGACGAGGAGACGATCCGCGACGAGATCGAGGGAACCGTCTCGAGCCTGCTCGGCCTGGTCGGGATCGAGGCCGACCCGCTCGGCAGCCGCGAGCACGTCCTGCTCTCGAACCTGCTCGAGCACAACTGGCGCGCGGGCACCGACCTCGACCTCGGCGGCGCTGATCGGGCAGATCCAGACAGCCGCCGCTGCGCAAGCTCGGCGTCTTCGAGATCGACGCCTTCCTGCCGCCGGCCGACCGGAACGAGCTCGCCGTGCGGCTGAACGCGCTCGTCGCGTCGCCCTCGTTCGCCGCCTGGGGCCGCGGCCCGGCGCTCGACCCGGCCGTGCTGCTCCGCACCGAGGACGGACGCCCGCGCGCCGCCGTGATCTATCTCGCGCACCTCTCCGACCAGGAGCGCCAGCTCGTCGTCACGCTCGTGCTCTCGCGCCTGATCACCTGGATGCACAGCCAGTCCGGGACGAGCGAGCTGCGCGGCCTCGTCTATCTCGACGAGGTGATGGGCTTCGCGCCGCCGACGGCGATGCCGCCGTCGAAGAAGCCGATCCTGACGCTGATGAAGCAGGCCCGCGCGTTCGGGATCGGGATGGTGATCGCGACCCAGAACCCGGTCGACCTCGACTACAAGGCGATGGCGAACGCCGGCAGCTGGTTCGTCGGGCGCCTGCAGACCGAGCGGGACAAGGAGCGCGTGCTCGAGGGCCTCCGCTCCGCGGCCGGCGGCGTCGACGTGGGCGCGCTCGACACTGCGATCGGCGGGCTCGAGCAGCGCCAGTTCCTGCTCCAGAGCGCCCACCGCGGACAAGCCGCAGCTCTTCTCGACCCGCTGGGCGATGTCGTTCCTGCGCGGCCCGCTGACGAAGGAGCAGATCGCGACGCTGACGCCCGACGAGGCGCGGGCGGACGGAAGAAAGTGTGACAGTCACACAAAGTCCGCTCGCCGACGACGAGAGCGCGCGTCGCGCCGCCGGTCGCCGACGGGATTCCCGTGCGCTGGCTCGATCCGGCGGCACCCTGGGCGGCCGAGCTCGGCGCCGACCCGGCCGGGAAGCGCCAGCAGGCGTTCCTCGCCGCCCGTGTCAGCCTCCGCTTCGACGACACGAAGGCCGGCCTCGACACGACGCAGGAATGGGAGGCGCTGTACGGGCCGCTCGACGCCGGGCTCGACCTCGACCGCGAGACGGCGGTCGACTACGACGACCGCGACCTCCGTCCCGAGCCGCCGGACGGCGCCGCCTACGTGCTCCCGAACGTCCCGCTCGACAAGGCGGCCTTCTTCCGCGACGCCGCGCGGGAGATCCAGCGCCGCCTGACCGACACGCAGACGCTCGAGCTGCTCCGCAACGCCGAGCTCAAGCTCTACTCGCGCCCGGGCGAGACGGAGGAGCAGTTCGCTGCGCGCGCCGACGAGGCGGCCAAGGCGAGGCGCCGACGCGGAGACGGCGAAGATCCGCGACCGGCTGGAGGCCAAGCAGCGACCGGCTCGAGCGGGCGCTCGAGACCGCCCGCCAGCGCGTCGAGCAGGCGTCGGTCGAGCAGACCTCGCGCCGCAGCACCGAGCTCCTCTCCGGCCTCGGCAGCGCGCTCGGCGTCCTCCTCGGCGGCAAGGCCGACACGCGGACGATCGCGCGGGCCGGCCGTGCGCTCGGCGGCGCCGCGAGCCGCCGCGGCATGAGCACGCGCGCGTCGGAGCGGAAGGAGACCGCCGAGGAGAAGGCCGAGCTCGCCGAGGCCGATCTCGCCGAGCTCGAGCAGGAGATCCTCGACGAAGTGGCTGAGATCGACGAGAAGTGGGCGGCGAAGGCCGACGCCGTCGAGACGGTGCCGATCCGGCTCGAGGCCGCCGACGTGCGCGTCGTCGAGACGACGCTTGTGTGGGTTCCGACCGCCTAGGCCCCTCTCGCCCTCGCGCTCCTGTTGCACGCTCCGGCCGGCCGGAGCACAATGCAAGCTCGATCTCGGCGGTGCGGCCCGCCTCGGACACCAGGGGAGGCCGCATGAACGCCAACACCGCACACGCCGATCTCGTCTTCGAAGGCGGCGGCGTCAAGGGGATCGGGCTCGCGGGCGCGCTGTCGATGCTCGAGGAGCGCGAGTACCGCCCGCAGAACATCGCCGGAACCTCGGCCGGGGCGATCACCGCAGCGCTGCTGGCCGCCGGCTACTCGGCCGACGAGCTGCGGGAGATCATCATCACGCTCGACTATCGCCAGTTCCAGGACCGGGCCTGGGAGGACAAGATGCCGCTGATCGAGCGCTCGCTGAGCATGCTGCTCGACCTCGGCCTCTACGAGGGCGACCGCTTCCTCGAGTGGATCCGGGAGCGGCTCGAGGCGAAGGGCGTGCGCACGTTCGCCGACCTCGTCCACGACGAGTTCGCCGACGATCCTCGCTACCGCTCGCGCCTGCAGGTGATCGCCTCCGACGTGACCAAGCACGAGCTGCTCGTGCTTCCGCGCGACGCGCCGAAGCTCGGGATCGAGCCCGACGACCTCGACGTGGCGCTGGCCGTCCGGATGAGCATGAGCATCCCCGTCTTCTTCGAGCCCGTCCGGCTCGTCAACCCGACGACCGGCGACGTGCACGTGATCGTCGACGGCGGCATGCTCTCGAACTATCCGGTCTGGCTCTTCGACGCCGCCGACGGCGAGCCGCCGGAGTGGCCGACCTTCGGGCTGCTGCTCGTCGAGCCGAAGCCCGAGGTCCCAATCGGCGCGCGGCTGCCGGAGGCGAAGATGAACGGCAAGGGCCCCGGCGCCGTGATCGACTACGTCAAGGCGCTCGCGCAGACGATGATGGAGGCGCACGACCGGCTCTACGTCGAGCAGGCGAACTACGCGCGGACGATCGCGATCCCGACGCTCGGCGTCGGCACGACCGAGTTCGACCTGAGCAAGGAGCGCGCGCTCGCGCTCTACGACTCCGGTCGCTGGGCGGCGGAGAGGTTCCTCGACAAGTGGGACTTCGACGCCTACATCGCCGAGTTCCGGACGGGCAAGCGGCACTCGCGGCGCGACGCGCTCGTCGCCTCGATGAGCTAGCCCTCGTCGGTCGGCTTCGCGACCGGCACGTTGGCCGGAAGGGCCTTCCGGGTCAGATAGCCCGCGTGCGAGAT
The DNA here is from genome assembly GCA_963738795.1 of uncultured Gaiellaceae bacterium. Classification (GTDB taxonomy): domain Bacteria; phylum Actinomycetota; class Thermoleophilia; order Gaiellales; family Gaiellaceae; genus Gaiellasilicea. The sequence continues at coordinate 100,102 of CAVTXQ010000010.1, read as the reverse complement.
CGCAAGCAGCGTCACGACGCCGTCGTCGATCGCCGGCAGCGAGGCGAAGGTGCCCTGCGTCTTGTCGAACATGTCGCCGACGGCGAGCCCGTAGGCGAGCACGAGCACGACCGTGAAGAGGAACATCTGCACCTTGCCGAGGTCGAGGTGGTCGTTATCGCCGTCCTCTTCGCCGCGGAAGAGATCGGAGAAGCGCGATTCGGCCTCGGTCGGCCAGCTCTGCAGCGCCGCGTGGTGCCGCTTCTCCTTGTAGGCGAGCGCGGCCGGGGCGGCGACGAGCGACGCGGTCGAGATCCCCATCGCGAGCCAGAGCTCGCTCGGGATGTCGACGCTGAGCGGCGAGCTGGCGCCGCGGCCGATGTTCGCGAGCGCTGCCGCCAGGTAGGCGGAGAGCACGAGCACCGTCCAAATCAACATCTGCAGGCGGCCGAGCGTGACCCGGTGGCGCTCGTCGATCAGAACGCCGCGGGCGAGGCCGGTGACGCCGTGCCCGGCGACAGCGGCGAACGCCGCCATCAGTCCGGCGATCAGGAGCCACGCCAGCACGGCGCGCTGGCCGATGAAGCCGAGCTGCCCGCCGTTGCGCGGCAGCGAGATCCCGACCACCCCGATCGCGACGACGATCAGCCCGAGCAGCACCGTGTGCGTGGTCTGCCAGCCTCGGCGCTCGGCGGACTCGGCGTACGCGGCTGCAGCGGTGGCCATTCGCTCCCTCCCGTTCCGCCGCAGATCGCTTGTGACAGGAGGATCGAACCTCCCGGCACGGCTGTCAAGCGGACTTGGCTGGGACGCAGTGTCGACGACGCAACGTGGGCTTGGCCGCGACGCTCACGCCCTGTCGTCGGCCGGCGGGGACGGAAATGAGAGCATCGGGCGATGCCGAAGCAGCTCTGGGCGCCGTGGCGGCTCGACTACGTCTCTCAGGCCGACGAGCTGCAGGGTTGTCCGCTCTGCGCGGAGGCCGCCGGCGAGGTCGAGGAGACGCTCGTCGTCCACCGCGGGCGAACGGCCTTCGCGCTCCTGAACAAGTACCCGTACTCGTCGGGGCACCTGATCCTCGCCCCGTACGCGCACGTCGGCGAGCTGGAGCAGGTCGGCGACGAGACGGCGCTCGAGCTCCATCGACTCGGGCTGCAGGCGCTCGCCGCGCTGCGCACGCTCTACCGGCCGGCGGGATTCAATCTCGGCTGCAACATCGGACGCGCCGCCGGAGCCGGCATCCCCGAGCACGTGCACATGCACGTCGTCCCGCGCTGGGCGGGCGACACGAGCTTCATGCCGGTGCTCGGTGACGTGAAGGTGATCCCGGAGCATCTGCTCCAGACACGTGAGCGCCTGCAGCTAGCCTGGCCCGGCTGAAACCCCCAAGCCGACTCTTCATTTTGACGCCCGAACGACCGATCACCGACCGAATGCCCCGGTTCGACTTCCGCGAGATCATCGAGCGCCTGCCGCTGGTGGTCTACATCGACAACCTCGACGAGCGGAGCTCGCCGCTCTACGTCAGCCCCGAGATCGAGCGGCTGCTGGGCTACACGCGCGAGGAGTGGCTCGCCAACCCCGATCTCTTCTCGAAGTCGCTCCATCCCGAGGACCACGAGCGGGTGATGGCCGCGATCGAGGAGCGCAACCGCAGCAACGCCCCGATCGGCTACGCCGACTATCGCCTGATCGCCCGGGACGGGCGCGTCGTCTGGGTTCGCGACGACGAGGTGATCGTCGCCGGCGAGAACGGCGGCCCGGCCGTCTCGCAGGGCTACATGCAGGACGTGACCTCGCGGCGACGCGACAGCATGCGGCTGGAGCTGCTCGTCGGCATCCTCGGGCTCGCAGCCGAGGAGCGCGCGCCGGAGGAGATCGTCTCCGAGGCGGCGCGGATGCTCGCGGCAGCGGTCGGCGACGTCAACGTCAGCTTCGTCGCGATCGAGCCCGGGCCGACGCTTCGCGCCCGCTACTCGACCGAGCACAACGGCCCGATCCCCGACACGCTCGCGATCCCCGGCTACATCGAGCGGCTCGAGGATGGCCCGATCGTCGTCGACGACGTCACCGAGGAGCCGTGGCTCGCCGACGTCCAGGAGGAGCTGCACCGCCACAGGATTGGCTCGGCTGTCGACGTGCCGCTGCGACGCGACGGCCAGATCGTCGGCGTGCTCTGGTTCAACACGCCGGGGCCGCGGAACTGGGACGCCACGAAGTGACGGTCCTCTCCGAGGTCGCCGAACAGCTGGCGACGGTGCTCGGGAACGCCGAGGCGAACGAGGAGCGCCGGCGTGCGGAGCGCGACCTGCGCAGCCGCGACGCGATCCTCGAGGCGGTCAGCCAGTCGGCCGAGCACTTCCTCGAGCAGCCCGAGCTCGACGACGCGATGAACGACCTGATGCGCGTCCTCGGCGAGGCGACAGGCGCCGGCCGCGCCTACGTCTTCGAGAACCTGCCCGGCGACGCCGTCGTGCCGCTCTGCTTCAGGCGCGCTGCCTGGTCGTCGACGGCAGAGCTGCCGACGATCGACGATCCGCGCCTGGGACACCTCGCGCCCGCACCGCACTTCCCGCGCTGGGCGGCGATCCTCGGAGCGGGCGAAGCGCTCAGCGGCCATGTCCGCGAGCTGCCCGACGACGAGCGCGAAGCCCTGGAGCTCGCCAAGACCCTGTCGGTCGCGGCGGTGCCGGTCGTCGTCGACGGTGTCTGGTGGGGGTTCATCGGCTTCGAGGCCTGCGAGCAGGAACGCGACTGGAGCGCCGCGGAAACGGACGCGCTCCGAGCCGCGGCCGGGCTCGTCGCGGCCGCGGTCAGCCGTGAACGGACCGAGCGCGACCTGCGCCGCCGCGACGCGATTCTCGAGGCGGTCAGCCACGCGGCGGGACGGCTCGTCGCCGAGCCGAGCTGGCGCGATGCCGCGGACGACCTGCTCGAACGGCTCGCCGTCGCGGCAGAGGCGAGCCGGGCCTATCTGTTCGAGTGCGACATCCGCGCCGACGGCAAGCGGATCGCGAGCCAGCGCTTCGAGTGGGTCGCCGACGGCGTCTCCGCCGAGCTCGACAACCCGCTGATGCAGGAGATGTGCTTCGAGGAGGTCGGGCTCGCCCGCCTCGCCCGGGCCGCGGAGCGCAACGAGCTCTTCGCGGGCAAGGTCCGCGACTTCCCGGACAGCGAGCGGGAGGTCTTCGACCCCCAGGCGATCCTCTCGATTGCAACCGTGCCGATCTTCGTCGACGGGGTCTGGTGGGGCTTCATCGGCTTCGACGACTGCGTGACGGAGCGCACGTGGAGCGCGGCCGAGCTGGACGCGCTGCGCACGGCCTCGAGCCTGCTTGCCGCAGCGATCCACCGCGAGCTCTCCGACCTCGTGCTGCGCGAGCACGAGGAGAAGCTGCGCGCCGTCTTCGACACCGCCCTCGACGCGATCTTCATCACCGACGACGAGCGCCGCTACGTCGACGTCAACCCCGCCGGCTGCGAGTACCTCGGCGTCCCCAAGCACGAGGTGATCGGCCGCAAGATCGACGAGTTTCTGCCGCCGCACAAGCTCGCGACGGTCGAGGCGGACTGGGCCGAGTACATCGCCGGTGGGCCGATGCTCGCCGAGTGGGAGACGCAGCGGAGCGACGGCGCCGTCCGGGTCGCCGAGGCGTCCGCCCGCCCCCACTTCCTCCCCGGCCTCCACATCGCGTTCTTCCGCGACGTCACCGAGCGCAAGCGGCTCGAGGCCGACCTGCTGAGCGCGCAGAAGCTCGAGAGCCTCGGCCGGCTGGCCGGCGGCGTCGCGCACGACTTCAACAACCTGCTGACCGGGATCACCGGCTACGCGACGCTCCTACTCGAGCGCGCGAACGGCGACGGTGAGCTCCGGCGCGACCTCGGCGAGATCGTGCGGGCAGCCGACCGCGCCGCCGAGCTGACGAAGCAGCTGCTCGCCTTCGGCCGCCGGCAGGTCCTGAAGCCGCGTCCGCTCGACCTGAACACCGTCGTCGCCGACGTCGAGCCGCTCGTGCAGCGGCTGGTCGGCGAGGACGTCGAGCTCGAGATCCGGAGCGGCTCCGGGCTCGGCACCGTCCGCGCCGACCCGGGCCAGATCGAGCAGGTGATCGTCAACCTCGCAGTCAACGCGAGAGACGCGATGCCCGACGGCGGCCGGCTGACGATCGAGACCCGGAACGCCGGCGACGGCCTCGTCGAGCTCGTCTTCAGCGACACCGGCCTCGGGATGGACGAGGACACGGTCGGCCAGATCTTCGAGCCGTTCTTCACCACGCGCGAGCAGGGCGTCGGGCTCGGCCTCGCGTCGGTCTACGGGATCGTCCGCCAGAGCAGCGGCGACGTGGCCGTCACGAGCTCGCCCGGCGCCGGGACGGTGTTCGTCATTACCCTGCCGCGCGTGTCCGAGCCGCCGGGAGCCGTCGACCCGCTTCCCGAGCCCGCGACGAGGCCGGGCTCCGAGACGATCCTGCTCGTCGAGGACGAGGACGTCGTCCGCGACCTGACGCGCCGCGTCCTCGAGCGGCAGGGCTACACGGTGCTCGCGTGCGCCGACGGCGCCGCCGCCGTCGCGACGGCCGAAGCCGAGAGCCGCCCGATCGACCTGCTGCTGACGGACGTCGTCATGCCCGGCATGCGCGGCTACGAGGTCGCCAGGCACGTCGCCGCCTCGCGCCCGAAGATCCGGATCCTCTTCATGTCGGGCTACGCCGAGGAGACGCTCGCCGGCCGGCCGGCGCTCTCGGAGCACGCGCTGATCGAGAAGCCGTTCGCCGTCGACGCCCTCACGCGGCGCGTCCGCGAAGCGCTCGACTCCTAGCGGCGCGGCTAGAATGCCCGCACCACGCGGGCGTAGCTCAGTTGGTAGAGCATCAGCTTCCCAAGCTGAGGGTCGTGGGTTCGAGCCCCATCGCCCGCTTGAAAGAAGGGCTCGCCTAGGCGGGCAGTTCAGGGTGTGGTCTCGCTGTACTGCGGCCATTCGCACCCGCTTGGAAGGACGTCTGAAGCGCGACGAAGCAGCCGAACGTCTCGCGGCTTGACCCGTCTCTCGAGCCGACGATTAGACGGCGCTGCCATGGGTAATGCGGGAGTGTGGTCACCGTCTCATCGAGTGCCAGTTGTGGAAGGCCGAGGAGGAAGAGGCGGGGCACTTCAACGCCTACGGGGAGGACAACATGGTTTCCCATGCACGCACTTCATTGATCGCAGTTGGGGTTCTGCTCATGTCGTTGCTGCCAGCCGGTGCCGTCTCGGCCGGCCAGGCGCAGCCGGTCACAGGCCAGTTGGCGCACCTCACCGCGGCGCCGGCTCGCCCGGCGTATCGCGACTCGGCCCAGCCAGTCGCACTGCGCGTCAAGGACCTGCTCAGCCGCATGACCCTGGAGGAGAAGATCGGCCAGATGACGCAGGCCGAGCGCGGTGCCGTAGCCGGCGACCCAAGCCAGATCGCCGCGCTCAGGCTGGGTTCGGTGCTGTCCGGCGGTGGCTCGACGCCGACGCCCAACACGCCGGCCGCCTGGGTCGACATGGTCAACGAGTTCCAGAGCCAGGCGCTTAACACACGCCTGCGTATCCCCATCATCTATGGCATCGACGCCGTCCACGGTCACGGCAACGTCTACGGCGCCACGGTCTTCCCACACAACATCGGGCTCGGCGCCACGCGCGACCCAGCCCTCGTGCGAAAAGTCGGGGAAGCCACGGCGGAGGAGGTACGCGCGACCGGAATTCCGTGGAGCTTCGGGCCGTGCGTCTGTGTCGCCCGAGACGAGCGATGGGGCCGCACGTACGAGAGCTTCGGCGAGGACCCGAGGCTGGTCTCCCAGATGGAGACGATCATCGACGGCCTGCAGGGTCATGGGCGGGCGCCGATCTCAGGCGACCATGTCTTGGCCACCGCGAAGCACTATGCGGGTGACGGCGACACCGTGTACGACTCCGCGGCCGCCGCTGCCAACGTGGGCCAGCCGTGGTTCCTGCAGCGTTACACGATCGACCAGGGCATCACCGTGACGAGTCGGGACGAGTTCGCGAAGATCAACTTGGCGCCCTATACAACGGCGATCAGGCGGCACGGCGTGCGCAGCGTCATGCCGTCGTTCTCCAGTGTCGACTGGATCGAAGACGGGGTGGGCGACCCGATCAAGATGCACGCACACCAGGAGCTGATCACCGACGTGCTCAAGGGTCAGTACCACTTCCGCGGGTTCGTCATCTCGGACTGGGAGGGGATTCACCAGATTCCCGATCCCGCCAACCCCGGAGTTGGTGGCCTGACCCCGTACAAGGTGCGAGTCGGAGTGAACGCCGGCACCGACATGTTCATGGAGCCCTTCAGCGCCCAGCAGTTCGAACAGCTGCTGCTCGCTGAGGTCAACGCCGGACGGGTCAGCCAGGCACGTATCAACGACGCCGTCAGCCGCATCCTCGAGGCCAAGTTCGAGCTTGGCCTCTTCGAGCACCCGTTCGCCTCGGCGGACAACATCGACCAGGTGGGCAGCGCGGCGCACCGTGCGATCGCACGGCAAGCAGTGGCGCAATCCCAGGTGCTGCTGAAGAACAGCGGCAACGCCCTGCCGCTTTCTCCGAACGCGAACATCTACGTCGCTGGTCGCAACGCCGACAACATCGGCAACCAGGCCGGCGGCTGGACGATCCAGTGGCAGGGTGCCTCCGGCGACATCATTCCCGGCACCACCATCCTCGAAGGCATCAGGGAGGTTGCGCCGCAGGCCACCGTCACCTACAGCATCGACGCATCGGCTCCGATGACCGGCGCGGATGTGGGTGTCGTCGTTGTCGGGGAGACGCCATATGCCGAGGGGTTCGGGGACGTCGGCGGGCCGGAGTGCGGCTTCTGCACCCCAGCGCAGCTGGAGGAGAAGTCCCTGTCCCTACAGCCCGGTGACAAGGCAGTCATCGACACGGTGTGTGGTGCGATCGAGACCTGCGCGGTGTTGGTGGTATCCGGTCGCCCGCAGGTGCTCACCGACCAGCTCGGCAAGATCGACGCACTGGTTGCCTCGTGGCTGCCGGGCAGCGAGGGTGCCGGCGTCGCGGATGTGCTCTTCGGTAAACAGCCCTTCACGGGCAAGCTGCCGATGACGTGGCCGCGCACCGAAGCGCAGGTGCCGATCAACATCGGCGATTCGGACTACGACCCCCTGTTCCCGTACGGCTGGGGTTTGAGCACGGACTAGCTGAAGACCAAACACGTTGTTGACGGGTCCGCTGAGGCGGTAAGTCATCGAGCCCTCCTCGGGTGCGACTCATTCGGAGTCGGACCCGAGGAGGGCTCGATGATTCTTCATGCTCCACCTCTCCCACCAGGGTGGCTCCTACGAGTTGCCGCGCGCGCCAGTTGCGCGCCAGTGACCGCCCGGCCGGAGCGGGTTGGAGCACGCGGCGTTGCAACGACCGGACTGCTCGCCGTAGAGTCGGCATGCCCCTAACGAAAGGATCGCCGTGTCGACCTGGCTGTGGATCATCATCATCGTCATCGTGGCGCTCGCCGCGTTCGCGTACTTTCGCCGGAGGCGCGCCGGCTAGGGACGCAGCACGATGACCAGGTTCGTCGTCGACGCCGGCGCCGTCCTCCACCTGGCGGGCACGGAGGTAGAGGTCTCGGACGCACACGAGCTGCTCGCACCGACGTTGCTGCGCTCGCAGACGCTGTCGGCGCTGCACGAGGCGGTGCAGCGCGGCGAGATCCCGGCCGACGTCGCGCGCGAGCGCCTGGCCCGCGTCGGGCGGATGAAGATCAGGCTCCTCGGCGACGCCGTGCTCCGCCGCCGTGCCTGGGAGCTCGCGGATCAGCTCGGCTGGGCCTCGACCTACGACGCCGAGTACGTCGCGCTCACGCAGCTGCAGGCGGACGCCTTCATCACTCTGGACGCGGAGCTGGCGCGCAGCGTCGAAGGGATCGTCGCGACTGCGCCGATCGACGCCTTGCGCTAGAAGCCGGGGCAGCGGTCAGCCGCCCCGGCTTCACATTCGTCAGTCGTCCTCGCGACCCCCTTTCGCCTTCCAGAAGACGTAGTCGGTTGTGTACGGGACGGCGACCGTGGCGCCGGGCGTGCACGTTCCGGCCGGAGCAATGCCGCCGGAGGTGTTCAGCCGCTGCACCCACGTCGTCTTGGCGAGCCGGTCGCCCTCGGCGCCGGCCGTCGTCGCGACCGCCTCGAGGAGCAGCGCCGCGATGTTGCCCGCACCGGCGGGCGCCGACGCCTTCCGCGCGGCCTCGACCATGCTGCCGTCCTTGTGCTCCCAGATCGGGCGGCCGCTGGCGAAGTTGAGATAGTGCGCTGCCGATTGCCTTCCGCTTGTAGAGAGCGGCGACCGGGTCGGTGAACAGCCAGGTGCCGTTCGCCTGGCAGGCGTACTTCTGGACGCCGCTCGCGTTGACGGTCAGAAACGGCGTGCTCTCCGGGCGCGTAGGTCCGCGGGTCGAGCGGGTCGCCCGGCTGCTGTCGGCGTCGTCAGCGGTCCGGCGTGCGCAGACGCAGCCAGCGCCAGAACGCAGATGCAGGCGACGATCAGGCGGGTCGTGCGTGTCTTCATCGTGTCCTCCTTGCGTGTCGGGATGCCGCGGAGGACGCTATGACCGCGCCGATTCACGGTCATCGGTGGTCGCTACCCCACTTCGCGGGCGCGGTACCTAGGCATACGATCCGGCCGTGGCCGGCGATCCGACGTTCGATGACGTGCTCGCCGCCAACGAGGCCTACGCGCACGGCTTTCGGCTCGAAGGGCTCGAGCCCGTCGCGGCGAAAGGGCTCGCCGTCCTCACCTGCATGGACTCGCGGATCGAGCCGCTCGCGATGCTCGGCCTCAGCCCCGGCGACGCCAAGATCCTCCGCAACGCCGGCGCGCGCGTCACCGACGACGTCCTCCGTACGCTCGTGCTCGCCTCGTACCTGCTGGGCGTCGACCGCGCGATGATCGTCGCCCACACCAAGTGCCGGATGGCGACGGGCGAGGAGGAGGACGTCCACGACGCGGTCGCCGACGCCGGCGGGCCGGACACGCGCAGCCTCGCCTTCCTCGTCTCGAGCGACCAGGAGCAGACCGTCCGCGACGACGTCCAGCGGGTGCGGTCGTGGCCGTACCTGACGCACCTCCGCGTCGGCGGCTTCCTCTACGACGTCGACACAGGCCGGCTCACCCGCCTCTGCTAGCGGCGTAGGATTGGCCCCGTGACGGTGACGCCCGAGACGGCACGGTGGGAGGCGCTCGCCGCGGTCCGCACGCGGGGCGACGTCGGCGAGGGGATCGCGTCCGTCCTCGCCCTCCTCGGCCTGCCCGACCTGATCTCGTTCGCCGGCGGCTTCCCCGACCCGGAGACGTTCCCGCGCGAGCGGATCTCGTCGCTGGTGCAGGAGTTCGCGGCGCCGGCGAGCTGAGCGCGTTCCAGTACGCGCCGACCCGCGGGCTCGCCGGGCCGCTCGACGCGTTCGCCGACCGGCTCGAGACGCTGCAGGGCCGCCGGCCCGCCGACGACGAGCTGCTGATCACGAGCGGCGCGATCGAGGCGCTCGAGCTGATCGGGAAGACGTTCCTCGATCCCGGCGACACCGTCGTCGTCGAGGGGCCGACCTATCTCGGCGCGATCCAGGCGTTCCGGAGCTTCGAGGCGACGCTCGTCGCCGTCCCGCTCGACGAGCACGGGCTCGAGGTCGACGAGCTCGAGCGGCAGCTCGCAGGCGGCCTGCGTCCGAAGCTCGTCTACACGATCCCCGACCACCAGAACCCGGCCGGCGTCAGCCTCGCGGGCGAGCGGCGCGCGCCGCTGGTCGAGCTCGCGCGCCGCTACGGCTTCCTGATCGTCGAGGACGTCGCCTACCGCGAGCTCGGCTTCACCGAGGACATGCTCCCGAGCCTCTGGAGCCTCGGCCCGGACGTCGTCGTCCAGGCGGGGACGACGTCGAAGACGTTCTGCCCCGGTCGTCCGGCTCGGCTGGGCGGTCGGCCCGGCGGAGATCTCGGCCCGGCTCGTCGCCGCCAAGCAGCTCACCGACCAGTGCGCGGGCGCACTCGGCCAGCGGCTCTTCGAGGAGTCCGCCCGGCGCGGCTGGATCGACGAGCAGCTGACACGATCGCGCGCGCTCTACCGCCGCAAGGGCGAGCGGATGCTGGCGGCGCTGGAGCGCTCGCTGCCCGAGGGGACGCGCTGGACCCGGCCTCAGGGCGGCTTCTTCTCCTGGCTGACGCTCCCCGGCACGGACTCCGTCGACCTCGCGCGGCGGGCGGTCGAGCAGCGCGTCGGGATCGTCCCCGGGACGCTCTTCTTCCCGGACGGCCGCGGCGCCGACACGGTGCGGCTCTCGTTCAGCCTCGTCGACGACGCGCGCATCGACGAGGGGATCGAGAAGCTCGGGGCGCTGCTGTGAAGGCGACCCACTACCGCTGGGACGAGCTGCCGAAGGAGGCGCTGAAGCCCGACCTGGCGCGGCGGCTGATCTCGACCGAGCGGATGATGCTCGCCCAGGTCTTCCTCGAGCAGGGCTGCATCGTCCCGCAGCACTCGCACGAGAACGAGCAGCTGACCTACATCCTCGAGGGCAAGCTGCGCTTCTGGCTCGGCGAGGACGAGTCGGAGGTCGTGGACGTCGGCGCCGGCGAGGTGCTCCACCTGCCGTCGTGGCTGCCGCACAAGGCCGAGGCGCTCGAGCCGACGCTGGACGTCGACATCTTCTGCCCGCCGCGGCAGGACTGGCTCGACGGCTCGGACGCGTACCTGCGCGACGAAATGAAGCTCGGCCTCGAGGGACGCCGTGCGCTCGTCACGGGCGGGTCGAAAGGGCTCGGCGCCGCGATCGCCCGCGAGCTCGTCGGCGAGGGGCGTCAGCGTCGCGATCTGCTCCCGGAACGAGGACGAAGTGCTCGCCGCGGCCGAGGAGATCGGCGCCGCCCACGCGCAGACCGCCGACGTCACCGACCCCGAGCAGGTGCGCGACTTCGTCGCGCGCTCGGCCGAGGCGCTCGGCGGGATCGACTTCCTCGTCAACAACGCCGGCGGCGCGCACCCGGGCAACTTCGAGGCGCTGACGGACGAGCACTGGGCCGCCGACTACGACGTGAAGGTCTTCTCGCTGATCCGCTGCTGCCGCGAGGTGCTGCCGCACATGCGCGCGGCCGGGCGGCGGCCGGATCGTCAACATCGGCGCCGTCTACTCGCGCTATCCCGACCCGACCTTCTTCGCGACGTCCGTCAACCGGGCCGCGGGGAACTCGTTCACGAAGGCGCTCGCGCTCGAGTTGGCGAAGGACAACATCCTCGTCAACGGCGTCAACATCGGCTTCGTGATCACGCCGCAGTGGGAGAACATCCACCGGCGCCGCGCCCCCGACGTCCCGCGCGAGGAGTTCTTCGACACGTTCGCCCGTCAGGAGGTGCCGCTCGGCCGCTTCGGGACGCCGGACGAGGTCTCGGGCCTGGTCGCGTTCCTGCTCAGCGAGCGGGCGAGCTACATCACGGGCGCGTCGATCGACGTCGCCGGCGGCATGGGCCGCTACGTCTGACCGACGTACGGCAGGCCGCACCCCGAAACCCCTGTGGCCCGCGTTGTGCAGCCTGGGCCGCGGCTGCGAGCCTCGGTGCATGACATCGAGCCCCCACGCACTCACGACCCCCGCCCCCACTCGCACGTCGATCGTGGCGCGCGCCGCCCGTTTCGCCCGAACGGAGCGCGGCGTCGCCACGATCGCACTCGGCGCTATCGCCCTCCACATCGCCGACGACAGCTTCCTCCAGCCCGAGCCCGGCACCTCCCCCGCCGACCATCTTTCCAGCGGCCTGATCCCAATCGCGGCCATCGCCGCCGCGGCAGCGCTCTACCTCCGCGTACGCGCCGGGATCCGGGCCGCACTCGCACTCACGCTCGGCGTCCTCGGCATCGCATTCGGGATTCCGAGCGCGTACTGGCTCTCCAAGGGCGAGGCGTCGGGCGACCATTACACGACCGGCCCGCTGACGATCGCCGCCGGCGTCGTGCTCGCAGCCACCGGCCTCGTCGTCCTCTGGCGGTCGCGCCGGTCGTACGGCTCCCGCCGCCGCACCGTGCTCCGCCGCGGGCTGACCGTGGTCGCGTCAGCAGTGCTCGCGCTCGCCGTCTTCGCGCTGGTCGTCTTCCCCGTCGGCTTCGCGTACACCTACACCCACACCGGCCGGGGCGTCGTCGAGCCCGACCTCCGCGTCCCGTACGAGACCGTCACCGTCACCACGAGCGACTCGCTCGAGCTGACCGGCTCCTACGTCCGCTCCAAGAACCGCGCCGCGGTGATCCTCTTCCCCGGCGCGACCCGCTCGGCCGAGGCCCGGATGCTGATCCGGCACGGCTACGGCGTCCTGCTCCTGAACCCGCGCGGCCAGGGCACGAGCGAGGGCGACACCGTCCGCTGGGCGGGCGACCGCGACCTGATCGCGGGCGCCGAGTACCTGAAGACCCGCGCCGACGTCGACGACGACCGGATTGGCGGCTACGGCTTCTCGGTCGGCGGCGAGATCCTGATCGAGGCTGCCGCCAAGTCGACAGACTTCAAGGCGATCGTCTCCGAGGGCGCCGGCTTCCCCGCCGGCGAGGCCGACCTGACCGGCACCGATCGCTTCTGGAAGCCGGCGTTCACCGCGCTCGGCTTCGCGACTGCCGTCTTCTCGAACCAGGGCCCGCCGCCGAAGATCGTCGACCGGATCGGCGAGATCGCGCCCCGCTCCGTCTTCCTGATCTGGGCCGACCCGGGCATGGGCGGCGAGGACATCAGGCAGCCGAAGTACTACGCCGCCGCCGGCCAGCCGAAGCAGATCTGGAAGGTGCCGGAGGCCGACCACACCGGCGGCCTGAAGGCGCAGCCGGCCGAGTACGAGCGCCGCGTCGTCGGCTTCTACGACCGCGCGCTGCTCGGCGAATAGCGGAACTCAGCTCGAGCGGGCCAGCTCCTCCATCTCGGCGGAGTAGCGGCCCGCGACGGCGGCGCTGTTGCACCGCGCGCGCAGCGCGAGGAACGACTGCCCCGCCTCGACGTTGTCCGCCGACCCTGCCCCACGCCTTCAGCGCCGGCGCCTGCAGCGCCCGTCCGTACGAGAAGGACAGCACCCACGGCTGCGGGCCGAGCGAGTTGATCGCGTTCAGGTTCTCGCTCGCCTGCTCGTCCGACTGGCCGCCGGAGAGGAAGACGATCCCGGGCACGGCCGCCGGCACGGTCTCGCGGAAGCAGCGGATCGTCCACTCGGCCACCTCCTGCGCGCTCGCCTGCGTCGGCGAGCCCTTGCCGGAGATGACCATGTTCGGCTTCAACAGGATCCCCTCCAGGTCGACGCGCTGGTGGTAGAGCTCGTCGAAGGTCTTGTGCAGCGTCCGCTTCGTCGCGCGGTAGCACGTCTCGATGTCGTTGTCGGCGTCCATCAGCACCTCGGGCTCGACGATCGGGACGAGCCCCTGCTCCTGGCAGAGCGCCGCGTAGCGCGCCAGCGCGTGCGCGTTCGTCTGGATGCAATACGCGGTCGGGATGCCCTCGCCGATCGTGATCACGGCGCGCCACTTGGCGAAGCGGGCGCCGAGGCCCTTGTACTCCTCGAGCCGCTCGCGCAGGCCGTCGAGGCCCTCGGTCACCTTCTCGCCGGGCGCGCCGGCCAGATCCTTCGCGCCGGTGTCGACCTTGATCCCGGGGATGATCCCCTTGTCGGCGAGCAGCTTCGCGAACGGCGTCCCGTCGGCCGAGCTCTGGCGCAGCGTCTCGTCGTAGAGGATGACGCCGCTGACGGAGTCCTCGAGCCCGGGCGTCGTGAAGAGCATGTCGCGGTAGGCGCGCCGGTTCTCCTCGGTCGACTCGAGCCCGATCGAGTCGAAGCGCTTCTTGATCGTCCCCGAGCTCTCGTCGGCGGCGAGGATCCCCTTGTCGTCGGCGACGAGGGCTCGTGCGGTCTCGTGCAGCTCATTGGCGGCCATCGCGTTCTCCTTTCATCAGTCTGCGGACTTTCTCGGAAGGGTGGTAGGCGGCGATCCGCCGCACGGTGCCGGAGCGCGAGCGCATCACGATCGACTCGGTCTCGACGCCCGGCCCGCTGACGCGGACGCCGCGCAGAAAGACGCCGCTCGTGACGCCGGTGGCGGCGACGAAGACGTCATCGCCGGAGACGAGATCGTCCGTTGTCAGCACGCGGTCGACATCGACGCCGGCATCGATCAACGACTGTCGCTCCTCGTCGTTGCGCGGCCAGAGCTTGCCCTGGATCGCGCCGCGCAGACACTTGATCGCGGCGGCGGAGATGACGCCCTCCGGCGTGCCGCCGATCCCCATCAGCATGTCGACGCCTGCGAACGCCTGCGCCGCCGCGATCGACGGAGCGACGTCGCCGTCGCGGATCAGGTTCACGCGCGCGCCGGTCTCGCGCAGCTCGCCGATCAGATTCTCGTGCCGGTCGCGCTCGAGCACGACGACGGTGACCTCGCTGACGTCGAGACCCTTCGCCTTCGCGACGGCACGGACGTTGTCAGCGGGCGACGCGTTGATGTCGATCGCGTCCGCGGCCTCGGGCCCGACCGCGATCTTGTCCATGTAGAAGGCGCCGCGCGGGTCGAACATCGTCCCCCGCTCGGCGACCGCGATCACGGCGATCGCGTTCGGCTGGCCGAGCGCGGTCAGGCGCGTCCCTTCGAGCGGGTCGACCGCGACGTCGACTTCGGGGCCGGTGCCGTCGCCGACCTCCTCGCCGTTGTAGAGCATCGGCGCCTCGTCCTTCTCCCCCTCGCCGATCACGACGGTGCCGTTCATCCGCACCGTGTCGAGGACGAGCCGCATCGCGTCGACGGCGGCGCCGTCCGCCTTCTCCTTCTCGCCGCGGCCGACCCAGCCGGACGCGGCGAGCGCGGCGGCTTCGGTGACGCGGACGAGCTCGAGTGCAAGGTTACGGTCTGGAGCGGCGCTCATCCGCCGCGCATCCTACGCCAGGAGGCCACAAATGGACTTCAAGCTCGAGAACGTGCTGATCCCCGTCACGGACGTCGACCGCGCCAAGCAGTTCTACGAAGAGACGTGCGGTTTCACGCTCGACGTCGACCACCAGCCGAACGACGAGTTCCGCGTCGTCCAGCTGACGCCGCCCGGATCTGCGTGCTCGCTCACGTTCGGAATCGGGATCACCGACGCTACGCCCGGCTCCTACCGCGGCACGCATCTCGTCGTCACCGACATCGACGCCGCGCGGGCCGAGCTCGTCGGCCGCGGCGTCGACGTCAGCGACATCCGGCACATGGGGCCGGAGGGCTGGCAGCCGGGTGTCGATCCCGAGCACCGCGACTACTGGTCGTACGCGGACTTCAGCGATCCCGACGGCAACACGTGGGTGCTGCAGGAGTCGAACCGCTTTCCGAGCTGACCCGCGCTACATCCGCTCGGGAGCCTCGACGCCGATCAGGTCCAGCGAGCGCGCGATCACGGCCTTCGTCGCCGTGATCAGGCCGAGCCGGAACGGCTCTGCGTCGGAGCCGAGCACCTTGTGCTGCGTGTAGAAGCGGTGGAAGTCGTCGGCGACGCGGATCGCGTAGTTCGGGATCGCATGTGGGCCACGCCGCTCGGTCGCCTCGGCGACGACGGCCGGGAACTCGGCGAGCCGCTTGATCAGGGCGCGCTCCTCGGCGGCGAGCTCGGCCGGCGGCTCGGCGGACGGGGTCGCGTCCTCGGCGTTCCGGAGGATCCCGGCGATCCGGGCGTGCGCGTACTGGACGTAAAAGACGGGGTTCTTCGCCGTCTTCTCCGCTGCGAGATCGACGTCGATCTCGATCGTCTGGTCGGGGCCCCGCGAGACGAGGTACCAGCGGCCTGCGTCGACGCCGACCTCGTCCAGCAACTCGTCGAGGAAGACGACGTCGCCGCGCCGCTTCGACATCTTGGCCGCCGCGCCGCCCTTGGTCAGGTGGACGAGCTGGTAGAGCAGCACCTCGACGCGCTCGGGGTCGTAGCCGAGCATCCGCGCGACCGCTGCGTACCAGTGGCGCGTCCCGTGATGGTCGGCGCCGAGCACGTAGAGCGCCCGGTCGAGCCCGCGGTCGAGCTTGTCGGCGAGGTAGACGACGTCGGCGGCGCGGTAGGTCGGCGTGCCCGTCTCGGACCGGAGCAGGACACGGTCGTCGTCGTCGCCGTACGCGGATGCCCGCGCCCAGACCGCATCGTCCTTTTCGTAGGTGTCGAGCCGGGGCAGGAACTCGGGCAGGCGCTTCTCGAGCTCGCTCTGCTTTGCCCAGGAGTCGAAGTGGATCCGGAAGCGCTCCATCGTCGCCTCGATCCGCTTCAGCATCTGCGGCACCGGGTCGTCGGGGAGCTGCGCCAGCTCGGCGACGTAGGCGCCCTGGTATCCGTCCTCCGGCGGCTCCTCGCCGCGGCGGCGGGCCTCGACCGAGGCGCGGAAGCGCTCCATCTGCGCACCGGCGTCGTTGTAGTAGTACTCGCGCTCGACCTCGTGGCCGGCGAAGGCGAGCAGGCGCGCGACCGAGTCGCCGTAGGCGCCGTTGCGGGCCGACGCGACCGTGATCGGCCCCGTCGGGTTCGCCGAGACCATCTCGACCTGGACGCGCTCCTTCGCCGCTGCAGAGCCGCGCGCCGTACTCCGATGCCGGCGGCGAGCATCTCCGCGAGCGCGTCGCGGTACCAGCCACGCGCCAGCCAGAGGTTGACGAAGCCGGGTCCGGCGATCTCGGCGCGCTCCACCTGCGGCAGCGACGCCGCCTGCTCGACGAGCTCCTCCGCGATCGCCCGCGGCGCCTGTCGGCGGGTGCCGGCGAGCTGCATCGCCACGTTCGTGGCGTAGTCGCCGTGCGCGTCGTCGCTCGGCCGCTCGAGCACGACCGCTGTGCCCGCCGCTTCGCCGAGTGCCGCCTCCAACGTTTCGATCGCTCTCACGCCGTTACTGTACGGACGTGGACGAGGACGACCCCGGCCAGGAGCGCCAGCTCAACATCCAGATCGACGAGAAGCACCTCGCCGGCACCTACGCCAACTTCGCGAACATCTCCTTCTCGGACTACGAGTTCACGGTCACGTTCGCGCGCATCGACCACGAGGTCTCGGAGGGCGACGTCCCCGGGATCGTCGTCTCCCGCGTGAACATGTCGACGAGGTTCGCCAAGGAGCTGCTCGACGCGCTCCAGGACTCCTGGTCGAAGTACGCGACGGTGCGCGGGATCCAGGATCTGCCCGAAGCGCCGCCGCGCAACTCGTAGCGCGCTTGCGCGTCGCCGTTCTCTCAGACGTCCACGCGAACCTGCACGCGCTCGAGTCGGTGCTGGCGGAGATCGACGCGGGCCGCTTCGACGCGGTCTGGTGCCTCGGCGACCTCGTCGGCTACGGGCCGAAGCCGAACGAGTGCGTCGCGCTGCTGCAGGAGCGGGCCACGATCTGCCTCGCCGGCAACCACGACCTCGTCGTACTCGGGAAGATCCCGATCGAGACGTTCGGCGGCGAGGCGGGAGCCGCGGCGCGCTGGACGCAGACGGTTCTCGACGAGAGCGCGCGGGCGTTCCTCGACACGCTGCAGCCCACGGCGGTTGCGCCCGGCGCCGAGCTCTTCCACGGCAGCCCGCGCGATCCGGTCTGGGAGTACGTGCTCTCGGACGCGGCAGCCGCAAGTGCGTTCGATCTGACCGAGGCGCACGCTCGTGCTCGTCGGCCACAGCCACGTCGCGCTCGAGATCTCGAACGGCGTCGACCTCCGCGGCGAGCAGGCGCCCGCGGGGACGCGGCTCGAGCTCGGCCGGCTGCGGCGGCTGCTCAACCCCGGCTCGGTCGGCCAGCCGCGCGACGGCGACCCGCGCGCCGCCTGGCTCGAGATTGACTTTGAGACAGCGTGGGCAACCTTCCGCCGTACCGACTATCCGGTCGAGCAGACGCAACGCGAGTCGCGCGAGCTGGGTCTCCCCGAGGCCCTGGCGGCGCGGCTCGAGTACGGCATCTAGCCCGGCCCCGAGACGAAACGGAGCAGCATGGCGGAACTGACGAATCTCGAGACGAAGCTCGGCGAGGTGATCGGCCTCGCGATGGCCGCGCAGGCCGCGACCGAGCGCGTGGAGAAGCTGACGAAGGACGCGAAGCTGCGCAAGCAGCTGAAGACGATGCGCCAGGAGGCGGCGAAGGCGGAGAAGGACGGCACCGCCGTCGCCGCGAGCATCAACGGCAAGAAGGGCAAGATCCTCGCCGAGGCGCGGACGGTGAAGACCAAGGGCACGACGATGATGAAGGCCTACCTCGAGCGCGGCTCGGACGAGCTGGACGGCTTCGAGTTCCTGACGATGGCCGAGGCCGGCGAGGTCGGTCACTGGGGCGTCCTCCAGGAGCTGAACAAGCAGGCGAGGCATCCGGGCGTGCGCGAGCTCGTCAAGACTCAGCTGCCGATCCAGAAGCGTCACCTGAAGGACGTGATGGCGGCGAGCCTCTCGCTCGCTGCGAAGGAAGACGCGAACGCCGCTGCGTAGAACGGTCGTTCTGGGCTGGGTGCTCCTTGCCGCCGGGTGCGGCGGGGAGCCCAGCCTCGTGCCCGCACTTGCGACGACGCTCGCGGCACGCGCCGATGCGGCGGCGGCGCACCTCGAGCAGGAGGAGTTCTGCGCCGCGAGCGAGGACGCAGACGCGCTTCAGCGCCAGGCGATCGCGGCGATCAACGAGGGCGCGGTGCCGGCCGAGCTGCAGGAGGAGCTGCTCGGCTCGGTCAACGCGCTCGTCGAAGCGGTCTCTTGCACTCCTCCGGAAGCGGACGACGGCGCAACTGCGGATGCCCGTGGGCTGGCCGACTGGCTCGAGGAGCGCTCGGACTAGACGAGCGCGGGCTCGGCCGGCTGCTCGCCGGTCGTGCCGAAGGTGATGCCCTCGCGGGCGAGCGCGAGCTGGACTTCCTCGCGCGCCTTGTAGATCCGCCACTTGACGGTCGCGAGCGTGACCTCGAGCGAGTCGGCGATCTCGGTGTACGAGAGGCCGACGACGTCGCGGAGCAGCAGCGCCATCTTCAGGTCGACGCTGAGGTTCTCGACCGCGCGCCAGACGGCGTCGATCGCCTCGACCCGCTCGAACGGCGCGTCGACGACCTCGAGCGGCGGGATGTCCTCGAGGTTGACGACCGCCCGCGGCCGCCGCTCGAGCGCGCGCAGCTCGTCGAGCACGCGGTTCTTCGTCACCTGGAAGAGCCAGGTCGTGAAGCGGCACCGGAGCGAGAAGCTCGGCAGCCCCTGGTAGACGCGGATGAAGACCTCCTGCGTCAGATCCTCGGCGAGCGAACGGTCGCCGACGAGCCGCAGCACGTAGTTGAAGACGGGAAGCTCATACGCACGGACGATGAGCGAGAAAGCTCGCTCATCTCCTCGCTGGGCCTTCCGCAGGACGCCGAGATCAGGCTGGGGCAGCGACAAGTGGGCCGGAGTATAGCGCCAGAACCGGATAATGGAAGCCACGCGCTTAGGACGATTGCGCACAAACTCTCTCCCGTCATCTCGGACGGCGTGTCCAGGCCCAGGAGCCGCAGGGCTGTGGGCGCTAGATCGGAGAGTTCGCCATCGGGCTTTAGCGTCACATCACTCAAGGTGAGGATGAGTGGAACCGGATTCGTCGTGTGCGCCGTGTGCGGGCTGACGCCGTCCGGCTCGAGCATCTGCTCGGCGTTGCCGTGGTCGGCGGTGACGAGGCAGACGCCGCCGGCCGCGTGTGCCGCCTCGACGACGACGCCCAGACACTCGTCCGTGACCTCGACGGCGGTCGTCACGGCCGGGATCGACCCCGTGTGCCCGACCATGTCCGGGTTCGCGAAGTTGATCACCGCGAACCGGTAGCCGTTGCCGATCTCGGCGGCGAAGCGCGCCGCGACCTCGCGCGCGGACATCTCCGGCTTGTGGTCGTAGCTCGGCACGTCGCGCGGGCTCGGGACGAGGATCCGCATCTCCCCGGGCCACGACTGCTCGACGCCGCCGTTGAAGAAGTACGTGACATGGGCGTACTTCTCCGTCTCGGCAACGTGCAGCTGGCGCGCACCCGCCGCGGCCAGCGTCTCGGCGAGCGTGTGCTCGACGATCTGCTCGCCGAACGCGACCGGGACGTCGAGCTCGTCCGAGTAGCGGGTCATCGTCGTCAGGTCGAAACCGGCCTCGACCAGCTTCCGCGCCAGCTGGCGGCCGCGGTCGGGGCGGAAGTTGAAGAAGATCGCGGCGTCGCCGGGGCCGAGGCGGGGCGCGCCGTCGACGACGATCGGCTCGCAGGAACTCGTCCGTGACACCCGCGTCGTAGCTCCGTTGCACTTCCGTTGTGACCAACCCCGGCGGTACATGGTCATACATGGAGTTGGTCGTCGCAGCGAGCGCCGTTTGCGTCCGCTCCCAGCGCTGGTCGCGGTCCATCGCGTAGTAGCGGCCGACGACGGTCGCGAGCCGTTCGGGCGGCAGCTCGGCGAGATCCGACACAGCCGCTGTGGGCGAGACGTCCCTGCCGTCGGTGAACGCGTGGATCCAGGTCCGCTCCTGCATCCCTTGCCGGCGCGCGAGCTCGAGCAGCGCCTGCAGGTGATCGAGGTGCGAGTGGACGCCGCCCTTCGAGACGAGGCCGAGCAGGTGGACGTCGCCGCCTCGCTCGCGGGCGCGCTCGAAGGCGGCCACGAGCGCCGGGTTCTCGAAGAAGGAGCCGTCGCGAACGGCTGCGTTCACCCGCTGCAGGTCCTGGAAGAGGATCCGGCCGGAGCCGATCGTCAGGTGACCGACCTCGGAGTTGCCCATCTGACCGGGCGGCAGGCCGACCGCCTCACCCGAGGCCGCGAGCGTCGTGTGCGGGTACTCGCGCCAGAGCCGGTCGAAGACCGGCGTCCGCGCCAGCTCGACCGCGTTGCCGGGCCCGGGCGGCGCACAGCCCCAGCCGTCGAGGACGACGAGCGTTACGAGGTCGACGCGGCGCGACAAATCGCTGCGAAGGAGTCGGGTTCGAGCGAGGCGCCGCCGACGAGGGCGCCGTCGATCGAGGGCTGCGAGAGGAGCTCGGCCGCGTTCTCGGGCTTGACCGAGCCGCCGTAGAGCACCGGCCGGTCGAGCAGTCCCTTGATGAACCGGTGCGCCTCATCTGCCTGCTTCGGCGTCGCCGTCCTGCCTGTCCCGATCGCCCAGACCGGCTCGTAGGCGATCACGAGGTTCTCGTGCGTGCCGGCGGCGAACGCGATCGCCTCGATCTGGATCTTGAGCACGAGCTCCATGTCGCCCGACTCGCGCTGCTCGAGCGTCTCGCCGACGCAGGCGATCACGCCGAGCCCCGCGTCGAGCGCGGTCCGGGCTCGCCGGGCAACCGTCTCGTCGCTCTCACCGAACAGCTGCCGCCGCTCCGAGTGGCCGACGAGCGCGCCCTTGACCCCGACCTCGAGCAGCATCTCCGGCGAGACCTCGCCCGTGTAGGCACCTTTTGGCTCCCAGTGGACGTTCTGCGCGTAGACGGTGCGCCCGCTCTCGACCGCAGCTGCGAGCGAGACGAACGGCGGGCAGAGAACGACGTCGACGCCCTCCGGCGGCTCGAAGCCGTCGAAGAAGGCGCGTGCCTCGCCTGGCCCCTTGAACATCTTCCAGTTGCCCGCGATCAGCATCAGACGTGATTCTCCGGGATCGCGGCGACTCCGGGAAGCTCCTTGCCCTCGAGCAGCTCGAGCGAGGCGCCGCCGCCCGTCGAGACCCACGAGACGCGTTCGTCGAGCCCGAGCTCGTTGACCGCGCGAACGGAGTCGCCGCCGCCGACGACCGTGTAGCCGTCGACCGCGGCGACGGCCTCGGCAACGGCCTTCGTGCCACCGGCGAACGGCTCCCACTCGAAGACGCCCATCGGCCCGTTCCAGAAGACGGTCTTGGCGGCGCCCACCCGCCGCGCGAAGTCCGCGCGCGAGTCGGGGCCGATGTCGAGCCCAAGCCACCCGTCCGGAAGCTCGTCGAACGGTGCCGTCCGCGTCTCCGCATCCTCCGCGAACTCGCTCGCCGCGACGACGTCCGTCGGCAGCACGACCGGGAACGAGAGCGGATTCTCGTCGCGCAGCTCCTCGGCCATTTTCCCGCCGACGAGCACCTCGTCCGCACGGCCGCCGAGGTTCTCGAGCACGCCCAGCTTGTCCGCGACCTTGGCGCCGCCCGTGACGAGCAGAAACGGGCGCTCGACCTCGCCGAGCAGCCGGCCGAGGTGCTCGAGCTCGTCCAGGAGCAGCAGCCCCGCGTAGGCGGGCAACAGCCCGGCGACCGCGACCGTCGACGCGTGCGCGCGATGTGCCGAGCCAAACGCGTCGTTGACGAAGAGGTCGCACCCCGCGGCCAGCTCGCGCGCGAAGGCCGGATCGTTCGCGGTCTCGCCCGGGTGAAAGCGCGTGTTTTCGAGCACCTCGATCCGCTCGTCCGGCAGCAGCGAGCGCAGGTGCTCACGCACCGGCTCGATCCGGAAGGCCGGGTCCTCGCCCTTCGGCCGGCCGAGATGGGAGCAGACGCGGATGTGCGCAGCCCCCCGATCGAGGAGCAGCTCCAGCGTCGGCAGCGCCGCTCGGATCCGCGTGTCGTCGGCCACCTGCCCGTCCTCGAGCGGGACGTTCAGGTCTGCCCTCACGAGCACGGACGCGCCGTCGACCTCCGCGTCGCGAACGGAGCGAGGGAGTCTCACCGTGCTAGAGCAGCTTGCCGATCAGGTCGACCAGCCGGCACGAGTAGCCCCACTCGTTGTCGTACCAGCCGAAGACCTTGACCATGCTCCCGTTCACCATCGTCAGCTTGCTGTCGAAGATGCACGAGTAGGGGGAGCGCTGGATGTCGGTTGAGACGATCTCGTCCTCCGTGTACTGGAGGTAGTCCGCGAGCGTGCCGCCTGCGGCCGTGCGGAAGGCGTCGTTGACCTCATCGGCGCTCGTCTCGCGCCCGACGCGGACGACGAGGTCGGTGACGGAGCCCGTCGGCACCGGCGCCCGCATCGACATCCCGTCGACCTTGCCCTGCAGCTCCGGCATCACGACCCCGATCGCGCGCGCCGCGCCGGTGGAGGTCGGGATCAGGTTGATCGCGGCCGCGCGGGCTCGGCGCAGGTCGTCGTGCGGCAGATCCTGGAGCCGCTGATCGGCCGTGTAGGCGTGAATCGTGGTCATGAAACCCTGCTCGATCGTGAACGCGTCGTGCAGCACCTTCGCCATCGGCGCGACGCAGTTCGTCGTGCAGGAAGCGTTGGAGACGATGTGGTGCGAGTCCTTGTCGTAGGTGTCGTCGTTGACGCCGAGCACGACGGTGATGTCGGGATCGGTGGCGGGGGCAGAGATGACGACCTTCGTCGCGCCGGCGTCGAGATGCTTCTGCGCGCCCTCGCGCTTGGTGAAAAAGCCGGTCGACTCGAGCACGACGTCGACGCCGAGATCGCCCCAGGGGAGTGCGCTGGGATCGCGCTCGGAGAGCAGCTTGATCTCCTCGCCCCCCGCGCGGATGACGCCGCCCTGCACCGCGACGTCGCCGGCAAGCGGGCCGAGCGTCGAGTCGTACTTGAGCAGGTGCGCCATCGTCTGCTCGTCGCCGAGGTCGTTCGCGGCGACGATCTCGATGTCGGC
The DNA here is from genome assembly GCA_963738795.1 of uncultured Gaiellaceae bacterium. Taxonomy (GTDB): domain Bacteria; phylum Actinomycetota; class Thermoleophilia; order Gaiellales; family Gaiellaceae; genus Gaiellasilicea. Next base: position 76,563 of record CAVTXQ010000010.1, on the reverse strand, counting down.
CCTGCGCTCGAGCTGCGCGCGGAAGAAGTTCCGCCCGATCCGGCCGAAGCCGTTGATCCCTACGCGAATCGCCATCCCTGAGCTCCCCTGTCGGTGTCCGCGGCTGAGTCTAAGCAGCGAGCGGGTACTTGCCGCGCAGATAGCGCAGGTACGGCTCGGGGTCGAGACCGCCGCCCGTCGTCCGCTCGATCAGCTCCCGCGGCCTGAACTTGCGCCCGTGCCGCCACAGGTTCTCCTGCAGCCACGTCGCAAGCGCCCCGAACTCGCCCTGCTCGAACTGATCATGCAGGTCCGGGATCTCGCCTGTCACCTTCTCCCAGAGCTGCCCGGAAATCACGTTCCCGAGGGCGTAGGTGGAGAAGTAGCCGATCGCGCCGATCGCCCAGTGCATGTCCTGGAGCACGCCGAGTGCGTCGTTGGGCGGCTCGACGCCGAGGTAGTCCTGCATGCGCTGGCTCCAGATCTCGGGCAGCTCCTCCAGCACGATCGAGTCGGCGAGCAGCTCCTGCTCGAGCTCGAAGCGGAGGATGATGTGCAGGTTGTAGGTCGCCTCGTCCGCCTCGACGCGGATCAAGGACGGCGCGACCCAGTTGACCGAGCGATACCAGTCCTCGACCGTCGCCCCGGACAGCGCCCCGGGGAAGGTCGCCTGCAACTGCGGGAAGAAGTGGCGCCAGAACGGGAGGCTGCGGCCGACCATGTTCTCCCAGAGCCGGCTCTGCGACTCATGGAAGCCGAGCGAGGCGCCATGCGCGAGCGGCGTCCGCTCGAGGTCGCGCGAGACGCCGTTCTCGTAGAGCCCGTGCCCGGTCTCGTGCATCGTCCCGAAGAGGCCGTCGAGGTTGTCGTCGAAGTAGCGCGTCGTCAGCCGGATGTCGCCGGTTGCGATCGAGGCCGCGAACGGGTGCACAGCGGTGTCGAGCCGCCACTCCGACGGGTCGTAGCCGAAGCGCTCGATCACCTTCAGCTCGAACTCCTTCTGGCCCTCGATCGGGAAGGTGACGTCGCGGACGGGCCGCTCACCCTCCTGTCGGGCGGCGGCGACGAGCGGCACCTGCTCCTGCTTCAGCCGGTCGAAGACGGCACGTACCTCGGCGGTCTTCATCCCGGGCTCGAAGTCGTCGAGGAGGACGTCATACGGCTCGTCGTAGTCGTCGAAGCACTCGACGTAGCGGCGCCGCAGCTCGAAGTTCGAGCGCAGAGCCGGCAGGAACTGCGAGAAGTCGGACTCCTGTCGCGCCTTCACCCAGACCGGCATCGCGAGCGACGCGGCCCGGGTCATCTCGGCCTGCAGCTCGGCGGGGACCCGCCGCGCCTTCTCCCAGTCGCGGCGCACGAGCCGGATCAGGCTCGCTTCGTCCGAGTCGTAGTCGAGCGAGTCCTCATGCGGTGCGAGCTCATCGAGCAACCGCCCCATCTCGGCGGACGTCAGCGCCTCGTGCGCCAGGCGCTCGAGCGTGGCCAGCTGCTCGGCGCGGACGCCGGCGCCGCCGGGCGGCATCTTCACCTGCTGGTCCCAACCGAGTAGCGACGACGCCCGGTCGAGATCGTGGATCTCGCCGATGCGCTCCTTCAGACTTGCGAGGGCTGCTTCCATCTCGGTCCGCAACCTACCGTTCCGCGACCCTCAGCGTCGCAGCCGTTGCCTCCGGCGAGAACGAATGTGGAGTGACGCACGATGGCCAATGTCGTAGTCTTGACAAGGCGGGTTCGCGCTCGTCCGTCGTCGAATTCAGACCCCGTTCGGCGTCGGCACCGGAGCACGGCACGCGGAGGGGGAGGTCGTCCTCGGAGCTCCCCCTCCGGCCCGCTGTCTACTTCTGGGCGCAAGCAGAACAGGGGATCCCCGAGTGGGGATCCCCTGTTCGCGCCAAGACTCCTGAAGGGCCGCCTTCGGCGGCCGGGCTCAGTGTCAGGACGCGATGTCCTGCAGCTTTTTTAGGCGGCGATGGGCGGATGCTTTCGTAGTCGGGGGGTCGCATTTGGCCGCCAGTTCGCGCAGCGGTAGTTGTGGGTAGCGGAGGCGGAGGCGGGCGATCTCGTGCAATCGGTCCGGCAGCCGTTCGAGCGCGCCGTCGCGCTGCAGCGCTCGCACGGCTTCGAGTTGCTCCTGCGCAGCGCGGCTCGTGCGGACGAGGTTCGCGTGGTCGGCGTTCGCGAGGCGGTTCGCCTCCCCGCGCGCGGCAGCGACGATCGACCGCTCCTCGAATGCGAGCACGGCGTCGCTCGCGCCCGCGAGCGTGAGCACCGACTCGATCGCATCGAGCCCCTTCGCGTAGGCGACGGCGTGGCGGCCACGGTCGAGCACACCGAGACGGACATCGTGGGCGGCAGCGACGGAGCGCAGGAACTCGGCCCCCTCGAGCGAGGTCGTCCGGAGCTCGAGGTGCGGCGAGCGGGGACCCGAGAGCGAGCCGCCGCCGAGCAACGCGCCGCGCAGATAGGCGCCGCGGCAGCAGGCACGTCCGACAACCCGCTTCGGCGGCCGCTCGAGCGGCGCGTGACGGGCGTCGAGCACTCCAGCTTCGACGAGCGAGGCGAGCGCCGCGTCGTCGCCGCTCACGTGCAGCTGATAGCGGGTGGCGCGGTCGAACGAGCGGCGGCTGTAGGTGCGGATCTCGGAGTGGATCCCGAGCTGCCGCAGCAGCGTGAAGGCGCGGCGCGCAACGGCCGAGGTGGCGACGTCGAGATGGAGCGTCACCCTGCCGCGGCCCCGCAGGTGGATGCTCCCCGCGGAGTGGAAGAGCGCGGAGACCTCGGCGAGCCGGCAGCAGCCGCGCTCCGGCGCGATCGCCGCGAGCTCGGAGCGGAGCTCGTCAGAGAGCCCCATCGAGCCTCGTCCCCTCCAGCGCGAGCAGGCGGCGCTTGTACTCGACCCCGAGCGAGCCGTAGCCGCCGATCCCGCCGACGGAGACGACGCGGTGACAGGGGACGAAGAGCGAGAAGCGGTTCTCGGCGCAGAAGGTGCCCGCGGCCCGGGCGGCACGGGCGCGACCCGCGAGCGCCGAGAGCTCGCCGTAGCTGACGACATCGCCCCAGGGCACGCTACGGAGCGCTGACGCGAGTGCCGCCTGGAACGGCGTCGTCCAGTCCTCGTCGAGCGGCACGTCGGCGAACGAGACCCGCTCGCCGGCGAAGTAGCTGTGGAGACGTTGGAGCAGTTCCGGCACGAGGCCGTTGCGTTCCTGTGGCGATTTCCTCGATAGCGTTTCAGTAGGGACACCCGGGGTGCCCCTGGGGGTCGTTTGGGGCGTTCTCGCCGTGACAGCGCCCTCGAAGCGGACGCCCGGCGTCGGCGGGTCGTGGGCGACGACCACCTCGCCGTCGCCGATCCACAGCTCCCCCACTCCCCAGCCGGCGATCTCGTAGGGATGCCGCGTCACGCGCATCGGCACCGACTCTACAATCGACCCCGTGAGCGCTCCCGGCATCTTCAGACCGCCCGCGCCCATCAATGAGCCCGTCCGCAGCTACGCGCCCGGCTCGCCCGAGCGCGAGGAGCTGCGCGTCCGCCTGACGCAGATGGAGCGCGAGCGGATCTCGATCCCGATGGTGATCGGCGGCAAGGAGGTCGAGACGAAGGAGACGACCCACGCGGTCATGCCCCACCGCAAGGAGCACGTCCTCGCCGACGTCGCGAAGGGCGGCCCCGAGCACGTCCAGCAGGCGATCGACGCCGCCCGCGAGGCACACGCCGACTGGTCGCGGCTGCCGTGGGAGGAGCGTGCGTCCGTCTTCCTCCGCGCGGCCGAGCTGCTCTCCGGCCCGTGGCGCTCGACCCTCGTCGCGGCGACGATGCTGAACCAGTCGAAGACGGCGCACCAGGCCGAGATCGACGCCGCCGCCGAGCTGATCGACTTCTGGCGCTACAACGTCGAGTTCATGCTCCGGATCTACTCGGAGCAGCCCGTCTCCTCGGCCGGGGTCTGGAACCGGATGGAGTACCGGCCGCTCGAGGGCTTCGTCTTCGCGGTCAGCCCGTTCAACTTCACCGCGATCGGCGGCAACCTCTCCGGCTCGGCGGCGCTGATGGGCAACACCGTCGTCTGGAAGCCGGCGTCGACGGCCGCGCTCTCCGCCCACTACACGCTGCAGATCCTGCGCGAGGCGGGCCTGCCGGACGGCGTCATCAACATCGTCTACGGCTCGGGCGCGACGATCGGCGACGCCGCGCTCGCGAGCCCGGAGCTCGCCGGGATCCACTTCACCGGCTCGACCCCGGTCTTCCAGTCGATGTGGAACACCGTCGGAAGCAACATCGCGAGCTACCGCAACTACCCGCGCATCGTCGGCGAGACCGGCGGCAAGGACTTCATCGTCGCGCACCCGAGCGCGGACGCCGCCGAGGTCGCGACCGCGATCGTCCGCGGCTCGTTCGAGTACCAGGGCCAGAAGTGCTCGGCCGCGTCGCGCGTCTACGCGCCGAAGAGCATGTGGCCGGAGCTGCGCGAGCGGCTCGAGGCTCAGGTCGCCGAGCTGCGGATGGGCGACGTCTCCGACTTCTCCAACTTCATGGGGGCCGTCATCGACGGCGGCTCGTTCAAGACGCAGAAGGAGGCGATCGACGAGGCGCGCGCGTCGGCGAACGCGGAGATCGTCGCCGGCGGCGACTACGACGACAGCGAGGGCTACTTCGTCGCGCCGACCGTGATCCAGACCGACGATCCGGCCTACCGGACAATGAACGAGGAGCTCTTCGGACCGGTCGTCACCACCTACGTCTACGACGACAAGAGCTGGAGCGACACGCTCGACCTCGTCGACCAGGGCGCGCCGTACGGCCTCACCGGCGCCGTCTTCGCCGACGACCGCTTCGCCGTCGAGGAGGCGCATCAGAAGCTCCGCTACGCCGCCGGCAACTTCTACGTCAACGACAAGCCGACCGGCGCCGTCGTCGGCCAGCAGCCGTTCGGCGGCTCCCGCGCGTCCGGCACGAACGACAAGGCAGGCTCGATGTGGAACCTGATCCGCTGGGTCAGCCCCAGGACGATCAAGGAGACCTTCGTGCCGCCCACCGACTACCGCTACCCGTTCATGGGCAGCGATGGAGCCGACCGGCCGTAGCGCGTTAGCCTGAGCGCATGGGCGAGGTGCTCCATGCGATCAGGGTCTTCTTCGAGCAGCTCGCCTCGGTCGAGTTCACCGCGCTCGCGCTGGCGATCGCCGCGCACATCCTGAAGACGATGTGCACGAGCCGCGCGTGGCGGAACACGATCGCCGCGGCGTACCCGGACGAGCCGGTTCCGTGGCGGCCGATCTACGCGGCTTACCTCGCGGGCGTCGGCGTCAACGCGATCGTGCCGGTGCGCGCCGGCGACGCCGTCCGCCTGTACCTCACCCACCGGGCCGTGCCGAGCAGCAGCTACACGACGCTCGCTTCGACGATGCTCGTGCTCGCGTTCTTCGACACGGGGATGGCGCTGCTGATCTTCGCCTACGCGCTGACGCTCGGTGTCCTGCCTGCCGTCGGCGCGCTCGGCCGCCTTCCCGGCTTCGACTTCGGCTTCTTCGCGGCGAATCCCGAGTTCTCGGTCGTGCTCCTCATCGCGCTCGCGATCTTCGGGGTGTTCGGCTTCTTCTGGATCCGCTTCCACATCGCCGAGTTCAAGCTGCGCGTCCGCCAGGGCTTCGCGGTGCTGAGCGACCGGTCGCGGTACGCCCGCGAGGTCGCTCTCTGGCAGGCCGGCGACTGGCTGCTCCGGTTCGTCGCGATCTGGTTCTTCCTCGACGCCTTCGGGATCGAGCAGTCGATCCGGAACGTCCTGCTCGTCCAGGTGACCCAGAGCCTCGCGACGCTTGTCCCGATCAGCCCCGGCGGGATCGGCACCGAGCAAGCCTTCATCGTCTACGTCTTCAACGGCACCGGCATCGGCCGCGCAACCCTGCTCGCGTTCAGCGTCGGGATGAAGCTGACGCTGATCGTGACGAACGTGATCCTCGGCTTCACCGCCCTCTTCCTCACGCTCGGCCACACCGACTGGCGCTCGCTGACGGGGAAGAGCCCGGCCGCGGAGGGCTAGCCCGGGCTGCCGGTGCGGTGCAGCTGCGCGTAGATCGAGCGCGCGGTCTTCGCCGGGACGCCCGGGACGCCTTCGAGCTCCTCCTGGCTCGCGGCGAGCACGCTCTCCGTCGAGCCGAAGTGCTGCAGCAGCGCGCGCCGGCGCACCGGGCCGACGCCCTCGAGCGTGTCGAAGAGCGACTCGCGCGCCCGCGCCGAGCGGCGCTGGCGGTGGAAGCCGAGCGCGAAGCGGTGCGCCTCGTCCCGAACACGTTGGAGCAACTGCAAGCCGGCGCCGTGCGGGTCGAGCAGGATCGGGTCGGACTGCTGCGGCACGAAGACCTCCTCGACCCGCTTCGCCAGCGAGATCACCGCAACGCGCGGCAGCTCGTACGCCTGCATCGCCGCCAGCGCGGCCGAGAGCTGCCCCTTGCCGCCGTCGATGACGACGAGGTTCGGCGCCGTCGCGAAGCCCTCGTCGTAGTCCTCTTCCACCCCGGTCCGCAGCCGCGCGAACCGGCGCGAGACGACCTCGGCCATCGCGGCGAAGTCGTCCTGGCCGTCGAGCCCGCGCACCGCGAACTTGCGGTAGTGCGCCTTCTTCGCGATCCCGTCCTGGAAGACGACCATCGAGCCGACGATCTCCTGTCCCTGGATGTTCGAGATGTCGAAGCACTCGATCCGCAGCGGCAGGCTCTCGAGGTTGAGCGCCTCGCGCAGCTCCTCGAGCGCGTGCACCCGCCGCAGCTGCTTCTGCTCCGCGGCGAACGTCGCCGAGTCGAGCGCCAGCCGCGCGTTCTGGCCCGCCAGCTCCGCCAGCCGCCGCTTCTCGCCGCGCGCCGGCGTCCGCACCTCGACGCGCGAGCCGCGCAGCTCCGAGAGGAACTCCTGCAGCGCCTCGAGGCCCGTCGCGTCCGGCGGCACGACGATCTGCGGCGGGATCGAGGGCGCGTTGCCGTAGTACTCGAGTGCGAACGCCTCCAGCACCGTCGTCACGTCCTGACCCTCGACGTTCTCGAGATGGAAGCCGTGCCGGTCGACCATCTTGCCGCCGCGGAGCGGGAACACCTGCACCGCGGCGCGGTCGCCCTCGGCGGCGACACCGAGCACGTCGATCGAGCCGGTCTCGCGCCGGTCCGCGCCTTGCTTCTCGGCCAGGTTCTCGATCGCGAAGAGCCGGTTGCGGTAGCGCGCAGCGTCCTCGAAGCGCTCGTCCGCCGCCGCGTCGCGCATCTGCCCTTGCAGCTCGCGCACGATCGTTTTCGTGTCGCCGGAGAGGAAGTCGATCACGCGCTCGATCACCGCCCGGTAGTCCTCCTTCGAGATGTAGCCGACGCACGGCGCGTGGCAGCGCTCGATGTGGAAGTCGAGGCACGGGATCCCCGAGTGGCGGCCCGGCTTCGGCCCCTCGCAGGGCCGGAACTGGAAGACGCGGTTGAGCACGTCGAGCGTCTCGCGCACCTTCTTCGCGTTCGCGTACGGCCCGAAGTAGAGGACGCCGCGGCGGTGCCGCTCGCGCGTGAACATCACCCGCGGGTACTCGTCCTCGATCGTGACGGCGATGTACGGGAACGACTTGTCGTCGCGCAGGCGCACGTTGAACGGCGGCCGGTGGCGCTTGACGAGGTTCTGCTCGAGGTGGAGCGCCTCGACCTCGCTGCCGGTGACGATCACCTCGAGGTCGGCGATCCGGGGCACGAGCCGCGGGATCGAGGCGCGGTTGTCGCCACGGCCCTCCTGGAAGTACGAGCGCACGCGCGGCCGTAGCGACTTCGCCTTGCCGATGTAGAGGACGTCGCCGCGCTCGTCCCGGAAGAGATAGACGCCCGGTTTCGCGGGCAGCGCCTTCAATTTTCCCTGGATGTCTGCCACCTCGGCTACCTTAGCCAGGGCGTGAAGCGGGTCTTGGCAGCGATTGCGGCGGTTCTCGTGCTTCCCTCGGCCGCTCATGCGGGCGGGTCGTCGGTCGTCTTCGGCGCCGCAGAGGATCGCGTGCGCAGCCCGCTGGCGGCGGAGTCCGAGCTCGAGATGGGCCTGCTCCGGCTCACCGGCTTCAAGGCTGTGCGGGTGACGAGCTTCTGGGCGCCGGGCCTCTCGGAGCCGACGCCGCACGAGGCGATGGTGCTCGCGAACATCGGCACGGCGGCGGCGCTCCACGGTGTCCGCGTCTACGTCTCCGTCTACAACGAGGGCTCCCGCACGACCCCGCTGACCCTGACGGCGCGAAAGGAGTTCGCGAGGTACGTCGCCGCGATCGTGCGCGACAACCCGTCCTTCCGCGACGTGATCGTCGGCAACGAGCCGAACCTGAACCGCTTCTGGCTGCCGCAGTTCGACCTGCGCGGAAAGGGCGCCTCCGCGCCGGCGTACCTGCGCCTGCTGGCGGCCAGCTACGACGCGCTCAAGGCAGCCGCGCCCGACGTGCGCGTCTGGGGTGGCGCGCTCGCCCCCCGCGGCGTCGACAAGCCGTTCACGGGCCGCGACACGATCTCCCCCACCCGCTTCATCCGCGAGCTCGGCGAGGCGTATCGCAAGAGCGGTCGCTCGCTGCCGGTGATGGACGGCTTCTCCTTTCATCCCTATCCGCTCAACTCGAGCGTCGCCGTCGACGCGCTCCCGTCCGACCCGGACCACCTCGGGCTGATCGACCAGGACGTGCTCGTCCGGCTGCTCGGCAAGGCGTTCGACGGCACGGCGCAGGTCGGCAAGGGAATGCCGATCCTCTACGACGAGTTCGGGATCGAGTCGGCGATCCCGGCCCACAAGCGCGAGCTCTACGGCGGCTTCGAGCCGGCGACGACGCGCCCGGTCTCGGAGGCGGCGCAGGCGGCCGCTTACAAGCGCGCGATCCAGCTCGCCTATTGCCAGTCGAACGTGGCCGGGATGCTGCTCTTCCACACGCACGACGAGCCCGGCCGGCCGGGCTGGCAGTCGGGGCTCGTCTACGCGGACGGGTCGCCGAAGACGTCGCTCGAGCCGGTTCGCGCAGCGATGGAAGCAGCCGGAGCCGCCTCAGTCGGCCCGTGCCCGTTGACGGCCAAGGTGTCGGCCGCCTTCACGACGGCTGAACGTACGATCTCGCTCCGATGCGAGCGCGCGTGCACCTACCGGGCCCGCCTCCTGCGCCTGCCGCGCCGGACGGCCGTGGCCGTGGCGACCGGCCGAGCGGCGGCGGGGCGCCGCGCCAAGGTGCTGCTCCGGCCGGCCGAGATCACGCCCGGCTGGTATCAGCTCTCCGTCTCGTTCGTCGACGAGGCGCGGCCAGGGCGCCCGGTCGAGCGCGTCAGCACGCCATACGTGGTGCGTGCCTCGTCGCCGCCGCGCTCCTTGCCGGCTGCGGAGGCAATGGCGGCGATCGCTCCGCGTTTCTGGTTGGAGCCGTAGACGACGCGGTCCGGCACGAGGGCCCTGCCCTCGAGCAGTTGCAGGAGGCCGGTTTCGGGGCGGTCGGGATCACGAGCTTCTGGCAGCCGGGGCTGACCGCGCCGCCGGAGGAGGAGATCGCCGTCCTCCGCGGCGTCGTCGAGCGCGCCGGCGACACGCGGAGTCTTCCTCGGCATCTACCACCCCGGCTCGGCGACGACGCCGCTGAGCGACCGGGCGCGGGAGCAGTTCGCCGCCTTCGTGACCTCGACGATGCGCCAGGTGCCCGAGATCCGCGACGTGATCGTCGGCAACGAGCCGAACCTGAACCGCTTCTGGCTGCCGCAGTTCGACGCCGACGGCGAACGACGTCGCGGCGCCGGCCTACCTGGCGCTTCTGACCGAGGTCTACGACGCGGCCAAGCAGGCCGACCCCGAAATCCGGATCTGGGGCGGCGCGCTCGCCCCGCGCGGGATCGACCGGCCGGGAACCGGGCGCGACACCCACTCGCCGACGACCTTCATCCGCGATCTCGGCGCCGCCTACCGCGCCAGCGGGCGAACCGAGCCGCCGCTCGACGGCTTCGCGTTCCACCCCTACCCCGCCAGCTCGAGCATCCCGCCCGACCGGCCGACCGACCCCGCCTCGAAGTCGATCCTGATGGCCGACTACGAGGAGAAGCTGCGCCCGCTGCTCGACGAGGCGTTCGGCCCCGGCCTGCCCGTGCTCTACAGCGAGCTCGGCGTCGAGACCGAGATCCCCGGCGAGAAGGCGTCGCTGTACGAGGGCGAGGAGCCGGGCGCGCCGGTCGACGAGGAGACGCAGGCCGACTTCTACCGCCGCGCGATCGAGCTCGCCGCCTGCCAGGAGAACGTCGCCGGTCTGCTCCTCTTCCACTCCCACGACGAGCCGGCGCTGACCGGTTTCCAGTCCGGGATCTACTACGTCGACGGGACGAAGAAAGAGAGCTTTAACCCTGTCCGCGACGCGCTCGAACGTACGATGTGCCCGTGAGCAGCGAGACGCAGAGCGGCCAGTACGTCGCCTACACCTTCTTCAAGGCCGACCCCGCGTGGCGCCGGCTGCCGGTCGAGGAGCGGGCCGCCGGCAAGGACGCGTTCGCGGAGGTGGTCGAGAGCTGGAGCGACCGCTTCGAGCACCTGCGCGCCTACTCGACCGCGGGCGTCCGCCCCGACGTCGACTTCTTCCTCTGGAAGATCACCGAGCGCTACGCCGACCTCGGCGAGCTCGGCGCGGCGCTGAACGGGACGCCGCTCGCCGGCTGGCTCGAGACGCCGTTCAACTACCTCGCGACGACGAAGGCCTCGCCGTACACGCAGGCGCGGCGGCCGCGGAAGATCATCCCGAAGGGCTCGCCGTACCTCGTCGTCTACCCGTTCGTGAAGGTGCGGCCGTGGTACGCGCTCCCGCTCGAGGACCGGCAGCGCGCGATGGACGAGCACATCCGCGTCGGCCGCGAGTTCGAGACGATCCACAACCACACGACCTACTCGTTCGGGATCGACGACCAGGAGTTCATGACCGCGTTCGAGTGCGACGAGCCGTCCGACTTCATGCACCTGATGCTGACGCTGCGCGAGAGCGAGGCGTCGGCGTACACCGAGCGCGACACGCCGATCTTCGTCGGCGAGGGGATGACGATCCGCGCCGCGCTCGACGCGCTCGACGGCGCCTCGGCCCAGGTCCGTGCGTAGGCTCGCGCTCGCTCCTGCTGCTCGCGCTGCTGCTGCTGGCGGGGTGCGGCGGCGACGAGGACACGGCGACGCCCGAGGCGGCACCGACCGACGGCGTCAAGGATCTCACGAACGTCCTCGCGCTCCGCTCCGACTTCGAGGCGGACGCGGGCAAGGCGCGCGTCGATCATCCTCCTCTCGCCGACCTGAGGCACGTGCCTCGCCGGCGCCCGTGAGGTGCAGGAGAAGATCCTCGAGGAGGAGCCGTCGGAGGACGTGCGGTTCTACGTCGTCTGGCTGAACCAGCGCGTCACCGACGAGCGCGGCGCGATCGACGAGTCGATCCTGGCCGACCCGCGCGTGACGCAGTACTGGGACGCGGAGGGGATCACGGGGACGTACTTCGCCGACGCGGATCTCGGCGAGCTCGGCGCGTCCGGGCTTCATCTACGACGTCTACTACGTCTTCGGCGCCGACGCGGCGTGGCAGGACGAGCCGGCGCCGCTCGAGGACGCGCGCCGTGCCGGTGATCTCGTACGTCGACCGGCTGCTCGAGGCGATCCGCGCTCAGCTGTAGGTGTGCTCGTTGCGCCAGACGCGGAAGGCGGCGTAGGCGCAGGCGCCGAGCACGAGGAAGAACGCGAGCGCGTCCGGGCCCGACGGCCGTAGGCCGATGAAGGCGCCGATGTCGACGACGGCGAGGACGACCGCCGCGTAGAAGACGTTCCGGCTGCGGTCGCTGCCACGACTCGATGTCGCCGCGCTTCTCGCGCCAGAGCAGGAAGAGGAAGAACGCGATCGCGAGGAAGAAGGCGATCCGAGAGCAGGCCGCCGACGGTCGCGAGCACGGACTGGAGCGAGAGCACGACGACGACGACCGCGATCAGCGCGATGATCAGGAACCCGCGCAGGGTCGGCGTTCATCTCGGTGAAGAAGCGCTTCACGATCCCGTCATCATCGCTCGGACGGCAAGGGCTGCGGCGAGGAAGGACGTGCCGGCGAACCAGAGCAGCCGCTTCGGCCCCTCTGCGGGCGCGTACATCCAGGGCGCGAGGATCGCGGCCAGCGAGAGCGAGCCGTAGGCGTAGTGGAGCTCGTCGACCGCGCGGCGGTCGTCGGAGAGGAGCAGCAGGCCGAGCGCGACCTGCGCGACGAGCAGCGTCTGCGCGAGCGCGAGCAGGTTCGCGACGAGCGGCCGACGCCGCGGCGGCGCCAGTAGACGAGGCCGCCGGCGAGCGCCGCGAGCGCTGGGACGCGACGACGAGGAAGGCGAGCACGCGGTGAGCCTCGAGCACCCGCGGAGCCTAGCCTCAGCGGATCGCGCGCTCGACGCCGAGCCGGCGGTCGGCGGCGTCGAGTCGGCGCGCGGTCGAAACCCGGACCGCCGCTGACGCTCTCGCGCCGCGTGTCCCGTGCGAGGAGGAGGTCGTCTCCGTGCTCGCCAAGGAAGGTGTCGACGCCAGGCCCGCCGACGAAGTAGTCGCCGTTGCGGCCGCCCGCCAGGCGATCGTCTCCCGGGCCGCCGAAGAGTCTGTCCTTCTGCCAGCCGCCGGCCAGCCGGTCGTTGCCCTCGCCGCCGTCGAGGAGGTCGTAGCCGTCGTAGTTCAGCGGCAGGTCGCTCGTGAGGCCGCCGAAGAGGACGTCGTCGCCCTGGTTGCCCTGGACCGAGTCGTCGCCGCGGTTGCCGGCGAGTCGGTCCGCCCCGGCCCGCCGGCGAGGATGTCGGGGCCCTTGTTTCCGTTCAGCACGTCGTTGCCGGCACCGCCGTCGAGGCGGTCGGCCACGACGCCACCGGTGACGAGGTCGTCTCCGTCCCCGCCGTCGACGGTCTGCGGGAACGCGGCCGACTGCCCCTGGTAGAAGCCGGCGCTCGCGTTCACGTGATCGACGCCGGCACCCGCGAGGACGGTGTTCGCGCCGAACTCGAGGATGACGAGGTCGTCGCCGTCTCCCGCCTCGATCCGGTTCACGCCCGTGCCCGAGTAGACGACATCGTCGCCGGCGAGCCCATGGACGACATCGTCGCCGCCGAGGTCGTAGAGGACATCGTCGTGCTCGCTACCGACGAGCTCGTCATTCCCGTCGGTACCAACGATCGCGCAGGGGACGTCGGTCCCGACCGCGCGGACCGCCGTTCCCGTCTGCCACGCCGGTTGTCGCTCGCGAGGCGGGCTGCGTGTCACGTTGACGAGCTCTCCGCCGGAGGCCGTCATTACCCAGATGTCACCGTCGCGCTCGAAGGCAATCCGAGTCCCGTCCGGGGACCATGCGGGCTCGCCCGTGCCGCCTGTCACGAGTGTGCGAACGTCGCTGCCGTCGACCGGATCGTCACGATCGCGCCGCCGACGGCGAGGGCAACACGGGAGCCGTCGGGGGCCCAGTCAGGGGCGGAGATCGCGGCGTGTCGAGAGGATCACGCGCTCCGCCCCGGTCGGGAGGTCAAGAAGAACGAGCTGGTCCGCTGTCAGCTGCCCCGGGGCCGCGCGCGAACGCGAGCGTTCTGCCGTCGGGCGACACAGCCGGCGCTTGGTCGAAGCGCGGCCCCGGTCGTGACGGAGCGCGGATCGGACCCGTCGCGCCGCACCGAGCGGACGTCGCCCTCTGCCGCAAAGAAGATGCGTGTGCCGTCGGGCGACCAAGCAGGCGACGTGCCGAATGCGACTCCCCCTCTGCCGGCGCCGTCGGGGTCGGCGACGAAGATCGTCCCCGCACGCGAGAAGGCGATGGCATCGCCGGCCGCCGTCACGGCTGGGTGCTCGATCGTCTGCCCCAGCTGCGCACTCGCCACCTTCGTCGGGCGGACGCCTGCCGGCGTCGTGACGCAGAGGCTCGCGTTCGGCGGCACATTGCGATGGAAGCTCTGCCGCTCCTGAGTGAACAGCAGCCGGCCGTTCGTGCCGGGGAACGCGGCCGGGACCGCCGCGGGGAGCGCGAGCGCGACGAGCGCGAGCAACGCGAGCCAGCGCATGCCCGGAACCGTACGCCGGAGAGATGGGCACACGGTTAGGCTCGCGTCAACGATTCGAAAGGAGACCCAGTGGTCGAGGAAGGCAAGCCGGCGCCGGAGTTCGAGCTCACGAGCGACGCGGGCGAGACCGTCAAGCTCTCCGAGCTACGCGGCAAGCCGGTCGTTCTCTACTTCTATCCCAAGGACGACACGCCGGGTTGCACGGCGCAGGCGTGCGGGATCCGCGACGCCTGGGGCGAGTTCGAGCGCGCCGGCGCGGTCGTGCTCGGCGTCAGTCCCGACGACGAGCGCTCCCACGTCAAGTTCAAGGAGAAGTACGAGCTGCCCTTCGCGCTCCTCGCCGACACCGACCACGCGACGGCCGAGGAGTACGGCGTCTGGAAGGAGAAGACGTTCGCCGGCAAGACGTACATGGGCGTCGAGCGCTCGACGTTCGTGATCGACGCCGACGGCAACGTCGCGAAGGAGCTGCGGAAGGTGAAGCCGGACACGCACGCTGACGACGTCCTGGCGGCCCTGGCCTCCTGAGCGCGCTGCCGCCGCAGCTGGCGGAGGGAATCGAGCGGCTCGTCGCGCGGGCCGGCGGGTCGGTGGCGAAGGAGGTCGAGCTGCTCTCGGCGGCCTACCGCGGCGAGCAGCCGTCGCGGGCGGCGCGGACGCCGCCGCAGGTCGCGGCCTATCTCGCCTACCGCGCGCCGGCGACGTTCGCTGCCGCCGCCGCCGTCTTCCGCCAGGTGGCGCTGCAGCGGCCGGAGTGGCAGCCGCGGTCGCTGCTCGACGTGGGTGCCGGGCCGGGCGTCGCCGCGTGGGCGGCGGTCGAGCAGTGGCCGTCGCTGAGCGAGCTGACGCTCGTCGAGATCGAGCCGGCGATGATCGCGGCGGGCCGCGAGCTGCTGCCGGACGCGTCCTGGGTCGAAGGCGACGTCGCGGCGCGCGCGGGCCGGCCGAGCTGGTCGTCGCGTCGTACGTCCTCGGCGAGCTCGCCGCAGCCGCCCGTCGCGCAGCTCTGGGCGCAGGCGGCCGACACGATCGTCTTCGTCGAGCCGGGCACGCCGGCCGGCTACCGGCGCGTGCTCGACGCGCGGGCGGCGGTGCTCGACGGCGGGCGGCCACACGATCGCGCCGTGCCCGCACGACCTCGCCTGCCCGCTGCCGGCCGGACGACTGGTGCCACTTCGCCGTCCGGCTCCCGCGCTCGAAGCTGCACCGCGCAGGCGAAGGGCGTCGAGCTCGGCTACGAGGACGAGAAGTTCTCCTACGCCGCGCTGAGCCGCGAGCCGGTGCCGCCGGCGGCGGCGCGGATCATCCGGCAGCCGCAGCTCCGCTCCGGCCACGTCAACCTCGTCACCTGCGAGCCCGACGGCATCCACGAGCGCACGGTCAGCCGCAAGCAGGGCGCGCTCTACAAGGAAGCACGAAGCGCAGCGTGGGGCGATCCACTCACCGTTCCGCCCCGATCAGACGTGCCCTGAACGAACAGGAGGTGTCAGAGACGACTCTGACACCGTTCAGGACGACTCCGGCTCCTGCGCGGCCCACTTCGGCCTCTGGCGAGGCGACGCCGGAGGCGGTCCGCCGCCCGGAGGCGGCGCCAGCTGGTCCCCGCGTCGGCGGCGAGGGCGGGCTGCCCGCGCTCGCTTCGGCAGACAGTGCGGATGAGAGGACTTGAACCTCCACGCCCCGAAGGGCACACGGACCTGAACCGTGCGCGTCTACCAATTCCGCCACATCCGCGCGGAGCGTCAGTGTAGCCACGGCGGTTCTCCGAGCCGGTGCTCGACGCTCGGAAGCGGTGCGACCGGAGCGTCGTCGTGCGCTACGTGCTCGTGCATGCCGCACTGCGTCGGCGGTGTCTGATCGCGCGGCACGATCGCGCTCGCTGCGGCAGATCAGCGTCGAACTGATTCGCGCACACGTCGCGCGGCGGCGCGACAGCCAGTCTCTGAAGCGGATCCGCACGCGTCGCTCGCGCGCCGATTGTGGTCACCGCCATCCGGATGGTGATCGACCAGACGCCGGACGCCGGCGCTGTCGTGGCGACGAGCGGGCGCGGTGACCGTGCTGGACGATCGACGCGTCGCGACCGGCAAGGTGCTCGCGAGCCCACCTGACGCGGGAGGAGCTCGGCGCTGGCTGTCGAGCGGCACGCGTCGGTTCAGACCGTTGTCGCGCTCGTCGGGCGACTGCGCTTGTCGACCAGAGGCACGCCATCGACGCTCGACGACCGCGACGAGCTCGCCGCACGCGGCGGCACCGCCGCGACACTGTGACGCGATCGCAGCTCGGCCGCCTGGCCGACCGTGAGCCGAATGCATCGGGCGGAGGCTGCTCATTCAGATAATCACGCGCCGTCCGCCGGCGAGTACCAGTCTGACCCGCCGTAACACGGTCTTCAAGACGTCTCACCTACCATGATCGCCGTGCGGCGGGGTCTCTCCATCTGCGCGCTCTCCCTGCTCGCACTCGCGACGGGCTCCGCGCGCGCCGAGCCGCAGCCGGCGCCCGCAGGGCGAGCTCGTCGAAGTCGTCGTCTCGCTGAGCCAGAAGCCGCTCGCGACCACGACCTGGCGCGCCGGCCGGCAGCTGCCAGGCGCGGACGCTCGCCAACGCGCAGACGAACCTCGCGGAGACGATCGAGGACGCCATCCCGGACGCGCAGATCCGCTGGCGCTACCAGCTCGTCGCGAACGGGCTGGCCGTCGTCGTCCCCAGCTCCCAGCTCGGCCGGCTGACGTCGCTCCCGGGCGTCGAGCGCGTCTACCCGAGCGTCCGCTACCGCACCCAGCTCGACCGCAGCCCGCAGCAGATCGGCGCGCCCGCGCTCTGGGGCGCCGGGCTCGCGAGCGCCGGCCAGGGGATGAAGATCGCGATCATCGACGAGGGGATCGACCAGACGCACCCGTTCTTCGTCGCCGGCCGGCTACACGATGCCCGCCGGGCTTCCCGAAGGGCCAGACCGCGCTACACGACCGCGAAGGTGATCGTCGCGCGCGCCTTCCCGCCGGCGCGGCCGGCCTGGAAGCACGCCTCGAAGCCGTTCGACCCGGAGCATCTCGTCGCACGGGACGCACGTCGCCGGGATCGCGGCCGGCAACGCGAACACCGCTCGCCGAGGGCGCCCGCATCTCCGGCGTCGCGCCGCGCGCGTACCTCGGCAACTACAAGGCGCTGACGATCCCGACCGACGCCGACGTCGGCCTCGACGGCAACTCGCCCGAGCTCGTCGCCGCGATCGAGGCGGCCGTCGCCGACGGGATGGACGTGATCAACATGTCGCTCGGCGAGCCGGAGATCGAGCCGCCGCGCGACATCGTCGTCAAGGCGCTCGAGGCGGCTGCGCGCGCCGGCGTCGTCCCGGTGGTCGCCGCCGGCAACGACTTCGACCAGTTCGGCCGCGGCTCGGTCGGCTCGCCCGGCGCGCGACGCCGAGCGCGATCACCGTCGGCGCGGTGACGACGACGCGCGGCGGCCCCGACGACGTGATCGCGAGCGTTCTCGTCGAGCGGGCCGACGCCGCTCTCGCTCCAGCTCAAGCCCGAGGTCTCCGCACCCGGGTCGGCGATCGTCTCGGCGGCTCCCCGCAGCGCCTGGGCGACGCTGTCCGGGACGAGCATGGCCGCACCGCACGTCGCCGGCGCGGTCGCGCTGCTGCTCCAGCGGCATCCGACCTGGACGCCCGCGCAGGTGAAGTCGGCGCTCGGCGCTCACCGGCGACCCGGTCTACACGAGCGACAACAAGGCGGAGCGAGACGCCGACGCTCCGCGGCGGCGGCGGCGTCGTCAACCTCCCCCGCGCCGACGACGCCGCTGTTCTCGCAGCCCGGTCGCGCTTCGCCTTCGGGCTGCTCCGCTCGAACGCGTCGCAGACCCGCTCGGTGCAGCTGACCGACTCCGGGCTCGGCGGCAGCGGCCCGTGGACGGTGACCGTCGAAGCGCAGAGCCGGCCGGCGGGCGCGACGCTCGTCGCACCGGCCGCCGTGACGGTCCCGGGCCGGCTCGACGTCACCGTGACGGACGACGCGGGCGACCGACGGCGAGGCGACCGGCTACGTCGTGCTCACGCGCGGCACCGAGCGGCTCAGGATCCCGTACTGGTTCGGCACCGGTACGCCCGCGCTCGCGAGCGGGAAGCGCGGAGCGCTGCGGCGAGCCGGGCGACTACAAGTCGTCGACGAAGGGCGGCTCGACCGCGTCGCGCGCTACCGGTATCCCGAGAGCCCCGCCGGATTCGGCTTCAGCGCCACGCTCGCCGGCCCCGAGCGCGTCTTCCGGGTCACGCTCCCCCGCCCGGCGGCGAACTTCGGCGTCGTCGTCACGAGCCGCGCGCCCGGCGTCCGCGTCGAGCCGCGGATCGTCCGCGCCGGCGACGAGCGGCGCCTGACCGGCTACGCCGCGCTGCCGTTCAACCTGAACCCGTACCTGCGGACGTTCGGCGAGCTCGTGCTCGCGGCCGGGCACGATCCTGCCCGCCGCCGGCGCGTACGACGTCGTCTTCGACAGCCCCTCGGCGACGCGCGCCGGTGCGTTCACGTTCCGCTTCTGGCTGAACGACGCGACGCCGCCGGCAGCGTCGCTACGCACGAGGACGGTGCGGAGCGGCGGCCAGATCCTCGTCGCCGCGAGCGACCGCGGCTCGGGCGTCGACCCTGCGTCGTTCGTCGTCCGGATCGACGGCGACGAGCACGCCGGCCAGTG
Source organism: uncultured Gaiellaceae bacterium (assembly GCA_963738795.1). Taxonomy (GTDB): domain Bacteria; phylum Actinomycetota; class Thermoleophilia; order Gaiellales; family Gaiellaceae; genus Gaiellasilicea. Next base: position 57,842 of record CAVTXQ010000010.1, on the reverse strand, counting down.
GTCGAAGGGCGTGCTGCGCATCGCCGCGACCGGCCTCCGCACGGGCCGGCACGAGCTGCGCGCTGCAGGTCTCCGACTACCAGGAGTCGCGGAACATGGAGAACGTCGGCCGGATCCTGCCGAACACCCGCGTGCTGCAGACGACGTTCGTCGTCCGCTAGAGCTTCAGCGCCTCCGGTCCTTCTCCTCGATCGTCGGCAGCTCGGCGAGGTCGCGCTGGACGCTCTCGGCGAACTCCTCCTCCTCGGAGCGGATCACCTTGAAGCTCGCCTTCCGCCGCTTGCGCTCGCGCTGCCTGCGCGCGTCCGCGCCCACGAGGCGGCCGACGCGCGACCACTCGGCGCCGATCACCACCGCCGCAGCGAGAACCAGCAGCACGATCCAGGGCCAGCTCACATCCGCAGTGTACCCCCGGCGTTTGCAGAGCTACAGTGGCCGCGTGGCCCGGATTCTGCGCCTCCTGCTCGCCGCCGCGGCCGCCACGCTCGCGACGCCCGCGCTGGCCCACGCCGAGGAGCGCACGCTCACGTTCACGACGCCCGCGATCTCGGTCGAGGGCTACGGCGTCGCGCAGCAGCCGATGCTCGCCGAGTCGCCGAAGGTGGACGGCTACGTCGTCGGGATGGAGGCCGAGGTCGTCGACGCGCAGGGGCGCGTCCAGGGCCGCGACAAGGTGATGCTCCACCACATCGTCTTCGCGAAGGTCGGCGTCCCCGACTACACCTGCGGCGGCGCCGCCGAGCGCTTCTTCGCCGAGGGCGAGGAGCGGCTCGCGCTCTCGCTGCCGCGCGGCTACGGCTACGCGAACAAGGCGACCGACCGCTGGGGCCTCCTCTACATGCTGATGAACCACAAGCCGCAGCGGCTGAACGGCTTCATCCGCTACACCGTCCGCTACGTCACCGGCGAGGCGCTGACGCCGGTGAAGCCGGTCTGGCTCGACGTCCGCAACTGCACCGGCCCCGATCCGGTCTTCGACGTTCCCGGCGGCGGCAGGCGCTTCTCGACCTTCACGAAGACGGCCGACTTCACGATGCCGGAGAGCGGCCGGCTCGTCTCCGGCGGCGGGCACCTGCACGGCGGCGGCGTCCGGCTCGAGCTGCGCAACTCGACGTGCGGCACGATGCCGTTCGAGTCGCGTCCCGACCTGGGGCGGCCCGAAGCCGAAGCCGCTCCTGCACGAGCCGGGCCCGACGAAGATGTCCGCGTTCCGCACGACGGCGGGGATCCCGGTCGCGAAGGGCGACCGGCTCCAGCTGGCGGCGGTCTACGACAACGCGGCGCCGCACACGCGCGCGATGGGGATCATGCTGCTCTTCCTCGCGCCGGGAGCCGTCAGCGGCTGCGGCGCGACACCAGCGCTCGACATCGACCTCGGCCGTCCCTCCGCCCCGCCCGCGTTCTCGATGCCGCTGCCGCGCGCGCCGACGGGGCAGGTCTCGCGCGCGGCGTCGACCTGGGTCGGCGACTTCCGCTACGGCGCCGAGCGCGTCCTGCTCAGGCGCGGCACGACCTTCACGTGGAACTTCCGCGGCTCGGTGCAGCACGACGTCACCGTCGTCGGCGGCCCGGTCGGCTTCTCGGCGCCGTGGACGCAGACGGGCACGTTCACGCACCGCTTCACGAAGTCCGGCACCTACCGCCTCTTCTGCTCGCTGCACCCCGCGAAGATGGTGCAGCAGATCACCGTGCGCTGACCGGCGCCTCCGCTGCGAGCGGGACGAGCTCGAACCGGTCGACGTCGACGAGCCCGCGGTCGGTGATCTTCAGGCTCGGGATCACCGAGAGCGCGAGGAACGCGAGCGACTGGAACGGCGACGCGACCTGCGAGCCGAGCGCGTGCACGGCCGCGACCGTCGCCTCGCTCGCCTCGATCACGTCGCCCAGCGGACGGTCCGAGACGAGGCCGGCGACCGGGAGCGGCAGCTCGGCCGTCACCTCGCCGCCGTCGACGACGACGAGGCCGCCGCCGAGCTCGACGAGCCGCTGCGCCGCCAGCGCCATCTCCTCGTCGGTCGTGCCGACGACGACGAGGTTGTGCGCGTCGTGCGAGAAGGTCGAGGCGAAGGCGCCGCGCTCGAGGCCGAAGCCGCGGACGAAGCCGAGGCCGACCCGGCCGGTGCCGAGGTGCCGCTCGATCACCGCGATCTTGGCGAGGTCGCGCTCGGGATCCGCGGTGCCGTCGGCGAGCTCCTCGACGAGCGACTCGGTCACGATCTGGCCCGGGACGAGCCCGATCACGCGGGCGGCGCCTCCCTCCCAGGCAACCTCGAAGTCGCCGGCGGAGACCGGTTTGACGCGGACGCTCTGCGTCACCCACTCCGGCACGGGCGTCGTGCGGAATCTCGTCGACCGCGCGGCCGCGCTTGAGCACGATCTCGGGCACGAAGCGCTCGAGGTCGGGCAGCAGCAGCAGGTCGGCCTGGTAGCCGGGCGCGATCGCGCCGAGCGTCTCGAGCCCGTGCCAGAGCGCCGGATGGTGCGACGCCATCACGAGCGCGTCCTCGGGCGCGACTCCGTACGAGACGGCATCGCGGACGATCGCGTTGATGTGCCCGTCCTCGGCGATGTGCTCCGGCTCGCGGTCGTCGGTGCAGAACGCCATTCGCGTCGGGCCGAACTCGGTCGACGAGCGGCGCCAGCGCGCGCAGGTTCCGAGCCGCGGAGGCCTCGCGGATCAGCAGCCACATCCCGGCACGGAGCCGCTCGCGTCCCTCCTCGGCCGTGAACGCCTCGTGGTCGGAGCGGATCCCGGCGGCGGCGTAGGCCTGCAGGTCGCGCCCGAGCACGCCGGGCGCGTGCCCGTCGACGTGGTGGCCGCGGGCGACGGCGAGCTTCGCCAGCTCGCTCTCGGCGCCGGCGATCACGCCGGGGAAGTTCATCATCTCGGCGAGGCCGATCACGCGCCGCCGCCGCAGCAGGCTCTCGAGGTCCCCGGGCGTGAACGGGCGCCGCGGCGACTCGAAGCTCGACGCCGGCACGCACGAGGAGGCGGTGAAGAAGACGTCGAGCGGCAGGTCCTCGCAGACGTCGACGAGCCAGTGGACGCCGTCGGTGCCGAGCACGTTCGCGATCTCGTGCGGATCGGCGACGACCGCCGTCGTCCCGAGCGGCAGCACCAGGCGCGCGAACTCGGACGGGAGCAGCTTCGACGTCTCCAGGTGGACGTGCGCGTCGATGAACCCGGGGACGACGTAGGCGCCGTCCGCGTCGAGCGTCTCGGCGCCCTCGTAGGAGCCGAGCCCGGCGACGACGCCGTCGCAGATCGCGACGTCGGCGTCGAGCCACTCGCGCGTGAAGACGCTGAGGACGCGGCCGCCGCGGACGACGAGGTCGGCGGGCTCGTCCCCGCGCGCGACCCCCAACCGGCGCTTCAGAATTTCGGCGTTCGCGTCGATACTCGAAGTATGAGCATGAACGCGCAGCTGATCGTGGGCTACGCCGTGCTCTGGATCGTGCTGATCAAGGCGCTCTTCATGCGCGCCCGCGTGATCCCGGCCGAGTGCCCGCGCTGCGGCCGGCTGTTCGAGCGGCGCGAGCTCGGCGGCGCGATCTGCACCTGCGACCGCCCCTAGCCGTCGGACACGCAGCACGCGATCGGCGTCAGCGCTGCGGACGGCGAACGCACCTTCAGCATGTGCAGGCGAGCGCCTCAGTCAGCTAACGACGCTGAACCACAGGTCTGCCCCTGTCTTGACAGCTCCGACGTGGATGCGCCAGCAGCCCGGTTCGGTGATCTCCCAGCCGGTGCCCCACTCGATCCCTGTGCGCTCCCAGCTCGAGCTACCGTGGCCTTGCTGCCAGACCGGTTGACGCTGCGTCCCGTCTGGCGCGGTTGCGGTAGTGACGCCGACGCCGCCGCTCCGCCACTTGAGCACGAGCTTCAACTCCGTGCCGACCATGTTCGCGAACACCGCTTCGGTGGTGCTCACGCGGGTCGCGCGGTCGGGCATGAAGAGCGCCCACAGCTCGCCGTCTACGCCCGTGCCGAACGCCTCTGTCGGCCCTGGCCGACCAGGCGTAAGCGGTGACGCAGGTGTGCAACCAGGGCGACCCAGCGCCGCCCCGTTCGGGTGAGGCGTCGGTAGCGCCGCGCGTACCTGAACGAACTTCGAGACGCGACCGAACCGCAACGTCCACCGGCCCTCGGTGCGGAAGCGGAACGTCCCTCGGCAGAGGCCTGCTCGCCGGCTCAAAGGGATCGGGTACTGGCTGCGCGTCGGTGAGACGGCAACGATCCTGCTGCAAGTCTCTGCAGTAGGCACGATCACCCTCACAAGGTCGCCCGCGCGTGGCGACGTCGCGCTCACGGTGATGACCGGCGACCGCGCTGGCGCTGCAGATGCAGCCGCCGCCAGCGCGACAGTCACGAGCACGACAAGGACGCTCGTGCCACGTCTCACAGCTCGGAATGTACCTCGGCTCACGCGCGACCGAGCCATTCAGCTGAGGATCGGGGCGGCGCGCCATCGGCCATCAGCCGTCGTAGACCTTCATCGGCAGCCGCGAGAGCGGCTCGCCGCCGGCGTCGGTGACGAGCCACGTGTCCTGCATGTAGAGGCACGCCTTCCCGTCGGCCGCGATCGCGTGCGGGTGCATCGAGAGCACCATCCCGCTGCGGAGCACGGTCTCCATCCCCTCGCCGACGCGCGGATGCTCGATCATCGTCATCCCGATCGAGTGGCCGGTGACGTGGCCGAGGTGGTAGCCGCGGTCGGTGAAGCCCTTCGAGACGGCGCGGTGGACGTCGTGCGCGGTCGCGCCGTCGCGCATCGCCTCGCGGGCGGCGTCGTGGTACTCCGCGTACGCCTCGACCATCGGCTCGACCTCCGCCGGGACGTTGCCGATCGCGCGCGAGACCTCGACCCAGTGCATCCCCGGCCCCGCGACCTCGAGCGACGGGAGGACGAAGTCGCCGAGCGTCGTCTCGCGCTTCGCGATCCCGAACTCCGGGCCGATCAGGACCATGTTCATCGTCAGCCGGCCGCAGCCCGCGCTCGACGAAGAGCTCCTCGGCCGGCGCCATCACCTCGGCCGCCGTCTTCCCCGGCTCGTAGGCCGCGAGGAACGCCTCGAAGCCGTCCTCGTTGATCCGGACGCTCTCGCGCACCGACTCCAGCTCGGCCTCGCTCTTGACCGCGCGCGCGAGGTCGAACTCGGCGTCGAAGGGGACGAGGTCGAGGCCCTCGAGGGCGCGGAAGTCGCGCACGGTCATGATGTAGTCGAGCCCGTAGACGCCGACGCGCCGCCAGCCGCGGTCGCGCGCGGTCGCCGCGATCTGCTCGCCCGGCCGGTCGTGGAAGACCTGCTCGAGCTGCGCCGTCCCGTGCTCGCCGACGTAGCGCGCCTCGGTCGGGAAGACGATCTGCGGCTCGCCGTCCGCCGGCACGACGACGTAGGCGTAGCGGTGGACGATCTGGAAGCCGGAGAGGTACGTGACCGAGCCCTCGAAGCCCGAGTACTCGCTGCCGGAGACGATCAGCGCGTCCAGCTCGTGCTCGCGCCATCGCGGCGCGGACGTTGCGCGTACCGGCGCTCTAGCTCGCGTCCACGAGGCCTCCACTCCTTTGATCAGGGCCACGACGGCCTCGTTGAGCGGGGTCGGGACACCGTGCTCGCGCCCGAAGCGGACGATACCGCCGTTGAGCTAGTCGACCTCGGTCTGCCGCCGCGCCTCGACGTCCTGCAGCATCGTCGCCTTGTGCCCGTAGGCGACCTCGGGCTTGGCGGCGTGGTCGATCAGCGCCTCCGGGTCGGCGTCGAGCACGATCCCCTGCGCCGCCGCGACCGCCTTCCCCTCGTCGACGAGCCCGCTGACGAGCCGGCGCAGGTCGGGGCGCTCGCAGACGCGGCCGTGCGTCAGCCCCGTGAGCGCGCCGATCGGGTTCGTCGAGGCGTTGAAGATCACCTTCCGCCACTGCGCGCCGCGCGCGTCGGCGACCGCCGTCGCCGGCATGCCGCCGCGCGTGCAGGCGTCGGCGAGCCGCTCGATCTCCTCGCGCGTCGCCGGGCTGCGGCTCGAACGGGCCGAAGGTCGTGTCGCCCTTGACGTCCCACTGCACGACGCCCGGCTCGAGGATCTTCCCGGCCGGGAAGGTCGTGCCGCGGATCACGCGCGCGACGTGCGGCGCGATCGCCTCCTCGTTGCCGACCCCGTTCTGGACCGAGGCGACGGCGCCGTCGGCGAACGCGTGCGCGGTGGCGGCGATCGCCGCCTCGGTGTGCATCGCCTTCGTCGCGACGATCCCGAAGTCGCAGGCGGGCAGCTCGGAGGCGTCGGTGGTCGCGCGGATCCCGGTCGCGTGCACCTCCCCCGCGCCGGTCAGCCGCAGCCCGCGCTCGTTGATCGCGTCGACGTGATCCCGCGCGAGGTCGTACGCCCACACCTCGACGTCGTCGAGCGAGGCGAGGTTGGCCGCGAAGAGCGAGCCGACGGCGCCGCAGCCGACGATGCAGACCCTCATGCCGTCCTCCGCCGCGGCAGCCGCAGCTCGCGGCCGCCGGTGATCCCGGACGGGCGCAGGATCAGCATCAGCGCCATCAGCGCGCCAAGGATGACGAGCCGCGAGCCCTCGGGCAGGTCGAGCCGGAAGCCGACGCCGATCCCGTCCTCCGCGTTGCCGAGCACGGAGTCGAGCCCGCTGACGGCGAGCGCGCCGACGACGGCGCCCCAGAGGCTCGTGACGCCGCCGACGACGAGCATCGCGAGCGTCAGGAACGTCAGCTCGAGGTAGACCTGCTCGGTCGTGATCGAGCCGAGCATGTGCACGAGCAGGCCGCCCGCGAAGCCGCACGAGCGCGCCCGAGAGCGTGAACGCCCAGAGCCGCTGGCGGTGCACGCTGACCCCGACCGCCTGCGCCGCCGCCGGATCCTCGCGCGTCGCGCGCAGCCTTGCCGGCCGAGCGGGCTGCGCTGGTAGGCGAAGGCGACGCCGATCACGATCAGCGCGCCGACGGTCGCCTGCAGCGGCGCCGGTCGTCTCCGGGACGAGCGAGAGCGTCGTCGCGCCCGGGCCGATCTTCGTCCACTCGCGCAGGAGGTTGTGCGTGATCTCGAGCACGGCGAAGGTGGCGATCCCGGCGGCGAGACCGGACAGCCGCATCAGCGGCAGCCCGACGAGGAGCGCGAAGACGCCGCCGACCGCCGCCGCGAGCACGAGCGAGGCGACGTTCCCGATCGTGTGGTCGCGCAGGATCGGGAAGAGCTCCGGCAGCACGCCGGTCTTCGACTCGAGCGGCACCGTCATGCACGCCCGCGGCGAACGCCCCGACGGCGACGAAGCTGATCTGGCCGAACGAGAGCACGCCCGAGTTGCCGACGAAGACGTAGATCGCGACGACGATCGCGACCGAGACGAGCGCGTTCAGGAAGTGGATCTCGTTCGCGCGCGAGACGAACGTCGAGCCGATCCCGACGAGCGACGACGAGCAGCGCCGGGCCGAGCAGCGCCACCCACGGGTCGAGCGCGCCTCATACGCGATCGACCGCCGTGGCGCGCGCCGCCGGCGAAGAGCCCGGCCGGACGCAGGAGCAGGACGAGGATCACGAGCGCGAACACCACCGAGGGCAGGAAGACGGTCTTGTCGGTCGGCAGCGCGCCGTTGATCACGCCGGTGGCGAAGCCGATCGCGAAGCCGCCGAGCGTCGCCGTCCAGAGCCGGTCGATGCCGCCGACGACGACGCCGACGAGCACGACGATCGTCTCCTTGAGCGCGAAGTCGGGCGAGACGAGCGGGTTCTGGACGGTCAGGATCACCGCGACCGCCGCCGGCCAGGATCCCGGAGAGCAGGACCGCGGCGCCGATCACGCGGTCGGCCTTGACGCCGAGCAGCCGCGCCGTGCGGAAGTCGGTCGCGGCGGCGCGCATCTGCAGGCCGATCGTCGTCCGCCCGAGCAGGAGCGCGAGCAGCGCGAGCGCGACGATCGCGACCACGACCGCGAGGATCGTCACCTTGCGGATGTCGACGCCGCCGATCGTCACGACCTGGTTCAGCGCCGCGACCGAGACGGCCGGCTCGCCGATCGTGCCGTCGCGGATGTCGAGGATCAGCGCGACCGCCTGCAGCAGGAACGCGATCGCGAACGTGGTGACGAGCATCACCGCCGGCGACTGCGTCCGCAGCGGCCGGAAGACGGCACCCTCCATCAGGAACGAGAGCGCGATCACGACCGCGAAGCAGGCGAGGACGCTCCCGGCGACCGGCCAGCCCGACGTGAACGCGAGCGTGTACGCGCCGGCCATGATCAGCTGCCCGTAGGCGAAGTTGACGAGCCGGAGCATCCCGAAGACGAGCCCGATCCCGACCGCCATCAGCGCGTAGACGGCGCCGAGACCGACGGCGTCGACGAGCGTCTGGGCGTCGACCGCGGCGAGGGGCGTCATGCGAGGTACGCCTGGATCATCTTCTCGGTGTCGTCGGCGTCGGCGGGCGTGAGCGTCATCCGCAGCTCGCCGTTCGCGAGCACGTACGTGCGGTCGGCGAGCGCGACGGTGCGCTGCGCGCGCTGCTCGACGAGGAGGATCGTGACGCCGCGCTCGCGGATCTCGGTCAGCGCCGCGAAGACGGTGTCGACCATCGTCGGCGCGAGCCCGAGCGAGGGCTCGTCGAGCAGGAGCACGTCCGGCTCGGCGACGAGCGCGCGCCCGATCGCGAGCTGCTGCTGCTGGCCGCCCGAGAGCGCGCCCGGCCTGGCGGCCGCGGAAGTCGGCCAGCATCGGAAAGAGGTCGTAGGCGGCGGCGAGCGGATCGGAGCCGTTCGTGCGCCGAGCCGCGAGCCCGAGCCGCAGGTTCTCCTCGACGCTCAGCTCGCCGAAGATGCGGCGGCCCTCGGGCACGAGCGCGATTCCGGCCCGCGCGATCGCCTCCGGCGCGCGCCCGCGCAGCGACGTTCCGGCGAGCCGGACGTCGCCGGCCGCGGCGGGGACGACGCCCATGATCGCGTGCAGGGTCGTCGACTTGCCGGCGCCGTTCGGGCCGATCAGGCCGACGAGCTCCGCCTTGCCGACCTCGAGGCTGAGGCCGCGGACGGCGGGCACGGAGCCGTAGCGGACGTCGAGCCCATCGAGCTCGAGCACGGCGCTCACTCCGCGACCGCGCTCTCGCCGAGATACGCCGAGGTGACGTCGAGGTTGGCGCGGATCTCCGCCGGCGTCCCCTCGGCGAGCGTCCGGCCCTGGTCGAGCACGTGGATCCGGTCGCAGACCTCCATCACGAGCGCCATGTTGTGGTCGATCAGGAGCACACCGGCGTCGAAGTCCTCGCGGATCGCACGGATGATCTCGACGAGCTCGCCGACCTCCGCTTCCGGGACGCCCGCGCCGGGCTCGTCCAGGAGCACGAACGACGGTGCCGCCGCAATCGCACGCGCGACGCCGAGCAGGCGCTCGTGCCCGTGCGGCAGCTGGCCGGCGGCCGCGTCCCCGTCGAGCCCGAGCCGCGAGATCAGCGCGGCCGCGCGGCTACGCGCCTCGCCCGGGCCGGCCCCGGCGCCGAGCGCCGCCACCTCGATGTTCTCCCGCACCGTCAGGCCCCGGAACGAGCGGCTGTGCTGGAACGTCCGCACGATCCCGGCGCGGGCACGCCGGTGCGGGCTCCAGCCGGTGACGTCGCGCTCGCCGAGCTCGACCCGCCCCGACGTCGGCGTGTCGAAGCCGGTGAGCACGTTCACGAGCGTCGACTTGCCGGCGCCGTTCGGGCCGATCAGGCCGACGACCTCGTGCCGGTGCAGCTCGAGCGTGACGCCGTCGAGCGCCTGCACGCCCGTGAAGGACCGCGACACGGAGGAGGCCCGGAGCGTTTCGCCGGGCCTCCTCGTCGTTACCGCTGTCGCTTCCTCCGCCAAGGTCTAGATCTTCGGGACGACCTTGGCGGTCACGGCGCCGACGTAGCGCGCCTTGTTGTTGTGGATCTTGATCACGCGGTACTGGCGCCCGAAGACGCTGTGGAACTGCGGCGAGAAGCTGACGAGCCCGGAGAGGGTCGGCACCTTCCTGAACTTCTCCATCGTCGCCGCCAGCGTGGCGCCGTTCGTCGAGCCGTTCGAGCGGCGGATCGCAGTCGCGACGCCGTCGACCGCCGCCGAGCCGGTGACGAAGCCGCCGGTGAACGCCTTCAGCTGCTTCGCGAGCGCCCGGACGGCCTTGTTCGGGTCGTCGCCGAACGCGGACGCGTACGTGACCGCGTAGTAGTCCGTCACCTGCGGGTTCCCGGCCACCCAGTACGTGCCGTCGCCGGCCCACGAGTTCAGGATCGGCGTCTTGTTGCCGAGCGACCGGATCCCCTTCACCAGCGCCGGCAGCTCGCCGAACGCGGTCGAGGTGACGATCACGTCGGCATCGCGGGCGTTGAGGCGGCTGACGGCCGCGTTGACGTTGTTCGCCCCGGTCGCGTAGCTCTCACGCCCGGCGATCCTGCCGCCGAGCTGCGTGAACCGCTTCTCGAACGCCTGGACGACGTTCTTGAAGTAGACGAGCAGCGTGTTCGTCGCCAGGTTCGCCGTCCGCCAGCCGCGCCGGTAGGCGTACTCCGCCATCGCGGAGCCCTCGTCCTGGGCGACGTTGCCGAAGCTGAACGCCATCTTGCCGGCCGCGCCGAAGCGCTTCGGCCCCATCTGGTCGGTGCCGATGCACGGCGCGACCGTCAGCTTGCCGGCCTTCAGCGACTCCTGCACGACCGGCGTCGCGAAGTCGACGTCGCAGGTCGTGAAGATGACGTGCGCGCCCTTGCCGAGCAGCGATCGCCGCGCACGACTTCGCCTTCGCGGCGTTGTTGTTGTTCGTGTCGCAGGTGTCGATCCGCAGCGGCCGGCCCGACACGCCGCCCTTGGCGTTGATCTGGTTGACCCGTACCTTCGCGGCGGCGAGCGCCGGCCCGTCGAAGGGAGCCATGTTCCCCTTCGAATCGAACGCCCAGCCGATCACGATCGGCGCCTGCGCGTTCGTCTGTGACCCGCCGACGCCGGTTCCCGATCGCGGCGATCACGAGTGCAAGTACTGCGAGCAGCGCCCCGAAGGCGCCCCATCGCTTCCGTGCTGTCATTCCTGCCTCCCTCTGGATTCCCGGTAGCTGTCTTCCTTCGCCTTGATCAGGCGGTAGAGCGTCGTGTGCAGCGGCACCGGCACGCCGAGCCGCTCGGCTTCGCGGACGAGCGAGCCCGTGATCAACTCGATCTCGGTCGGACGGCGCGCCTCGACGTCCTCGAGCATGGACGGGTAGTGCGCGCTGCCGCGCTGCGTGGCGAGCACGTTCATCTCCCACGGGTCCTCGTGCAGCTCGATGCCAGCCGCAGCCGCGACGGCCTTGCCCTCGTCCATCAGCGCGTGGACGAGGTGGCCGAGGTCGGACGGACCTTCCTCGGCCGCGAAGTGCGGGTCGTGCGGCAGCCCGGTCAGCGCGGCGACGGCGTTCACGGTCGCGTTGAAGATCAGCTTCGACCACTGCGCCGGCTTCAGATCCGGAAACGCGCGCGCCTTCAGGCCGGAGCGCTGGATCAGCTCGGCCAGCTCCTCGACCCGCTCGTAGGGGATGCCGTTGTAGGGGCCGAGCCACGTCTCGGTGTCGAGGATGTACTCGACGTGCGTGTCGTCGTGCCGGGTGCCGCTCATGAAGGTGACGCCGGAGACGAGCGGCCAGTCGCCGTGCCGGCGGACGATCTGCTCGGCGCCGAGGCCGTTCTGGATGGTGACGACCATCGCGTCGGGGAAGCGCCCGGCGAGCGCACCGGCGGCCGCGTCGACCGCCGTTCCCTTCGTGGCGACGATCGCGACGTCGACGTCCGGCAGCTCGGCCGCGTCGTCGGTCGCGTGGACGCGGCCGGTGAACTCGGCGCGACCGGTCACCTCGAGCCCCTGCTCCTCGAGCGCACGGGCGTGCTCGGACCGCCGCGTCAGCACCCAGACGTCGGCGACACGGCTGAGATGAGCGGCGTAGAGGCTGCCGATGACGCCGCCGCCGACCACACAGACCCGCTCGATCGTCACGAGGCCGCGCCCACCGCCTCTCGCTCCGACGCCTGGAAGTGCGGCATCACCGTCGACGCGAACAGCTCCTGTGCCTTGATCGCCTGCCAGTGCTCGGCACCGCCGGCGTTGACGGTGATCGAGATCTCCGTCAGCCCCGCGCACAGCTCCTTCACCGCCTCGATCCGCTCGATCACGTCCGCAGGCGTGCCGACCCAGACGATGTCGCCCTCGATCATCCCGTCGTACGGCGTCTCTGCCAGCTTCTCGAGGATCCCGGCCGTGTAGAAGCCGTAGCCGGCCGCGTTCAGCTCGTCCGCGGGCGGCGGGTCGTACTCGGTCAGCGGCGAGGCGTTCCCCTTCAGGAAGCCCACCATCCACTTCTCGGCCTCCCGCTTCGCGACCTCGCGGTCCTCGTCGATGTAGCAGGCGTGGATCCAGACGATGTCCGGCTCGGTGCCGTGCTCGGCGCACTTCGAGCGGTAGAGATCGAGCTGCTCGGCGAGTGCCGCGTACGGGAGCAGCGGCGGCACGACGACGGCCCAGCCGCGCTCGGCCGCGAGCTCGTACGTGCGGTCGGAGGTGCCGCCGAGGAAGACGCGGAACTTCCGGTCCGGCCGCGGCACGATCCCCGAGTCCGCGACCTGGAAGTGCTTGCCGTCGTAGGAGAAGCGCTCGTTCTCGAGCGCCGTGAAGAGGAGCTCGACCGACTCCTCGTAGCGCTCGCGCGACTCCGGCGTCAGCGCGATCCCGGCCTTCGGGGGCATCCAGCCGTGACCGCGCCCGACGCCGAACTCGTACCGCCCGTCGAGCAGGATGTCCGCGACGGCGATCTCGGAGGCCAGCACGACGGGGTTGTGGTACGGCATCGAGTGGAGCAGCGTGCGGAAGTTGATCTGCTTCGTCTTCTGCGCCGCGGCGGCGAAGAGCGCCAGCGGGCTGGCGGAGATCGAGAACTTGGGGAAGAAGAAGTGCTCGATCACGGCGTAGGCGTCGTAACCCAGCCGGTCGGCGTTCTGGATCTGCTCGAGCACCTCGCCGTAGAGCTGGGCGGCGGGCTTCCCCGGCCAGCTCTGGATCTCCGAGTAGAGGCTGAACTTCACGCCGTCACCCCTTTCCTGACATGTCTGGACCGCCGGCGCGAGTATCCCGCGTCGGTGTCATGTCAGTCAATGGCCGACGACCGCCGTGCACTCGATCTCGATCAGCAGCCCCGGCACGGCGAGGCCGGTGACGCCGACGATCGTCTGCGCGGGATGGTCGGCGCCGCCGGTGACGCCGTCGATCGCGGCGGTGATCGTCTGGAACTCGGTTGGGTGGAGTGTGTAGATCGTGCGGCGGACGACGTCGTCCCAGGACGCTCCGGCAGCCGTGAGCGCGAGCTCGACGTTCCGCATCGCGGCCGTCGTCTGCTCGCCGAGGTCGTCGCCGCCGACGATCCCGAACTCGCGGTCGAGCGCGACCTGGCCGGCAAGGTGGACGACTCGTGTGCCGTCGGCGATCGAGACGTGGCTGAACCCCGGCGCCGGATGGAGCTCCGGCGGGTTGAGCAGCTGCCGGTGATGAGACATCAGACTCCTTTCGTGACGAGGGCGCGGAACTCGGCGTCGGTGACGAGCCGCCGTTTCTTCGCGCCGAGCTCCTTCACGGCCGCCAGCAGCTCGGCGTGCCGGTCGACGGGAACGTCGAGCCCGAGCTCGTCGGCCTTCAGCCGGATCGAGTCGAGCCCGCTCTTCTTGCCGAGCACGATCCGGCGGGCGGCGCCGACGAGGCCGGAGGCATACGGTTCGATCGCGGGCGGGTCGTGGAACTGGCTCGCGACGGCGCCGCTCTCGCGCGTGAAGAGGTTCTCGCCGGTGACGGGCGTCCAGGGCGCGAGGTCGTAGCCGGAACGCTCGCGGACGAGGGCGGCGAGCGCGCGCGCCTTGCCGAGGTCGAGCCTGGTTGGGATCCCGTAGAGCGCCTCCAGCGCGAGCGCGACCTCGATCAGGTTCGCGTTGCCGGCCCGCTCCCCCATCCCGTTCACCGTCCCCTGCACCCAGCTCGCGCCGGCCTGCACCGCCGCGACCGCGGCCGCCGTGGCGAGCCCGAAGTCGTCGTGGCCGTGCCAGTGGACGGGGACGTCGAGCCAGTCGACGGCCTGGCCGACGAGGTACGCCGCGCCCTCCGGCGTCGCGATCCCGATCGTGTCGACGACGGCCACCTCCTGCGCGCCCGCCTCGACCGCGGCCTCGTAGGCGCGCCGGAAGTAGGCGAGGTCCGAGCGCGAGCCGTCGACGCCGAAGAACGCGACCGTGATCCCCTCGCCCGCCGCGAACGAGACGGCCTTGCGGATCCGGTCGAGCATGTCGTCGTGGGAGACGCCGAGCGCGGCGAGCTTCGCGTCCGAGATCGGGCTCTCGATCACGGCCGCCCGGACGCCGAGGCCGACGAGCTGCTCGACATCGGCCTGGACGGCGCGCGCGAACCCCCAGATCTCGGCGCGGAGGCCGGCGGCCGCGATCAGCCGGATCGCCTCCTCGTCGTCGGCGGAGACGCGCGCGAAGCCGGCTTCGATCCGGTCGACGCCCGCCTCGTCGAGCGCCCGCGCGATCGCGAGCTTGTCCTCCGGCGAGAGAACGACGCCGACGGTCTGCTCGCCGTCCCGCAGCGTCGTGTCGTAGAGGCCGACGGTGTCGTGCGACTGCGGCTCGAGCGCGAGCCGGTTGAGATCGCCCGTCCAGACCTGGTCGCGGTCGACGGTCACGCGCGCACGATCCCGTCGGGGAAGCTGCAGAGCTTCTCCGGTTCGCCGGCGGTGACGAGGAAGTTGTCCTCGACTCGAAGGCCGCCGCCTTCCGGCCAGTACACCCCAGGCTCGATCGCCAGCACCATCCCCGCCTCGATCGTGCCACCGCCGGCCTGGTGCGCATAGGGCGGCTCGTGCGCGCGGGCGCCGACACCGTGGCAGACGGGGTGGGTCGGCTGGCCGGGATAGCCCATTTCGGCCAGGAGCCGGCGGGTCTCCCTGTCCAGTTCGGCCAGGGAGGCACCGGCCGAAAGGGCCGAGACGGTACATGCATATACATGCACCAGGCGTTCCTCCAGCTCGGCGTAGCGGGGCTCGAGCTCACCCACGACCAGGTTCTTCGTGTGGTCGCACCAGTAGCCGTCGGCGACGACCCAGATCTCGAACAGCGTCGGCTCGCCCTCCCGCACCTCGCGGCTGCCGGTGGCGGTGAACGTGCGGATGCCCGCCCCGGTCCAGACGAGCGAGAAGCCGTGCGCGAGCTCGACCTTGCCGCCGCCCCAGCCGGTGCCGTGGTCGTGCACCCAGCCGTTCCAGAGCGCGCCGAGCTCGCTCTCGCGCATCCCGGGCCGGATCACGCCTTGGAGGTGCTCCATCGCGCCGGCGGCGATCTCGTTCGCGAGCCGCATCCGCTCGAGCTCCTGCTCGGTCTTGATCGCGCGGGCCGTGCTGAGGAGCGGCGTCGCATCGACGGCGTCCGGGAAGGCGTCGAACCACGCTTTCGGATACGTCGTCGGCTCGCCGACCATCCTGTCAGCCGCCTGCGTGCCGAGGCTGAGCTCGATCGCAACGCGGCCGTACTCGGACGAGAGCTGGCGGGCAAGGTCGAGCGCACGCAGGCTCGGCGGCCGTGGATCGCTCTCGTCGTAACCGTGGAAGAGCCGCACCTCGGTCGTCCAGGCGGTCCGCTCGGCATCCGCCTCCGAGGCTTCGAGGCAGATCAGCGCCGGGTCGCCCTCGCGCGGGAAGACGACGGCGTCGTACCCCTTCATCCCCCAGAAGTTCGTCAGATAGAGGACGTTGTCGGGCGCGCGGACGACGAGCGCGTCGAGCTCCTGCTCCGCCATCAGCGCCCGGACGCGGTCGAGCTTGGCGTCATCCCGCGGCCAGCTCATAGCGCACCGTGGAAACTTTGTGTTTCTGAAACACAAGGCGTCGTTCGCCGGGGTCGAACCCGCATGGTTATGCGGGGCGACAAGAGCTTGTGTTTCAGAAACACAAGCCTCACTCGGCCTTCGCGCCGACGTGGATCAGGTGGCCGTTCGGGTCGACGAAGGAGCACATGCGCTCGCCCCACGGCTGGTCCGTCGGCGCGAGCACTTCCTCCGCCCCCGCCTCCCTGAGACCCGCGGCGGCGGCGTCGACGTCGTCGGCGTAGATCCAGAGCGCGAAGTCGCGCTCCTCGCCGTCGGCCCGGCGCCCGAGCCCGATCCCGTACGGCTCGAGCGCGAGGAAGACGAACTCGACACCGTGCTCGTCCTCGTTGCGGTACGCCTCCTCGAAGCCGAAGGTCGAGCAGTAGAAAGCGCTCGCTTGCGCCACGTCGTCGACGAGCAGGATCGGAAACGCCTCCCGGAACGCGTTCACACCGGCTCCCAGACGACGCGCCCGTCGCGTGTCACGACCCGGCCGATCCCACCGCCGGGGTAGTGGCCGCAGACGACGAGGATCTCCTGATCCACGAGCTCGGGCAGGAGCGCGCGGCGCGTCACGGCGCAGTCCTCGGGGTCGGCGTCGGACACGTACGCCGCCTCCGGCTCGTGCAGCAGCATCGGATGCACGGCCGCGTCCGCGATCAGCAGCGCGCGTTCGCCCCCTGACTCGATCCGCAGGCCCAGATGCCCGGGGAAGTGCCCGCGCAGCTCGAACGCCGTGACGCCGTCGGCCAACTCAATGCCACCGCGCGATCTCCTCGAACGCGACCGGCGCGATCGTGCGCCCGATGTGCGGCCTGCTCGCTCCCGAGCGCGAACGCAACACCGTCGCGATGAGCGACGTACCGCGCCTTCGGGAAGACGAGCCGACCGTCGCGATCGGTGTTCCAGCCGACGTGGTCGACGTGCAGGTGCGTCAGGAAGACGACGTCGATCTCGTCCGGCGCGACGCCTTCGGCGGCGAGCCCCGGCAGCAGCCCCTCCTCCCGTTCCGGCGTCCAGCCCCAGAGCCCGGCCGGCCCGACGCCCGTGTCGACGAGCACGGTCTTGCCGCCGGAGCGGATCAGATACGAGGTGCACGGAACCCGCCACTGCGAGCCGGCGAAGAGCTCGGGATAGAGCGCCCGGTACGGGTCCCAGTCGTCGAAGCCCGGATAGAGCTCCTCGAGCTCTCCCAGCAGGCCGACCGCGTCGACGAGCGGCACGAGCTCGACCGAGCCGACTACCACCGCACGCGCGCCGGCGGCGGCTCGCCGTGCGCCTCCTCCCAGCCGATCACCGGGTTGCGGAGGACGCCGATCCGCTCGATCTCCGCCTCGATCACGTCGCCCGGGCTTCAGGTAGAGCGACGCCGCGTCCTCGGAGAAGCCCGCGACGCCCGACACAGTCCCGGTCGAGAGGACGTCCCCCGCCGAGTACCCGAGCGCGGAGTAGTGCGACAGGATCTCCGCGATCGTCGTCGACATGTTCCCGGAGTGCGACACCTGCCGCGACTCGCCGTTGACCCGCAGCTCCATCGCGAGGTCGTGCGGGTCGGGGATCTCGTCCGGCGTCACGATCCACGGCCCGAGCGGGCAGAAGGTGTCGATCGCCTTGCAGAAGCTGAAGACGCCCGAGCGCATCTCGCGCCGCTGGATGTCGCGCGCGGTGATGTCGTTGAAGATCACGTAGCCGCCGACGTAGTCCATCGCCTCCTCGGGCGGGAACCACTTGCCGGCCTGCTTCAGCACGACGGCGAGCTCGAGCTCGTAGTCGAGCTCCTCGGTCAGGTGCTCCGGGTAGACGACCGGCTCGTCCGGGCCGACGATCGCGTCGACGTTCTGGAAGAAGACGATCCACGGCGCGATCTCGTGCGACCAGTTGACGACCTTCGAGTCCTCCTCGTGCTCGCGGAAGTTGCCGGCCGTGTGGAAGAACTTCTTCGGCACGATCGGCGCGCGCAGCCGCGCGTCTGCAAGCGGCACGCGCTCGCCGGTCTCGTCGGCGCCGCCGCGCTCGAACCACTCGCGCATCGTCGGCACGTCGAGCCGGACGATCTCGTCGCCGTCGACGTAGCCGACCCTGCCCTCGTCGTACGTGACGAGCTCATCGTTCCGCAACCTGTCCGCACCCACCTGGCGTACGCGTCGGCGATCCAGCGGGTGAATTGATCGTCCAGTTGCTCCAGCGAGTCGACACGGAAGTGGTGAACGAACAGATCCTTCTGGTACGGCCCGACGCTCCTGATCCGAGCGTCGTCCACGCGATACGTGACGTCGAAGTACCCGACCAGCCGGTCGCCGTTCGGGCGCGCGCCGGCGAAGCCGCGACGTGGCCCCTTGAAGGTGACCGTCGTCTTCGCGACCGACGTCGTGTAGTCGCCGCACGCCGCGACTATCTCGACGAAACGGTGGAAGAGCGCGCGGCCGTCGTCGCTGCCTGCCTCGAGGTGCCGTTCGATTGTCCAGACCTCGCTCATGCGACTCCGCAGATCCTCTCAGCCGCCCGCGCGTAGACCTCGGCGATCTTGACGAGCCCGTCGATCTCGAGATTCTCGCCGTACTCGGGATCGGGCAGCCCGGACGAGGTGCCGTAGTTGACCGTCGCGATCCCGTACCGCGAGAGCACGGACGCGTCCGAGAACCAGCGCGTCACGTCGCGCTCGGGCGCCGCGCCGAAGACCTCCTCGTGCGCGCCTTCGAGCGCGCCGACGAGCGGATGCGACTCGTCGAGCTCGGCGCCGGGCGCGGTCACGTAGACCTCCGCCTCGACCCCGTCCGAGCCTGCGTGCGAACTCGAGCGCCCGCCGTCGCGCCGCCGCCATCTCGACGTCCGGCGGCACGCGCAGGTCGACGAAGAGGTCGGTCCGGTGCGGCGTCCGCGAGACGCGCCAGCCGAAGCCGCCCTGGATCGCGCCGACGTTCGCGACGCCGCGCACGTCGCCGTAGCTCATCTCCTCCTCCCACTCCGGGCAGCCACGCGAGCACGCGCTCGAGCACGTCGCGCATGCGCACGATCGAGTTCTCCTCGAGCCGGCCGGACGAGAAGGCCGTGTGGATGAACGGCCCGGACGTCGAGAGCCGCAGCCACAGCGTCCCGAAGTGCGCGAGCACGAGCTTCTGCTCGGTCGGCTCGCCGAGGATGCACATGTCGGCGGCGCCGCCGTGCCCGACGAGATGCCGCGAGCCGGCCGCGTAGCCGCGGAACTCGGCGCCCTGCGCGTCGCCCTGCTGCGTCTTCTCGATCTCGCCCGCGACCGCCGCGAGCATCACGTCGCCGCGTCAGCGGCGTATCGCCGAGCGCCCGCACCGCCGCGAGGTAGGCGACGAGCGCGCCCTTCATGTTCGAGATCCCGAGCCCGTAGATCCGCCCGTCGCGCTCGAAGCCCTCCGGCTGGAAGCCGGGGATCCCGGCCAGCCACGGCTCGCGGCCGGAGTACGACGTGTCCATGTGCCCGTTGAACATCAGCGTCGGCCCGCCGCCGGTGCCGGCGCGGGTCGCGAGCACGTTCGCGCGCCCGTCCTCGACCTGCTGCCACTGGACGGCGAGCCCGAGCTCCTCGCACTGCCCCGCGTACCAGCGCCGCCATCGCCTCCTCCGAGCCGGTGAAGCTCGGGATCGAGACGGCCGCGAGCGCGTCGGCGACCAGGCGCTCGCGGTCGATCACGGCTTTCGCCCCGAGCCGAGCTTGACCGACACCGACACCTCGAAGCCGTCGCCGGCGGCGTGGTCGTCGAGCAATTCGTCGAAGCGAGCTCGGATCGCATGCTGCACGTCGTCGCTCTGAGCGTGCACGACCGCGCGCGTGCGCACGGCCCCTGCAATGAGTCCGTTCCAGAGCTCGTCCGCACTTCCGACCGCCAGCGCGAGTCTCGACGGTTTGCATCACCGGATCGGTCAGGCCCGCGCCGGTGAGCAGCTCGGTGAGCTCCGCCTCGTCCGCGAACCGGAAGAACGGCGGTCCTGCGGGGACAGCGGCCGACGGCGAGACGCCGACATCGTCGATGGCGTCGACGAGCACGCCGAGCCAGCGTCCTCGGCTCGGTACGTCCCAGACGGTGAACGCGACGGCGCCGCCTGGCACGAGCACGCGTGCCGCCTCTTCGCCGGCCCGCTCGGGCTCGCCGAGATGGAGGAGCAGGAACGCCCCGGTGACTGCGTCGAACGACCCGTCGTCGAAGGGGACGTCCGTGACGTCGCCGCGGACGAACTCGACACCGGGCACGTGCTGGCGCGCGAACTCGAGCATGGCTTCGGAGCGATCGAGCCCAACAGCCTCCGCTCCGCGCGCGACAGCTCGTCCGGCCACGTATCCCGGGCCGGTCGCCAGGTCGAGGAGCCGCATTCCGGGCCCAGCGTCGACTGCGTCCAGCAGCGGCTCGGCGAACCTTTGGGTGACGCGCCCGAGCAGCATGTCGTACGCGCCGGCGTCCTTCTCCGCCCAGCCGGCGGCCTCGAACGCGTCGAATGCCTCGGCGTCGTAGCTCATCGTTCTCCTCGCCGACCGAGACGCCGCCGGAGGAGCGGCGGGCCGCGTCGACCTCGAGCCGGTCCAGGACGGCCTCGAGCGACGCAGACCGCTCTGCGACCTTGGTGTACGCCTCCTCGGCCGTCGGGCGCAGCTCCGACAGCTCGACCACCAGCGTCGCCTCGTCGGGCGTCGCGGCAGCCGTCGCCGCTCCGCGCACTGTCACGCTCGCCATCAGCGGAAATGCGGCAGGACCTTCTCCCCGAAGAGGCGGATCTGGTCGTGCCGCTTGTCGCCCCACAGCTCGAGCATGACGTGCGTGCAGCCGGCGTCGCGGTACTCCTCGATCGCCGCGATGCAGTCGGCCGGCGTCCCGGCGATCGGCTTGCACTTGTCGAGGATCGCGTCGGTCACCTTCGCCTTCGCAGCCAGCCGCCCGCCCCGCTCCATCGCCTCCGCCACGGGCCGGATCTCGTCCTGCGTCAGCCCGGCGAGGTCGAGCAGCGTGTCGGCCGAGCCCTGGATGTTCTGCACCTTGTTCGCGAGGTACATGCCGGCGATCTCGCGCGCGCCGTCGCGGCCGCGATCGCGATCCTCGTCGATCGAGGCGACGACGGTGCAGCCGATGTCGATGTCCGAGCCGGTGTTCCCGATCGTGTAGCGGACGAAGGCGGGCGTCGTGATCGACGGGGTCAGGCAGCCGTCGGCGATCTCGCCGGCGAGCGCCTGCATCTTCGGCGCCGTCGCGGCGACGTAGACCGGCGGCACCTCGCGCGGCGTGTGTGCCTCGTCCGAGAGCGCCGGAACGTCGGCCGACCAGGTGTCGCCCTCGTACTCGAACGCCTCGCCGCCGAGCACGCCGCGGACGATCGCGACCGCGTCGCGCATCGGCCCGAGCGTCTTCTTCGTCTGCATCCGCGCGTTGTTGAGGAAGATCTTCGACGTCCCGAAGCCGAGCAGGAACCGCCCCGGCCCCGCGGCCTCCTGGACGACCCGCGCGTCCATCGCGACCTGCACGGGATGGCGCGTGAACGGCGAGATGATCCCCCAGCCGACCGTCAGCCGCTTCGTCTCCCGGGCCATCAGCGCCGAGACCACGGTCGAGCAGCGCGCCTCCATCCCGTGCTTGCGCCACCACGGGTACGCCTCGGCGAGCCAGATCGTGTCCATCCCGGCCTCGTCCATCACGCGCGCCGACTCGAGCATCTCGTCGAGCGGCTCCATCGTCAGCTGCATCACGCCGATCCGGAACGGAACTGCCACGGTGTCCGAGCGTCGTCCGTCGAGTGCGTCGGCCCGTCCGGCTCGGCCTCGTACGCCTCGGGCGAGGCCGGATGGATCCCCTGCTCCGCGCCGCCGCCGCCTGCCGCCTCGCCGACCTGCTTCTCGAGCGCTCCGAGCACGTTCCCGACCTGCTGGTTGATGATCGGCTGCAGCACGCGCTGGCCCATCGCGCCGACGGGCCCGGCGATCTTGACGTCCGCCTCCCAGCGCATCGTCGTGCCGGTGCCGTTCTCGGCGAGGTTGAACTGCGTCTGCATGTTCATGATCGCGCCGACGCCGTTGCCCTTCGCGTTCAGCTGCGCGAACTCGGGCGCGCGCTCCTCGACCTTCTCGAAGTCGATCGTCATCCGCAGCCCGCCGAGGCCGAGCGGGATCTTCACCTTCGCCTGCCAGTGACGGTCGTCCTTGATCTCGAAGCCCTCGACGCCGGGCATCAGCTTCGCCATCTGCGCCGGGTCGTTCAGCACCTGCCAGACGACCTCGCGCGGCGCGCTCAGCTCCTTGGTTCCCTCGACCTTCACGGCGACACCGTCACGTTGGCGCGCGTCGACTCCGGGTCCTGCAGCATCGACCAGACGCGGTGGTAGGGGTTGCAGCTGTCGTAGACGATCGGCGCGCCGGCCGGCTTGAGCGCGTCCTGGATCGCGGAGCAGATGCAGTGGATCCCGCCGCCGCCGCCCTCGCCCATCCCCTTCGAGCCGAGCGGCGAGAACGGGGACGGCGACTCGATCGCACCCGTCTTCAGCGACGGCACGTCGAGCGCGTGCGGCACGTGGTAGTCGTAGAAGTTGGAGGTCAGGAGCTGGCCGTCCTCGTCGTAGACGAAGTCCTCGTAGAGGGCGGCGCCGATCGCGTGCACGGTCGCGCCGTGCACCTGGCCCTCGACGATCTGCGGGTGGATCCGCGTGCCGCAATCGTCCACGGCTGCGTAGTCGACGATCTCGACGACGCCCGTCTCCTTGTCGACCTCGACCACGCAGGCGTGGATCTGCGTCGCGTAGGTCAGCGTCAGCTTCCCCGTCTTCTTCTCCGTGTCGACCATCCCGAAGTACGGCCGGTAGACGAAGCGGTGGTTCAGCGTCGGGTTGAAGTCGGGCGGCAGGAAGGCGTTGTTCGCGTTCACGATCGCGCCGAGCGCCATGAACGGCAGCGCCGCCTCGGGCGGCCCGTCCTTGATCCGCGCGAAGCCGTCCGCGAGCTCGATCGCCTCCTCGGGCGCCTGCAGCACGGCCGCCGCGAGCGCGATCATCTCCGCCCGCAGCGCCTCGGTCGCGCCCTTGACCGCGCCGAGGCCGGTGACCGCGAACTGGCTCGCGTACGTCCCCGAGAAGCCGGCGTGCGAGTTGAAGAAGGTGTCGTGGCCGGGCCGCACGTGCACCTGCTCGGGCGAGCAGCCGAGGATGTCGGCGACCACCTGCGACGCGGTCGTCTCGTGGCCCTGCCCCTGCGGGACCGTGCCGAGCGTGACGACGAGCTCGCCGAAGATGTCGAGCTTCACCGTCGCCGCCTCGTTGTTGCCCGAGAACTGCAGCTCCGGGTTGAGGAGCGTCGACTGGCCGAAGTTGTTCGTGCCCGAGTCGAGCGTCGAGCCGATCCCGATCCCGAGCAGCTTCCCGCGCGCGGCCGCCTCCTCGCGCCGCGACTCGATCGAGTCGTAGCCGATCAGCTCGAGCGCGATGTCGAGGCAGCGCGCGTAGTCGCCGGAGTCGTAGACGCAGCCGTTCGGCGTCTCGTACGGCATCTGCTCGGCCTTGACGTAGTTGCGCTTCCGCATCTCGACCGGATCGATCCCGAGCTCGGTGCCGACGATGTCGCAGATCCGCTCGGTCAGCCAGAGGTGCTGCATCCGCGAGTAGCCGCGGTTCGGCGAGACGGGCGACTTGTTCGTCGTCACCTGCGTGAAGTCGACGCGGATGTTCCGCCAGGCGTAGCAGCCGGGCGTCACCTGCGCCCAGATGATGCAGCCGAGCGGCTCGTAGCGCGGGAAGGCGCCGCAGTCGTCGAGCGCCTTGACGTTGAAGCCGAGCATCGTCCCGTCGTCCTTGACGGCCACCTCGACGTCGTGGAACCAGCGCTCGTTCCCGTGCGCGTTCGCGGTGTGCTGGTCGGTGCGCCACTCGGTCCAGTTGACCGGCCGGTTCAGCTTCCGCGAGAGCAGGCAGAGCGTGACGTAGTAGGGATGGAGGCAGATCTTGTTGCCGAAGCCGCCGCCGATGTCCTTCGTGACGAAGCGCAGCTTGTCGATCCCGGTGCGGAGCGCGGGCGCCATCCAGATCGCGCCGACACCCGGCATCTGGTGGTTGCAGTGGAGCGTCCACTGCCCGGTCGGCTTCTCGTACTCGACGACGGCGCCCGAGCACTCGAGCGGCGTC
The DNA here is from genome assembly GCA_963738795.1 of uncultured Gaiellaceae bacterium. Taxonomy (GTDB): domain Bacteria; phylum Actinomycetota; class Thermoleophilia; order Gaiellales; family Gaiellaceae; genus Gaiellasilicea. The sequence continues at coordinate 33,836 of CAVTXQ010000010.1, read as the reverse complement.
GAGCTGAAGCGGTGGAAGTGGAGCTCCTTGATCGTGACGATCCGGTCGGCCTCGGCCTTCGCCCCCTCCCAGTCGCCCCAGTCGAAGACGCCGCTCCAGACGGTGTTCGTGCCGGCATCGTCGTGCATGACCGTCTCGTCCTTGACCGCCTCGCGCGCGTCGACGAGCACGTCGAGCGGCTCGTACTCGACCTCGACGAGCTCGGCGGCGTCGCGTGCGAGCTCGCGCGTGCGCGCGCAGACGGCCGCGACGGGCTCGCCCATGAACCGCACCTTGCCGACCGCGAGCGCGTAGTCCTTGATCTCGTTCCCCGGCGCCGTCGACATCTCGAAGAACGGGTCGGTCTGGATCGCGACCTCGTCGCCGGTGAGTGTTCCGTAGACGCCGTCGAGCGCGAGCGCGCCCGCGACGTCGATCGAGACGATCTTCGCGTGCGCGTGCGGCGAGCGGACGAAGTGGACGTAGCCCATCCCGTGCCGGCGGACGTCGTCGAAGAAGATCCCCTGGCCCTGGACGAGCCGCTTGTCCTCCTTGCGCGGGATCGACTGGCCGATGTGGCCCTTCTGGAGCTCGGTCGTCTGCGTCCCGGTCTCGGTGGTGCTCACGAGTTCGTGCTCACGATCGCCTCGACGATGTTGACGTAGCCGGTGCAGCGGCAGATGTTGCCCTGGATCGCCGTCCGCGCCTCCTCCTCGGTCGGGCGCGGGTTCTGCTCGAGCAGCGCCGACGCGCTCATCAGCATCCCGGGCGTGCAGTAGCCGCACTGGAGCGCGTGGTGCGAGGAGAAGGACTGCTGCAGCGGGCTGAGCTCGCCGTCGCCCGGTGCAAGCCCTTCGACCGTCCGCACCTTCGCCCCGTCCGCCTGCACGGCGAGGAGCATGCAGCTCTTGACCGCCTCGCCGTCGAGGTGGACGGTGCACGCGCCGCAGTTGCCGGTGTCGCAGCCGATGTGCGTTCCGGTCAGCTCGAGGTCGTCGCGGATGAAGTGGACGAGCAGCCGGCGCGCGTCGACGTCGCGCTCGTAGACGTCGCCGTTGACCTCGACCGAGACCCCCATGCTCGTGGACGGCTCCATGCTCAGCGTCCCCGCTCCTGCGCCTGAGCGACCGACCGCACGGCGCAGACGCCGGCGAGATGGCGGCGGTAGTCGGCGGAGGCGTGAACGTCCGAGGGTGGGTCGAGGTTCGCGTCCTCGACCGCCTGGCGGACGCTGTTCTCGTCGCTGCTCGTGGGGGTCAGCAGGACGGGAACAGCGTCGACACAGCCGAGCGCGATTCGCACCGAGTCGCCGGCCAGGCTGGCGGCCGCGTTCGCCAGGCAGGTTCCGTCGCGGCCTATGGTGATGGAGGAGAAGCCGTCGGCGGCGTTCGCGGCGGCGGGCACCGAGACCGAGAGCAGGAGCTCGCCCTCGCCGACGACGGTCAGGTAGACACCGAGGAAGAACTCGTCCGCCGGGACAGTGCGCTCGCCCGACTCGCCCCGGATCGTCATCGAGGCGCCCAGCGCGACGAGGAGCGGCGGCAGGTGGTTGGTCGGGTCGTTCGAGCAGACGTTGCCGCCGATCGTGCCGCGGTTGCGCACCTGCACGTCGGCGATCTGCGCGGAGACTTCGGCCAGGATCGGCCGCGAGACGTCGACCTCCGACGAGCCCATGATCTGCGTGTACGTCGCCATCGCCCCCAGCTGGAGCGTGTCGCCGGAGACAGAGATCGCGCGCAGCTCGTCGAGCCGGTTCAGGTCGACGAGCACGTCCGGTGAGGCGGCACGGGCCTTCATCACGTTGACGAGCGTCTGGCCGCCGGCGAGCGCCCGCGCGCCCTCGTGCGCACCGAGCAGCTGTATCGCCTCTGCCACCGAGGACGGGCGCGCATATTCGACCTCGCGGAGAAGCACGAGGGGATCACACCGATTTCTCCGTGACATGTCAAGCGAGTAGAGTCGGCGCGTGGCGCCTTTCGACGCCGTCTTCGTCGGCAGCGGCATCAACTCCCTCGCGGGCGCCGCGCTGCTCGCGAAAGACGGCTGGCGCGTGTGCGTGCTCGAGCGGAACGACTGGCTCGGCGGCGCGATCAAGACCGTGGACGACCTGACGGCGCCGGGCTTCCGGCACGAGGTCTTCTCCTCCTGGCATCCGCTCTGGGTCGGTTCCCCCGCGTACGCCGAGCTGAAGCCGGACCTCGACCGGCTCGGGCTCGAGTACCTGAACACCGACTTGCCGACCGCGACGGCGTTCCCGGACGGCTCGAGCGCGCACCTCTCCACCGACGGCGCCGCCAACGTCGCCGAGCTCGGCGACGCCTGGCAGCGGCAGTTCGACGAGTTCATGACGACCGCCGACGTCGCGTTCGGCGTGCTCGGCACCGAGCTCTGGTCGGGACAGGGCTTCTCGCTCGGGCGCAAGGCGTACAAGCAGTTCGGCCGGCGCGGCCTCGTCGAGTTCGCCGGGCACTCGCTCCTCTCCGCGCGCGACTGGCTCACCGACACGTTCGACGACGAGCGGGCACACGGCCTGCTCGCGCCGTGGGTGCTCCACACCGGCCTCGGGCCCGACCAGGCGATGTCCGGCTTCATGACGCAGGTGATCGCCTGCGCGCTGCAGCTGGGCGGGATGCCGGTGCCGAAAGGCGGCGGCGCAAGCCTCGTCGACGGGCTGGCGACGATCGTGCGCGATGCCGGCGGCGAGCTGCGCACCGAGGCGGAGGTCGAGAGGATCGTCGTCTCGGAAGGGAAGGCGACGGCGGTTCGGCTTGCGGACGGCGAGACGGTCGCCGCTTCGCGGGCCGTGCTCGCCTGCGTGACGCCGACGCAGCTCTACGGCCGCCTGCTCGCCGAGAGCGACGCGCCGGCGAACGTCCGCGAGCGCGCGCGCCGCTTCCGCTACGGCCGCGGCGAGATGCAGATCCACATTGCGATGAACGAGCGGCCGCGCTGGCGCGGCGACGAGCGGCTCGCGCGCACGCCTCTCCTCCACCTCACCCCCGGCCTCGACGGCGTCTCGCGCGCCGTCAACGAGGCCGACCGCGGACTGCTCCCGGCCGAGGCGACGATCGCGCTCGGCCAGCCGATGACGGTCGACCCGTCGCGCGCGCCGGAGGGATCGTGGCTGCTCTGGGTGCAGCTGCAGGAGCTGCCGCCGCGGCCGAAGGGGGACGCGGCGGGCGAGCTCGACACAGGCAACGGCTGGACGGAGGAGCTCCGCGAGGCGTACGCGGACCGGATCGTCGAGCGGATCGGCCGCCACATCGAGAACCTCCGCAGCGCGACGGTCGCCCGCATCGTCATGTCGCCGGCGGACATGGAGGCCGCGAACCCGAACTGGGTCGGCGGCGACATCTACGCCGGCTCCTGCGCGCTCGACCAGAACCTCCTCTTCCGCCCCACCCCCGCGAGCCCCGGCCATGCGACGCCGGTCGAGCGGCTCTGGCACATCGGCGCCAGCACCCACCCGGGCCCGGGGCTCGGCGCCGGCTCCGGCTACCTGGTCGCGAAGCAGCTGACGAAGCGGTCGCTGCCACGACGCCTACTCGACCGGCTCGACCGCACCGTCGCGTGAAGCTCTCGCTGAGCGAGATCTCGACCGTCGGAGCGCCGTTCGCGGAGGACGTGCGCGCCTACGCCGCCGCCGGCTTCGACGGGATCGGGATCTGGGAGATGAAGCTCGGCGAAGACGAGGCCGACCTCGAGCTGCTGCGTGCGAGCGGCTTGCGCGTGACGAACTGCGTCCCGAACGTGCCGTCGATCCTGCCGAACACGGTGATCGAGGGCCCCGACGACGTCGAGGAGCGGATCGAGTCGATGTGCGCGTCGGTGCGCCGCTTCGCCCGCTTCGAGCCGGACTGCGTGCTCTGCCTCACCGGCGCCGCCGGTGACCGCGACGAGGCCGAGGCACGCCGGCTCGTGCTCGACGGCCTGCAGCGAGTGGCAGCGGTTGCGGCCGACGTGGGCGTCCGGCTCGGGCTCGAGCCGATCCACGAGTCGGAACGAGACGGCCTGACGCTGATCACGACGATCCCGGAGACGCTCGACCTGCTCGACGAGGCCGGGCTACCCAACGTCGGGATCCTGGTCGACCTCTGGCACGTCGGCGACACGCCCGACGTCGAGCGGCACCTGACCGAGAACGTCGACCGGATCACGGGCGTCCACGTCGCCGAGCACTTCCCCGGCGACCGCGGCGACCGCGACCTGCCCGGCGAGCGCTGCGCGGAGCTGATGCGCGTCCTGCACGACGCCGGCTGGCGCGGTGCCTGGGACGTCGAGATCTTCGGCGACCCCGAGCAGCCCGATTCGCTCTGGTCGCTCGACGTCGACGAGGCCGCGCGCCGCGCCTACGCCGCCGCTACTAGAGCGGCCGGCCGGTGAGCGCGAGCACGTTCTTGACGAACGTGACGGTCTCGGGGTAGAGCCCGTGCTCGCGCACGGCCCGCTCGCCCTGGTACCAGGCGGCGAGCGCGAGCCGCTGGTCGCCGCCGAATCGCTTCAGCAGGTGGTTGAGCAGCGCCATCCCGACCCGGACACCGCCCTCACCCGTTCTCGGCACCGTCCGGCCGAGCAGGACGGTTTCGACGAAGGTCCAGGTGTCCGGCATGATCTGCATCGGGCCCCAGGCGCCGGTCGACGAGGTCACGTTCGTCTGGAAGCCGGACTCCTGCCACGCGAGCGCGCGGGCGAGGTTGACGGAGATGCCGTAGTGCGCCGCCCATTTGTCGATGTGCGCACGGACGGTCGAGCGGCTGAGCTCGAGCGCGGGAGCGGACGCGACTGCGGCCGGCAGGCGCAGCTTCGCGCCCTCGACGACGAGGTTCACCGACTCGATGTCGTTGGCGGCGGCGAGCGCACGCACGGTCGTCTTGTGCTTGGCGGCGATCTCGGTGAGCGTGTCGCCCGGACGCACGACGTAGCTGATCGTGGTCGAGGTCGTCGCCTTCGTCAGCACCGGCGTGCGGCGCCCGTGACCGAAGGCTGTCAGGGTCGCGGGGCCGGCGATCCCGTCCCGCGCGAGTCCGCGGGTGCGCTGGAAGCGGAGCAGGCCGGCCTTGGTCGAGGCGCCGAAGTGGCCGTCGACATCGAGCAGGCGCAGGTGCCCGGCCCGCGCGAGCAGGAACTGCAACGACGAGACGTCCCAGCCGTAGGTTCCCTGCACGAGCACGCGGCGCGCGATCAGCGGCCGGCCGAGCGCTCCGAGCTGAGCACGCGTTCGAGGCCCCAGCTCCCCCGTCACCGGCAGTCGGGCGGCGCGCTGGAATGCCCGCAGGCCCTTCGCCGTCATCGGCCCGGCGAGCCCGTCGATCTTGCCGAAGTACATCCCCTTCGAGCGCAGCGAGACCTGCAGCGCTGCGATCTCGGGGTCCGGGCCGCCCGCGGCGAGCGCAGGCGAAGCCACGACGGAGGCTGCGGCGACTGCGGCGATGACGGCGAGACGGAGGCGCATGGGCGGACCTCCTTTGCCGTCGGCCTGCAGCCTCCTTCGTTTTTTTACAAATCTCTTGAGGGGCGAGCCGACGGACGTGGCACCATGTCGCGGTGAGGGTCGAGCGCCCACGTCGGCTCGCAGTGCTGGCGGGCGCAGTCATCCTGCTGATCGCCGCGGGCTCCGTCGCCGCGTGGAGCGTTGCGGCGAATCGGGGCGAGACCGACGACCTGCTGCCGAACCTCGTTCAGGCGGTGCCGGACGAGTTGAGCGGCCGCACGGGCGGAACCGTCGTCGGCCCGAGATTCTTTCTCGGCTTCCAGTCGGCGGCTGCGAATCTCGGTCACGGGCCGCTCGTCGTGCTCGGCAGCCGCCCGAGCGTGAGCCAGAAGGAGATGAAGCTGCGGCAGCGGATCGAGCGCAGCGACGGCTCCGTGCGCACAGTTCCGCTGCGGTCGACGCTGACGTACGTCCGCTCGTCCGATCACGCGCACTGGCACGTCCTCGGCTTCATGCGCTACGAGCTGCGCAACGCCGCGGGCGCCCGGCTGTTGCGCGACCGCAAGACCGGCTTCTGCCTCGGCGACCGCTACCGGGTCGAGCAGGCGCTGCCCGGCCGCGCGCTGAGATCGCGGTACTCCGACCGCTGCGGCAGGGGCGCGCCGCGCCTGCTGTCGATCCGCGAGGGGATCTCGGTCGGCTGGGGCGACAACTACTCCCCGCACCTCGAGGGCCAGGAGCTCGACCTCACCGATCTGCCGGCGGGGCGGTACGTCCTCGTCCACCGCGTCAACCCCACCCGCGACATCCGCGAGAGCGACTACAGCGACAACGCGTCCTCGTTGGCGCTCGACCTCACCTGGCCGCGCGGCCGCACCTCTCCACCCCGCATCGACGTCGTCGCCCGCTGCCCGCTGCGGGCAGCCTGCCCGTAACGAGCTCCGCGGTGGAAGAAAGCTCCATGCCCCTCCGTCTTGCTGACTCAGGCAGGGGTCAGCAGGAGGAAGGGCAACATGTCGTATCCCAGAAGGAATCGATGGTTCCGCCGGACAGTGGTCGGGTTCGCGTTCGCCTCGGTGATGTTCGCGGGTAGCGCGTCGGTCGTCGCGGCGATGATCGACCCCGGCACGCAGGGCTATGTGAAGGCAGGCGGCTGGTCGGGCATGGTCGATCTCGAGTCGGGCATCCCGCTGTCGGCGGGGATCCCGCTCGGAGACGAAGAGTTCATCGACGAGCAGTCCGTCAAGGTGATCCCGTACCTCTCGCACGGGATGCTGACCCCGGCGAACGTCACCGCCGCGCAGGCGGACGACGATCCGTATCTGACCGACATCCACGTCCGGCCCGGCGAGTCGCTCGGCGGCCCCGACGGCGGACCGGTCGCAGCGCGCACCACGCTCGAGACGCAGGGCGCCCGCGCCAAGGCGGACGAGCAGGCGGACGACGAGCAGACTCAGCGGGTGTGGACGGACCGGGACTGACCGCAGACCCTAGGTCGACCCGACAGTGATGCGAAGCGGGCTCGCAAGGGCCCGCTTCTTTCGTGGGCATAGACGCCTAGACCGGGACGAACTGAGCTCCCCGGGTTGGACTCGAAGCAGCCTGCAAATCAGTGAGTTTGAGCGCCGACGACAGCACCGGGGCGAGCACCACCCGTACGCGTCCTAGCGGACTGTGCCCAATCAGTGCCCAACACCCAGGCCGCCGGGTCTAGATAGGGGGCAGCATCACGTGCCAACCCATCGCAGCGGGCGAGCAACCAGGATGGAAATAGCCGTCGTCGCGGACGAGGTACTGGGTGCCGATGGACGTATCGGTATCCATCGCGTGCGTGCGGAGGTACTCGACGGCGAAGGTCACGTCAGGGCCGTTCGGATCGACTATTCCGCCGCACAGTCGGCAGAGCGTCTTGTGCTCGTTGTCCACTCCGAGACGGTGCCTGCGCGGTCGGACAGTGCGGCTTCGTCGACCTCGGCCGAGGACAGCACCGGGGACAGCACCGTCTGCACTTTCGCGACCTCAGCGACACGTCTGATCCGCGTTACCGTGCGATTCCCGCATGGCCGCTTGACCCTGAACTCCCCGGGTTGGACTCGAACCAACAACCCTTCGGTTAACAGCCGAATGCTCTGCCAATTGAGCTACCGGGGAACGACCGCGGAATTGTAGCGGCGGTGCGGACCGGCTTACGGGTCGACGACGACCTGTGTCGGCGGCGCCGCCGGCTTCTTCGGCTTCGCCTTCAGGAACGCCTTCGTGCCCTTGAGCGTGATCACGCCTGGCGAGACGCGCATCGTCTTCTTCGTGTTCGTCTTGACGATCACGATCACCTTCGCCCGCAGCGTTCCGGTCTTGCTCTTGCGCAGGATCGCGAGCGTCCGCGCGCTCAGCTTGATCGACGCGTAGCCCTTGCCGCCCTTCTTGACCGTGAACGTCTTCTTGCCGAGCTTCAGCAGCGGCTTGGTCGACCGCTCGAGCTCGACCGTGCCCGCACAGCCGATCGGTGAGATCCGTTGGCAGGTGACGAGCATCCGCGCGACGCCGTTCACGCCGATCGTGACGGTGCGCGGCCCGAGGATCATCCGCGGTACGAGCACGGACACCGGCGTGCCGATCGGTGGCTTCGGCGGATCGTTCGTCGGCGGCAGCGGCACCTGGTCGCTTGCCTCGATCGCGCCGAGGCCACGGTTTTTCGTGATCGTCGCGTTGACGGCGTCGCCGATCATGACGAAGAAGTCCTCGGTCGGCTCGGAGGCGGTGTCGTCGAGCACGGTGATGGTGATCGTCTTCGAGCTCTCGCCGGGCGCAAACGAGAGCGTGCCGGAGCGAGCCGAGAAGTCGGAGCCGGCCTTCGCCGTCGCCTCGGTCGTGTTGAAGCTGGCCGTGACCGTCCGCAGCGTCGTGCCCGCCAGTGTGACGGTGAACGTGGCGCCTGCCCCCTCGCGCGCGATCGCATCGCTGATCGAGAGCGACGGTGGCGCGTTCCTGTCGACGATCGTGCCGTCGCCCTGGCCGTCGAGCACGTTGTTCGCCGGGATGCCCGACGGGTTGGAGAGGTTGACCTTGAGCGTCTCGTTCTCCTCGGTCGTCGAGTCGCCGAGCACCGCCACCGCGATCGACTGCGTGAGCTCGCCGGGAGCGAAGGTCAGGCCGCCGGCGCCCGCGGTGTAGTCCGCGCCCGCCGTCGCCGTGCCGTCGGCCGTCGCCCAGTCGACCCTAACCTCGCGGGCGCTAGCGGCCGAGAGCGTGACGGTGAACGTCATCGTTCCGGGCTCCTCCGCGGACGCATCGCTGATCGACATCTTCGAGTTGCTGTCGTCGTTGCGGATCGTGCCCGTGGCGGTCCTGACCACGATGTCGTTGTTGTTCAGGAGCTCGAGCTTCAGCGTCTCGTCGACCTCGTCGAGCAGGTCACCCTTCACCTTCACGGTGATCGGCACCTTCGTCGCAGTCGTCGTCGAGTTCGCGGGGAAGAGCTTCGAGCCGCTGGCGGCGTCGTAGTCGGTCGTGTTGGCCGTGTCGGCGACGGTGCGGTAGTTGAAGGTCACCGCAGGATGTGGTGCATTGAGCGTCGCCTCGAAGACGAGATCGGTGAGCCCGCTGTTGCCTTCGAAGACCGACGCGTTCGCCAGGGTCGGGATTGGCGTGGATTCGTCGTCGACGATCGTGATCACGCCGCGGTTGTCCGGCTCGGGTCCGGCAAAGTCCGGATCCGCAATCGCGACCGAGAACGTCTCGTTCGGCTCGGCGAGCGTATCGCCGTTCACCTTGACAGTGATTGTCTTGCTCGTCTGGCCCGGATCGAAGATGAGGTTGCCCGCTCGCCGTCTGAAAGTCGACCGGCGGTGGCGCTTGCGTCGCCGTGCCCGCCACCGTCGTGTACGGCACCGTGATTCGCCTTCCGCTTGCAGCCGTGAGCTCGACGGTCATGACGGCGTCCACGGTTCCCGTGTTGCCTTCAGTGACAGAGACATCGACGATCGGCTTGATCGAAGGTTCAGCGTCGTTGTCGGTAATCACTGTAGTAACGGTGCCGGGCGGTCGCGATCGTGGCAGCTCGAGCGTTCGAGAGCGTGACTGTGAACGAATCGGCGTCGCTCTCGTCGAGCGCGTCGTTGACCATCGGGATCGAGAAGGACTTCGGGTTCGGATCAGCGCTTTGCCAGGTCAGCGTCCCCGACCTAGGTGGCCCGTAGTCCGCATCACTCGTCCCCGCGTTCGGCGTCGCGGTCCAGTCAACCAGGATGGTGTCGGCGGACTTGCCGTCGATTGCAACCGAGTATCCCGCTGTGGCAGCCTCAGCGACGGTTGCAGGCCCGCTGATCTCGAGCGTCGGCGTAGCGTCGTCATCGACGATCGTCCCGGTCCCGGTCGCATCCCCGATCGTGGCGCCCGACGCGCCGGAGAGTGTGACCGTGAACTGCCGGTTGGCGTGGTCCAGATCGTTCTCCTGCGTCGCGATGCTGTAGTCCACGAAGGTCTGGCCAGCAGGGATCGTCACCGTCTCGTCTCGGTCGGTGTAGCCGGAACCGCCGGAGGTCGCAACGGCAACTGTCACATCCGCGGCGTCGGCCGCTGAGAGTGTGATCCTGAACGTGACTGCGTTTCCCTCCTGGGCCGACGCATCGTTTACCGAGAGCGTCGCCAGCACCTCGTCGGCGCTCGCCTGCCCCACAACGACGATCAGGCACACGACCGCAAGCGCGGCCGCGCCGAGCCGGCGCGCACTCCCACCCGTCATTTCAGGCCACCCCCAAGCACGTGCAGAGGGTGTACCACGATTACCGTTCGAAAAAAAGGTTCGAACGAAAACCTACCCGGGCGGCGAGGACCCCTCATGTCGTCCGGGGTTGCTGCCGATACTGCGCGTGGAGGCAACTTTTGTTTCCTCCACTCGCAGATCCAAAGGAACGAAAGGCCCCGGCGACACCGGGGCCTTTCGTATGTCAGAGTCCCCTTGCTCGGACGGGAAAACTGCGGTAAGAACGTGGGGGCCATTCCGGTCACCTAGAGGAGACTCCGTTGGCGGCAAGGGGGAATCGGATTACGGGCGTCGGGCGTTTCGGCGTCGCCATGTTGGCGACAGCCGCGTTCGGCCTCGCGTCGGTGCAGCCGGTTCTCGCGGAGTCCTCGCCGGCGCCGCCGCCCGAGTCGACGAACGCGGACACGACCGCCGACGCGCCGCCGACACCGCCGACACCGCCCGCCGAGACGACCCAGTCCCAGCCGCCGCCCGCGGAGCCGGCACCGACACCGCCGCCGACACCGCCTCCAGCCGACCCGAGCCCGAAGCCCCCCGCCGAGACCGCCGACGGCGAAGCACCCGAGAGCCAGCCCGCCCCCGACGGCGCACCCAAGCCCACCGAGCAGCCGCCCGCAGAGACGAAGCCGGCGCCCGCGCCGACGCCCACGCCGGCACCGAAGGACCCCGTCAAGCTCGAGCCCGCTCCCGCACCCGCACCCGCGCCTGCAGCCGCTCCCACAGCTCCCGCCCCGACGGCCGCGGCTCCTGCGGGAGCACCCCCGGCCACGGTCGTCGTCCTCGTCCAGGACACGCCCGCCGCGCCGGACACGGCCGCAGCGAAGACGGAGGCTCTTCTCGCCGCTGCAGCGGTGGTGAGCTTCCGGCCCCGCCCCGCCGCCGGGCCGATCTCGTTGCTGCCCGAGACCGCGACGGCGGCGAAGGCAACCCGCAAGGCGCGCGCCGTCTCGGCCGCCGCCCGCAAGCCGCTCTCCCGGCAGCAGACCTGCGCCCGTCCGGCCGGCCGCGTGCCGCTCTCGGAGCGGTGGTGCAAGCAGGTGCGGGCAGTCGCAGGCGCGCAGGTGACGCTCACCTACATTCAGAGCCTTCCGCAGGTGCGGGCTGCGATCGCCCGCGGCGCGCCACCACGCGTGACCATCCGCAGCGCCGAAGCACGCCCTCCGCCGAAGTCGAAGGCCGCCAAGAAGCGTCCGATCGCCGAGGTTCGGCCGATCGTTCCGTTCGGCGACTCCGGTCAGGGGGTGGCGAACGACGGCGGCTTCAACGGCTCGACAGGATCGAGCACGTCCCCGCGCTTGTTCGCGCTCGCGGTCGTGCCGCTGCGCGTTCCCTGGCCATCCCGGTTCGCCCGATTGCGCCTGCCACGCACCCTTCCGCACGGCGTGATCCCCGCTCCTCCCAGCGCTCGACCCGGATAGCCCCCACGCACGACTCCTGACGAGCCGCCCGCGGAAGAACCGGGGCCGGCTGGGAGTCGTGTTTGCAGAGGGCAGTTGTCCTGGAAGAACGTATGGAGGATCGATGAAGCACGAAATCGACAGACCACGTAGGAAGGCAGTGGCGCTCGACCCGCACCCGCTGTGTCACACGGCGCTGTCGACGCTGCTCGCCCGGTTCAACATCGACCTCGTCGGCGCGGCAACGACGACGGGGACAGCTGAGACGCTCCTGCAGGAGCATCAGCCCGATCTGCTCGTGATGGAGATCGACCTGCCGGAAGGGCTCGAAGCTGCGCTCGGGATCATCTCGAGCGGCCGCGACCGGGTTCCGGAGCTGACGGTGATCGTCCTCTCGGGCACGGACGACCGTTGCGTGATCGACGCAGCGTTCGACTCAGGTGCATCCGCGTACGTCCTCAAGACGTCGGACCCGGAGGCGATCGCAACGGCGATCCGCCAGGCCTTCGAGCCGTCGCTCTACCTGGCACCCCCGCAGGAACGGGCGGTACCGGCGGCCGACACGGACGTCCTGCGCAAGCTGACCCGTCGCGAGCTCGAGATCCTGCAGCTCGTCTCGGGCGGACGGTCGAACCGTCAGGTGGCGGAGATCCTCTGGGTCGCCGACCAGACGGTGAAGTTCCACCTCGCGAACATCTACCGCAAGCTCAGCGTCCGCAGCCGGTTCGAAGCGGCGCGGTGGGCGCGTGAGGCAGGTCTCCTCGACGTGGTGGTGGAGTCGGACTCCGCGATCGCGACAACCGACGGCAACGGGAACGGAAGTGGGAACGGGAACGGCGACGTCTCGCGGGCGCTCGTCCCGCTCCGGAGCCCGAAGCCGAGGTCGAGGTCGCTCTAGGGGAAGCCTCGAGGGAACATCGCGATGACACCCAACGAGTACTGCCGAGTCCGGGCACCGCGGCACTGCACCTCCGCGGTGTACCGGCCGGCAGTCACGCGGACGGACAGACTGATCAGGTTCCTGACGGCGGGCGCTGCGACGGTCAGCTCGCCCGCCTTGCTGAGCGAGAGCGAGCACGAGGCCGCGAGCGGGGTCAGGAGCTGCATCTCGAAGCGCCCGCGGCCGACCCTGAACGTCGAGCGGAAGCCGCGCTTGAACGTGCCCGTCTCGAACAGCGTCTGCCGAGTGAAGAGCTGGCCCGGCGCGGGCGGCTTCGGCACCCGCGGCGCGGCGGCCGCCGGCGGGCCTGCCGCGGCAGGGCTGGCGGCGGTCGGCGAGAGCAGGCCGAGCCAGCGGAGCGCGGCGACGGGATCGACCCGGCCGTAGGCAACGCCGACCACCGGCCGGGCGGTCACGCGCAGCGCCGCGATGACCTGGCTGCCGGTCAGGTTCGGATTCTTCGAGAGCAGAAGCCCCGCGACGGCCGCCACCACGGCGGGCGTGAACGAGGTGCCGCAGATCGTCCCGGGCGGGGTCTGCCAGTCGGTGACCATCTGGCAACCCGGAGCCGTCAGGCTCACCCAAGGCCCAAAGCTCGACCAGAAGTAGAGGGTGTCGAGATCGTCGGTCGCCCCGACGGCGAGTACGCCGGGATACGCCGCCGGGTACTGCGGTGTCTCGGTGCCGGCGTTCCCCGCCGACGCGACCACGATCACGTCGCGCGAGATCGCGTACGCCACCGCCGCCGCCTCCGCCGCGTCGGGGCTGCCGGCATGGCTCAGGCTGACGTTGATGATCCGCGCGCCCTGGTCGACCGCGTACCGGATCCCGGCAGCGATCCGAGCGGGGCTCGCTGATCCGTTCGAGCTGACCCTGATCGGCATCACCCGGCAACCCCAGCAGTAGCCCGCCATGCCGAGCTGATTGTTCCCGCGGGCCGCGATCACACTGGCGACACGCGACCCGTGGCCGCCTGCGTGCGTGTCCTGCGGCTCGAAGTCGTTGTCGACGAAGTCGTAGCCGGGGACCAGGGCGCCCTCGAGGTCGGGGATCCCGTTGGCGCCGGTGTCGACGGTCGCGATCACGACGCTCGCGTCGCCGGTCGTCGTCTCCCATACCTGCGGCATCCCGATCTGGCGCGCACCGAGCTGCTCCGCCCAGACGGGATCGTTGGGTTGGACGGCGCCCACGGCAGTACCGCCGGTGAGCGCAAGCGTCGCCAGGCCCATCAGCAGCAGCCGCATCATCGGCCCGAGTGTAGAAACGAAACGGCCTCGGTGGAAGGGCGATCCGCAAATCCCGCCCGTCCGATCTTGAAACCTCGTTTTCGGGTGGGTTTTTCCACCAGGTCGATACCACTTCCTGGCCTGAAACCTACCCGCGAAACCCTTGCTTAGAAGCCCTCGAGGGTTTAGAACCAAGTGTTGCGTAAGGAGCATCTTCCGCCGACATCGGCTGACCGGAAAGGAGGGCGCGAGGGGAGAGGTCGCACTGAAGGTCAGAACTGTGTCTGGTTCATTCGCAACACATCCTTTGGGTATCTACGAGTGGGGGAAACACCAATATGCGTACAAAACTGAAGCTGGTGCTGGTACTCGCATCGCTCGGGGCGCTCGCCGCCCTCGCGATGTCGGGCACCGCGTCGGCGGGGTTGAACGGCGATCTGTTCGAGGCCGGCGACCCGATGGAGGCGAACATTCCGTACGTCGCCTGGGCAGGCGAGGAAGTTCGGCTCGTGAAGTGCATCGACGACCCGCGCGGCGACTGGGAAGGTTCCCAGGCCGAGTGGGCCATCGTCGACTCGTCGGTCCGGCAGCGCACGGTGAGCTGCGTGACCCGGTGTTCTTCGACGACACCGACCGGCGCACGCCCGATTTCGCGGGCGGCGGCGAGCAGCGCGATCGCACCTGTTGGGCGATCGACGTTGACTCGGTCAACCCGGGCATGACTCGGATCAAGATGGCTGTCGACGCGCGCGAAGGCGTGCAGGGCAGCCCCGAGCTGAAGCACGACTTCCTCGTCATCTGGCTCAGCATGAGCGCTCCGGTGCTCACCGAGCTCAGTGACGCGGCGTTCCCGGGCTTCTCCGTCGGCGATCCGCTCGGCGATGGGAACTTCAACCCGATCGGCACCCCTGGTGCCTTCCGGGACGGCCTGATCCGCGCGCGGGTCACCGGCTCGTTCACGGACCTCCATGCGACGGCGCGGACGCTTCCCGCCGACTGGGCAGCACTTGCCGGCCGGTATGCGTTCGACGTGGACGGCTACAACCCGATGGCGTGGGACATCCATGACGATGATCTCGCGACCGAGGGTCACACCGCGACGAGCATGTGCGGTGGCGTGGCTGCGATCGACGCCGTGGACAACTGCCTCGGCGGTTGCGAGGTCGGCCGCTTCTCGCGCATCATCGGCGGGACGGGTCACCTCAACGGCGAGACGGTCGGTCCGTTCGATCCCGCACGGCCTGACACGTCGTTCCTGCCTGACGGCAAGCTCGACTTCGGCGATGCGCCGATGCCGGCTGCCCGGATCGACGTCGACCTCGCGGGCTCCGTCGGTGCCCTCGCGGCGGCCGACAAGCACGTGCTCTACAGCCGCAACCGCACGGGCGCTGCTTCGGCCGCGTTCCCGGGCAATGCGCACAACCTGTACGCGCCGTTCTACGTCTCGGCGCTGCCGGGTGATTGGTCGCAGATCCGGCCGGGCTACACCTCGTCCGGCACGACTGGGCCGATCGCGAACAACTTCCCCGGGTACCAGACCGCGGGGATCCTCAACCAGGGTGTCCGTGGATACCACTTCTGGGATCTGCTGGACACGACCTCACGTGGCGGCTTCAACACCTGCCGCGACGTGGGTGGCACCGGCCAGTTCGGCCCGGGCGAGTTCATCCCGCGGCCGACCGGCATCAACTCGGCAACGGTGTACACGGATGAGCACGGCGAGGCGATCCTGCGGTTCCGGCCGGACGTCGGCGCGGTGCTTGCTCCGGACGCCAACGGTCGCTGCGACCTCGGTGAGGTCGGAGCACCGGGTACGCTCGGATCGGCGACGATCCGGGCCGAGGCACTTGATCCGTACCAGCTGACGTTCAACGATCCTCGCCTCAGCAACACGCTGACGAAGAACGTGTTCGAGCGGGCTGGCAAGAGCCTCGACTGTGTCCCGAAGTCCCCGATCGAGGCGTTCTGCGTCGAGGTCATCCGCGACATCCGCGGCAACCCGGTTGTGGGTGCCCTGGTGTCGTTCACGCGTGAGCCGCGGGGCCTGATCATCCCGGCAGCTCTCAACTTCGGTGGCTACAACACGATCGGTCAGGTTGTCGTGTCCGCTACTGACGATGAGATCCGCATCCGGACCAACGCGCTTGGCCAGGCTGGTATCGAGGTCAAGAGCACGCAGCCTGGTCTGGTCGACGTGGATGCCGAGAACGTCGCCACCCGTAACGGTGGCTTCGGTGTCCAGCGCGTCCGCTGCATCCGGTTCGCCGGCAACGGCACCACGCTCCCGACGGACGGCCCGACGTGCGCGTCGCCGACCGACGGTGGCACGCCGATCCCGCCGCCGAGCCCGGCTCCGACCGCTCCGCCGGTCACCAGCCAGGCGCCTGCCATCGGCAGCCGCGACCGCCACGGTCGTGAGCCTCGCCGGCAACCCGGTGCCCGCAGTTGCGGCGCCGGAGGCCAAGAAGCCGACCGCAAAGGCGGCAGCCCTCAAGCTGACGTCCGCACGGCTCGTCTTCAAGAACGGCAAGCGGTACCTGGTCGTGCGCGTCAACGGCGCGGCCAAGCAGGCCAAGGTCCGGATCACGCTCGTGATGCGGACCGGGAAGGCAACGAAGCCGGTCGTCCGCACCATCAAGACGAACGCGGCTGTCCGTGTCGCCAACCTGCAGGTCAGCAAGCACGTCCGGACGGTCAGGGTCGCGCTCGCTCGTTAGCGCTTCTCGAACCACCGGGTAACGAGGAGGGGCCCCGCAACGGCGGGGCCCCTCCTCTCTCGTGACACGATCAGCGACACTGGGTTCATCGAACAGGGGGGAACGTCAACGTGAGCAGCCGGGTACGCCGTATCTCGATCGCCCTCGGGCTCCTTCTCGCTCTCGGACTGGTGGTCGGCGTCGGCGCGGGGAACCGCCTCGCCGGAGACGACGACGAGGGCAGGACGACGGCGGCTGTGACGACGCAGCCCGAGGTCGATCCGCATCCGCTGGCGGCGGGGACGACGCCGAAGAACGTCCAGATCGCGGTCTACGAGCGCGCGTACAGCGAGTGCGCCACGACCGAGGACGCTCTGCTCGCGTCGAAGTACAAGTCCGAGGACACGTCCTCAGACGGCGTTGCGGCGATCGTCGGGCGCGCCTGGGCGAGCTATTTCAAAGCCGGCCAGGATGCGGTTCAGGATGGTCGGGACGGGTGTCTGCAGGGGCAGGCGGACCGCAGCAACTGACCGAGAGCGCGTTCGCGGTCGCGGCAGCGTCGACGCGGCCTGTGGCCACGAAGTCTCCGACCCGGACGGCATTCGCCGACATCGCGGCGACGATCCGATCGACCGCGGCGTCACGGGCGGCGGAGCGTGCGAGTGCGGCGACCCCGGACGCGAACGCGGCCGCCGACGAGGTGCCGCAGAAGTCCGCGTACCCCCCGCCCGCCTGCGTCGACTTGCTGCAGCCCGGAGCGGCAAGCGTGACCCAGCTGCCGTAGCTCGCCCACTGATAGCGGGCATCGGCCGCGTCCGTGCCGGTGACGCTGACGACACCAGGCTGCCCGGCGGGGAACGTGACGTCGGCGCTGCCGTCGTTGCCGGCGGCCGCGACGATCAGGACGCCCTTCGAGCGCGCGTGCGCGAGCGCAGCCGCAACGCCGTCGTCGTGGCCGGACATGACGAAGCTCATGTTGATCACGCGCGCGCCGTGGTCGGCGGCCCAGGTGATCCCTTCGGCGATGTCTGCGGCGTTGCCGGCACCGTTGCCGCCGATCACCTTCACCGGCATCAGCGAGCACTGCGAGCAGGCGCCGACGCCGCCGATGCCGTTGTTCGCGCGGGCGGCGATCACGCCGGCGACGAGCGTCCCGTGCCCGTGGTCGTCGTTGGCGTCCGCGTCCTCGTTGACGGCATCCCAGCCCTCGACGAAGGCGCCCTGGAGATCCGGGTGGCTGCGATCGACTCCGGTGTCGAGCACGGCGACAACGACGTCCGCTGCGCCCCTCGTCACGCGCCACGCGGCCGGAGCACGAACCTTCGCGAGCGACCAGGAGTCGCGCCAG
This sequence comes from uncultured Gaiellaceae bacterium, assembly GCA_963738795.1. Lineage (GTDB taxonomy): Bacteria > Actinomycetota > Thermoleophilia > Gaiellales > Gaiellaceae > Gaiellasilicea. The sequence goes on along the minus strand of CAVTXQ010000010.1, from coordinate 16,057 downwards.
AGTGGGTCGTTCGGCGCCGGGTCGGCGGCGACCGGCCGAGGGCGGGCCTTCCGCTTGGGCTTGACCGGCTTGCGCACCGAGCCGGCGACCTCTGCGGTCGCGTCGGCGCCCGGTGTGCTCGCCGTCGAGCGGACGTGGCCCGGCACGAGCAGCGTGAGCAGGACGACGACGGCGAGGACGGATCGCAGAAGCGAGGGCACCGTCACCCTTTATCGGCGGGACGGCCCTCTCCTTTAGAGCGGCGTCAGGAGATCTTGGCGCGGAACGGCACGTACGCCCGCACCGAGCCCTGCTGCACGACGACTGTCGCGCTGACGATCTTGCCGCGCGCGTTCCGCGGGATGCGCCAGGCGCACACGGCGGACCCGGCGCGAAGGCCGCGCTCGAGCACCTTGAGGCGACGGCCCTGGAAACGGGCGCTGCAGAAGACGTGTCCGGTCTTCAGGCGCGTGCCGCCCTTCAGCACCAGCACCCTGCTGCCGAGCACACGCCCGGCGGCGGGCCGCCGTGGCGTCAGTGTCAGCGAGCGGAAGCTGAGCGGGCCGGCGGCGGAGACCGCCTTCGACCCGGGCTGTGCAGCGGGCGGCCCCGGCTGTGCGGGCGGTCCCGGCTGCCCCGGCGGCGGGGTGGGCGGCTTCGGCGTCGTCGGCGGCGGCGCGGGCGGCTTCGGGGTGGTCGGGCGGTGGAGCAGGAGCGGGCGGCGGCGTCGGTGCCGGTGGCGGCGGGGCGGGCGCGCTTCCCCCGCTCGTGCTGAAGGTGTGCGCCCAGAAGATCTGACCTGAGCCGCCCGCCGCGGCACCGGAGCCGATCGCCGTGTAGCTCGCGTTCTCGATGTTCGCGCGGTGGCCGGCCGAGTTGAGCCAGCCGTTGACGACGGACGCCGGCGTCGGATAGCCGGCCGCGATGTTCTCGCCCCAGCCGCCGCTGACGCCGCAGGCGGCCATCCGCTCGCCCGTCGAGCGGGCGACCGGCGGCGCCGGGTCGTTGTGCGCCATGTAGTTGTACTTCGCCATGTGGCGCGCCTTCCAGACGGCCGATGCCTGCAGGGCGGAGGAGACGGTCAGCGCCCGGAGCCCGATGCCCGTCCGGTGCGCGTTGACGAGCGAGATCGTCTGGGTCGCGAAGTCGTCCCGCACACTCCCCCAGTCCGAGCCGGGCGTGCAGTCACCGGCAGCGGCGGCCGCGCCGGCGCTCGAGGTGGTCGAGCCGAGGGTGCCTGCGGCAACGGCGCAAGCCAGCGCGAGAACGGCAAGTGAACGGCTTAGGACATCCATCAGGCGGCAAGCGGGTACTTCGGGGGTTCCGTGGTGCTACCTGGAACATCGACAGTAACAGGTAAAAACTTGAAGCTGCCGGGGGAACCGGCGTCAGTGAATCTCCTGTGCCGCTTCGCTCAGTTTCGCCAGCGCAGCCTGCAACTCCTGCACCCGCTCGAGCTCGGCGCCGGCGAGCTCGCGGCGGAGGCGGCGAGCTCGCAGGTTGAGCAGGAGCTCCTTGCCGGTCCGCTCGTCGAGCGCCTCGCGGGCTGCGCGCGCGTCGAGCTCGGCGCGGAGCGCGGTCAGCGTCTCGTCCTCCTCCCCGCCTTCGACGAGCAGTGTCCGGAAGCGCCGGTGCAGCTCCGAGTCGAAGTGGTCGGCCGAGAGCTCCGCCAGGAGCGTGACGAGCCCCGGATGGAGGACACACGCGGCGAGGACGCGCCGCTCGAGCTGCTCGCCCTTCTCCAGCATCGCCGGCGAGAGCTCGGCCGGCTGTGACACGGGCGCCGTCGGCTGCCTTCGCCCCGAGACCGGCGAGCGTCTCCCGCGGCAGATCGAGCGTGTCGGCGAGCAGGCGCAGCGCGTCCTGGCGCTCGGGCGAGTCCTCCACCTTCGCAAGCACCTCGCGTGCACGGACGAAGGCCTCCTGCCGATCGGGCGCGCGCTCGAGCTCGAGCCGCACGCGGTGGACGACATAGCTGGCCGCGCCGCCGAGCCGCTGCTCGAAGCCCGCCGGTGCGTCGGCCGGGTCCTGGCCTTTCGGCAGCGACACGACGCGCACGTCGAACCCGAGCGTCGTCGCGAGCTCCATCCCGCGCAGGGTGGCGTCCTCACCGGCGGCGTCGGAGTCGAAGCAGAGATAGAGCCGCCGCGTCAGGCGCTGCAGCTCCTTCAGCTGGCGCTCGGTCAGCGCCGTCCCCATCGACGCGACGACCGGCTCGAACCCGGCCTGCCGCAGCGCGATCACGTCGGTGTTCCCCTCGACGACGACCGCCCGCTCCTGCTTCGCGACCGCGGTGCGCGCCAGGTTGAGGCCGTAGAGGATCGCCGACTTGTGGAAGAGCTCGCCCTCGGGTGAGTTGACGTACTTGCCGCGGAGCGGGTCGTCGTCGTGCAGCTTGCGCGCCTGGAAGCCGACGATCCGCCCGCGCGCGTCGGCGAGCGGGAACATCAGCCGCTGCGGGAAGTAGTCGTTCCCGCGCGCGTTCGTGAGGCCCGCAGCGCGCAGCTCGTCGGCCGTGAAGCCCTTCTCGCGCGCCTTCTGAGCCAGGCCGGTGCCGGGCGAGAGGCCGAGGCGGAACTCGCGGCAGACAGCCTCCCCCAGGCCGCGGCTCTCGAGGTACGCGCGGACGGGCACGCCGGCGGCCGCCTCCCACAGGTACCGCTCGTAGAACGAGGCGGCCTGGTCGAGCACGGCGTGGAGCCGGTCGCGCCGCTTGCGCGACTCCTCCTGCTGCGGCGACGTCTCCTCGTACTCGAGCGTGACGCGGAACCGTTCGGCCAGCCACTCGACCGCACCGGCGAAGTCGAGGTTCTCGGTCTCGCGGACGAACGTGATCACGTCGCCGCCCTTGCCGCAGCCGAAGCAGTGGTAGAGCTTGTCGGCCGCGTTGACCGAGAAGCTCGGCGTCCGCTCCTCGTGGAAGGGACAGCGCCCCGTGTAGCGCGCGCCGGCCTTCCGCAGCGCCGTGCGGCCGGAGACGACCTCGACCATGTCGGAGGCCGACACGACCTCCCTGACCGACGACTCCTTGATCCGGGCCACGAGCTAGAGGCGCCCGGCGTAGTCGAGCGCGAAGCGGTCGGTCATCCCCGAGACGAACGTGCGGATCTCGTCCTCGGACTCACCGCGGCCGACGAGGTGGTTGAAGATCGCGGCGATCGTCTGATGTGCCTTCAGGTGCTCCCCGCGCGCATGCTCGCCGAGATAGACGCGCTCGAACATGAAGGTGCGGAGAGCCAGCATCGCCGCGCCGATCTCGTCGTCCTGGCGGATCTCGCCCGCCGCCTCCGAGGTCTCGATCAGGTCGTGGACGAGCGTGTCGATCCGCTTCGAGCCGGTGTCGCCGAGCAGCTCGATCTCGGCCCGCGGCAGGTCGGCGGGCGTCAGCAGCCCCCAGCGGATCGCGTCGTCGATGTCGTGGTTGATGTAGGCGACACGGTCGACGAGCCGGACGATCCTTCCCTCGTGCGTCGCCGGCTCCTGCTCGCCCGTGTGCGTGAGGATGCCGTCGCGGACCTCCGCCGTCAGGTTGAGCTCCTCGGCGATTCGCAGCGACTGCTCGTTGTGCCGAAAGCCGGAGCCGAAGTGCCGGCGCAGGCACTCGTCGAGCTGCTCCTCGCCCGCGTGCCCGAACGGCGGATGACCCGTGTCGTGGCCGAGCCCGATCGCCTCGGTCAGATCCTCGTTCAGCCGCAGCGCCCGCGCGACGACGCGGGCGATCCCGGTCGTCTCCAGCGTGTGCGTCATCCGCGTCCGGTAGTGGTCGCCGGCGGGGTCGATGAAGACCTGCGTCTTCCCCTTCAGGCGGCGGAACGGCTTCGAGTGGACGATCCGGTCGCGGTCGCGCTGGAACGGCGTCCGGATCCCGCACTCGTCCTCCTCCCGCAGCCTCCCGCGGGTCTCGTAGGAGCGGACGGCGAGCGGCGAGAGCTGCTCCTCCTCGGCCGCGCGAATGCGGGCCTCGAAGGCGTCGGCGACCCGTCCGGCGAGATCCGGCATGAGGGCCAGGGTATCCCGCCAGGCGGATCGCGCCGTGGCCGCGGCGAGCGGCTCCTGGCGCGTCGCTCGCGGTGCGTAGGCAGGTGTAACAGCGCGGACACGGCCGCCGGCTGGGACGCGTCCGAGGACCGAGGCGCGCCGGAGCCGGTCCGCCGGCCGGGAGGCGCGCTCGGCCAGGAGTCGCTAGATGATGATCGGGACAGTGCCGCCGTCGGCGCTCCACGCGGCGCCCGGTGACGTAGGAGGCTCGCTCGGACGCGAGGAACGCGATCACGGCGGCGATCTCCTCCGGCTCGGCGAGTCTGCCGAGCGGCCGGCCGGCGCCGACCTTCGCGAGCACCTCCGCGCGCTCTCCCTGCTGATCGGCGAGACCGCCGTCGCCGAGCCAGGCGTCCGTCGCCGTCGGGCCGGGCGTGACCGCGTTGCAGCGGATCCCGTCGGCGGCGTAGGCGTCGGCAACGAGCCGGGAGAGCGACAGGACAGCCGCCTTCGAGACCGAGTAGTGCGGCATCCCCACCGACGGACGCTTCCCCGAAGTCGAGGCGACGTTGACGATCGAGCCCCTGCTGGTACGCAGGTGCGGCAGTGCCGCCCGGATCGCCCGGACGTAGCTCATCACGTTCAGGTTCCACGTCGCGTCCCAGTCCGCGTCCGGCACGTCCTCGAAGGCGGCGTGGACCGCGAAGCCGACGTTGTTCACCAGGACGTCGAGGCTGCCGAGCGAACCGGTGGTGTCGGCGACGACGCGTGCCGGTGCGGCGGGGTCGGAGAGATCCGCCTGCACGTGCGTCTCCTCGCCGATTCCGGGCGCGTCGCTCCGCCCGCACGTGGCGACACGGGCGCCCTCGGCGACGAGGAGCCTCGCCGTCTCGAGGCCGATGCCGCCGGTCGAGCCGGTGACGAGACACACCTTCCCCTCGAGGCCGAGATCCATCGGCGGCTAGCTTAGATGGATGACCACGCTCCTCCTGGCGAGACACGGTGAGACCGACTGGAACCGCGAGCTGCGGATCCAGGGCTCGTCGGACATCGCGCTGAACGAGCTCGGACGACAGCAGGCGCAGTTCCTCGCGCAGGAGCTGACCGACGTCGAGCTCGATGCGATCTACTCGAGCGATCTGAGCCGTGCCCAGGCGACCGCGGCCGCGGTCGCGGCCACTCACGCGCTCGAGGTGAAGCTCGACCCGCGGTTGCGCGAGCGCTCCTTCGGCAGCTGGGAAGGGCTGACGCGCGAGGACATCGCCGCGTTCCCGGAGGGCTCGCGGCACGACGGCGAGAGCGACGAGGACGTGCGCGAGCGGATGCTCGAGGCGGTGCAGGCGATCGCCGACGACCACCCCGGTGAGCAGGTGCTCGTCGTCTCGCACGGCGGCGCGTTGAACACGCTCTGGCACCACGCGGTCGGAGAGCGCGTCGAGCGGTGGGCCAACTGCGCCGTCTACAAGCTCGCCGTCCGGGACGGGGTCTACGTCCAAGTAGACTGACGCCTCCCGTGGACGACTACACGAACAAGTACAAGGGCGAGCAGATCGAGGTCGCCCTCTTCGGCGGCGAGTACCAGGAGGGTGTCCTGACCGCCTACTGCTCGATCGAGGACGTCCCCCACATCGAGCTCAACGGCCACATCCTCGTGCCGCTCCAGAACGTCGCGTCGCTGCACTGCTCGAGCCGCTGCGACGCACCGGAGCCGGACTGGCCCCCGCGCGGCCTCGGCGACGACGAGCGCGACGTCGACGGCCTCGGCGACGACGACTCGTAGCCGGCGCGGTCAACATCGCCAAGTGGTGGCTGCTGGCCTCGATGCTCGCAGCCCTCTCCGGCGCGTTCGGCTGGGCGCTCGGCGGGCCGACGACGGCCTCGGTGCTTCGTCTTCTGCACCCTGCTGGCCGCACTCGCCGTCTACGCGTACGCGGACCGCGCGCTGCTCGGGATGCTGGGCGCCCGTGAGTACGCGCTCGCCGAGGACCCGCTCCTGCGCTCGACCGTCGACGCGCTCGCAGCAAAGTTCCGGGTCGCACCGCCGAAGCTCTATTTGATTCCCGACGGATATCCGCGGGCGCTCTCCGCCGGCCGCGGTCCCGCCGGATCGGCGATCGCGCTCTCGACGGGCCTGCTCGGCGCGCTGACGCCGGCGGAGCTCGAGGCCGTGATCGCCCACGAGCTCGCCCACGTGCGTCGGCGCGACGTGCTCACGCAGACCTCCGCGGTGATGCTCGCCGTCGTTCTCGTCGACCTGTCGCGGATCGGCGGCTGGTTCGAGCGGGCCCTGCTGGCGGTGCTCGGCCCGATCGCGGCAGCATTCGTCCATCTGCTGCTCTCGCCGAGGCGCGAGCTGGCGGCCGACCGGATGGCGTCGTCGTTGCTCGGCTCCGGCGAGGGGCTCGCCGACGCACTGCTCAAGCTCGATCGCGCCAGCGACCTCGTCTCGTTCCACGCGAGTCCGGCGACCGAGCCGCTCTACACGGTCAATCCGTTCGAGGAGAGCGGGCTGGCCGCGCTCTTCGTCACTCATCCTCCGCTCGCGCGCCGGCTCGAGGCGCTACACGAGCTCTCCGGGTAGCAGCGAGAACAGCACCGCGTCGCGCCGGCGTCCGTCCTGGTGGAGCGTGTGGGAGCGCATCACGCCCTCGCGGCGAAAGCCGACCTTCTCGGCGACCCGTTGCGAAGCGACGTTGTCGGGGTCGGTGATCAGCTCGACGCGGCCGAAGTCCTGTTCGAGCGCCCAGCCGGCGAGCAGTCGCAGCGCGCCGCTGGCGACCCCGCGGCGGCGCGCTGGGGCGGCGACCCAGTAGCCGATGTGACCCACTCTTCATCCACGCGTTCACGCCCATGCCGATCGCACCGAGCAGCTCGCCGGTGCCGGCGTCGACGATCACGAACGAGTAGCTCCCGCGCTCGATCGTCTCTCGCGACCAGGTGATGAAGTCGCGCGCGCTCTCGTCCGTGTACGGCTGCGGGATCACGGGAATCCAGCGCGGGATCTCCGGGTCCTGGCAGGCGACGCGGACGGCCTCGGCGTCGCCGTCGTCCGGCACGCGCAGGACGAGCGTTCCGTCCGTGAGCTCCACGACGTTGAGTCTAGAACGAAAGAAGGGCCGCTTTCGCGGCCCTTCTGAGGTAATTCGGCGGCGTCCTACTCTCCCGGGGGCTTGCGCCCCGAGTACCATCGGCGCTGTCGGGCTTAACTTCTCTGTTCGGAATGGGAAGAGGTGTACCCCCGACGCTATGACCGCCGAAATTGTCGAAAGCGCGCCTGTTGGCTGCACCCTCAAAACTCCATAGCGACTCGAACGTGTTCTAAATCAAGACCTCGGGCAATTAGTACCGGTCAGCTGAACGCATTGCTGCGCTTGCACCGCCGGCCTATCAACGTGGTGGTCTTCCACGGCCCTTACTCCCTCGAGGGGATGGGAAGTCTCATCTCGAGGTGGGCTTCCCGCTTAGATGCTTTCAGCGGTTATCCCATCCAGACGTGGCTAATCAGCAGTGCCCTTGGCAGGACAACTGATACACCAGAGGTCTGTTCGTCTCGGTCCTCTCGTACTAGAGACGACTCCTCTCAAACTTCCAGCGCCCATGGTGGATAGGGACCGAACTGTCTCACGACGTTCTGAACCCAGCTCGCGTACCGCTTTAATGGGCGAACAGCCCAACCCTTGGGACCTGCTTCAGCCCCAGGATGCGACGAGCCGACATCGAGGTGCCAAACCCTCCCGTCGATGTGGACTCTTGGGGAGGATAAGCCTGTTATCCCCGGAGTACCTTTTATCCGTTGAGCGACGGCAATTCCACTCTTAACCGCCGGATCACTAAGGCCGACTTTCGTCCCTGCTCGACTTGTCAGTCTCGCAGTCAAGCTCCCTTATGCCTTTGCGCTCTACGCACGATTTCCAACCGTGCTGAGGGAACCATTGCGCGCCTCCGTTACATTTTAGGAGGCGACCGCCCCAGTCAAACTGCCCACCTCACGCTGTTCCCGGCCCGGATCACGGCACCGGGTTAGAAGCCCAGAATCCGAAGGGTGGTATCCCAAGATTGCCTCCACCAGAGCTAGCGCTCCGGCTTCAAAGGCTCCCACCTATCCTGGACAACGAACACCAGACTTCAACGTAAAGCTGCAGTAAAGGTTCACGGGGTCTTTCCGTCCAACCACGGGTACTCGGCATCTTCACCGAGACTACAATTTCACCGGATCTCTCGTTGAGACAGCGCCCAAGTCGTTACGCCATTCGTGCAGGTCGGAACTTACCCGACAAGGAATTTCGCTACCTTAGGACGGTTATAGTTACCGCCGCCGTTTACCGGGGCTTGGATTCAAGGCTTCGCCCGAAGGCTAACCTCTCCTCGTGACCTTCCGGCACCGGGCAGGCGTCAGCCCCTATACGTCGTCTTACGACTTCGCAGAGACCTGTGTTTTTGGTAAACAGTCGCTTGGGCCGTTTCACTGCGGCCCCCTCAGGCTCGGCGGAGTAAATCCGCGTCACCCTACCGGGGCGTCCCTTCTCCCGAAGTTACGGGACCATTTTGCCGAGTTCCTTAACGAGAGTTCTTCCGATCACCTTGGTATTCTCTACCTGCCTACCTGTGTCGGTTTTGGTACGGGCACGTCCCACCTCCCTAGACGCTTTTCTAGGAGGCATGGCTTCAGGAACTTCGCCCATCGCTGGGCTCGGCATCCCGTCTCAGGCTTGATGGGTGACGGATTTCCCTATCACCCGCCCTACGCGGTTACCCCAGGACGACCATCGCCTGGGATTCCGTAGCCTACCCCGTCCCGCCATTGGTGATAGCGGTGGGGACGTGGTACAGGAATATCAACCTGTTGTCCATCGCCTACGCCTTTCGGCCTCGGCTTAGGTCCCGACTAACCCTGAGCAGATTAGCTTTACTCAGGAACCCTTAGGCATTCGGTGGAGGAGTTTCTCACTCCTCTTTCGTTACTCATGCCAGCATTCTCACTTCCCATGCCTCCACGGCTGGCTTACGCCGCCGCTTCGCCGGCATGGGAACGCTCCCCTACCACTCCATGGTTTGACCCATGAAGTCCGTGGCTTCGGCTCCATGCTTGAGCCCCGTTACATTGTCCGCGCCCGATCACTTGACCAGTGAGCTGTTACGCACTCTTTGAATGGTGGCTGCTTCTAAGCCAACATCCTGGTTGTCTGTGCAATCGGACATCGTTTCCCACTTAGCATGGAATTAGGGGCCTTAGCCGACGGTCCGGGCTGTTTCCCTTTCGACCACGAAGCTTATCCCCCGCAGTCTGACTGCCACGCTCTGGAATACCGGCATTCGGAGTTTGCCTGATTTCGGTAAGCTGGTAGGCCCCCTAGACCAAACAGTGCTCTACAACCGGTATTGAACGCGTGACGCTATACCTAAATATATTTCGGGGAGAACCAGATATCTCTGAGTTTGATTAGCCTTTCACTCCGACCCACAGGTCATCCGCCCCGTTTTCAACCGAGGTCGGTTCGGTCCTTCACGGGGTCTTACCCCCGCTTCAACCTGCCCATGGGTAGATCACTCAGTTTCGGGTCTACCTCACACGACTAAAGCGCCCTATTCAGACTCGCTTTCGCTACGGCTCCGTTTCCTTAACCTTGCCGTGTAAGAGTAACTCGCTGGCTCGTTATGCAAAAAGCACGCCGTCACAGGACAAGCCTGCTCCGACCGCTTGTAAGCACACGGTTTCAGGTACTATTTCACTCCCCTTCCGGGGTGCTTTTCACCTTTCCCTCACGGTACTAGTTCACTATCGGTCGCCAAGGAGTACTTAGCCTTGCGGGGTGGTCCCCGCGGGTTCCGACCGGGTTTCCCGTGCCCGGCCGTACTCAGGTACCTGTCAAGCGAGGCTATGCGCTTTCGTCTACGGGACCATTACCCTCTGCGGTGTGAATTTCCATTCACTTCGACTAACGCACAACTTTGTAACTCGCCGACCCGCCGGCAGACGGATCAAGACAGGCCCTACAACCCCCAGACGACAACGACTGCCGTCTATCACGTCGTCTAGGTTTGGGCTCTTCCCTTTTCGCTCGCCACTACTCAGGGAATCGAGGTTTCTTTCCTTTCCTCTGGGTACTAAGATGTTTCAGTTCCCCAGCTTGCCATTACCCGCCCTATGTATTCAGGCGGGAACACGCGCGCATTACCACGCGTAGGTTTCCCCATTCGGAAATCCCGGGATCAGTGATTGGTCAGCATCTCCCCCGGGCTTATCGCAGCCGCCCACGTCCTTCATCGGCTCTTGGCGCCAAGGCATCCACCGTGTGCTCTTGTTCTCTTGATCAGTAAGAACACGTTGTGTTGTCGCTATGGAGTTTTCAAGGTGCACGCAGGCCGGCGGCCCGCCTTGCAGAGAACGCCGTCACCAGAAGGCGACGGTCTCTCAAAACTCAACAGCGTACGGACAACTACGTCGAGGTCGACGTTATTTCTAGGCGAACCGAGTCATCGGACGAAGATCTCGAGAGATCCGCATCAACGAGCTCAGCGCCTACCGGAGTAAATTGCTCCGGTATCCCTAGAAAGGAGGTGATCCAGCCGCAGCTTCCGCTACGGCTACCTTGTTACGACTTCACCCCAATCATTAACCCTACCTTCGACGGCTGCCTCCCTAAAAGGGTTAGCCCACCGGCTTCGGGTATTGCCAACTTTCGTGGTGTGACGGGCGGTGTGTACAAGGCCCGGGAACGTATTCACCGCGACGTTGCTGATTCGCGATTACTAGCAACTCCGCCTTCATGGAGGCGAGTTTCAGCCTCCAATCCGAACCGGGACCGGCTTTTTGGGATTCGCTCCGCCTCGCGGCATCGCAGCCCTTTGTACCGGCCAATGTAGCACGTGTGTAGCCCAAGACATAAGGGGCATGATGACTTGACGTCATCCCCACCTTCCTCCGATTTGTCACCGGCAGTCTCCTATGAGTCCCCGACATAACTCGCTGGCAACATAGGACAGGGGTTGCGCTCGTTGCGGGACTTAACCCAACATCTCACGACACGAGCTGACGACAGCCATGCACCACCTGTGATCGAGTCCCGAAGGAGGGCCGTATTTCTACGGCTTTCCCGACCATGTCAAGCCTTGGTAAGGTTCTTCGCGTTGCGTCGAATTAAACCACATGCTCCGCTGCTTGTGCGGGCCCCCGTCAATTCCTTTGAGTTTTAGCCTTGCGGCCGTACTCCCCAGGCGGGGTGCTTAATGCGTTAGCTTCGGCACGGGGGGAGTCGACACCCCCCACACCTAGCACCCATCGTTTACGGCGTGGACTACCAGGGTATCTAATCCTGTTCGCTCCCCACGCTTTCGCGTCTCAGCGTCAGTACCGTACTAGAGAACCGCCTTAGCCACGGGTGTTCTTCCTGATATCTGCGCATTTCACCGCTACACCAGGAATTCCATTCTCCTCTTCCGGACTCTAGCCAAACGGTTTCCATCGACGTCTAGAGGTTAAGCCTCTAGTTTTCACAACGGACCTGTCTGGCCGCCTACACGCTCTTTACGCCCAATAAATCCGGACAACGCTTGCCCCCTACGTATTACCGCGGCTGCTGGCACGTAGTTAGCCGGGGCTTCTTCTGCAGGTACCGTCACCCTCTGGGCTATTCACCCGAGTGGCTTCGTCCCTGCTGAAAGAGGTTTACAACCCGAAGGCCTTCTTCCCCCACGCGGCGTCGCTGCGTCAGGCTTTCGCCCATTGCGCAAGATTCCCCACTGCTGCCTCCCGTAGGAGTCTGGGCCGTGTCTCAGTCCCAGTGTGGCTGATCGTCCTCTCAGACCAGCTACGGATCGTCGCCTTGGTGGGCCATTACCCCACCAACAAGCTAATCCGCCGCGGGCTCATCCTCGATCGGAGGCCGAAGCTACCTTTTCTCACGAGCTCGTAAGCTCGAGAGGCTATCCGGTATTAATCCGGGTTTCCCCGGGCTATCCCAGAATCGAGGGCAGATTACCCACGTGTTACTCACCCGTTCGCCGCTGTCCCCAGTCCCGAAGGACTGGTTCTCGCTCGACTTGCATGTGTTAAGCGCGCCGCCAGCGTTCGTCCTGAGCCAGGATCAAACTCTCCGTGAAGATTGGTTTGCCGGCTAGGCCGGCAAGCTTTCTCCTTCGAGCTTGAGCTCAAAGTGTCTCCCCAATGAAGGGGTGACGAGGTTAGAGCCTCATGCGACTCACAGGACCGAAGCCCGCGAGACCATGAGGTCTCGACGTAAACGCACGCTGTTGAGTTTTCAAAGACCAGTGCCACGTTACAGGTGGCGGCGTAAAAAAGCCTCCGACTCGCGCCAGAGGCCTCCAAAGCTTGCGGTGCTGATCGTATCCGATCGAGGCTTGGAGACGCTCCGGTTGTGTCGAGGACGGGGACTTTGCTACGCCGACCCTTTCGGGCGGCCGAGGAACAGTAGCAGAGACGCCCGCGCTGTCAACCGTTTTCGCGCAGCCGGGCGAAGCGGCGCTTGCCCGCCTGCAGCGTCGCGCCGACGAGCGTGGCGCGCGGGAGGTCGAGCTCCGCGACCGGCGCGCCGTTCAGCTTGACGCCGCCCTGGGCGATCAGCCGGCGCGCCTCGCTCGTCGAGAGGCCGAACGCGGACGCGAGCAGCGCCGGCAGATGCACGGGATCGCCCTGCGGCAACGCACGCGTCGGGCACCTCGTCCGGCGCCTGGCCTTCGCGGACGACGCGCGTGAAGTGCGTCGGCCGCCGCCGCGGCGGCCTCCTCCCCGTGCGAGCGCTCGGCGATCGCCCGCGCGAGCGCGAGCTTCGCCTCCATCGGCTCGCCGCCGGGAACCTCGCGCTCGAGCACGAGCCGGTACCACTCCTCGAGCTGCGAGTCCGGGATCCGCATCGTCCTGCCGAACTGCTCCTCGGCCGGCGCGGTCAGCGGGATGTTGTTGCCGACCGACGAGCTCATCTTCTCGCCGTCCCAGGAGAGGAGCAGCGGCGTCGTCAGGACGACCTGCGGCTCGAGGCCGTACGCCTCCATCACCATCCGGCCGGCGAGCAGGTTGTAGAGCTGGTCGGTGCCGCCGAGCTCGACGTCGGCCTCGATCGCGACCGAGTCGTACGCCTGCATCAGCGGATAGAGCAGCTCCGAGACCGAGATCGGCTCGCGCGCGCCCATCCGCTTCGCGAAGTCGTCGCGCTCGAGGATCTGCGCGACGGTCGTCGTCCGCGTCAGCCGGATCACGTCGGCGAAGTCGAGCCCGGCGAGCCACTCGCTGTTGAAGCGCACCTCGGTCTTGTCGCGGTCGACGATCGTGAACGCCTGCTCGACGTACGTCTTCGCGTTCGCGTCGATCTCCTCCGGCGAGAGGATCGGCCGCTCGGCCGAGCGGCCGGACGGGTCGCCGATCCGCGTCGTGTAGTCGCCGACGATGAAGACGCCGACGTGGCCGGCGTCCTGGAAGGCGCGCATCCGCTGCAGCGGGATGCCGCGGCCGACGTGCAGGTCGGGCGAGGTGACGTCGATGCCGAGCTTGACCCGCAGCGGCCGCCCCAGCTTCAGCTTCGCCTCGAGCCCGCCGGCGGGCAGGACGTCGACGGCGTTGCGGGTGAGCGTCTCGATCACGGGCCGACGATTCTATGTGAGGTGCGCCGCGCGACCGCCTCCGGCGAGGCGCAGCCGCAGAGGGCGAGCGCGAGCTCGATCTCGTCGCGGAGCAGCTCGAGCACGCGCCGCGCGCCCGCCTCGCCCGTCGCACGCGAGCCCCCAGAGCGGCGCGCGGCCGGCGAGGACGGCGCGGGCGCCGAGCGCGAGCGCCTTGACGACGTCGGAGCCGCGGCGGATGCCGCCGTCGACGTAGACCTCGATCCGGCCGGCGACCGCCTCGACGATCTCCGGCAGCAGCGCCGCCGTCGGCGCGACCGCGTCGAGCTGGCGGCCGCCGTGGTTCGAGACGACGATCGCGTCGGCGCCGTGCTCGACCGCGAGCAGCGCGTCCTCCGCGGTCTGGATCCCCTTGAGGACGAGCGGCAGCGGCGCCAGCGCGCGCAGCTCGGCGAGGTCGTCCCAGGTGAGCGAGGGATCGATCGCGCCGAGCAGCTCGAGCGGGGTCGCGCCGGCCCAGCCGCCGACGGCGGCCATGCTCGGGACGACGATCTCCTCCGGGACGCGGAAGCCGGTGCGGAGGTCGCGCTCGCGGCGGCCGAGCCACGGCGCGTCGACGGTGAGCACGATCGCGCCGTAGCCGTGCTCGACCGCCTGCTCGACGAACGAGCGGGTGACGCCGCGGTCGCGGAAGACGTAGAGCTGGAACCAGCGGGGCGCGTCCGGCGCCGCCGCGGCGACCTCGGCCGGTGTCGCGGTCGCCAGCGTCGAGAGGCACATGACCGTCCCGGCCGCCGCCGCCGCGCGAGCCATGCCGGGCTCGCCGTCCGCGTGGGCCAGCTTCTGGATCGCCGTCGGCGCGACGAGCAGCGGCATCGAGACCGGCGTGCCGAGCACCGTCGTCGCCGCGCTGACCTCGGAGACGTCGACGAGGACGCGCGGCCGGAGCTTCAGCGCCCGCCACGCCTCGACGTTGCCGCGTCAGCGCCAGCTCGTCGCCGGCGCCCCCGGCGTAGTAGCCGAAGGCGCCGGCCTCGAGCCGTTCCTCGGCGAGGCGCTCGTAGTCGGCGACGCAGACAGGGTCCACGCCGTCGAATCTATCCGGCTGAGCCGCCGAGCCTCCGCGCCGACGGCGCATTCGCCAGGTACGTGGGGTCGAGCGCGCGCACCTTCTCCTTGTACGCAGCCGCGGCCTTGGCATTGCCCAGGCACGCCTCGATCAGGCTGTGGTGGTAGAGCCCGTCGACATCGAGCGTCCCGAGCCGGAACGAGCGGAGCGACACCGTCCGCGCTTCGGCACACCTGTTGTTCTTGTAGAGCGCCCAGGCGAGCACGTGATCGCCCTCGACGCTCGGGCGCTCCGCACGGCCGCGACGCGCGCGGTCGAGAGCGGAGCGGAAGTTGCGGTCGTGGTTGAGGTCGAACTCGGCCGTCTCGAGCAGGTTGCGGCCGCCGTTCGCGGCGAACAGCCGCTCCAGCTCCTCGGCGCGCTCCCAGGCGCGCTCTGCCGCAGCGTTGCGACCGAGCTGGGCGAGCGTGTCGCCGAGGCTCTCGGCGAACTCGGGCACGGGTGCCGCGGACGCGGCGCGCGCGTACAGCGCACGTGCGCCCTCGAGGTCGCCGTTCGCGGCGCGGATGCCCGCGAGCCCGCTCAGCGCGCCCGGGTAGCCCGGAACGTACGAGAGCGCCTCGCGGAAGCGGAGCTTTGCAGCCGCCGGCCTCTGGTCGGCCAGCAGGCGATTGCCTGCGAGCGTGCGCGTCCAGGCTGCCGGCTCACCGACGATAGCCGCGTCGGCAGCGAGCTCGATCGCCTCGAGCGAGCCGCGAGCGTCGCCCTTCAGCTCCCGGGCGTACGAGATGCGGGCATACGAGCTGGCCGAGGGCTTCAGCGCCGTCATCTTGTCGAAGGCGGCGAACGCCTCGCGGTAGCGGCCGAGCTCGAGGTTCGCGTCGCCGATCAACCCGTAGACCGCGGCGACGTGCGGCTCGAGAGCCTGTGCGCGGCGCGCGAGCGCGAGCGACTCGGCGAAACGGTGCCGGGAGGCGGCTAGTGCGGAGAGCCCTCGCAGCGCCTGCCCACTCCGTGGATCGAGGCGCAGTGCCTTCTCGAGCGCCCGCTCCGCCCGCGGGTAGAGCTCGGGATTGCCGCTCACCCGGGCTTGCTGCTGGAGCGTCAGCCCGCGGGTCGCGGCGCGCTCGGCCTCGATCGACCGGCCGGCCGAGGCTCCGTCCTCGCCGACGACGCCTCCGAGTAGCGCGCCGGCGGCGAGGGCGATGACGATCGTGGTAGCTGCGAGAAATTTCATCGTGTCTCCATGGTTGGGTGGTGGGGGCGGACGAGCCGCCCCCACCGTGTTGGCGTCTGGTTAGGGCCCGCCCATGGGGCCGTGGTGGACGTGCTCGTAGCCCTGGTGCGGCTGCCCGGCGTACGGGAAACCGACATGGAAGGGCCGGTCGTTGACGTCGACGCCGTCGCCGAGCAGGTTGTTCGGCGAGCGGTTGGCGTTGCCGCCGCACTCGCCGAGCG
>CAVTXQ010000009.1:0-84628 GCA_963738795.1 uncultured Gaiellaceae bacterium | reverse complement strand
AGGCCGCGCTCTCGGTCGCGCGCGAGCTCGCGCTCGAAGCCGTCGCCGACAAGGTCGGGATCGAGATCTCGGACGACGAGGTCAAGACGCTGATCCGCGAGCAGGCTGAAGCGGCGGGCGAAGATGCCGAGCACGTGATCGAGGATCTGTGGCAGCACGGACGCCAGGAAGACCTTCGGGAGGACCTGCGCCTGCGCGCGGCGCTCGACCGTGTCGCCGCCGAGGTGAAGCCGATCCCGCTTGAACAGGCCCAAGCGCGCGACGCGATCTGGACGCCCGACAAGGAAACCCAGGAGCAAGAGACGAAGCTGTGGACCCCAGGCAACTGAGCTGACCGGCAAGGAGACTGCATGAGCCCGTTGATCCCGATGGTGATCGAGCAGACGTCGCGTGGCGAGCGCTCGTTCGACATCTACTCCCGCTTGCTGAACGAGCGAATCATCTTCCTCGGCACCCCGGTTGACGACCAGATCGCGAACCTGATCGTGGCGCAGCTGCTGCACCTCGAGTCGGAGGACCCCGACAAGGACATCTCGATCTACATCAACTCCCCCGGCGGCTCGGTCTACGCCGGCCTCGCCATCTACGACACGATGCAGTTCGTCAAGCCGGACATCCAGACGATCTGCGTCGGGATCGCGATGAGCATGGGCGCGCTCCTGCTCGCGGGCGGCGCGGCAGGGAAGCGGATGGCGTTGCCGAACGCAAAGATTCTGATCCACCAGGTGTCGGGCGGCTTCCAGGGACAGGCGACCGACATCGAGATTGCCGCGCGCGAAACGATCGCGCTGAAGCGACGGCTCGAGGAGATCTTCAGCCAGCACTCAGGTCAGGACATCGAGAAGGTTTCCAAGGACATGGAGCGCGACTACTTCCTGACCGCGCAAGAAGCGAACGAGTACGGAATCATTGACAGAGTGATCGAGCATCGCTGAGAACCTGGCCCTGACCTGACCTAGCGGTTCCCCCGAAACTGGAGTACAAGAGAGACATGGCCCGCGCATCCGAAGGCAACGAGCAGCTCCTCTGCAGTTTCTGCGGCAAGAGTCAGCGGCAGGTCAAGAAGCTGATCGCGGGCCCCGGGGTCTACATCTGCGACGAGTGCATCGATCTCTGCAACGAGATCATCGACGAGGAGCTGACGACCCCGACGCAGCTTGATCTCGACAACCTGCCGCGGCCGCTCGACATCTACTCGGTGCTGAACGACTACGTCGTCAGCCAGGAGGAAGCGAAGCGGACGCTCGCGGTGGCGGTCTACAACCACTACAAGCGCGTCCGGATGGGCCAGGAGGACGGCGACGTCGAGTTGCAGAAGTCGAACATCCTCCTGCTCGGCCCGACAGGCTGCGGGAAGACGCTGCTGGCGCAGACGCTGGCGCGGATCCTGAACGTGCCGTTCGCGATCGCCGACGCGACGGCGCTGACCGAGGCCGGCTACGTCGGCGAGGACGTCGAGAACATCCTCCTGAAGCTGATCCAGGCCGCCGACTTCGACATCAAGAAGGCCGAGACCGGGATCATCTACATCGACGAGGTCGACAAGATCGCGCGCAAGGCCGACAACCCGTCGATCACGCGCGACGTGTCGGGCGAGGGCGTGCAGCAGGCGCTGCTGAAGATCCTCGAGGGGACGGTCGCCTCGGTGCCGCCGCAGGGCGGGCGCAAGCACCCGCACCAGGAGTTCCTCTCGATCGACACGACGAACATCCTCTTCATCTGCGGCGGCGCGTTCGCCGGTCTCGACAAGATCATCGGCCGGCGGATCGGCAAGAACTCGGTCGGCTTCGGCGCCGACGTGCGCTCGAAGAACGCCGAGGAGAGCGCCGAGCTGCTCGCAGACGTGATGCCCGAGGACCTGCTGAACTTCGGCCTGATTCCGGAGTTCATCGGCCGTCTGCCCGTGATCTCGGCCGTGCATCAGCTGCGGCGCGAGGATCTCGTCCAGATCCTGACCGAGCCCAAGAACGCGCTCACGCGGCAGTACCAGCGCTTCTTCGGCTACGACTCGATCGAGCTCGAGTTCCGCGACGACGCGCTCTGGGAGATCGCCGACAAGGCTTTGGCCCGGGAGACCGGCGCCCGCGGCCTCCGCTCGATCATCGAGACCGCGCTCCTCGACGTCATGTTCGAGTTGCCGTCGCGGAAGGACGTCTCCAAGTGCGTGATCACGAAGGAGACGATCTCGAAGGGCCTGAAGCCGACGCTCGTCACAAGCGCGGACGGGATCGACGACGCTCCCGCCCTCGCCGAAGAGTCCGCCTAGTCTCTTCCGTCCAGGGTTCGAACGCGCCGACCGGCGACGGCTGCGTCTGGGCGGCGCCAGACGCCGAAGCTGAGCTCGTAGCCGCGAACGGTCGGGCGAACGTGCTCGCGGTAGGTGTGGTCGAAGGCTCTTCGGAGGAGTTCTCCCATCGGCAGCCCGGTTCGAACCGCCTCGTCCTGGAGGAGCGCATGCTGCCGGTCGGTGAGGAGAAAGTGGAACTGCCGGCTCATGGTTCATGTATAGCCATGTACCGCCTGCTGATTTGTGACGGAAGCGTGCCGATTCAGCGACTACTTCTCGGTAGGGTCAGCACACATGGCCGGCGTCGATGCCATCGATCCGCGGGATGTCGCCGAACGCGGACGCCAGCTCTCCGGGATGGAGTACATCCAGGCGATCGTCGCGGGCGAGCTGCCGGCGCCGCCGATTTCCGAACTGGTGGGCTTTCGCCTCGTCCTCGCCGAGCCGGGGCGCGCCGTCTTCGAGATGGAACCCGGCCCGCAGCACTACAACCCGATCGGCTCGGTGCACGGCGGTATCGCGCTGACGCTGCTCGATTCGGCGATGGGCTGCGCCGTGCACACGCTGCTCGAGCAGGGCGTCGGCTACACGACGCTCGAGGTGAAGACGAATTTCGTCCGCCCGATCACGGCCGACACCGGCCTCATTCGCTGCGAGGGGATCGTCATCCATGACGGATCGCGCGTCGCGACGGCCGAGGGCAAGCTGACGGACACGAGCGGCAAGCTGCTCGCGCACGGCACGACGACGTGCCTGATCTTCCGTTGAGCTTCACGACCCGGCCCGAGCTGCGCGGCACCTTCGGCATGGTCGCGTCCACGCACTGGCTCGCATCCGCGGCCGGCATGTCCGTGCTCGAGCGCGGCGGCAATGCGTTCGACGCAGCGGTGGCGACCGGGTTGACACTGCAAGTCGTCGAGCCGCACCTGAACGGCCCGGGCGGCGAGGTGCCCGCGCTCCTCTTCCCGGTCGACCGGGGGGAGCCGATCGCGCTCTGCGGACAGGGCGTCGCTCCCGGCGGAGCCACGATCGAGCGGTACCACGAGCTCGGCCACGAGCTCGTCCCGGGCACCGGCGTGCTCGCAGCCTGCGTTCCCGGCGCGTTCGGCGGCTGGCTGCTCCTGCTGGAGCAGTTCGGCACGTGGCGGCTCGAGGACGTGCTCGAGTTCGCGATCGGCTATGCGGAGCACGGCTTCCCGCTCGTCGCGGGGATCCGCGCGACGATCGACCGCACCGAGGAGCTCCTGAGCGACTGGCCCGGCTCCCGCGATCTCTATCTGCCGGCGCCGCAGGTCGGCAGGCTCTTCCGCAACCCGGCGCTCGCCGCCACCTATCGACGGATCCTCGACGAGTCGCGCGGCGGCTCGCGCGAGCAGGAGATCGAGCAAGCCCGGCGCGCCTACTACGAGGGATTCGTCGCCGAGGAGATCGACCGCTTCGTCGCCGCCGAGGGCGGCCTGCTCACCGGCGACGACATGGCCCGCTGGCGCGCGACGCTGGAGCCCGTCGCGAAGCTCGAGTACCACGGCCTCACGGTCTGCAAGACGTTGCCGTGGGCGGCCGGCCCCGTCGGCTTGCAACAGCTCGCGCTGCTCGACGGCTTCGACCTCGCCGATCTCGGGCCGGCCGAGTTCGTCCACGTCGTCACCGAGTGCGCCAAGCTCGCGTTCGCCGATCGCGACGCACTCTACGGCGACGATGAGGTCCCGCTCGAGACGCTGCTCTCGAAGACGTACAACGACGAACGGCGCGCGCTCGTCGGCGACGACGCGTCGGGCGAGTACCGCCCCGGGATCGGCCGGCTGCCGCAGCTCGTCGAGGCGGCCGTCACGCCGGGAGCGGGGGAGCCGACGCGCGGCGACACCGTGCACCTCGACGTCGCCGACCGCTGGGGGAACATGTTCTCGGCGACGCCGAGCGGCGGCTGGCTGCAGAGCTCACCGGTGATCCCCGCGCTCGGCTGGCCGCTCGGCACGCGCGCTCAGATGTTCTGGCTCGAGGAAGGACTGGCGTCCTCGCTCCGGCCCGGCGCACGCCCGCGAACGACGCTCTGCCCGGGGCTCGCGCTCCGCGACGGGAAGCCGTACCTCGCCTGGGGCACGCCCGGCGGCGACCAGCAGGAGCAATGGGCGCTTCATGTCTTCCTGCGCCACGTCGACCTCGGCCACGACCTGCAGGCCGCCATCGACGCGCCCGAGTTCCACACGGACCACTTGATCTCGTCCTTTTATCCCCGCGGTTTCGCGCGGCGCTCGGTCACGATCGAGGAGCGGTTCGGCGACGACGTCGCGGACGACCTGCGCCGGCGCGGGCACGACGTCGAGGTTTCCGGTCCATGGACGCTCGGCCGCGTCACTGCGGTCGCCCGCGAGGACGACGGCCTGCTGAAGGCGGGCGCGAACCCGAGGGGGATGCAGGGGTACGCGGCCGGCCGCTAGCCTGAAATCGAATGAGCGAGCTTCTCTGCCCCACCGACGGAGCGGCGCTACGCCGCATCGAGCGGAGCGGCGTCCACGTCGACGCGTGTCCGAGCTGCCGCGGCGTCTGGCTCGACCGTGGCGAGCTCGACAAGATCGTGGAGCGCGAGCGCTCTGACCTCGACGACTTCGAGCAGGAGATCCGCGGGAAGCCCGACAGCGGCTCCGACGCCGTCGGGCACGCCAAGCCGCAAAGGAAGAAGAAGCGCGGCGGCTTCCTCGAAGAGTTCCTCGACTTCGGCTAGCCGCTACGCGGACTCGCGCAGCGCCGCGTCGGTGCGCACCGCGTGCATGTCCCGCGCCTCGACGTGCTCGCCGCACTCGGGACAGGCGAGGTGCGGCATCACGGCCGCGCCGCAGTTCTTGTGCGTCAGCGCCATCGCCTGCCCGTCCAGGTGCTGCGCACCCCAGTCCATGATCGAGAGCAGGACGGGATAGAGGTCGAGACCGCGCTCGGTCAGCCGGTACTCGTAGCGCTGCGGCCGCTCCTGATAGAGCTCTCGGCGCAGGATCCCGTGCTCGACGAGCGTGTTCAGGCGGTCGCTGAGGATGTTGCGGGCGATCCCCGTGTGCCGCTGCAGCTGCTCGAAGCGGCGGACGCCGAGGAAGGCCTCGCGGAGGACGAGCAGCGTCCAGCGCTCGCCGATCACCGCGAGCGTCTCGCCGACGGCGCAGTTGGCGCGGCTCCAGTCCTCGTTCGTCACTTCGACATAGTTGCATTTCGCAACCGCACTCGTCTAGAGTCAGTTGCAGAACGCAACGCAGTGGGAGGAGACGGTGATGACCCGCACGCGCACGATCACCTGGCACGACCCCGTCGAGACCGCAGCGCTCGGCCGCGACCTCACCGGCCTCGAGGCGCTGCACCGGATCGGCAACGGCCTGCTGCCGCCGCCGCCGGTGGCCGAGCTCGTCGGCTTCCATCCGATCTTCGTCACGCCCGGCTACGTCGTCTTCGCCTACGAGCCGCGCGAGGAGCACTACAACACGCTCGGCGCCGTGCACGGCGGCATCGTCACGACCGTGCTCGACACGGTGATGGGCTGTGCCGTCCACTCGAAGCTCGAGGCCGGGATCGCGCCGGTGACGATCGAGCTGAAGACGAGCTTCGTCCGGCCGGTCACGCTCGCGTCCGGCCTCCTTCGAGCCGAGGGCAGCATCGTCCATCCCGGCTCGCGCGTCGCCACGGCCGAGGCGAAGCTGCTCGACGACGACGGCACGCTCTTCGCGCACGCGTCCTCGAGCTGGCTGATCTACGAGGTCGCACGCAAGGAGCAGAAGGAGCCGATCGCGGCCTGACCGCTCCTACAATGGCTCGATGGAGCCGCTGTACAGGCCGGAAGGAGTCGAGGAGCGCTGGCAGCAGGCCTGGGAGGCCGAGGGTCTCTACCGGGCCGGCGCCGGCAAGCGCCACGACGACACGTTCGTGATCTGCGTGCCGCCGCCGAACGTGACCGGCTCGCTGCACATGGGCCACGCGCTGAACGGCTCGCTCCAGGACGTCCTGATCCGCTGGCACCGGATGCGCGGCTTCGACACGCTCTGGCAGCCGGGCTACGACCACGCCGGCATCGCGACCCAGAACGTCGTCGAGAAGCAGCTCGTCAAGGAAGGGCACGTCGCGGAAGGAGCTCGGCCGCGAGGCGTTCGTCGAGCGTGTCTGGCGCCACCTCGAGGAGACCGGTCGCGACGATCATGGGCCAGTTCCGCTGCCTCGGCGCCTCGCTCGACTACAGCCGCGAGCGCTTCACGATGGACGACGCGTACGTCGAGGCGGTGATGCGCTTCTTCGTCCACCTCTGGGACCGCGGCTGGATCTACCGCGCCGAGCGGATCGTCAACTGGTGCCCGTTCCACGAGACCGCCATCTCCGACCTCGAGGTCGAGCACGTCGACATGGACGACACGCTCACCTACGCCCGCTACCCGTTCGCGGACGGCTCCGGGCACATCACGATCGCGACCGTGCGGCCGGCGACGATCCTCGCCGACGTCGCCGTCGCCGTCCATCCCGACGACGAGCGCTACCGCGACGCGATCGGCAAGGAGGTGCTCGTCCCGTACGTCGAGCGAGCGGTGCCGGTGATCGCCGACGCGCGCGTCGAGCCGGAGTTCGGCACGGGCGCGCTCAAGATCACGCCCGGGCACGACCCGACCGACTTCGAGATCGGCCGCGACCATCAGCTCGAGATCCTGACCGTGATCGGGCCGGATGGGCGCATGAACGAGCACGCCGGCGACCTCGCCGGGAAGACGCAGCAGGAAGCCGACGAGGCCGTGCTCGCCTGGCTGAAGCAGCACGACCGGCTCGAGCAGCGCGAGCACTACCGGCACGCGGTCGGCACGTGCGAGCGCTGCCACTCCCGGATCGAGCCGCTCGTCTCGCTGCAGTGGTGGGTGGCGATGGAGGAGCCGCGCCAGCCGGCGCTCGCGGCGCTGCAGGAGCGGCGCGTCCGCTACCACCCGGAGTCGCAGCACCAGTTCGCGATCCGCTCGCTCGAGGAGATCCCCGACTGGAACATCTCGCGCCAGCTCTGGTGGGGGCACCAGCAGCCGCTCTGGTACTGCCCCGACGGCCACGTCACCTGCACCTGGCCGCCGCCCGACGCGTGCGCCGAGTGCGGCTCCGGCGAGCTCGAGCGCGACCCGGACGTGCTCGACACGTGGTTCTCGTCCGCGCTCTGGCCCTACGCGACCCTCGGCTGGCCGGAGCGGACGCCCGAGCTCGAGCGCTACTACCCCGGCGATGTCAACTCGACCGCCCGCGAGATCATCCGCCTCTGGGAGAACCGGATGATCTGGACCGGGCTCGAGCTGCTGGGTGAGATCCCGTTCACCGACGTGATCATCCACTCGACGATCCTGGCGACGGACGGTCGGCGGATGTCGAAGAGCCTCGGCACCGGCATCGACCCGCTCGACCTGATCGCGAAGCACGGCGCCGACGCGACCCGGTACGGCCTGCTGAAGATGTCCTCGACCCAGGACGTCCGCTTCACCGAGGGCCCGCTCGAGGAGGGGCGAAAGCTCGCGAACAAGCTCTGGAACGTCTCGCGGCTGCTGCTCCAGCACCGCGTCGAGCCGGAGGCGCGGCCGCGCGAGCTCGAGGAGCGCTGGATCCTGGCGCGGCTCGACGCGACGCGCGCCGAGCTCGAGCAGACCTGGTCGGCGTTCGACTTCTCGCACTCCGTCCAGGCGCTCTACCGCCTCACCTTCGACGACTTCTGCGACTGGTACGCCGAGGCGATCAAGCCGCGGCTCCGCGAGGGCGACGAGGACGCGGCCGCAACGGCGCTCGCTGCGCTCGAACGGCTCCTGGCGCTGCTGCACCCGGTGATGCCGCACGTGACCGAGGAGATCTGGTCGCAGTTCCACGAGTCGCGGCTGACCGTCTCGCCGTGGCCGGAGCCCGACGAGGCGTACGTGGCAGACGCCGACGCGCTTCAGCCCATCCAGGAGGCGGCGGCGATGTTCCGCCGCAGCGGCGTCGTCGTCGAGCTGGCGGGCGACGACAAGCGGATCTTCGACGCGGTCGTCCGGCCCGAGCGCGCGAAGAGTGAACGGCAACGCCGCCGCCGAGATCGAGCGGCTCCGCGGCGAGGTCGAGCGCGGCGAGCGGATGCTCGCGAACGAGAAGTTCGTCACGAACGCGAAGCCCGAGGTGGTCGAGGCCGAGCGCGAGAAGCTCGCCCGCTATCGGCGCGAGCTCGATGCCCTCTCAGGCTGAGTGGCTCGCGGGCCTGAGCCCGTGGCCGCAGGAGTTCGGGCTCGGGCGGATGCGGACGCTGCTGGCTGCGCTCGGCGATCCGCAGCTCGCGTATCCGGCGATCCATGTCGTCGGCACGAACGGCAAGTCGACGGCGACGCGGACGATCGAGGCGTTCCTGCTCGCCGAGGGGCTCTCCGTCGGTGCGACGGTCTCGCCGCACGTGCGCTCGTGGGCCGAGCGGATCACGGTCGACGGGGCGGAGGCCGACTTCGAGGCCGCCGTCGCGCGGGTGCGGCCCGAGGCGGAGGCGCAGGAGGCGACGCAGTTCGAGACGCTCTGCGCGGCCGCGTTGGCGGAGTTCGCGGCCCGTGGAGTCGAGGTCGCCGTCGTCGAGGCCGGGCTCGGCGGCCGGCTCGACGCGACGAACGTCCTCCGCAGCCACGTCGTCCTGCTCACGAACGTCGGTCTCGAGCACACCGACGTGCTCGGCGAGACGCGGGAGGAGATCGCAGCCGAGAAGCTCGCCGTCGTGCAGGAGGGGACGATCGCGGTGCTGCCCGACGACGAGTTCGCGGCTCTGGCCGGTCCGAACGTCCTCGTCGGCGGCGCCCGCGAGGCGGCCGCAGCCTTCCTCGGCCGGAAGATCGAACGCGACGTCGCGGTCGTGCTTCCCGGCCGGCTCGAGCGGCGCGGCGACGAGGTCCGCGACGGCGCTCACAACGCCGATGGCGCCCGCTGGCTCGCCGCGCAGCTGGACCGTCACGACTACACGATCGTCGCCTCGATCCTGCGCGACAAGGACGCCGAGGCGATGCTGTCCGCGCTCGCGACGAGGGGACGCCGCTTCGTCGCGACGGAGTCGTCGAACGACCGCACGCTGCCCGCGGAGGCGCTCGCACATCTGGCCGCGGAGTACTTCGCGGAGGTCGAGATCGAGCCGGATCCGGTCGCCGCGCTCGCCCGCGCCCACCGGCACCCGCCCGTGCTCGTCACCGGCTCTCTGTACCTTCTCGCCGACTTGGGCGACGACAGCGAGGAACGAGGCCTACCATGACGAAGATGCGCGAACGCGTGACCGTGCTCACGTTCGCGCTCGCGGTGCTCGGCTTCATCATCGGCTCCGCGTTCGGAATCGGCTATCTCGTGGGAAGACTGCTCCTATGATCCTCGCCGCCACCACAACCAACGACGACCTCCTCGGCGGAGTCAACGACTTCTTCGACTCCGGCACGTGGATGGTGATGCGCAACCTCGGCATCTTCTTCGTCGCTGTCTTCTGGCTCGCGACCGCGTACTGGGTCTACAAGGACGCCAAGCGCCGGATCGAGGACCCGTGGCTCGTCGCGATGGCGACGGTGCTCGGCCTGATCCCGCCGTTCGTCGGCCCGATCATCTACCTCTTCTTCCGCCCGCCGGAGTACATCGAGGACGTGCGCGAGCGCGAGCTCGAGATCCGCGCGATGGAGGACCGGCTGGCCAAGCGCGACCTGCATTGCCCGGTCTGCCGCGCCGCGGTCGAGGCGACCTTCCTCGTCTGCCCGGTCTGCACGACGCGGCTCAAGCAGGCCTGCGTGAAGTGCAACGCACCGCTCGAGGCGCTCTGGCAGATCTGCCCGCACTGCGCCACGCCAGTGGTGACACCGGCCTTGCCCGGGATCGACGACACGATCGCGGACTCGTGGACAGAACCGCGCAAGCGCGCCGCCGGGTCTGACTAGACTGCGCGGCCGATGGCCGTCGAGCGCACGCTGATCCTGATCAAGCCGGACGCGACCGAGCGCGCGCTCTCGGGCGAGCTGCTCGCCCGGATCGAGCGGCGCGGCTTCGCCGTCGTCGGCGGCAAGTTGCTCCGCGTCAGCGCGGAGCTCGGCAAGGAACACTACGCCGAGCACAGCGAGAAGCCGTTCTTCGGCGAGCTCGTCACCTTCATCACCTCCGCGCCGACGTGGGCGCTCGTCGTCGAGGGCGACGGCGCGATCGCCACGATGCGGAAGACGATCGGCGCGACGAACCCGGCCGACGCCGAGCCCGGCACGATCCGCGGCGACTACGCCACCTCGATGCCGAACAACCTCATCCACGGCTCCGACTCGCCCGAGTCGGCCGAGCGCGAGATCTCGCTCTGGTTCGCCGCCGATGAGCTCGTCTGACCTCGCGGCGCCCCTGGCCGCACTCGGCTCCCGCCGGGCGGAGCCCGGCTCCGTCGAGCGCTCGCGCCGCTGCCATGAACGCGAGGCGCCGCGGCCAGGGACGATGAGTTGGCTGAGCCTGGTCGAGCTCTACGCGCCCGACGATGCGAAGGACGCCGCCTACTACCACTCGGATGCGGCCTGTGCAAAGAAGTGGCCCGCTGAGGCGATCTGGGTGTCGCGGAAGCGATGAGCTCGCACGCGGTCGCGCCGCTCCTGCTCGCGTCGACGAGCCCCCAGCGGCGCGCGATCCTCGACCAGCTCGGAATCCCGTTCGACGTCGTTGTCCCCGACTACGAGGAGCACGACCCGCCCGAAGCCAACCCGGTCGACCTCGTCCGGGAGCACGCGCGCGGGAAGGCGCGCTCGGTGGCGGCAGAGGCGGGCGAGCGGCCGGTGCTCGGCGTCGACACCTCGGTCTGGCTCGACAGCTCGCTCTACGGCAAACCCGCCGATGCGACCGACGCGGAACGGATGCTGGAGCGCCTCGCGGGCAAGACGCACACTGTGGTCTCGGGTCTCTGCCTGCTGACGCCCGGCTGGGAGGTGGTCGAGCACGAGTCGACGCAGGTCACGTTCCGTGAGCTGACGCCGCGCGAGCTCGCACGGCACCTGGCGCACGGCGAGTGGGAGGGGCGCGCCGGCGCCTACGCGATCCAGGGCCGCGGTGCCGCGCTCGTCGAGCGGATCGAGGGCGACTACCTGAATGTCGTCGGCCTGCCGGCTGCGCTGCTCGTCAAGGTGCTCGCCGAGCGCTTCCCCGGCGCCTACGGCCTCGGGTAGGTGCGGCCGACGAGCGCGTCCCAGCCGCGGTCGGGCAGCAGCCTGCGCAGGGTGATGAAGAGCCGCGCCGACGGCGTCACCCGGTAGCGCGTGCGCGGCCGCTTCGCCGTCACCGCCCGCTCGACCGCCTTCGCGACGGCGTCCGGCCCGCCGCCGAGCGTGCGCGCGAACGACCCCTCGTAGGCGCCCGCAGTCGCGGCGCCGACGGCGGCGTCGAAGCGCGCGTACGGCCCGTCGCCGACCTCGATCGAGCCGGCGGCGGCTTCGGCGAAGCCCGTCCGGATCAGGCCGGGCTGGATCACGACGACGTCGATGCCGAAGCCGGCGACCTCGAAACGGAGCGCGTCGCTGAGCGCCTCGACCGCGTGCTTGGAGGCGTGGTACCAGCCGCCGCCCGGGAAGGTCAGCTCGCCGCCCATCGAGCTGACGTTGACGATGCGGCCCCAGCGCTGCGCACGCATGCCGGGCAGGACGAGCTGGATCAGGCGCGCCAGCCCGAACACATTCGTCTCGAACTGACGGCGCGCCTCGTCGAGCGACACGCCCTCGACGGCGCCGCTCTGGCTGTAGCCCGCGTTGTTGACCAGGACGCCGACCGCTCCCTCGTCCCGCTCGATCTGCTCGACGGCCGCCCGCATCGAGACGTCTTCGGTGACGTCGAGCTCGAGCGGGCGGCAGCCGGCGAGCCCTTCGACAGCTTCGAGCCGGCGCGCGCTCGCGTACACCGTCCAGCCGGCGGCGGCGAGCCGCTCCGCGCTCGCGCGGCCGATCCCGGAGGAGCAGCCGGTGACGAGGACGGCGCGCGAGACGGCCACCTCTGGAGTGTGCAGGCTAGACTCGACCGCGGGTATGGGCATCTTTCGCTCGATGAGCGGCTTCGGCGGCCGGGACATGGCCGTGGACCTCGGAACCGCCAACACGCTCGTCTACGTCCGCGGCCGCGGCATCGTCCTCAGCGAGCCGTCTGTCGTCGCGATCGACCAGCGCACCGGCGAGGTGCACGCGGTCGGCGCCGAGGCGAAGCGGATGCTCGGGCGCACGCCCGGGACGATCGCGGCGATCCGGCCGCTCAAGGACGGCGTCATCGCCGACTTCGACGTCACCGAGCAGATGCTCCGCCACTTCATCCAGAAGGTGCACCAGACTCGCTTCGCGCACCCGCGCGTCGTCGTCTGCGTTCCCTCCGGCGTCACCGGCGTCGAGAAGCGCGCGGTCGAGGAGGCGACGCTCTCCGCGGGCGCGCGCCAGGCGTATCTGATCGAGGAGCCGATGGCGGCCGCGATCGGCGCCGGGCTGCCGGTCGCCGAGCCGACCGGGAACATGATCGTCGACATCGGTGGCGGCACGACCGAGGTCGCCGTGATCTCGCTCGGCGGCATCGTCGTCTCGCAGAGCCTCCGCGTCGGCGGCGACGAGATGGACGACGCGATCGTCAACCACATCAAGAAGGAGTACAAGCTCCTGATCGGCCAGCAGACCGCCGAGGAGATCAAGCTCGAGGTCGGCTCGGCGCACCGGTTGCGCGAGGAGGTGCAGGCCGAGGTGCGTGGCCGCGACATGCTCACCGGCCTGCCGAAGACCGTGATCCTCTCCTCCGAGGAAGTGCGGCACGCGCTGGAGGAGCCGGTGACGCAGATCATCGACGCGATCCGCTCGACGCTCGACAAGACGCCGCCCGAGCTGGCCGCGGACATCATGGACCGCGGGATCGTGCTCGCCGGCGGCGGCGCCCTCCTGAGCGGGCTCGACGAGCGCCTCCGCCACGAGACGCAGATGCCCGTGCACCTGGCCGAGAGCCCGCTGACCTGCGTCGCCGTCGGCTCCGGCCGCAGCCTCGAGGAGTTCGAGGCGATCCACCGCTCGGCGCGCGGGCGAAGCCGCCGCAACGGCAGAGGCCGCTACTAGAACTCCGCGCTGAGCGCCTCCGAGGAGGCCGCTACCATGAGCCGCTCCGTGCCACGCAACCGCCCCGCAAGATCGGCGGTGCTGGGCCTTCCCGTCCGGCGTCCCGCCCCGCGTTCGCTTTCCTCCCGCAGCACCAGCGCCCTCAGGCGCCGGATCGTGCTGGGGCTGCTCGTCCTGCTCGCGCTGACGCTGATCACCGTCTCCTTCCGTGAGAGCTCGGACGGGCCGCTGCACGACGCACAGGGCGCAGTCGCGAGCGCGCTGCAGCCGCTCGAGGTCGGCGTCGAGCGGGTCGCGCGGCCGTTCCGCGACGCCTGGGGCTGGACGAAGGATCTCTTCAGCGCGCGCTCGGAGAACGAGCAGCTGCGGGCCGAGAACGAGCTGCTCGAGCAGCAGGTGATCCAGGCCGAGTCCTCGCTGCAGGAGAACGTGGTCCTGCGGCAGTTGCTCGAGTACCGCAGCTCGCCTTCGTTCCCCGCCGACTTCGACGGCGTCGCGGCCGAGGTGATCGCGCGGCCTTCCTCCGCGTTCGAGCAGGAGATCGTCGTCTCCGCCGGGTCCGACGACGGCGTCGAGCGGAATGCCGCCGTCGTCACCGCGGACGGCTTTGTCGGCACGGTCACGGAGGTGACCGGCGGTGCGGCGCGCGTCCGGCTGCTCACCGACGAGTCGAGCGCCGTCTCCTCCGTCGATCTCCGGACCCGGGCTTCCGGCGTCGTCCTGCACGGCCAGTCCGGCAACTCGCTCGTGCTCGACCGCGTCTCGAAGCGCGAGGTCGTCCACGTCGGCGACGAGATCGTCACCGCCGGCTGGCGGACGAGCGGGCTCGCATCGCTCTATCCGAAGGGGATCCTGATCGGACGCGTCTCCTTCGTCGGCGGGCTCAGCACCGACCTCTGGCAGCAGGTGCTGATCGAGTCCGACGTCGACTTCGCCGCCCTCGACTCGGTGCTCGTGCTCGTGTCGAAGCGCCCGACGCCGGAGCTGCCTTGAGCCTCGCCGAAGGCGCCGTCGTGGCGGCAATCGTCTTCGTCTCGGCGCTGCTGCAGGTGACGCTCTTCGCGACGCTCGACATCGCCGGCGGCGTCGCCGACGTGCTCCTGCTGGCGCTGCTCTCGATCGCGCTGCTCCGGGGCTCTGTCGTCGGCTCGGTCGCTGGCTTCTTCGGGGGCCTGCTCGTCGACGTGATGACGCTCGACACACTGGGCGTCTCGGCGCTGCTCTACGCCCTCGCCGGCTACTGGGCCGGGCGCTACGGCGAGACGACCGGCCGCGACCGTGCCTACGCACCGCTGCTGACCGTGCTCGTCGCCACGATCGCGATCGCCTACGTCGGCTACGGCCTCCATTTCCTGCTCGGCGAGGAGCTCTCGGCGCGGCGCGCGCTCTTCGAGACGCTGCTGCCGACGCTCGTGCTCAACCTCGTCGTGGCCAAGCCCGTCTTCGCGCTCTGCAGCTCGGCGCTCGGCCGCGCGTCCGTCTCCGACCGGGTCACCGAGGTGAAGCTGCTTGGCTAGTCACCCGGAGCGGCGCTCGCCGTCCGGCCGGTTCCTGCCGCCGGATCCCAAGGCCGCGGAGCCGTACCGGTTCACGCCGCAGCTGGCGCTGCGCGTCGGCGTGCTCGCCGGGCTTGTGCTGATCATCTTCGCGATCCTCTTCCTGCGCCTCTGGTCGCTGCAGGTGCTCTCGGGCGACCGCTACCTGAACGCGGCCCAGAACAATCAGCTGCGCACGATCCGCGTCGAGGCCCAGCGGGGCTCGATCGTCGACCGCGCAGGCCGCACGATCGTCTCGAACGTCCCCGGCACGGCGGTCCGAATCTGGACCGCCGACCTGCCCGAGGAGGGGCGCTACGCGATGTTCAAGCGGCTCTCGAGGATCCTCCGGGTGCCGCTGCCGCAGCTGACGCGGGCGCTCGAGGAGAACAAGGGCGACCCGCTGACGCCGATCCTGGTCAAGACCGCCGTCCACGAGGATCAGGTCGCGACGCTGCTCGAGCACCGCGCCGACTTCCCGGGCGTCGAGATCACGAGCACGTACCTCCGCGACTACGAGCACAAGGCGCTGGCGGCGCAGCTGCTCGGCTACGTCGGCGAGGTCTCGCCGGAGGAGCTCGAGCGCCTGGAGCAGTCGAAGGACCGCGACATCCGCGGCGGCGAGAAGATCGGCAAGACCGGCGTCGAGGCGGCGTTCGACGGCTACCTCCGCGGCACGCCCGGCGCGGCGCAGCTCCGGGTCGACTCGCTCGGCCAGCCGCTCGGTCCCTTCGAGACGCGCCGGCCGGCGCAGTCCGGTCTGAATGTCAGGCTGACGCTCGACGTCGGCCTGCAGCGGGCCGCCGAGCAGGCGCTCCGCGACGGGATCGAGCTCGCGTACGAGGACGAACGCTTCAACGCGAACGGCGGTGCGATCGTCGCGCTCGACCCGCGCGACGGCGCGATTCTCGCGATGGCCTCGAACCCGACCTACAAGCCGTCGGTCTACGTGGGTCGCGCCGACCCGAAGAAGCTCGAGCCGCTGACGATCGAGAAGGTCGCGAAGGAGCGGAACTACCCCGGGATCAACCGCGCGATCGCCGCCGCCTATCCGCCCGGCTCGACGTTCAAGCCGCTGACGGCGCTCGCGGCGATCTCAGATGGGCTGCTGTCCCCATACGAGTACATCCAGTGCACACCCTCGGCGACCTATGGGCTCGACGAGCACGAGTTCAAGAACTGGAACCCGTATACGAACATGCCGATGGCGCTCTCGACCGCGCTCTCGCAGTCCTGCGACACCTACTTCTACGACGTCGGCAACCGGTACTTCGTGCGGGGCGAGCGCGAGCGGCCGTACTGGACGAAGATGCAGGCCTGGGCGAAGAAGTTCGGCTTCGGCCAGACGGGCGGGCTCGACATCGGCGGCGAGGCGACGGGCCTGCTGCCGACACCGGCCTGGCGCCGCGAGACCTACACGGGCATCGACCGCGCCTGGAACCCGGGCGACCTGATCCAGATGGCGATCGGCCAGAAGGACATCACGGTGACGCCGCTCCAGATGGCGCGCTTCTACGCCGCGCTGGCCAACGGCGGCAAGCTCGTCACGCCCTACCTCGTCCAGGCTGCCGAGCGGCCGGCCGCGGAGGGCGAGCCGGCGGTGCCGGTACGGAGCTTCCCCTCGGCGCCGCCGAAGGAGATCGGGATCGACCCGGGCGCGCTCTCGGTCGTCCGCGACGGCCTCTTCGAGGCGACGCACGACGCGAACGGCACCTCGTCGGGCGTCTTCGGCAGCTTCCCGGTCCCGGTCGCCGGCAAGACGGGTACCGCCGAGAAGGTCGTCAACCTGCCCGGCTACCCCGTCGGCCACCTCGAGGATCAGGCCTGGTGGTGCGGCTGGGGCCCGTTCGACGGCAACGACTACGTCAACTCCCGCGGCGGCACGCGCTCGCCGATCGTCGTCTGCGCAGTGATCGAGAACGGCGGCCACGGCGGCTCGGTCGCGGCTCCGGCGGCGCTGAAGGTCTTCGAGCACTGGTTCCGCGAGCAGGCCGGCGTTCAAGGGGTTGTCGCGAGTGATTGAGTACGCGCCTCGTTCGCGTTCCGCCGGGCGCGAGCACCTCGACGTCCTCGGCTTCCTGCGCCGGCTCGACTGGATCCTCCTCCTCGCCGTCGGGGCGATCGTTGCGTACGGGCTCTGGGCGGTGGCCGGGATCACGCGCTTCGACGTCGAGGGCGACGAGAACTACTACGTCGTGCGCCAGGCAATCGCGGTCGGCCTCGGCTTCGCCGGCTTCCTGCTCGCGCTCGCAATCGACCCCGACCACTACCGCCGCGCGCAGAAGTGGATCTACGGACTGACGCTCGTCGGGATGCTGCTCGTCTTCCCGCTCGCCGACGCCACGCGCGGATCGAAGCGCTGGATCGAGATCGGGCCGTTCCAGTTCCAGCCGTCCGAGTTCGGGAAGCTGCTGTTCGTACTCGCGCTCGCGGGGTTCCTCGCCGACCGCGTCCGCCGGCTGCACGACCCGCGCGTCGTGCTGCAGGCACTCGGGCTCGCGGCGATCCCGATCGCGCTCGTCTTCAAGCAGCCCGACCTCGGCACGGCGCTCGTCTACGGCGCCGCACTCGTCGCGTGCCTCTTCGTCGCGGGGATCCGCTGGAGCCACCTCGCGCTCCTGATCGGCGTCGTCGCGCTGCTGGCATCGAGCGTCGTCTGGTTCCTGCCCGCGGTCGGCGTCGAGGTGCTCGAGCCCTACCAGGCGGCCCGGCTCAATTTCACCAACCTCGAGGAGGATCCGGGCGGCACCGCGTACAACCAGACGCAGTCGATCACGGCCGTCGGCTCGGGCGGTCTCGACGGGCGCGGCGTCCAGGGTGCGACCCAGACGCGGCTCGACTACCTGCCCGAGCACCACACCGACTTCGTCTTCGCCGCCCTCGCCGAGCAGCGCGGCTTCTTCGGCGCGGCGCTCCTCCTCGGCCTCTACCTGCTGATCGTCTGGCGCGGCCTGCGCATGATCACCGTCGCGCGCGACGCGTTCTGTGCGATCGTCGCCGGTGGAATCGTGATCGCCTTCCTCTTCCAGATCTTCGTCAACGTCGGCATGACCATGGGGATCGCCCCCGTGACCGGGATCCCACTGCCGTTCGTCACCGTCGGCGGCTCCTCGATGGTGATGAACATCGTCGCGATCGGCGTCCTCCAGGCGATCCATGCCCGCGGTCACCTCGGCCGCCGGCGGGCGTGGTGATGGCGAAGTCACTGAACCCGATGGCGATCTGGGGGCTGGTGCGCGAGCTCAAGGTCGCGGCCTCGGACACGCTCCCGTTGATGATCAGCGGGCCGCTCGCGGCGCAGCTCGAGAAGGAGCTCTCGCACGGCGCAGCGCCCGGCGCCGTCCGGGTCGGCGGTCCACCCGAGACTGCCGACTGCCTGATCCGCGTCCTCGCCGGTGCTCCGACGGAGGAGGACGAGCAGGAGCTGAAGGCAGCCAAGCGCGCCAAGGTTCCGGTCGTCGTGGTGCAGACCGGGACGGAGGAGTTCGACGTCCCGTACGTGCTCGCGACCGACATCGTCATGTGCCGCCCCGGCGCGGGCTTCCCCGTCGAGGAGATCGCGGCCGCAGTCGCCGCCAGGCTCGGCGAGTCCGGCACCGGTCTCTCCGCGCGCGTGCCCGTGCTCCGCGCGCCGCTCTGCCGGGAGTTGACCGAGTCGTTCTCGCGCAAGAACGGGATCCTCGCCGTCGCGATCTTCGTTCCCGGCGCCGACTTCCCGGTCCTGACGCTGAACCAGATCCGGCTCGTGCTCCGCCTCGGCGCCGCCCACGGCGTCGAGATCGACCAGCAGCGGCTGCCGGAGGTGCTCGCGACGATCGCGGCCGGGTTCGGCTTCCGCGCGCTCGCCCGTCAGGTGCTGGGGGCGGTCCCCGTCGCCGGCTGGGCGGTGAAGGGCGGCATCGCCTACGGCGGCACGCGCGCGCTCGGCGAGGCGGCGAGGCGCTACTTCGAGGCCGCCGCCGCGCGCTAGCCCCCTCCGTCCGGTCCAGGTCCTATGGTTCCGGAAACGACGGGAGGGAGGGCGAAATGGTCGGTTCCGAGCACGCGGAAGAGCTGCTTCAGATCGAAGAAGCCGACGCCTGGTTCGAGTACCTCGAGGCCACGCGCGCGCAGAACGAGACGCGCTACGCCGAGCTCGAGCCGTGGGCCTGGGCACGCCTCTCGCAGCGGCTGCGCGCCGTCCGCGCGCGGCGGGCGCGGCTCCGCCCGGCGGCTGCCTAGCGCCACCGCAGGCCGCCCGGGCCTGCTGATACCCTGGTCGCAGGCCCATGCCTACCGCTTTCACACTCAATCGCAGCGCGCGACCGGCCGCTTCCGCGGCCGTGTCTTTGCGCGCGCTCACTCTAGGAGAAGCACTTGTCCCCGTGGTTTCGCAGGAAGAAGAAGCAAGAACCGACCGAGCAGCCGGCGCCGGAAGCTCCCGCGCCCGCTCCGCAGCCGACACAGGCTGAGCACACCTCCGCGACGGCTCCGGCCGACGCGGCAACCGATCCGAGGAAGCGCCGCCGCGGCAACCGTGGCGGGCGTGGGCGCAAGAAGCCAGGCGCCGCCGCGACCGCGGAGAAGACGACCGAGACGCCCGAGAAGCCCGAGCAGAAGCCCGCGTCGCAGCGGCGTGAGCGCAAGCCCGCCGCCGAGCGGAGCCAGCGCCAGGAGCGCCGCGCCAACCAGCAGGGCAACCGCCGCCGCGTCCCGCAGAAGCGCGCGCCGCTGCCGAAGGCGAAGCGCGAGCTCCTGATCTCGGTCGACGTCGGCGAGCAGCGCGTCGCCATCGTCGAGGACGACCGCGTCGCCGAGGTCTACCTCGAGCGGCCGGAGCGCCGCTCGATCGCCGGCAACATCTACCTCGGCACCGTCGACAACGTCCTGCCCGGGATGGAGGCCGCGTTCGTCGAGATCGGCCTCGAGAAAAACGGCTTCCTCTACGTCGACGAGATCGTCGTGCCCGAACTCGAGGGCAAGCGGCACGGCAAGAAGATCACCGACCTGATCGCCCGCGGCCAGCAGATCCTCGTCCAGGCGGTCAAGGATCCGATGAAGACGAAGGGCGCGCGGCTGACGACCGAGATCTCGCTCCCCGGCCGCTTCCTCGTCTTCGTTCCGCAGGGCGAGGGCCTTGGCGTCTCGCGCAGGCTCGACGACGCCGAGCGGACGCGGCTGAAGGAGATCATCAAGGGCCTCGACGTCAAGGAGGGCGGCGTCATCGTCCGCACCGCGGCGGAGGGCGCCTCGGCCGAGGACGTCGAGCGCGACCTCGTCTTCCTGCAGCGGCTCTGGAAGACGATCCAGGCGCGTGCGAAGACCGCGAAGGCGCCGTCCCTCGTCTACCAGGAGGCAGAGCTGCCGCTCCGCATCGTCCGCGATCTCTTCGCGGGCGACTTCGAGAGCGCCCAGATCGACCACGAACGCACCTACAAGCGGATCGTCGGCTACCTGAAGAAGACCTCGCCGCACATGCTCGAGCGCGTCCACCGCTACAAGGAGAAGACGCCGCTCTTCGAGGGCACGGGCGTCGACGCCGAGATCCGCTCGACGCTGAACCGGCGGGTCGAGCTGCCCTCCGGCGGCTATCTGATCTTCGACTATGCCGAGGCGTTCACGGTCATCGACGTCAACACGGGCCGCTTCGTCGGCTCGCGCTCGAAGAACTCCACCGGCCGGCTCGAGGACACGATCACGAAGAACAACCTCGAGGCGGTGAAGGAGGTCGTGCGCCAGCTCCGGCTGCGCGACATCGGCGGGATCATCGTCATCGACTTCATCGACATGGCGAACCCGAAGAACCGGGCGACCGTCGAGGAGGCGCTCCGCACCGAGCTCGAGCGCGACCGGACGAAGACCTACGTCGTCGAGATCTCGCCGCTCGGCCTGGTCGAGATGACGCGCCAGAACGTCACCGACGGCCCGCGCGAGATCCTGACCAAGAAGTGCCCGACCTGCGCCGGCGACGGCATCGTCGTCTCCGAGGCGTCGGCCGCGCTCGAGGTCGAGCGGCGGCTGCGCACGCTGGCAGCCGGGTCGCGCGCGCAGGCGTTCCAGGTCGAGGTGAACCCGAAGACGATGTCGCTCCTGCTCGGCAAGGGCGGCTCGCGCCTCGCCGAGATCGAGGAGGCGTCGAAGAAGCGCTTCTTCCTCGCGCCGAAGGAGGGCGCGCACGCCGATCACGCGGCCGTGCTCGCCGAGGGCAAGCTCGTCGATCTGCAGCCCCCGACGCCGATCGCCGAGGGCACCGAGGCCGACCTGAAGCTGGTCGAGTTGGACAAGCACGACGCGGGTGCCGCGGTCGGCAAGCTCGACGGGATCGACGTCGTCGTCGGCGGCGCCGCGAAGCTCGTCGGCAAGAAGGCGAAGGTGCGCGTCGAGCGCGTTCTCGACGGCGTCGCCTACGCGACGGCGCTGAACGGCGTCGAGGCTCCGGCCGAGCCGATCACGTTCGAGAGCGAGGCCGAGAAGCCGACCCGCGCGCCGAGCCGGGCCAAGAAGCCGGCCGAGGTCGAGGAGCAGGAGCAGGACGCAGTGGAGCCGGAGGCCGTCGAGCCGGAGGCCGTCGAGCTCGAGGCCGGCACAGCCGAGCCGGAAGAGGAAGCGGAGGAGGCGACCGAAGCCGTGGCCGAGGGTGCCGAGGCCGCCGACGCCGCGCCCGCGAAGAAGAAGACGCGCCGCGGTTCGCGCGGCGGCCGCAACCGGAAGAAGAAGCCGGCTGCAGCAACCGACGGGACCGAGCCCGCAGAGGCGCCCGAGCAGGAGGCCGGTGCCGAGCCGTCCTCAACCACGACGCCGCGCATCCACGTCCCCGACCTCGAGCTCGAGGAGAAGCCGCCTGCGCGCAAGCGGACGCCGAAGCCGAAGCCGAGCGCCGAGGAGGGCGAGGAAGAGGCGGCCGAGCAGATCGCCGAGGCGGTGGCCACCGAGGAGACGGACGGCGCCGAGGCCGCGCCGCCGAAGAAGAAGACGCGCCGCGGCTCGCGCGGCGGCCGCAACCGGAAGAAGCCGGCGGCTGCAGCGGCGGCCGAGAACGGCGCCGAGCCGGCCGCGCAGGCCGAGGAGCAGGCGGCTGCGCCGTCCGACAACGGCGCCGAGGCGACCTCCGACGAGTACGTCCCGATGTCGGAATGGCTCGACGACCTGGACCGCTAGCCGCTACACTGGCTCTCCCCGCGGGTCCCGCCCGCGTTTTTCTGCGCTTATGAACACTTACGCGATCATCTCCGTCGGCGGCAAGCAGTACCGCGTCAGCGAGGGGCAGACCCTGCTCGTCGACCGGCTCAAGCACGGCGCCGGGAAGACGTTCAACCCGACCGTGCTGCTGATCGGCGGCAACGGCTCGACCGATCTCTCGCCGAGCGCGACCGTGACGGCAAGCGTCGTCGCAGACGTCAAGGGCGACAAGATCCGGATCGGCAAGTACCGGCCGAAGAACGGCTACAAGAAGCACACCGGCTTCCGGGCCAGCCTGTCGGAGATCAGGATCGAGTCGATCGGCGCCGCGGCGAAGAAGAAGGAGAGCGCGAAGAAGGAAGCTCCCGCGGCCGCTGCTGCGGACGATCACGTCAAGGGGATGCCGAAGGACTACGAGGGGCTGACCGTGGCGCAGATCAAGGAGCAGTCGAGCGACTGGAACCGCCCGATGCTCGAGGCCGCGCTCGCCTACGAGCAGGCCCACGGCAAGCGCAAGGGTGCGATCGCCGCGATCGAGCACGCGCTCGCAGAGAAGGAGAGCGACTAATGGCTCACAAGAAAGGCCTCGGCTCCTCCCGGAACGGCCGCGACTCGAACGCGAAGCGCCTCGGCGTCAAGATCTTCGCGGGCCAGAAGGTGAAGGCCGGCATGATCATCGTCCGCCAGCGCGGGACCCGGTTCCGCCCCGGCGCGGGCGTCGGCATCGGCCGCGACGACACCATCTTCGCCAAGCGCGAGGGGACGGTCGAGTTCCGCACGTCGGGCGAGAAGCGCTTCATCTCGGTCGCCGAGACCGACACCGACCAGAGCTAGGCGCTCTTGTTTCACGATCGCGCCTCCATCGAGGTGGCGGCGGGCCGCGGCGGCGACGGAGGCCTGAGCTTCCGGCGCGAGAAGCACGTGCCGAAGGGTGGTCCCGACGGCGGCGACGGCGGCCGCGGCGGCGACGTCGTCCTCGTCGCCGAGGCGAGCCTGCGCGACCTCTCCTCGTTCCGCGCGAAGACGAAGTTCAGGGCGGGGCGCGGCGAGCCCGGCCGGGGCGCACGCAAGCACGGCGCCGACGGGGCCACGATCGAGCTCAAGGTCCCGGTCGGCACGCAGGCGTTCGGCCCCGAGGGCGACCTGATCGCCGACCTCGCGCGGCCGGATGCGCGCATCATCCTTGCCCGCGGCGGCCAGGGCGGCCGCGGCAACGCGCGCTTCGCGACCCCCGTCCGGCAGACACCGCGCTTCGCCGAGGTGGGGGAGCCGGCCGGGCAGGCGGAGGTCGAGCTGCGGCTGAAGCTGCTCGCCGATGCGGCGATGGCGGGGCTCCCGAACGCGGGCAAGTCGTCGCTGCTGCGCCGGCTCTCGAACGCGAAGCCGAAGGTCGCGGATTACCCGTTCACGACCCTCGCGCCCGTGCTCGGCACGGTCGAGTCGCCGGACGGCGCCCAGCTCACGGTCGCCGACGTCCCCGGCCTGATCGAGGGCGCGAGCGAGGGGATCGGCCTCGGCCACGAGTTTCTCGCCCACCTCGAGCGCGCCCGGCTGCTCCTGCACGTGATCGACGCCTCCGAGGAGGACGTCGAGGAGCGCTTCCGCACGATCGACACCGAGCTCTCGCTCTACGGCGCCGGCCTCGACGAGCGGCCGCAGGCGATCGTGCTGAACAAGATCGACCTGCTGCCCGAGCCGCCGGAGTTCCCGGTCGAGGACGAGCGGATCGTCGGCGTCTTCCCGGTCTCGTGCGCGACCGGCGCCGGGATCAGGGAGCTCGAGCTCGCGCTCTTCCGGCTCTGTCCGGCGGCGCCCGAGCCCGTCTTCGAGGAGGCGCCGGAGCTGCCCGAGTTCCTCGAGTACCGGCCGCAGCCGCCCGCGCGGCGCACCTACCGGATCTACCGCACCGACCGCGGCTTCCGGATCATCGGCGAGGCGCCGCAGGGCGAGGAGCTCGAGGCGGTGCTGAAGGCCGCGGGCGCCCGCAAGGGCCAGGAGGTCGAGATCGGCGAGGACGTCCTGGAATGGCAGTGATCCCGACCTGGGCCGTCAACCCGCCGAAGCGCCGTGTCGTCGCGCCGCGCTGGGCGGCCCGATGCCGTGTCCTCAGTCGCGCCGATAACGCTGTTATCGGCGCTCCCTGCGTCCTTGCCTCGCACCACCCAGCGCACCGCGACGACGGGTGGTCGTCGCGTTGACGACCCAGGTCGGGATCCTCGGTGGGAGGTTCGACCCGCCGCACGTCGGTCACGTCGCGCTCGCGCGCACGGCGGTCGAGCGCTTCGGCATCGACGACCTGCACGTCAGCGTCATCGCCGACGCGGCGCACAAGGGCTCGGAGGCCCCCGCCGCGGACCGGCTCGCGATGGCGGCGCTGGCGTTCGCAGAGCTCGAGGCGACGGTCGAGCTGGAGGAGCACCGGTACACCGTCGAGGCGCTCGAAGCGGCCGGCTACGACGACCCGATCTTCCTGATCGGCGCCGACGAGCTCGCCGCCTTCCCGACGTGGAGGCAGCCGGAGCGGGTGCTCCAGCTCGCGCGGCTCGGGGTCGCCACACGCCCGGGTTACGCGCCGACGACCACCTCGCCGCGCATCCAGGTCTTCGAGCTCGAGCCGCATCCGGTTTCCTCGTCCGACATCCGCGAGCGCGTGCGCTCGGGCGAGCCGCTCGACGGCCTCGTCGCGCCGGCGGTGGCGCAGTACATCGCCGAGCGCCGCTTGTACCGAGCCGGTTGACGTCCGGGTTTCGCGGCTACACTGAATGCTCTGACTTCGCTCGAACAAGCACGCCGGATCGCCGCTCTCGCGAGCGAGAAGCTGGCAGAAGACGTCGTCATTCTCGACATGAGGCCCGTGTGCGTCTACACGGACTTCTTCGTGCTCGCGACGGGCCGCAACGCCCGTCAGACGAAGGCGATCTTCGACGAGGTGCACGCGCAGCTGAAGCAGGACGGCAAGGTGCTCCCGCGCGCCGTCGACGGCCAGCAGGAGGCGGAGTGGATCATCGCCGACTACCTCGACGTCGTCCTGCACGTCTTCACGCCCGAGACGCGGGCGTTCTACCGCCTCGAGGATCTGTGGGGCGACGTGCCCGCCGTCGACGTCGAAGCGGCGACGGCCTAGCTACAATCTCCGAGTCCCAGGGGCCATAGCTCAGCTGGGAGAGCGTCTGGCTGGCAGCCAGAAGGTCGCCGGTTCGAGCCCGGCTGGCTCCATTGTTGGCGCAGTCAGAACTCTGCGGAAGCAGATTTCTGACGCGCAGGACCCTGAAGCTCCCGCCCGTTTGAACAAGGGCGCCTGGAGGAATGGCTTCGACAGCGAAGACCACTCGAGAGGGAGGATTCGATGTGCGTCCCAGGGACGATCGAAGCCGTTCGCAGCCAGGTCGAGCAGCTGGACGAGGAGGCGAAGGCGCCGCGGCTCGACCGGCGTACGGCGCTGCTCCTCGGTGCGGGTACCGCGCTCGCGGCCGCGCTGCCGGGCAGCGCGCGGGCGGCCGCGCGGCGCGGCGGCGGCGACAAGGCACAGGACCTGACGCATCTCTTCCGCGTCGGGATCCCGATGTTCCCCGATGTCCCCCGCCCCTCGCGCCGGACGCATGTGACCGTGCCCGTCAACGGGTTCTACGGGCAGATCTGGAACTTCTGGGAGCACACGGGAACGCACCTCGACGTGCCCGCGCACTTCATCGTCGGCGGTCGCACAACGCCGCAGCTCACGCTCGACGAGCTGATGGCGCCGATCGCGGTTGTCGACATCTCGGAGCGCGCTGCGCGGAACCCGGACACCGTCGTCACGATCGACGACTTGCGCCGTTACGAGCGCAGGCACGGCAGGATCAAGCGCGGCTCGCTCGTGGCGATGGACTCGGGGTGGGACGCCCGCGCGAGCAGCGAGGCGGCGTACCGGAACACGGACTCCTCGGGGACGATGCACTTCCCCGGCTGGGGCGATGATGCGATCGAATGGCTCATCGATGAGCGCGACGTTGCTGCCGTCGGGGTCGACACGCTCAGCCTCGATCCAGGAAACGCGACCGCGTTCGTGGCGCACGTCGCGCTCCTGTCCGCCAACCGGTTCGGAATCGAGAACCTCGCCAACCTCGGCGAGATCCCGCCCAAGGGTGCGACCGCGTTCGTCGGCGTCATCCCCTGGGAGCAGGGCTCCGGCGGGCCGGCGCGGGTGGTGGCGACCTGGTGAGCTGAGGACCGGAATTGTGAGAGGCTCGCCGGGTGAATCGGCAGATCACGCTTGCCGCGCGGCCGGAGGGGTTCCCGAAGGAGAGCGACTTCGCGCTCGTCGAGGGCGACGTGCCGGCGCCGGGGCCGGGCGAGGTGCTCGTGCGCTCGCAGTGGCTCTCGGTCGACCCGTACATGCGTGGGCGGATGAGCACGGCGCGCTCCTACGCGAAGCCGACCGAGGTGGGCGAGCCGATGACCGGACAGGCCGTCGGGGAGGTCGTCGAGAGCCAGGATCTGCGGTTCGCGCCGGGCGACCTCGTCGTCGGGCAGCTCGGCTGGCAGGAGTACGCCGTCGCGCGCGGCGGCACGCTGCGGAAGCTCGATCCGGCTCTCGCGCCGCCACAGACGGCGCTCCACGTTCTCGGTGCGACCGGCCTGACGGCGTATTTCGGCCTCTTCGACGTCGGCGGCGCGAAGCCGGGCGACGCCGTCGTCGTCTCGGCGGCGTCAGGGGCCGTCGGCCAGGTCGTCGGGCAGCTCGCCAGGATCGCCGGCTGCGGCCCCGTCGTCGGGCTCGCGGGGTCGCCGGAGAAGGTCTCCGACCTGACCGAGCTCTACGGCTACGACGTCGGGATCGACTACAAGCGCGACGACGTCAACGCGCGCCTGAAGGAAGCGTGCCCGAAGGGCGTCGACGTGTACTTCGACAACGTCGGCGGCGCCCTCTCGGAGACGATCTTTCGCCGGCTCGCGCTCGGGGCCCGCGTCCCGGTCTGCGGGCAGATCTCGCAGTACAACCTGGCCGAGCCTGAGCTGGGGCCGCGCAACCTCGGTTTCATGATCGTCTTCCGCGCCCGGCTCGAGGGGTTCCTGATCTACGACTACGCCCATCGCTTCCCCGAGGGCCTGCAGCGCCTCGGCCGCTGGCTCGCGGAGGGCACGCTCACCTACCGCGAGGACGTGACCGAGGGGCTCGAGAACGCGCCCGCCGCGTTCATGGGGATGCTCCGCGGCGAGAACCGCGGCAAAGCGCTCGTCAAGCTGCGCTAGCACTGACCGTTCCGGACACGTCGGGGCCAGGACCCCTCATGTCCGCAACGGACGCGTGTGCGTGCCGTTGGCTACGAGACGGGGACGCCCGCGGCCGTGAGCAGGCGCCGGAGCATCAGCGCGTTCGCCGGCGCTTGCGCGACCTCGCCCTTCGCAGGATCGCCGGCGACCTCCTCCGGCTCGAGCCCCTCGAGGCCCGTCGCCG
The DNA here is from genome assembly GCA_963738795.1 of uncultured Gaiellaceae bacterium. GTDB lineage: Bacteria > Actinomycetota > Thermoleophilia > Gaiellales > Gaiellaceae > Gaiellasilicea. Next base: position 57,148 of record CAVTXQ010000009.1, on the reverse strand, counting down.
GCATCGCCGAGCGGCCGTTGTTGTTGAACATCGCGTAGACGGACTCCGTCTCGCCGGCGAGCTCCCGCAGAGGGTCGACCCACTCCTCGAGCTCCGCCTCCGAGTAGAGGTAGTCGAACCGGTCCGCGGCGCTGCCGGTGCGCTTGTTCCACGTCCCGGCGTTGCGGCCGTGGAAGCGGACGTACGCAGTCTTGCTCGTCGTGCCGACGACCGTCGGTACGAGGTTCTTCGCATCCGTCCGCGGCGCGTCGACGATCACGTAGGTGGCGCCGATCGACTCGAGGAAGGCAAGCGTCTCGTCCCGGTTTTCCTCGTCGAGCCAGCTGCGGTGCCGGAACTCGACGAGCGGCTCGTCGCCGTCGAGCTGCTCGACCGCCCAGGCCAGATAGTCGAGCGAGACCGGCTTGAAGACGACGTAGGACGGGAACTGGAGCAGGACGCCGCCGAGCTTGCCCCGCTCGCGCAGCGGCTCGAGCGCCCGGTGGAAGCGGCGGAAGACCTCGGCCCGGAGCTCGCGGGGCGGCCGGTCGACCCGGCCGCGCGCATCGACGGGCATCACGTCGCGCAGGTCCTCAGGCAGCGACTCGAGCTTGACGGGATGGCGCGTCATCAGCCCGAACGCCTTCACGTGCATCGTGAAGCCGTCGGGCGTCCGCTCGGCCCAGTTGGCGACGAGCTCGGCGTCCGGCAGCCGGTAGTAGGTCGAGTTCGCCTCGACCGTGTCGAAGCGCTCCGCGTAGTGCTTGATCCGGGCTTCGCCGGAGCGGACGTTCTTCGGATACCAGACCTTCGTCAGCGTCTCGTCGGCCCACGAGCAGGTGCCGACGCGAACGGTGGCGCTCATCCCGCGATCGTAGACCGCGGGATGAGCGCTGGTGCACGTTCTACGAGGCGATAATGGTCAGCTCGCGCGAGGCGACGCCGCCGTTGGCGGTGTTGGCCTCGAGGCGGACCACGTACGTCGTCTTCTTCGCGGGCTTGAAGCCCGTCAGCCGGAAGCGGGCGACCGCGTCGAGACCGAGCCGGGTCGCCGGCTGGCCGGACGCGATCTGCTTGCCGCCCCGGAAGACGCGGAAGTTGATCCCGACCGTGTCGCCCGGGCGCAGGTGCGTCGTCAGCTCCCGCAGCGGCACCGCAACCGCCGGCGACGCGATCCCGCCGCGCACCTTGACGAGCGGGTTCCTGGCGTCGACCGACTTCGCGGCCGTGCGGAAGCGGGCGAGTGCAGGCTTCGCCGAGCCGCTCTTCGTCTGCAGCCCGCTCTGCCAGACGCTCGTCTTGTCGTCCCGGAAGATGAACCAGACGAACATGTCGACGCGCGGATCCTTCTTCGCCATCCCGATCGCCTGCGTCGTGTACGAGGCCTGCTGCGCGCGCGAGACGCCCTTCGGCTCGCCGTCGGGCTTCGTCTCGTGACCGTACTCGGTGATCCAGATCCGGACGTTCTTGCGCTTGAACCACTTGTCGAGCGACTGCTCGAAGCGCGGCAGCGACGTCAGCGTCACGTTCGGCCACTTCACCTTCTGCGTCGGCTTCAGGTACTGCGGCGTCGGATAGGGATGATGCGCCCAGGCGGAGAACTTGAGCCGCGGGTTGGCGGCGGCGACGAGCTGCGCGAACCGGCCGGGCGAGTGCGTGTCCGACTTGCCGTTCAGCTTCTTGTCACGGCCGTGCGAGGAGGTCGAGCCGATCGCGACCTGCGCGCGCGAGTTGCCGGCCTTGATCCCGGCGTACGCCGCGGCGTACATCCTCGCGTAGAGCCGTGGGCCGACCGAGCGGCCCTTCGAGTCGAACTGCGGCGAGAGGAAGAGCTGCAGGTTCGACTCGTTCCAGACCGAGTAGCGCCCGACCCACGGGTACTGGGCGAACCGGCCGGAGTAGCGCGCGGCGACCGCACGCGAGAAGTTCTGCAGGTCGGTCATGCGGGTCGGGACGTTGTTCGGCGTCTTGCCGCCGTTCGCCCACTTGGGTGTGCCCCAGATCGTGATGATCACTTCGAGACCGCGCTGCTGCGCGTTGCGGACGAGCTCGTCGATGTCGGAGAAGCGGTACGCCGGGTCGAGGGGGTTGGCCGCGTTCGACGGGCGGGTGGGTGCCGTCTTCGACCAGTCGACCAGCGTGCGCACGATCGTGGCGTTGGCACCGCGCGCCTGATCGAGCACCTGGGTTCGATTGTCGTTCCAGCGGAACGCGACATCGTCGTGGAAACCGACGTACATCCGCGGCGCCGAGCTTGCAACCGCCGGTGAAAGCAGCGCTGCAAGGGCCGCGACGAGGAGGAGCTGCGTCACTCGTCTCACGGGCATTCTCCTTTGCAAATGATATGACATGCAAAGGGTAGCGGCCGCGTGTGAGGACGGTGTTAGCTTCGTATTCGGCTTGGTTATGCGGTTCAGGCAGCCGTACGGAGCGCTTCGATCTCACGTGAGACCGCGAGGCGCTCGAGCGCCGTCGCCTCGATCTGGCGGACGCGCTCGCGGGTGATCCCGAGCCGCCGGCCGATCTCCTCGAGCGACTGCGGCTCCTCCTTGCCGAGCCCGTAGCGGAGGTCGAGCACCGTCTGCTCGCGCTCCGGCAGGCTCTCGAGCGCCTTGTGGAGGGTGGTCTCGGTGAGGCTGACCTCGACCTCCTCCTCGACTCCGCCCTCGGCGACGCCGACGAGATCGCCGATCGAGGCGTCGTTGTCGTCGCCGAGCGGCTTGTCCAGGCTCGTCACCGCCCGGGCGGCCTGCCGGACCTCGTTCAGGTGCTTCAGCGAGATCTTCGACGCGGCCGAGACCTCCTCGTCGGTCGGCGGCCGGCCCAGCTTGGCCATCAGCTCGCGCTCGGCGCGACCGATCTTCTGCTCGCGGTCGGCGATGTGCACCGGGATCCTGATCGTGCGCGACTTGTTCGCGACGCCGCGCTGCACCGCCTGCCGGATCCACCAGGTCGCGTAGGTGGAGAACTTGTAGCCGCGCCGCCAGTCGAACTTCTCGACCGCGCGGATCAGGCCGATCACGCCCTCCTGGATCAGGTCGAGCAGCGAGAGCCCGTGCCCCTGGTACTTCTTCGCGATCGAGACGACGAGGCGGAGGTTCGAGTTGATCATCCGGTTCTTCGCCTCGAGGTCGCCGCGCTCGATCTTCTTTGCCAGCTCGACCTCCTCGGCGGCGGTCAGCAGCGGATAGCGCCCCGCCTCGTTGAGGAAGAGCTGCAGTGAGTCCGTCGTCGCCGCCGCGAGGTCGCCGTTGACGTAGGTCGCGTCAGCGGCGGTCGCGCGGCCGCAGTCGTCCGAGAGGCTGATCCCACGCTCCTCGAGCTCCTGGTAGAGGCTCTCGAGCTCCTCGTCCTCGAGCTCCAGGTCCTGGATCGCGGCGCTGAACTCGGAGAGGTTGAGGCACCCCGCCTCCTCGCCGGCGTCGAGCATGGGTACGAGTGTCTCGCGACTCATCGGTGTGTTCTTCCCCGGCACGCGGCGACCGTAACCCCTGTCCGAAAGGGCCATCTGGCGCCCCGACCCGGCACGTGCGATTGTGACAGAGAAGATGCAGAACGGACACTCTCCGTTTTCGACCTTCTCCCTAGCGTCTGTGGAGACAGCCAGAGAGAGGGGGAACGACGATGAGAGAGCTGGTCTTCTGCCGGGGCTTCCGCCGGCTGGCACGGCTCGGTCTCCTAGCCGCCATCGCCGCGATCGCGGCGGCGACGGTTGCATCCGACGGCTTCGCGGTCACGTGCATGGGTCTACCGCCGGGAGAGCACGTGATCCAGTGCGGGGGCACGCTGCCACCGCCGCCACCTCCGCCGGTCGATCCGCCGCCCGGCCCGGGACCGGCGCCGGCACCACCGCCGCCCACTCCAGCCCCGGCGCCTCCTCCGGCTCCCGCGCCCGCACCGCCCGCCGACTCGGACGGCGACGGCTACGCGAACGGATCGGACAACTGCCCGACCGTGCGCAACAACCAGGCCGACCACGACGGCGACGGCAGCGGTGACGCGTGCGACCCGACCCCGTTCAGCGGCGACATCGTGCCCGGATCGTTCAGCGCCCCGTCAGGAGGCGAGGGCATGCTCGGCACGACGTCTGCCTCGACGTCGGCAACGCGCTGCAAGACCCAGGTCTTCACCCAGCACTACGACCAGTTCGGGGCGAGCTGGCTCAACTTCATCCGCTACTCGGGAGGGTTCCGCGTCTGCTACGTGCCCGGCGAGAGCATCGTCTCCTGGGGAAGCCTCTGGGGCGACGCCTTATATGTTCTGCCGCCGTGGGATTGGAGAGGCAATGACGGCGGCTATCCGCGCGGCGTCCGGACGGGAACCCACACGGTCGAGTTCCACTTCCGCGGCTCGGCAGCGATCTGCGTGGTCGGGTGGGTCTGCGGGCCGACGCGGCACCCCGGTCTCACGATCACCTTCTTCGACAACAACACGATGATCGTGAGGCCATATGTCGTCTGAGTCTCGAAGGCTCCGGTGGTGGCACTGGCTGCTGGTCGCGCTGGCGCTCGTCGCGATCCTGATGTACCTCGGTTCGTACACGCTCGAGCCGAGCGAGTCGCAATCCGCAGGCTTCAGGACGCCCGCGCGCGAGTAGACTGTGGGCCGTGATCTGGGAGCTGGTGTTCATGCTCGTGGTCCTGAAGATCCCGGTCGTCTATCTCTGCTGGGTGGTCTGGTGGGCGATCCGGGCCGAGCCGACGCCGCTCGAAGGCGCCGGCAGGCTCGCGCCGGTAGCGCCTCGTACGCCCGACTGCGACTGGAGGCGGCAACGGGCCGAGCCGAGGCGCCGCGGCCCGCGGCCGCACGCCGGCGGCCGCGGCGGCAGGCCCGAACGTGTCATCCACGCCCGCGGTAGGGTGAAACGGTGAGCGCGTACGAGAGTGGTGACCCGCACCGCTGGTCGGCGGCCGACAACGTCGCCGGCTTCTTGGCGACGCTCTCGATCTTCGCAAGCGGGCTCGGTCTGATCTGGCGGCCGGTGCGGCTGATCCCGTTCGCGATCGTCATCGCCCTGATCGCCGCGCGCATGTCGGCTCGGAACGAGCGGATCGCCTGGTACGCCATAGTCGCCGCCGTGGTCTGCTGGACGCTCGGGATGACGATCGCGGTCGTCACCGAGAATCCGCTCTACTAGGAAGCTGTGAGCGAGCACGACGTCGACGGGCTCAACGCCGGGTACGCCAGGCTCCTGCTCGAGGACTACCTCGAGAACCCGGACGCGGTCCCACCTGAGTGGCGCGAGCTGTTCGAGAGCGGTGACAGTGCGCTCGTCGCCTCGCATCCGGGCCTGCTCCGCCTGCTCGAGACGCTCGAGCGCGAGAACGGTGCCAACGGCCAGCCCGCGCCGGTCGCAGCCGCGCCGGCACCGGCGCCACCCGTCCCGGAGCCCGCTGTGCCGGGCGGGATCGACGAGGCACTGGTCGGCGGCGTCGCAGCCGCGATGGCGCTCGTCAAAGCGCACCGCATGCACGGGCACCTGGCGGCACGCCTCGACCCGCTCGGCTCCGAGCCGCTGGGCGATCCGGCGCTCGACGAGACGAGGCTGATCCCGCCGCTGACGCCCGAGCTCCAGGAGCGGATCCCCGCCGACCTTCTGCGCGTGCACGTTCCGGGCGAGACGCTGAAGGAAGCGCTGCCGAACCTCCGTGCCGTCTACAGCGGCACGATGGCCTACGAGATCGAGCACCTCTCCGATCATGCGGAGCGCGTCTGGCTGCGGCAGGCGATCGAGTCGAGCCGGTACCGCCAGCCGCTCGCGCCCGAGGAGCGGATTCGCCTGCTCGACTCGATCGGGCGTGCAGAGGGCTTCGAGCAGTACCTGCGGCGCTCGTTCCTCGGCCAGAAGCAGTTCTCGCTCGAGGGCCTCGACGCGATGATGCCGATGCTCGACGAGGCGATCGAGCTCGCCGCGGACGCCGGCGCCCACGAGGTCGTGATCGGGATGGCGCACCGCGGCCGCCTCAACGTGCTCGTACACACCGTCGGCCGCCCCTACGAGTCGGTCCTGCGCGAGTTCGAGGGCGAGCGGACGATCGACGCGGTCGTCGTCAACGACGAGGGCGGCACCGGTGACGTCAAGTACCACCTCTCCGCGACCGGGACGCGGAAGACGCCGTCGGGCGAGGTCACGATCACACTCGCGCCGAACCCGAGCCACCTCGAGGCGGTCGACCCGGTCGTCGAGGGCTGGACTCGCGCAGAGCAGACCGACCGCTCGAGCGGCGGCGGCATCCACGACCCGTCGGTCGCGCTGCCGATCCTGATCCACGGCGACGCCTCGTTCGCGGGCCAGGGCGTGGTCGCCGAGACGCTCAACCTCTCCAGCCTCGACGGCTACACGACCGGCGGCACTCTCCACCTGATCGCGAACAACCAGGTCGGCTTCACGACGAACCCGAACGAGGGCCGCTCGACGCGCTACTCCAGCGACCTCGCCAAGGGGTTCGACATCCCGATCATCCACGTCAACGCCAACGATCCCGAGGCCGCGATCGCGTCCGTGCGCCTCGCGCTCGCCTACCGGCAGGAGTTCGGCCATGACATCGTCGTCGACCTGGTCGGGTACCGCCGCTTTGGGCACAACGAGCAGGACGAGGCTGCGTACACGCAGCCGCTGATGGTCGCGCAGATCGCGGCACAGCCGACCGTCGGCCAGCTCTACTCCGCCCAGCTCGTCGCCGAAGGCGTGCTCAGCGAGGAGGAGGCGAAGGCGGTCTTCGAGGAGACCCAGCAGAAGCTCCGTGCCGCGCACGACCAGCTGAAGGCGTCGTTCGCCGAGCCGCGCGTGACGAGGGAAGGAAAAATCCCGGCCGACACCGGCGGCGCGGTCGTCACCGCCGTCCCGGCCGACCGGCTCCGGTCGCTGAACGAGCAGCTGCTCGAGGTGCCGGAGGACTTCGAGGGCAACCAGAAGCTGCTGAAGCAGCTCGAGCGCCGGCGCGAGCGCATGGACGACGGCGGGATCGACTGGGGCCAGGCAGAGGCGCTCGCCTTCGCGAGCCTCCTCGTCGAGGGGATCCCGATCCGGGTCTCCGGCCAGGACACCGAACGCGGCACGTTCTCGCACCGGCACGCCGTCCTCCACGATCAGCGGACGGGCGAGACGCACGCCCCGATCCAGGTTCTGCCCGACGCCGGCGCGTCGTTCGAGATCTACAACTCGCCGCTCTCGGAGTACGCGTGCCTCGGCTTCGAGTACGGCTACGCCGTCGCGGCGCCGGATGCGCTCGTGCTCTGGGAAGCGCAGTACGGCGACTTCGTCAACGGCGCCCAGATCGTGATCGACCAGTTTCTCGTCGCCGGCCTCTCGAAGTGGGGCCAGACGTCACGGCTGACCCTGCTGCTCCCGCACGGCTACGAGGGCAACGGCCCCGAGCACTCGAGCGCGAAGCTCGAGCGCTTCCTGCAGCTCGCCGCCCAGGAGAACATCCGCGTCGCGAACGTGACGACGGCCGCGCAGTACTTCCATCTGCTCCGCCGTCAGGCGCTCGACGCGACGGCCCGGCCGCTGGTCGTGATGACGCCGAAGGGGCTGCTGCGGCTGAAGCAGGCGGCGTCGTCGCTGACCGATTTCTCCGATGGCCGATTCGAGCCCGTGCTCGACGACCCGGGCGCCGACCGGGGCTCGGTGACGAGGCTCGTCCTGACCTCCGGCAAGCTCTACTACGACATCCAGGGCCACGAGGAGCGAGCGCACGCCGGCGCGGTCGCGGTCGCCCGGATCGAGCAGCTCTACCCGTTCCCCGTCGAGCCGGCCGCGGCGCTGACGGCCTCGTACCCGAACCTGCGCGAGCTCGTCTGGGCGCAGGAGGAGCCGCAGAACATGGGCGCGTGGCGGACGATCCGCCACCGGCTGGAGGCGGCAGCTCCGGACGGCGTCCACGTCGGCTACGTCGGCCGGCCGTGGCGGGCGAGCCCGAGCGAGGGCTACCCCACCGCGCACCGCGTCGAGCAGGACCGGATCGTGCGCGAGGCTCTCGGCCGCAGCGCGTCGAGCTAGAGCTTCTTGCGCCGGGCGGCGAGTACGGCCGCGGCGACCTTTGGCCCGTGGACGCGGGCCATGTTCATCACCTGCCGGCGCTGCGCCGGCGGCAGCCTGCGCCAGAGATGAAAGGCAGTGAGCGCGAGGCCGACTGGACTGGTGGGAAGCAAGCGAGGCACGGCGCGCATGGTAGCCGCCGCTACTCGCCCTCGCCTTCGTGGTCTCCGTCCTCGTCCTCGTCGTCGTCCTCGTCCTCGGTCACGAGTCGCGGGCGGCTGCTCCTCGACCGCCGGTGGCGCCGGGAAGTTCGGCGGGGACGATCGGCCCGTCATCGTCGTTCGAGCTCGACGGGAAGGACTTGTCGCGCTTCGGTCCGTTGCTTCGGCGGCTCCTCGAACTTGTGCTCGACGACGACGGCGAGGGTCCGCTCCGGCTCCGGCGCAGTAGCCGGCTGCTCGGCCGGCGTCGGCGCGGGGGTGGGTGCGGGAGTCGGCGTCGGCGCCGGAGTGGGCGTGGGCAGTCGGCCTCGGGGCAGGAGTCGGGGGTCGGGCGCGGAGTGGGCGTCGGCGCGGGAGTCGGAGCGGGGCGTGGGAGCAGGCGGAGCAGCCGGAGGCTTCGCCGTCTGCGGCGCGGGGGCAGCCGGAGCCGGATCGGCCGGCAGCAGCCTCGGGCTGCGGCGCGGCCGAAACGACGGTCGTGTCGGTGGGAGCCGGAGCGGCGATGACGAGGCGCGGCGTCGGCGCAGCACGTCGCGCCGTCGGGCGCTCGCGCGGACGGTGCGGTGGGCGCAGATGCGAATCACCGTCACGCCGGTGGGCGGCCGCTCGGCGATCATGGGCGGCGCAGCCTCGGGGATCGCCTCGTCGACGATCACCTTCGGGAAGACCATGGCGGCTGCCCCACCGAGTACCGCGAGCGCTACCGTGAGCGCGCGCACAAACATCAATCTCATGCAACTCCCCCTTGTTGCCGAAAACCCACCTACGGAAATCTATATCGGCAGGAAGACGGGAAACTAAAGGGCGAACATGCTGGGGAGCTTCAAGCTAAAGCTGGTCGGCACGTTCCTGGCGTTGTCGGTCGTCCCGCTCGCGGCCGCGTTCTGGGGATTCAGCGCCGTCGCCGAGCGCAGCGTCACCAGCGGCGTCGACGATCGGCTCGAAGCCGGCCTCAACGCGGCGTTGGCCGCGTTCGAGGACGAGCGCCAGAATGCAGAGGCGGCGGCGCAACGCCTCGGGCGTGATCTGACGTTCCAGCAGGCGCTCGCAAACCGCGATCGCGAGGCGATCCAGCCGGCTGCTGCCCGAGTCGCCGCCGCTGCGGGTCGAGACGCCGGACGGGTTCGCGGTCGGACGACTTCCTGCGAGCGGGGCCGAGACGACCGTCGCACTCGTCGGACCGGGCGACCGTTCCGCGCTGATCATCGCCTCGGTCCCGCTGACGTCGCAGCTCGCCGACCGGCTGCACGCCCGCTCGGGCTTGTCCGGCGCCGGACGAGCTCGTCTTCGTCGACGAGCAGCGGCAGGTCGAGGCCGCCTCGAAGCCCGACGTCTCCGGCGCCACCCAGCTCGCCCCCGGACGGGTCGAGTCGGCCAACGATCGGCGACCGCGAGTACCGCGCGATCGGCGCGCGCCTCATGCCGGAGAGCACGTTGATGCTCGCCGCGGTCACGCCCAGCTCCGTGATCGCCTCCGAGAAGCAGAACGTGCTCGGGCGCCTGCTGGTCGGCCTGCTCGGCTCGCTGCTCCTGATCGCCTGCGTCGCGTACCTGGCGGGCCGCTCGATCGTCGGTGCGCTCGGACGACTGGCCGACGCCGCCCACTCGATCGCCGCAGGCCGGCTCGAGGAGCGCGTCGAGGTCCGCGGGCGGGACGAGTTCGCGCAGCTCGGACGCGCGTTCAACCAGATGGCGGCCCAGCTCGAAGGGCGGCTGGAGGATCTCGAGGACGAGCGCCGCCGGCTGCGGGAGGCGAACGCCCGCTTCGGCGACGCGCTCGCGTCCGCACTCGATCCGGAGCAGCTCCGGCGCGTGCATCGTCGAGTCCGCCGTCGAAGCGACGCAGGCCGACGGCGGCGTCGTCATCGCCGAGGACGGCTCGTTCGTCGAGACCGGCAACGTCGGCGGCGGCGGCGAGCGGCTCGACTTCGAGCTGACGAGCGGTCGGCGCAGCTTCGGCCGGCTGCTGCTCGTCGGTGACGACTTCGACGCCGAGGAGCGGATGACGGCCGCGTCGCTCGCCGGCCAGGCGGTGGTCGCGCTCGAGAACGCGCGCCTGCACCGGATGGTCGAGCGGCAGGCCCTCGTCGACGGGCTCACCGGCCTCGCGAACCGCCGCCAGGCCGACGAGGCGCTCGCCGGCGAGCTCGCGCGCACCGAGCGGCTCGGCGGGCCCGTCGGGCTGATCCTCGCCGACGTGGACGACTTCAAGGCCGTGAACGACAGGTTCGGGCACCCGACCGGCGACGTCGTCCTCCGCGACCTGGCCGACGCGCTGCGCGAGAACGTCCGCGAGATCGACACCGCCGCCCGCTGGGGCGGGGAGGAGTTCGCCGTGATCCTTCCCGGCACCGACCTCGAAGGCGCGGCGCAGGTGGCCGAGCGGATCAGGGCCGCGCTCGCGGAGCGGGAGATCCTCTCCGTCGACGGTGCGCCGCTGCACGTCACCGCGAGCTTCGGCGTCGCGACCTCGACCGCGACCACCACCGTCCAACAGCTCGTCGAAGCCGCCGACGAGTCGCTCTACCGGGCCAAGCGTGCCGGCAAGGACCGTGTTTACGCCGGGACGGATCCGGTTACTCGCTTGTAGCAATAGCGGCGAGTGCAGGTGAATTTTCCGGGTCGTGCGCTAGAGTGCGACCCTTGTACGGCCGCCCCGACCCCCGACACGGAGATCCCTATGCCGGTTGAGACACCTTCGCTGTTCGCACGTGTGATCCAGGACCACCTCGAGCTGAAGCGGCGCAATGCCGAGCTCGAGCCCGCGATGCCCCTCGAGGGCTACCGCATCGACGACCCGTTCAACAACCACCCGCTGTTCAAGACCGAGGAGCAGGCCCGCCTCGAGGAGACGATGGACGGCGACGAGCCGGCCGTCTCGCTCGACTCGATCCCGCTGACCTGGCCGGGCGAGGAGTCGCTCGAGCACGTCACCGCCGCCGGCGAGCCGGCCGAAGACTCATCCCTCTGGTCGAAGTCGCGCGATTTCGACTGGGGCGACTGAGCCTGTAGCTCCCAGTCGAGCGAACTCGCTCGACGGCACGCTTTCTTCCTGCTTCACTCGCGCGGGGGATCGTCCGGACGGCCCGTGACGGCGATGACTTGTCGTCACTGTGTTGTCAAGGAAGGAAGCACACATGCGGAAGATTCTGTTGACGTGCGCCGTCGCGCTCGTCGCCGTCGTGCCTGCACAGGCGGGCGACGGCCCCGGCAAGGGCCGGGCGCTGAAGATCTCTGGTCCGATCGTGAAGGCGTCGACCCGCGCGGTCTCGGTCGAGAACGCGGTCGGCGACGCGGTCCTGACGTGCGCCGTTCCGGAGCGGCTGGCCGAGAAGGTCGGAGCGTTCGAGGTCGGCGACAAGGTGCGGATGCTCTGCGTCCGCTTCCGCGGCCGGCGGGCACAGCTCGTCAAGCTCGAGCGGCTCGGCGAGCGGGCGAAGCGCCCGAGAAGCCGGCCGAGAAGCCCGCCGTCGAGAAGCAGGAAGCGGCCGGTCCCGGTGGTCGAGCTCGGCGCCGGTGCGATCGTCGTCCAGTCCTCCGAGGGCCGGCTCGCGTGCCGCGTGCCCGCGGAGAAGCAGGCCAAGCTCGACGGCCTCAAGCTCGGCGACAAGGTCAAGATCTGGTGCGCCGGCGGCATGCTCGCCGGGATCGAGCGCTACCACCCGGCCGACAAGCCCGCGGGTGAAGAGGTGCGGATCTACGGCGTCGTCGCGGCGCTCTCGCGCGAGAAGGTCACCGTCCAGGGCGAGGCTGGCTCGATGACCTGCTCCGTCCCGGCCGGCTGGGCCGAGAAGGTGGCCGGGCGCTTCGCCGTCGGCGACCGCGTCAAGATGATGTGCCGCGGTTCCGAGCTGACGTACCTCGAGAAGACGGTCTAGGCAGCAGGAAGAGCATCGTCCACGAGCTGGTGGGCCAGGCGGCGGAAGGGACCGTCCTGGCCCATCAGCTCGCGTTCCGTGCCGCGCTGGACGATCCGTCCGTGCTCGAGCACGAGGATCTCGTCCGCGCGACGGACCGTCGCGAGCCGGTGGGCGATGATGATCGACGTCCGGCCCGCCAGCAGCCGGTCGAACGCCCGCTCGATCACGATCTCGGTCGGCCGGTCGATGTTCGACGTCGCCTCGTCGAGGATCAGGATCCGCGGGTCGGCCAGCAGCGCCCGCGCGATCGAGATCAGCTGGCGCTCGCCCGCCGAGAGACCGGCACCTCCCTCGCGGACGACGTGGTCGAGCCCGTGCTCGAGGCGCGCGGCGACACGGTCGACGCCGACGGCGGCCGCGGTCGCCCGCACCTCGTCGTCCGAGGCGTCCGGCTTGGCGAAGCGGATGTTGTCCGCGATCGTGCCGCTGAACAGGAACGGATCCTGGAGCACGACGCCGAGCTGGCGGCGGTAGCCGACGAGCTCGACATCGCGAAGATCCGTCCCGTCGACGCGCACCGCGCCCTCGTCGGGGTCGTAGAAGCGGGCGATCAGCTTCGCCGTCGTCGACTTGCCGCCGCCCGACTCGCCGACGAGCGCGACGCAGCCGCCGGGTGGGACGGAGATCTCGATCCCGTGCAGCACCGGCTCCTTGCCGTAGGCGAACGTGACCCTGTCGAGCTCGAGCCGGCCGTCGATCCGGCCGAGTGGTCGCGCGCCCGGCCGGTCGGCGACGTCGATCTCGGCGTCGAGCACCGAGCTGATCTTGTCCATCGCGGCGCTCGCCGCCTGCACCTGGCCGTACAGCTCGGAGAGCTCCTGCAGCGGCTGGAAGACGAGCGCGAGCAGACCGACGGCGGCGATCAGCGTCCCGATCTCCATCGAGCTTGCGCCGATGAACTGCGCGCCCGCGAAGAGCACCGCGCCGGTGGCGATCGCACCCAGCAGCTCGATCGCCGGGAAGAAGACGGAGTAGATCTTCTGCACGTGGACGTTCGCGATCCGGTTCTCCTCGTTCAGCCCGTCGAACTCGGCCTGGAAGGCGCGCTCGCGGTTGAACGCCTGGATCACGGCCATCCCGGCGACCGACTCCGCCAGCTGCGCCGTCACGGTCGCGATCTTCGTCCGCACGTCCGCGGCGGCGACGTGCGAGACCCGCTGGAACCAGCGCGTGATCACGATCCCGGGCGGGAGGATGCAGAGCGCAACCAGCCCGAGCCGCCAGTCGAGCAGGAAGAGGCCCCCGACCGCGGCGACGAGCGTGAGCGTGTTGACGACGAGCGTCGTCAGGCCCTGGTTGAGGACGTCGGAGAGAGCGTCGACGTCGCTGTTCAGGCGCGAGATGATCCAGCCGGCCTTCTGCTGCGAGAAGTAGCGCAGCGAGAGCGAGGTGAGGTGCTGGAAGAGGTCGCGCCGGAGCTCGAGCACGATCCGCTGGCCGACGCTCGCGAGCCCGAGCCAGGTCAGCGTCCCGAGCACCCACGCCGCGGCGTTGACACCGACGTAGGCGAGCACTGCGAGCACGAGCCGGTCGTCGTCGCCGGCGCGGATGCCGTTGTTGGTCGCGTCCTCGACGAGGAGCCAGCCGGCAACGGGCATTGCGGCCGACAACGCGGCGAGCAGCGCGATCAGGATCATCTGACCCTTGCGCTCGGCGGCGTAGGGGAGGAGCCGCGACAGGCCGGTGTGGTGCTTACGCAGCAACGGTCTCGTCTCCGAAGAGGGCGGTGAAGAGCCCGCCGGCTGCGAGCAACGCGGCCGGGCGACCCTGTTCGACGATCCGGCCCTCGTCGAGCACGACCGCGCGGTCGGCGACGCCGATCGTCGAGAGCCGCTGCGTCGCGACGAGCACGGTGCGGCCCGCGACGGCGGGGCGGAGGTTCTCGACCAGCAGCCGCTCGGTCTCGGTGTCGACGGCCGACATCGGATCGTCGAGGACGATCACGCGGGCGCCGGCGAGGAGCGCCCGGGCGAGCGCGACCCGCTGTCGCTGCCCACCCGAGAGGTTGACACCGCGCTCGCCGATCAGCGTGTCGTAGCCCTCGGGCAGATCGTCGACGAAGGCGGAGACGCCGGCGGCGTCGCACGCGGCGAGCACGTCCGCCCAGTCGGCGTCCGGCCGGGCCGAGAGCAGGTTCTCGCGGAGGAGGACGGAGAAGAGCACGGGCTTCTGCGTCACGATCGCCACGGCGGCGCGCAGCTCCCGGACCGGGACGTCGCGCGTGTCGACGCCGCCGACGCGAACGCGTCCCGCGGTCGGGTCGTAGAAGCGCGGCAGCAGGTTGAGCAGGGTCGTCTTGCCGGCGCCGGTCGGGCCGCAGACGGCGACGATCTCGCCCGGCTCCACCGCGAGCTCGACGCCGCGCAGCACCTCGGCCTCGGTGCCGTACGCAAAGTGCACGTCCTCGAAATCGACACGCAGCGGCCCGGCCGGGAGCGGCGTCGGCTCGGCGGGCTCCGGGAGCGGCTGGATCCCGTCCAGCCACGCGAAGCTGCGCCCCGCCGAGGCGACCGCGCGCTGGCCGAGGTTGATGATCCAGCCGAGCGCCTCGAGCGGCCAGACGAGCTGGAGCAGGAGCGTGATGAAGAGCATGAACTCGCCGATCGTCAGCTCGCCCGAGATCACGTCGCGACCGCCGAAGAGGAGCACGGCGGCGATCCCGAGCGAGGGCAGGAAGAGAAGGCCGGGGAGGAAGTACGCCTCGACCGAGGCAGCACGCATCGTCTCGTGCCGGACCGCCTCGGCGCGGCCGAGGAAGCGCGTGCGCACGTCGTCCTCGCGCCCGAACGCCTGCACCATCTCGATCCCGACGACCGCCTCGTCCGTCGCCTCGGCGAGGTTGCCCTTCCGCGCCTGGACGAGCCGCGAGATCGGGAAGAGCCGGTGCGCGAAGATGAACGTCAGGATCGCGATCGGCGGCATCGCCAGCGCGGCGTAGAGCGCCAGCCGCGCGTTCACGGACGTGAGCACGATCGCCGCGCCCGTGATCATCATCGCGCTCTGGATGCCCTGGACGACGCCCCAGCCGATGAAGTAGCGGACGGGGTAGATGTCGTTCGTCGCGCGCGAGATCACCTCGCCGGTCGCGTGCCGGTCGAAGAACGCGCGCGGGTAGGTGAGGTACGCGTGGTAGAGCATCCCGCGCAGGCGGGCCTCGACCGCGATCCCGACCCTGGCGGTCGCGAACCGGCGCGAGAAGTTGACGACGAAGCGCAGCGCCGCCAGCAGGAGGATGACGCCGAGATAGGGCAGCAGCCGCTCGTCCTGCGAGCCGACGATCGCCTCGTCGACGACGCGCTGGATCAGGACGGGGATCGTGATCGACAGGCAGGTGAAGGCGAGCGCGAAGGTGAGGCCGAGTGCGACCAGGCGGCGCTGCTCCCACCAGAGCGGAAAGAGCCGGCGCAGGGTCGGCCGGAGGGCGAGATCGGGAGGGTCGACGTGTTCCACCGCTGGAACCGACGCTATCAGCCGTGCGCAGAGCGACATCAGCGTCGATGTCATCACGACTTGACACGACATCATAATGATGTCATAGTGCGGTCATGCAGATGGCACCGTATGTCCAGGCGCTTCAGGACGACCTCGCCAACGCCGCCGCTCTGGCGGGTGGCGAGGCCGCCCAGGAAGCCGGGCAGCGACTCGCGCAGGCGCTCGAGTCGTCGCTCCAGCTGCGGCTGCTCGACCTCCTGAGCGAGGTCGCGCTGTCGCTCAACTCGCAGGTCCCGGGCCGGGTCGAGGTGCGCCTCGCCGGCCGCGAGCCCGAGCTCGTCTACGTCGAGGACGAGGAGGCCGAGCCGGCCCCCGCCTCGAGCGACGACGCGCTCACCGCCCGCATCACACTGCGTCTCTCGGAGAGCCTCAAGGCACAGATCGACATCGCAGCAGCCCGCGAGAGCCTCTCCGTCAACTCCTGGATCGTGCGCGCGCTCGCGCGCGGCCTCGAGACCCGTTCCGTCCGTGCGGGCCGGCGCCTGACCGGCTTCGCCGAGAGCTGAAAGGAGCTCACATGTCACGCCTTCACGCGATCCCGTACGGCGCAGGCGTCCTGCTCGTCCCGGATTACTGCGCGCCGCACGTCCACGACCACGACCACCGCATCGTGAGGCCGACCCGCCGGGTCAAGGGGAAGCGGCATGCATAGGTTCCCGACCGAACGCGCCCGCCTCAAGGTTCGCAATCCCGCCGGCGACGTCAAGGTCGAGACCGCGGATGTCGCCGAGACGACCGTCGAGCTCGTCGCGCTCAACGACTCCGAGTCGACCCGGCAGGCGATCGAGAAGGCGAGTGTCACCGCCCGCGGCGACGACGTCACGGTCGAGCTCGAGGGCGGCCGCGGCTGGACGATCTCGATCGGCAACTGGGGCTTCGGCTCGGCGCAGGTCAGCGTCCGGATCACGTGCCCGAACGGCTCCGATCTCGAGTGCGACACCGCCTCGGCCGACGTCCGCGTCACCGGCACCCTCGGCGAGGGGCGGCTCCGGACGGCGTCCGGCGACCTCAAGATCGACCGCGTCGAGGGCGCGCTCCACGCGAAGAGCGCGAGCGGGGACGTCCAGGTCGAGCACGTCGGCGGCCCCGCGACGCTGAACACGGTCTCCGGCGACGCGCAGATCCGGGCCGCGATGAACGGGCTCGGAGCCAACTCGGTCTCGGGCGACGTCGTCGTCGGCGAGGTCTACGGCGACCTCAGCGTCGGCACCGTCTCCGGCGACTTGCTCGTGCGCGCCGCCGGTCCCGGCGACGTCGGCCTGAAGGCCGTCTCGGGCGACGTCGTCGTCGCGATGCGCCGCGGCCTCCGCGTCAAGCTCGACATCAACTCGGTCAGCGGCTCGGTCGGCTCCGAGCTCGACGTCAGCGACACGCCGACGCGCGCCGACGGGCCGGAGGCGAGCCTCCGCGTCCGCACCGTCAGCGGCGACGTCCGCATCACGCGCGCGGCCGAGGCAGTCGCGTAGCGATGAGGAAACTGGGGGGTCTGTGGCGGCACCGCGACTTCATGTCCCTGTGGGGCGCGGAGACGATCAGCCAGTTCGGCACGCAGGTGACGCTGCTCGCGCTGCCGCTGGTCGCGATCGTCACGCTCGACGAAAGTGCCTTCCGCGTCGCTCTCCTGACGACCGCGGAGTTCCTGCCGTTCCTCCTCTTCACGCTGCCGGCCGGCGTGTGGGTCGACCGCTGGCCGCGCCGGCCGATCCTGATCGTCGCCAATCTCGGCCGCGCTGCCGCGCTTCTCTCGGTCCCGATCGCGCACTGGCTCGGCATGCTCACGATCTGGCAGCTCTACGCGGTCGGCTTTGCGGTGGGCATCGGTACGGTCTTCTTCGACCTCGCCTACATGAGCTACCTACCGCGCCTCGTCCGGCGCGAGGAGCTCGTCGAGGGTAATGCCAAGCTCGAGGTGAGTCGGTCGGTCGCACAGGTGGCCGGCCCCGGCCTCGGCGGCGTGCTCGTCTCGGTGCTGACCGCGCCCATCGCGATCGCCGTCGACGCGGTCAGCTATCTCGTCTCCGCCCTCCTGATGGGCAGGATCGGCACGGTCGAGGTGGTCACCCCGCCCGACCAGCGACGCTCTCTGCGCGCCGAGCTCCGGGAAGGCCTCGGCTACGTCTTCAGGCACCCGTACCAGCGCGGAATTGTCGGCTCGGTCGCGATCTCGAACTTCTTCGGCCAACTCGTCTTCGCGATCCTGCTCGTCTTCGCCGTGCGCGAGCTCGGCCTGAGCGCGGCTGCGATCGGCGTCATCATCTCCCTGGGTAGCGTCGGCACGCTGCTGGCGGCCGTCACGGCGCGTCGCGTGGGCGACCGCCTCGGCGTCGGGCGGACGATCCTCGTCGCGACGCTCCTCTTCGGTCCGGGCACGCTTCTCATCGCCTTCGCGCCGGTCGAGTACGCAGAGGTGTTCATCGTCGCGGCGATCGCGATCGTCGGCTACGGCGGCACGCTCTTCAACGTGACGATGATCAGCCTCGTCCAGGCGATCACGCCGGATCGCATCCTCGGCCGCGCGAATGCTTCGCGGCGGTTTGTCGTCTGGGGTGTCGTCCCGTTGGGCGGCATTGTTGCCGGCGTCCTCGCCGAGACGATCGGCCTCCGCGAGACCATCGTCGTCGGGTCGCTCGGCGCGCTCCTTTCCGTGATCCCGATTCTTGCCTCACCCATCCGTTCGGTCGGAAAGATGTCCGAGCTCGATCAATTCTCCCCGATCGCCTCGGCGAGCAGCGCGCCAGCGTAGCTCCGCCAGGCGAGGTCAGGCTGCGCTCGCAGCCGCGCCAGCCCGTCGCTCACCGCCGCCAAACCCTCCGAGTCGGCGGTGAGCCGGGCGAGCGCATCCTCGAGCCGGTCGCGCGCAGCGTCGTCGTCGAGATCGTCGGCCATCGCCGCCACGGCGCGGCCGTCCAGATCGAGCTCGCGGCGCGGGTCGCCGCCGGTCGCGAGCAGGAGCTCCGCGCGGCGGGTCGCAGCCTTCACCTCCTCCGGATCGAGGTCGACATCCCTCCCGGCGAGCCAGGCGAGGCCAAGTAACAGACTGTTACTTGGCCCCGCCTCGAGCAGCTCCAGCAGCTCGCGCACGCTGGCACCTTACGGCTACGGGATGTAGGCCAGGTCCTCCCAGGGCGGCACGCTCAGCGGCGTCTCGTAGAGCAGCCCGGCGCCGTCCGGATCGCTCACGATCGCGCCGCCGGAGGCGAAGAACAGCGCGATCTGCTCCTGTCCGGCGAGTGCGACTGCCGCGGCGTTCGGCAGGGCGAGGCCGGGGACGCGCGTCAGGAACGTGTGCGGGTTCTTCGGGAAGGTCGGATCGGCGGCCCACGCGAGATCGTTCCGGAAGACGGTGGTCCGATCCTGGAGCCCGCCGGCCCGGATGATCGCCGACGTCGTCGGATTCGGCACCGTCTGGTCGCCGCGGGCGTACTGGAGGATCACGTTCTTCGCGGGCACGCCGGCCAGCGGGCGCGAGCGCAGGTGCACGGCGTAGGCGGCCGGGTTGCCGGCCTGCTGCGCCCACTCCGACCACTCGAGCAGCCGCTGGATCGCGCTCGCCCCCGGCACCGTGTCGATCAGCGGCGGCAGGTTGCGCAGCGGCATGTTCTCGTTCCAGTTGAACGGCGGCAGGTTGATCAGCGGTGGCGTCCGCGTGAGCAGGCTCAGCGTCACGAGCCCGCGGAACGCCGGGCTCAGCCGCGCGATCTCGACGATCGCGCCGCCGGGCACGTTCGGCACGCCGAGCCCGACGTTAGGCTCGACGGCGAGGAACTTCGTCCCGTAGATGCCGCCGAACGACTGGCCGGTGTACGAGATCCGCGCCGGGTCGAGGTCGCGGGCGCCGTCGCCGTCGACGTCCATGCCGACCTCGATCTCGCGCACGAGCTGCATCAGGTCGACGACGGTCTGGCGGAGGCCGTCGCGGTTCGAGATCAGCGTGTACGGCGGAAGAGCGTTGACGCCCTCGGTCGAGTCGATCGCCGGATTCGCGTCCTGGTTGATGCCGCGGCCGCCGGCGGGAAGGACGACGGGCGAACCGGCGGTGCGGTTGACGATCAGCGTCCCGAGCGCGCCGCCGCCGTGGCCGACGACGTTGATCGCGATCGTGGCGATCCCACGCCGTGCCAGCGACGAGGCGACCAGGAAGGGGCTCGAGTTCTTGTTGTCGCCGAAGCCGTGCCCGAAGATCGCGACCGGCCAGCCGCCGGCGGGCGCTGCCCCGGCGGGCAGGAAGAGGTTGAAGTAGAGCCGGTTCGTCCCCTGGACGGGTGCGCCGATGATCGACCCCGACGGCGGAATCACCCTCGACGCGTTCTCGTAGTCGGGCGAGTCGAAGGCGCCGAACGCGACCGTCCCGACGCTGTTGGGATAGAGCGCGAGGAACGGCGTCCCGGTCGGCGAGACCTGGAAGGCCGGCGCGGTGCTGGTCTGCCGCGAGAAGAGGATCGAGCTGATGCTCGCGAGCGGGAACACCGTTCGGACGCCGCCGGCTCCGAGCTGGAAGTCCGCGGCCGCCGGAATCGACGTCTTGATCTGCGCCCGGATCTGCTCGAGCTGCCCGGTGATGCTCTGGGTCGTGAACACGGTCGCCAGCGCGACGTCGGCGAGACGTAGGCCGCCCGGCAGGCCGCGGACGAGCTGCGACATGTTGTCGCGGAGGTCGCGCCGGAACGGCGCCGCCTCGATCGGCGCACCGGACGCGTCGCGCACCGACTTCGAGACGACGAGGATGTACGAGGTGTGCTGGCGGAGCAGCTGGTCGGACTCGACGTGGAGCGTGTCGGCCGCCGGCTCCCAGGCGATCTGGTTGATCCCCGTGATCGCGCGGTCGGGGATTCGGATCAGGAAGACCGACGAGCTCGAGACACTGCTCGGGTCGATCGCGCCCGTGAACGGGATCGAGATCCGCGGCTGCACGTTGAAGCCGTCGAGCGCATTGAGGACGTCGATGTCCTGGCAGTCGGACGGCCGTGCAGCGCAGTCGGGCTTCGGCAGGTCGACGCGCAGGCCGGTCGGCTGCGACCAGTCGACGGCCGTCCAGCGGTCGCTGGGGAACGGGCCTCCGTCCGGCGTGGAGAGGTCGTAGCCCGGCTGGACGGCCGCCTGCGCGAGCGCCGGGACAACGAGGGACACGAGCAGAGCGGTGGCCAGCAGCACTCGGCGTGGCGACAGCATGGGACGACCCCCTCCTGGTCGATGAAAAGCGGGGGACTCAGATTACGTGGGCAGCGGCACCGGTGCGTTCGTACCAGTCGGACCAGCTGCCCTCGTACGAGCGCGCCTCGCCGTTGCCGACCTCGACGATCCGGTCGACGATCCGGTCGAGGAAATAGCGGTCGTGCGAGATCACGCAGACGGTTCCCTTGAACTCCTCCAGCGCGGCCTCGAGCGCCTCGACCGAGTCGATGTCGAGATGGTTCGTCGGCTCGTCGAGCACGAGCAGATTCGGTTGCTGCAGCATCAGCAGCAGGAGCTGCAGCCGCGTCCGCTCTCCGCCGGAGAGGAGCTTGTTGGCGCGGCGCACCTGCTCGTAGGGGAAGAGGAACTTCATCAGCAGCGACACGGCCTCGCCCTCGGCGCAGCGGTGCGCGAGCCGGACCGTCTCGAGCGGGCTCGAGTCGGGATCGAGTGTCTCCTGATCCTGCGCGAGGTACCCGGTCCTGATCGAGGGACCGACCCAGACCTCGCCCTCGGTCGGCTCGAGCTCGCCGACGACCGTCTTCAGCAGAACGCTCTTGCCGGCGCCGTTCGCTCCGACGAAGCCGACGCGCTCACCGTGGACGACGGTCAGCTCGACGTCGGCCAGCACGACGTCCTCGCCGAACTGCATCCCGACGTGGCGGAGCTCGAAGACGCGCTGGCCGCCGCGCTCGTGCGGGTGCAGCCGGAGGGCGATCTTGCGCCGTTCGAGCACGGGCCGCTCGACCTTCTCCATGCTGTCGATCTGCCGCTGCTTGTTCCGCGCCTGCTTGATGTGCCGCTCGTCGACGACGCGGTGGGCCCAGTCCTTGAAGCGGCGGATCGCCGCCTCGAGCCGCTCGATCTCCTTCTGCTGCGTCACGAACTGCTGCTGCTGGCGCTGGAGCTCGAGCTCGCGGGCGAGCGTGTAGGCGGAGTAGTTCCCCGGCCACATCCTGATCTGCCCCCGGTTCAGCTCCGCGATCTGGCCGACGGTCTCGTCGAGCAGGTACCGGTCGTGCGAAACCGCGACGGCGGCGCCGCCGAAGTCGGCGAGGAGGCGCTCGAGCAGCGAGCGGCCGACCGCGTCGAGGTGCGCCTCGGGCTCGTCGAGCAGGAGGACGTCCGGGTCCTGGGCGAGGCAGGCCGCGAGGGCAATCAGCTTGCGCTGGCCGCCTGAGAGCGCGCTCGTCGGCAGCGCCAGGTCGGCCTCGTCGATCCCGAGGTCGAGCAGCGTCGCTCGCGCCCGACCGTCGATGCTCGGGCCGCCGGCCGCCTCCCACCGTTCGACGAGCTCCTCCTGCCGGTGGAGCACGCGCGCCATCTTGTCGAGGTCGGTCGCGAGCTCAGGCGAGGCCAGCTGCTCGGCGACGCGGTGCAGGTCGCGATCGAGCTCGTCGAGGTCGGGACGCGCCGCGCGGACAGTTTCGAGCGGCGTGCGCTCGTCGCCGAGCGGATGCTGCGGCAGGAAGGAGACGACAATGCCGCGGCGCCGGACGGAGGTGCCGGCGTCGGGCTCTTCGAGCCCGGCGATCAGCTTCAGCATCGTCGACTTGCCCGAGCCGTTCGCACCGACGACGCCGACGCGAGCGCGCGGCTCGATCGCAAAGTTAAGCCCATCGAGCACGACTCGGCTGCCGAACGACTTGCGGACGGCGTTGAGGCTGACGAGGGCCATGGCCCTAGCTGGAGGAGCGGACGACCGAGAGCACGTACTCGTCCCGTCCGTCGCGCAACGCGTCCGCGAGGCGGGCGCCGCCGGAGATGCCGGTGCGTCCGGCGAGCACCTCGTAGAGGCGCTCGTCGCTCATCCCGTTGCCGCGTGCCGTCGTGATCAGCTGCCGGATCACCTGCCGCGGCTTCCCGTCCGGGGCGAACTGCCACGCCGGGTAGAGATAGTCGTAGCCGCCCGGCCGGCGGACGCCAAGCAGCTCGCCGGCGCGGCGCATCGCGTCGAGCCGCTGCGTGCCGACGCCGAGCCTGGTCGACAGCCAGGAGCCGGACAGCGATTCGTCGGTGAGCGCGACGTCCACGCTTCGAATCATGCCGTGGCGACGCGGGCGCGTCGACCCGTCAGCGCCCAGCGGGCACCCTCGACGGCCCAGCCGCCGATCGCGAGCACGAGCAGCAACAGTGCCAGCAGGAAGAAGGTCAGGCGTCTCCGTCTCATGGAGCGAGAGTACGACGCCGACCGGCCGGGGGCATCGGCCGAGACGACGATTCGGCGTCATCCTTTTGGCTGATCTGCGGCGTCTATGCTGGCGGCATGCCGGGCCACTGGGAGCTGATCGTGCTCGGCGTCGTGCTGTTGCTGCTCTTCGGCGCGAGCCGGGTGCCGCAGATCGGACGGCAGCTCGGGCGCAGCGTCCGCGAGCTGAAGGACACCGTCCGCGACGTCGATCCCCGGGAGGACGTGAGGCGGGCGTTGGACGCGCCGGAGGACGAGGCGCGTGCGGCCGGCACCGACCGGCGTGACGAACCCTCCTAGAGCTCGTCCCGCTCGGCCCGCAGCTTCTCGGTCAGCTCGTCCATCTCGTCGCGCAGGTCCTCGAGCTCGCGGATCGTCAGCTGGTGCCGCTCGTTCTCGAAGATTGTGATCAGCTCGGCCAGCCGGGCACGCGTCGTGCCGACGTTCTGCAGCCGATACTTCTCGAAGAACTCCATCCGCAGTCCAGCCTTTGGTCGCAAATCCGACTTCCAACGCATACAACGTGAAACGTGCGGCTGGAGGTGCGGGCGCGGGTGGCATGACACATCTCTGCTCACGCAGTTCCGTCGGCGTAGGCGACGAGTCGGCCGGCGAGCTCAAGCGGTCGGCTAAGTGAGATGTAGTGGCCGCCGTCCATCTCGTCGGCGTCGACGCCGAGGCGCTCGCGGGCGTGGCGACGCGCCCAAGCCGCTGGGAACATGCGGTCGTCGCGGCACAGCAGGTACCTCGTCGGTGTGTCCGGCCAGGACTCGAGAGGCCATGACTCTCGCAGCGCCCGTGCGCCCTCGTCTCGTTCTCGCAGCCTCGCGTCGGCTGCGAGCTCGTGAGGCACGTCGTGGTAGAAGACGTCGTCGAAGCCGCTCTCCTCGTAGCCGGTGTTCGCCCACCAGTCCGCGAAGAGCTCTCCGGGCGACGGGATCATCGCAGCGACGAGCACGAGCAGATCCGCCGGGATGCGGACGCACACCAGCGGCGCGGTAAAGCCGCCGAGCGAGTGGCCCACGACCACGACATTGCCGCGGCCGCCAACGGCTTGGACGACGGCGTCGGCGTACTCCCACCAGCCGGCCGATCCGTCATCGCTCGGGAGATCGACGGCCACCGGGTCGTGTCCGAGCTCGCGCAGCTCAGGCGCGACCAAGTGCCAGTCCCAAGCGCTCCCGCCGCCGCCGTGGATGAGCGCAAACGTCGCCACCACGCGAGGCTAGCTCGCGGCACATCGCCCGCGCCGCTTCTCGGAGTCGAGCCGGAACTCGACCAATGATGGAGCGTGCCGGGATCGAACCGGCGACCTCCGCCTTGCAAAGGCGGCGCTCTCCCAGCTGAGCTAACGCCCCGGGGCCCTTCTGGGCGGCGAAGCCGCCCCTTCAGGGGTCTTGCGCGTCAGGTGTCTGCTCTGCAGACACCTGGCTTGCGCGGCAATTCTAGTGTAGAGGCTCGTCCGGCTCGCGGTTGCCGCGGAGACCGCGATGCTGGAGCGCGCGCAGGCCGGCGCTGAACGTCTGTGCCTCCTCGGCGCGAGGCGGGCGCCCGCTCTGCTCGAGCCGGCGGATCCGGGCCTCGAGGATCTCGAGATCGGGCGAGGGCGGAGGCGCCTCCTTCGCTGCCAGCTTGCGCTCGCGCTCGGCCAGCGCCGCCTCCTGCTCGGTGAGCGCGTCGCTGCGCGCAGCGAGCTCGTGCTGGGTGCGCACGAACGCTTTCTCGGCCTCGCGGAGCTCTGCGAGCTTCGCCTCGATCTTCTCGAGCTCGTCCGACGGCGGCGCGGGCTCGGGGGCTTGTGTTGAAACAACACTTTCTCGTTCGCGCGCCTCGACTGCCCGCTCGCGCTCGGTGAGCGCGGCGGACCGCTGCTCGAGCTCGGCTTCCCGCTCGGCAAGCGCTTTTGCCGTTTCGGCGAGCTCCGACTCGCGGGTGTCGAGTGCGGCCGACGCCGCCGGGTCAACGGGAGTTTGTGTTGAAACAACACTTGCTCCCGCCGCTCGCGCCTCCTTCGCCTCCGCGAGCCGCAGCCGGACCGAGTCCAGGCGCGAGCTGCGGCCCTCCGCCGCGTCGAGCTTCTGTTCGCGCTTCTCGACGCGCGCGACCGCGTCGGTGAGCTCCCGCTCGCGCCGCTGCACCTCCGCGACGCGCTCGGAGAGCGTCTGCTTCAGCGCGGCGAGCTCGTGGGCAGCCTCGGCGCGCTGCCGGTGCAGCGCCTCACGCTCCGACTCGAGGTCGGCGGGTTGGTCGCGCGATCCCTTCAGGCCCATTTCAGGCCCGATCGTACCCGCTTAGGCGGCGCGCTCCAGGCGCTCTTCCTGGCGTGCGCGGCGCACGATGTCGTCGCGCTCGCCGAAGCGAATGCGCGCGCGCTCGGCGCGGTGCTCGTCCCAGAGCGTCACCAGCTGCTCGTCGATCTGCTTGAGCTCGTCCACGATCGCCTGCTGGCGGCCGTACGAGAGCTGATGCCACAGCTCGCCGCGGACCTCGCTCAGGCGCTCGATCTCCGCATGAATCTCAGGAATCGTTCTCATGCCTCTGAAAACGAGTTCCGGCGGTCTTTTAGTCCGGCGGCCGGCGGCTCAACGGAAACGCAACATTGAGCGGCTCAGTCGTACCCGAGGTCGGCGATCCGGTCCTCGTCCATGCCGAAGTAGTGCGCCAGCTCGTGCAGCACGGTGACGCGGATCTGCTCCTCGAGCTCGGCCGGATCCCGGAAGTCCTCGACCAGCGGCCGCCGGTAGATCGAGATCTTGGCGGGCATGTACTCGGGCCAGTCGAAGAGGCCGTAGAGGTCGGGCTCATCGCGGTTTGCCTCCTCAATCACGACCGCGACGTTGTCGAGCGCCGCGGCGAGGTGCTCTGGGAGGGAGTCGAGCGCGGCGGTGACGTGCTCCTCGAAGGTCATCAGTGCGTGGGGGCGAGCGGTTGTCGCTGCTGGAGCAGCTTGACAGTCAGCGCGCCGAAGACGAAGCCGCCGATGTGGGCGAAGAACGCGACGCCGCCGCCTTCGTCCGGGTGCGCGATCGAGGCGCTCCCGTCCACGAGCTGGAAGCCGAACCAGACGAGGAGGAAGAACGCGGCGGGGATCTCGCGGAGGAAGACGACGATCAGCGTCAGCACTTTCGCCCGCGGCAGCAGCACGAGGTAGCCGCCGAGCACGGCCGAGATCGCGCCGCTGGCGCCGACGTTCGGGATCGTCCCCTCGAGCTCGCTCGCGTAGGAGAGGGTGACGAACGACTGCACCGCCGTCGCGACGAGCCCGCCGGCGACATAGAAGAGCAGAAAGCGAACCCGGCCGAGCGCGTCCTCGAGGTTGTTGCCGAAGACCCAGAGGAAGAGCATGTTGCCGATCAGGTGCGCCCAGCCGCCGTGCAGGAACATCGAGGTGAAGACGGTGAGCGCCCAACCCTGCCCGATGGTCGGGCACGAGCCCTCGACCTCGCACGGGTGGTAGGCGAACTCGTCGACCGACCCCTGCAGGTCGGGGAGCTGGTAGAGCACCCAGACGAGGATGTTCGCGACGATCAGCGCGTACGTGACGAGCGGCCGCGAGCGAGTCGGCACGTTGTCGCGCAGCGGCAGCACCCGCCGGACTGTATCCCGTTAGAGTCGCCGCATGGTCGCCTTTCCCGAGGGGTTGAACGAGCAGGTCGGGCACGAATTCGGCGCCTCGCAGCAGTACGTCGCGATTGCCGTCCACTACGACGCGCAGACGCTGCCGCGGCTCGCCGCGCACTTCTACCGGCAGGCGGTCGAGGAGCGAAATCACGCGCTGATGATCGTCCAGTACCTGCTCGACGCCGACGAGCGGGTCGCGATCCCGGGCGTCGCCGAGCCGCAGACCGAGTTCGCGGACGTGGTCGAGCCGGTGCGGCTCGCGCTCGAGCAGGAGAAGCGCGTCACCGAGCAGATCTCCGAGCTCGCCAAGCTCGCCCGCACCGAGGGCGACCTCGTCGGCGAGCAGTTCCTGCACTGGTTCCTGCAGGAGCAGCGCGAGGAGGTCTCGTCCATGGGCGCGCTCCTGACCGTCGTCGAGCGGTCGAAGGACAACGTGATGCTGATCGAGGACTTCCTCGCCCGCGAGGTGGTCGGCGACGAGGGCGCAGCGAACGGCGCGCCGGCGGCGGCCGGGGGAGCGCTCTAGGCGGGAGTCGGGATCGCCGAGCGGACGTGCTCGGCGACGGCTTCCATCTCGACTGCGGCGCCGGTGACGTCCTTCAGCAGCTCGTCCGCGTTCGGTTTCTGGCCGAGCGCCCACAGCTCGACGAGGAGCGAGCCGGCCTCGCGCCGCTTGAACCAGTCGGTGCCGAACTCCTCGCGCATGAAGCTCGTCATCTGTGCCGAGAACGCCCAGGCGCGCAGGTATGAGGTCACGTAGTAGCCGGAGTCGATGTCGGCGAGGTAGTCCGTCGGGCTCGGCTCGACCTTGAGCGCGTCGCCGAGGATCTCGACGTAGCGGCTGCGCATCTGGGTCACGTCCGGGGTGGCGTGGAACTCGATCTCGTAGAGCAGCTTCGCGCAGTAGCGGCGGACGTAGAAGAGGAGCTGAACGGCGCCCTCGGCCGCGAAGACGTCGGGCCGCGGGAAGCTGAGCATGCTCGAGAGCCAGGCGCGGTCGTCGATCAGGTGGTCGAAGAGCATCGCCCAGCCCTCGGTGACAGCGTTGTCGCCGAGGCGCTTCTCCTCCATCTTCAGATTCGGGTTCGTGAAAGCGAAGTGCTCGGTGTGGCCGGCCTCGTGGAAGAGCGCGTACCAGTCGTCAGGCCCGCCCTGAGGCTGGATCACGAGCATCACCTTGTCCGGGATCTCGATCGGGGCGCAGAAGGCGCGCGGGCTCTTCGTCGGCCGCTCCTCGACGTCGAGGTGGACGTTGTGCTGCGCGTCGAGGTCGATCCCGAGACCCGAGAGCGTGCCGCGCAGCGCGGGCAGCATCCGGTCGGCCGGGAACGCCTCGTCCCAGCCCGAGCCGCGGAAGAAGCGGCGGAGGTCCCAGCGCTCCGCCTCCGCGAGGCCGATGCCGACGCGCTCGCGCAGGACGCGGTCCATCGAGTCCTCGTAGAGCCGCTCGGTCGAGTCGAGGAAGGCGCGGCATTGGGCGGCGAGGCCCTCGAGGTCGTACTCGAAGCGGTCGCGGTAGAGGTGGAAGTACGTCGGCGCGCCCAGGTCGGGCATCGCGCGCTGCGTCGTGTGGACTGCGTCGAGGTAGAGCGGGTTCAGGTGCTCCTCGGTGAGGTCGTTCCGCGCCCCCTCCAGCCGCGCGCGCGTGTCGCGGTCGGCCGTGTTGGCGATCGTCGGCGGCAGCATCCGGTAGCCGACGGCCTCGCCTTCGTGCTGGATCTCGAGCTTCGTCTCGCTCTCGGCGATCTTCTCCGCGTGCTCGCGCGTGAGCTCGCCGAGGAAGCCCTCGCAGCCGAACCGGAAGAGCTCGAGGTTCTCCTTGCCGTTGACCGCCTCGCCGACCCGCCGGATCGTCGCCAGGTCGGTCAGATCGGCATGGCGCTCGTAGATCGGGCGCAGCTCGAACTCCGGCTTCAGGCCGGCGTAGTGGAGGTAGTACTCCTCGTCGAGCTCCGCGATGAAGCGGTCGGCGCCGTCGCGATAGCCGTCGAGCTCGCGCTCACTGGGGGTGCCGTCGGTCACGGCTGCCTAGGATACGCGCCGTGCGCGAGTTCAGTGTCACAACGCAGAAACGGAGCCAGCTCGTCGACATCACCGAGTTGGTGCGCTCGACGCTCGGCGAGCTGGACGGCGCCGGCGCCGCGCTCGTCTTCGTCCCGCACACGACCGCGGGCGTGACGATCAACGAGCACGCCGACCCGGCGGTCGCCCGCGACTTCGAGGTCGCGCTCGAGCGGATCGTCTCCGAAGACTGGCCGTGGCAGCACATCGAGGAGGGCGAGGAGAACGCGCCGACGCACATCCGGGCCGCCTTCATGGGCTCGGACGTCGTCATCCCCGTCCGGGACGGGAAGCTCGCACTCGGCACCTGGCAGGGGATCTTCTTCTGCGAGTTCGACGGCCCACGTGAGCGCTCGGTCTACGTAACGACGCTGGGCTGATTCAGGTGCTGCCGTGATCGAGGTCGACGGGCTCAGCAAGCGCTTCGGGAAGACGCAGGCCGTCGCCGGGCTGAGCTTCCGCGTCGAGCCGGGCACGATCACCGGCTTCCTGGGGCCGAACGGCGCCGGCAAGTCGACGACGCTGCGCTCGGTGCTCGGGCTCGTGCACCCGGACGCGGGCAGCGCGACCGTCCTCGGCGTGCCGTACGTCCAGCTCGACCGGCCGCTCCACCGCGTCGGCGCCGTGCTCGAGGCGAGCGAGGTGCATCCGGGCCGCTCCGGACGGAACCACCTGCGCGTGCAGGCGGCGGCCGCCGGGATCCCAGCCTCGCGCGTGGAGGAGGTGCTCGCGCTCGTCGATCTGACCGCGGCCGGCAAGCGGCGGGTGAAGGGCTACTCGCTCGGGATGCGCCAGCGGCTGGGGCTCGCGACGGCCCTGCTCGGCGATCCGGAGGTGCTCGTGCTCGACGAGCCGGCGAACGGGCTCGACCCGGCCGGGATCCGCTGGCTGCGGGACTTCCTCCGCGCGCTTGCCGCCGAGGGCCGCACGATCCTCGTCTCGAGCCACGTTCTCTCCGAGGTGGCGCAGACCGCGGACCGGGTCGTGATCATCCACCGCGGCAAGCTGATCCAGCAGGCCGCAATGGGCGACGTGCTCGCAGGTGCGCAGGGGCTGACGCGGGTGCGTACGCCCGACGCGGCGAAGCTTCGCGAGCTGCTCGCACGGGAGGGCGCGACGGTGTCCGATTCGGACGGGGCGCTCACTGCCGACCTGGCGCCGGAGCGGATCGGCGAGCTCGCGGCTGCGAACGGCGTCGTCCTGCACGAGCTGGTCGTCGAGCGCGCGACGCTCGAAGAGGTCTTCCTCGAGCTCACGGGCGGGGAGACGACCGAGTGACCGCCGTCGTCCGCTCGGAGTTGCTCAAGATTCGCACGACGCGCGGTTGGTGGGCGTACCTGCTGGTGCTCGTCGGCCTCGTCGGGATCGGCACGGCGGCGGAGGTCGGCTCCCGCTCGCTGGACGAGCGCCGCGGTCTCGAGTTCCAGCTCGCGCTCGTCGACCTGATCGGGATCACGTCGCTGCTCGCGATCATCCTCGGGATCACGATGGTGACGAACGAGTTCCGGCACGGGACGATCACGCCGACGCTGCTCGCGAACCCGGGACGTGAGCGGGTGCTCGCGGGGAAGGCGATCGCGGGCGTGCTCGTCGCGGTTCTCTTCGCCGTGCTGGCGCTGCTGGTGGTGGTCGTCGTCGCCGTGATCTGGACGTCGATCGACGGCGGGGAGCTCGCGCTCGCCGACGGCGACGTCGTCGAGCGCGCAGGCAAGACGCTGCTCGGAGTCGTGCTCTGGCTGCTGCTGGGGATCGCGATCGGCTCGGTCGTGCACAGCCAGGTCACAGCGCTCGTGGGCACGCTCGTCTGGCTCTTCCTCGTCGAGACGCTCATCGTCGGTCTCCTCGGGCTCGTGGACGCCGACGGCGTCGGCGAGTACCTGCCCTTCCACGCCCTCGACGGTGCCGACGGCACCGGCGGCGACAACCTGCTCGACTACGGGCCCGCGCTCGCCGTCACCTGCGGCTGGATCGCCGTCCTCGGTGCCGCTGGTTTCGTCAGAACCCGCCGTCGCGACATCACCTAGGCTCAGGTCATGGCCGCGCCCGTGCGCAAGGACGAGGAGGTCGAGCTCAAGGTCGACTCGCTCGCCTATGGCGGCAACGGCGTCGCGCGGCTGGACGGGTTCGTCGTCTTCGTCCGGCGCGGACTCCCGGGCGACCGCGTCCGCGCCCGCGTGACGAAGGTGAAGCGCGGCTTCGCCGAGGCGCTCGCGGTCGACGTGCTCGAGCCCTCGCCGAACCGGGTCGACGCCCCGTGCGACCACTACCCCGCCTGCGGCGGCTGCCGCTTCCAGGATCTCGCCTACGAGGTGCAGGCGGCGGCGAAGGAGGAGCAGGTGCGCGACGCGCTGAAGCGGATCGGCGGGATCCCCGACGCGCCCGTCGAGCCGATCCTGCCCGCGCTGTCGCAGTTCTTCTACCGCAACAAGCTTGAGTACTCGTTCACGCAGACGCCGTCCGGCCCGGCGCTCGGCTTCCACAAGGCCGGCCGCTGGGACGAGGTGCTCGAGATCGAGCGCTGCTGGCTGACGACCGATCTCGGCAACGCGATCCGCAACGCCGTCCGCGACTGGGCGCGCGAGGAGAACCTCGAGGCCTACGACCAGGCCGAGCACACCGGCTACCTCCGTCACCTCGTCTACCGGGAAGGGCGGAACACGGGCCAGGTGCTGGTCGTGCTCGTGACCGCGCCGGGCGAGAAGTTCGAGCGCGACTACCTCGTCGAGGTACTACGGCGCTTCCCGGAGGTGAAGTCGATCCACTGGGCGATCAACGACCAGCCCTCCGAGGTGACGAACCTGCCCTCGACGCTGCTCTGGGGCGACGACGCGATCGAGGAGGAGTTGCTCGGCCAGCGCTTCCGCATCCGCCCGAACGCCTTCCTGCAGACGAATACAGAGATGGCCGAGCAGCTGTACGCAGTCGCGATCGAATACGCCGGGCTGACCGGCGTCGAGACCGTCTACGACCTCTACTGCGGCACCGGCACGATCGGGCTCTCGCTCGCGAAGCACGCGCTCTCGGTGTGGGGCGTCGACATCTCCGAGGAGTCGATCGCCTGCGCGCTCGAGAACCTCGACCTGAACCAGATCGGCAACGCCGCCTTCTTCGCCGGGAACGTCGGCCAGGTGCTGGAGGAGCTCGCGGAGCGCGCCGGGCCGGCCGACGTCGTCGTCGTCGACCCGCCCCGCGCCGGCCTCGCCGGCAAGGCGCTGCGCCGGACGGGCGAGCTCGGCGCGCCGAAGCTCGTCTACATCTCCTGCAACCCGACGACCCTCGCATCCGACGTCAAGGTGCTGCGCGAGCAGTACGGCTACGAGCTCGCTTCGGACGAAGCCGGTCGACATGTTCCCGCACACGCCGCACGTCGAGACCGTCTCGCTGCTGACGCGCGAGCAGGGTTAGCGCTAGCGCCAGATCGCGCCCAGGCGCTCCGCGTGGTCGGGCGGGAACGCCTCCGCTCGCCCGTCGGCGTAGCGCGCTGCGGTCCAGGCTCCCGCCGCGGCGTCGAGCAGGTCGGCCTCCGGCACGCCCGGAACGGCGCCGGGGAGCACGATCCCGGCGGCATCGAGCAGCTCGCGTCGCCGGGCGAGGCCGTCGGCGGTGTGCTTCGACTCGAGCACGGGCTCGCCGGCGAGCTCGCGGAACGAGACCTCGGGATGCATCTCGATCACGCGCTCGTCGACCTCCGCGAGCACGTGCACCTCGAGGATCTTCTTGCCGAGCGCGAACGCCTGCTGCGAGATCCCCTTGCCGGTGATCGTCCGTGCAATCTCGTTCGCCTCGGCGAAGGTTCGGGCTTCGAGCGCCGCCCGCGGCGGCGTCGGGAAGACGCTGCTGGCGCGGCTACCGCCGACGAAGGCGCGGGCGCCGGCGTCGGCCTGCCTGACGCCGAGGCCGGGCGGGTCGATCGGGATGTCGACGGCGATCACGCGGGCCTGCGACGAGAGCACCTCCGAGAAGCTCGGATGCGTCGAGACCTGGACGTCGCCGCTCGGGTCGAGCGCGACGGCGACCCAGCCCTGGCGGTAGCCGTCGACACCGGCGACGAGGACGCTCGTCTCGGGCTTCGGGAGCGGCGGCGGCGCCGCGGCGTCACCGAAGCCGAGCTGGACGAGCCGCGCGAGCGCGACGTTCATCGCCTCGGGGCTCTCGAGCGGCACGCGGACGATCGTCGCCCCGCTCGCGTCCGTGATCAGGAGCGCGCCGCTCTTCGTCCCGTCCGGCGCCCGCTGGAACTCGAGCGAGAGATCGAGGCGCGCGTCGTGCAGCGCGCGCCGAACAGGGCCGTCGAGGTCGTCCATCGGCGGGACGTTAGCGCCGTTCGCGCTTGAGGCGCTCGACCTTGTCCTCGTCCGCGGCGTGTTGCTCCGGGTGGACGCTGTGCTCCGTCTCTCCGAGCGGGACGACGACGACGCCGTTCGGGAGGTCGTGCACGTCTGCCTCGCCCACGTCGGCGCCGTCGAGCGTGAGCCGTCCCGCCTCGACGACGGCGGTCCTCGGCCGCCGCTCGCGCGTCAGGAGGACGATCCGCGACGGCGCTCGCTCGATCACGTCGGCGTCGAGGTCGTAGAAGTCCGCGGTGGCGCGGCCGTAGATCCGGCCGGGCGCGCGTCCGCGCCGCCGCAGCGCCGTCCAGAGGAGGTCGGCGTTCGGAAGCAGGAAGCCGATGCAGATCGCCGGGAGCGCAGGCAGGCCGGCGACGTCGGTGGTGGCGGTCAGGATCAGCGTCGCGCCGAGCAGCGCCGTCATCGCGAGCCAGGTCCACGCGACCCGCAGGCCGAAGCGGTCGGCGGCGCCGAGGAAGAGCGAGAAGAAGAGGATGTCCGGCGGCCCCAGGTTCGCCGTCGAGTCCTCGCCCGGGATGCGGAACGCGACCGAGACCTCGTCGAAGACCTGCGGCTGCTGCTCGACGACGTACTCGGTCGGCCCCCGCCAGACCGAGATCGCGTCGACCCAGGGGATCACGACCGCGATCAACGCGGCCCACATCACGTTCTCGAACCACGACAGGAACCAGAAGCCGAGGCAGATGAGCGCGAAGAGCTTCGCGAAGTTGTTGAGGACGTCGAGCTCCGTGAAGTGGAGCAACACCGCGAGCGCGACGAGCCCGAGCCCCGCAGGCAGCAGCGCGGGATGCTCGCGGAGGGGCAGTAGCAGCCAGATGAGCGCGAACGTGGCCGGGAAGAGGACGCCGGTGAGGAAGATCAGATCGGGCCAGAGGCTCGCGTCCCAGAGCCGGTCGGCGCCGGCGGTGTAGAGAGCGAGCGCCGCGGCGAGGCCGGCGAGCGCCGCCCAGCGCGCCTTGCTCAATACGGCGGCAGCTCGGCGTACCAGGCGCCGACGGCCTTGAACGCATTCCAGAAGGCCGTCTTCGCGGGCGCCTCGTCGAGCGCGGTGTCGATGTCCGGGACGACGAGCGCCTCGACCGTCGCGGTGAAGCGCTGCAGCCCCTCGCTCGCCGGATCGAGCTCGTCGGCGAGCGGGAAGCCGAGCTTGTTCACGAACGCGACCGTCTCCTCGCCCATCAGCACGAGCAGCTTCGGCTGGACGATGTGCAGCTCGCGCGTCAGCCAGGGGGCGGCCTCCTCGAAGCTCTCGCCGCCGAACTTGAGGCAGTTGGTGCCGTAGACGGCCATCGGGTCGACGTGCAGCCGCTGCAGCGACTTCTTCAGCGCCTCGCCGGCGCGGCCGAAGAACGCGACGCCCTCCTGGATCTCCGACGGCTTCGGCGCGTGCTTGAGCAGGAACACGTCCGCGAGCGGATGCCCCGAGCCGAGCACGGGAACGTGGGTGGCGTCACCTGCGCGGCCGATCTCGTGACCGAGGTCGTTGATCTCGGAGATCGCCTTCTGCAGGTAACGCTCGTAAATCTCGTCGGTCGATGCGGCAGCCACGGGCGTCTCTCCTCGGTTCGCTCCTAGCGCACCTTCTCCTTGACCTGCGCCACCCACTTGAGGCTCTGGAGGTACGCCAGCGACTTCGGCCGGCGTAGCACCTCGGCGCTGCGGACCGAGAGCATGAACTCCTCCGGGCCCTCGAAGGCGCGCATGCGCAGCGCGCCGGTCCCGACTCCCTGGAGCACGTGTGCGTCGGAGCCGGCGCCTGCAGGCAGTCCGTACTTGCGTGCGAAGCGGACGGCCTCGTCGTTGTAGCCCTCGAACAGGAGGCGGGCGTTGTAGACCTCGAGCACGTCGATCTCGTGCAGGTGGCGATGGAGCGTCGCCGGGAACGGGATCGCGTGCATCCGGTCGAAGGGGTGCGGGAGGTAGACGATCCCCTCCTGCTCGCGGATCGCGGCAACGGTCTCCGCGAAGGACATCCCGCGCGGGATCTCCTCGTTCAGGAAGAGGCCGATCACCTCGCCCTGGTCGTCGGTCTTCACCTCCTCGCCCGGGATCACGATCAGCTCGCGTCCGCGCGCTTTCTCGACCGCCTCGCGCGCCCCGCCGAAGACGTTGTGGTCGGTGACCGCGATCGCCCCCAGCCCTTCCGCCTCGGCGTGGTCGAGGAGCTCGTCGACCTCGATCGAGCAGTCGTGCGACCAGGACGTGTGCATGTGCAGGTCGGCGAGGATCCACGGCCGGTCGGCCAGCGGATCGCCGTCGCGGCGGCGGGCCCGCCTGCGCCCGCCGAGGCTGCTGTAGACCTGCGCGAGCTCTCGTGCAACGGCGGCAAAGCTCTGCGACTCTGCCGCCGCGCGCGCCTCCCGTCCTTTCCGCTCGCGCACCTCGTCGTTCTCGGCCAGGCGCTGGAGCGCCGCCGCGGCGAGCTCGGGCTGCTCGAGCACGCCCGGCGGGGCAGCGAGCGCCGCGCCAGCGGCGGCGGCCTCGAGTCGCAGGCGCGCAGAGCCCGTCGGGGCTGGGACGACGACGGCGGCTTCGGCGAGCACGGCCGCGCGCGCCTCGGCCGTCTTCCCCGAGCGAACGCGCACGCGATCGCGGAGCGCAAGCGGGATCCCCGGCCGCGTCGAGAGCGGCTTCGTCCGCAGCAGCACCGCCTCCCAGCCGGGGAGCTCCCGGAGCGAGCGCAGTGCTGCGCGGGCGACGGGCAGCGAGCCACCGCCTTTGGAGGCGCTGTGGAGCTCGATCGCGACGAGCTTTCGCTTGTTGCCGGGGCGGAAGAGCTCGGTGTCGACGCCAGGCGACACGACGGTGTAGTCGCCGGGGAAGCGCTCGGCGGCAGCTGCGGCGGTCGCGTCGGACGAGGCGATCAGCACGTCGATCCGGGCAAGAAGCTTCTCGCGCAGCGCCCGACGCGGCGGGTAGCCGAGCCGGTCGGGCGAGAAGAAGCTCGCGACGCCGAGCGCCTCGGAGTCGCGGAGCGCGAGATACGAGATGCTGGGCAGGCCGGGCTCGAAGCCGTGGACGACGTCGAAGCCGCCCTGCTGCAGCGCGAGCCGGAGGTTCGCGCGGACACCGACGGGGACGCCGAGGCTCGAGCGCCGCGACACCGGCACCGCCGTCCCGATCGCGATCGTCTCCGCGTCGTCGCCGCGCGCGAGCGCGCGCCGCCCGGCGGCGAGGTCGGCCGGCCGGCCCGACGGGGCGAGCACGGTGACGCTGTGCCCGAGCGCCCGCAGTTCCTTCGCGATCCCGGCCACGTGCTGATTGACGTCGTGCGGCAGCGACCACGCGAACGGGGTCACCAAGCAGATCTTCACCCGACCGAGTGTAGAGTCGAAATCGTGGCCGCGGTCACGATCACGGTGCGCGAGAACGGGCCCTACCGGATCACCGGCCCGTTCCAGCTGATCGACGCGGACGGGAACGGCTACGAGCTGCCGGCAGGGGAGACCGTCGCGCTCTGCCGCTGCGGCCGCTCGGCGACGAAGCCGTTCTGCGACAAGACGCACCGCGTAGTGGGCTTCGACGCGACGGAGCGAGCGACCCGGTGAGGATCCGCGCCGCGGTGCTGGAGGAGTTCGGCGCACCGCTCGAGGTGCAAGAGCTCGAGTTGGCAGAGCCCAACGCGGGCGAGGTGCTCGTTCGTCTGGTCGCCTGCGGCGTCTGCCACACCGATCTCTACACCGCTTCCGGCGCCGACCCGTCCGGCTACAGCGCCGACGGTGCTCGGGCACGAGGGCGCAGGCGTCGTCGAGCGTGTCGGCGACGGCGTCACCTCGCTGGCGCCGGGCGACCACGTCGTGACGCTCTTCTCGCCGCAGTGCCGCGAGTGCGTCCACTGTCGCCGCCCAGGCATCAGCCTTTGCCTCGCGATCCGGGATCAGCAGAACCTCGGCTACCTCCCGGACGGGACGGCCCGCCTATCGCGGGACGGCGAGCCGGTCCGGCACTTCATGGGCACGTCGACGTTCGCCGAGTACACGGTGATGCCGGAGATCGCGCTCGCGAAGGTGAATCCGGAGGCGCCGCTCGAGGGCGCCGCGCTCTTCGCCTGCGGGCTCTCGACCGGCCTCGGCGCGGCGATGAAGACCGCGGCCGTCGAGCCCGGCTCGACCTGTGCCGTCTTCGGCGGTGGTCTCGTCGGGCTCGGGGCGGTTGCAGGTTGTCGGCTGCAAGGAGCAGACCGAATCATCTGCGTCGACCTCTCCGAGGAGCGGCTCGAGCTGGCGAAGGGCCAGGGCGCGACCGAGACGATGCTCGGCGGCCCCGACACGGTCGAGCGAATCCTCGAGACGACCGGCGGCTTCGGCGCCGACTACACCTTCGAGGCGACCGGGAACGTCGCCGTGATGCGGCAGGCGGTCGAGTCGGCGCGGATGGGGTGGGGACTCTGCACGGTCGCGGGTGTCGCCGGCAAGGGGGAGACACTCGACATCGTCCCGCGGTATCTGATCACCGGCCGCCGCGTCGCCGGCTCGTCGTTCGGCGGGATCAAGGGCCGCGACGAGGTGCCGCAGCTGATCGACCGCTGGCTCGCGGGCGACATCGACGTCGACCCGTTCCTCTCGCACACGTTGACGCTCGACGAGGTCAACCGCGGCTTCGAGCTGATGGAGGCCCAGGACGGGATCCGCAGCGTGATCAGGTTCGACTAGAGCTCGACCACCATCTCGTGCTGGCGGGCGGTCCGGGTGGCGCCGAGCGATTCGAGGACGGCGCTCGCAGGATCGCCCTCGGGCACGTTCACGTAGCGCACGCCGGTGGTCTCGTCCGGTAGCGAGCCCAGCAGGTCGCGGATCGCGTCCTCGTCATCCGCTGCGAGCTGGACGATCGATGCGATCCCACCCGAGGCCCGATAGACCAGCGACCCGCGCGTGTCCGCAACCGCGTACGTGTCGGCAAGATTGGCGACGGATGCATCCGCACGCTGCCACGGCAGCCGGTCGCCGCTGCGACCCACAGCGTCCGCCACCGGCACCGAAGGGACTTTGTGTTCCTGTAACACAAGCCCTCCGTCGAGTGACCACACCTCGAGGTCCCGGATGTAGGAGTAGCCGAGCTTCTCGTACAGCTTGACCGCCGGCTCGTTCTGAACCAGCACCTCGAGCCAGATGCGTTCGACATCCCGCTCACGCGCGCGGTCTTCGCTTGCTCGCATCAGCTGCTCGCCGATCCCCTGGCCGCGGCGGCCGGCGATCACGCCGACGCCGCCGTTCCATGCGTCCGAGCCCCGGACGGCGAGCATGCAGAGGCCGATGTCCTTGCCACCGTCGCTCGCGACGAGCGAGCCACCGAGGTCGTAGTCCCAGCTCCGGGCCATCGATGCGAATGCCGCCTCGTCGATCGAGACGGGCACGAAGTAGCCCTCGTAGCCGGCGGTGAAGAGCGCCGCCAGCTCTGCGTGGGAGCGACTGGAAGCGGGCTCGAGCGTAACGTCTGCCATCGCGCCCGAGCCTACCCAGGCGTGGTTCACCCACATCGGGCGATGCGGCAGCCGCCGCCGCGAGTGGATTCTGAGCCGACCTCTCGCGGAAGGACGACTCATGGCCACGAAGCCCCCACCGAGCTCTGTTCTCGGGGACGAGGAGCTGCAGGAGCTGCTCGAGCTGATCAAGGGAGCGGACAGCGTCGAATTGAAGCTGACCGTGCCCGAGCACGACCACCGCTCGACCGTGCGCGCGCTCGGCATGGACCCGTTGCAGGCGGAGATCCGGCAGGTGTTCTTCCTCGATACGCCCGATCTGGCGCTCGACCGGCAGGGTCTGGTCGTGCGCGCCCGGCGGTCGCAGCGGAAGGGCGACGACTCGGTCGTGAAGCTCCGCCCCGTCGTCCCGACCGAGCTCCCGCGGTCGGTCCGGCGCGCGCCGACGTTCGGGGTCGAGGTCGACGCGTCGCCGGGTGGATTCGTCTGCTCCGGTTCGATGAAGGGAGCGCCGACCACCGGCCACGTGGCCGAGGCGATGCACGGCAAGCGACGCGTGCGCAAGCTCTTCTCGAAGGACCAGCGGGCGCTCTTCGCTGCCCACGCGCCCGACGGGATCGAGCTCGACGACCTCTCGATCCTCGGGCCCGATCTTCGTGCTCAAGCTGAAGTACTCGCCGGCGGGCTTCGACCGGAGGCTGGTCGGCGAGATGTGGCTCTATCCCGACGGCGCGCGGATCCTCGAGCTGTCGACGAAGTGCAAGCCGTCCGAGGCGCTGGACGTCGCTGCGGCGACCCGCGCGTTCCTCTCCGGCAAAGGGGTGGACCTCGACAGCGAACAGCAGACGAAGACGCGGACGGCGCTCGAATTCTTCGCGAAGCAGCACGAGGCGGCAGTCGGGCCGAGTTAGTCTCCGCAGCCCGTGGCCGGCGAACGTCGCTACCTCTACCTCGTCCGCCACGCGTTCGCCGCGCACGCCGATCCGGCGCGTTGGCCGGACGACGCGCTGCGGCCGCTGACCGAGGAGGGAGCCGACCGCTTCCGTGAGGCGGCCCGCGGCCTTCAGTGGCTCGTGCCGGAGGTCGACGCGATGCTCTCGAGCGGCTACGCGCGAGCATGGCAGACCGCGGAGCTGCTGCACGAGGGCGCGGGCTGGCCGGAGCCGGAGGAGTGCTGGGTGCTCGAGGCCGGTCAACCGCCGGCGGCGGCGGTCG
Organism: uncultured Gaiellaceae bacterium; assembly: GCA_963738795.1. Classification (GTDB taxonomy): domain Bacteria; phylum Actinomycetota; class Thermoleophilia; order Gaiellales; family Gaiellaceae; genus Gaiellasilicea. Next base: position 17,530 of record CAVTXQ010000009.1, on the reverse strand, counting down.
ACGTCCTGCACGGGCGCACGGAGCGCTCGATCGCGCTCGTCGGCCACGAGCCGCACCTCTCCGGGCTTGCGTCGCTCCTCAGCACCGGTAGTGAGGACAGGCTTGAGGCCGAGCTGAAGAAGGGCGGCGCAGCGGCCCTCTCGTTCGCCGGCCGTGTCGAACCGGCTGCGGCCGAGCTGCGCTGGATCGTCTCGCCGAAGATCCTGCGCAGGCTCGGCCGCTGACCGCTGACCGCTGACCGTTGACTGCTGCCTACGCCGTGGCGGTCGTCTTCGTCTTCTTGAGCGCGTTCTGGGCGATGAACTTCTCCGTCGCCTCGTACGCCTCGTCGTCGACGATCTGCACCGGTGGCGACTTCATCAGGTAGCTCGACGGGCCCTCGAGCGCGCCGGCGACGCCGTTGTTCAGCGCCAGCTTCGCCATCCGGACGGCGTCGATCACGATCCCGGCCGAGTTGGGCGAGTCCCAGACCTCGAGCTTCAGCTCGACGTTCAGCGGCACGTCGCCGAAGGAGGAGCCCTCCATCCGGATGTACGCCCACTTGCGGTCGGTCAGCCAGGGCACGTAGTCGGACGGGCCGACGTGGACGTTGCCCTCGCCGAGGTCGTAGTCGAGCATCGAGGTGACCGCGTTCGTCTTCGAGATCTTCTTCGACTCGAGGCGCTCGCGCTCGAGCATGTTGAGGAAGTCGGAGTTGCCGCCGACGTTCAGCTGCATCGTCTTGTCGAGCTTGACGCCGCGCTCGCGGAAGAGGCTCGTGAGGACGCGGTGCGTGATCGTGGCGCCGACCTGCGACTTGATGTCGTCGCCGATGATCGGCAGGCCCTTCTCCTCGAACCGCTTCTGCCAGTAGTTCTCGCGGGCGATGAAGACCGGCATGCAGTTGACCAGGGCGACGCCGGCCTCGAGGCACTGCTCGGCGTACCACTTCGCCGCCGCCTCGGAGCCGACCGGGAGGTAGCTGACGACGACGTCGGTCTGGGTCTCGCGGAGGATGCCGACGATGTCGTCGGTCTCGCCCGGCGCCTTCGTCACGACCTCGGAGAGGTACTTGCCGATCCCGTCGTGCGTCATGCCGCGGTTGACCGTGATCCCGGTCTTCGCCACGTCGGCGAACTTGATCGTGTCGTTCGGGTGCGCCCACATCGCGTCGGCGAGGTCCTTGCCGACCTTCTCGGCCGTGACGTCGAACGCGGCCGTGAACTCGATGTCGGAGATGTGGTAGCCGCCGAGGTTGACGTGCATCAGGCCGGGGACGAACTGGTCGTCCGGCGCGTCCTTGTAGTACTGCACGCCCTGGAGCAGCGAGTTGGCGCAGTTGCCGACGCCGACGATCGCGACGCGGACCTTGTCCTTCGAGCGCGCCTTGCCGTTGGTCGAGCCGTTGCTCGAGCCGTTGGTCGAAGCCATGGTGTCCTTTCGATTGGAAGCGAAGGGGATCTCGAGCGCGTCGCTGAGGGTCAGCAGCACGAGGTCGTTGACGTTGAGCTTGCGGCGCTTCGCCCCCGCCTTGAGCTCGCGGCGGAGCTCGGACGGCATGCGGAGGACGACGGCGCCGGCGGCGCCGGGGATCGCCTTGCGGCGGCGGCCGCTCGGGACGAACGGGACGCCGAACTCCTGCGCGAGCAGGGCGACGGCGACGTCGTTCAGGTTCGACTCGCGGCGGGCGACCTCGCGGACGAGCGCGCGCTTGAGCGAGCCGGGCATGCGAACGAGCACGCTCGTCCGTTCGGTGAGAGAAGTGCTAGCAGCCAAACTGCTAGCACCTTAGCAGCGCGTCAGGAAGGACGTGCGCGCAACTCGCGGCGGACGTACAGGATCCGCTGGAGCACGGTGAACCACGCGGTCGCGGCGAGCACGCCGATCGCCCAGGGCAGCACGCCCCAGGGTGCGAGCGCGAGGCCGATCGCAATCACCGCCACCCGCTCGGCCCGCGAGCCGATGCCGACGTCGGCCTTGACCCCGAGGCCCTCGGCCTTCGCCCGGGCGTAGGGGACGAGGAAGGAGCCGCCGATCGCGGCCACGGCGAGCGCGAGCGCGAGCTCCTTGCCGTCGCGCATGAAGACGAGCGCGATCGCTCCGAGCATGAGCCCTTCGCCGACCCGGTCGAGCGTCGAGTCGAGGAAGCCTCCGAACGGCGTCTGCTTGCCGCCGGCGCGGGCGAGTGCGCCGTCGAGGATGTCGAGGATCGAGCCGACCACGAAGGCGAGCCCGCCGAAGAAGTAGAACCAGTCGCTGCGGTACTCGAAGTAGACGAGCACGGCGCCGACCGCGCAGAGTGTCACGCCCGCGGCGGTGAGCATGTTCGGCGTCACGCGCGTCCGTGCGAGGCCGGTCATCGAGCGCGACGCGATCCCGCGGGCGCCCGAGGTGTAGGCCTCCTTCAGGCTCATGCCGCGCGCGTGCGGAGCAGCCGCCACGGCCGGTACACGATCGCCGCGGCGATGCCGGCCACGAGCACGCCCGCGGCGACGTCGAGCCAGAAGTGGTTGCCGGTCGCCATCACCGCGAACCAGACCCAGGGGGCCCAGGCCAGCCAGAGCGCCTTCGCCCACCAACGACGGACGACCGTCGCCATCACGACGCTGACGATCAGCGCGTCGAGCGCATGCAGGCTCGGCATCGCCGCGTACGGGTTCGACGAGAAGGCGACGAACGTCGACGAGTGGTTGACGGTCGAATGGGCGGCGAGCGTGTCCGTGAACCCCGCCGCGGGGAACATCCGCGGCGGCGCCGTCGGCAGCAGCACGTAGCCGACGAGGCCGATCAGGTTCCCGACGATGAGCGTGTTCCGGAAGCCGTAGAAGCGCTCGTGCGCCTTGAAGTAGACCCAGGTCAGCGCGATGCCGACGACCGCGAACTGCGAGAGCCAGTAGGTGACCGACGTCGCCTGGATCAGGACGCCGGAGCTCTCGACCGCCTGCTGCAGGGTCAGCTCGACCATCGAGTTGAGGCTGCGCTGGAAGTCGATGATCCACTCCCCGTTCGCGAACGCCGCTGTGACGCCGCCGCGATCGGCGACGCCGCGCGCGAGCTGGTAGGCGAAGTAGAAGCCGATCCAGAACGCGAACTGGAGCGCGAGGTGCGCCCAGCCACGCGGGAGCCGGCGGGCGACGGTTGCGGTGCTGGCGGCCATCGAGCGTCGGATTGTACCCCGGCGCCTGACGGCGGACTTCCCCCGGATGACCTGCATCCGAGCGAGGCGTATCTTCGTAGTACCGGATCGAGTCGTCGAATCCAGGAGGGCATCGTGAGGAAGACCGTGTGGGTCGCAGCGCTCGCAGCCGTCGCAGCCCTGGCCGTCGCCGTGTCGGCATTCGCCTCGTCCACCACCCAGTCGGCCGCACCGCAGCGGGTCGCCGTCGGCATGGCCGAGTTCAGGTTCACGCTCGCGCCGAAGACCGTGCGAAAGAACGTCGTCGTCACGTTCGCGCTCACGAACAGGGGCACGATCGGGCACGACTTCAGGGTCGGCGGCAAGAAGAGCGCGATCCTGGCCGCCGGCAAGAAGGGGACGCTGAAGGTCACCTTCAAGAAGGCGGGCCGCCTCCCCTATCTCTGCACCCTGCCGAGCCACGCCGCGGCCGGGATGAAGGGCGTCCTCGTCGTGAAGTGAACCTCCTGATTTCTGATCTTGTCTCCAACCGGTTGGAGGCGTAGGCTCGAAAGAGCGCCGCCCGCCGCCGCTGGCGCCTCGGCGACGCCTGTTCTCTGTCGTCGTCGAGGAAGGGACAGATGGCCAAGACAGTGAGGTTGACGGTGAACGGCAAGCGCCACACCGTCCAGTCGGCGCCGGACACACCGCTGCTCTATGTCCTGCGCAACGAGCTCGACCTGTACGGCCCGCGCTTCGGCTGCGGGCTCTCGCAGTGCGGTGCGTGCACCGTGCACGTGGACGGTGCGGCCGTACGGTCGTGCATCGTTCCGGCGTCCACCGTGGCCGGGAAGAAAGTGACGACACTCGAAGGGCTGGGGGACAAGCACCCGGTCGTCGAGGCGTTCGTCAACGAGAGCGCCGCCCAGTGCGGGTATTGCATCAACGGGATGGTGATGCAGTCGATCGTCTTTCTGAAGCAGAACCCGCGACCGACCGAGGCGCAGATCAAGAAGGCGCTCAACGCCAACATCTGCCGCTGCGGGACGCACTACCGGATCGTCAAGGCTGTCAAGCGCGCCGCGCAGGCGACGGCATAGGAAGGGGGAGAGATGACCAGCATGATCGAGAAGCCCCATTCCCGCCGCGACTTCCTCAAGGGCAGTGGCGCGCTGATCGTCGCATTCACGGTGCCGCTCGGTGCCGGCGCGACGCGGGCACGTGCAGCCACGGCCGCGATCGGCCCGGCGCTGATCGACGCGACGCAGGTCGACTCGTGGGTCGTGGTCGGGCAGGACGGGCGCGTGCGCGTGCACGTCGGCAAGGTGGAGCTCGGGACGGGCCTCCGGACGGCGCAGATGCAGATCGCCGCCGACGAGCTCGATGTCCCGCTCAAGAGCATCGACCTGCTCGAGTCGGACACGTGGTTCACGCCGGACCAGGGCACGACGTCCGGCAGCCAGTCGATCAAGACCAACTTCCGGGCCGGCCTCCGCCAGGCCTGCGCCGAGGCGAGGAAGGTGTTGATCGACCTCGGCGCCAAGAAGCTCGGCGTGCCGGCGAGCTCGCTGACGACCCGCGAGGGAGCCGTGGTCAGCACGACCGACTCCTCGAAGCGAGCGACCTACGGCGAGCTGATCGGCGGCCAGCGCTTCAACCTGAGGATCACCGGCCGGGCGCCGATGAAGAAGCCGTCCGAGCTCAAGGTGGTCGGCAAGTCGATCCGCCACGTCGACATCGAGGCGAAGGTCAAGCAGCAAGCAGGAGTACATCCAGAACGTCAAGGTGCCGGGGATGCTGCACGGCCGTGTCGTGCGGCCGCCGGGGATCAACGCGAAGCTCGTCAGCGTCGACGGGTTCCCGAAGCGGATTCCCGATCTGGTCAAGGTCGTCGTCCAGAAGGACTTCGTCGGCGTCGTCGCGCGCAGCGAGATCGGCGCGATCCGAGCCGCGGAGACGCTGAAGGTGACCTGGAACGACCCGGGCGGCGCGCCGAAGAGCCACGACGAGCTCTACGCCCAGATGGAGACGCTGCCGGCGTCCGCGCGGCTGCTTGCGAGCGACGGCAACGTCGACAAGGCGCTGGCCGGTGCCGCCAAGGTGCTCGAGGCGACCTACTACTACCCGTACCAGCTGCACGGGTCGATGGGGCCGTCCTGCTCGATCGCCGACGTGAAGGCGGACGAGGCGACGGTCTGGTCGCCGACGCAGGGCGTCTATCCGCTCCGCACCGCGGTGGCGAGGGTGCTCGGCTTCCGCGACCAGCAGGTGCACGTGATCTACAAGGAGGGCTCGGGCTGCTACGGCCTCAACGGGGCCGACACGGCCTCGATCGACGCGACGCTCCTGTCGAAGGCGGTCGGCGCTCCCGTCCGCGTGCAGTGGATGCGCTCGGACGAGCACATCTGGGAGCACTACGGGACGCCGATGGTGATGAAGGTGAAGGGCGGGCTCGACAAGGACGGGAACCTCGTCGCCTGGGACTACGAGAGCATCCAGGCCTCGCGTGGTGGCCGCCCCGGCAACATCGGTGCGGCGAACCTGCCGACCGGCGCCCTGATCGGGCTCACGCTCGCGCCCGTGCGGGCGGTCGCCCCGACGTTCCCGCCGCTCGGCGCGGACACGTCCAACACGGAGGCCGGGTACCTGCTGGACGAGGAAGGTCTCGTCCCCAACGCCCGCGTGATCGCGAAGACCGTCTCCTCATCGTTCTTCACCGGCCCGCTCCGCTCGCCGGCTCGGATCCAGAACTCGTTCGCGAACGAGAGCTTCATCGACGAGCTCGCGGCGGAGGCGAAGGTCGACCCCGTGACCTTCCGGCTCCGCTACGTCGGCGACGAGCGGCTCCGGGACGTGATCGAGGTCGCCGCCAAGGCGGCGGGCTGGCAGCTGCGCAACTCGCCGAAGCCGGCGTCGAAGGGCGACATCGCGACCGGTCGCGGCTTCGCCGCGATGCAGTACGAGGGCATCGACGGCTACGCAGGCGTCGTCTGCGAGGTCGAGGTGAACAAGAAGACGGGGAAGGTGCGCGTGACCCGCGTCGTCGTCTCGCACGACGTCGGGATCATCATCAACCCCAACGGGCTCAAGGCCCAGATCGAGGGGAACGTCGTCCACGGCGTCTCCCGTGCGCTCAAGGAGGAGGTCGTCCTCGACGGCAAGACCTCGAAGAGCCGCGACTGGGAGAGCTACCAGGTGCTCCGCTTCACGGAGCTCCCGGAGATCAAGATCGCGCTGATCAACCGCCCGAACGAGGCTCCGACCGGCTCGGGCGAGAACGCGATGACGGCGATTCCGCCCGCCGTCGCGAATGCGATCTTCGACGCGACCGGCGCCCGCATCCGCCGGCTCCCCCTCACGCCCGCGCGCGTGAAGGCGGCAATCGCGGAGCTGTAGTCGTAGAGAGGGGGCGGCCGCGAGGCCGCCCCCTCGATCACTGCCTCTCGATCACCACGGGAAGCCGCGCTCGGCGATCGCTTCCTCGACGAGCCCGCGGGCGAGCGCGAGGAAGAGGGCGTCCTTCGGCGGGTGCGCCGGCATCGGCACTTCGAGCAGCCGGTCGATCGTCGCCGCCGTCAGCGGCATCGCCACCTCGACCTCCTCGGCGAGGACGGCGAGGAAGCGGCGCATCGCGAGCCGGGCGTCGTCGCCGTCGAGCGTCATCCGCCGCGTCAGCCAGCTCGCCGCCATGCCGACGACGTCGACTCCCTCGGAGCCTTCGGGCGGATAGCTGGCGACGTAGCGGTAGCCCTCGTCCTTCAGCAGCTCGAGGTCGACGGCGAGCGCCGGGGCTGCCGCGCGTGCCAGCACGGGCCCTCGCTCGACGCGCTCGTCCTCGTCCATCCCGTCGAGCAGCGGCTCGACGTCCGCGAGCGCCTCCGCGATCGACGAGTCGCGGGCGAGGTACGGCAGCGCGAGGCGGTAGGCGAGCGCGAGCCGGACGTCGTCGCTACCCGGCGCCTCGAGCGCGTCGGCCGCCGCGGTCAGCCGCTCGCGGAGGACGTCGGCGGGCTCGCGGGCGGCGAGCGCCTCGGCGACCGCGGCGACGAGGCGGCGCGGCTCCCCGCGCGGCACCTCGAGCTCGATCGCATCGGCCTGCTCGAGCGCTGCGCTGCGCCGGTGAAGGGAGACAGAGGCTCGAGCGCGTGCTCAGCCACCGATGTAGCTCATCTCGACCTTGGGCAGGTCGAGGGTCGCCTCGGAGCGCAGCTCCGAGTAGCGGTCGGTGCGCTTCCCCCAGATCGCGGACGAGCGCTCCGCTGCAGCTCCTCGTCGGAGGCGCCGCCGCGGATCCTCGCGCGCAGGTCGTGCCCGCGGACGCCGAAGAGGCAGGTGTAGAGCCGGCCCTCGGCGGAGATCCGGGCGCGGGTGCAGTCGCCGCAGAACGGCTGCGTCACCGACGCGATCACGCCGATCTCACCGCTCCCGTCGGAATAGCGCCAGCGCTGGGCGACCTCGCCGCGGTAGTTCGCCTCGGCCGGCTCGAGCGGCAGCTCCGCCGAGATCCGCTCGATCAGCTCGCGCGCAGGAACGACGTCGTCGAGCCGCCACCCGTTCGTGGCGCCGACGTCCATGTACTCGATGAACCGGAGCGTGTGGCCGCGCTCGCGGAAGTAGCGCGCCATGTCGACGACCCCGTCGTCGTTGAGGCCGCGCTTGACGACGGCGTTCACCTTCACGGGCAGGCCGGCGCCGGCGGCCGCCTCGATCCCGTCCAGCACCCTGGACACCGGAAAGTCGACGTCGTTCATCTCGCGGAAGACGGCGTCGTCGAGCGAGTCGAGGCTGACGGTGACGCGATCGAGGCCGGCGTCCGCGAGCGCCTGCGCCTTCGCGGCGAGCAGCGACGCGTTGGTCGTCAGCGTCAGCTCGGCGCCGAGCGGGGCGAGGAGCGCGATCAGCGTCTCGACGTCCTTGCGCACGAGCGGCTCGCCGCCGGTCAGGCGCAGCTTCTCGACGCCCAGTGCGACTGCGGCGCGGGCGACCCGTTCGAGCTCCTCGAACGTCAGCAGCTCCTTGCGCTCGAGGAAGCGGTACTCGCTCCCGAAGACCGCCTTCGGCATGCAGTAGACGCAGCGGAAGTTGCAGCGGTCGGTGACGGAGATGCGGAGGTCGCGAAGCGGGCGTCCGAGCCGGTCCACGGTCATGGACGGAGCGTAGCGCCAAGTGACCTCCCTGCCCAGAAATCGCACTTGTGTCCAGCCGGTTGGAGGAATAGTCTCCACCCCGTTGGACGCCGAGGTTCTCGGCTGCCGCGTCGACCAGAGAGAGAGGCGATGGCGAACACACTCAAGATCAAGGTGAACGGACGCGTTCACAACGTCGCGGCGTCCGCGAACACGCCGCTGCTCTACGTCCTGCGCAACGAGCTCCGCCTGAACGGCCCGCGCTTCGGCTGCGGCCTCGCCCAGTGCGGCTCCTGCTCGGTGCTGCTCGACGGCAAGGAGATTCGCGCCTGCATCACACCCGTGGCCGCCGTCGGCAAAGGCACGGTCACGACGCTCGAGGGCCTGCCGGCGCTCTGGAAGGCGAAGGCCCGGACGACCGCCAAGACCGACGACCTCCATCCCGTCCAGCAGGCGTGGATCGAGGAGCAGGTACCGCAGTGCGGCTATTGCCAGAACGGGATGATGATCAAGGCGACCGAGCTGCTGAACAAGGTGAAGCGGCCGACCGAGGATCAGATCAAGTCGCACATGAACACGCACCTGTGCCGGTGCGGCACCTACACGCGGATCACCAAGGCGATCAACCGCGCCGCCGTGACGATGGCGAAGGGGGCGTAGGCGATGCTCAGCGAACGCACGATCGACCTCCTCGACAACCGGAAGCTCGACGAGCTGATCGACGGCACCGAGTTCGACCGCGCGAAGTTCCTCAAGGGCGGCGGCGCGCTCGTCGTCGGCTTCAGCCTCGTCGGCTCGGCGCTCGCCGGGCCGGCCAAGGGCGCTTCCGCGCGGGTAGCGGCGGCCGGGCCGCCGAACGCCGCCTTCATCGACTCGTGGGTCGCGATCCACGCAGACAACACGGCCACGATCGCGACCGGCAAGATCGACATCACCGGCGCCCCGACCGGCCTGCTGCAGATCGCGGCCGAGGAGCTCGACCTGACGATTCAGCAGGTCAAGCTCGCACCCTGGAACACCGACGTCTCGCCGAACCAGGGCCTCACCGCCGGGTCGAACTCGATCTCGAACGGCGGCCCGCAGGTTCGCCAGGCCGCCGCCGAGGCACGGGCGGTGCTGCTCGGCCTCGCCGCCAAGCAGCTCGGCGTCCCCGTGGCCGACCTGGAGGTGCGCGGCGGCGTCGTCTCGTCGAAGAGCGACCCGTCGAAGAGAGTCACCTACGGCGCGCTCCTCGGGGACAAGCCGTTCTCGGCCCCCAACACGGGCCGGGCCCCGCTGAAGCCCTTCACGGAGTACCGCCTCGTCGGCAAGCCGGTGAAGCGGAAGGACACCGAGGCCAAGGTGCGCGGGACGCACCCGTACGTGCACCAGCTCCGGCTACCGGGGATGCTGCACGGCCGCGTCGTCCGCCCGAAGGGCCAGGGGCCGTTCGCCGTCGCCGACAAGGTGCTCTCGGTCGACGAGAGCTCGATCGCGAAGATCAAGGGCGCCAAGGTCTACCGCAAGGGCGACTTCATCGGCGTCGTCGCTGCGAACGAGCAGGACGCGATCCAGGCCGCCGCGCAGCTGAAGGTGCGCTGGTCGGAGTCGAAGACGATGCCCGGCTCGGGCAACCTCTGGAAGCACTTCCGCGAGGTCAAGTCGGCCGAGCGCTACGCCCGCAACGCCGGCTCGATCGACAAGGGCCTGGCGGGCGCCGCGAAGACGGAGGCGCAGAGCTACTCGATCTACTACCAGTCGCACGCGTCGTTCGGCCCCTCGTGCGGCGTCGCCGACGTCCGCCCGGGCAAGGCCGACGTCTGGGGCGCGAGCCAGGGCATCTACGGCAGCCGCAACCTCGTCTCGGCGCTGCTCGGCGTGCCGTTCCAGAACATCACCTTCCACTTCGCGGAGGGTGCGGGCTGCTACGGGAAGAACCTGCAGGACGACGCGGCGCTCGCCGCGGCGCTCCTCTCGCAGCTGTCCGGCAAGCCGGTCCGCGTCCAGCTGACGCGCGATCAGGAGCACGGCTGGGACTTCTACGGCCCGGCCACGCTCGTCGACATCAGAGGCGCCGTCGACGCGGCCGGCAAGGTCGCCGCGTACGACTACGTCTCCTACCAGCAGGCGTGGGTCTCGTCGGAGGCGACGAGCTTCCACTCCGGTGCGACGGCCGCCCTCGGCGGCTTCGGCGGCGCCGACATCGAGAACGCGGGCTCGCAGTACAAGATCGCGAACCACCGCGTCCTCGGCCGCTCGGTCCCGAACGACAGCAACCTGCCCAAGGTCGCGTACCTCCGGGCGCCGGCCGCACCGCAGGCGCTCTTCGCCTCCGAGCAGATGATGGACGAGCTGGCCGTCGCGGCCGGGCTCGACTCGGTCGCCTTCCGGAAGGAGAACATCGAGAACTTCCGGTGGCTCGCCGTGCTCGAGGAGGCGGCGCGGCTCGCAGGCTGGGACGCTCGCGTCTCCGGCTCGGCGGTCGGCAAGAGCCGCATCAGCAAGGGCCGCGGGATCGCAATCGGCGGCTTCGCGAGCACCTTCGTCGGCATCGTCGCCGAGATCGAAGTCGACACGGTCACGGGGAAGATCCGCGCCAAGCACGTCTACGCCGCACACGACTGCGGCCTGATCATCAACCCGAACACGGTCGGGCAGCAGGTCGAGGGCTGCGTCGTCCAGGGCGTCAGCCGCGCGCTGATCGAGGAGGTCAAGTTCTCGAAGAGCCGCGTCACGTCGCTGGACTGGGAGTCGTATCCGATCATCCGGTACAAGGACGCGCCGGAGGTCACCTACACGCTCCTGAACCGGCCGGAGCTGCGCTCGAGCGGGGCGGGGGAGCCGGCGACCGCGCCGGTCGCCGCCGCGATCGCGAACGCGTTCTTCGACGCCACGGGCAAGCGCATCCGCACGATGCCGATGACGCCGGCCCGAGTCCGCGCCGTCCTGCTCTAGCCGTCGCATGACACGGGATCCGCTTTCGCGGATCCCGTGTCGCGCAAACCCCTGAAGGGGCCGCTTCGCGGCCAGACTGCTCATACTCCACCCGTTGCTGACTCTCGCCCTCTCGCTCACGCTCCTTCTGGCTCCCGCGGGTCCGCCTGCGGAAGGTGTCCTCGTGCCCGGCAAGAGCCTCGGCGGGATCGCGCTCGGCGACACGCAGGCGTCGGTCCGCGCGAAGTGGGGCGACCGCCACACGCTCTGCTCCGTCTGCCGCCGTCCGACGTGGCTCTACACCTACCGGGGCAGCCGCATCGCCGGAGCCGCGGTCGCCTTCCGGAACGGCCGCGTCGCCGCCGTCTTCACGCTCGGCGTGCCGCGCGGCTGGCGCACGAGCCGCGGCGTCTCGCTCGGCGACCCGGCGGACAAGGTGCACAGCGTCTACGGCAGCCTGCCCTGGAGCCGCTGCGTGGGCTACGGCGCGGTCAGCATCCGGAGCGGCGGCGCCGTCGCGTCGATCTACACCTACGGCGAGTCGGTGTACGGCTTCGCGCTGACGCTGCCGTCCGAGCCGGTCTGCCAGTAGCCGCTAGCGGAGCCGCGGCCGGCGGATCACGACCACCATGCGTGTGATCGCGTCGACGAGGTTTGCGTGGCGGTGGCCGCCGTCGCCGGAGACGTAGGTGGCGCTGTCGCCGGTGTCGAGCTCGAGCTCACGGCCGTCCGCGAACTCGGTCCGTACGCGCCCCTCGATCACGTGCACGAACTGCTCGTTCGTCTGTGGGATGTAGTCCTGCATCCGCGCGAGCGGCGAGAAGGTCACGAGCAAGGCCTGCATCGTGTGCGGCCCGTCCGGCACGAGCACCTCGACGTCGATCGCCTCGGCGGTGTAGTGCAGTCCCAGGCGATCGTCCGCCCGCACGACGATCGGATCCGGGTGCCGCGGTTCGGGCACGAGCTCGGCGGTCCGGATGTCGTAGAGCTGAGCCAGCCGCGTCAGGCGCCCGATCGTGATGTCGCTGCGGCCGGTCTCGATCAGCGACAGCAGGGAGCGGGAGATGCCGGTCTCCTTGGCGACCTGGGCGAGTGAGAGCCCGCGGGTCGTGCGGATCCTTCGCAGAGTCGTCCCCAAGGAGTCCTCGTGCATCGGGGTGGCTCCGATCTCCGTGTGCAGCGGCTCGATACGCTCACGATAGTCTGATTCCCGGCGTAAAGCGACCACGTTTTCCAGAATGATGGAAGTTCGTCTAAGCTCCGACGCAGTCGGATTCAACACGAGGAGGATTTTCTTGAGCACGTTTCGGAAGGGGTCTGCGCTCGTCGTCCTGATCGCGGCCGTCTCGCTCGGCTGCCGCCGTGTCAGCCTTCGGCGGGTCGAGCTCCTCGGCCGCGACGACAGTCACGGTCACGCTCGGCAAGCCGAGCGAGTTCAAGATCACACTGTCGAAGAAGACGGTCGTCAAGGGCGTGACCACGTTCAAGGTCACGAACAAGGGCGGGATCAGTCACGACTTCAAGATCGCGGGCAAGAAGACGCCGAGCCTGAAGACGGGCAAGGCCGCGACCATCAAGGCAACGCTGAAGAAGGGCAAGTACCCGTTCCTCTGCACGCTCCCCGGCCACGCCGCGGGCGGCATGAAGGGAACGCTGACCGTCAAGTAGCGAGCAGGCTGACCGATCCCTCGGCCGTCGCCCGGCGGCGGGCGAGGGCGGTTGCCTCGACGATCTCGGCACCGATCGCGACCGCCACCTCTTCGGGCGAGCGGGCGCCGATCGCGAGGCCGATCGGCGCGTGGATCCTGCCGAGACCGGCCTCGTCGACGCCCTCGGCGCGGAGCCGCACCTCACGGTCGGCCGTCGTCACCTTGCTGCCCATCGCGCCGATGTAGACGGCCGGCGTCTCGAGCGCCGCGATCAAGGCGGGCACGTCGAACTTCTCGTCGTGCGTGAGCACGCAGATGACGGTGGCGGCGTCCACGGGTGCGTCGCGGAGGAAGCGGTCGGGCCAGTCGACGACCAGCTCGTCGGCGTCGGGGAACCGCTCCGGCGTGACGAACGCCGCGCGCGCGTCGCAGACGGTGACGCGGTAGTCGAGCAGCTTGCCGACGCGTGCGAGCGCGGCCGCATGGTCGATCGCGCCGAAGACGTACATCGCCGGGCGCGGGTTGAGCGCATGGACGAAGACGGTCTCGCCGTCGAGCTCCGTGAGGGAGCTGTCGGCGGCCGCGCCGACCAGGCGCTGCCGACCGATCCGGTCGCCCGCCGCCGTCATCGCAACCGCGATCGGACGATCGGCCTCGACGGCCTCCACGAGCGGTGGGATCAGCGCCGTGTCGAGCGGCGCGACCAGGATCGCCACGGTGCCGCCGCAGGCGAGGCCGACCTCGAAGGCCTCGTCGTCCGCGATCCCGTACTCGTGCAGCTGAGCCGGGGCGCCGTCGAGCACCTCCTGCGCGACGCGGATCACGGAGGGCTCGACGCAACCGCCGGTGACCGACCCTGCGATCTCGCCGGCGTCGTTCAACGCCAGCGACGCGCCGGCGTCCCGCGGCGCCGAGCCGCGGCGCTCGACGACCGTCGCGATCGCGGCGCGACGTCCTTCGGCGTGCCAGCGCGCAAGGGTGGGGAGGATGTCGCGCACCCCTTCACGCTAGCCGTTGCGGACGCGATTCGGAACCTGCCGGTCGGGGAAGAATCTCCTACAACCGAGGAAAGGGGTTGACGTGGACAAGGACCGGATCGAGGGGAACATCAAGGAAGCGGAAGGCAAGCTCACGGGCGACGAAGAGCTCGAGCGTGAGGGCGAGGCGCAGGACGCCTGGGGCAAGGCGAAGGACAGCGCCGACGACGCCTGGGAGAAGTCGAAGGACGCCGCCGACGACCTGAAGGACGCGGTCGACAAGCGCGATCTAGCTAGTCGACGCCGGCTCGGGCTCCGGGAGCTCCCGGAGCCCGAGGATCGGCGACGGCAGCAGCCAGAGGACGCCGAGCAGCGCGCCGGCCGTCGCGATCCAGAGGGTCTCGCGCAGGCCGATCCAGGTGCCGAGCGCGCCGCCGACGAGTGCGCCCAGCGGTCGCACGCCGTAGTTGACGACCATGTAGGCGCCCGGAGACGCGCGAGCGGAGCCGCTCGGGGACGACGGCGAACGCGATCGCGCCGACGCTGATGTCGAGCATCATCACGCCGAACCCCGAGCCGAACTCGGCGAGGAAGAGGCACGCGAGGATCACCCACTGCGGCCCTTCGGCGAGCGGGCACGAGCAGCAGCGGCGCGGGAAAGAGGACGCACCCGAGCGCGAATGCGGGACCGATCGCCGATCCAGCGGGCGACGCGGCCCGTCACGATCGCGCCAATACGCCGCCGACCGCGCCCGCGCCGAGCACGAGCCCGAGCGTCCCCGGCGAGACGTCGAGCGACCTCGTCGCGTAGAGGATGAAGAGTGCGAAGAAGACGAAGTTGAAGAAGTTGATCGTCGCGGTCGCGCCGAGCGCGGCGCGAACGATCGGGCTGTTTCCGACGACCCAGCGCACGCCCGCGACGACGTGGCCCTCGCTCGGCCGGCTTCGACCTGCCGGCTCGCGACGTCGACGCCGATCGGAGAAAGAGGGCCGAGACGACGTACGAGCAGGCGTCGACGACGAGCGTCACCGGTGCCGAGAGCACCTGGACGAGCAGGCCGCCGATGCTCGGCCCGACGACGTACGAGAGCGCCCGGCTCCCATGTGATGATCGACGCCCCTCGACGAAGCGGTCGCGCGGCACGAGCGCCAGAAGAGCGAGCTGTAGGACACGTGGAAGAGGACGGTCATCGTCCCCATCAGGAACGCGACCACGAGCATGTGCGGGAACGTCAGCGCGTCGAATGCGTACGCGACCGGGACCGAGCCGAGCACCAGCGCGCGGCAGACGTCGGTGGCGATCATGATGTGCCGCTTGCGGGGTGGCGGTCGGCCCACGCGCCGGCGTGAAGCGAGAAGAGGAGGTTCGGTAGCAGCTCCGCCGCGACGAGGTAGCCCATCTGCGCCGCGCTCGCGTCGACGCGAGGACCGCGACGAGCGGCAGCGCGATCATCGTGATCTGATCGCCGACGAGCGAGATCGACTGGCCCGCCCAGAAGCGCCGGAAGGTCGGGCTGTCGCGGAGAAGCGGTGGGACCAGCACGGCCGCGCACCCTCGTCGCCTCGCCCGATGCCCGCGCTGCTCGCTCTGATCGCCGTCACCGCCGTCTGGGGCATCACCTTCGTCCAGGTCAAGGACGCTGTCGCGCTCTATCCGCTGTTCGCGTTCCTCGCCGTCCGCTTCCTGATCGCCTCGGTCGTGCTGGCCGTACCGGCCAGAGGACGGATGAGCGGCCTCGGCAGGCGCGGCTGGGTCGCGGGCACGTCGCTCGGGCTCCTCCTCGCGCTCGGCTACGCGCTCCAGACCGCGGGGCTCGAGCGGACGACCGTCTCGAGCGCCGGCTTCATCACCGGCCTCTACGTCGTCTTCACGCCGCTGCTCGGCCTCTTCCTCTTCCGCACGCGCGTCGGCGCGTCGGTCTGGGTCGGCGTGGTACTCGCGGTCGCCGGGCTCGCGATGCTCTCCGGCGTCGGAGCCGGCGATCCGCGCGGTGACCTGCTCGTGCTCGCCGGCGCGGCCGCGTACTCGCTCCAGATCGCGCTGATGGAGCGCTACGCGCCGCGCTACGACCCGGTCGCGTTCACGCAGGCGGAGATGCTCGCCGCGTTCGCGGGGTTCGCCGTCGTCGCCGTCGCGCTCGGCCAGGTCGAGGTGCCGCGCGGCTGGACGGTCTGGGGCGCGCTGCTCGTCACCGGCGTCTTCGCGAGCGCCCTCGCCTTCCTCGTCCAGACCTGGGCGCAGCGGCGGATCAGCGCCTCGCGGACGGCGATCGCGTTCGCGATGGAGCCGGTCTTCGCGGCATCTTCGGCTTCTGGCTCGCGGGCGACCGGCTCGGCGTGCTCGGCTGGAGCGGCTGCGCCGTGATCATGGCGGGGATCCTGGCGTCGCCGAGCCGGAGCAGGCCAGGCCTCCCAGCAGGCTTGTCGGCAGGTAGGGAGCGAAGCGGCCCTTTAGGGGTCGTCGCGGGGACGGGACGCTCCCGCAGATTCCTGCGCCGCTACTAGATCAGCCAGGTGCCGTCGCGCTGGACGAGCTCGCCGTCGACGCTAGCTCGCCGCCGGGCCGCAGGTCCTTGACCATGTCCCAGTGGACGGCGCTCTCGTTCTTGCCGCCGTTGTAGGTGTAGCTGGCGCCGACGGCGAGGTGCACCGTGCCGTCGATCTTCTCG
Organism: uncultured Gaiellaceae bacterium; assembly: GCA_963738795.1. Classification (GTDB taxonomy): domain Bacteria; phylum Actinomycetota; class Thermoleophilia; order Gaiellales; family Gaiellaceae; genus Gaiellasilicea. The sequence continues at coordinate 1,102 of CAVTXQ010000009.1, read as the reverse complement.
TCGAAGAGGACGTTGCGAGTGAACTTCGTGATCCGCGGATTGCAGCCGAGGCCGAGCTCGCCGAGCCGACTGGCGCCTTCGTCGGTCGCGAGGATCTGCTTCAGGAACTCCTCGCCCTCGTCGGCCGACGCCTCGACCACCTTGCCCTCGCGAAAGACGAGCCGTGCGCCGACGACGTCGTGTCCGAGATAGACGGCCGGGAACTCCGCGTAGGTGATCACGCCTTCGGCCGAGTCCTCGACGGGGCTGTAGAAGACCTCGCCGTCGGGCATGTTGCGGAAGCCGGCCGAGACGACGCCCTCGCGACCCTCGATCCCGAGCGTCAGGTCCGTCTCCTCGCCGACGATGTGCACCGTGCCGGCTCGGTCGAAGCGCTCCTTGATCTCGCCCATCCGCTCCTCCTCGGCGTCCCAGTCGAGCAGGCAGGCGTCGTAGACGAACTCCTGATACTCGGACCAGCGTCATTCCCGCCTCCGCGGCGGCCGCCTCGGTCGGGTACTCGACCAGGGCCCAGCGAACGTCGAGCGCCCGGGCGCGGCGGCTCGCGGGCTCGCCCGCGTGCTGCAGCAGCTTCCGTCGCTCGGGGTCGAGCTCCGAGCCGGCGTAGACGTCCTCCGGCGCGCGGATGGTCAGCCGGGCGTCCTCGTTCGCGACCTGGTAGCTCTCGATCGGCGGCAGCTCCCGAGCAGCTCGAGCGGCGCCTCGAGCGCCCAGTCGAGGTCGGCGCGGAAGCGCTCCGGCCCCCAGTTGATGCGGGGCAGGTAGTAGGCGCCGCGGCGGGCGATCGCGCGAGCGACCTCCCGGACGAGTGGGCGTCCGAGCGGCGTGGCGCGGACCGAGACCTGCCAGCCGGGCTGGACGTCGAGGCACCGATTCACCATCAGCTCGGCGAGCTCGCGTACGCGCGGGTCGTCCACGGCGGCGGATCGTAGTCGCTGATGGTTGGTCGGTGCTTGGCGTACTCGTCGGGGGCGACCCAGACCAAGCGGGGGGCCACACTCGGCCGCGGCCAAGGCAGGTCGCCTTGGCAAGGTCGAGGGTGGTTCCCGGCGCAGTGTCTGGGCCGTCATCCGCGAGTGCGTCAGGCGCCGACCAATCATCT
>CAVTXQ010000008.1:0-186039 GCA_963738795.1 uncultured Gaiellaceae bacterium | reverse complement strand
GCAGCGCACCGGCCGCTCCTAACCGCACCATCATCCGTCGTGACTACGATTCCCGCCCGATGCGTCGCCTCGTCCTGCTCGTCGCTCGCTCTCGCCGTCGTTCCGCCCGCTGCCGCGGCGGATCTGACGGTCGCGCCGCGCGACTTCTCGCCGAAGCAGGAGCGGCTGCGGATCAAGGCGTCGCTGCCGAAGCTCGAGCGCGTCGGCGTCCAGCTCGCGACGGAGCACGGGAGCCTGCTCGGCTGGATCGTCGAGCCGGAGCGCCGCCGCTACCTCGACTTCCGCTGGGACGGCCGGCTGCGAACGGCGCCCGCGTGTGGGACGGCAACTACCGGATCCGCCTGGTCGACGGGACGCGCGTGCTGGCTACCTCCCCGCTCCGGATCGACCAGACCGCGCCGCGGATCGCGAGATCCGGGCCCGCAACCGCAGCCGGGAGCCGTTCCAGGGCGACAACGACCGGCTGACGACGATCTCGTCGAACGGCGACGGCCTGCGCGAGTCGGCGAAGATCGCCTTCAAGCTCAACGAGCGGGCGCAGGTGCACTTCGAAGTGACGCGCACGGTCAGCGCGCCCCAGACGATCTACGAGCTCACGGCCAATCTCCGGCCGGGCCGGAACGTCTTCACCTGGCACCCGCACTGGTCGATCGGCGCGCGGACGTATCTCATCCGGATCACGGCCACCGACGGCGCCGGCAACCGCCGCACCTACGGCGCCGACAACGCGCACGACCGGGCGGAAGCTCACATCCGCGGTCGTCCGCGTCCTCGGCGTCGACGCCGGCTTCACCGGCGAGAGCTACATCGGCTCGAGCACGGCGCGGCTGGCGATCGAGACCGACGCGACCGAGCTGACCCTGCAGACGTTCCGGGCGGGCGGCGAGGACACGCGCACGCACAGCGACACGCTCATGAACGGCGTCCCGGTCAACCAGCCGGTGACGATCCCCTGGAGCGCGCGCCACCGCCGCGCGACGCTCAACTTCGCGGTCGGGCCGTGGGCGACCGGTGTCTACTTCGTCAAGCTGACCGCGAACGACGGCCGGATCGGCTACGCGCCGTTCGTCGTCCGGCCGACGACGCTCGGCGAGCGCAGCCGCGTCGCCGTCGTGATGCCGACGAACACGTGGCAGGCCTACAACTTCCGCGACCGGAACGGGAACGGCTGGGGCGACACCTGGTACGCGAAGGGCGCGCAGAGCACCGCCAGCGCTCGGCCGGATGTACATCCGGCGCGGCGTGCCGCCGCAGTGGCGCAAGTACGACGTCGACTTCATCCGCTGGCTGCACGCCACCGGCAAGCAGCCCGACATCATCACCGAGACCGACCTCGAGTCGATCCGGACGGCCGAGGAGCTGATCCGCCTCTACGACTTCGTCGTCTTCCCGGGCCACACCGAGTACGTGACGCGGCACGAGTACGACCTGATCCGGAACTACCGCGACCTCGGCGGCAACCTCGCCTTCCTCTCGGCGAACAACTTCTTCTGGGAGGTGCGGCTCCAGGGCCGGACCCTGCGGCGGACGCGGCTCTGGCGCGAGATCGGCCGGCCGGAGTCCTCGGTGCTCGGCGCCCAGTACCGCGCCAACGACGACGGCCGGCGCCAGAAGCCCTTCGTCGTGCGGTCGGCCTCGACCGCGCCCTGGCTCTGCGCCGGGACCGGCCTCGGCGACGGCGCGACCTTCGGTCAGGAGCTCGGCGGCTACGGGATCGAGATCGACGCCGAACGACGTTCACTCCGCTCGGGGCGATCGTGCTCGCCGAGATCCCGGACCTGTTCGGGCCCGGCCTGACCGCTCAGATGACCTACTACGAGACGCCGCAGGGCGCGAAGGTCTTCGCCGGCGGCGTGATCGACTTCGGCGGCAGCTCGACGGTGCCGACCGTGCGCCGGATGCTCGAGAACCTCTGGGCGCGGCTCGCCGGTCCCGTAGCGTGCTGCAGCTCCGCGAGCTCGGCCCGACGGACGCCGAGTTCCTCGGCGAGATGCTCTACGCGGCGGTGTTCTGGACGCCGCGAAGGAGCGGCTGCCGATCGAGTTCGTGCTCGCCCACCCGGAGATCTCGATCTTCCACGAGGGCTGGGGACGGCCGGGCGACACCGGGTTCGTGGCGGAGGTCGACGGCGTTCCCGTCGGCGCCGTCTGGTACCGGCTCTTCACCGAGGAGAGCACGGCGAGGGATACGTCGACGAGCAGACGCCCGAGCTCGCGATCGCGGTCGCCGACGGCCGGCGCGGCGAGGGCATCGGACGCGCGCTGCTGGAGGCGCTGGCACGAGCGGGCCCGCGCCGACGGGGTGGAGCGGATCTCGCTCAGCGTCGACGCCGACAATCCGGCCAAGCGGCTGTACGCCCGGCTCGGCTACGCCGAGTACGAGCCCGGCGACGGCCTCGGCCGGATGATCCTGACGCTCTAGGCAGCGACTGCGGAGGCTTCCGGGGCCGGCTCGTCGCGGTGGCGGAGCGCGATCGCGGCGAAGACGAGCGCCGTCGCGGTCATCCCGACCGCGACCGCCGCGAAGACGCGTTCGACGCCCCACGGCTCGAGCAGCTGCCCGGCGACGAGGAAGCCGAGCGGCGCCGAGAGCGTGCTCATCGAGATCAGCGCCGTCATCATCTTCGGCCGCAGCTCGACCGGCGTCCGCGCGGTGATCACGCCGATCACCGGCCCGTTGACGAGCGGCGTGAAGAGCATCGCCGTGAAGAGCGCGGCCATCACGCCCCACGCCGGCAGGTCGAGCGGCAGCAGCCAGAGCGGCAGCGTCAGCGCGACGATCGCGAGCGCCGCCAGCCGGAGCGGCGGGAAGCGCTTGATCACGACGACGGCGCCGAGGCTGCCGATCAGCGCGCCCGCGCCCATCGCCGTGAAGAAGAGGCCCGGCGATCTTCGAGTCGCCCGAGAAGCTGTCGAAGGCGTAGAACGGCAGCGTCGCCGACAGCCCGGCGCCGAGGAAGTTGAGCACGATCACGGTGCCGCTCAGCGGCCCGAGCAGCTTGTCGCCGCAGCAGGAACTTGATCCCGGCGAGGACGCCCGCCGGGTCGCGCGCGCGCCGAGCCGCTTCGTCTTCGGCACGAAGCCGGCGAGCAAGCAGGAACGAGACGACGTACGTCGCGGCGTCGACGTAGAGGACGTTCGGCGCGCCGAGGAAGGGAATCAGGATGCCGGCGAGCGCCGGGCCGGCGAGGCCGGCGAAGGCGGTGCCGCCCTCGATGACGCTGTTCGCCTGGGCGATCGTCGTCTCGTCCTCGCCGACGAGCTCCGGCAGGATCACCCGCTGCGCTGCGAAGTACGGCGCCATGAAGCAGCCGAGCGCGAAGACGAGCACGAGCAGGAGCGGAAAGCTGAGCAGGTCGGCCGCGTGCAGGAGCGGCAGCGACGCCAGCAGCGGGACGCTGCGCCGCGTCGCAGACGAGCATCGTCGTCCGCGCGCCGAGCCGCTCGACGACGATCCCGCTCGGAATGCCGAGGATCGCCATCGGCAGCGATCTCGACGGCGAGGACGAGCGTCATCTTCGCCGGCGACCCGGTCGTGACGAGCACGAACCACGGCAGCGCCAGGTAGGTCATGCGCGAGCCGAGGATCGAGACGATCTCGGCGGTGACGAGTGCGGTGATCGGCGTCTTCTTCACGCCTCGAGGCAGATAATAGTACGACCGTACGTTTTTGTAAAGTGAGGTCGATGCCGAAGGTCTCGGAGGAGCACAAGCAGGCCGCCGCGAGCAGATCCTCGACGGGCGCGCAGCGCGCCTTCGCGCGGCACGGCTACGAGGGCGCGACCGTCGCCCGGCTCGAGGAGGAGACCGGGCCTCTCGCGCGGCGCGATCTTCAACTACTACGAGAACAAGGAGGCGCTCTTCGTCGACGCTCGTCGCGCCGCTCGTCCGACCGCTTCGTCGAGATCTGGCTCGAGCAGGGCTACCGGGCGCTGCTCGAGGCGGTCACGCACGAGGACCCCGAGTGGCTCTCCGTCCAGGTCGAGGCGACCCGCCGCGTCCGCACCGACGAGCGCTTCCGAGAGCAGATCTCGCAGGCTCGACGACGACGCCGAAGGCAGACGCGAGCGCGACGGTACGCGCGGCTGCGGACACGTCCGCCGCGACGACGTGCCGATCCAGGTCGTCGCCCAGTTCCTCGGCATGCTCGCGAACGGCGTCGCCTTCGCACGGGTCACGGACGACGCGATGCCCGACCTCGACGACCTGATGACGTTGATCGAGACCGGCGTCGCGCCCCGCTCGCACGCCTAGGAGAGGCCGAGCTCCTCGGCGTAGGTCCGCGCGTAGATCTCCTTCAGCTCCTGCACCCGATCGACGTAGTGCGGGTCTCGGGGAACTCGATCCCGACGCCCTGCTCGCGCCAGCGGTCGACGTTCGTCTGGCCGGCGTTGTAGGCGGCGAGCGCGAGCTCCTCGTCGCCGTACTTGTCGAGCAGGTGCCGCAGGTACCACGAGCCGTAGCGGACGTTCAGCTCCGGGTTGAGCAGATCCTCGGGCCTCCAGCTCGTCGCCGCCGGTGCGGTCGGCGATCCCCTGGCCCGTCTCGGGCAGCAGCTGCATCAGACCGACGGCGCCCGACGAGGAGCGCGCGTCGGCGTCGAACTTGCTCTCCTGGTAGATCACGGCCGCGAGGAGCTGCGGCTCGAGGCTGTAGTTCTCGGCGTGGCCGATGACGAGCTCCTCGTAGCGGAGCGGATAGCGCAGGCGCTCGTACCAGCGCGGCTCGGTCTCGTAGACGTAGACGGCCGAACGCGGCGAGCGACGACGCCGACGCAGGCCGATCGATGCCGAGCCTCGTCATTTCGTCAGCTCCGCCATCACGCCCGCGACCCAGGCGTCGAGGTCGTCGAGCGAGCCGGTGTTGACGTAGGCGAAGTCGGCCCGCTTCACCTTCTCCTTGTCGGGCAGCAGCCGCTGGTCGCGGTCGTCGCGCGCGACGCGGCGCCGCTGCTCGCGCAGCTTGGCCGGCGCCGTGATCACGACCACCTTGTCGAAGCGCTCGTCTCGCCCCGGTCTCGTACAGAAGCGGCACCTCGGTGACGCATGACCCGGGGCGGGTCCGGCAGCCCGCCGAGCTGCTCGCGCCAGCGCAGGTACTCGGCCGAGACGAGCGGGTGGAGCAGCTGCTCGAGGAAGTCGAGCTTCTTGCGGTCGGCGAAGACGACCTCGGCGACGCGCTTCGCGGTCGATCGACGCCGTCGTCGCCGAGGACGCCCTCGCCCAGCTCGCTCACCATCGCCTCGCTGCACCTCCGGCGTCGCTGCGGAGCAGGTGGTGGACGATCTCGTCGCTCGAGACGGTGGCGGCGCCGGCCTTCTGGAAGGCGTAGAGCGCCTCGCTCTTGCCCGCGCCGATGCCGCCGGTGATGGCGACCGCGACCGGGTGCGGCAACGTTACGGCTGCTGTCGGGCTCGTCGTCGCCGGCGTCGTCGGCCGTTGCGGCATCCGACTCGGCCGTCGGCGCTCGCTCGGCAGCCGGCTCGTCGCCTGCGGCTCGCCTCGGCGTCGGCGGCTCGTCTCGGCCTCGAGCTCGACCTCCGCGACGGCGTCCGACTCCGGCTCGCGCGGCCTCGGCCTCGAGCTCGGCCTCGGCCTCGGCCTCGGGCCGGCTCGACTTCGGCTCAGGCTCGGCTCCACGTCGGCCTCGGTCGACCGGCTCGGCTCGGCGTCGGCCACCGGCTCGGCATCGGCGCCGGCTCGGCCTCGGCGACCTCGTCGACGCCTCCACCTCGTCCGCGCCCCGGCCGGGAAGACGTCCTCGGAGAGATCGAGCTTCGGCGTCAGGTGCACGGACTCGCCGCCGTCGGCGCGCGGCAGCGGCTCCGCGCCCTCCTCGACCCGCTTCAGCGAGAGCGAGAGGCGCCGGCGGTCGGCGTCGACCTCGAGGATGAGCACGTTGACCGCGTCGCCCTGCGAGACGACCTCGCGCGGGTTCTCGACGTGGTGCTGCGCGAGCTCGGAGATGTGCACGAGGCCCTCGACGCCGGGCAGGATCTCGACGAAGGCGCCGAACGTGACGACCTTCGTGACGCGGCCCTCGACGACGTCGCCCTCGTTGTAGTTCTCGATCACCTGCTGCCACGGATCCGACTGCGTCTGCTTCAGGCCGAGCGAGATCCGCTGGCGCTCGCGATCGATGTCGAGCACCTTGACCTTGACGTCCTGGCCGATCTCGAGCACCTCGGACGGATGGTTGACGTGGCTCCACGAGAGCTCGGAGATGTGGATCAGGCCGTCCATGCCGTCGAGGTCGACGAAGGCGCCGAAGTCGACGATGTTCGAGATCTGGCCGTCGACGACGTCGCCCGGGTTGAGCCGGTCGAGGATCGCCTGGCGCATCTCCTTGCGCTCGTCCTCGAGGACGGCGCGGCGCGAGAGGACGACGTTGTTGCGCGAGCGGTTGAGCTCGATCACCTTGCAGCGGAGCTCCTTGCCCATGAACTCGTCGAGATCCTGGACGCGGCGGATGTCGACGAGCGACGCCGGCAGGAAGCCGCGCACGCCGAGGTCGAGGATCAGGCCGCCCTTGACGACCTCGATCACGCTTGCCGATCACCGGCTCGCCGGACTCGGCGGCGCCCTCGATCTTCTTCCAGGCGAGCTCGAAGCGCGCGCGCTTCTTCGACAGGATCAGACGCCCCTCGGCGTCCTCCTTCGTCATCACGAGCGCGTCGATCTCCTCGCCGACCGCGACCTCGTCGGCCGGGTTGACCGAGCGCCGGATCGACAGCTCGGCGACGGGGATCACGCCCTCCGACTTGTAGCCGATGTCGACGAGCACCTCGTCCTTGTCGACGCGCACGACCGTGCCGTGGACGACCTCTCCCTCGTTGATCGTCGGGAAGGTCGACTCGTAGTCGGGTACGAGCTCGCCGTCGGGGCCGGTGACCCAGACCCCTTCTTCGGCTGCGATCGGCTTTTCGATCGTGTCGTTGGCCACGGCGAGCGCGCAGTATAGCCGAGGTCCAGCCGTCGCGAACCACGGCCAAGAACAGGCTGGTGTTATGCTCAGCTCTTGGCTTCGTTCCAGTCGTCGCCGACGCCGACATCGACCGCGAGCGGCGGGTCGAGCGGGTACGCGCCGCACATCTCCTGCGCGGACGAGCTCCTTGACCGCGCTCGTCTCGGTCTCGGGCGTCTCGAGCAGGAGCTCGTCGTGCACCTGCAGCACGAGGCGCGCGCCCCTCCCCTCCTCGCGCAGCCGCTCGTGGATCCGGATCATCGCGACCTTGATGACGTCCGCCGCCGTGCCCTGCATGACCGAGTTGACGGCGAGCCGCTCGCCGAGCGCGCGCGTCTGCCGGTTGCGCGACGCGGATCTCCGGGACCGGCCGGCGGCGGCCGAGGAGCGTCGTCACGTAGCCGTCGCGCTCGGCCTGCTCGATCGTGCGCTGGATGAAGTCCTGGACGTGCGGGAAGCGCGCGAGATAGGTGTCGATGTACTCCTGCGCCTGCTCGCGCGGGATCTCGAGGTTCTCCGAGAGCCCGAACGCCGAGATGCCGTAGATGATCCCGAAGTTGACCATCTTGGCGACGTTGCGCTCGTCCTTCGTCAGCTCCGCCGGGTCCTTGCCGAGCACCTCCGCCGCCGTCGCCGTGTGGATGTCCTCGTTGCGCGCGAACGCCTCGCGCAGGCGCGGCTCGCCGGAGACGTGGGCGAGGATCCGCAGCTCGACCTGGCTGTAGTCGGCCGAGATCAGCCGCGATCCCTGCTCGGCGACGAAGGCGGAGCGGATCTCGCGGCCGAGCTCCGTCCGGATCGGGATCGCCTGCAGGTTCGGATTCGTCGTCGAGAGGCGGCCGGTCGAGGCCGCCGCCTGGTTGAACGTCGTGTGCAGGCGTCCGTCGCGCTCGGAGAGCAGCTGCGGCAGCGGCCCGAGGTAGGTGTTGACCAGCTTCGAGAGCTCGCGCCACTCCTCGAGCACGCCGACGATCTCGTGCTCGCCGCGGATCGAGCGGAGCACGCGCGTGTCGGTCGAGTAGCCGGTCTTGCCCTTGCGGCCGGGCGTCAGGCCGAGCACCTCGAACAGGATCCGCGCCACCTGCTGCGTCGAGCCGAGCATGAACTCCTCGCCCGCGAGCTCGTACGCCTTCGCCTCCAGCTCCTCGAGCCGGTCGGCGAGCCGCGCCGTGATCTCGCCCATCCGGTAGGTGTCGATCTTGACGCCCGCGTCCTCCATCGACGCGAGCACGGCGGTGAGCGGCAGCTCGATCTCGTCGTAGAGCCGCTCCGAGCCGCGCTCGACGACGCGCTCGCGCATCGGCCCGGCCAGGCGGCGCGCGGCCTCGGCGCGCGTGATCAGCGCCGCCGTCTCCTCCTCCGTCGCCGGCTCGGGGATCACCTCGAGCCCGTACTCGCGCTGAAGGTCGTCGATCGCGTACTCGGAGCGGCCGGGCTCGATCAGGTACGCGGCGATCAGCGTGTCGTCGGCCGGGCGCATCGTCAGGCGCGGCAGCGACTTGAAGTCGTGCGCGACGAGGTCGGCGTCGCGGAGCCGGGCCGGCGAGCCTTCGTCCCAGGGCCCGACGACGACGCCGTCATCCTGCGCGAGCGCGAAGCGGCCGTCCGCGACGGCGAGGCCGGCGCGGCCGCGCACCTGCGGCAGCTCGCCCTCGCGCCACGGGACGACGGTGCCGGCGACCGGCACCGGCACGGCGGCGGGGATCGCGTCCTCGAGGTCGTCGATCCGGTTCAGCAGCGCCGCGGAACTCGTAGCGGCGGAACATCTCGCGCAGCTGCGAGCGGTCGGGCGGCTCGAGCACGATCTGCGACGGATCGAAGTCGAGATCGAGATCGCGCCGCATCGTCGCCAGCTCCTTCGACGTCCGCGCCTGGTCGGCGAACTCGGTGATGTTCTTCCGCCGCGCCGGCGAGAGCTCGTCGGCGTGCGCGATCACCTCCTCCAGCGAGCCGTACTGCGCGATCAGCTGGCCGGCGGTCTTGTCGCCGATCCCGGGGACGCCGGGGATGTTGTCGGACGAGTCGCCCTTGAGGCCGATGAAGTCGGGCACCTGGTCGGGCCGGATCCCGTAGCGGAGCTCGACGCGCTCGGGCGTGTAGACGTTGACGTCGGCGACGCCGCGCGGCGTCATCATCAGCACGACGTTCGCGGAGCAGAGCTGGAAGGCGTCGCGGTCGGTCGAGACGACGGTCGTCTTCACGCCCGCCTCGTCCGCGCGCGTCGCGAGCGTCGCGATCACGTCGTCCGCCTCCCAGCCCTCGAACTCGAGGTTGCGGTAGCCGAACGCCTCCACGATCGGCCGGAAGTGCGGGAACTGCTCGCGCAGGAGATCCGGCATCGGCCGGCGACCCAGCTTGTAGACCAGGTCCGCTGCCTCGGCGACCGCGTGGCGTTCAGTCGGGCTCGAGTCCCACGCGACGGCGACACCCTTCGGCTTGTAGTCGGAGAGCAGCTTGAAGAGCATGTTCGCGAAGCCGAGCAGCGCGTTCGTGGGGAAGCCGTCGCTCGTCGCGAGCTCCTCCGGAAGCGCGAAGAAGGCGCGGTAGGCGAGGTTGTTGCCGTCGACGAGGAAGAGCTCGGAGTCGCGCGCGGGGCCGTCGTCGAGCTGGAGCTCCTGTCCGGTCAGCGTCTTCGGGGACATCGCGTCGAGTGTAGGTATCGTCGCGCGGTCGTGGAGATCGTGCCGCTCAGCGAGGGAGAGAAGAGCGGTGCCGAGGCGCTGCGCGACGGCGAACGGGTCGCACACCTGGTCGGCGCACTGGGCGAGGCGCCGTCGCGGGGCCGGCACGCGTGGGTCGGCCTGGCCGATCATTCGCTCGCGGCAGGCGAGGCGCCCGATCTGCTCGCGGACGTCTATGCGGCGGCCGGGACGGCCTGGGTCGACGCCGGCTACCTGACACATATCGTCGAGGTGCCCGCCGACGGTCCGCTCCCGCAGCTGTTCTTCGCGCTCGGCTTCGGCCAGGAGCAGGTGCACGCGTCGGCGCCCACCCGGACGGCTGAGCCTTCTGTCCTAGAGGGCGTGACGATCAGACGCGCGCGGCCCGCCGACATCGAGCTGCTGCTGGACGTGGTCGGAGCGATCGGCGAGCACCAGGTCGGCCCGCCGGTCTGGTCCGGCCTGCCGGCGCCCGAGCGGGAGGCGATGCGGGACGACTGGGCCGAGTTCCTGGCGGACGAGACCGCGGTCATCCTCGTCGCCGAGCGCGACGGAGCCGCCGTCGGATACGCCGCCTTCTACCCCGGCGAGCACCCCGGGGTCGCGCACCTCCCCGTCGCCGGCACACGGCCCGACGTCCGGGGCGCCGGGTTCGGGGTCGCGCTGGTCGAGCGCGCCCTCGACGAGGCACATCGCGGCGGCTTCGAAACCGTCGAGCTCGACTGGCGCTCGACGAACCTGCTCGCCTCGCGCTTCTGGCCGAGGCGCGGCTTCAGGCCGACGCATCTCCGCCTGCGCCGGGACGTTCAGCCGCCGGCCTGATGCGGATCCCGATCCCGTCCGGATCGCGCGTGGCGGTCGTGAATGCGCGCGACGGCGTCGTGCTGAGGCCGCGCCGGCCCTCGGAGGGCGTCGTCGACGTCGCTGCGGCCGTCCGCGACGCGCTCCGCTTCCCGCTCTCAGGCTCCCCGCTCGAAGCACTCGTCTCGCGCGGGGGCACCGCGACGCTCGTCGTCGAGGCGCCGGAGCTGCCGCTTCCCGGCGCACCGGGCGATCCCCGCCGCTATGCGCTCGCCGCCGCGATCGACGAGCTGGAGCGGCTCGGCGTCGCATCGACGCGCCAGACGATCCTCGTCGCCGGCGGGCTCAACCGGAGAGCAGGACAGCGCGAACTCGAGACGCTGCTCGCGCCGGCGTTCGCGCGGCGCTTCCACGGCCGGGTCGAGGTGCACGACGCGGAGGCGCCCGACCTCGTCCACGTCGGCGACGCCGGCCGGACGCCGCTGCGCGTCAACCCGCTCCTGCTCGAGACCGACCTCGTCCTCTGTGTCACCGCTGCCGAGACCGTTCTCCACGGCGGCCCCGGCGCCCTCCTCGGCGCCTGCGGCCCCGAAACGCTGCGGGCGGCGACGGCCTACTCGCTGCTCGAGACCACAGCCGCGAGGGGCTGGCAGCTGGGCGTCGCGCTCGAGCGGGCGCTCGCGACGCGGGTGCCGGTGCTCGGAACATCGCTCGTGCTGAACCCGCCGCGCCTGGCAGGCCGCTTCCGCGGCTACCCCTACGAAGCCGACTCCCTGACGCACCTCGCCCGCTCGCCGCTGCGTCGCTTCTCGCTACTGCCGTCGGGGATCAGGCGTCGGCTGCTCCAGGATCTCGCCCGCGAGCTGACCGCCGTCGCCGCATTCGCCGGCCCGCCGTCGGTCGCTCACGCGGAGGCGCTCCTGCGCGGCATCGCCCGGCGCTCGACGCCGCTCGAGGAGCCGCTCGACGCGATCGTGATCGGGATGCCCTGGAAGCACCAGCACGCGCCGCGCGAGCGCCTGAACCCGATCACCGTCGCGACCGTCGCGCTCGGGCTCGCCCTGCGGCTCTGGCGCGACGCCTTTCCCGATTCGCGACGACGGCACGGCGATCGTGCTGCACCGGCTCTCACGCCACTTTGCCCACGGCACGCAGGATCCGTACCGGGCGCTCTTCCACTCGCTCCGCGACGGGCGTACCGCCGAGGATCTCGCGGCGGGTGAGCGCGAGGCGGCGGCAGACACGAAGGCGCTGGACGCGTACCGGAGCGGCCGCGCGTGTCATCCGCTGCTCCCGTACGTCGACTGGGACAGCTGCCGGCCGGCGCTCGACCGGCTCGGCGCGGTCCTCGTCGCGGGCTGCCGCGACCATCAGGCGGCGCGGACGCTCGGCTTCGTGCCGACGCACGGGATCTCGAGCGCACTCGAGATGGCGCACGGCCGCGCCGGCGGCGAGGCCCGGATCGGCTTCCTCCTCGGCCCGCCTTACTTCCCGCTCGAGGTCGGCGCCGGCTAGGAGACTTTGTGTTTCAGAAACACAAGCCGCCTTTCGGCCCGGCGGAACGGCTCAACCAAGCGGGGCGAGGGGAGCTTGTGTTTCAGAAACACAAGCCTTACTGGAAGAGCAGGAGCAGCGCGTCCGTCGGCGCGTAGTCGTCGGTCAGCACCGGCACGTCGTCCGTGGCGATGACGCCGTCGCGGCGGTCGAGGATCGGCTGCCGGAGGTCGGGGACGCGCGGATTGTCGCGGCGGAGGTCGGCCCAGCGGTCCGCGAGCTGCACGCGGCCCGGGGTCGCCTTCTCGGTCGCGACGAGGATCAGGTTGCGGAACTGCTCCTCCCCCTTGTCGCCGGGGAGGATCGCCGGGTGCACGAGCACGGACGGGAACGCGGTCCGGTAGGTCTTGTAGATCGAGCGGAAGAGCTTCGAGCCGGGCCCCGCGATCGCGCCGATCGCGTTCGTGACGACGACGCCGCCCGGCGCGAGCCGCGAGCGCACGAGCGCGAGGAACTCCTGCGTGACGAGGTGCGCCGGGATCGAGTCGGCGAAGAAGGCGTCGATCACGATCACGTCCCACCGCTTCTCGTCGCCGGCGAGGAACCGCCGCCCGTCGCCGACGTCGACCTGCAGCCGCGGGTCGCGGGGCAGCCCGAAGTACCGGTACGCGACGTCGACGACCACGGGATCGAGCTCGACCGCGTGCAGCCGCAGCTGCGGGAAGTCGCGCCACATCCGCTTCTCCGACGAGCCGGCGCCGAGGCCGACGAAGAGGACGTCCTGCGCGGACGGGTTGTAGGCGATCCCGAGGTGGAAGAGATCCGTGTAGCGGTAGCGCGTCCGGAAGGCATCGTCCCGGTACATCGCGCTCTGGAGCGAGTTGTCGAAGCGGAGGTAGCGCGTGTCCTTGTCGTCGACGACGGCGAGCCGGTGGTAGCGCGTGTCCTCGGCGAAGACGACCTTCAGATCCTTCGCCTCGACGACGGCTCGCGGGTCGCGGGCGTCCAGGTAGCCGTAGCCCCGCGTGCGGAAGAGCGGCGACCAGTTCTGCGCCGAGGTGGCGGTCAGCGGCTCGATCCGCTGCGAGCCGAGCGAGATCGCGTAGAGGCTGGCGGCGACGGACAGCGCACAGGCGACGGCGACGACCGCGTGGAACCTCCCCGCCAGCCCGACGAGCCCCGCGGTGGCGAAGAGCGCCGCGGCGCCGAGGACGAACAGCTGCTCGACGCCGAACTCGGGGATCAGCCAGAACGCGGTCGCGAACGTGCCGACGATGCTGCCGGCGGTCGAGATCGCGAACGTCCGACCCGCCGTCCGCCCCGCCCGCTGGAGGGCATGAGTCTGCAGGCGCACCGCGATCGGGCCGACCGCCGAGAGCAGGATCGCCATCGGCAGGAAGAGAATCGCCGTGCAGAGGACGGGGTCGAGCCGGGCGCCGGGATCCCAGCGGAGCACGGCTTCGATCACGACGCGGTCGAGCAGCGGGATCGCGAGCACCGCCACCGCGGCCGCCCCGATCACCGCGGCGAGCGTCAGCGACGAGGGGAACCGGTCGGCCAGCGCGCCGCCGAGCCAGTAGCCGGCCGCGAGCCCGCCGAGGATGACGCCGATGATCGCCGCCCAGACGAAGAGCGAGTTGCCGAAGTAGGGAGCCAGCACGCGGCTCGCCGCCATCTCGACGCCGAGGAGGACGCCGCCGCAGAGGAAGACTGTGACGAGGACCGGAGCGGTGGCCGCCGGCCGGCGGCGCTGAAGCGGGACGACACGAGGCCCGTCGGCCTCCGGCGGCGCAGGACGCGCCGGCTCGCTCAACCCTCTCCCAGGTAGGTCTTGCGCACCTTCTCGTCGTTGCGGAGATCCTTGGCCGGCCCCTCCAGCGCGATCACGCCGGTCTCCATCACGTAGCCGCGGCTCGCCGCATCGAGCGCCATCAGCGCGTTCTGCTCGACGAGCAGGATCGGCGTTCCCTGCGCGTTGATCTCCGCGATGATCTCGAAGATCTTCTCGACGAAGATCGGCGCGAGCCCCATCGACGGCTCGTCGAGCATCAGCAGCTTCGGCCGCGCCATCAGCGCCCGTCCGATCGCGCACATCTGCTGCTCGCCGCCCGACATCGTCCCCGCCTTCTGCTGCCTGCGCTCGGCGAGCCGCGGGAAGAGGTCGAAGACGCGGTCCATGTCCTCCTGGAAGTTCTGCTTGTCCTCGCGCTGGAACGCGCCCATCTCGCAGGTTCTCGAGCACGCTCATGCGCGGGAAGAGGCGGCGTCCCTCGGGCGACTGCGCGACCCCCATCTTCACGATCGCGTGCGGCGGAGCGCTCGTGATGTCGCGGCCCTGGAAGCTGATGCGACCGTTGCGGGGGTGGTTGACGCCGTTGATCGAGCGCAGGGTCGTCGACTTGCCGGCGCCGTTCGCGCCGATCAGCGTCACCACCTCGCCGTCGTGCACCTTCAGCGAGACGCCCTTGAGCGCGTGGATGGCGCCGTAGTAGGTGTGGATGTCGTCGAGCTCGAGGATGATCCCGTTGCCGGCGGCGGCGTCAGCCATGGGACGTCGCTCCCTTCCCGAGGTACGCCTCGATCACGCGCTCGTCCTTCTGCACGTCCTTCGGCGTCCCCTCGGCGATCTTCTCGCCGTAGTCGAGCACAGTGACGCGGTCGGAGATTCCCATCACGACCTTCATATCGTGTTCGATCATCAGCACGGTCAGGTCACGCTCCTCGCGCAGCGTACGCACGAACGCGGTGAAGTCGGCCGTCTCCTGCGGGTTCATACCGGCGGTCGGCTCGTCGAGGAGCAGAAGCTTCGGCTGCGTGGCGAGCGCGCGCGCCACCTCGAGGCGGCGCTGATCGCCGTAGGAGAGGTTCCGCGACGTCACGTTGTCGCGCCCGCGCAGGCCGGAGAAGCGCAGGAGCTCGCGCGCCTGCTCTCGCGCGTCTCGCTCCTCGCGGCGGACGCGGGGCGTCCGGAAGACCGCTCCGAGGATGCCGCCCTTGAGCCGGCAGTGCATGCCGACGAGGACGTTCTCGAGCGAGGTCATGTGCTGGAAGAGGCGGATGTTCTGGAACGTGCGGCCGACCCCGAGCTCGGTGATCGCATGCGGCGGCTTGTCGCTGACGTCGACGCCGTCGAAGACGATCTGCCCGCCGGTCGGCTTGTAGACGCCCGTGAGCATGTTGAAGAAGGTCGTCTTGCCGGCCCCGTTCGGGCCGATCAGGGAGACGATCGACCCGCGCGGGATCGTGAAGTCGATGTCGTTCGTGGCCACGAGGCCACCGAACTCCTTGCGGACCCGCTCGGCGACGAGCAGATCAGTCATTGCCGCGCTCGCGGTCCGTGTCGGATCCTTCATGCTGGACGTCGTAGAACGGGGTGTCGGACACTCCCAGCTCGAGCTCTTGCTTGCGCCTGCCTTCCGGTATCAGCCCCTCGGGCCGGAAGAGCATCATCACCACGATGATCACGCCGTAGATCCCGAATTGGTACTTCGTCGGCTCGAAGTCGACCCCGGCCTCGTTCAGCTTCGAGCCGATCGTCGCCAGGCCGGCGACGTTCAGGTAGCCGAGGATCATGCCGCCGAGCAGCACCCCCCAGATCGAGCCCATGCCGCCGAGGATGACCATGCAGAGGAGGAAGACGGAGAAGTTGAAGTAGAAGTCCGCCGGGAAGGCGCCGCTGCGGAAGCTCGCGTAGAACGCGCCGGCGACACCGCCGAAGAAGGCGCCGATCGCGTACGACCACGTCTTCGTCCGCATCAGCGGCACGCCCATCGCCGCGGCCGCCGTCTCGTCCTCGCGGATCGCGATCCAGGCGCGGCCGAGCCGCGAATCGCGCAGCCGGATCGAGCAGAAGACTGTGATCAAGAGGAGCGCGAGCGCGGTCCAGTAGAACCACGACAGGCGCTCGAACGACTGCTGGTAGCTGAGCGGGAGCCCCAGTGACTCGCCGATCTCACCGAAGCCGGGCGAGTCGATCGGGCTGATCCCGAAGGTGCCGTGCGTGAGGTCGAACCCGAAGACGTTGTCGCTGTTCCGGACGACCTGCGGGATGATCTCGCCGAAGCCGAGCGTGACGATGGCGAGATAGTCGCCGCGCAGACGTAGCGTCGGCAGGCCGATCAGGATTCCGATCATGGCGGTGAAGCAGCCGGCGATCAGCAGGACCAGCCAGAGCGAGAGATGGATCCCGGGCACCTCCTTCGAGATCCCCACCGAGCCGAAGTGGAACGTCCACTGGTCGAACTGCTGCGACGCCAGCCAGGCCGCGGTGTAGGCCCCGGCCGCGTAGAACGCGACGTAGCCGAGGTCGAGCAGGCCCGCGTAGCCGACGACGATGTTGAGGCCGATCGCCATCATCGTCACGACCATCATGATCACCATCGAGTCGAGAGCCGGGACGAAGTCTCCGAGCAGCGGCAGGTCGCCGAGGCTCTCGACGTACTCCGGATAGAGGAACGCGGCCAGGATCAGCGCGATCGCGACGAACAGGCCGGTGCCGGCCTGGCGCAACCTCTGCTGGACGCTGGTCATGCTCCCTCCGGCGTTCGCTCGCCCAGAAGGCCCTCCGGGCGGAAGACGAGGATCAGGATCAGGATCCCGAAGACGATCGTCCGCGTCCAGTCGGATCCTGGCGTGAACCAGGTCAGGCCCTCGTTGAACGCCTGGATGAAGCCGATTATGAGCGCGCCGAGCACTGCTCCCGTGAGATTGCCGATGCCGCCGAGCACGGCCGCCGTGAAGGCGATCAGTCCGAGCTCGAAGCCGGTGTCGTAGCGCATGTTGAACTGGAGCAGGTACACGATGGCCGCCGCAGCCGCGAGCGAGCCGGCGAGCGCGAACGTGACCGAAACCGTCCGGTTGACGTTGATCCCCATCATCGCCGACGCCTCGGTGTCCTGAGCCACCGCCCGCATCGCCTTCCCCTGCTTCGTCGAGCTGACGAACCACGTCAGCAAGATCAGCACCGGAATCGTGATCACGAGCACTGCGAGCTTGTTCCACGAGTACGTGATGTCGCCGATGCCGATTGCTTCGGAGCGTGGGATGAAGGACGGGATCGAGTGGAAACCGACGCCGTAGATCGCCAGCGAGATGTTCTGGACGATGAACGACATGCCGACCGCCGTGATCAGCATCGTCAGCCGCGACCTCGCCCGCAGCCGGCGGTAGGCGACGAACTCGATC
The DNA here is from genome assembly GCA_963738795.1 of uncultured Gaiellaceae bacterium. Taxonomy (GTDB): domain Bacteria; phylum Actinomycetota; class Thermoleophilia; order Gaiellales; family Gaiellaceae; genus Gaiellasilicea. Next base: position 168,937 of record CAVTXQ010000008.1, on the reverse strand, counting down.
GTCGCGTTCACGATCGCGAACATCGTCATCATCGCGACGAGGGTCAAGAGCATCCCGCCGACGATCACGAGCACCGAGTCGTCAGCGTCGAGGCCGAGCACGGAGACGATCACGGTGGTGGCAACGAGGCCGGAGAGGGCGAAGACGTCGCCGTGCGCGAAGTTGATCAACTGCAGGATCCCGTAGACCAGCGTGTAGCCGAGCGCGACGAGCCCGTAAATGGCGCCGTTCGTGAGCCCGATCAGGCCGACGTTGATGAACTCGGTCGGATCCTTGAAGAAGTTGACGACGAGCCAGATCCCGACGAGCGCGAGGAGCCCGAGGCCGATCAGCGAGGTGACGCTCGACTTCCGCAGCCGGTCGAGTGAGTTCGTCAGTGCCGGGGGCGCCATGAGGGAGAGAACCTAAAGCGAAACTCGGGGGAGGGCAACCGCCCTCCCCCGAGTCGCGACGTGCGTGAAGGGCTAGCCCCTCGCAGCCTCGACGTTCTCCGGCTTCGGAGAGATCGTCTTGACCGTCTCGAGCTTGTCAGTTGCCTTGTAGATCGTGAAGCCGACGACGGCACCTTCGGCGCCGCTCGGATCACCGGTGTCGTTGATCTCGAAGCTGCCGAGGTAGCCGTCGGTGACGGACGCCTCGAACATCTTCGCGATCACGTCGGCCCGCGAGCCGTCCGACGCAGCGATCGCGTCGATCATGATCTGCGCCGCCTGCGCGCCGTAGATCGCGTACGGGTCGACCGGCTTGCCGCCGATCCGCGGCTTGAGCTTCTCGGCGAACTCGGCGCCGGGGCCCTCGAACTCGTCGATCGGGACGCCGGCGACGCTCAGGAACATGCCCGGAGCGGCTTCGGGCGCCTCGTCGATCGTCTGCTGAGTCGTGAACCCGTCCGGGACGAACAGCTTCACGTCGCCGTCGTTCGGGCCGAGCACGGCGACCTTGTCCTTGATCACCTGGGCGCCGTTCTCGTCGATCAGACCGCCGAGGAACACGGCGTCGGCGTCGGTGCCGCCGATCTTCCGGAAGAGCGCCTCGTAGCTCGACGCCTTCGGATCCCATGCCTCGAAGCCGGCCACCTTGATCCCGACGGCCTCCGCTGCGTTGCGGAAGTTCGTCGCGACGCCGAGGCCGTACGCCTCCTTGTCGTTCAGGATGTAGACGCTCTTCACACCCTGCTCGACGGCGAACTCGGCCACGGCCGCACCCTGGTAGGCGTCGTGCGCGACCACGCGGGCGTAGTTGCGGCTGCCGGACGGGTAGTACTTGTCCGGCTCGGTGCCGTCACAGCCCGGGCCGCCCTCGGTCAGGCAGACATACGTGTTCGCCGGCGACATCATCGCAACGCCGCCGCCCGGAGCCTGGTTCAGGACCGGGATCACGATCGCTGCGCAACCCGAGTTGAACGTGCCGATCACGCCGACGACCTTCTCGTTGCCGGCATATGCCTGCGCGTTCGTCGAGCACTTACCGGAGTCCCACTTGCCCGCCTGAGCGGTCGAGTCGTCGCAGGACTGGAAGGCGACGTTGTGGTCGCCCGCCTTGTAGTTCGTCTCCTCGAGGAGGACGCGAATCGCCTCCACGATCTGGGTCGTCTGCGTGCGCGACGAGCCCTGGAGCGGGAAGTCGGACGCCAACAGGACGTCGGGCTCGCCCTCGCCCTCGTACTCGACCGCAGTGCACGAGCTCGACGGCAGCGCCTCGACGCCCTCGCCTCCGCTCGACGCCTCGGTCGTCGCGCCGTCGCCGCCTGCCTCATCGTCGTCGCCCCCGCACCCCGCCGCAAGCAGTGCGAGCACGGCGACGAGCAGGGCCAGAACGCTCCACCAACCACGCTTTCTGGAAATCACCAGCTGTCTCCTCCTCCGTCACCTTCTGGACCAAGCCCGACGAGGTTCTGCACGCGTCTGCGCAGCCCTTGTTGCGGGCGAAGGGCGCAGTATCACTGTCGCCTCGGCCATATTTCAACTTTGTGCCGCCTCACTACACTGGCTTAACGGGCCGAAGTGGCGGAACTGGCAGACGCGCCGGACTCAAAATCCGGTTCCCTTCGGGGAGTGTGGGTTCGATTCCCACCTTCGGCATCACTGTGTGTGCTCAGCCGGTGGGCGTGGGCTCGGTCGTTGTCGGAGGCGGCGGCTCCGTCGTGGGCGGCGGCTCGGTCGTCTCCGGAGGCGGCTCCGTCGTCGGCGCGGGCTCGGTCGTCGGGGGCTCAGTCGTCGGTGCGGGTTCTGGCGGCGGCGCCGGCGCCGTGGTCGGCGGAGCGGTGGTGGGCGGCGCAGCACCGGTCGTCGTCGTCCCCGTCGTGGTCTGCTCGGCCGTCGTGGACGGTGGCGCGATCACCGGCTCCTGGGTCGACCCGGTCGAGATCGCAGTCGAGGCAGCCCCGGTCGTCGTGCCGGCAGGCTTGGACTCGCCGGACGTGGCGAGGAGGGCGGCGCCGATCCCTGCGCCGACGAGCGCGAGCGCAGCCAGCGCGAGCACGAGCGGACGGCGTCCGGCCCGCGGCGGAGGCGGCAAGACCGCGGTAACACCGGTCTCGTCCGCCGCAACTGCCGCGCCGGTCCCAAGCGTCTCGAGCAGCGCGGCCAGCGCGCGATCGTCGTCCGCAGGCGTGCCGGTGCCGGTGAAGCCGGTGAGCTTGGCGTCGCCGTCCGCGCTCAGCATGACGCTCGCCGGCCCGATCGACCCGTGCGTCACGCCCTGCTCGTGCGCGTAGGCAAGCGCCGCCGCCACATCCGCCGCGACGCGACCGGCCTCCGCCTCGCTCAGCGGCGCCGCTGCGAGGCGTCGCTCGAGGGAGCCTCCAGCGAGGTACTCGTAGACGGCGTACGGGACGCCGTCCTCCTCGCCCTGGTCGAACAGCGGCACGATGCCGTGATGCGTGAGCCCGGCGGCCGAGTCATCGCGGCCGGGCATGCGAACGAGGACGTCGCGCTCGAGATCCGTGTCCACCGCCCGCCAGCTCGACGTCCCGAGCTGCTCGACCAGCTCGTACCGTCCCGCGATCCGGCGCCCCTCCATGCCACTGGTGTACCGCGGCGAGCCGTGCGCTAACCGAGCCTTGTGTCGACAGAAGGCGAGTCGTATAGTCGCGCTCGAGCGCTGACGTTCCAGCCACCCGCTTGCCGCAGCTACGTGGGAGGAGGTTCCGGATGGCCGCGTGGAACGACGACACCCAGGCTGCCTGGGAGCTCTACGCCGCCGAGCTGGCCAAGCTGCCCGGCGTCGTCACCGTCTCCGTCGGCCGCCGCAGGCTCAAGGGCAGGAACACGCGCGAGCCGGCCGTCGTCGTCAGCGTCATCCGCAAGCTCCCGCCGGCGCAGCTGACGGAGTCGACGATCGTGCCGAGGGAGCTGCGGCTCCCCGACGGCACCGTCGTCCGCACCGACGTGGTCGAGGACGCGACCGGTGTCTTCACGCCCGACCAGGACAGCGCCCTGTACCGCCCCGTGCCCGGCGGCTGCGAGATCGGGCCGGTCGGCTCGGCGTTCCTCGGCACGCTCGGCGGCTGGTTCTGCGCGCCCCGGCGGCGCGGCCGCGGCTGGAACCCGGTCTGGCTGACGAATGCGCACGTCGCCGACTCGGCCACCTTCTCGACGATCCCGGCGGACCCGCGGATGAACCAGCCGTGGAACGGCCGCGTGATCGGGAACACGACCGCGATCAGCGGCTGGCCCAACCCGCTGCCCGGACCGGGCGTGACCGTCGGCGGCGTCGTCGACGCGGCGATCGGCGTGCTCGACGCGGGCGTCAATCCGGACTACCAGGTGCTGCAGATCGCTCCCGCGCCGTTCGAGATCGGCACGGTGACGGCCGGGCTGGGCGTGCAGAAGCGCGGCCGGACGACACGCCTCCGCACCGGGACAGTCGTGACGCAGCCCGGCGGTGGCCCCTTCCTGGCGGCGAACGTGACCAGCCCGAACGGCGGGCTCGTCACGTTCGGCCTGCCCGGACAGCCGCGGCTCTTCCGGATCACCTCGCCCGGCAACGGGCTCGCAGTCGCCTTCGGGATGCCGGGCGACTCGGGCTCGCTGGTGTTCGCGACCGCGGCCGGCACCCTCCGGTCGACGTTCCCCTGCGTCGGCCTCTACTTCGCCGGTAACGGCCTCTGGGTCTCGCAGCAGCCGAACCCGAACAACTTCACGGTCACCGGGCTCGCCTTCGACATCTCGAACGTGATGGCGCAGCTGAACCTGGAGACCGTCTGCACCTGCATCGTCCGCAGCATCCTCGAGGCGATCTTCGGCCGCAGCGCCGAGGCCGGGTCCAGCGGCTCCGGGGCGCGCGCCGAGCGGATGATGCGGAGCTTCCGCGACGGCGTCCTCGCCCACTCGACGACCGGGCGGGTCATCGCCGACGCGATTGCCGAGACCGCTCCCGACGTCTCCCGTGTGCTCGCCCTCGACCCGGTCTCCTTCGGGCTGGCCGTCGACCTGCTCGAGCCGTGGGCGAAGGCGTCGACAAGCCTCGCCGTCCTCAAGCGCGAGATCGACGAGCAGACGGTCGTCACCGCGACCGAGCTCGTCGAGCGCGTGATCGGCCTCGCGCCGAGCACGAAGGCGCGCCTGCGGCCGCTGCTCGACGCGCTGCGGAAGAGCGAGGGTCAGCCGGTGCGGAAGCTGATCGGCTCCTACCGGCCGCCGGCGATCCCGCCGGTCGAGCGCACCCGACGCAGCCCGAGGAAGCGCCGCACCTAGACTCTCGCGCGTGGCGAGGCGAGTCGGGATCCTCACGGGCGGCGGGGACTGCCCCGGTCTCAACGCCGTCATCCGTGCCGTGACCCGGCGCGCGCTCGACCTCGGCTGGGAGGTCGCCGCCGTCCGCGAGGGCTGGCGCGGGCTCGTCGAGGGGATCGTCGAGCCGCTCGAGCGCCGCGACGTCTCGGGGATCCTGCCCCGCGGCGGCACGATCCTCGGCACCTCGCGGACGAACCCGTACAAGGTCGACGGCGGCGTCGAGCGCGTGCTCGAGAACTTCGAGCGCGAGGGGCTGGCGGCACTCGTCGCGATCGGCGGCGAGGACACGCTCGGCGTCGCGGCCCGCCTCCACGCCGAGCACGCGTTCCGCGTCGTCGGCGTCCCGAAGACGATCGACAACGACCTCAACGGCACCGACTACACCTTCGGCTTCGACACGGCCGTCTTCATCGCGACCGAGGCGATCGACCGGCTGCACACGACGGCCGAGTCGCACAACCGCGTCATGGTCGTCGAGGTGATGGGCCGCCACACCGGCTGGATCGCGCTCCACTCCGGGATCGCCGGCGGCGCCGACGTGATCCTGATCCCGGAGCAGCCGGTCACCGTCGAGGACGCCTGCGCGCTGCTCGAGAAGCGCCACGACGGCGGCAAGGACTTCTCGATCGTCGTCGTCAGCGAGGGGTACGAGCTCACGTACGCGTCGGGCGAGCGGCAGCTCGTCGCCGGCGAGGCGCGTGCGACCGACCAGTTCGGCCACGTCGCGCTCGGCGGCGTCGGCGCCGAGCTGGCCCGCGAGATCGAGGAGCGGACCGGCTTCGAGACCCGCGTCACCGTGCTCGGGCACGTCCAGCGCGGCGGCACCCCGACCCCGCGCGACCGCGTCCTCGCGACGCGCTACGGGCTCAGGGCGGCCGACCTCGTCGACGCGGGCACGTTCGGCCGGATGGCCGCGCTGCACGGCGACGAGATCGTCGACGTCTCGCTCGAGGAGGCGACCAGGGAGCTGAAGACGGTCACGCCCGAGTGGTACGCGGTCGCCCAGGCGCTCGCGGGCTAGCCGAAGAGCAGCAGCAGCGCGTCGGTCGGCGCGTAGTCGTCCGTCAGCACCGGGACGTCCTCGGTCTGCACCGGCGTGTCGACGCGCCCCTGGATCGCAGCGGTCAGGTCGGGTGCGCCCGGCGACTGCTGCCGCAGCTCGGCCCAGCGCTCCTGCAGGAACTCCTTCGACGGGGCGGCGCCGTCGCCGGCGACGAGGATCACGTTCCGGATCCCCGTCAGGTCGCGCGTCCCCCTCGCTGACGACGGGATGGATCGCCACCGTCGGGAAGACGGCGCGGTACGTCCGCAGCATCGAGCGGAAGAGTCGCGAGTCGCGGCCGCGGACGGCGCCGATGATGTTCGTCGACACGGTGCCGCCGGGAGTCAGCCGCGAGCGCGCCAGCTCGAGGAACTCCCGCGTCGCGAGATGGAAGGGGATCGAGTCGGAGTAGAAGGCGTCGATCACGATCGCGTCCCACGGCCCCTCGTTCGCGGCGATGAAGCGACGGCCGTCCTCGACCTCGACCTGCAGGCGCGGGTCGCGCGGCAGCTCGAAGTACTCGTAGGCGACGTCGACGACCTCCGGATCGAGCTCGACCGCCTCGATTCGCGTCGCGGGGAAGTCGCGCCACGTCCGCTTCGGCGCCGAGCCGCCGCCGAGCCCGACGTAGAGGATCTTGCGCGTGCTGGGCCGGTAGGCGAGCGGCAGCTGCAGATAGTCGGCGTACTCGAAGCGCGTCCGGAAGGGATCGTTCTTGTACATGCCGCTCTGGAAGGAGCTGTCGAAGCGGAGGTAGCGGCTGTCGTCGTCCTCGACGACCGCGATCCGGTGGTACTGCGAGTCCTTCGTGTGCAGGATCGTGTAGCCGGACTGCGCCTCCTCGGGCGATCCGATCCGCTCCTCGTCGCGCTGCTGGCGGTAGACCGGCGACCAGTTGCGGAGCTGGGAGGCGGAGACGGTCCCGCCCTGCTCCGGCGCGAGCGAGACGACAGCGCCGATGCTCGCGCCGGCCAGCGCGAGCGCGACGGCGCCCGCCAGCACCAGCCGCTCGACCAGCGCGACCGCCGCGGCCGCGAGCATCAGCGCGACGGCTGCGGACGCGAGCACCTGGTCGGTGCCGAGCTCGGGGATCAGCCAGAACGCGGTCGCGAAGGTGCCCGCGATCGAGCCCGCCGTCGAGATCGCGAAGAGCCGGCCCGCGGTACGCCCGATTTCCGTGAGCGAGTGCGCCTTCAGCCGTACCGCGATCGGCGAGACGGTGCCGAGGATGACGCTCTGGGCGCCGAAGAGGAAGATCGTCGCGAGCAGCGGGTTCAGCCGCGGGCCTGGATCCCACTCGACGAGGTGCTCGAGCACCCACTCGTCGACGAACGGGATCGCGAGCACGAGCAGCGACGCCGAGGCGAGCATCGCGACGAGGAGGCGCGGCGTCGGGTAGCGGTCGGCGATCGCGCCGCCGACCCAGTAGCCGGTCGAGAGGCCCGCGAGGACGACGCCGATCAGCGCGCCCCAGACGTAGAGCGAGTTGCCGAAGTACGGCGCCAGCACGCGGCTGGCGGCGATCTCGAGCCCGAGCAGCGCGGCGCCGGCGAGGAAGACCGCAACCGCGATCGCGACTGAGCTGCGGCGGCTGCTGGCGGGCATCAGGGGAGCTCGCGGACGAGCACCGCGTCGACGCCCGCCCGCTCGAGCTCGTCGATCTCCGGCTGCGTCGCGTCGCGCAGGTCGGCGATCGCGAGCTTGCCCGCGGGCAGATCGGAGAGCAGGTCGAGCACGTGCTCGAGCCGGTCGTCGCCGCCGTCCGGGGCAGCGAGCACGAACAGTTCCGGATCGAAGCGCTCGAGCGCCTCGTCCAGCTCCTCCTCCCGCTCGACCTGGACGACGAGCTCGACGCCCTCCCCCAGCTCGACGTCCTCGTCGCCCGGGCAGACGATGCGGGCGTCTCCGGCCGAGCCCGACGAGGTGACGATCGGCAGCGCCGTCGAGGCGCGGATCGCGTCGAGCGCGTCCTCGGCGAGGAGGGCCTCCGCCCCGCTCGCCTCGGCTCGCCGGGCCGCCTCGGCGTCGCGCACGGCGACGATCAGCGAGATCCCGTCACCCTCGGAGATGGCCTGACTCAGACGTCTGGGGCCGGTCACTCGCCTGAATGTACCCGAGCGCCGAGCAGGTACCGTGCGGATCGTGCGGGGTCGCATCGCGATCGTCCTCCTCCTCGTGGCCCTGCCGGCCGTTGCGACCGCGGCGGCGCGGCCCACGATCGCCGGAACGAGCGGCGCCGACGTGCTGCTCGGCCGCGAGGGCGCCGACCGGATCGACGCGCGCGCCGGCAACGACCGGATCGCGGTCGAGTACGACGGCGGCCGCGACGATGTCTCCTGCGGCCCGGGGCGGGACATCGTCACCGCCGACCTCCGCGACCTCGTCCGGGCAGGCTGCGAGATCGTCGGCCGGCGGATCCACCGCGACCGCCATACGAACCCGGAGAGCCAGCACGAGTCCGAGGTCGAGCCCGACTCGCTCACGGTCGGCGCGACCACCGTCACGCTCTTCCAGGTCGGCCGGAACCGAAGCGGCGGCGCGGCGAGCATCGGCTTCTCGACCTCGAGGGACAACGGCCGCACGTGGCGGGAGGGGATCCTGCCCGGGCTGACGGCCGTCTCGCGACCGGCCGGCACCTCCGCCCGCGCGAGCGACCCGGTGCTCGCCTACGACGCGGCCCACGGCGTCTGGCTGGCGAACACGCTCGCGCTGGCCCCGGGCGTGACGCGCCTGACGATCCACCGGTCGGGGAACGGGATCACCTGGACCGGGCCGATCGACGCCGCGCTCGCGCGATCGGAGGAGCTCGCGTACGACAAGAACTGGCTCACGTGCGACAACGGGCCGGCGAGCCCGTTCCGCGGCCGCTGCTACCTCGCCTACACGCTCCTCGGCCGCAACGACCTGCTGGCGGTGCAGCGTTCCGACGACGGCGGCCGAACCTGGTCCGCTGCGGTGACGCAGCAGCTCCCGGTCACGGGGGTGCTCCCGGTCGTCCAGCCCGACGGGCGGCTCGTGCTCACGTTCTGGTCGGGCCGTACCGGCATGGTCTCGGTCACGTCGACGGACGGCGGCGTCACGCTCGATCCGGCCGTGACGATCTCGCAGCTGACGTCGCGCAACGCGCGACCGTTCCGATCGCCGCCGCTGATCGCCGCCGACGTCGAGCGGAGCGGCTCCGTCCTGACCGCGTGGCAGGACTGCCGCTTCCGGACGAGCTGCGCGGCGAACGACGTCGTCATCTCGCGCTCAGCCGACGGGAAGACGTGGTCCAATCCGGTGCGCGTGACGTCGGGCCGGAACGCGGTGATGCCGACGATCGGCGTCGAGCCCGGCTCGGGCAGGCTCGCGATTGCCTACTACGTGATCCAGCGGAACGGGATCGACGCCGAGCTGATCACGTCGGCCAACGGGACGCGCTGGACCTCGCCGCAGCGGCTCAACGCCCGCCGGATGCCGCTCGAGTGGATGCCCCAGACGACGCTCGGGCGGATGCTGGCGGACTACATCGGCGTCAGCTGGGTGCGCGGGCGGCCGCTCGTCGTGCTTCCCTTCGCGTCGCCGCCGCGCAACGGCAGGCTGCACCAGGCGGTCTACGCCGTCCAGGGCTAACGGGCGTTCGCGGCGAGCTGCCCCGCGAGGTCGCGCACGCTCGCCCGCAGCTCGTCCGGCCGCCGGATCGTGAAGCCGCAGCCGAGGCCGGCGAGGACGCTCGCCATCCAGTCGAGCGAGCCGACCCGCATCCGCAACAGCGTCCCCTCGGGGTCGTCGACGAGCTCGGCGAGCGTCGCCGGGATCCGGCGCGCCGCCTCGTCGGCCGGCAGGTCGAGCAGCACCTCGACCTCCCACTTCCACGGCACTCTCGCGAGCGAGCGAGTCACGTGCGCGACGGCGTCGAAGCCCTCCGCCGGCGGCACCGCCGGCGCCTCGACGAGCGCGGTGCGCCAGATCCGGTCGACCCGGAACGTGCGCAGGTCGTCGCGCAGGTGATCGAAGGCGGCGAGGTACCAGCGACCCGCGTGCACGACGAGGCCGTGCGGGCTGAGCTCGCGTTCCGACTCCTCGCCCGCGAACGTGCGGTAGCCGATCTGCAAGCGGCGACGGCGGCGGATCGCGTCCGCGAGCAGGAGCACGGCCGCGGCATCGGCCGGCGCGGCGCCCCGCGTCGAGGTGAAGCCGAGCGTCTCCTCGAGCGCCTCCACCTGGCGGCGCAGCGTCGACGGCAGGACGCGGTTGATCTTCGCGAGCGCGCCGTCGACGGCATCCGGCGCGCCGTCCGCGGCCGAGCCCCGCGTCGCGAGCAGGCCGAGCACGACCGCGACCGCCTCCTCGTCGCCGAGCATCAGCGGCGGCAGCCGGTAGCCCGGCCGGATCCGGTAGCCGCCGCCGACGCCGCGCTGCCCCTCGACCGGGATCCCGAGCTCCTGGAGGACGCCGACGTAGCGCCGCGCCGTGCGCGCGTCGATCCCGAGCCGGTCGGCGATCTCGCGGCCGGTCGTCAGCGGCCGGGTCTGCAGCAGCTCGAGCAGCTCGAGCAGGCGCGAGGTCGGTGAGGCCATGGACGCAGTCAAGCACGGATAGAGGGCGGAAAACGCCCTATTTCCCCTCTAGGCTCACAGAGGCACCCGAGCGAGGAGAGAGCGATGAGCGACGTCGGCGACTTCGACTTCTGGATGGGCGAGTGGACCGTGCACAACCGGCGGCTGCGCGAGCGGCTCGCGGGCTCGGACGAGTGGGACGAGTTCGAGGCGACGAGCGAGGCGTGGCCGATCCTCGGCGGCCTCGGCAACGAGGACGTCTTCCGCACCGACCACGACGGCGGCTTCGTCGGCATGTCGTTCCGCTTCTTCGACCCGACGACGCGCCAGTGGTCGATCTACTGGGCCGACAGCCGCCGCCCCGGGCTGCTCGACCCGCCGGTGATCGGCTCGTTCACGGGCGACACCGGCGTCTTCGAGGGCGACGACACGTTCAAGGGCAAGCCGATCCGCGTCCGCTTCACCTGGTCGCGGGTGACGACGCCGAGCCCGCGCTGGGAGCAGGCGTTCTCGGCCGACGGCGGCGAGACCTGGGAGACGAACTGGGTCAACGACTTCACGCGAACAGGAGGAGACGGATGAGCATCGTCCAGGCCGGCTACCGGCATCTGACCAAGGCGATCGAGCCCGCCGCGCCGATCGAGCTCGGCGGCAGCGTGCTCAAGTGGTACGACATCGCGCCGGCCGACGAGCCACGTGCCCGGGCCGATCCGGGCGCTCGCCCGCGGCACCCTGCGCGGGGCCGTCGACTCCGGCGCGATCGCGCTCGACGACGACCTCGGCTTCGTGATCCTGCACCGGTGCGGGGAGAGCTTCTACTTCCTCCTCGTCTCGACGTGGCGCAACGACAACGAGCTCTGGGAGACCGTCTGGGCGAAGGACGGCGACGCCTCCGGCTTCCATCCCTGGCCGCTCGAGGGGACGCACCGCCCCACCTTCTGCGTCTGGGAGCTCGGCGCCGTCTGGCACGAGCAGCAGGCGTGGAGCCGCTTCCTCCGGTCGGACCGTTGCCCGGAGGCCGAGGAGGCGTACCTCCGCGACTCGTATGAGGGCGAGGTCTAGTCCGCGGTGTAGAGCGGCCCTGCGACCGACTCCGGCGAGCCGACCGTGAGCTCGCCGGTCGCCGCCAGGTGGTAGAGGTGGCTGGTGCCGCCGAGGACACCGGCGCCGACGTACTCGTTGAAGTCGCGCGAGATGTTCTGGATCACGAAGCCGAGCTCGGCGATCGCCCGCTGCAGCTGGACGGCGGCGCCGGGCCTTCGTGATCCGAACGAGAGGAAGACGTCGCCGCGCCGGTCGGCGAGCGACTCGGCGGCGCGCGCGAGGAAGAGGGACGCCCCGGCGGTCGTGTAGGGCGGATCGGTGAGGACCGTGTCGAACGCACCTGCCAGCTCCGGCGGCAGCGGCCGGCGGAGGTCGTGCTCGACGCAGCGCACCGGGAACGGAGCTCCTGCGAGCTCGCGCTCGATGAACGCGACGAGCGCGGGATCGACGTCCACGACCGCGAGGCTCGCGATCGTCGAGTTTGAGCCGTGGTCACGCACGAGCAGCCGCAGCGCGAGCGCGGTCAGGTCGTCGTCGCCGAGCAGGAGCACGCGGCGGCCGACGAGCGCACCGGCCTCGTGGACCGCGAGGAGCCGCCGGAGCTTCGTGTCGACGGTGCAGTGGCACTGGTCGAGCTCGAGCCGGGCCGGCGGCCCGGCGCGGACTGCCCGCGAGAGGTCGCGCACGAGCGGCGAGAGCGCCGGCGGGACGACGATCCCGCGCCCGCCGCAGCCCGGGCACGCCGCGGTACGTCCGACTCGGAGGCCGCCGGCGGCGAAGAGCTCGCGTCCGGCGGGCGTCAGCCGCGTCGGCCGTTCCTCCGCCACGATCGCGCGCTTGCGGAGCTCGCCGCAGACGGCGGCGACGATCGGCACCGGCAGCTCGGCCGCCCGGCTGATGCGGCGCGTCGAGATCGGCTCGAGCCGGGCCAGCGTGGCCAGGACGGCGCGGACGCCCCGCTCGCCCTCGGCGAGCCCGACGGCGGCCGCCACCTCGCCGACGATGCGACGCTCCTCAGCCAAGCGACCGCCGGATGCAGCGAATGGACGCGCGCTCGACGTCGAGGCCGTCGCGAATCGTCTCGAGCACAACGTTGCCGTCGATGGCGCCGCAGGTGAGCAGGTCGATGTTGGCGAGCCGGAGCTCCGGCCAGGTGTGGATGCTGAGGTGCGACTGCGCGAGCAGGAGCACGCCGGTGACTGCGCCGTTCGGAAACGCGTGAAACACCTCGCCGACGACGGTCGCGCCGCCCGCGACCGCGGCAGCATGCAGGACGCCGTTCAGCTCGTCCGCGTCGGTCAGGACGGCAGCGTCGCGCACCCACGCGTCGATCGCGTAGAGGCGCATCGGTTGGATCATGTGGTTCGCGGACGACGGCCCGAAGGCCCCGCGGTCGAGCTCGAGCAATCGTTCTCCTTCGCAGAGGTTGGCGTCGAGCGCCGCCCGCGCGACGGAGAGCTAGAAGGAGGTGCTGCTCGGAAGTCGGGTCAGGCGACGCCGGGGAAGGGGGCAAGGCTCACAGTCATCTGGACACACCCTCCTTCACGGTCGCGTGACGCCACCGAGGGTAGCGGCGGCCGAGCCTCCTGGTCAAGCGTCGAACGGAGCCAAGTAACAGTCTGTTACTTGGCGAACCGATGGAAGGACGCTGCGGCCGACGACCTAGTAACAGTCTGTTACTAGGCGTCGAGCGCCCTGCCTATTGCCCGATCGGATGCCAGACGGTCTTGAGCTCGAGGAACTTCGAGATCGTCCAGGGGCTCTGCTCGTCGGCGGTGCCGTGGACGACCCGCTTGACGTTGTCGGCCGCGAGCCGCTCGAGCTCGGCAGACGTGCCGTTCGCGCCGGTGAGGTCGATCGCGTTCACGTCCATGTGCCCGGCGAGGATCGGCGCCAGCTCGTCCTGGAGCCCGGTGAGGATGTTGACGACGCCGCCGGGGAGGTCGGAGGTCGCGATCGCCTCGGCCAGCTCGAGCGCGGCGAGCGGGTGCGACTCGGAGGCGACGACGACGGCCGCGTTGCCGCCGACGATCACCGGCGCGATCCGGGAGACGAGGCCCGCCAGCGCGGGCTCCTCCGGCGCGAGCACGGCGACGACGCCGGTCGGCTCCGGGATCGAGAAGTTGAAGTACGGCCCCGAGACGGGGTTCGACGAGCCGAGCACCTGGGCGAGCTTGTCGGCCCAGCCGGCGTACCAGACGACGCGGTCGATCGCGGCCTCGACCTCCTTCTTGCCCGAGCAGACGGCGGCGAGGTCGGCGGCGCGCGTCTCCATCATCTCCGCGAGCCGGTAGAGCACCTGGCCGCGGTTGTACGCGGTCGCGCCGGCCCAGCCGGGGATCGCCTTCCGCGCCGCGACGACGGCGTCGCGCGCGTCCTTGCGCGAGGCGCGGGCGACGTTCTGGCCCTCCGCCTCGTACGTGCGGCCCGACTCGGAGCGCGGGAAGGCGCCGCCGATGAAGAGCTTGTAGGTCTTCTTGACGGGCAGCCGGCGTCACGGACGGCTCCCGAAGCGGCGGTCGCCGAGCAGGAGCGCGAGCGCGCCGCCGACGAGCAGCAGCGGCAGCCGGAAGCGCCTCATCGTCGCGTCCTCGAAGCTGAGGTACGGCTCGAGCCCGTGCCGGCCGCCCTCGCGGCCGAAGCCGGACTCCTTGTAGCCGCCGAACGGCGACGCGGGATCGAAGCGGTTGAACGTGTTCGCCCAGACGACGCCCGCCTTGAGCTTGTCCGCCATCCAGAGGATCCGCGAGCCCTTCTCGGTCCAGACGCCCGCGGAGAGCCCGTACGCCGTGTTGTTCGCCTTCTCGACCGCCTCCTCGGGCGTGCGGAACGTCAGCACGCGTGAGCACCGGGCCGAAGATCTCCTCCTGCGCGATCCGGTAGCTCTGGGCGACGTTCGTGAAGACGGTCGGCGCGAACCAGTAGCCCTTCTCGGGCAGGCGGCACGGCGGCTGGTAGATCTCGGCGCCCTCGGCCTTGCCCGACTCGACGAGCTCGGTGATCTTGTCGAGCTGCATCTTCGAGTTGATCGCGCCGATGTCGGTGTTCTTGTCGAGCGGATCGCCGAGCCGCAGCGTCTCGAGCCGCCGCTTCAGCTTCGAGACGGTCGCCTCGTAGATCGACTCCTGCACGAGCAGGCGCGAGCCGGCGCAGCAGACGTGGCCCTGGTTGAAGTAGATCCCGTTGACGATCCCCTCGACCGCCTGGTCGAGCGCCGCGTCGTCGAAGATGATGTTCGCCGCCTTGCCGCCGAGCTCGAGCGTCAGCTTCGTGCCGGTGCCGGCGAGCTCGCGCTGGATCGCCTTGCCGACCTCGGTCGAGCCGGTGAAGGCGATCTTGTCGACGTCGTCGTGCTTGACGAGCGCGGCGCCCGCGCGGCCGTCGCCGGTGACGATGTTGACGACGCCCGGCGGCAGCTCGGCCTGGCGGCAGACGTCGGCGAAGAAGAGCGCCGTCAGCGGCGTCGTCTCGGCCGGCTTCAGCACGACCGTGTTCCCGGCCGCGAGCGCGGGCGCGATCTTCCACGCCAGCATCAGCAGCGGGAAGTTCCAGGGGATGATCTGGCCGGCGACGCCGATCGGCTTCGGCTTCCGCGCCGGGAACGCGTACTCGAGCTTGTCGGCCCAGCCCGCGTAGTAGAAGAAGTGCGCGGCGGCGAGCGGCAGGTCGACGTCGCGGCTCTCGCGGATCGGCTTGCCGCCGTCGAGCGATCTCGAGCACCGCGAGCTCGCGCGAGCGCTCCTGGAGCACGCGCGCGATCCGGAAGAGGTACTTCGCCCGCTCGGAGGCCGGCAGCTTCGACCAGCCGTCCGAGTAGGCGGCGCGCGCCGCCTTGACGGCGAGGTTGACGTCCTGCTCGTTCGCCTGCGCCACCTCGGCGAGCTTCTCCTCGCTCGACGGCGAGACCGACGGGAACCACTTCGCCGACTTCGGCTTGACGAACTTGCCGCCGATGAAGAGGCCGTACCGCTTCTCGAGCTGGACGATCTCGCGCGCTTCCGGCGCGGGCGCGTAGTCCCACTCGGTCAGGGCCGGAACCGGCGCGTGTCTGCGTGTCGAGCTCAGTCAAGGGTGAAGTAGTCGGCGGACTGGTACTGGCCGGTCTTCTGCTTGCGGATCTGCATCAGCACGTCGTTCAGGAGCGAGGAGGCGCCGAAGCGGAAGAGGTCGGGCGTCATCCACTGGAGGCCGAGCGTCTCGTGCAGGACGACGAGGTAGTGAGATCGCCTGCTTCGCCGTCCGGATCCCGCCCGCGGGCTTCATCCCGACGACGCGGCCGGTCTCCTCGTGGACGTCGCGGATCGCCTCGAGCATGCAGAGCGTCACCGGCAGCGTCGCGGCGGGGTTGACCTTGCCGGTCGACGTCTTGATGAAGTCGCCGCCGGCGGCCATCGCGAGCAGCGAGGCGCGGCGGACGTTGTCGTAGGTGCCGAGCTCGCCGGTCTCGAGGATCACCTTCAGGTGCGCGGCCCCGCAGGCCTCCTTCACCTTGACGATCTCGTCGTAGACCTTGGCGTAGCGGCCGGAGAGGAAGGCGCCGCGGTCGATCACCATGTCGATCTCGTCGGCGCCGAGCTCGACCGCCTCGCGCACGTCGGCGAGCTTGACCGAGAGCGGCGACTGGCCGGACGGGAACGCGGTCGCGACCGACGCCACCTTGACACCGGAGCCGTCCAGCCGCGCCTTCGCCGTCGCGACGAGGTTCGGGTAGACGCAGACCGCCGCGACGGGCGGCACGGACGGATCGACCGGGTCGGGCCGCATCGCCTTCGAGCAGAGCGCCGCGACCTTGCCGGGCGTGTCGGCGCCCTCGAGCGTCGTCAGGTCCATCATCCGCACGGCGAGGTCGTAGGCCTGCAGCTTCGAGTCCTTCTTGATCGAGCGCTTGGCGAGCGTCGCGGCTCGTTCCTCGAGCGCGACGGCGTCGACGGAGCCGATTCGCGGCAGCCGCGGCTCGAGCGGGAGCTCGAATCCGCGCGGCAGTGCGGGCGCCTGGGCCATAGGAGCAAGTGTAGTCGGGCGCTTAGATCCGCGCCGAGCGGGAATCAGGTGGCGCATGAAGTGGCGCGGACGCGGCGGAGCAGGACGGATCGAGGACCGGCGCGGAGCCGGCGGCGGCTTCGGCGGCGGCGGCATCCCGCTGCCGATGGGCAAGGCCGGCGGCGGGACTCGGCCTGATCATCGCCCTCGTGATCTTCCTGCTCGTCGGCGGCGGGCTGCCCGGCGGCGGGGGCGGCCTCGGCGTCGATCCCGGCACGGGCCAGTTCGGGCAGGCGCCCGCGCCGACCGAGGAGGAGCTCGAGCAGGCGCCGGCGGACGACCCCGGCAAGTTCGTCGACTTCGTCGCCGGCGACGTCGACACGACCTGGAAGAGGCTCTTCGCCGCCAGCGGCAAGACCTACGAGCAGCCGATCATCGTCCTCTACGACGACCAGGTCAGCACGGCCTGCGGCAACGCGCCCGCCACGGTCGGGCCGTTCTACTGCCCCGCCGACCGGAAGGTCTATCTCGACCTGCCGTTCATGGAGGAGCTGCAGCAGCGGCTCGGCGCGAACGGCGACTTCGCGCAGGCGTACATCGTCGCCCACGAGATCGGGCACCACGTCCAGAACCTGCTCGGCGTCATGGACGACGTCAACCTGGCGCAGCAGGAGAACCCCGACGACGCCAACGACCTCTCGGTGCGGCTCGAGCTGCAGGCGGACTGCCTCGCCGGGATCTGGGCGCACTCGGCGATCCGGCAGGCGGACCTGCTCGAGACCGGCGACCTCGAGGAGGCGCTGACCGCGGCCGCAGCGGTCGGCGACGACCGGATCCAGCAGCAGTCGGGCGGCACGGTCAACCCGGACACGTTCACGCACGGGTCAGCGGCGAGCAGCGCGTGACGTGGTTCAAGAAGGGCTTCGAGGCCGGCGAGCCGACCGCCTGCGACACCTTCAAGGGCGACGTCTAGCCGAGCGGCACGGCGGGCGGCGTGCCGCGCTCCTCGCGGCCACGCCGGCCCCGGAGGACTGGATCAGGTTCCGGAGCTCGCGCACCGCGACCGAGAGCCGCGCGAGGTCGAGCGCGCCGCCGGAGCGGATGTCCGCCAGCACCTGCCGCGAGCGCTCGACGGCGGCGGCGTTCTGCCGCAGCCAGCTCTCGACGAGCTCGCGCGCCGGCTGCCCGTTCGCGCCCGAGCGGACGACGTGGGCGGTCAGGCTCGCCTGCTCCGCGTAGACGTCGTCGCGCAGGGCGGCCCGCGCCATCGCGGCCCAGCGCGTGTCGCGCGGCAGGCCGACGATCCGGTCGCGCAGCCACTGCAGCTCGAGCCGCTCGCCGAGCCCGAAGTACGTCTCGGCGACCGAGGTGACGTCGAGCCCGGACGCAGCGGCGATCTCGACCTGGTCGGGGACGGGGACGAGCGAGACCAGCCGCGAGACGTGCCCCGCGAGGTCGGCCGGGACGCCGTCGTCGGTGAGCGCCTTCGCGCGCACCGTTCGCCTCCTCGAGCCCCGACGCTCCGAGCAGCGTCGGCAGCGCCTCGGCGATCGCCGCCGCCCCGGGCGCGTAGCGGGCGACGGTCTCGGCGATGTCGAGCGGCCGGCGCCGGTGGCGGAGGAGCCAGCGCGTCGTCCGCTCGAGCAGGATCCGGGAACGCAGCAGCATCGCGGTCTGGGTCGCGGCCGGCACCTTGCCGTCGAGCGCCTCGATCGCCGCCCAGAGCTCGCGGAGCCCGGCCACCTCGCGTGCGGCCGTGTAGGCGCGGGCGATCTCGTCCGGTGCGGCGCCGGTCTCGTCGCCGAGCCGGTAGAGGAAGGTCGTGCCGGCGCGGTTGACGAGGTCGTTCGCGATCCGCGTCGCGATGATCTCGCGCCGGAGCGAGTGCCGCTCCAGCTGCTCCGGGAACCGCTCGCGCAGGCGGGTCGGGAAGTAGAGCGCGAGCTCGCCCGCGAGGTACGGATCGTCGGGGAGCTCGGACGCGAGCAGCGCCTGCGAGAGCGCGACCTTCGTGTGCGAGAGCAGGATCGCGAACTCGGGCGCCGTCAGCCCGCCGCCCGGCGGCGGCCCGATCCTCGAACGCCTCGATGCTCGGCAGGAACTCGAGCTCGCGGTTGAGCACGCCGGCCTGCTCGAGGCTGCGCACGTAGCGCTCGTGCACCTCGGCCATCGACGCGGCCTGAGTCGCGGAGCTCGTCAGCGCCTGCGCCTGGTCGTAGTTGTCGCGCAGGACGAGCGCGGACACCTCGTCGGTCATCTCGGCCAGGAGCTCGTTCCGCTGCTTCCCCGTCAGGTCGCCGTCGGCGACGATCGCGTCGAGCAGGATCTTGATGTTGACCTCGTGGTCGGAGCAGTCGACGCCCGCCGAGTTGTCGACCGCGTCCATGAAGATCCGGCCGCCGCCGAGCGCGTAGGCGACCCGCGCGCGCTGGGTGAAGCCGAGGTTGCCGCCCTCGCCGACCACCCGCGCCCGCAGGTCCTCCGCGTCGACGCGGACGGCGTCGTTCGCTCGGTCGCCCACCTCGGCGTGCCGCTCGTCGCGCGCCTTCACGTAGGTGCCGATGCCGCCGTTCCAGAGCAGGTCGACCGGTGCGTGGAGGATGGCCCGGATCAGCTCGCCGGGCGTCAGCAGCTCGGCCTCGGTGCCGAGCGCCGCCCGCACCTCGGCTGAGAGCGGGATCGACTTGGCGGTGCGGGGAAAGACGCCGCCGCCGGGCGAGATCAGCGCGGCGTCGTAGTCGGCCCAGGACGAGCCCGGCAGCCGGAAGAGGCGCTCGCGCTCGCGGAAGCTCTGCTCGGGGTCGGGATCGGGGTCGAGGAAGACGTGGCGGTGGTCGAAGGCGCCGACCAGCTTGAGGTGGCGGGAGAGCAGCATCCCGTTCCCGAACACGTCGCCGGACATGTCGCCGATCCCGACCGCGGTGAAGTCGGTCGTCGCGACGTCGACTCCGAGCTCGCGGAAGTGCCGCCGCACCGACTCCCAGGCGCCGCGGGCCGTGATCCCCATCGTCTTGTGGTCGTAGCCGGCCGACCCGCCCGACGCGAACGCGTCGCCGAGCCAGAACCCGTACTCCGCCGAGATCTCGTTCGCGATGTCCGAGAACGTCGCCGTGCCCTTGTCGGCCGCGACGACGAGGTACGGGTCGTCCTCGTCGTGCCGGACGACATCGCGCGGCGGCACGAGCTCGCCGGCGGCGATCGTGTCGGTGATGTCGAGCAGGCCGCGCATGAAGATCCGGTAGCACTCGACGACCTCCGCGAGCAGCGCGGCGCGGTCGTCGCCGGCCGGCGGCCGCTTGACGACGAAGCCTCCCTTCGCGCCCACCGGCACGATCACCGCGTTCTTGACCGACTGTGCCTTCATCAGGCCGAGCACCTCGGTGCGGAAGTCCTCCTTGCGGTCCGACCAGCGGATGCCGCCGCGGGCGACCTTGCCGCCGCGCAGGTGCACCGCCTCGACCCGGGTCGAGTAGACGTAGACCTCGAACATCGGCCGCGGCTCGGGCAGATCCGGGATCCGCTTCGGATCGAGCTTGAGCGAGAGGTACGGCTTCGCCCGCCCGTCCTCGTCCGCCTGGAAGTAGTTCGTCCGCAGCACGGCCCAAACGGTCTTGAGGAAGCCGCGCAGGATCCGGTCCTCGTCCAGGCTCGCGACGCCGTCGACGATGCCGGCGAGCCGGTCTCCGAGCTTGCGCGCCTGCTCGACCGCATCGGCCGGACGCGCCGGGTCGAGCCGGAGCATGAACAGCTCGACGAGGCCGCGGGCGACGTCCGGGTGCTCGGCGAGCGCGTCCTCCATGTACGCCTGGCTGAAGGTACTGCCCGCCTGGCGCAGGTACTTCGCGATCGCGCGCAGGATCGTGATCTCGCGGGCGGTCAGCCGCGCCGCGAGGACGAGACGGTTGAAGCCGTCGTTCTCGGCCTCGCCGCGCCAGACCTGCTCGAACGCGTGCTGGAAGGTCTCGCGCAGCTCCTCGACGCGCAGCTCGGCGCCGAGGTCGTGCTGGAGCCCGAAGTCGTAGATCCAGACGGGGTCGCGGCCGAGCGGCCGCAGCTCGTACGGCCGCTCGTCGCTGACCCGCACGCCCATGTTCTCGAGCAGCGGCAGCACGTCCGAGAGCAGGATCGGCCGGCCGGCGCGGACGAGCTTGAAGGCGAGCTGGTCGACGGTCGAGTCGAGCGGGGCATAGAGGCTGAGCCCGAGGTCGTCCGGCGACGCCAGCCGTTCGATCCGGTCGAGGTCGTGGACGGCCTGACGCGGCGTGAAGTCGTCGCGGTAGGAGCCGGGGAACGAGTCGCCGTAGCGCTCGTGCAGCGCGACCGGCGCGCTCGTCGCCGGCGTGGTCGACGAGAGCGTCGCGGAGGTCGTCCGTCCAGGCGCGCGTGGCTGCGGCGAGGCGCGCCTCGATCTCCGCCACGTCGTAGTCGGGCACCGAGCCGGGCTCGGTGTAGACGACGTAGTGCAGCCGGGCCAGCACCGACTCGGAGATCCGGGTCGTGTAGTCGGCGCTCTCGCCCCCGAACGCCTCCTGCAGGATCTCCTGGATCTTGCGCCTGTTCTCGGTGTTGAAGCGCTCGCGCGGGATGAAGACCAGGCAAGAGAGGAAGCGGCCGAAGACGTCGCGACGTACGAAGAGCCGGACGCGGCGGCGCTCGCCGAGGTGGAGGATGCCGAGCGCGATCTCGAGCAGCTCGTCCTGTCTGATCTGGAACAGCTCGTCCCGCGGGTACGTCTCGAGGATCTCGATCATCGCCTTGTGGTCGTGGCTGCCGGGCAGGAGGCCGGAGCGGTCGAGCACGCTCTGGACCTTCCGCCGCAGCAGCGGGATCTCCCACGGGCTGGCGCTGTAGACGGTGTGGGTGAAGAGGCCGAGGAAGCGGCGCTCCGACTTCACCTCGCCCGCCTCGTCGAACCGCTTCACGCCGAGGTAGTCGAGATAGGCCGGCCGGTGCACGGTCGCCCGCGAGTTCGCCTTGGTCAGGTTGAGCAGGGTCTTCTCGCGTGCGAGCCTGCGCACCTCCGGCGTCAGCTTCGAGAAGCTGAGCGAATGCGGCTGCTCGCCCTTGTCGCGGAGGATGCCGAGACCGGTCCCCTCGACCGAGGCGAGCACGTCCTCGCCGCCCTCGGTCCGGATCTCGTATTCGCGGTAGCCGAGGAAGGTGAAGTGGTCGTCGTGCATCCACTGCAGCAGCTCCCGCGCCTCTTCGACCTCCGCCTCCGGGATCGGGGGCGGCGACTGCTCGAGCTCGGCGATCGCCTCGTGCACCTCGGCGCGCATCGCCTGCCAGTCCTCGACTGCCGCCGCGACGTCGCCGAGCACACGCTCGAGATCGGCGCGAAGCCGTTCGAGCGCGACCGGATCGGTGATGCGGTCGATCTCGACGTGGATCAGCGACTCCGGTTTCCCGTCCTCGCCGCCGACCTCGAGCAGCCGCCCCTCCTCGTCGCGGCGGAGGCGCATGATCGGCCGGGCAACGAGATGCATCGCGCTGCCGTGGCGCGTCACCTCCATCGTCACCGAGTCGACGAGGAACGGCATGTCGGCGATCACCGTCTCGACGACCGTGTACGGCGACTCCCAGCCGTGCTCCTCGACGTTCGGGTTGTAGACGTGCACCTTCAGCTCGCCGGGGCGGCGGAGGCGCGCCAGCCGCCAGTGCGCCATCGCTGCGCCGTAGACGTCGAGGTCGTTGCGGCCGACGAGGTCGTCCGGTGCCGCGTTCGCGTAGTACGCGCGCACGAAGCGCTCGACGTCGTCCGCCTCGTCGCCGTCGAGCCGTTCGCGGACGCGCGCGACCGCGCTCTCGAGCAGTGCCGCCTTCGTTTCAGCCGGGCTCGTGGTCACAGGTCGCTCGCCCTCAGTATGACCCTCCCAGCCGTAGACTCGCCCCGATGCGAGCCGAGCACCGCGACCCGGAGGTGATCCTCGACGTCGTCTTCGAGCGCGGGCTCCTCTTCCTCGTTGTCGCGAACATCGGCGACCGGCCCGCGTACCGCGTCCGGGTCAAGTTCGCGGAGCGGTTCACGGGCGTCGGCGGCGCGCGGCGGATCGACCGGCTCGCGCTCTTCCGGAAGCTCGAGTTCCTCGCGCCGCACAAGTCGATCGAGGTCTTCCTCGACCGCAGCGCGTCCTACTTCGCCCGCGGCGAGCCGACGAGCCTGACGGCGGCGATCGCCTGGCGCACGCCGGAGGGCGAGCGGCAGACGGGCACCGTCCACCACGACCTCGAGATCTACCGCGATCTCGGCTACATCGAGAGGGAGGTTCCGCCCAGTGGCCGTCCAGCGTGACAACCCCTACCCGAGCCACAACTTCGTCGTCGACATCGTCGGCGTCAGCGACACGATCGGCTTCAGCGAGGTTGACCTGCCGTCCGGCGAGATCGAGGTGATCGAATACCGCGAGGGCAATGAGCTCGCGACCGTCCGCAAGCTGCCCGGGCTCGTCAAGTACCCGAACGTGATGTTGAAGCGGGGCATCACCGGCAACCTCGAGCTCTTCAACTGGTGGAAGTCCGTCCGCGACGGCCAGATCGCGCGCCGCGACGTCTCGATCAAGCTGCTCGACGAGCAGCGCCAGGAGGTGATGCGCTGGTCGCTCCGGAACGCCTGGCCGGTCAAGCTCGAGGCCGGCGCGCTGAACGCGCAGGCGAACGAGGTCGCGATCGAGACGCTCGAGCTCGCGCACGAAGGCTTCGAGCTCGAGTAAACCCTAGAGTCCGAGCCGCTCCAGCGCGGCGTCGTCGCGCCGCCACTTCGGGCGCACCTTGACGACGAGCTCGAGGAAGACCTTGTGCCCGAGCAGCGCCTCGATCTCGGGCCGCGCGCGCGTGCCGATCTCGCGGATCATCGCGCCCTTCTTGCCGACGAGGATCTGCTTCTGCGACTCGGTCTCGACGAGCACGAAGGCGCGGAGGAGCTTCTCGTCGAGCTCGTCGATCTCGACCGAGATCGAGTGGGGCACCTCGTCGCGGGTCAGCTGCAGGGCCTTCTCGCGGATCAGCTCGGAGATCCGCTCCTCGTTCGTCTGGTCGGTCGCGGCCTCGCGCGGGAAGTGCGGCTGCCCCTCGGGGAGCAGGTAGACGAGGTCGGCGCGGAGCTCCTCGATCCCGTCCTTCGTCTTCGCGCTGACCGGGTGCAGGGCGTGGAAGTCGCCGAGCGCTGCGGCCGCCTTCATCTGGGTGATGATGTGGCTCGGCTTCAAGTTGTCGACCTTGTTGACGGCGACGATCACCGGCTTGCCGAGCCCATAGACGCGCCGGGCGATGAAGCGGTCGCCGCCGCCGACCCGGTCGCGCGCCGAGAGGACGAAGAGGATCGCGTCGATGTCCTCGAAGGACGCGTCGACGGTCTTCTGCATCCGCTGGGTCAGCTTGTCCATCGGCTTCTGGAAGCCGGGCAGGTCGACGAGCACGAGCTGCCAGTCCTCGTCGTTGGCGACTCCGAAGACGCGCCGGCGCGTCGTGTTCGGCACCCGCGAGGTGATCGCGACCTTCTCGCCCACGAGCGCGTTGACGAGCGTCGACTTGCCGACGTTCGGCCGCCCCGCGACGGCGATGAAGCCGGACTTCACGGCTCCGGAAAGTCCCAGGTCTCCGGGAGCAGCTCCGTCGCCGCGTACGTCGCGATCGTGCCGTCGGCGCGGCGGAAGCTGACCTCGGGGACGCGGAACTCCGCCAGCCACTGGCGGCAGCCGCCGCACGGAGAGGCGTTGATCCCGATCGCCGCGATCCGGCCTGGGCCGTAGCCCGCCGCCACCGCCGCGACGAGCGCGCTCTTCTCGGCGCAGACGCCGAGCGGGTAGGCGGCGTTCTCGACGTTGACGCCCTCGAACTCGCGGCCGTCGTCCGTCCGTGCGACCGCGCCGACCTGGTAGTTCGAGTACGGCGCGTAGGCACGGGCCGCGACCGCCTCGGCCTTCTGGACGAGCTCCGTCACTGGGCCACCTGGAAGACGGCGAGCGCGACGAGCGCGCCGATGAGGCCGCCGTAGAGGACCTCGGCGGAGGAGTGGACGCCTGATTCGACACGGGTCTGCGCCACGAGCAACGCCATGATGAACGTCACCGACGAGATCAGGAAGCGGTGGTCGACGTCCTCGAGGATCAGCGTCACCGCCATCCAGCCGGCGAAGGCGACGGCCGAGTGGCCGGAGGGCAGCCCGCCGCGGAGCGGCGTGCCGCTGCCGGTGAGCGCCTTCGTCGCGATCACGATGATCGTCGTCAGCACGAGCGCGATCAGTGTCAGCTCCGCGGGGACGTCCGAGAGCCGGTCGAGCAGCCGCGAGCTGCGGTCGGCGACCGTGCCGGAGAAGACGAGGTAGCCGACCGCGACGGCGACCGCGGTCGCGATCAGGACGGCGCCGGCGGCGATGTCCTTCGCGAGCTTCGCCATCGGGTCGAACGACGTCGTCGCGACGTCGATCGCGGCCTCGACCGCGGTGTTCAGCATCTCCGCGATCAGGACGAACGCGATCGCGAGCAGGAGCGCGATCAGCTCGAGCTTGTCGACCCCGGAGACGAGCGCCGCGATCAGCACGAGCACGGCGACGGCGAAGTGGATCCGCATGTTCCGCTGCGTCCGGAGCACGTGGATGATCCCCTCGAACGCGAAGTTGAACGACTCGATGATCGAGGGCGGGCGCCGGGCTCTCACGCGACCTCACCGGCGATCTCGCTCCAGCGCGCCTCGATCAGCTCGGGGGCGACCGGCTCGCGGCCGAGGTCGACGACGGGGCTCGAGGCCCAGCGCGCGACCGCGAAACGGCCGCCGGAGCACTCGAGCACCTGTCCCGAGTGCCGACAGTGCTCCGAGGCGAGATAGACCACGGCAGGCGAGACCTGCTCCGGGTCGAGCTCGCCCGGCTCGACCGCGCGGCGCAGCATCCGCGTCGCCGCGGCAGGCGCGATCGCATTCGCGAGGATGCCGTGCTCGGCGCCCTCGGCGGCGACGACGATCATCAGCGCGAAGTGCGCCATCTTGCCGACCGCGTAGGCGGCGAGACCGGGGCGTGTGTCCTCCACGGACATCGCGCGTCCCGAGGTCGTGAAGACGAAGCGTCCGTAGCCCTGACGCTTCAGCAGCGGCAACGCAGCCCGAACGATGTGGAACGGCGCATCGACGTTGACGTGCCGCATGCGCTCCCAGCTCCGGTCGGCCTCCTCGAGCTCCTCCCAGACGAGCAGGCCGGCGTTCTGGACGACGACGTCGAGGCGGCCGAACCGCTCGACGGCATGCGCGACGGCGCCGTGACAGCCGGCCTCCGTCTCCAGATTCTCGTACGCGGCGACGGCGGTGCCGCCGGTCGCCTCGATCTCGGCGACGACGGCATCGGCGAGTGCCGGATCGGCGCCGCTGCCGTCGGCCGCAACGCCCGCGTCGTGGACGACGACCTGCGCGCCGCGAGCGGCGAGCGCGCGCGCGTGCGCGGCGCCGAGCCCGCGGCCGGCGCCCGTGACGAGTGCGACACGGCCGGTGAGATCGATCGCGCTCATGCGTGCATCCTCTCCCGCGCCTCCATCTCGGCGCCGTGCTCGTAGCCGAGCAGGTGCAGCAGCCCGTGCACGAGCGGCTGCCGCCACTCCTCGCCGACCACCTGCGGGCAGATGACGAGGTCGCCGAGCGCGCGCGGCATCCCCTCCGGCAGCTGCTCGCGCCCGTCGAGCGGGAACGAGAGCACGTCCGTCGCCTCGTCGATCCCGAGGTGCTCCTGCTTGAGGGCGCGGCTCTCCTCCGGCGGCACGAACGCGAGCCCGAGCTCGCCGTCGTCGACTCCCTCGGCGGCGAGCACGCGCTGGGCGAGCTCGACCGCGGCGGACTCGTCCACCTCCGCCCCGCTCCGGTTCTCGACCTCGACCGAGACCACGGTCAGCGTTTGCGGGCGGTGCCGGTCTCTTCGGCGTGGAGCTTGTACGCCTCGACGATCCGCTGCACGAGCTTGTGCCGGACGACGTCCTCGTGCGAGAACTCGACGAAGCCGATCCCGTCGATCGAGCTCAGGATGTCGCGCACCTGGATCAGCCCCGACGCCTGGTCGCGCGGGAGGTCGACCTGCGTGACGTCGCCGGTGACGACGACCTTCGAGCCGAAGCCGAGCCGCGTCAGGAACATCTGCATCTGCTCGGGCGAGGTGTTCTGGGCCTCGTCGAGGATGATGAAGGAGTCGTTCAGGGTGCGGCCGCGCATGAACGCGAGCGGCGCCACCTCGACCGTGCCGCGCTCCATGTAGGCGCTGAGCCGGTCGGGATCCATCATGTCGTAGAGGGCGTCGAAGAGCGGCCGCATGTACGGATCGACCTTCGCGAGCATGTCGCCGGGGAGGAAGCCGAGCCGCTCGCCGGCCTCGATCGCGGGGCGGGTAAGGATGATCCGGCCGACCTGCTTCTCGGTCAGCGCGGCGACGGCAAGCGCGATCGCGAGGTACGTCTTGCCGGTGCCCGCCGGCCCGATCGCGAACGTGACGGTGCAATCGCGGATCGAGTCGACGTAGCGCTTCTGCGTCACCGTCTTCGGCGCGATCTTCTTGCCGCGGTGGCGCCAGACGACGTCTTCGAAGACCTCGCGGATGTCCTCGGCCTGGTCGAGCGCGGCGACGACGGCGCCGACCGTGTCCGGCCCGATCTCGTGCCCGCCCTCGACCAGCTCGACGAGCTCGTCGACGACCGCGCGCGCGGCTGCGACGTTCTCGTCCTCGCCCTCGATCGTCAGCTCGTTGCCGCGGAGGCGGAGGGTGCAGGCCAGGCGGGCGCGCAGCGCGTCGAGCACGCCGTCGCCGACTCCTGCGAGCTCGGCCGCGACCTCGTTCGGGACGGAAAGGGTCTCTTGCACCCGGCTCAGTGTAGGCAGGACGTCAGCGGCCGCGCGTCCCCGGCCCCACGTCGGCGTGCGCCGCGGTAGCGTCGGAACAGCGCCAGTGCGGCAGCGTTCTTGCCGTCGAGGTCGGCGTCAACGGACGCCTCCGCGACCACGCTCAGGGCTGGAGCAGGCCCGAGATGTCGGAGACGTCGCTCGCCGGCGGCGCCTGGACGTCGACGTCGGCGCCGAAGTCCCAGAAGTCGACGGAGACGCTGCCGTCGGCGTCGCGGAGCGTCAGCCGCCGCACGAGCCCCTCGCCGTCGACGAAGACCGCGACCGGCAGCGTCTGCCGAGCCGACCGGGCGCGGAGCTCGTCGGCCACGCGGCGAAGAGCCTCGCGCTCGGTCGCCGTGAGGCCGAGCGCGCCGGCGTTCGCTTCGAGCGCCTTGGTCAGCTCGAGCTGCGCGACGTAGCGCGTCGTCTCGACGCCGCGGATCACGGCCGTGCCGGTCTTCGTCACCTTCGTGCTGGAGGCACGGAGCAGGCTCAGGAGCTGGCCGGGATCCTGCTGGAGCTCACGGAGCCCGTACGCGTCCAGAGACTTGTCGCCCACCGCGATCCACGGCTTGGCGCCCGGGATCCAGGCGAGAGCGGCGGGCACACGGACGAAGACCCTCGAGTCGACGATGCGGACCTCGAGCCGGCTGCCGGCGAGCAGCGACGACGCGTCGAGCTCGAGCCGGCCTTGGGACGCCTCGTAGTCGAAGGCTCCCTGCCCGCGAACCGTGACGCCGCGGCCGAACGGGGTCGCAGTGACCTCGAAGGCGACGCGCGAGCTGCCGGCTTCCGCAGTCTGGGCTGCTGCAGCCGCGACCGCGTTGCGCTGCAGGACGTTCTGCGAGCCGCACGCGGCTGCGAACAGCGCGAGCGCGACCACCAGTGGCACGAAGACGAGACCCCTCCTCACGCGCACAGTGTGCCTGACGTGGGTCAGGCCAGTTTTTCGCGGACGATCTGGCTCACGGCCGAGCCGTCCGCGCGGCCCGCGACCTGCGGCATCACGTCCGCCATCACGCGGCCGATGTCGCGCATGCTCGTGGCGCCGACCTCGGCGATCACGTCGTCGACGATCGACTCGAGCTCGTCCTCGGAGATCGGCTCGGGCATGAACTCCTCGAGCACGTCGAGCTCGTCCTCTTCCTTGTCGGCCTGCTCGTCGCGGCCCGCGTTGCGGAACGCCTCGGCCGCCTCGACGCGCTTCTTGCGCTCGCGCTGGAGCACCTGCAGCTCCTCGTCCTCGTGCAGCGGCCGCTGCAGCTCCTTCTCCGCACCCTGGAGGCTGGCAAGGATCAGGCGCAGCGTGTCGCGGCGCGCGGCGTCCCCCTCGCGCATCGCGTCCTCGAGCTCTCCCTTGATCTCGGCGATCAGGCTCATGCAGGCATCCTGGTGATCTTTCCACCCAGGACGTGCCAGTGCAGGTGGAAGATCGGTCTGGCCGCCGCCGGGGCCGACGTTGACGACGACGCGATAGTCGGTCAGACCGGCGCCGCGCGCGACCTCGGCGACGAACTCGAGCATCCGCTTCGCCTCGTCGGGCGGGAACGCCGAGATGTCGCGGAAGGTGTCGACGTGACGCTCGGGCAGGACGAGCAGGTGCGTCTCCGCCTGCGGGTTGATGTCCCGGATCGCGACGAAGCCGTCCGCCTTCGCGACGTGATCGCCCTCGCGGGCGAGGCTGCAGAAGAGGCAGTCGTCAGGCAGCGAGCACTCCTTCCTCGGTGACGGCGGCGCCGCGCACGGGCACGAGCTCGCCGACGGGCGCGTCGACGAGCCACGGCGAGTAGTCGGCGCCGTAGCCACGGCCGGGTCGGTCGACGAGCACGACGTCCTCGCTGCCGACCTTCTCGGCCCAGCGCGCCCGGCACGACTCGTCGGAGAGCGCGCGCAATCGTGCGCTCCGTTCCTTCTTCACCTCGGGCGGGACGGGGTCGGCGGCCGCGGTGCGCGTGCCCGGCCGCGGCGAGTAGGGGAAGACGTGCACCTTCGTCAGCCGGGCGGCGCGCACCGTCTCGAGCGTGCGCTCGAAGGCGGCGTCGTCCTCGGCCGGGAAGCCGACGATCACGTCGGCGGTCAGGTTGAAGCCCGCGAGCGGCTCGAGCTTCCGCAGGTAGGTCTCGACGGTGTAGCGCCGCGCCATCGCGCGGAGGACGCCGTCGTCGCCGGACTGGAGCGGCACGTGCAGGTGCGGGCCGACGACGGGCGTCTCGCGCAGCGCCGCGACGAGGTCGTCGTCGACGTGGTTGATCTCGATCGAGGAGAGGCGCAGGCGCTCGACGCCGTCGATCGCGCCGGCGGCGCGGATCAGCCCGGCGAGCGTCATGCCGGCGGCGCGGTCGCGGAAGCAGCCGAGATTGACGCCGGTGAGCACGATCTCGCGGTGGCCCTGTGCGACACGGCGCCGGATCTCGGCGAGGACGGCGTCGGCGCTGCGGCTGCGGGTGGCGCCGCGCACGAGCGGGATCACGCAGAACGCGCACGAGAACGAGCAGCCGTCCTGGATCTTCACGAACGCGCGGACGCGGTCGAGCCGGACGTCCGCCTGGACGCAGGCGATCGCGCCGACGTCGCCCGCGACGGTCTCGACCGCGTGCTCGATCTGGCCGGGGACGACGGTGACGTTCGCGGGCAGCCCGGCGAACGCGGTCTCGGAGAGCCGCGCGCCGCAGCCGGTGACGTAGACGCGGCCGTGCGAGCGCGCCGCGCGCGCGGCCGCCTGCCGCGACTTCGCAAGTCCCTCGTTCGTGACGCAGCAGGTGTTGACGACGGCGACGTCGCCGCCGCCTTCGACCTCGCTGTGACCGTCGCGGACGAGCCGCTCGCGCAGCGCCTGGGCGTCGGTGTGCGAGACCTTGCAGCCGAGGAAGCGGACGGAGAAGCTCGCCATGAGCGCAAAAGGCTACTGACGCACGTGCAGGTCCGCCGCCCAGCCGCCGGACTGGACCCGGCGTTCGCGGCGGTAGCCCTCGAGCTCCGGCTCGTCGGAGACGAGGTAGCCGGAGGTGATCGCGCGGGCGGCGCGGAGCCTGGGACCGAGCGCGACGACCGCCTCGGCGGCGATGTTCGCAAGTGCGAGCTCGGCGTCGGGCAGCTCGTCCTCGCGCAGGTCGGCCTGCTCCACCTCGACCGTGACGCCGTTGTCGGCGGCGTTCCGCTCGGTCGCCTCGACGGCCTGCGGATCGAAGTCGAAGGCCCGCACGGGCGCGAAGCCGAGCTTCGCTGCAGCGATCGAGAGCACGCCCGAGCCGCAGCCGACGTCGAGCACGCTTCCGCGCTCCTCGCGCTCGAGCAGCTCCAGGCAGAGCTGGGTGGTCGGGTGGCCGCCGGTGCCGAACGCGCGGCCGGGATCGATCACGACGGCGAGCGCATCCGGGTCGGGCGTCTCCCAGGGCGGGCCGATCCAGAGCGAGCCGACGCGGACGGGCTTGTGGAACTGGCGCCAGCGGTCCTGCCAGTCCTCCTCGACGTCGGACGCCGCAGCGCCGCCGAATGCCTGCCAGATCCGTTCCTCGCCGGCCGCGTTCGTGTACGCCGCGAGCTCGAGTCCGCCGCCGTCGCCGCCGAGCTCCTCGAAGCCTTCAGGAAAGAGCTCGAGCATGACGGCACGTGCCTCTTCGCTCCGCGCCTCGGGGACGGTGACCGAGACACGGCGCAGCAACGGGCTCAACGGATGGCGTTTCTGAGCTTCTCGAAGAAGCCCTCGTCGCGCCGGTAGGTGTCCTCGCCCGACAGCTGCTCGAAGCGCTCGAGCAGCTCGCGTTGCTCGTCGGTCAACCGCCGCGGCACGGAGACGTTGACCAGCACGCGGTGGTCGCCGCGGCCCGAGCGCTGCAGCGACGGCATCCCCTTCCCGCGCAGCACGCGCACCTCGCCCGGCTGTGTCCCCGCCTCGAAGTCGAGCTCGAGGTCGCCCTCGAGCGTCGGGATCGAGAGCTGAGCCCCGCGCGCCGCCTGGACGATCGTCAGGTCGACCTCCGAGAGGATGTCGTCGCCGTCGCGCTCGAAGCGCGCGTCGCGCGCGACGTGCACCTCGACGTAGGCGTCGCCCGGGATGCCGCCGCCCGTGCCCGCGTGGCCGGCGCCGCGGATCCGGATCCGCTGGCCGCCGTGGATCCCGGCGGGGATCTCGACGTCGAGCTGCTTCGTCTCGAGCGTGCGTCCGTTCCCTTCGCAGGCGGCGCACGGGGACTCGACCACGGTGCCTGCGCCGAGGCAGGCGGGGCAGGCCTGCGTGCGGACGAACTCACCGAAGACGCTGCGCGACACCTGCTGCAGCTGGCCGCGGCCGGCGCAGGTCTGGCAGGTGACGCGCTCGGTGCCCGGCTCGGCTCCGTCGCCGTCGCAGACCTCGCAGGTCACGGCGACCTCGACCTCGACGGCGCGCTCGACGCCGGCGAAGGCATCGGCGAGCTCGATCGCGACCGCGACGCCGACGTCGCCGCCGCGCTCGCGACCGCTGCGGTTGCGGGCGAAGAGGTCGTCGCCGAAGAACGCCGAGAAGATGTCGCTCAGGTTCGTGAACGCGAAGTCGGTCGGGGCGTAGCCGCCGCGGCGGAGGCCGGCGTGCCCGTACTGGTCGTAGAGCTTGCGGCGCTCGGTGTCCGAGAGCACTTCGTAGGCCTCGGCGACGGCGCGGAAGCGCTCCTGCGCGTCGGCGTCGCCGTTCACGTCCGGATGGAGCTCGCGCGCGAGCTTGCGGAAGGCTTTCTTGATCTCGCCGTCGCTCGCGGTGCGCTCGACACCGAGCAGCTCGTAGTAGTCGCGTTCGGCCGTGGCCATGCGACCTAGCGTAGCGGCGGCGTCAGTCCTCTTCGTACGCCGCCTCGACGAGCCGCGAGAGCTCGTAGGCGGCGGCGCGGACGGTGCGGACGGCCTTGTCGTAGTCCATCCGGACCGGGCCGAGCAGGCCGATCGAGCCGAGCGTGCGCGTCGGCAGGCCGTAGGTGGCACCGACGAGGGCGACGTTGTGCAGGCCGGGGTGATCGAGCCCGACGCGGACGTACGGTCGGCGGACGTCGAACGACTCCGTCATCAGCTCGAGCACGGCGGCGCGCTTCTCGAGCACGGAGAGGAGGCGCCGGCAGGCCTCGAGCTCGTCGGCGCGGACGTCGTCGAGCAGCGACGCGGCGCCGCCGACGTAGAGCGACTGCGCGGTCGGCGCTGCCAGGTCGGCGAGTGCGGGCCGGAGCGCGTCGACGAACTCCCGCTCCCTGCCGGCGAGCCCGGGATCGTCGATCCGCTTGCGCAGCGTGTGGGTGCCGATGCCGACTCCGACGAGCCGCTCGTTCAGGTACTCGTTCGCCCAGGCCGCGAGCGCCGGGTCGACGGCGCGCCCGAACGTGATCAGCTTCTTCGCGACGCCGCCCGTCGACGTGATCGTCACGACCATCACCACGGACGGCTGCAGCAGCAGCACCTCGACGTGCCGCACCGAGGCGGTCTCGAGGCCCGGAGCGGAGACGAGCGCGAGCAGGCGCGTCACCTGGCTCAGCATCTCGGTGGTCGACTGGAGCGCGTCCTCGACCTCGCTCCGCATCGAGGTCAGGTCGAGCGGAAAGCGCGGCGGCCGCGGCTCCTGCCGCTCGAGCACGCCCTCGGCGTAGAAGCGGTAGCCGGCGTCGGTCGGGATCCGGCCGGCCGAGGTGTGCGGGTGGGTGAGCAGGCCGAGCGACTCGAGCTCGGCGAGCTCGTTCCGGACGGTGCTCGAGGAGACCGGGAGGCCCGAGCGCTCGACGAGCGTCTTCGAGCCGACGGGCTCGCCGGTGGCGACGTACTCCTCGACCAGGCGTCGCAGGAGGTCTCGCTTGCGCTCGCTGATCTCGGCCATTTGCAGGGAAAGCCTAGCTTTCGACCAGCAGCTCGGCCGTGACGCCGCCGCCGAGGAAGCGGCCACGGCGGGTGAGCTCGAGCGTGTCGCCGTTGGCCTCGATCAGCCCGTGGTGTTGGAGCCGCGCGAGCGCGTCGCGGTCGACGGCGGCACCGAGTCCGTTCAGGTGGAGCGGCTCGTCGAGCCGCAGGCCGAGCATGACGCGCTCGCGCGCGGTCGTGGCCGGCTCGAGCTGCTCGAGCTCGCGCTCCGGGCGCTCGCCGCGGCCGAGCGAGGCGAGATAGCGCGGCAGGCTCGGCGCGTTCCGCCAGCGCAGGCCGTCGACGGTCGAGACGGCGCCGACGCCGACGCCGAGGTAGTCGTGGCCGAGCCAGTAACCCAGGTTGTGGCGGGCCCGCAGGTCGCGGGGGTCGTCGGTGCGGCAGAAATTCGCGGTCTCGTACCAGCGGTAGCCGGCGCCGGTGAGCGTCTCGACGACGCGCTCGAAGTAGTCCTCCATCGTCTCGCTCTGGCGCTCGAGCTCCGCGCCGTGGGCGTGCGTGAAGCGAGTCCCCGGCTTTGCCTCGAGCTCGTAGCAGGAGAGGTGCTCCGGCTCGAGCGCCAGCGCCTCGGCGAGATCGCGCTCGAGGTCGGCGACCGTCTGTCCGGGGATCCCGTAGATCAGGTCGAGCGAGACGTTGTCGAAGCCGGCGTTGCGGAGCGTCCCGACGGCGTCGCGGACGTCGTCGGGGCTCGCGCGCCGCTCGAGCGTTTCGAGCAGGTGCGTCTGGAAGCTCTGCGCCCCGAGCGAGACGCGGTCGACGCCGTGTGCGCGAAGCAGGGCGCCGAGCTCCGCGGTGACCGTCTCCGGATTGGCCTCGACGGTCGTCTCGGCGGCGCCGGGAAGACCATTGAGGAGCCGGGCGAGAGCCGCGGGCTCGGTGAAGGTCGGCGTGCCGCCGCCGAGGAACACGGTCTCGACCTCGTCCGCGACCAGACCGCGCTCGAGCTCGAGCTCCGCGAGCAGCGCATCGACGTAGCCGCCGTGCTCGCCGTCGTGGCCGGTGACGGTGACGAAGTCGCAGTAGCCGCAGCGGTGGGCGCAGAACGGGAGGTGGACGTAGAGGTGGCGGGCGCCGGGTCCAGCCCCCGGGATGGGGGTCGCAGTGCCCCCTTCTGGAACGGTACGCGGCAATTCTCCTCGCGTGTGTGACGCGGGCGTGCCGAATGTGTGCCGGTTCGCCACGCTCACTTGCTCCGCTCGTCCAGGTTGAGCACGGCCAGGAACGCCTCCTGCGGGACCTCGACCCCGCCGACCTGCTTCATCCGCTTCTTGCCCTTCTTCTGCTTCTCGAGCAGCTTTCGCTTGCGGCTGATGTCACCGCCGTAACACTTGGCGAGCACGTCCTTGCGCCGCGCCTTGACGGTCTCGCGCGCGATGATCCGCGCGCCGATCGCGGCCTGGATCGCGACGTCGAACATCTGCCGCGGGATCTCCTTGCGCAGCCGCTCGACGAGCAGCCGGCCGCGCTCGTAGGCGAAGTCGCGGTGGACGATCAGCGAGAGGGCGTCGACCTGCTCGCCGCCGACGAGGACGTCGACACGGACGACGTTCCCCGCCCGGAAGCCGGCGAGGTCGTAGTCGAAGCTCGCGTAGCCGCGCGTCCGCGACTTCAGCTGGTCGTAGAAGTCGAGCACGATCTCGCCGAGCGGCAGCTCGTAGGTCAGATGCACCCGCTCCTCCGAGAGGTACTCCATGTGGTCGAACTTGCCGCGGCGCTCGTTGTTCAGCTCCATCACCGCGCCGACGTACTCCTTCGGGACGATCACCGACGCCTTGATGTACGGCTCCTCGGCCGCCTCGATCTCGGCCGGCATGTCCGCCGGGTTGTGCACCTCGACCCAGGCGCCGTTCCGCTCCTGGACACGGTAGGCGACGTTCGGCGCGGTCACGATCAGGTCGAGATCGAACTCCCGCTCGAGCCGCTCGCGGACGATCTCCATGTGCAGCAGGCCGAGAAAGCCGCAGCGGAAGCCGAAGCCGAGCGCCTGCGAGGTCTCCGGCTCGTAGAAGAGCGCGGCGTCGTTCAGCTTCAACCGCTCGAGCGCGTCGCGCAGCTCCGGGTACTCGTCCGAGTCGGTCGGGAAGAGGCCGGAGAAGACCATCGGCTTCACTTCCTTGTACCCGGGCAGCGGCGCGGCGGCCGGACGCTTCTCGGCCGTGAGCGTGTCGCCGACGCGGAGCTTGGAGACGTCCTTGAGCCCGGTGATCACGTAGCCGACCTCGCCGGCGACGAGCGCCTTCACGGGACGGCGCTCGGGCGAGAGGAAGCCGAGCTCCTCCGCCTCGAAGCGCGTGCCCTGCGCCATGGCGCGGACGGCGTCGCGGGTCTCGAAGCGGCCGTCGACGACACGGACGAAGGCGACGACGCCGCGGTATTGGTCGTAGGACGAGTCGAAGATGAGCGCCCGGGCAGGCGCCTCCGCGTCGCCGTCTGGGGCGGGTATCCGCTCGACGATCGCGTCGAGCACGTCCTCGACGCCCTGTCCCGTCTTGGCGGAGATGCGCAGGACGCGGTCGGGGTCGTCGCCGATCAGGTCGGCGATCTCGGCGGCGGCGCCGTCGGGATCTGCCTGCGGCAGGTCGATCTTGTTCACGAGGGGGACGATCTCGAGGCTGTTCTCGATCGCGAGATACGCGTTCGCGAGCGTCTGCGCCTCGATCCCCTGCGCCGCGTCGACGACCAGGAGCGCGCCCTCGCATGCCTGCAGCGAGCGCGAGACCTCGTAGGTGAAGTCGACGTGGCCGGGCGTGTCGATCAGGTTGAGCTGGTGGCCTTTCCAGAGCACGCGGACGGCCTGGGCCTTGATCGTGATCCCGCGCTCGCGCTCGAGCTCCATCGAGTCGAGCAGCTGCTCCTTCATGTCGCGGTCGGCGACGGTGTCGGTCGCCTGCAGGATGCGATCGGCCAGCGTCGACTTCCCATGGTCGATATGGGCGATGATCGAGAAGTTGCGGATCTTGTCCTGGTCCATGCGTGATCAGCCTCGGCGCGTACGGCCCCGCAGGGAGAGTAGCGTTGCCAGCTCGTGCACCCGGAGCGCGCGGCACGCGACCAGATAGACGGCACCGCCCGCGACGAGCGCCGAGCTGAGCGATGCGAGCTGGGCGAGGAACGAGCGGCCGAGCGCTTCGTCGAGGCCCCGCCACACGAGGTAGCTGGTGATGGCGAGCAGCGCCGACGCGACCGTGACGAGGCCGAACGACCGCGCTGTCTCGGCCAGGTCGAGCGCGCCGATCCGGCGCCGAAGGGCGAAGAGCAGCATCCCGACCCCGGCGATGTTTGCGAGCGCGATCGCGAATGGGATCCCCCACGTGCCGACGCGGTAGAAGACCGCGTACAGCGCGACGTTGAGCGCGAGGATCGCCAGCGCGACAACTGTCGGGATCCACGGCAGCTGGAGGCTGAAGAAGCCGCGGTTGAGCATCAGCAACATCCCGTTGAAGGTGAGGCCGACCGAGAACGCCGCCAGCGCCTCGGCAACAACGACCGTCTGGCCGGCATCGAACGCGCCGCGCTCGTAGAGGAGACGAACGATCGGCTCCGCCAGCACGATCGAGAACGCAGCGGCGGGCAGCAGGAGGAAGTTGATCTGGCGCAGTCCGAGCGCGATCGTGTTGCGCACGCCGTTCAGATCGCCTCGGGTCGCCAGCCGGGCGAGTGTTGGGAACAGGACCGTCGCGACGGCGACGGAGAACATCCCTTGCGGGAGCATGTAGATCCGGAACGCCTTGTCGATCGCGTTCGGGGAGATGAACGGGTCGATCCACTTCGAAGCCACGATCGTGCCGATGACGGCGTTGACGTTGATCAAGCCGAGGCCGAGTGTCACCGGCACCATCAGCACGAAGACCTGCTTCACGGCCGGGTCGCGGATGTCGATCGCCACACGGAGCCGACCGTCGAGGCCGCGCAGCCACGGCAGCGGTAGCAACAGCTGGATCAGCGTGCCGATCAGGATCGAGCCGGCATAGACGTAGAGCTTCCCGGTCTCGGTGTCCGCCTGTGGAACGCCGAAGACGAGCCCGGCGATGATCACGAGGTTCCAGGCCACCGGTGTCAGAGCCGGGATCGAGAACTCGTCGTAGCTGTTCAGGATCCCGGTGACGACGCCGAACATCCCCAGCAGGACGACGATCGGGAAGAGGATCTGCGAGAGCGTCACCGTCAGGTCGTCGTACGCGCCCGTGAGCAGCGGCATCAGCAGGGGCGCAACGAGGATGAAGAGCGCGGTGATACCACCGCCGATCAGCAGGAAGAGCCAGAAGATCGTCGATGCGACGCGCCAGGCTCGCGCCTTCTCGCCCTTCTCGAGCAGCTCGCTGAAGACCGGGACGAACGCGGACGAGAGCGCTGCGTCGGCGACGAGCGCACGGACGAGGTTCGGGATCTGGAACGCGATCGTGAAGGCGTTGATCGACCCGCGGGCGCCGAAGTAGTTCGCGGCGACGATCTCGCGGACGAGGCCGAGGACGCGCGAGAGCCCGGTCGCCGCCGAGAAGATCGCCGTCGACCACGCGAGCCTCCGTGCCTTGGCCCGCGTTTCCACGTCAACGAGTATAGGAACGAGGTCTGCTACCATCCTGCGCGCCCGCCGAGTGCGGGCCTTTCTTCGACATGGCCAACATCAAGCAGCAGAAGAAGCGCGTCCGGATCACGGAGCGCCAGCGGGAGGAGAACCTCCGCTACCGCTCGACCGTGAAGACGCTGACGAAGCGCCTCGAGACCGCGGTGTCCGAGGGCGAAACGGACAAGGTCGCGACGGAGCATCTCGAGCTGACCCGCATGATCGACAAGGCCGCTTCGCGCGGCGCCCTGCACAAGAACACCGCGGGCCGCAAGAAGTCCCGCGCCGCCCGGCTCGTCGCCGGCGACTCCGCCGCCTAGCTCTCAGCGCTGAGGTCGATCAGGGCTCGCTGGAGCTCGAGATCGGGCGCGAGCTTGCTGCCGCCCTTGAGCGCGTGATCGAGCGC
Source organism: uncultured Gaiellaceae bacterium (assembly GCA_963738795.1). Taxonomy (GTDB): domain Bacteria; phylum Actinomycetota; class Thermoleophilia; order Gaiellales; family Gaiellaceae; genus Gaiellasilicea. The sequence continues at coordinate 130,905 of CAVTXQ010000008.1, read as the reverse complement.
CGACAGACGGACGACGGCGGTCCGCAGCTCGTCCTCGGTGAAGTTCGCGGCCTGGCCGAACACCTTCTCGACGTAGAAAGGATGCCGCTTCAGCGTCGAGGCGGCGTCGCGCGCGCGGACGCCTTCGGCGGCGAGCCGCTGGCAGCGCCGCATGAAGGCGAGATGGTTGGCGAGTGCTCCGGCCAACCGGGGTGCCGTGTCGCGGCGCGGGCGCCCCTCGCGCTCGAAGATCGTCTCGCTGGCGTCGAGCGTGCGGCCGGGATCGCGCTGCGCCCAGGCATCCGTGAGCGCAAACGTCGGCGTCTCTGCCACGGCCGCGACGAGCAACTCCACCTCGCGCTCGCCGATCGGCTCGTCGCCGGCCCAGAGCGCCAGCTTGTCGACCTCGTTCGCAAGCTGGTGGAAGTCCTCGCCGACGAGCTGGACGAGCGCCGAGACCGCGTCGGGCTCCGCGCGGACGCCCGCTTGCTTGAAGCGATCCGCGACCCAGGCGTCGACCTTCCGCTTGGCGACGTCGTACGCGAGCACATCTCCTGCCTTGGCGCAGGCCTTCGTCAGCGGTGCGTCCTTCTTCAGCTCCTCGGCCACGAGCGCGAGCACGGTTCCTGGCGCCGGCGAGCCGATGTACTCCTCGATTGCCTTCACGTCGGCTGCCTTCCAGCCGTTCGCGAGCCTGCCCTCGCCGGAGCGGCGGCCGTCGACTCCCTCGACGAGGACGAGCCGTGCGTCGCCGAAGAGGCTGCCCGCGTTGCAGAGGGCGGCGGCCTCGCCGCCCGACACCTCCTGGGCGCTGACGATCTCCGTCGCCTCCGGCTCGAAGTGGCGGCGGAGCCGCGCCAGTGCGGTCTCGATCTTCGGCCGGTCGCTGCCGGTGAGCAGGTAGACCGGCTTGAGCGCGGGCGACTCGGCCATGCGTCCACCCTACTCAACGGTCCGTCCGAACCGAGATCCGCTCGCCGTCCGACTCGAGCACGACGCGGCCGTGCTCGTCGGTGCGATACAGGCGCAGACCCGGGCTGTCGCGGAGCGCGGCAAGCGTGGACGGGGTCGGGTGGCCGTAGTCGTTGTCGCGGCCGCAGGAGATCACCGCGACAGCAGGCCGAAGCTCGCGCAGCTCGGCGGCGAGGCCGGGGTCGGCCGACCCGTGGTGTGCGACCTTGACGATCTCGACGCGCCGTGAAAGCAGACGCGCTGTGACCTCGGTCTCCGCGTCTGCGGTCAGGAGCGCGTCGATCTCGCCGTAGCTCGCAAGCAGGACGACGGGGAGCAGGTTCGGGTCGTCGCTCGCCGTTCCCGGCCGGTCCGGCCAGAGAACGCGGAGCCGGAGCCGGCCGAGCCGGAAGCCCGCGCCGGCGCGCGTCTCCTCGACCGGGACGCCGCGGTCGGCTGCCTCGGTGAGCGCCGCCCGCTCGAATGGACCGGAGACAGCGAGTCGCGGGTCGAGGACTCGGTCGACGGCGACCCGCCGAAGAACGGTCTCCGCGCCGCCGATGTGGTCACGCTGCGGGTGGGTGAGCACGAGCGCTGCGAGCCGGCGGACGCCGAGGCCGCGCAACTGGCGGGCCACGTCCGCCTCGGGCGGCCCCTGGTCGACGAGCACGGAGCCCTCCGGCACTTGCACCAGAATCGAGTCGCCCTGGCCGACGTCGAGGAAGGTGATCCGCAAACCGGTCGGCGGCGGCAAACGCGCCTGCGGGAACAGCTGCCACGCGAGCAGGGCGGGCAGCACGGCCGCAGCGCTCGCGATGGCGAGCGGGCGGCGCCACGCAGGCAAGCGGTGCAGGGCGAGCAGTGCGACGGGCGTTCCCAACAGCAGGCAGACGGCGGTGCCCGAGCCGACCTGCGCAAACGGCAGCCCGCCGATCACACGAGCGCAGGCAGCGATGTAAGCCGCCAGCCAGCCGTTGAGCCAGCCCAGCGCCACCGCCGCAGTGGGCAGCACGGGCTCGATCAGCGAGCCCACGAGCGCGATCCCGAGCAACGGCCCGATCGCGAGCGTGACGAGCGCGTTCGCCGGCAGCGAGTAGACGGGGACGCTGCCGAACTGGAGCCAGAGGATCGGCGCGGTGGCGGCACCGCAGGCGGTCGAGACGGCGAGCGCCTCTCGGAGCCACGGTGGCAGTGGGTAGCCCTCGAGTGCCGGCCGCAGGCGTGGGACGAGCAGGAAGATCGCGCCGACGGCCGCGAACGAGAGCTGGAAGCCGGGCTCGAGCAGGCTCGCAGGCGTCCACGCGAGCAGGACCGCGGCGCCGAGCGCGAGGAAATGCCACCGATCGCGCGGGCGTGACAGCAGCCAGGCGAGCGAGGCGAGACCGCCGGCGACGCCGGCACGCACCACCGACGGCTGCCAGCCGACGGCGAGGACGTAGCCCGCGATCGCGGCGATCGCCACCACCTCGGCGGCGAGCCGAGGGATGCCGAGCAGCCACGCGAGCCCGAGGACGCCCAGCGCCAGGAAGGTGATGTTCTGGCCGGACACGGCCAACAGGTGGTAGAGGCCCGAGGCCTTGAAGTCGTCACGGAGCTCGTCCGTCAGCCCTTCGTCCTCGCCGAGGACGATTCCGGCCAGCACAGCGTGCCGCTCCCCCTCGAGCCCAGGGGCGATCGCGCGCGCGACATGCGCGCGAAGGCGATCGGAGACGCCGCCGATGCCGCCTCGTCGGCCGACGATCCGCCAGACGCGGCCGTGGAGGACGACGTGGACGCCGCGACGCGCCAGCCAGCCGCGCTCGTCGAAGCCGTTCTCAGGGCCGCGCGGCGCCGCGACGGTCGCCCTCAGCTCGAGGATCGTGCCCTGCGGCGGCGAGCGGCCGAGCGGCAGCTCGAGCAGCACCCGCTCGCTGAGCACGCGCTCGTCGAAGCGACGGACCTCGGCAGGGACGCGAAGCGCAAACGTGGATCTGCGCACGGGACCGGTGACGACCGCCGTGACAGCAGCTGAGCGGCCGATCTCGGGCACGAGCAGGCTGCCCTCGAAGGCCTCGAGCCGCACGCTTCCCCACCACCAACCCGCGAGCACGAGCGCGAGCGTGCACGCGGGCAGGCGGGCACGCGGGACGCCTGCCGCGATCGCCGCGGCGAGCACGAGCGCCGCGAGGGCAGGCGTCGATGCGGCGCGAATCGCGTTCGCGAGCGCCAGGCCGAGACAGGCCGCGACGACGAAGAGCGTCGGCCAGCCACGGGCGATCACGGCGAGACCACGTCTCGGAGCTGCTCGATGCGCGCCGGGCCGATGCCGGGGATGGCGTCGAGATCGTCGACGGAGCGAAAGCCGCCGTGCTCGGCGCGGTAGTCGAGGATCTTCTGGGCCGTGACGGGCCCGATGCCCGGCAGCTCGTCCAGCTCGGCGGCGGTCGCCGAGCTCAGGCTGACCCGGCCGCCGACCGACTTCCCGGCCGCACCCGGCACTCGCCGGGGCACGAGCACCTGCGTCCCGTCGGCGAGGGGCGCGGCGAGGTTGATCGCCGCGGTGTCGGCCGGCGCGGTCGCTCCGCCCGCACGGGCGACCGCGTCGGCGACGCGTTTGCCCTCGGCCAACCGGTACAGGCCGGGCCGTCTGACCGCACCCGCCACGTGGACGGTGAGCGGCGGCGCCGCTGCGGCCGGCTCGGCGACGAGCGCCTGGGGCTGCTCGGCGGCGGCACCCGCGCCGCCCAGCGTGCGCCCGGCCACGGCCAGCAGCGCGAGCGCGGCTGCCGCGAGGACGAGCGCCCGCCGGCGCGACACGGGCAGGGAGGGCATGTCCCGAGCGTGCCGGTGAAACCGTCACGGAGGGTGAACGCCTCCGCAACGATTGTGTGTCAGTTGGACGACCCTCTGACGTTCCTGGGCGAGGCGGCGCCGGAGGCCGGCTCCGCCGGCCGGGAGGCGCCGCCGCCCAGGGACGTCAGACGACGAAGTTGACGAGCTTGCCCGGGACCACGATCGTCTTGCGAGGCTCGCCGCCGTTCAGATGCGCGCGCACGCGCTCGGATGCAAGCGCCAGCGCGATCAGCTCCTCCTCCGAGATCGACGTCGCCACCTGGACCCGGTCGCGGAGCTTCCCGTTCACCTGCACGACGACCTCGACGGTGTCGCGCTCGAGCAGCGCCGGATCAGCCTCGGGCCACGGCTGCTCCCAGAGCCGCTCGTGCCCGAGCCGCTGCCACAGCTCCTCGGCGACGTGAGGCGCATACGGCTGGATCAGCGACACGGCCGTCTCGGCGGCGAAGCGCGCGTCACGGCCGGCGGTGTCCCGGGAGAGCTCGTTCACGAGCTCCATCACGGCCGCGATGCCGGTGTTGAACGCGTAGCGCCGGCCGACGTCGTCGGTCACCTTCGCGATCGTCTCGTGCGCCTTCCGTGCCAGCACGCCGCCCTCCGGCTCACCGGCCGGAGCGTTCTCGGCCACCTCGGTGACGACTCGCCAGAACCGCCGGACGAAGCGCGCCATCCCCTCGATCGCCTCCTCCGTCCACTCCATGTCCTGGTCGGCCGGCCCGAGGAAGAGGATGCAGAGACGTCCGGCGTCGGCGCCGTAGCGCTCGACGACCTCGTCCGGGCCCGCCGCCGTACCGGAGCGCTTCGAGATCTTCTTGCCGCCGGTCGTCACCCAGCCGTTCGAGAAAAAGCTCGCGAACGGCTCCCGGAAGCCGATGTAGCCGAGGTCGTTCAACACCTTCATCCAGAAGCGCGCGTAGATCATGTGCATCGTCGCGTGGTCGACGCCGCCGATGTAGAGGTCGACCGGGTTCCAGTAGTCGACGGGCGCCCGGTCGAACGGCGCGGAGTCGTTGTGCGGGTCGCAGTAGCGCAGGAAGTACCAGGCTGAGTCGACGAACGTGTCCATCGTCTCCGTCTCGCGCCGCCCCTCGCCGCCGCACTTCGGGCACGTCGTCCGCACCCAGTCCTCGGCCTGCGCGAGCGGCGGCTTCCCCTTCGGCTTGTAGTCCTCGATGTCGGGGAGCAGGACGGGAAGCTCGTCGTCCGGCACCGGCACGATCCCGCAGGCGTCGCAGTAGACGACCGGGATCGGGCACCCCCAGTAGCGCTGGCGCGAGAAGCCCCAGTCGCGCAGTCGGTAGTTGATCGCGAAGCGGCCTCGCCCCTCCCGCTCGAGCTGCTCGACGATCCGCCGGCCGCCCTCCGGCGCGGGCAGTCCGTCGACCTCGCCGGAGTTGACGAGCACCTCGCCCTCGGTGTGGGCGACGTACGGCTCGCTCTCGTCGACATTGCCGTCCGGCGGCCGCACCACCTGCCGCACGGGCAGCTCGAAGGTGCGGGCGAAGTCGAAGTCGCGCTGGTCGTGCGCCGGCACGGCCATGATCGCGCCCGTGCCGTAGTCGGTGAGGACGTAGTCGGCGACGTACACCGGGCAGCCGCTCGCCGTTGACCGGGTTGACGGCGTGCAGCCCGGTGAAGACGCCGGTCTTCTCCACCGCCGCGGCGCGCTCCTCGGTCTTCTTCGCCGACGCGCGGCGCACGTAGGCCTGTACCTCCTCGGACTCGATCCGCGCGACGAGCTCGTGCTCCGGTGCGAGCACGAAGAAGGTCGCGCCGAAGAGCGTGTCGGGGCGGGTCGTGAACACGGTCACGTCCTCGTCCCACTCCTCGATCCGGAAGACGAGCTCGGCCCCCTCGGAGCGGCCGATCCAGTTCCGCTGCCGCGCCTTGATCGACTCCGGCCAGTCGACCGTGTCGAGGTCGTCGAGGAGGGCCTGCGCGTAGTCGGTGATCCGGAAGAACCACTGCTCCATCACGCGCGACTCGACCAGCGCGCCGCAGCGCTCGCACGTGCCGTCGCCGAGCACCTGCTCGTTCGCGAGCACGGTCTGGTCGTTCGGGCACCACTTGACCGGCGCGCCCTTGCGGTAGGCGAGCCCGCGCTCGAGGAAGCGCAGGAACTGCCACTGCTGCCAGCGGTAGTAGCGCGGATCGTGGGTCGAGATCTCGCGCGACCAGTCGAACCACCAGCCCATCCGGCGCATCGAGCGGCGGATGTTCTCGATGTTCCGCTCCGTGGTCGGTCGCGGGTGCGCGCCCTCCTTGATCGCGTTGTTCTCGGCCGGCAGGCCGAATGAGTCCCAGCCCATCGGATGGAGGACGTGCATCCCGTTGCGGCGCCGGAAGCGCATCGCGACGTCGCCGATCGTGTAGACGAGCAGGTGCCCGAGGTGGAGCGAGCCCGAGGGGTACGGGAGCATCTCGACGACGTAGCTCTTGGCCGCGTCGGCCGCGGCGGGGTCGGCCGGGTTCTCGACCTCCCAGGCGCGCGCCTCGTCCCAGACGCGCTGCCATTTCTCCTCGATCGCCTTCGCCTCGTACCGCTCGCTCATCGTCCGTCTCCGGGTACAAAAAAGCCTCTCGCTCGAGAGGCCCGTCGGAAGCTCTCGCGGCTCGTCGCCGCGCTCGCTTCCTGCTCTAGGAAAGAAGCTGCTTCACTTGCGCCCATGCTAGCACTGTTCCCCGGCGGAACCAGGGTCGCGGCCGGTGTGCTGGAGCTCGACGGGCTGCCGGTGACCGACCTCGCGGAGCGGTTCGGAACGCCGCTCGTCGTCTACGCCGAGGCGCGCGCTCCGCGAGCGCGCGAGGATGTTCCAGCGGGCCGTTCCCGAGGCGCTCGTCGTCTACGGGACGAAGGCGTTCCCGAACGTCGCGCTGATGCGACTGCTCGCCGAGGAGGGGCTGGGCGCGGACGTCTCGACGCTGGGCGAGCTCGCCTTCGCGCGGCAGGCGGGGATCACCGGCGAGCGCCTGCTCGTGCACGGCAACAACAAGTCGGACGAGGAGCTGCGTGCTGCCGCCGATGCCGAAGCGCTCGTCGTCCTCGACGCGCTCGACGAGCCGGCACGTGCCGCAGCCGCCGGCGTCCGCCGCGTCCTCGTCCGCGTCACGCCGGGCGTCGAGGCGGAGACGCACGAGGCGATCCGCACCGGCCACCGCGGCTCCAAGTTCGGCCTCGACGAGGACGACGCAGTCGAGGCCGTTCGCGCCGCGCTCGGGGCCGGGCTCGACGTCGAGGGACTGCACGTCCACGTCGGCTCGCAGCTCGAGGACGTGCGCTCGCACCTGCTCGCGGTCGCACTGCTCGCCCAGTTCGCCGACCGCTGCCGCGCCGAGCTCGACTGGCTGCCGCGGACGATCGACATCGGCGGCGGCTTCGGGATCCGGCACGTCCAGGCGGAGCTCGAGCCCCCGGTCGAGCAGCTCGTGCGGACGGTGGCGCGGCGGTCGCCCGCGATTGGCTGATGCGCGGGCTGCAGGCTCCGCGGCTGATCGTCGAGCCGGGCCGGGCGCTCGTCGGGCCGACGGCGTTCACGCCTCTACCGGGTCGGCGCCGTCAAGCGGGCCGGCGAGCGGCGCTACGTCGCGATCGACGGCGGCATGTCCGACAACCCGCGGCCGCAGCTCTACGGCGCGCGCTACGCGGCGCTGCTCGCGAACCGGGCCGACGAGGAGCCTGACGACGTCTTCACGATCGCTGGCAAGCACTGCGAGTCGGGCGACGTCCTGATCGAGCGCGCCGAGCTGCCGGAGCCGCGGCGCGGCGACCTGATCGCCGTCCCCGCGACCGGGGCCTACACGCTCGGGATGAGCGTCGAACTACAACGGTGTCCCGCGGCCGGCCGCCGTGCTCGTCGGTGACGGGAGACGCGAGTCTGATCCGCCGCCGCGAGACCGTCGACGACCTGCTCGAGCTCGAGGTCTAGGACCGCGCGCGGCGGCGCGAGCTCGGCCTCGACCTGCTCGGGGTCGAGCCCGCGCGCCGCCAGCAGCGCGTAGCTGTGGAACCAGAGGTCGGCGAGCTCCTCGACGAGCCGCTCGTCCGACTCGCCCGGCCCCGGCGAGTGCCGCCTCGAGGCCCTCCTCCCCCACCTTTCGCGCCGCAAGCGCCGGGTCGTCGAGGAGCGAGACGACGTACGACCCCGGCGGTCGCTCCCGCTCGCGCTCCTTGATCCGCCGCCAGAGCCAGGGCGCGAAGCACGACTCGGCGCCGGTGTGGCAGGCGGGACCGGCCGGCCGGACGCGCAGCAGGATCGCATCGCCGTCGCAGTCGTCGCGGAGCTCCTCGACCGCGAGGGTGCTGCCGGACGTCGCGCCCTTGCGCCAGAGCTGCCGCGCGCGAGCGGCTCCAGAACCAGGCCTCGCCGGTCTCGCGCGTGCGGCCGCAGCGCCTCGTCGTCCATCCAGGCGAGCATCAGGACGCGACCGCTGTCCGCGTCCTGGACGATCGCAGGCGTCAGCTCCGGACGTTCCATCCCGCCTCCTCCAGCTCGAGCTTCAGCTCGACGAGCCGCTCGGGCCGCTCGTGGACGATCGAGGCGACGAGCGCGGCCTCGGCACCGGCGGCGAACGCCTCCGCGAGATGCCGCGCTTCGCCGGCGCCGCCCGAGGCGATCACCGGCACCTCGACGGCCGCCGCGATCGCGCGCGTGAGCTCGAGGTCGTAGCCCGTCTCGCGTCCCGTCGGCGTCGATCGAGGTCACGAGCAGCTCGCCGGCGCCGCGCTCGACCGCTTCGGCCGCCCACTCGACCGCGTCCGCCTCCCGCGGCACGCGGCCGCCGTGGGTGACGACCCGGCCCGCGCGCGCGTCGATCGCGCAGACGACGGCCTGGGAGCCGAACTCGCCGGCCAGCGCGGTCAGCAGCGTCCGGCTCCTCGAACGCGGCGCGGTTCACCGCGACCTTGTCCGCCCCCGCGCGGAGCAGCGCCCGCGCGTCGCTCGCGGCCCGAGATGCCGCCGCCGACGGTGAACGGGATCGTCAGCGCGCTCGGCCGCGCGCTCGACGAGGTCGAGCAGCGGCCCGCGCTCCTCGACGGTCGCGGTGATGTCGAGGAAGACGATCTCGTCCGCGCCGAGCTCCGAGTAGCGCTCGGCCAGCTCGACCGGGTCGCCGACGTCGCGGAGCGCTCGAAGCGGATGCCCTTGACGACGCGGCCGCCGGCGACGTCGAGGCACGCGATCAGACGCTTCTTGACCATCGCAGCACGTTCGCGAGCACCCGGGCGCCGGCGGCGCCGCTCCGCTCCGGGTGGAACTGGACGCCGGCCAGCGACCCGCGACTCGACGGCGGCGACGATCGCGCCGCCGTGCTCGACGAGGGCGATCGCGACGTCGTCGTCGGGCTCGGCCGCGTAGCTGTGGGCGAAGTAGACGTCGGCGCCGTCGACGCCCGTCAGCAGCGCGAGGGACGGCGCGCCGCGAGCGGTGTTCCAGCCCATGTGCGGCACCGTCCGCGCGCGCAGCCGGCGGACCGGGCCGCGGAGCAGGCCGAGGCCGCGGCCGCCCTCCTCGCTTCCTCGAAGAGGAGCTGCATGCCGACGCAGATCCCGAGCACCGGCCGGCCCGCCGCAGCTCGCTCGCGCAGCGCGTCGGCAAGTACCCCGAGGCCCGCAGCGGCGCTGGCGACGTGCCCGACGCCCGCGACCACGACGAGCGGAGCGCCGAGCAGCTCGCTCCGGATCGTCGGCCGACCGCGGGATCCGCTCCGGCGCGGGCGAGTGCCGAGCAGACGCTGCGGACGTTGCCGGCGCCGTAGTCGGCCAGGCACGACCTTCACGCGAGCCCCTTCGTCGAGCGAACGCCGCCGCCACCGCGAGCGCAGGCCTGGCCGAGCGCGCGACCGAGCGCCTTGAAGGCGGCCTCGGCGACGTGGTGGTCGTCGACGCCCGACGCGGTCAGGTGCAGGGTGATCCCGGCCTGCGCCGCGAGCCGCTCGAGCGCGTGCGGCAGCAGCGTCGGCGCGAGTCCGCCGATCCTGTCGCCGGCGAACGCGAGGTCGACCTCGGCGTGTGGCCGCCGCACGAGGTCGACGGCGGCCGTGGCGCGTTGCCTCGTCCATCGGGACCGTCGCCGCCCCGTAGCGCTCGATGCCGTCGCGCTCGCCGAGCGCCTCCGCCAGCGCGTCGCCGAGCGCGGCGAGCACGTCCTCGACGGTGTGGTGCTCGTCGACGTCGAGGTCGCCGGCCGCGACGAGCTCGAGGTCGAAGCCGGCGTGGAACACGAGCAGCGTCAGCAGGTGGTCGAGGAAGCCGATGCCGGTCGTGACACGCGCGCGGCCGCGGCCGTCGAGGTCGAGCGAGAGCCGCAGCGCCGTCTCCGTGCTCATGCGGACGACGAGCGCGTCACGCAGCGTCCGACGGGAGCGATCGCCGCGCCGAGCGCGGCGAGGAGGACGTCGTTCTCACGCCCGCGGCGCAGCGTGATCCGAATGCCTTCGGAGAACTCGCGGACGACGAGCCCCTGCCGCCTCGAGTCGCGAGCCGAGCGGCTCGTCGGTGCGGATGAAGACGAAGTTGCCGTAGCCCCGGGCGGCAGTCGTACCCGCGCCGCGGCGAGCGCCTCCTGGACGCGCTGCCGCTCGGCGATCGTCGCCTCGATGTCGAGGCGCGGCTCGCGGAGTGCCGCGGCGGCGATGCGGGCGGCGGGCGCACCGACGCTCGCGGGCGGCCTGCGGAGCTCGAGCTCGGCGGCCACCTCGGGCGCCGCGACGGCCCAGCCGACGCGCAGCGCGGCGAGCCCGAAGGCCTTCGACATCGTCCGCAGCACGATCAGATTCGGCTGCTCGGCGAGCTGCGGCACGCACGTCACGCCGCGTACTCGAAGTACGCCTCGTCGACGACGACGGCCGCCTCCGGATGCGCCCGCGCCAGCGCCGCGATCTCGGCCGGGTCGCGAAGCTCTCCCGTCGGGTTGTTCGGATTGCAGACCCAGATCACCGCCGCTCCCTCGGGGTCGGAGCGAACCTCGGCGCCCTCGAGCTCGGTGACGATCCGGTAGAGGCCGTACGTCGGCGGCTCGATCGCGGCGCGGCGGCCGGGGGCCAGGAACGTCCGCGCGCAGAGCGCGATCAGCTCGTCCGCTCCTGCGCCGACGACGATCTGGTCGGTCTCGACGCCGCAGTAGGCGGCTGCGGCCCGCCTCAGCTCCGCGTAGGTGCCGTCCGGGTACTCGTTCAGCCGGGCGAAGCTCTCGGCGAGCGGCACCTGCGGCACACCGGGAACCGGGCGGCGTGTTCTGGTCGAAGCGCAGGATCTGCTCGGGGCGCAGCGCCTGCCGTGCGGCGACCTCGGCCGACGACGGCGCCCAGGCGTACGGCCGGAAACCCGCGGGCAGCGCGACCGCGTTCACGCGAGCTCCAGCGCGGCCGCGTGCAGCGTCGAGACCTTCGAGCCGCGCCAGCGGCAAGCCGATCTCGCGGGCGCGGGCGAGCCCGGACGGCCCGGCGCGGACGATCTGAATCGGCTTGAGGAACGTCTCCAACCCGAGACCGCCCGAGCCGCGGGCGAGCCCGCCGGTCGGGAGGATGTGCGTCGCGCCGGCCGCGTAGTCGCCGACGACGGCCGACGTGCGTACGAAGACGGTGCCGGCGTTCCGGATCCGGCGGGCGACCGCTTCGGCGTCGTCGATCCAGAGCTCGAGGTGCTCGGGCGCGTAGGCCTCGGAGAGCTCGATCGCGTCCTCGAGCGACGCGACGTCGCGGATCGAGACGTTGTCGTGGCCGGCGACGAGCAGGCCGACGGCGGAGCTCAGCTCGTGGTCGAGGCTGAGCAGGATCGCCTCGCTGTCGGCGCCGTGCTCCGCCTGGGCGAGCAGGTCGGCGGCGCAGCGGTGCGGGTTCGGCGGAGCGTGTCGGCGATCAGGACGACCTCGCTCGGGCCGGCGGGCAGGTCGATCCCGACCCGGCTCGACACCAGCAGCTTCGCCGCGGTCACCCAGCGGTTGCCGGGGCCGACGATCTTGTCGACGGGCGCGATCGTCTCCGTGCCGTAGGCGAGGGCCGCGACGGCCTGCGCGCCGCCGACGGCGTAGACCTCGTCGATCCCGAGCGCGTGCGCCGCGGCGAGCGTCGCCTCCGCAGGGCGCGGCGTGACGACGGCGATCCGTTCGACGCCTGCGACCTGCGCCGGCACCGCTGCCATCACGAGCGACGACGGGTACGCCGCCGCGCCGCCCGGGACGTAGACGCCGACCGACGAGAGCGGGACCCAGCGGCGCTCCGCGAGCACACCCTCGACCGCCTCGACCGCGACGTCGGGCGGCCGCTGCGGCGCGCAGAACGCGGCAACCGCGTGCGCGAGCGCGCGCACGGCACCGAGCGCTGCCGGCGCCAGCCGCGCCGCCCGCAGCTGCTCGGCCGGGACGCGCAGCGGCCGCGCCTCGCCGTCGAGCCGCTCCGTCCAGTCGAGCACGGCGGCGTCGCCGCGCTCGCGGACGTCGGCGACGATCTCGGTCACTCGCGGCAGCACCTGATCGAGCTGATCGCCTCTCATGCGACGAGGCGTTCCACGGGCAGGACGAGAATCGACGACGCACCCGCGGCCTTGAGCGGCGCGAGCAGGTTCCAGATCTCGTCCGCGTCGACTGCAGCGTGCACCGCGATCTGCCCCGGTTCGGCCAGGTCGATCACCGACGGCGCACCCATCCCGGGCAGGAGCTCGCCGATTCGGTCGAGCGCCGAGCGCGGCGCGTTCAGCATCAGATAGCGGCGCTTACGGGCGGCGACGACGCCGGAGACCATCAGCTCGAGGCGCTCGACCAGCTCGCGTCGAGCCTCGAGGGCCCTCTCGCCCGCGATCAGGACCGCCTGCGACTCGAGCAGCGTGCCGATGAGGCGAAGCCCGTTCGCGCTCGCGGTCGAGCCGGTCGAGACGAGGTCGACGATCGCGTCGGCAAGACCGAGCCGCGGCGCCGCCTCGACCGAGCCGGAGACGGGGATCAGCTCGGCCTCGACGCCGTGCGCGGCGAGACCGGCGCTCGTCGAGACCGGATACGCCGTCGCGATCCGCAGGCCGTCCAGCTCTCCGAGCGACGACTGCGGCGCGTCCTCCGGAACGGCCGCCTGGAGCGTGCAGCGGGCGAAGCCGAGCTCGGCGAGCGTGACGACGTCGGCCTCTGCCTCGGCGACCAGGTTCGCGCCGGTGATGCCGAGGTCGACGACGCCGTCCTGGACGTACTCGGGCACGTCGTGCGCGCGCACGAGCAGGAGGTCGACCGGCGCGTTCGCGCACGGGACGAGCAGCGCCCGCTCGGTCGCCTCGAAGCTCAGCCCCGCCTCGGCGCAGAGGCGGAGCGCCGGCTCCGCCAGCCGTCCCTTGGAGGGGCACGCGACCGTCAGCCGGCCGTTCGAGCCGGCGCGCGTGAACGTGCGTTCCGTCACCTAGCGGCGCTTCCGCTTCAGCCGGTCGAGCGCGATCCGGTAGCCGCCCGTACCGTGGTGCAGCCACTGCGCGACGCGCGTCACGGTCGCGGTGCTCGTCGGGACGCGCCCGGCGATCTCGAGATACGGCACGCCCTCCTCGAGCAGCTTGACCGTCTGCCAGCGGTGCGCGAGTGCCTCCAGCTCCGGCAGCGTGCAGAGATCGCGCAGGAAGCGCTGCACCTCGTCACGGCTGCGCAACGACGAGGAACGCATCGGCGAGATCGTCGAGCCCGGCCGGGGATTCGACGCCACGGTTGAGACCGGTGGAACTCATTGCGAGCATGTTAGCATGCTAACGTGCTATCACAGCCTTCGTTCACGATCTATCCGGCGATCGACGTTCTCGAGGGCCGGGTCGTCCGTCTCGAGCAGGGCAGCCGCGAGCGTGTGACCGTGGAAGGCGGCGATCCCGGCGCAGCCGCGGCGAGGTTCGCGGCGGCGGGTGCCTCGTGGCTGCACCTCGTCGATCTCGACGGCGCCTTCGCCGGGACGCCACAGCTCGACCTGGTTCGCCACGTCACCGAGGCTGGGCTGCCGGTGCAGGTCGGCGGCGGCTATCGCACCGTCGAGCTCGTCGCGGCCGCACTCGAGGCCGGAGCCGCGCGAGTGCTCGTCGGCACCGCGGCTCTGAACGAGGCGTTCCTGCGCGCGGCCGTCGAGCGCTTCGATGCCAAGCTCGCCGTCGCCGTCGACGTGCGCGACGGGCGGATCGCCGTCGACGGCTGGACGAGGTCGGCCTCCACGACGCCGCGCGACCTCGCCGAGCGCTGTGCGGCAGCTCGGCGTCGCCCGGCTCGTCGTCACCGCGACGCGGCGCGACGGGATGCTCGGCGGCCCGGATCTCGCTCTCCTCGACGACGTGCTCGGCGCCGGGCTCCCGGTCGTCGCCGCCGGCGGGATCTGCTCGCTCGCCGACGTGCGCGCGCTTCGCGAGCTCGGCTGCGAGGGCGCGATCGTGGGCAGCGCGATCTGGCGCGGGCGTTCGAGCTCGCGGACGCGGTTAGCCTGGAAGCGTGAGCGTCCGGTTCGTCGACGAGACGCGACGTCGGCTTCGGCTGGATCGAGAGCGCCAAGCTGCAGCGAACGTCTCACGCGCTCGTCGCCGGCGGCCGGGTGTGGATCCTCGATCCGATCGAGGCACCGGGCGTCGACGAGCGCGTTCGTGCGCTGGGCGAGCCGGCCGGCGTGATCCAGCTCCTCGATCGCCACGGCCGAGACTCCGCTGCGTTCGCAGCCCGGTTCGGCGTGCCGCTCCACGTGGCACCCGCTGCGCTGCCCGGACTGCCGTTCGAGCTCCTCCCCGTCGTCCGCAGCCGCTGGTGGCGCGAGGTGGCGCTCTGGTGGCCGGAGCGTCGTGTGCTCGCCTGCGCGGACGTGCTGGGGACGATCCCGTTCTTTCGCGCCGGCGACGAGCCGGTCGGCGTGCACCCGTTTCTCCGGCTGCGTCCGCCGCGGTCGCTACGGGGCCTCGGCGTCGAGCACCTGCTCGTCGGGCACGGCGAGGGACTGCACGGCGACTGGGACGGCGGTCGTGATCGACGACGTGCTGCGGAGCGCGCGGCGGCGGATCCCGCGCTGGCTGGCCGGCGTGCCTCGGATCGTCCGCGCCGGCTAACCGCGCGTCAGGCCGGCTCTCTCTTATCTCTCTGCGCGCGCACGCGCGCGCGACGCCCACCACCCACCCCCCACCCTCGTTGGGTGGGGGGACGATCGCAGCAGAGGACACACGCGCGAGTGACGAACGCGCAAATCCTTCGTGCCGATCGCTCCCCAGGTCAGCGCGCGCGGGCGAGCAGGCCAGGTCGGACGAGGCGCGGCGGCGCCTTCAGTCCCGCATCCCGCACCGGCGGGTTCGACGGCTCCGCGAGCGGCGCGGCGGCGAACGATGCCGCGCGCCGCTCCGCCGGGGCATCGCCGTAGAGCGTCGTCCGCTGGCGCGGCGTGCGGCCGTTCGCGCGGATCAGCCGCTCCATCGCCTCCGGCGGCATCTCCTGCCCGTGCTCGGAGCCGGCGGAGCGCGAGATCGACTCGTTCATCAGCGTCCCACCGAGATCGTTGACGCCGGCGCGAAGCGCGGCCGCGACTCCCTCCGGCCCGAGCTTCACCCACGAGGCCTGGATGTTCGTGATCAGCGGGTGGAGCGCCAGCCGCGCGACCGCGTGCAGCAGCAGCGACTCGCCGAACGTCGGCCCGGACCGCGACGCGGCCCTGCAGCCACATCGGCGCCTCCATGTGCACGAACGGCAGCGGCACGAACTCGGTGAACCCGCCCGACCGCTGCTGCTGCTCGCGCGCCCGCAGGAGATGCCGCGCCCAGTGCTCCGGCCGCTCGACGTGGCCGAACATGATCGTCACGTTCGAGCGCAGGCCGACGCGATGCGCCGCATCGTGCACCGCCAGCCACTGCTCGGTCGAGACCTTGTCCGGGCAGATCACCGCGCGTACCTCGTCGTCGAGGATCTCCGCGGCCGTCCCGGGCAGCGAGCCGAGGCCGAGCGAGCGCAGCCGCTCCAGGTACTCGCTCGAGCCGGACGCCGAGCGTCGCCGCGCCCTGCCAGACCTCGAGCGCCGAGAAGGCGTGGATGTGCAGCTCGGGCAGCTCAGTCCGGATCGCGTCGACGACCGACGCGTAGTACTCGCCCGTGAAGGCGGGATGGATCCCGCCCTGGAGGCAGACCTCGGTCGCGCCGCGATCCCAGGCCTCGCGGGCGCGGCGGACGATCTCCTCGTGCGGCACGAGATACGGGGCGCCGCGCAGGTTCGCCGCCAGCTTGCCCTTCGAGAAAGCGCAGAAGCCGCAGCGGAAGTAGCAGACGTTGGTGTACTGGATGTTCCGGGTGACGACGTAGCTGACCTCGTCGCCGCAGACCTCGCGCCGGAGGCGGTCGGCAGCGGCGAACACGCGCTGGCGCTCGTCGCCACGGGCGCGGAAGAGCCGGACGAGCTCCTCCTCACCCAGCTCGGCCGCCGTGGCGATCGGGAGCGCATCGCGGGCGACGACGAACGGAACCGCGCCGGCCTCGCCTGGATGCCAGCCGTCCTCGCGGGCGAGCCCGAGTGCGTCCGACGCACGCAGCGACGTGCGGCAGCACCTGTTGGTCGACCCACTCATGACCGAGACGTCGACCGGGTAGACCGGCAGCCGCGCAGCGAGCTCGAGCCACCTCGACCGCGTCGCCTGACCAAGCCTGACCAGGTCGGGCCAGGGCGCCTCCGGGTTGACGTGGTCGATCGTGACCGGTGAGACGCCGCCCCAGTCGTCGATGCCCGCGTCGAGCAGGCGCGGGAAGTCGTCGTAGGCGAGATTCGGCGGCGCCTGCACGGCGACGTCGCCGGGAAGCAGCAGCCGCGCCGCGGCGATCGTCCAGAGATGGTCGTCGAGGCTCGGCTCCGGGTGCGCCGCCATCCTCGTCCCGGGCTTGGCGCGGAAGTTCTGGACGATCACCTCCTGCAGGTGCCCGTGCCGCTCGTGCACGGCCGCGAGCGCCCGCAGCGCGTCGAGCCGCTCGGCGCGCGTCTCGCCGATCCCGATCAGGATCCCGCTCGTGAACGGGATCCGCAGCTCGCCTGCCAGCTCGATCGTCTCGAGCCGGCGCTCCGGCAGCTTGTCCGGCGAGGCCCAGTGCGGGCCGCCCTTCGCCGCGAGCCGCTCGGCGACGGTCTCGAGCATGATCCCCATCGACGCCGAGACCGGTCGCAGCGCCGTCAGCTCCTCCCGGCTCATCACACCGGGATTCAGATGCGGCAGCAGGCCGGTCTCCTCGAGCACGAGCTTCGCGACGCGGCCGAGGTACTCGAGCGTCGTCTCGCAGCCGAGCGCCGCCAGCTCCGCGCGCGGCGACCTTGTAGCGCAGCTCCGGCTTGTCGCCGAGCGTGAAGAGCGCCTCGGTGCAACCGGCCGCAGCGCCCGCGCGCGCGATCTCGAGCACCTCCGTCCTCGGTCATGAACGCGCGCTCGCCGCGCCGGGGCGGCCGCGCGAACGTGCAGTAGCCGCAGACGTCGCGGCAGAGCGTCGTCAGCGGGATGAAGACCTTCGGCGAGTAGGTGACGAGCCCGCCGCCACGCCGTCGCTCGCGCGCCGCCGCGAGCAGATCGTCGAGCGGCGCCTCGAGCAGCGCGTCCATGCGCAGACCTTAACTACCCCGCCCTGAACCCCCAGAGCCCGCCGAAGCTCTTCCAGCTCCCCTTCGACCAGCGCTGCAGCAGCGCCTGCTCGATCGGGAACCGCTCGGTCGCGCTCGTCTTGATCGTCAGCCCGGGCAGCAGGAACGGGTTCGACGGGTCGTTCAGCTTCCGCGTCTGCGCCATCACCGAGGCACGGGTCGGGTTCGTGCCCGCCGCCTTCAGCACCTTGGCGAACTCGTAGGCGACTGCCATGCCGTAGACGTGGTAGACGTCCTTCTGGTTCGCCCCCTTCGCGTGGCGCGACATGATCGAGCGGTAGAGCTTCACCGCGGCGTCGTTGCGCCACTTCGCGTCGGTCGGATCCTTGAGGAAGACGATCGAGATCGAGTTCTCGACCGCCTTGTTCGAGCCGCCCTCGGACGCGAGGGCCATGATGTTCGAAGCGCTCGAGACCGCGTTGTTGATGATCAGCGGCCGCCAGGCGAGCCGGTTCGCGAACACGTAGCCCTGGATCGCATGGCGTGGCGTCGCAAAGAGCGCGAGCACGTTGGCGCCCGACGCCTTCAGCCGCGTGATCTGCGACTGCACGTCCGGGGCGGTGACGTCGAACGGCTGGGCCGCGACGACCTTCACCTTCGAGCGCGCGATCCCCTGCTTCAGGCCGGCCATCAGGTCCTTGCCGTAGTCGTCGTTCTGGAAGAGGACGCCGACCTTGGCGCCCGGCTTCGTGCGTGCGAGGTACTTGCCGTAGATCCAGCCCTCGGCGCGGTAGCTCGGCTGGAAGCCGATCGTCCACGGGTACTGCTTGAAGTCGCGGCCGAAGGTCGTCGCGCCGGTGGCGACGAAGAGCTGCGGCACCCTCGCCTCGTTCAGGTAGTCGCGGATCGCGGCGTTGTGCTCGGTGCCGAGCGAGTTGAAGATCGCGAAAACCTTGTCCTGCTCGACGAGCTGCCGCGTCGCCTGCACCGTGCGGGCGGGGTCGTAGCCGTCGTCGACGAACTTGTAGGCGATCGTGCGGCCGTTGACGCCGCCGCGCGAGTTGACGTGCTTGAAGTAGGCGTTGGCGCCGCGCGCGACCGACGCGTACGCGGACGCGGAGCCGGAAAGCGGCGTCGTGCCGCCGACGAGGATCGTCTTCGAGGTGACACCCGGGTCGGCGCTCGTCGCCGCGGTGGCGCCGGTCGCGATCGCGCCCGTGAGGGCGAGCAGGGACAGAACGAGTCTCGGTCGACGCATCGTCGGTGCAGCTCCTTGAGGTCGAGAACGGCTTAGCGACCGCGATGGTAGCCGCGACTTGTAAGCGCTTGCAGACGTCGAATCAGGCCGGCCGCGCCGCCGGGGAGCAGGATCATGACGAGGATCAGGATGACGCCGTAGACCACCGCCGGTGCGCCTTGCGCCTTCGAGACCTCCTGCGCCCAGAGCGGCAGGAACTGGATGAAGATGGCGCCGAAGACGAGCGGCCAGAGCGAGCCGAGGCCGCCGACGACGACGCCGACGAGCAGGAAGATCGAGAGCGTGATCGGGTACGTGTCCGGGTTGACGAAGGTCGTCGCGATCGCGAGCAGGGAGCCGGCGACGCCCGCGTAGAAGGCGCTGATCCCGAAGGCGAGCGTCTTGTAGGTCGCGAGGTTGACGCCCGAGGAGGCGGCGGCCAGCTCGCTGTCGCGGACGGCCCGGAACGAGCGGCCGGTCTTTCCGCGCAACAGCGCCCAGGCGAGCGCGAACATGACGAGCGCGACGGTCCAGCACAGGTAGTAGAGCCACTCGTTGAAGGTCGGGATCTCGAGCCCCAGAACCTTGATCGGCTCCGAGACCGTCTCGAAGGTGATCGGGTCCGTCGTCTCGGTCGGACGCGTTCGGCCCGCGGACTCGAACAGGTTGATCCCGCCGCCGCCGCCGGTGAACGTCTCGAAGCGGTCGTACTTGATCAGCCCCGGCATCGCGACCGCGATCGCGAAGGTGGCGAGCGCGAGATAGAGGCCCGTCAGCCGCAGCGCCGGGAAGCCGAAGAGGAAGCCGACGATCCCGGCGACGAGCCCCGCGAGCGGGATCGTCCAGATGTCCCTCATGTCGCTCGAGAACGTGTGGCCGCCGAGCTTCAGGCCCTGGTCGGAGATCAGGATCGCCGTCGTGTAGCCGCCGATCGCCATGAAGGCGCCGTGCCCGAGCGAGATCTGGCCCGTGTACCCGGTCAGCACGTTCAGCCCGAGCAGGGCGATGAAGTAGATCCCGACGTAGGAGAACTCCTGGGCCCGGAAGTCGCTGATGAAGCGCGGCAGCAGCAAGACAGCCGCCGCAGCGAGCAGGAAGATGCCGACGCCGGTGAGGTCCTTGCGCTTCACACGCGCCTCGTGATCGGCTTGCCGAAGAGCCCGGCCGGCTTGACGAGCAGGACGACGAGGATGACCAGCAGCGCGACCGGAAGCCGGAGGCTGGCGCCGACGAAGTCGACGTAGGTCCCGATCAGGTTCAGGCCGACGCCGAGCATCAGGCCGCCGACGACGGCGCCGAAGGGCGAGTCGATCCCGCCCAGCACAGCCGCGGCGAAGGCATAGATCAGCACCGCCTGCATCATGTTCGGGTCGAGGAAGACGGTCGGCGCCGTCAGGAACCCGGCGACAGCACCGAGCATCGCCGCGAGCCCCCAGCCGATCGCGAGCATCCAGCCGACGCGGACGCCCACGAGGCGGCTCGCGTCCGGGTTGAGCGCGGACGCGCGCAGCGCAAGTCCGATCTTGGTGAACTGGAAGAACGCCCACAACATCCCGACGAGCACGAGCACGACCAGGAACGTGCCGACGTCCTGCTGCGAGATCGCGACGTCGCCGATCACCCAGGTGTCGTTCGGGAACGGGCTCGGGAAGGCGCGCACCTCGGCCGACCAGATCAGGCTGGCGAGCCCGTTGAAGATCAGGACGAGCCCGATCGTCACGATCACGGTCGTGATGATCGGGGCCCGCTCGATCGGCCGGATGACCGTGCGCTGGAGCCCGACACCGAGCCCGAACGCGACGACGAGCGTGACCCCGAACGCGAGCCAGATGTTCAGGCCGTGGTTCTCGATCAGCGTCCAGGCGATGTAGGTCGTGAACATCGCCATCTCGCCCTGCGCGAAGTTGATCACCCCGGTCGCGCGGTGGATCAGGACGAGCGCGAGCGCGAGCGCCGAGAAGATCGACCCGCTGGCGAGCCCTGCGACGACCTGCTGGAAGAACTCCGCCATCAGTAGCCCAGGTAGCTCTTTCTGCACGGACTCGTTGCGCGCGAGCTCCTCGCTCGGGCCGGACACGGCCACCTTCCCGACCTCGAGCACGTACGCGTACGACGCGACCTCGAGCGCGATCGCCGCGTTCTGCTCGACGACGAGCACCGTCAGCCCCTCCTTCTCGTTCAGCTCGCTGACGATCCGGAAGATCTCACGGGTGACGAGGGGCGCCAGACCGAGCGACGGCTCGTCGAGCAGGAGCATCCGCGGGTGGCTCATCAGCGCGCGGGCGAGCGCGAGCATCTGCTGCTCGCCGCCGGAGAGGGTGCCGGCGTGCTGGCCGAGGCGGGTGGCGATCCAGGGGAAGTACTCGGAGACGCGGACGATGTCGTCGTCGATCGAGCCGTTGCGCACGTAGGCGCCGAGCTTCAGGTTCTCCTCGACCGACATCTCGGCGAAGGTGCCGCGGCCCTCGGGGACGTGCGCGACGCCGAGCCGCGCGACCGCCTCCGGGCCGCGCCGGCCGAGCGGCTTGCCGTCGAACAGGATCTGGCCGCTGCGCTTGACGGTGCCGGAGATCGACCGGAGCGTCGTCGTCTTGCCGGCCCCGTTGGCGCCGAGGACGGCGACGATCTGCCCCTGCTCGACGGCGAGCGAGACTCCGGAGAGTGCGCGGACGGGGCCGTAGCGCGCCTCGACGTCGCGCAGCTCAAGCAGCGCCATGGGCCGCCTCGTCGGTGCCGAGATACGCCTCGATCACGGCCGGGTTCGCCCGCACCTCGGCGGGCGTCCCCTCGGCGATCTTCTTGCCGAAGTTCATCACGTGCACGTGGTCGGAGATCCCCATCACGAGGTTCATGTGGTGCTCGACGAGGAAGACGGTCAGCTTGCGGTCGTCGCGGATCTTCTGGATGAAGTGGCCGAGCTCCTCCACCTCCTCGTGGTTGAGCCCGCCGGCCGGCTCGTCGAGCAGAAGCAGCTTCGGCGCGGCGACAAGCGCCCGCGCAAGCTCGACCCGCTTCAGCGTCCCGAACGGCAGCCCGGCGACCGGCCGCGCCGCGATCGCGCCGAGCCCGACGTACTCGAGTGCTGCGAGCGCCTCCACCTCGTTGTCACCGCCGCGAGCGTGCGCGCCGACGAGGACGTTGTCGAGCACCGTCATCGTCTTGAACAGCTCCACGTTCTGGAAGGTGCGGGCGATCCCGCGCCGCACGATCCCATGCACGGGCGTCTTCAGGAGCGACTCGCCTGCGAACAGGACCTCGCCCTCGTTCGGCGTGTAGAGCCGGGTGATGACGTTGAACGCCGTCGTCTTGCCGGCGCCGTTCGGCCCGATCAGGCCGACGATCTGTCCCTCCGGGACGTCGAGCGAGATCCCATCGAGGGCGACGATCCCGCCGAACCGGCGAGTCACGTTCCGCAGCGAGAGCAGGGCCATCGGCCGGAGGAGCTTATGCGGGCCGGGCGACGGAAGGCAAAAGGAACCGGCCGCCGGCCTGCTTGGCCGCTACTCTCCCCGCGTGAGCGACCACGCCGCCGAGCTGCACATGAGCCGGGGACAGAAGATCACGAACCTGCTCGGCGTCACGATTCCGTTCGCCGGCTTCCTCGCGTCGATCTTCTTCCTCTGGGGCCAGTACGTGACCTGGCGCGACCTGACCATCTTCGCGGTCGGCTACGCGCTGACGACGCTCGGGATCTCGATCGGCTTCCACCGGCTCTTCACGCACCGGTCGTACGAGACGTTCAAGAGCATCCGCTACGGGCTCGCGGTGCTCGGCTCGATGGCCGTGCAGGGCCCGGTGATCCGCTGGGTCTCGGACCACCGCAAGCACCACAGCTTCGCCGACCGCGAGGGCGACCCGCACTCCCCGCACGCCGGCTTCGGCCCAGGTGTGCGCGGCAAGATCGCCGGCCTCTGGCACGCGCACGTCGGCTGGCTCTTCCGCAACGTCGGCCGCGCGGAGTGGACGAAGTACGCGAAGGACCTGCTCGCCGACCGCGGCATGGTCTTCATCTCGCGCTGGTTCCCGGCCTGGGTCGCGGCGTCGCTTTTGCTGCCGTTCGCCGCCGGCTGGATCTGGGGCGGCACGGTCGGCGCCGGCCTGCAGGCGATGTTCTGGGGCGGCCTGATCCGGATCTTCCTGCTCCACCACATCACCTGGTCGGTCAACTCGGTCTGCCACTTCGTCGGCTCGCGCCGTTTCCGCGTCAAGGACGAGTCCCGCAACGTCTGGTGGCTCTCGTGGATCTCCTTCGGTGAGTCGTGGCACCACAACCACCACGCGTTCCCGTCCTCGGCGTTCCACGGCCTCCGGCCCTGGGAGCTCGACATCGGCGGGCTCGTGATCCGGGGGATGCGCCGGCTCGGGCTCGTCTGGAGGGTCAACGTGCCGACCGCGGAGATGCAGCAGCGCCGCCGCGAAGCGCTTTCGTAGGCGGATGGACGCGCCGGAGACGCCGGCCGACTCGCCGCTGACGCTCGAGCAGGCGATGGGCTCGCCGCTCTATCAGCGGCTGATGGCGCCCGAGCTCCGCCCCGGCGCGCCCGCGATCCCCTTCGAGCTGCCGCTCCTCGACCCGGAGACGCACCGCCCGAGCAGCGAACGCGTCCGCCTCGCCGACTTCGCGGGCGAGCGGCCGGTCGCGCTCGTCTTCGGCTCGTACACCTGACCGCCCTTCCGCCGCCAGTTGGGCGAGCTGGAGCAGCTCTACGACCGCCACGGCGGCGAGGTCGCGTTCTTCATCGTCTACATCCGCGAGGCGCACCCCGAGGACGGCTGGGTGCTCGCCGACAACCGGCGCGAGGAGATCGCGCTCGTCGATCCCGTGTCTCTGGACGAGCGGGCCGAGGCGGCCGACGCGTGCGCGTTGCGGCTCCGGACGCGGATCCCGATCCTGCTGGACGACGTCGACGACGCGGTCGCCTCGGCGTACGGCGGCTGGCCCGACCGGCTCTATCTGATCGCCCGCGACGGCCGCGTGGCGTTCCAGGGCGAGGTCGGGCCTTTCGGCTTCGTACCCGCGGAGCTGGCGAACGCAATCGAGGCGGAGCTCGGCGCAGGCTCTCGTTGTGGCGAAGGGTAGGCCGGCTCAGATCTCGCCCGCTGACCAGGTGCGGCGTCCGACGCTTTTCGCGAGCGGGTTGTAGACGGCGACGAAGCGTTGCTTGGCCGCACTTGCGAGCAGGTCCGACTGTCGGGCGAGCGTGAAGCTCTCGTTCGGCGGCAGCGGACAGCCGGTCGTGCCGGCGCTGAAGAAGCCATCGCGGTAGCGGATGTCGGCGTCGATCGAGTGCTGCAGCGCCACGCGCAGTAGTCGCGCGGCCTCATCTGCTGCGTTGGTCGGGGTCGAGAGGCTGCCGAACAGGCCGAGGAGCCGCTGGCGGTTCTCGACCACCCGGTCGACGCGCTCCCCTGCCTCGCTCATTGAGATCGAGCAGTTGAACCCGGCCGCGAGCGCGCTCCCGAGCTCCCGCCGCCCAGCCGCCGACTCGGTGAGGATGTCCTCGATTCGACCGACGAACGCTGTCAGCCCCGGCGATTCGGTCGGGAGGGTCGACGCCGGAGCAGGAACGAGCTCGAGCAGGCGAAGGTGGTCGGAGCCGTTGAGCGAGACGCCCGACAGAGTCGGCTCGGCGACCGCAAGCTCCGAGTAGGCGATCTGCGCCTCCTCGGCTCGGTCGATCGCTGCCTGCGCCGCCGCGCGGGTCAGGGACCTCGGCAGAGCAGGGAAGCTGGAAATCGCGTCCGTGTAGGCGATGTGAGCGGCAAAGGCGCGGTGCAGGCGCAGGAGCGTGCTCGTCTCCTGACTGGTCGTCGGCGCGAAGCCGTCGAGCGAGTCTTCCGTTGCCGCCACGCTCGCAGCGAGCGCATCGGCTGCCTCCCGCAGCGCGGCGAACGACTGTGCGCCCGCCTCGAGCCACTGCACGCGAGCGCTGAGCGCACCCTGATAGCCGACGAGCTCCACGTAACGCGGAATCACGCTCTCGACGAGCGTCGCCATCGAGGCCGAAGGCAGGGACTCGGAGCCGCCGGCCGGCGGCTGCTCCGCGGTGGAGACAGCCTCGGACGAATCGTCGCCAATGAGTGAGAACACAGCGGCAACCGCGCCGCCCGCCAGGAACAAGGCGACCGCTCCCGCAGCGACCCAACGCAAACCGCGCGTTCTCGTCCTCGGGGCGGGTCGCGGATCGGCCGGCACGAACGGCGAGCCGCAGTTGCCACAGAATCGCGACCCATCGGGCTCCTCGCCGCCGCAGTTCGGGCAGGTCACCACCGAAGGTGGACTCATGCCTGCCCGCAACTCGTGCAAAAGCGACCCCCGGGGCGGCGGTCGGCGCCGCAGTTCTCGCAGAAGCGCGCCGGAGCGGGCTCGGGCGCCTCGAGGGTGGCCGGCTCCGGTCCGGTTTCCGGCGTCACGTCAGCGACCGCGACGACTGGGGCGACGTCTGGGGGCAACTCGGGAGTCGGCGCCCGCTGCTGGGCACTGCCGCTGCGACCGTCACGAAGCTCCTGGACGTTCCCGTTGATCCGGAAGAAGACGATCACCAGCTCGAGGAAGACGCGCGCGTAGATGATCGCGAGCAAGAAGAACAGCGGGCCCCCGATCACGAGCATCAAGACTCCAAGGCTGCCGGACTCGTTGAAGGCCGCAAGGATGAGTACGAGCGTCCACAGTGAGACCAGGACCGTGGCCAGCACGTACAGGACCTTGATGATCTTCGGCGTGACGAACGCGGTGAACGAGAAATCGAACAGCGCGGTCATGAACCCTTTCGGCTGCATCAGCGTCCCTTTCGTCAGAACAACGTCAACCGCGGTTAGCGGCGAGTCGCCGTCCAGGTTTGGTTGTTCGACGTGCACGTGCGGGTGGTTGCGTCGGTGAACACGATGTCCTGGCGGTACACCCCGGCTGCGGTCGCCACCCCAGCCGCGGTCACCCCCTGGAAGTGCCCGGTGAAGAAGTAGGTGAACTTTGCGTTCCTGCCGGCGAACACGCCGTCCTGCGTGGTCTTCGCGGTGAACGAGCCGTCCGCGTTGATCGCCGTCCTCAGGACCTGGAGGTGATCGGTGGAGGGGAACGCGCCCGCCGGCGTGCAGGCGATGAAGACCGTCGGGATCGAGATGTTCAACGCGCTCGCACCACCTGCGGCAACAGAGAACGTCATGGGATGGCCGCCAACGTGCGAGCCCCGGTAGCTGCCGGGCTCGATGAGGGACTTCCGGGGCGGTTGCGGGTCTCCGGTCCGACTCGCTGTCCAGGACTGGTTGTTCGAGGTGCACCTGCGGGCGGTCGAGTCGGTGAACACGATCTCCTGGCGGTAGGTTCCGGCCGCAGTCGCCGCCTTGCCCGCAGTTGCCTGCTGGAACTGCCCGTTGACGGAGTAGGTGAACGTCGCCTTCACACCGGCGAAGACACCGTCCTGAGAGGCCTTCGCCGTGAACGAGCCGTCCGTCTTGATCGCCGTCCTCAGGATCTCGAGATGATTGACGCTCGGGAACGCACCCGCGGGCGTGCAGGCGATGAAGACGGTCGGGATCGAGATGTTCAGTACGCTCGCACCAGCGGCTGCAACGAAGAACGTCACCGGGTGGCCGCCCACATGCGAGCCCCGGTAGCTGCCCGGCTCCACAGCAGACGTCCGCACTGGCGGTTGTGGCTGTGTCTTCGGCCCGGCGAACTGTGCCGCGACGGCGGCCAAGGCTGACACTCTCACCCGGCACGTCCCGGTACCGGTGCAGGAGCCGCCCCAGCGGAGAAACCGAGACCCGCTCTTCGCCTTCGGGGTGAGGAGCACACGCGAGCCCGCCGCGAACGTTCCCACGCACGTCCGGGGACAGGAGATTCCCGCGGGCTTGCTCGCAACGCTACCGCTGCCCAGCACGGCGACACTCAACGTCGGCTTTGGGGCGGCTGCCCCAGGCACCGCAGCTTCAGTCGCGATCGCGTCGCCTACCGAGCCTCCGAGCGCGCTCGTCGCCGCGACGGCCGCAGCCGCCGCCACGCTCACAACCGCCCAGCCCTTTTTCCGCGCCGTTTCCGATCGCACGATCCGCATCTCCTTTTCGAGCGTTGAGGTTTAGAACTGCCGCCAGGCTGCGCGGCTGAGGAAGAACCCGTGGCCGCTCCTGTTGCGACAGGTCAGACCCGTGACAGCCGACGCGCAGCTCAGACCACCGCCGCTCCACGTCTTGCCGTAGCCGAGCACCCTTGCCTCGCGCTCGCCGACCAGCGCCCCTGGATCGCCCGCACAGAACGGCACGCTCACGCGACCGGTCGCGTTCATCGAGACCCGGTCGCCCGCATAGCCGCCGTCCTCGCACGGCCGCCGTGGAGGCGCGGGCTTGAGCCCGCTCTTGATCCCACAGCCGAGGAACGCTCGCGGCACGTCCTTAGGGCCGGGGGAGTGGTAGCAGACGATGTTGCCGGACGGTGTCTTGAAGAAGCCGCTCGTCAGAACGTCAGCAGGCCCTGTCCCCGGCGTCACCTGCTTCCAGGCGCCGGCTGCGAAGCGGGTGCCGTTCCAGTGCCAGGTGCGCGCATGCGTACCGCCGCTTGGATTGCAGCGCGAGTCGCCCTGACGGAAGACGGGCGCCGTCTCACGGAGGTCCGAGCCGACGACAACCAAGGGGAAGATGAACGCGATCCGATCGAGGACGCGCTGCCAGTCGCCCTGGCTGAAGCGGAAGACCGCCCAGCGCTGGATACCCCAGCACGTGGGTGCGCGGATCGTGACCGCCAGCGCGTCGCTGCCTGCTCCTGCGAACGGGCCGCAGAGGAGCTGTCCGATCGGGTTCGGCACGAGGAAGGCGTCGAGGCGGTGCCGTTCGACGAGCGCGCGTGCGGTAGCCAGCGAGCAGCGCCCCGAAGCGGTCGACGTGCCGGCCGTGCGCGGCGATTCGACCGCAAAGCCGAGCGGAGCGACCATGAGCGCGAGGAGCACAACCGCGCCGGCCAGATACTTCGTCATGCGTCCGCCGGCAGCGGTGGAACCGCGGCCACGGACAAGCTCAGCCGAACCCTCTTCCGCACGCCGCACTCCTGCCGCTAGAGGAGCGGGTCGTATCACGCCCGGAGGCGACAAGCAATGGGCCGGAGCTGTCCGCTGCTCTCAGTCGAACGTGAAGGTGCCGCCGTCCCGGAACTCCTTCAGGATCCGGCGGCTGACGACCATCCGGTGCACCTCGTCCGGGCCGTCGTAGATGCGGGCGGCGCGGGCCTGCTGAGCCATGTACGGCGAGCGGCGTCTCGTCGGTGAGGCCGCGCGCGCCGTGCACCTGGATCGCGCGGTCGATCACGTCGTTCAGGATCTGCGCCGCGTAGAACTTGATCAGCGAGACCTCGACGCGCGCCTCGTCGCCCTCGTCGAGCTTCCGCGCCGCGTCGAGCGTCAGCAGCCGGCAGGCCTGGATCTCGGCGGCCGAGTCGGCGATCCAGTTCTGCACGGTCTGCTTCTCGGCCAGCGGCCCGCCGAACGCCTCCCGCTCGAGCGCGTAGCGGCACATCAGCTCGAAGGCGCGCTGCATCTGGCCGAGCCAGCGCATGACGTGGTGGATCCGCCCCGGCCCGAGCCGCTTCTGCGCGATCCGGAAGCCGTCGCCCGGCTCGCCGAGCACGTTCTCGCGCGGGACGCGCACGTCGGTGTAGCGCACCTCGCAGTGGGTCGACCAGCCGCGGCCCGCGTGTCCCATCACGGGGATCGGCCGGATCAGCTCGTAGCCGGGCGTGTCCGCGGGGACGAGGATCTGGCTCATCCGCCCGTGCGGCGGCGCGTCCGGGTCGGTCACCGCCATCACGATCCCGAACGTCGCGCCCTCGGCCGAGGACGAGAACCACTTGTGCCCGTTGATCACCCACTCGTCGCCGTCGAGCACTGCGGTCGTGCGGAGACCGGTCGGGTCGGCGCCGGAGACCTCGGGCTCGGTCATCGAGAAGAACGAGCGCGCCGTCCCGTCGACGAGCGGCTTCAGGAACTGCTCCTTCTGCTCGTCGGTGCCGAACAGGTGCAGGATCTCGCCGTTGCCCGCGTCGGGCGCCTGGCAGTTGAAGACGAGCTGCGCCCACATGCTGCGGCCGATCTCCTCGTTCAGCAGCGCGTACTCGAGGAAGCCCGAGCCGGTGCCGCCGGCCTCGTGCGGCAGGTGCGGCGCCCAGATCCCGGCCGCCTTCGCCTTCGCGCGCAGCTGCTCGATCAGCGCGTCGGACGACTCGTCCTCGCGCGCGAGCGCGGCCTCGTTCGGATAGACGTGCTCCTCCATGAACGCGCGCACCTCGGCGCGGCGCGCGTCCACCTCCGGCTTGAACATCAGCTCCGTCATCAGCGAGAGTCTGCACGTGTTGGAGCCGGGAAGCCAGGTCCAGAACGCGATCTACCTCGCCGGCGGAGCCGAGTGGCCGGTCTCGCCCGAGGACTGGGAGGCCGCCGCGCGCGCCAAGCTCGAGCAGGGGCCGTTCGACTACGTCGCCGGCGGTGCGGGCTCGGAGGCGACGGTCCGCGCCAACCGCGAGGCGTTCGAGCGGCTCCGGCTGCGGCCGCGAATGCTCGTCGGGACAGCCGAGCGCGACCTCTCCGTCGAGGTGCTCGGGCTCCGCTCGCCGGCGCCGTTCCTGCTCGCACCGGTCGGCGTGCTCTCGATCGTCCACCCCGAAGCCGAGCTCGGCGTCGCGCGCGCGTCGAAGGCGACCGGGCGTGCCGATGATCCTCTCGAGCGCCGCGTCGACCTCGCTCGAGGACGTCGCGGCCGAGCTCGGCGAGGCGCAGCGCTGGTTCCAGCTCTACTGGTGGGGCGACCGCGAGCTCGCCGCCAGCCTCGTCGACCGCGCCGGCGCCGCGGGCTACGGCGCGATCGTCGTCACGCTCGACACGCTCACGCTCGGCTGGCGCGACCGCGACCTGCGGAACGGCTACCTCCCGTTCCTGCAGCGGCGAGGGGCTGGCGCAGTTCTTCAGCGACCCGCTCTTCCGCGAGCGGCTGGACGCGCCGCCGGAGGACGACGTGCAGACGGCGTCGCTGATGGCGCTCGCGGCGTTCCCGAACCTCGGCCTCACGTGGGCCGACCTCGCCTGGCTGCGCGAGCGCACCGAGCTGCCGATCGTCGTCAAGGGCGTCCTCCGCGCCGACGACGCCCGGCTCGCGCTCGAGCACGGCGTCGACGGGATCGTCGTCTCGAACCACGGCGGCCGGCAGGTCGACGGCGCGGTCGCCTCGCTGGACGCACTCGTCGAGGTGCGCGACGAGGTCGGCGCGGACGCGACGGTGCTGATGGACGGCGGCATCCGCCGCGGCGTCGGACATCCTGAAGGCGCTCGCGCTCGGCGCGGACGCCGTCCTGCTCGGCCGGCTCTACGCCTACGGCCTCGCCGTCGGCGGCGCGGCCGGCGTCGAGGCCGTGATCCGGCAGCTCGCCGCCGAGCTCGACCTGACGATGGCGCTCGCCGGCGTGCCGCTCCGCGCGCGAGCTCGACCGGAGCATGGTGACGTGAGCTAGCGGATCCGCCTCATCCGGATGTCCGCCGCCTTGCTTTGGACCACCGGCGCCCGCTTGAGCGCAAGCGACTCGGCTCAAGGCGTCCCCGAAGGTGTGCGGGGCGGCGGGACCCGCCGCAATCCCCACACGAGCAGGCTCGTCCAGCTGCTGCGCCAGCACGTACCCCGTCCCGAACGCGGCTGCGACGGCAGCTGCGCCGACCGCGAGGGCAGCTCGAAGGTCGACGGTACGGAGCGTCGGCGCGTGGTGGGCGCTGAGTGTGTCCACGGTGTCTCCTCTCGGTCTCGCTGACTCGACGCTAGAGCGCAGGAGACGGCCACACATCAGGGTGCTCCACTAGGTTTTCTCGCTGCAGCGGGCCTACGATCCGAGGAGGCATGCCGCCGCTCGTCGGACGCGACCCGGAGCTCGCGACGATCGACCGGTTCCTGCGGTCGGTCCCCGAGGGGTACCAGGCGGTCGTGTTCCGCGGCGGTGCCGGCTACGGCAAGTCCGCGCTGCTCGAGGAGACGGTCGCGCGAGCGCAGGGCCGCGGGCTTCCGCGTGCTTACCGCCCGCCCGGCGGAGACCGAGGCAGAGCTTCCGTTCGGCGTCCTCGCCGAGCTGCTCGAGTCCGTCGAGGTGTCAGAGCTCGACCTGCCCGCGCCGCAGGCGCGGGCGCTCGACGTCGCCCTGCGCAGGGTCGACCCGGACGAAGCACGTCCGGTCGATCCGCTCGGGCTCAACCTGGCGGTCGCCGCGGCGCTCCGTCGGCTCGCGGGCGAGCAGCCGTTGCTCGTCGCGCTCGACGACCTGCAGTGGTGCGACCCGCCCTCGCTGCGAACGCTCGAGTTCGCCCTTCGGCGCGTCGAATCCGAGCAGGTCGGGCTCGTGGCCGGGCTTCGGTCGGGGGCCGGACCGGAGATCCAGGTTCCGGGCGCAAACGGACGGGTCGCCGACGTCGAGGTCGGGCCGCTCGACGAGCCCGCCTTCGAGACCGTCGTACGTCGCGGCGCTCGACTTCCCAGGCCGGTGCTTCGGCAGCTCTACGTGGCGTGCGACGGAAATCCGCTGTTCGGCAAGGAAGTCGCGGCGCTGCTCGCCGAGCGCGGGCTCCCGGACGACCCTGCGGCGCCGATTCCGGTCCCACCGTCTGCGGCCGACGCGATCGGCCGGCGCGTCGCGAAGCTTGCGCCTCAGGCACGCGCGACGTCCTCCTCGGTGCGGCGGCTCTTCCGCTGCCCACCGTCGACGTCCTGCTCGCGGCGTACGACGAGCAAGAACGTCGAAGCCGCGCTCGCGGAGGCGGCGGCAGCCGGAATCGTCGCCGTCGACCGCGACCGCGTCCGCTTCACTCATCCGCTCGTCGCAGCGGCGGTGTACGAGGCGGCACGCCGGCCCGTCGTCGTGCCGCCCACGCGGCGCTCGCACGAGTGCTCGAGCGCTCGGAGGAACGGGCGCCGCAGCTCGCTCTTGCCGCCACCCGGCCCAGCGCTGCCGTCGCTGCGGAGCTCGAGTCCGCCGCGGCGGCCGCGAAGGCGCGCGGAGCGCTCGACACGCGCCGGCCGGCTCCTGGAGCAGGCGGCCGCCGTCACGCCGGCACGCGACGCCGCCGCGCGGAGGCGTCGAGGTCTCGAGGCTGCGCGCTGCCACCTCGCGGCCGGCGACACCGACCGCGCCCGCAAACTGCTCGACCGGCCTTGTCGAGCTCTCGAGTCCCGGCGAGGAGTTGGCGGAGGTCTTGCTCGAGCTCGCGCTCGCGGGCGGAAGCTACTCCCGCCGGGGCTTCGGATACGCGTACGCCGCGCTCGAGAACGCGCAGCAGAGCCCGGCGCTCGCAGTTCGCATCCACCACTGTCTGATGGCGCTGCACGTCTGCGCGGGCGAGGGCGAGCTCTCCGTCGAGCACGCACGCGCCGCGCTCGCGACCGCCGAGGCGCTCGGGGACGAGGCCACGCTCGCGACGGCGATCGCCGGCGCCGTGTTCGCCGACTTCTTCAGCGGCAGACCCGTCGACCTGGACGAGCTCGAGCGGGCGGTCGAGATCGAGCGGAGGGCGGGGAGGTCGACATCGGTGGACGAGGATCGGCCGATCACCACGCTGGCCCATGTCCTGAGGCGAGTGGGCGAGTACGACCGCTCACGGGAGCTCTGCCTCGAGCTGCTGCACGAGGCCGTCGAGCGAGGCGACGAGCGGGACCGGACGTCGATCCTGGCACTGCTCTCGGACGTCGAGACCGACGCGGGGAACCTCCTGCTGCGCGCAGAAGTACGCGGCCGAGCTCGTCGAGCTGGGAGAGCAGCAGGACGACCGATCGAATCGGATGTACGGCCTGCTTCAAGGCGGCATCCGTCCTCGCGCTCCTCGGCGAACCGGACGAGGCCGAAGCGCTGGCGCGCGCCGGGCAGGAGCTCGCCCTCTCACCGGTGCTCGAGCCGTGGCTCGCGTGGGGCGATCACACGCTCGGCCTCGTCGCACTCGAGCGCGGCGACCCCGCAGCGGCGCTCGAGCACTTCGAGCGTTCTGGCGCGACGCTACGACGCTGCCGGGTGGGTGGACCCGGCCTTCAGGCACGCCCCGGTGGAGATCGAGGCCCTGATCGCGCTCGGCCGCCTGGACTCGGCCGCCGCCCGGATGCGCGGAGTACGAGCCGCTCTACTCTCCGGAGCGCCACGCGCGTCGCCTGGCGCTCATCGCCCGGTACCGCGGGCTGATCGCCTCGCTCCGCGGCGAGCACGAGGACGCGGAAGCGGAATTCGCGCGGTCACTCGAGCTGCAGGAGCGGGCGCCGAGCCCGTACTACCGTGCGCGCACCCTGATGGCGCTCGCGACGGCGCCGCCGTCGGCACCGACGGCGTGGCGACGCCCGGCGTGCCCTCGAGGAAGCGGTCGTGCTCTTCGAGCGCGCCGGCGCCGTCGTCTGGGCCGACCGGGCGCGCGCCGACATCGCCGCTCTCGGGCTCCGACGCGGGCCTGCCGGCGAGCTGACGCCGATGGAGGATCGCGTCGCGCGAGCCGTCGCAGGCGGGATGACGAATCGCGAGGCCGCCGCCTCGCTCTTCATCTCGGAGCGGACGATCGAGTTCCACCTCGCGCAACGTCTACCGCAAGCTCGACCTTCGTTCTCGCAGCGAGCTCGCGGCCGTCCTCTCCCGCGCCACGCCCACTGCGGTTTAAAGTCGTGACATGGATCTGCGCGACACGCCCGACGAGGCCGCGTTCCGCGCGGAGCTGCGCGCGTGGATCGAGACGAACCTGACGCGACGAGATCCGGCGCGGCCGCTTCGAGGAGGCCGGCCGCGACTGGAGCCGCAAGCTGCACGAGGCCGGCTACGCCGGGCTGACCTGGCCGAAGGAGTACGGCGGCGCCGGCGCGCCCGTACAGCCACCAGGCGATCTTCCTCGAGGAGATGGCGCGCGCCGAGGCGCCGCCCCACCTCGGCGTGATCGGGCTCGGCATGGCCGGGCCGACGATCATCGCGCACGGCACCGACGCCCAGAAGGAGCAAGCACCTGGAGAAGATCCTCTCGACCGAGGAGATCTGGTGCCAGGGCTTCTCCGAGCCGGACGCCGGCTCCGACCTCTCGGCCGTGCGCACGACCGCGCGCCGCGAGAACGGCCACTTCGTCGTCGACGGCCAGAAGGTCTGGTCGTCGTTCGCGCACATCGCCGACTGGTGCATCCTCGTCACCCGCAGCGACCCGGAGAGCCAGCGGCACGCGGGCCTCACCTACCTGCTCGTCGACATGCACGCGCCCGGCGTCGAGGTGCGGCCGCTGCGGCAGATCACCGGCGAGGCCGAGTTCAACGAGATCTTCTTCACCGACGTCGAGGTGCCGGTGGAGAACGTCGTCGGCGACGTCGGCGGCGGCTGGCAGGTGGCGATGACGACGCTGCTGCACGAGCGCGGCACGCTCGGCTTCGCGCTCACCGCCGGGCTCGAGAGCCAGATCCGGAAGCTGATCGCGCTCGCGAAGGAGAAGGGCGCGACCGCGGTGCAGCGCGACGCGATCGCGCGCGAGTGGATCGGCCTGCAGGCGGTGCGCTACACCAACTACCGCTCGCTGACGACGCTGATGAAGACCGGCATCCCCGGCCCCGAGGGCTCGGGCGCGAAGCTCTGGTGGTCGGAGGCGAACCAGCGGGTGACGAAGCTCGCGCTCGAGCTGCTCGGCCCGGAGGCGCAGCTCGTCGAGGACGGCAGCTACTGGCAGCACCAGCAGCTGCGCTCGCGCGGCAACACGATCGAGGCCGGCACCTCGGAGATCCTGCGCAACATCATCGCCGAGCGCGTGCTCGGCCTCCCGAGGAGCCGCTGATGGAGTTCGCCTTCACGCCCGAGCAGGAGGAGCTGCGCCGCCAGGCGCGCTCCTTCCTCGAGGCGAACCCGGACGCGCCGCTCGCCGAGCTGCGCGAGCTCGGCTGGCTCGGCGTCTCCGTCCCCGAGGAGCGCGGCGGCGGCGGGCTCTCGTTCGTCGACGAGGCGATCCTGTTCGAGGAGGCCGGCCGCGCGCTCTACTCCGGCCCGTTCCTGACGACCGCGGTCGTCCTCCCGGCGCTGCCCGAGGTGGACGAGCAACGCCTGGTCGGTCGAGCTCGACGGCCTCGTGCCGCATCTCGACGCCGTCGACAAGGTGCTGCGCGAGTCGATGGACGCGTGCGCGGCCGAGGGCGAGGAGCTCGCGACCGTCGACGAGACGCGCAAGCTGGGCCGCCTGCAAGCAACAGACTGTTACAAGGTCGACGGCGACTTCGAGCCTGTTCGGCTGAGACTGCTCGCAGCCCTTGCCGCGGAAGCCGTCGGCGTCGCGCAGAAGGCGCTCGAGCTCGGCGTCGCCTACGTCTCCGACCGCGAGCAGTTCGGCAAGAAGATCGGCACCTACCAGGCCGTCTCGCACCCGCTCGCCGACACCTACGTCGAGACCGAGTTCGCCCGCTCGCTCGCCTACTGGGCCGCCTGGTGCGTCGCCGAGGAGGACGAGCGGGCGCCGGTCGCGGTCGCGTCCGCGAAGTCCTTCTGCGCCGAGACCGCGGTCGCCGCCTGCGAGCGCTCGATCCAGGTGCACGGCGGCATCGGCTTCACCTGGGAGCACGTCCTGCACCGCTACTACAAGCGCGCGCAGTGGATCGACGCCTTCGGCGGCCACGCCGCCAAGCAGCGCGAGCTCGTCGCCGCCGCCCTCCTCGACTAGACAAGGAGACTCATGCCCGTCCCGAAAGCGGAAGTGCTGGAGCTGATGCGAATGGACGTCGACCCGGCCGAGGTCGACGAGATCCGGGAGCTCTGGAAGGAGCACTCGAAGGCCGAGGACAACCGCTCGATCGAAGGGCTGCTCGCGACGCTGTCCGAGGACTGCGTCTACACGGTCTACCCCGACGACGTCTCCTGGCACGGCCACGAGGGCGCGGCGCGCTTCTACACGGAGCTCCTGACCGCGTTCCCGGACATCGTCTTCGAGCTGCAGAACATCGTCATCGGGCCGCAGGGCGTCGTCGAGGAGGCGATCGTCACCGGCACGCACTCGGCCAAGTGGCTCGACAACGAGCCGACGGGCGAGACGATGACCTGGCGGAACGCGATCTTCTTCCCCTGGGATCCGGTCTCGCGGCGTTTCAAGGGCGAGCGGGTCTACACCGACATGCCGAGGAGGGCCGCATGACGCACTCGTTCGCGTCGCTCGACGAGCTCGGCGAGGGCCCCGGCTTCCGCAAGGTGCGCGCGCCGATGGGCGTCACCGCGTTCGGCGTCAACGGCGTCGTCTACCCGCCCGGCTTCCCCGGCGTCCACCACTACCACGACACGCAGGACGAGCTCTACTTCGTCCACAGCGGCACCGCGAAGGTGGAGGTCGACGGCGAGGAGCGGATCCTCGGGCCCGGGCGGCCTCTTCCACGTCGAGTCGACGACGCCGCGGCGGATCTCGAACGCCGGCGACGACGAGCTCGTGCTGCTCGTGATCGGCGGCAAGGACGGCTACGTCGAGCGCGACGGCCACGTCGATGAGCGACGAGGACCTGGAGCTCCGGCATGAACCTCGGAAAGGAGCAGGCGTGAAGGGCCTGATGATGGACTTCCAGCTGACGCTGCCGACGATCCTCAAGCGCGCGGAGACGTACTTCCCGCACCAGGAGATCGTGACGCGGATGCCGGACCGGAGCTTCCACCGCTACACGTTCGCGGACTTCGGCCGCCGCGCGCGCCAGCTGGCGGTGGCGCTGAAGGGCCTCGGCCTCGAGCCCGGCGACCGCGTCGCGACGCTCTCCTGGAACCACTACCAGCACCTCGAGGCGTACCTCGGCATCCCCTGCGGCGGCTACGTCCTGCACACGCTCAACCTGCGCCTGCACCCGAACGACCTCGGCTACATCGCCACGCACGCCGGCGACAAGGCCGTGATCGTCGACCGCAGCCTGCTGCCGCTCTGGGAGCAGTTCGCCGACAAGACGCCGATCGAGCACGTCTTCGTCGTCGAGGACTCCTACGAGGAGCTGCTCGCCGGCGCCGATCCGGACGACTACGAGGATCCGCAGCTCGACGAGGACGACGCCGCGGCGATGTGCTACACGAGCGGCACGACCGGGATGCCGAAGGGCGTCCTCTACTCGCACCGCTCCACCGTCCTGCACACGCTCGGCGAGGCGCTCGCGGCGCCGCTCGGGCTGCACGTGACCGAGAAGGAGACGTTCCTGCCGGTCGTGCCGATGTTCCACGCGAACGCGTGGGGCTATCCCTACACCTGCCTGATGGTCGGCGCGAAGATCGTCTTCCCCGGGCCCTTCCTCGACCCGGAGACGCTGCTCGAGGACTTCGAGGAGCAGGGCGTGACGATCACCGCCGGCGTGCCGACGATCTGGATGGGGATCCTCGGCATGCTCGACGAGGAGCCCGACCGCTGGGACCTCTCGAAGCTGCACTCGATGCTCGTCGGCGGCTCGGCCGCGCCGCGGGCGATGATCGCCGGCTTCCGGCAGCGGCACGGCAAGACGGTCGTCCACGGCTGGGGGATGACCGAGACCTCGCCGCTTGCGACCTCGTCCGACTACGTCGGCGAGTTCCGGGACGCCGACGAGGAGACGCAGCTCGACGTCGTCGCGATGCAGGGGCTGCCGCTGCCGTTCGTCGAGCTGCGCGCGATCGACGACGAGGGCAAGGAGATCCCCTGGGACGGCGAGGCGATGGGCGAGCTCGAGGTGCGCGGCCCCTGGGTCGCGTCGGCCTACTACGACACGCCCGAGCAGGCCGAGCGCTGGACCGACGACGGCTGGTTCAAGACCGGCGACATCGCGTCCTTCCATCCCGAAGGGCTACGTGATGATCAAGGACCGCTCGAAGGACGTGATCAAGTCGGGCGGCGAGTGGATCTCGTCCGTCGACCTCGAGAACGCGCTGATGGCGCACCCGTGCATCGCCGAGGCGGCGGTGATCGCGATCCCGCACGAGAAGTGGGACGAGCGGCCGCTGGCGGTCTGCGTCCTGCGCGAAGGGAAGACGGCGACGCCGGACGAGCTGCGCGAGTTCCTCGCGCCGAACTTCGCCAAGTTCTGGCTGCCGGACGCGTTCGAGTTCGTCGCAGGAGATCCCGAAGACGGCGGTCGGCAAGTTCCGCAAGACCGCGCTGCGGGAGCAGTTCGCCAAGGAGCCGGTCAGCCTAGGTGCAGATCGCAGGCAAGACCTTCATCGTCACGGGCGGCCGCTCCGGGCTCGGGGAGGCCACCGCGGCGATGCTCGAGCGCGAGGGCGCGACGGTGGTCGTCGCCGACCTGCCGGAGACGGACGTGACCGACGCCGGCGCGGTGCAGGAGCTCGTCGACTCGTGCGAGGAGCTGCACGGCGCCGTCAACTGCGCCGGGATCGGCGGCGGCGCCCGCGTCGTCGGCTTCCCGCTCGACCGCTTCCGCAAGATCGTCGAGGTCAACCTGATCGGCACCTTCAACGTCCTCTCCGCTCGCTGCGGCGAAGATCGCCGAGAACGAGCCCGACGAGGAGGGCACGCGCGGCGTCATCGTCAACACCGCGTCGAACGCGGCCTTCGACGGTCAGATCGGCCAGGCCGCCTACTCGGCGTCGAAGGCGGGCGTCGCCGGGATGACGCTGCCGGTCGCGCGCGACCTCGCCTCGAAGGGCATCCGCGTCGTCACGATCGCGCCGGGCCCGTCGGACACGCCGATGCTCGGGCCGATGCGCGACGACATCCGCGAGAGCCTGACCTCGCAGATCCCGTTCCCGAAGCGGCTCGGGCGGGCGGAGGACTTCGCCGCGCTCGTCAAGCACATCGTCGAGAACGAGTACCTGAACGGCGAGGTGATCCGCCTCGACGGCGCCTTCGCATGGGACCCCGATAAAGGAGACAGATGGCTGAGTACGTCAAGGTCGAGCAGGACGGGCGCGTCGCGATCGTCACCCTCGACCACCCGCCCGTGAACGCGCTTTCCTCGCAGCTGCTCGAGGAGCTCGAGGACGAGTACGACCGGCTCGACCGCGACGACGAGACGCGTGCGATCGTCCTCCGCGGCGAGGGCGAGAAGGCGTTCGTCGCCGGCGCGGACATCACCGAGTTCCCCGCCATGCGCGAGCAGATCGAGGAGGCGGCGGAGAGCGGATCGGCGCGCGGGATCCAGAAGCTGGCCGCGCGGATGGACGCCGGGCGGACGCCCGTCGTCGCCGCGATCCACGGCTACTGCCTCGGCGGCGGTCTCGAGCTGGCGATGGCCTGCGACATCCGGATCGCCGCCGACGACGCGCAGCTCGGGCAGCCCGAGATCAAGCTCGGCCTGATCCCGGGCGGCGGCGGCACGCAGCGGCTGCCGCGGCTCGTCGGCCACGGCCGCGCGCTGCTGCTCAACCTCACCGGCGACCCGATCTCGGGCTCGCAGGCCTACGACTGGGGCCTCGTCGAGAAGGCGGTGCCGCGCGCGGAGCTGCTGGAGACGGCGCTCGAGCTGGCGCGCACGCTCTCGCAGCGCTCGCCGCACGCCATGGGCGTGATCAAGCAGCTCGCCTCCGAGACGCGCGACCTGCCGCTCTCGGAGGGGATGCGACGCGAGGCGCAGGGCTTCATCCAGTGCATCGGCAGCGAGGACGGCGCCGAGGGCGTGATCGCGTTCCTCGAGAAGCGCCAGCCCGAGTTCACCGGCCGATGAGAGCGGCCGTCCTCCGCGAGACGGGCGCGCCGCTGTCCGTGGAGGACGTGCCCGAGCCGGACGTGGCCGAGGGACAGTCCCTGCTCGAGGTGCGCGCGGCCGGGATCAACTTCGCCGACGTGCTGATCAAGAACGGCATGTACCCGCAGCCGCCGGAGCTGCCGACGATCCTCGGCAACGAGGTCGCCGGCGACATCGACGGCAGACGCGTCGTCGCGTTCGTGCGGCACTCCGGCGGCGGCTACGCCGAGCGCGTCGCCGTCGAGGACGAGTGGGTGTTCGACCTGCCGGCGGGCGCGAGCTACGCCGAGGGCGCCGCGTTCCTGACGACGTACCTGACCGCCTGGATCCCGATGACCCGCCAGGCCCGGATCCATCCCGACACGAACGTGCTCGTGACGGCGGCGGCGGGCGGCGTCGGCACGGCTGCGATCCAGGTGGCGGCGTTCTGCGGCGCGAACGTCACCGCCGCGGCCGGCTCGGCGGAGAAGCTCGAGCTCGCGCGGAAGCTCGGCGCACAGCGGACGGTGAGCTACGAGGAGATCGGCGAGCTCGACGACATCGACGTCGCCTTCGATCCCGTCGGCGGCCCGGTCTTCACGGCGTGCGTCAAGGCGCTGCGCCCGCTCGGCGTCGCGATCGGG
The DNA here is from genome assembly GCA_963738795.1 of uncultured Gaiellaceae bacterium. Classification (GTDB taxonomy): domain Bacteria; phylum Actinomycetota; class Thermoleophilia; order Gaiellales; family Gaiellaceae; genus Gaiellasilicea. The sequence goes on along the minus strand of CAVTXQ010000008.1, from coordinate 91,131 downwards.
ATCGGCTTCGCCGGCGGCACCTGGGAGCAGGTCGACCCGGCGCGGCTCGTCGGCCGCAACGTCGGCGTCCAGGGCTTCTACCTCGGCCGGCTGATGGGCTTCCAGCCGCAGCTCGTCCAGGAGGAGGTGCGCGAGCTGCTCGCGCTCTGGCGGCGCGGCGCGCTCCACCCCGTCGTCGGCGCCGAGTTCCCGCTCGAGCAGGCGAACGAGGCGCTCGACCTGATCGCGTCGCGGCAGTCGACGGGCAAGGTCGTCCTTGTTCCCTGAGACCGCCGTCGTCACGGGCGCCGCCGGCGGGATCGGCCGCGCGCTCGTCGCCGCGCTCGAGGCCGACGGCGCGACCGTGCGCGGGCTCGACCTCGTCGAGCGGCTTCGACGTCTCCGACCCGCAGGCGTGGCTCGACGTCGAGCCGGCCGACCTCGTCTGCCTGAACGCGGGCGTGCTCGCGAAGGGCGACGGCACGATCGACGACTACCGCCGCATCGTCGGCGTCAACGTCGACGGCGTCGTCTTCGGCGTGCAGGCGCTGGCACCGCGGATGCGCCCGGGCAGCGCCTTCGTCGTCACGGCGTCGCTCGCGGGCCTGATCCCGATGGCGTCCGACCCCCTCTACGTGCTGACGAAGCACGCCGTCGTCGGCTACGCGCGCTCGATGGCGGAGGTGCTGGAGCCGCGCGGGATCCGCGTCAACCTCGTCTGCCCCGGGATCGTGCGGACGCCGATGACCGAGCCGGAGCAGGCGAAGCTCGACGCGGCCGGCTTCCCGCTGATGGAGCCGGAGCAGATCGCGGAGGCCGTGCTCGTGGCGGCGCGGAGCGAGCAGACCGGCCAGGCGTGGGTCTGCCAGCCGGGCCGCGAGCCGACGCTCTTCCGCTTCCCCGGCGTCCCCGGCCCGCGCGTCGAGGGCGCCGAAGGCATGGTGCCGCAGCTCTGCCGTCGAAGCGGCCGTGAACTCCGCAACTCTTCGTCCACAACCGCCTCCCGACGTGTCGGGGACAGTCCCCGACAGTCCCGAGCGGACGTGTCTCGTAGGATCGGGCGATGAAGCTCGGGATGCAGCTCGGCTACGACGACCCGATCGGGTCGGTCGCGATGGCGCAGGAGGCCGACCGGCTCGGCTTCGACTCCGTCTGGACGTCCGAGGCGTGGGGCGCCGACGCGGTCACCGTCGCGTGCTGGATCGCGGCGACGACCGAGCGAATCGGCATCGGCACCGCGATCATGCAGATGCCCGCGCGCACGCCCGCGATGACGGTGATGACCGCGGCGACGCTCGACCAGCTCTCCGGCGGCCGCGTCCTGCTCGGCCTCGGCACCTCCGGGCCGCAGGTGGTCGAGGGCTGGCACGGCGTCCCCTGGGGGAAGCCGCTCGGCCGGACGCGCGAGTACGTCGAGATCGTCCGCGCCGGCCTCCGCCGCGAGACCGTCGAGCATCACGGCCCGCACTACGACATCCCCTACTCCGGCGAGAACGCGACCGGCCTCGGCAAGCCGCTGAAGCTGATCCTGAAGCCGCTGCGCCGCGACATCCCGATCTACCTCGCCGCGCTCGGCCCCAAGAACGTCGCGCTCGCGGCCGAGATCGCCGACGGCTGGCTGCCGATCTTCTTCTCGCCCTACCGGCTTCGCGAGATCCACGGCCCCTCGCTGGCCGCGGCGCCGGACGGCTTCCAGATCGCGCCGCTCTGCCCCGTCCTCGTCGGCGACGACGTCCAGCAGTGCCGCGACATGCTGAAGCCGATGCTCGCGCTCTACATCGGCGGCATGGGCGCGAGGGGGAAGAACTTCTACAACTCGCTGACCCAGCGCTACGGCTACGAGGAGGCGGCGGCGAAGATCCAGGAGCTCTACCTCTCCGGGATGAAGGGCGAGGCGGCGATGACGGTGCCGGACGAGCTCGTCGACGAGATCGCCCTCGTCGGCCCGAAGGAGCGGATCGCCGAGCGGCTCGAGCCGTGGCGCGAGGCCGGGATCTCGACCCTGCTGATCCAGGCGCGCCAGCGCGAGGCGCTCGAGGTGATGGCGGAGCTGCTCCTGTGAAGGACGCGTTCGCGGCCGCTCTCGACGCTCCGGTCGAGCGGGCCGTGCTGCTTGCCGGCGGCGCGTCGAAAGAAGCGTGGGCGGTCGACTCGGACGGGCGCGAGCTGCTGATCCGCCGCGCCGCCGGCGGCGTCATCCACCAGGGCACGCTCTCGCTCGAGCACGAGTTCGAGGTGCTCCGCGCCGCCCACGAGGCGGGCGTGAAGGTGCCCGAGCCGATCGCCTATCTCGGCGAGGTGGAGGGCCGGGAGGCGTTCGTGATGGAACGGATCCGCGGCGAGACGATCGGCCGGCGGATCGTCAAGAGCCCGCCGGCGGGGCTCGACGTCCAGCTGGCGGAGGAGCTGGCGAAGATCCACGCGATCCCGCCCGAGCGGTTGCCGTTCCTCGAGACGGGCGACCAGGTGACGCGCTTCTACGCGGAGCTCGACTCGGTCGGTGAGCCCCACCCCGCGATCGAGCTCGGCCTGCACTGGGTGAAGGACCGGCTCCCGACGCACCGCGAGCCGGTCGTCGTCCACGGCGACTGGCGGATCGGCAACATCGCCGTCGACGAGAACGGCATCGTCGCCGTGCTCGACTGGGAGTTCGCGCACCTCGCCGACCCGGTCGAGGATCTCGCCTGGCCGCTCGTCCGCGCCTGGCGCTTCGGCGCCGACGACAGGCATCTCGGCGGCGTCGGCGACCTCGACCGCTACCTCGACCGCTACGCCGAGCTGACCGGGCTCGAGGTGACGCGCGAGGAGCTGCTCGTCTGGGAGGTCTTCGGCAACGTCAAGTGGGCGACCGGCTGCCTCACCCAGTCGCGGCGCCACTTCAACGGGCAGGAGCGCAGCGTCGAGCTCGCCGTTCTCGGCCGCCTCGCCGCCGAGATGGAGTACGAGCTGCTGGATCTGATCGAACATGCAGCATGACCGGCCGACGCCGCAGGAGCTCGCGGAGGCGGTCCGCGAGTTCCTGCAGGACGAGATCCTCCCGACCCTCGACGACCACCGGCTGAAGTTCCGGACGCTCGTCGCGATCAACGGGCTCGGGATCGCCGAGCGTGAGCTGTGGGCGACGACGCCGGCCCGGGAGGACGACTGGGAGCTGGCGCGCAGGATCCGCGCGGGCGACGTCCCGGAGAACGCGGTCGCGCTGCTGAAGGAGCAGGTGGCGCAGAAGCTGCGCGTCTCGAACCCGCGGGCGCTGGCCAAGTACGACGAGTGAAGCGCGGGCTCGTCTTCGGCAAGTTCCTCCCGCTCCACCGCGGCCATCAGCTGATGATCGAGACGGCTCTTTCGCAGGTCGACGACCTGACGATCGTCGTCTACGACAGCCACCGGCCCGACGACGACCGGATGCCGATCGAGCGTCGCCTCGCCTGGCTGCGGGAGCTCTATCCGAACGTCGAGAACATCCTCGCGCTCGAGGATCCGCTCGCGACGCAACTGGACACGGACGATCCCGCCTACGCGGAGGTCTACGCCGAGGGCGTCGTGTTCCTCGGCACGTTCGACAAGCTCTTCTCGAGCGAGCGCGGCTACGCCCGCTTCGCCGAGCTGATCGGCGCCGAGCATGTCCTCGTCGACGAGGCGAGGACGCTCGTGCCGACCTCGGGCACGGTCATCCGCTCGGACCCGTATGCCTATCGCGGGTGGCTCGACCCGCTCGTGTACTCGTCCCTGATCGAGCGCGTCGTCTTCGTCGGCACCGAGTCGACCGGCAAGTCGACGCTCGCGCGCCGGATGGCGGAGGAGCTGAACACGCTCTGGACGCACGAGTTCGGCCGAGAGCTCTGGGAGACGCAGGGGCTCCAGGGATCGTTCGCCGACTTCCTGAAGATCGCGCGCCGGCAGCGGCAGCGGGAGGACGCCGGCGTCCGGCACGCACGCCGCTTCCTCTTCTGCGACACGAACGCCTGGACGACGCTGCTGTGGTGCCTTCGTGCCTTCGGAGCGGCTGATGCCCGTCTCCACGACCTCGTCGACCGCACCGAGCTCGACTACAAGTGGATTCTGTGCGACAACGACTTCGGCTGGGTTCGGGACGGGACGAGGGAGATGGAAGGCGTGGCGTCCGGCGAGTTCCAGCAGCAGCACATCCGAGACCTCGAGCGGCGTCGCATCCCCTTCACGGTCGTGAGCGGGTCGATCGAAGAACGGGTGCGCCAGGTCAAGGAGACGCTCGGAGTCACATGAGACGACGGCTGATCCTGATGCGCCACGGCGACGTCTCGTACGTCGACGAGGCCGGCGTGCCGGTGCACCCGGAGGACGTGCCGCTGACAGCGCGCGGCCGCGAGCAGGCCGCCGCCGCCCGCGAAGCGCTCGCGAACGTCGACTTCGACCTCGTCCTCGCGAGCGACCTGCCCCGCACGCTCGAGACGGCCGAGATCGTCGCGCCGGGACGGCACGTCGAGCTCTGGCCGGAGCTGGCGGAATGGCGCGGCGGCAGACTCGACGCGATCCCGCCGGAGGAGCTCGAGGCTACGTTCGTCGGCGCGCTTCAGGTGCGCGACGAGGCGCAGCGCTTCCTCGGCGGCGAGTCGCTCGGCGAGGCGCTCGACCGCGTCCACCCCGCGCTCGAACGGCTGCTTGCCCGCGACTGGCACACGGCGCTCGCGGTCCTCCACGGCGGCGTCAACCGGATCGTCATCTCCTACGCGCTCTCCGGCGACCGGACCTACTTCGGCACGTTCGAGCAGGCGCCGGCGTGCATCAACGTCCTCGACCTCGGCGACGACGGCTGGATCGTGCGAACGGTCAACTACGTCCCCTACGACCCGCTCCACCCCGCGCGGACGACGACGATGGAGCACCTCTGGGAGCAGCTGAAGCCGTTTCTAGAGCAGCGCGCGTAGCACCTCGATCTCGTTCTCGTCGGCGCCGAGGTACGCGCCCCGGATCACCGTCCACTTCCGCATTCGCTCCTCGTCCAGCCCGGCGTCGGCGAACGCGGCCAGGCGCCGCTCGGTCAGGCCGAGGTCCATCCGGTAGGGAATCGGGTTCCAGAGGAACGACGGGACGTCGTACTCGGGCTCGCCGAGCATTGCCTTCGCGTCGATCGCAAGCCAACCGCGCGCCGACCGAAGGACGTTGTGGTGGTGGAAGTCGCCGTGGACGAGCACGTCACGGCCGACGTCGAGCGAGCCGTACAGCTCGCGCGCGAGTGGGACGAGCGGGTGCCCGCCGGCGTTGTCGAGCCAGCGTGGCACCCAGTCGCCGATCCAGCGGAACGGCTCCGTCGCCGGCCGCCAGAGCCGGAGCCCGACTTCGACGGCGATCCGCGTCGCTTCGTCGTCCGGCAGCGCGGCGATGTCGTCGCCCGGCCGGGCGCGCTCGACGAGCAGCGCGCGTCGCTCCCGATCGCGGCGTAGCAGGCGTACGGCGGCCTCACCGCCCCAGAGCGCAAGCGCATCCGCCTCCTCGTCCGACTCGTCGTCCTCGGGCGGCGTCACCTTCAGCACCGCGCCGTCGCCGGCGGCCGCGACAAATGAGTAGCGGGCGAGTGCGAATCGCGGCCCGAGCTCGACGCCCCACTCAGCCGCCACCTCGTTCGCGACCCGCTCGAGCGCGGCGAGATCGGGGCGGTCGTCGCTCACGAGTGAGCCGAACGGAACGACTCGAGTGCAGCGGAGATTGCTTCGCTGCCGCGGCTGAGCACCGGTGGGCCGTGCGAGACGAGGACGCCATCGATCGGCAGACGCGCCAACTCCGCCAGCGAGTCGAGAAACGCTCCGAGGTCGATCGTCGCCGGTGCCGGCGCCGGCGTGACCAGGAGACCGTCGCCGGTCCCGAGGAAGAGATCGGCCACGACGAGCATCCGCTCCTGGGGAACGTAATACGCAACTTGCCCCTGATCGACCCCGGCGGGCGCAAATACCTGGACGGCTCGCGGGAGTTCAGCCAGCTGCGGCAGGTCAGCAACGCCACTACGTGCGCGCGGCGCAGCCCAGACCACTGCGCCGTACCGCTCGACCACAGCTCGCGTGCTTCGAACGTGCCACGGCGCTGCCAGGAGAACGACGACGGGCAGCTGCGCTTCCGCAACTGCATCGTCAAGAAACCGCCACGCCTCCGCGTCGAGGTCGTCGCGGATCAGTGGATCGATCAGCGCCAGCGCATCCGGGCCGCGATACGCCACGCAGCCGACGTCCTCCGGCCACTCGGGATTCGGTCGCCACGCCGGGTGTGGCGCAGTCCAGTACGTCAGCTGCGCGCTTATCGGCGCCCTCGTCACTCGCAGTTGGCTAGTTGAGGCGCTCGACGACCATCGCCATCCCCTGGCCGCCGCCGACACACATCGTTTCGAGCCCGATCGTGCCGTCGACCTCGTCGAGATCGTTGAGCAGCGTGCACATGATCCGCGCGCCGGTCATGCCGTAGGGATGGCCGAGCGCGATGGCGCCGCCGTGCGGGTTCAGCTTCTCGCCGAACGGGTCGACGCCGAGCTCGCGGCAGACCGGCAGCACCTGCGCCGCGAACGCCTCGTTCAGCTCCATCACGTCGACGTCGTCGATCGTCATCCCGGCGCGGCCGAGCGCGACCTTGACCGCGTCGATCGGGCCGACACCCATGATCTCCGGGTCGAGGCCGGTCACCGCCGAGGAGATGATCCGCGCGCGCGGCTTCAGGCCGATCTCGGCAGCGCGCTCGTCGGACATGATCACGAGCGCGGCCGCGCCGTCGTTGAGCGGGCACGAGTTGCCCGCCGTGACCTTGCCGTCCGGGACGAACGCGGGCTGAAGCTCCTGCAGCTTCGCGTAGGTCGAGCTCGGGCGCGGGCCGTCGTCGGCGGCGACCACCGTCCCGTCCTCTTTCGGGTACGGCGTCAGCTCGCGCTCGAAGAAGCCGGACTCCTGGGCCGCGACGGCGCGCTCCTGCGAGCGCTGCGCGTAGCGGTCCATGTCGTCGCGCGAGACGTCGTAGCGCTCGGCGACGTTCTCCGCGGTAAGTCCCATCGGGATGTAGACGTTCGCGATCGCGCCCTCGCCGACGAGCTTCGGGTGCAGCTCCTCCGAGTCCTTCGGGTAGCCGTCGACCTGCGAGATCGACTCGACGCCGGCGGCGACGTAGACATCGCCCTCGCCCGCCTTGATCGCGTGGAACGCCATCCGCGCCGTCTGCAGCGAGGAGGCGCAGAAGCGGTTGACGGTCGTGCCAGGCACGCGCTTCGGCAGCCCGGCGAGCAGCGCTGCGCGGCGCGCGAGGTTCATCCCCTGCTTCTCCTGCGGGAAGCCGCAGCCGACCATCACGTCGACGATGTCGTTCGGGTCGAGCCCTTCCGCCTGCTCGACGGCCTCGCGGACCGCGAAAGCGAGCAGATCGTCGGGGCGGACGTCCATGAGCGATCCCTTACCGGCCCGGCCGATCGGAGTGCGGACGGCGCTGACGATGACGGCTTCGGGCACTTGACTCTCCTCTTAGGTGAAGGCGGACTGACCGGTGAGCGCACGGCCGACGATCAGGGTCTGGATCTGGCTCGTGCCCTCGTACAGGGTGGTAACGCGCGCGTCGCGCAGGTATTTCGCCACAGGGTATTCGTCGACGTAGCCGTAGCCGCCGAGCACCTGGACGGCGGCGTTCGCGGCCCGGACGGCCGCCTCGCTGGCGTACCACTTCGCGATCGCCGCCTCGGTGGTGTACAGGGCGCCCGCGTCAGCGAGCGACGCCGCCCGCCAGGTCAGGAGCCGCGCCGCCTCCGTCTCGACGTGCATCTCGGCGAGCAGCTGCTGGACGAGCTGGAACGCCGCGATCGGCTTCCGGAACGCCTCCCGCTCCTGCGCGTAGCCGACGGAGGCGTCGAGGCAGCCCTGCGCGATCCCGACGCAGCCGGCGGCGAGCGAGATCCGGCCGTTGTCGAGCGCCGACATCGCGACCTTGAAGCCCTCGCCCTCGGCGCCGAGCATCGCGTCCGCGGCCACCCGGACCCCGTCGAGCGAGAGCTCGGCCGTGTCCTGCGCCCGCAGCCCGAGCTTCCCCTTCATCGGGCGCGCCTCGAACCCGTCAGCGTCGGTCGACACGAGGAACGCACTGATCCCCTTCGGGCCCTCGCCGCCGGTGCGGGCGAAGACGATCGCGGTCGACGCCCAGGAGCCGAGCGTGATGAAGACCTTCGAGCCGGTGAGCAGCCAGTCGTCGCCGTCGCGCTCCGCACGGGTGGCGAGCGCCGCCGCGTCGGAGCCGCAGCCCGGCTCGGTGAGCGCGTAGCAGCCGAGCCGCTCGCCGCTCGCGAGGTCGGGCAGGTGCGCGTCCTTCTGCGCGTCCGTCCCCCACTTCGCGACCGTCTTGCCGAAGAGCCCGTTCGAGACCGAGACGATCCCGCGCACCGACGAGTCGGCCTTGCCGAGCTCCTCGCAGAGCAGGCAGTACGAGACCGAGTCGAGACCGCCGCCGCCGAGCTCCTCCGGCAGGCCGGCTGCGAGAAACCCTGCCTCGGCGAGCGTCCCGACGAGCGCGCGCGGCAGCTCCTCGGCCTCGTCCCACGCGCGCGCGTGCGGCACGAGCTCCCGCGCGCAGAGCTCGCGCGCGGACGCGCGGATCAGCTCCTGCTCGGGTGTCAGCGTGAAGTCCATAGACAGACGTGGGGGCCGTCTCCGGCCCCCACGATCCTCTCATACCGACTGGTGGTGCCTAGCCGCGAGGCCGCCCGTCTACGAGCGGGCCTGCCGACGCCCAGGCGCCGTTGTTGAACCGCATCAGGCGCTGGTGCGAGATGATGAAGTGGTCCGTCGCCGACGTCTTCAGCTTCGAGCCGGAGAGCAGGTACGGCGAGTTCTCGTTCAGCGAGAGCAGCGCCCGCATCAGACCGGCACGCGTCGGGTTCTTCCCGGCCTTGTACATCGCCCGGACGAACGTGTCCGCCTTGGCGAAGCCGTAGAAGTTGAGCCCGTCGTTGACGTTGCCGCGCGGGTTGTACTTCGCCATCAGCGACATGTACTGCTTGACCGTCGCGTCGTTGCGCGAAGCCGGCGACGCGGGATCCTTCAGGTACTGGGCGCTGATCGACCCGTTGACCAGGGCCGCGCCGGCGGAGCGCACAGCAAGACCCATGAAGTAGTCGGTGGCCGAGACCGAGTTGACGTAGATCTGGCCTGGATTCCAGGCGATCGCACGCAGCACGCCGTACGACTGAACGGTCGGAGTCGGCGTGACGAAGATCATCAGCGTATCCGCCCCACTCGCCTTCAGCCGCGCCAGCTGCGAGGCGGGGTTGGTGCCGCCGACGAGGTCGTACGCCTGCTCGGCGACGACCTGGCTCCGCACCTTGGCCGAGCCGAGCGCCGACTTGAAGCCGTTGAGGTAGTCCTTGCCGTAGCTGTCGTTCTGATACAGGATCGCGATCTTTGCGTTCGGCTTGTTCTGCCGGATGTCGGTCCCGTAGAGGCGGCCTTCGGACACGTAGTCCGGCTGCCAACCGATCGTCCACGGGTACTTCTTGTAGTCCTTGCCGAACTCACTGGCACCCGTCGAGACGAGCACGTGCGGCACCTTCGACGAGTTCAGGAACGGCTGGACGGCCTGGTTGACCTCGGTGCCTAGCGTGCCGACGACAGCGAAGACCTTGTCCTCCTGGACGAGCTTCCGCTGCAGCTGCACCGAGTTGACCGGGTTGTAGCCGTCGTCGTAGTAGTTGAAGATCACCTGACGGCCGTTGATCCCCCGCTTGCCGTCCGGACCGCGACGGGAGTTGATGTACGAGAAGTACGCCTTCATCGACTGCGGGATCGGCGCGTACGACGACGCCGGTCCTGTGAGCGGGAAGGTGCCGCCGATCTTGATCGAACTGGCTGTGATGCCCGGATCGGCGGCAACGAGATCCGACTTGGCAAACGCCGACGGGATGGCGAGGAGCAGCGCTCCTACGAGTGCCAACCCGGCGAGTGAGACCCTACGCATAAAGACTCCCCTTGACTAGAAGAGATAAGAGGCCCGCTGGAGCGCGAGATTACTCCTTCTTATCCACTTAGACAACGTACGGCGAAGGAAGTTAGAAACCTGCTCGAAACTGACCCAGCTGCGCCACGTCGGTCACCGGCGCCTGACAGGCGAAACGCTCGCAGACGTAGACGGCCGGCCGGCCTTCGACGAGGCCTTTCCCGGCGAGCAGCGGCACGTCATCGGCCGGGCCGACCGCCACGACCGTTTGCGGCCGCCACGGCTCGAGCGCCGCACGAGCGACGTCGGAGTCGACCGGGCCGGCGATCGCGAGCTCGCGCGGCGAGCTCAGGTGGAGGTCGAGCGCGACGAGCCCCCAGCCGAACGCCGACGGCGCCCGCTCGAGCGCTGTGCGCAGAAGCCGCAGCACCGAGACGCCACGCCGCTCGAGCTCGTCGTCGCCGTAGATCCGCGCGAGCCGGAGCAGGACGTGCGCGAGCATCGAGTTGCCGGACGGCAGCGGGTGATCGTCGAGCTCCTTCGTGCGGGCGACGAGCTCCTCGCCGTCCGCCGGTGAGAGGAAGAAGCCGCCGTGCTCGTCGTCGGCGAAGAGCTCGACCGCGAGGAGCGCGAGCCGGTGCGCCTCCCGCAGCCAGCGCAGCTCGCCGGTCGCGACGTGCAGCTCGAGCAGACCGTGGGCGACGTTCGCGTAGTCGTCGAGGTAGCCGGCGCCGCTCGTCCGGCCGTCGCGCCGGCTCCGCTGCAGGCGACCCTTCGCATCCGAGAGCGGCCCGAGCAGGAACTCGCCGAGCCGCCGGGCCGCGTCGACCCAGTCCGGCCGGTCGAGCCGCCAACCCGCTTCCGCGAGCGCAGCGAGCGCGAGCCCGTTCCAGGACGCGATCGCCTTGTCGTCGCGCAGCGGCTTCGGCCGCTGCTCCCGGATCGCGAGCAGCCGCGTGCGTGTCACCTCGTCGAGCTCGCCGCGGATGATCGAGCGGCCGTGCTCGAAGGGCTCGAGCAGCTCGGCCGGCGACGCCCTCCTCCTCGGTCCACGTGAACGTCAGCCCCTCGACGCCGTCCGTGTCCGCGTCCTGCGCCGAGGCGAAGCCGCCTTCCGGGAGCAGCAGCTCGCGCAGCATGTACTCGACCGTCTCGGCGGCGATCTCGCGGTAGCGCTCCTCGCCGGTGACGAGCCAGCCGTGCAGGTACGCCGGGGCGAGCAGCGCGTTGTCGTAGAGCATCTTCTCGAAGTGCGGCACGAGCCAGCGGTCGTCGACCGAGTAGCGGTGGAAGCCGCCGCCGAGCAGGTCGTACATGCCGCCGGCGGCCATCTCGTCGAGCGTCTTCACGACCATCTCGGTCTCGACCGCGCCGGAGCAGGAACTCGAGCGTGGGCGCGTTCGGGAACTTCGGCGCCCGGCCCCAGCCGCCGTGGACGGGGTCGAACGTCGCCGCGAGGCTTCGCTCCGCCGCGGACAGGACCGAGCCGGTGAGCGGGTCGTTCGACGGCCGCAGCTCGGCCGAGCGGCGCACCGCTTCGACGAGCTGCGCGGCCGCGCGCGAGACGTCGCCGCGCCGGTCGCGCCACGCCTCCGCGATCGAGTCCAGCAGCTGGCGGAAGCTCGGCAGCCCGTGCCGCGGCTCGGGCGGGTAGTAGGTGCCGCCGTAGAACGGCTCCCCGGCGGGCGTGAGGAAGACCGTCATCGGCCAGCCGCCGTGCCCGGACAGCGCCACGACCGCCTCCATGTAGACCGCGTCGAGGTCGGGGCGCTCCTCGCGATCGACCTTGACGTTGACGAAGTGCTCGTTCATCAGCGCGCGCCGTCGACGCGTCCTCGAACGACTCGTGCTCCATCACGTGGCACCAGTGGCAGGCGGCGTAGCCGATCGAGAGCAGGATCGGCCGGTCCTCGTCCCGCGCACGGCCGAGCGCCTCCTCGCCCCACGGGTACCAGTCGACCGGGTTGTCCGCGTGCTGGAGCAGGTAGGGGCTGGTCTCGTCCGCGAGCCTGTTCACGTCCCCGAGCTTGCCACGCGCTTTGCATACTGGGCGCATGTCTTCCCTCCCGAGCGGCACCGTCACCTTCGTCTTCAGCGACATCGAGGGCTCGACGACGCTGCTGAAGCGGCTTGGCGAGCGCTACGACGGCGTCCTCTCCGACCACCGGCGGCTGATGCGCGAGAGCTTCACCGAGCGCGGCGGCGTCGAGATCGACAGGCAGGGCGACGCGTTCTTCTTCGCGTTCTCGCGCGCCCGCGACGCGGTCGAGGCGGCGGTCGAGGCCCAGCGCGCGCACGCCGCTCACGACTGGCCGGAGGACTGTGCCGTCCTCGTGCGCATGGGCCTGCACACGGGTGAGCCTGCCGTCGGGAGCGAGGGTTATCTCGGCCTCGACGTCGTCCGGGCAGCGCGCCTGTGCACCGTCGGCAACGGCGGCCACGTCCTGCTCTCGGAGACGACGCGCGCGCTCGTCGGGGCGTCGCTCCCCGAAGGCGTCTCGATCTTCCCGCTCGGCGAGCGCCGGCTGAAGGACATCGACGAGCCGGAGCGTGTCTTCGAGCTCGAGATCGAGGGCGCCACGCCGCCGGCGGCGTCACCCGAAGCCGTCGAGCCCCAGGTGCCGGCTCCACCGCCACCGCCGGTGCCGGGCAAGCCGGAGGACTTCGGCGCACCGCCTCGCCGAGCGGATCGAGGCGAGCGTGCGCAGCACGGTCGAGCAGTCGCTCGAGCGCGCTGCCTCGCAGGTGGACGCACTCGCCGAGCGCGCCGCGGAGCGGCCCGACCGGATCGCCGAGCGGCTCGACGAGGACTAGCCGAGACGCTCCGCGGACGCCGCGGAGCCGCGTCCGCAGCAGCGCCTGGGCGCGGGAGGAGTCGAGCGAGCAGTCGAGCGGCCGCGTCTCCGGAGCGCGCCCCGTTCGCACGGGAGCACCCGCGATCAGCTCGGCGAACTCCGCGCGCGAGACGTCGTCGGCGCCGGCGACGTGCAGCGGGCCGGCAACGTCGAGCTCCGCCAGCTCGAGCAGCGCCTGCGCCAGATCCGTCACCTGGATCGGGCTGCGGATCTCGTTCGTGAAGAACGTCAGCAGCGGGGTCGCGCGCGGCGAGCTCGTGCTTCGACGGCTCGGCGCCGCCGTAGAGCAGCGAGGTGCGGACGAGCAGCGCGCCCGGATGAGCGGCGGCGACCCGCGTCTCGGCCTCGGCCTTCGCGCGGCCGTAACCGGTGAGCGGCGAGACGGGATCGCTCTCGACGTACGGCGAGCCCTTGCGGCCGTCGAAGACGACGTCGGTCGAGAGGTGGACGAGCCGCGCGCCGACCGCGGCGGCCGCGCGCGCGACGTTCTCGGAGCCGACGGTGTTGACGTCGTCCTCGTCCTGGCGGTAGGCGGTGTGGACGACGACGTCCGGCCGAAAGCGCTCGAAGAGCTCGCGGACGGCGTCGGCGTCGCGCACCTCGACGCGCTCGGTCGACGCGTCCGAGCGAAGCCGGACGAGCTCGGAGCCGAGATAGCCGGTTGCGCCGGTGACGTGCAGTCTCACGGCTGAACGCTATCCGCCCGGTCCCGTAGGCTCGCCCGCATGAGACGAACATTCCTGTGGGTCAACTTCGTGCTGGCGGCGCTGATCGTCCTCTTGATCTTCCTCCAGGCGTACTTCATCACCGCGTACATCGCAGGAGCCGGAGAGAGCGCACTCGACGCCCACGGCTTCACGGGCTTCGCGCTCATCCATGGCGCAGAGCTGCTCGTCTTCCTGACGGCTTTCGGAGCGTGGCCGCGGGCGTGGAAGTGGATCGCGTACACGTTCTCGCTCTTCGTCGTCGGGACGATCCAGATCTTTCTGACACCGGTCGAGGAGCGGACGAACGGCTGGCTGCACGGGCTCCACGGCCTGCTTGCGTTAGTCGTGATGGTGATGGCGGCCGTGATCGCGCACCGCGGCATGCGCGACCTCGGGCTCAGACGGTCTTCGTCTTCGCCCGCCGATGACGCAGGTAGCGCACCACCTCGATCAATGCCGTAACGGCGAGCGCGAATCCGAACGCGAGGAGGAGTCCCTTCCAGGGCTCCTCCTCGAACGTCTTGCCCCCGAAGTAGCCGAGCAGGACGGTGTAGGTGCCCCAGATCGCGCAGGCGATCGCGTCGAAGATGAGGAAGCGGCGCCAGGGAAACGTCTCGACGAAGCCGGCGGTGAAGGTCGTCACGGTGCGGCCGCCGGGGATGAAGCGAGCGACCACGATCAGGTAGCCGCCGCGCTCGTCGAGCGTCTTCCGGGCCCACTGCAGCCGTTTCTGCGATTTCTCGCCCGTGAAGAAGCGACGCTCGACGCGGGCGCCGAGGAAGTGGCCGAGCGCGAAGGAGATGTTGTCGCCGACGAACGCACCCGCCGCGGCGGCCAGGATCACGAACTCGACCGCGAGGCCGCCTGTCCCGGCGACGACTCCGGCGGCGATCGCGGTCGCCTCGCTCGGCACGATCGGGAAGAACGCGTCGAGCATCGCGATCGTGAAGACGATCAGGTAGCTCCAGTTCGAGCCGGAGACGGCGTCTACGATCGACTCGAACACTTCCCGCATCCTCGCAGAGAGCCGGGTCGCGATGATGCAGCGATGGCCTTCCGACCGCTCGCCGGGATCCGCGTGCTCGACCTGACGAGCTCGCTCGCCGGGCCGACCGCGACCGAGATCCTCGGCGCGCTCGGCGCCGACATCGTCAAGATCGAGCATCCCGGGCGCGGCGACGAGGCGCGCGACTGGGGGCCGCGTTTCTTCGAGGGTGGCAGCGTCATGTTCTTCTCGGCGAACGCGGGCAAGCGCTCGCTCGCGCTCGACCTCAAGTCACCGGCAGGGCTCGAAACGCTCCTGCGGCTCGCCGACGGTGCCGACGTGGCCGTGCAGAGCCTGCGCCCCGGGACGGCCGAGCGGCTCGGGCTCGGGCCGGAGGCGCTGCGCACACGCAATCCGCGGCTCGTCTACGCGACGATCGGAGCCTTCGGGCGCAGCGGGCCCCTCGCCTCGGAACCGGGCTACGACCCGCTGATGCAGGCCGCCGCCGGGATCATGAGCGTCACCGGCGAGGCGGACCGGCCGCCGGTCCGCGTCGGCGCGTCGCTGATCGACATCGGCACCGGTGTCTGGGCAGCGCTCGCGATCGTGGCAGCGCTGCACGAGGGCCAGGGCCGCACGCTCGACCTCTCCCTCTACGAGACGGCGCTGGCGCTCGTCCCCTACCAGCTCGTCGACGTCCTCGCGGGCGGCGCACCGGCCGGCCGGCACGGAACGGCTTTCCCGCTGATCGTCCCCTACCAGGTCTTCGCGACCGCGGACGGCGAGCTGATGATCGTGGCCGCGAACGACCGGCTCTTCGAGAAGACGTGCGACGCCGTCGGCGCGCCCGAGCTCGCCGCCGACGAGCGCTTCGCGACGAATCCGCTCCGGATCGCGAACCGCGAGCAGCTGATCCCGCTGCTGGAGGCACGGATCGCGACGGACGACGACCGCGGCCCTGCTCGCCCGGCTCCGCGACGCGGGCGTGCCGGCGTCGCCGGTCAACGACCTCGCCGCCGTCGCCGCGGAGGAGCAGCTCCGCGCGACCGGCATCCTGCAGGAGCTCGGCGGGCACGAGCTCGTCTCGCCACCCTTCTCGGTCGACGGCGAACGTGTCCGCTACGGCGCGGAGCCGCCGCTGCTCGGCCAGCACTCGGCCGAGATCCTCGCCGAGGCCGGTTTCACCGCAGCCGAGATCGACGCGCTCGCCGACGCCGGCGTCATCCACGCCGCCCCAACCGCCAAGTAACAGACTGTTACTTGGCGAGCGCGGAGCGGCTGCGTGACCCGAGCTCTCCTTGTAACAGACTGTTACTTGGCGCCGAAACGGCCGGCGCGGTAGACGCGGCCGGGGAGATCGCGACCGAGGAGATTCGCGAGCCACGTTGCGACCTCGATCAGCGCGTCGAGGTCGACGCCGGTCTCGACCCGCTCGCGCTCGAGCAGGTAGAGCACGTCCTCGGTGGCGACGTTGCCGGTCGCGCGCGGCGCGAACGGGCAGCCGCCGAGGCCGCCGACGGACGCGTCGAGCACGGTCGCTCCGGCCTCGACCGCCGCCCACGCACAGGCGACGCCGGTGTGGCGCGTGTCGTGGAAGTGGCCGCCGATCGGGACGCCGAGGATCGAGGTGCGCTCGACGAGCCGCGTCACCGGCCGCGGCGTCGCGACGCCGATCGTGTCGGCGAGCACGACCTCCCCCGCCCCCGCTGCGACGAGCCGCTCGGCGAGGCCGGCGACGACGCCGGGATCGACGTTGCCCTCGAACGGGCAGCCGAACGAGCAGCTGATCGTCGCCGTCGCGGGCCGGTCGGCGACCGCGAGGATTCGCTCGACGCGTGCGGCGGCCTCCTCGAGCGACGCGTTTCCGTTCCGCTGGTTGAACGACTCGGTCGCCGCGAGCGTGACGTTGACGCGGTCGAGGCCCGTCGCCGCCAGCCGCTCCCAGCCGCGCTCGTTGAGAACGAGCCCCGAAAGCTCGGCGGCGACCTCGCCGACAGCGGCGACGACCTCCTCCGCGCCCGCCATCTGCGGCACCCGCTCCGGATTGACGAAGCTGACCGCCTCGATCCGAGGCAGCCGAGCGCCCGCGAGCCGCTGCACCAGCTCGGCCCGGACGTCCGGCGCGAGCGTCTCCGGCTCGTTCTGGAGCCCGTCGCGGGGGCCGACGTCACAGAGCGTGATCCGCACGCGGCCAGCCTAAGCGCCGGCGGTTCCTGGCGCCCCGCTCGCGGTGCGTAGGCCGTGGGAACAGTATGGAAATACGGGCCCGCGGGTGGAGCGCCGCGAGCGGGGCGAGGCAGCGCCGGAGGCCGGCTCCGCCGGCCGGGAGGCGGTGCCGGCCAGGAGCCGCCGGCTACTCGTACTGGAGCGCTTCGAGCGGGTTCAGGCGGGCGGCGCGGCGGGCAGGCGTGATCGCTGCGAGCAGCCCTGCGATCACCGCCACGACCGAGAGGACGATCAGCTGGTCGAACGGGAGCGCGAAGCGGAGGTCGTACTGGCTGAGCGCGCTCGTCACCAGCGCGGCCAGGAAGATCCCGAGCGGGAGCCCGAGCGCCGCGCCGATCAGCGCCGTGATCACGCTCTCGTGCCGGACCATGCGCCGCGTCTGCCGCTGCGTCATCCCCACCGCGCGCAGCATCCCCAGCTCGCGGGTCCGCTCGAAGACGGACAGCGCGAGCGTGTTCACCATCCCGAAGAGGCTGATGATCACGGAGAGCGCGAGCAGGACGTAGAGAAGCAGCAGGAACTGCTGGATCTCCTGGTCCTCCTTGTCGATCCACTCCTCGCGCGTCTGGACGCGCGTGTCCGGGAAGGGCTCGAGCGCGGTCTCCACGTTCGCCCTCGCCTCCGTGCCGCCGTCCTCGACGTTGAGGAGCGTGAAGCGGTTGCGCGGGCGCTCGTAGAGCTCGTCGAACGCCTCCTGCGAGACGCTCGCCGACCCGAGCAGCGGGTAGAACGGGCTGCCCTCGTAGATGCCCCGGACGACGAAGTCCTTCGACTGGTTGTCCGTGGAGCGCACGGTGATGGTGTCGCCGACGGTGAGATCCCGGTCCTCGGCGACGTTGTTCGGCAGCAGCGCGCCGTCGGAGCCGAGCTGCGTCAGCGCCGCGTCCGAGCCCTCCTCCCAGCGGAAGTCGTAGACCTCGGCGACCCGGTCGTCGAGGCCAGTCAGGTTCGAGCCGTCGCCGTCGATCTGCGCGATGTCCTGCCGGACGTTGCTGGTGGTCTCGACCCCGTCCGCGCCCGGCGGCGGCATCGCCGACGGCGGCGGGGAACTCGGAGTAGCCGTCCTGCGAGGTGATGATCAGGTCGGACTGGATCTGACGCTCGATCGCGTCGCTGTTCGAGACGCGCAGGCCGTTGGCGAGCACGGAGATGAACGTCACGAGCGCGATCCCGATCATCAGCGCCGCCGCGGTCGCGGCCGTGCGGCCCGGGTTCCGGCGCGAGTTCTCGCGGCCGATCCGGTTGATCCGCCGCGACGGCAGCACGCCCGGGAACTCCATCGGCCACTCGGGCTGCCACTTCGTCACCGCGCTCCGAACCCACATCGGGACCACGATCAGCAGCAGCAGCGGGTTGATCAAAGCGCCGAGGAGGAACGCTCCGACGCGTCCGAGCGCGTCGCCGGGACCGAACGCTCCGTACCGAAGCAGCCAGTACGGCAGCGTGAAGAACGGCCAGAGCAGGATCAGCACGACGACGGTGAGCCAGTGGCCGATCGGGCTGACGCCGACCGCGAGCGGACGCACGAGCCGCGACGAGAGCATCGCGACGCCGACGAAGAGCGCGAGCACGCCGACGCCGAGCAGGGCGAAGCGGTCGCCCGTGGCGATGTCGTCGGCGAGCGTTCCGTAGGCGAGCGCGAGCACGGCCAGCGTGACGACGACGGTCGCGATGTACGGCGTCCAGCGCGCGAAGCGTCCCCGCGGCAGCGTCGCGCCCTCGCGGACCGCCGCGATCGGAGGCACCCGGGTCGCGCGGATCGCCGGGAAGAGGCCGGCGACGAGCGTCACGAGCGTCCCGACGAGCAGTGAGACGACGATCGTGCGCGTCGCGAAGACGGTCTCGGTCTGCGGCAGGTCGAGGTTCAGCGCCTTGAAGAGCGCGTTCAGGCCGACCGCGAGGCCGAGGCCGGCGAAGAGGCCGACGATCGACGCGCCGAGGCCGATCACGAGCGCCTCGAGGATCACCGAGCGGAGCACCTGCCGCCGCGAGGCGCCGAGCGTGCGCAGGGTGGCGAACTCTCGCGTCCGCTGCGCGACCGTGATCGAGAGCGTGTTGAAGATGACGAACGCGCCGACGAAGAGGGCGATCCCGGCGAACGAGAGCAGGAAGTAGCGGATGATCGTCGTGAAGGTGGCGATCTCGCTCGACTCCTCGGTCGCCTGCTCGACGCCCGTCCGCACGGTGACGTCATCGCCGAGCTCGGCCTGGATCCGCTGAGTCAGCTCGCTCGGGCGTCGTCCCTCGGCCGCAGCGGCCGAGATTGCGTCGAGCTTGCCCTCCTTGTCGAGCAACTCCTGCGCGGTCGGCACGTCGAAGATCGCGAACGTCGCCCCGCCGATCGAGCTGAGGTCGCCGTACTTGGCGATCCCGACGATCGTGAACTCCTGCGCCGGGCCGAGCGCCGCGACGCCGATCCGGTCGCCGAGCTCCAGGTCCTCGTCGCCTGCGACGCCCTCGTCGATCGCCACCTCGGTGCCGCCGCTGGGCCAGCGGCCCTCGACGAGGTTGAGCGGGTTGAAGCGGTCGAACTCGGGCGCGGTCTCGATCCCGAACGCAAAGGACGGCGCGCCACCGGTGTCGATCGCCTCGCCGTCCGGCCGCAGCAGCTTCGTCTGGAAGTCCTGAACCGAGCCCGTGGCGATCTCGACCCCGTCGACACCGCGCACACTTGCGAGCGTCTCCTCGGGGATCGGCGGTGCCTGGGCCGACTCGCCTTCGAAGCTGAAGCCGGGGTCCTTGCCGGTCACGACGGCGTCCGTGCCGGCGTACGAGTCGACGAAGATCGAGTCGAACGCCTTGTCGATCGTGTCCGTCAGCACGTAGGCGCCGCTCATCATCGCCACGCCGAGGACGATCGCGAGCGACGTGAGAACAGTCCTGAGCTTCCTGCCCGCCAGGCTCTTCAGCGCGAACTCTGATCACCCGGCCGTCAGCTCCTCCATCGTCGCGAGGACCGTGTGCGGCTCCGACCGCGGCAGATCGCGGACGATCTCACCGTCGGCGAGGAAGAGGATCCGGTCGGCGATCGCGGCGGCGCGGGCCTCGTGCGTGACCATCACCGTCGTCTGGCCGAACTCGTCGACCGAGTCGCGCATCAGCGTCAGGATCTCCGAGCCTGTCGCCGAGTCGAGGTTGCCCGTCGGCTCGTCGGCGAAGAGCACGGTCGGCCGCGACACGAGCGCGCGTGCGATCGCGACGCGCTGCTGCTGGCCGCCCGAGAGCTCGGACGGGCGATGCGTGAGCCGGTCGCCCAGGCCGACCTTGCCGATCAGCATCGTCGAACCACCCCCTATCGACGTCCTCGCCGGCGATCGAGAGCGGCAGGAGGATGTTCTCCTCCGCGGTCAGCATCGGCAGCAGGTTGAAGAACTGGAAGACGAAGCCGATGTGGCGCCGGCGCAGCTTGGTCAGGTCGGAGTCCTTCAGGGTCGTGATCTCCGTGCCGGAGATTTCGACGGTGCCGGTGGTCGGCTTGTCCAGCCCGGCCATGATGTGCATCAGCGTCGACTTGCCCGACCCCGACGGCCCCATCACCGCGGTCAGCTTGCGCTCGCCGACTTCGAGCGAGACGCCCTTGAGCGCGTCGACTGCGGTATCGCCTGCTCCGTAGCGGCGCGTGACGTCGTTGGCGACGACGACTGCGCCCGGTTTCCCATTCTCCATCTGCCCTCCTCGGCGGTCTCCGCGAGACCCTACCGGCCGGCCGGCGCGTCAGACAGGGCGGTTATCCACACCTTTACGGCCCGCACCTGTGTCGGAATCGTCTCTGACACGGTGTCAGACTCGTCTCTGACACCGGTGACTCGGGTTACGCCACACCGGCGCGCATGCCCGCCTCCGTGAGGACGTCGCCGAGGATCCCGACGATCTCGTCGAACTCGGCCTGGCCGGCGACGAGCGGCGGCGAGATCTGGATCACCGGGTCGCCGCGGTCGTCGGCACGGCAGATCAGGCCGCGCTCGAACAGGGCCGGCGAGAGGAAGCCGCGCAGCAGCGTCTCGCACTCGTCGGCGCTGAACGTCTCCCGCGTCTCCTTGTTCTTGACGAGCTCGATCGCGTAGAAGTAGCCGGTTCCACGCACGTCGCCGACGATCGGCAGCTCGAGCAGGGTCTCGAGCGTGGCGCGGAACGCCCCCTCGTTGCCGAGCACGCGCTCCATGATCCTCTCGCGCTTCATGATCTCGATGTTCTTCAGCGCGATCGCCGACATCACCGGATGGCCGCCGAACGTGATCCCGTGCGCGTACATCGACGCGTCCTCGAGGAAGGGCGCCATCACCTTGTCGCTCGCGATCACGGCGCCGATCGCGGCGTAGGAGGAGGACAGGCCCTTCGCGCTGCAGACGATGTCCGGCCGGATGTCGTAGCGCTCGGAGGCGAACCAGTGGCCGACACGGCCGAACGCGGTGATCACCTCGTCGGCGGAGAGGAGGATGTCGTAGCGGTCGCAGAGCGCCCGAACGCCTGCCCAGTAGCCCGCCGGCGGGGTGAAGGCGCCGCCTGCGTTCTGGACGGGCTCCATGTGCACGAGGCAGACCGATCTCCGGCCCCATCGCGACGATCGTGTCCTCGAGGTTCGCGAGCAGCACCTGCGTGAACTCGGCCTCCGTCTCCTCCGGCGGCCGGTGGTAGCGATTCGTGTTCATCACGTGCCGCACCTCGGGCACGAGCGGCTCGAAGGGCATCCGCAGCGCCGGGATCCCGTTGATCGAGAGGGCGCCCATCGTCGTGCCGTGGTAGGCGACCTGGCGCGCGATCGCCTTGTACTTGCGCGGCGGCGGCGCGCCGACCCGCTCGTCGTGCCGCGTCTCGTCGGCGCCCTCGATCCGCTTGCCGCCGCGCGCGAGGAAGTACTGGCGGGCGAGCTTCCACGCCGACTCGACCGCCTCGGAGCCGCCGGAGACGAAGAACGCACGGTTGAGGTCGCCCGGGGCGAGCGCGGCGAGTTCCGACGCCAGCTCGATTGCGCGCGGATGCGCGTACGACCAGTTGGTGTAGAAGGGCAGCTCCTTCATCTGCTCGAGCGCCGCCTGCCCGATCTCCTCGCCGAAGCCGTAGCCGAGGTTGACCGAGAAGAGGCCCGCGAGCGCGTCCAGATAGCGCTTCCCGTTCGCGTCCTCGAGGTAGCAGCCGTCGCCGCGGACGATGATCGGGACGTCGTTCGACGCGTACCCGCTCATGCGGGTGAAGTGCATCCACAGGTGGTCGCGGGCGGCCTGCTGGAGATCGGCGACGGCGGTGCTGGTCATGCGGGGGTTTCCTTCCGGCGGCGGGTCTGGACGATGACGCTGGCGAGCATGATCCCGACAGCGGCGAGGAAGACGGCGGAGCCGATCACGTTGACCTGCGGCGGGACGCCTCGCGCGGCCTGGCCCCAGACGAAGACGGGGAACGTGATCTCGCTCCCGGAGTTGAAGTAGGTGATCACGAAGTCGTCGACCGAGATCGCGAACGCGAGCAGCCCGCCGGCGAGGATGGCGGGCCAGAGCAGCGGCATCGTGATCAGCCGGAAGGTCGCGAGCCCGGTCGCGCCGAGGTCGGCCGCGGCTTCCTCGAGATGGCGGTCGAAGTCGACCAGCCGGGCGCGCACGGTGACGACGACGAACGAGATGTTGAACATCACGTGGGCGATGAAGATCGTCCAGAAGCCGAGGTCGAGCACCGACTGGTTCAGGAACAGCGTCAGCAGCGAGGCGCCGAGCACGATCTCCGGCGCGGCCATCGGCAGGAAGATGAGGAAGTTGATCGGCGCCCGGCCGCGGAAGTCGTGCCGCACGAGCGCGAGCGCGATCAGCGTCCCGAGCGTCGTCGCCGCCAGGCTCGCGAGCACCGCGATCAGGAGCGACGTCTCGAGCGCGTCGCGCAGCCCCGGCACGGCGTCCCAGTTGATCCAGTTGTCGAACGTGAAGCTCTGCCAGACGTAGTTGAAGCGGCCGGCCGGCTGGTTGAAGGAGAAGAGCAGGACGACGGCGATCGGCAGCAGCATGTAGCCGATCGCGAGCACCGCGTAGGCGTCGAGGAACCGGCCGCGGAGGGCTTTCACGTCAGCCGCTCCGAGCCGACGATGCGGGCGTAGATGCCGATCGCGAGCACGATCAGCGCCATCAGCACGAAGACTGAGCGCCGCGGCCGACGGGTAGTCGATCAGGGCGAGGAACTTCGACTGGATCACGTTCCCGATCATGGCCTGGTTGGGCCCGCCGAGCAGCTCGGCGTTGATGAAGTCGCCGGCGGCGGGGATGAACGTCAGCAGCGTCGCCGCGAAGATGCCCGGCAGCGAGAGCGGCAGCGTCACCCGCAGGAACGCGCGCCGCGGGCTCGCGTAGAGATCCGAGGCCGCCTCGACGAGCCGCCGGTCGACCTGCTCGAGCGAGACGTAGATCGGCAGGATCGCGAACGGGAGGTAGTTGTAGGTGATCCCGGCGACGACGGCGGTCGAGGTCGCGAGCAGGCGGCCGTCGTCCGCGAGCAGGCCGATCGTCCGCAGCACGCCGACGACGGTGCCGTCGTCGGAGAGGATCGTCTGCCAGGCGATCGTCCGGATCAGGTAGGTGACGAAGAACGGCGCCACCACGAGGACGAGGAAGACGTTCTTCCAGCGGCCGGCCCGGAAGGCGATCCAGTACGCGAGCGGGTAGCTGAACGCCAGCGCGAGCACGGTCGCGATCCCGGCGTACTGGAACGAGCGGATCAGCTGCTCGCGGTTGTCCGAGAGCGCCTCGCTGTAGTTCGCGAACTCCCAGGTGAACTCGTAGCTCGGGAAGACCCCGCTCTGGAGCGACTGGTAGGCGAGGAAGCCGAGCGGCAGCACGAAGAAGAGCGCAAGCCAGCCGAGCCCAGGCGTGAGCAGCCCCCACGGGGCGAGCCATCGGTGCCGGTGGAAGAACGTCATCGCCGTTTGGCGGGCGTGCTCACGCCCCCAGCAGCGTCTGCCACTGCTCGATGTAGTCCTGGTTGTTCAACGCCTTCGAGTCGAAGCCGGAGACCTGCGCGAGCGTCTCCTCGTCCGGGAAGATGAGCGGGTTCGCGGCCGTGTCCGGATCGGTCTTCGCGAGCTCCTCCTTCGCCCCCTGCACCGGCGTCACGTAGTTGACGTAGGCGGCTATCTGCGCGGCGACCTTCGGGTCGTAGACGAAGTTCATGTACGTCGACGCGGTGAAGATGTCGCCGCCGGTCGGGATCAGCATGTTGTCCGTCCAGATCATCCCGCCGTCCTCCGGGATCCCCCACTTCAGGTTCGCGTTGTCCGCCTGCAGCTGGACGACGTCGCCCGACCACGAGAGCGCGGCGATGAGATCGCCCTTCGAGAGCGGGCCGGAGTAGTCGTTGCCGGTGAACTGGCGCACCTGACCCGAGTCGACGGCCGCCTTGACGCGGTCGATCGCGCTCTTGAACGAGTCGTCGGTGACCGAGGACGGGTCGTCGCCGTTCGCCTTCATCACGACGCCGAGCGTGTCCGCCATCTCGGAGAGGAGCGTGATCTTCCCCTTCAGCTTCGAGTCCTCGAGCAGCTGGTCGATCGAGGTGATCGGCGTCGAGGTCAGCTTCGCGTTGTAGGCGATCCCCGTCATCCCGGACTGCCAGGGCAGGGAGTACGTGCGGTCGGGGTCGAAGGGCGGCTTCCTGAGCGCCTCGACGAGGTTGTCGATGTTCGGGATCGCGCTCTTGTCGAGCTCCTCGACCCACCCCTCCTCGACCATCAGCCCCGGATAGCGCGAGTTGTCGGTCAGGACGATGATGTCGCGGTCGATCCCCTGGCCGCGCGAGAGTGGCCCCTGGATCTTCCCGAAGTACTCGTCGTTCGAGTTGATCTCCTCGAAGTAGTCGACCGAGACGCCGGTCTCGGCCTGGAACTGGTCGAGCGTCGGCCGCTTCTTCGTCTTCTCGTCGACGTCGATGTAGAGCTGCCAGTTGGCGAAGCGGAGCTGGCTCGCGAGCTGCTGGGAGCCGCTGCCGGCGGTCGTCGCGGCGGCCGTCCCGCCGTCACCGCCGCCGCAGGCGGCCAGGAAGCCCGGCAGGGTCAGGGCCGCGCCGCCGAGCGCGGCGCGCTCGAGCAGCTGGCGGCGGGTCAAGGGACGGGTCATTCGGCTTCCTCCTGTGGGGGGTCGACGACGAAGGTGGATTGCGGGCTCCAGCTGAGCGTTGCCGCGGCTCCGGGCTGGAGCGAGAGTGCAGAGCCGTCGTTCTGGACGTAGACGATCAGGGTGCCGGCGCGTGTCTCGATCACGTACTGGGTCGCGACGCCGACGTAGGCGGTCTCCTTGACGGTGCCGGCGAGGCCGCTCTCGCCTTCGCCGGGCGGGCCGAGCCGGATCTTTTCGGGGCGGATGCCGACCGCGACGCGGCCGCTGCGGTCGCCGGGGTCGGCGGCGATCTCGTCGCCGGTGTCGAGCCGGACTCGGCCGGGGCCGGTGGCGGAGCCGTGGAGCAGGTTCGAGACGCCGAGGAAGCCGGCGACGAACGCGGTTGCGGGCTTCTCGTAGAGCTCGGTCGGCGGGCCGAGCTGCTCGATCCTGCCCTTGTTCATCACCGCAATCGCGTCGGCCATCGTCATCGCCTCTTCCTGATCGTGCGTGACGTGGACGAACGTGAGCCCGAGGTCGTGCTGGATCGCCTTCAGCTCGAGCTGCATCTGCTTGCGCAGCTTCAGGTCGAGCGCTCCGAGCGGCTCGTCGAGGAGGAGCACCTGCGGCCGGTTCACGAGCGCGCGCGCCAGCGCGACCCGCTGCTGCTGGCCGCCGGAGAGCTGCCGGGGACGGCGACCGCCGAGGCCCTCGAGCCCGACGAGCCGGAGCATCTCGTTGACGCGGCCCTTCACCTGCTGCCTGTCGACACCCTTCCGGCGCAGCCCGAAGGCGATGTTGTCGAAGACCGAGAGGTGCGGGAAGAGCGCATAGCTCTGGAAGACGGTGTTGACGTCGCGGCGGTACGGCGGCTGCCCGACGACGTCCTCGTCGCCGAGGTAGATCGCGCCCTCGTCGGGCTCCTCGAAGCCGCCGATCATCCGCAGCGTCGTCGTCTTGCCGCAGCCCGACGGCCCGAGCAGCGCGAAGAACGAGCCGGAGGGGATCTCGAGCGTGATCCCGTCGACGGCGACGACGTCGTCGAACCGCTTGACGACGCCGTCGAGCCGGATGTCGGGCTCGGTCATGCGAGCTCTCCGAGCGCCTCGGCGAAGACCTCGCTGTGGCGGTCGACGTCGGCCGTGGTCGTGGCCGGCGAGACGAGCGCCATGTTGTGGAACGGTGTGATCAGGACGCCGCGGTTGAGCGCGTAGAGGTGGAGGAAGCGCTCGAGCTCCTCATCTCCAGCGGCTGCGGACTCGCCGCCGTTCCGAGGCGGCCGAGGCGTGAAGCGGTACTCGGCGCGGGCGCCGAGCCGCGTCACGTGCCACGGCATCCCCGCGGCCGCGATTGCCGTCGCGACACCGTCCGCGAGCCGCTCGCCGAGTGCCAGCATCCGCGCGAACGCCTCCTCCGTCAGCACCTCGCCGAGCGTCGCACGCACGGCGGCGAGTGAAAGCGCGTTGCCGGCGAGCGTGCCGCCGACGCCGCCGACGTCCTCGTAGTCGGCGTCCGGCTGCGCCAGCGCGCGCTCCGCGAGCTCTGCGGTGACGCCGAAGGCTCCGACGGGGACGCCGCCGCCGATCGCCTTGCCGATCGTGAGCAGGTCGGGCTCGAGCCCGTGCGCCGCGGTGTAGCCGCCGGGCCCGGCGCTGAAGGTGTGCGTCTCATCGATCACCAGCAGCGTCCCGGTGCGGCGTGTCAGCTCGCGCAGCCCTTCATGGAAGCCGGGGTCGGGCAGGACGATGCCGATGTTCGTCAAGGCCGGCTCGGCGAGCACGCAGGCGACGTCGCTGGGCGCGAGCGCGGCCTCGAGCGCGTCGAGGTCGTTCAGCTCGACGACCTTCGTCGTCAGCGCCGGGTCGACGGGCGGGCCGACGTTGCCGGAGCGGACTCCGACGGAGCCGTCCTCCCGCAGCGTCGCGAACGTCTCGTCGACCGTGCCGTGGTAGCAGCCGTTGAAGATGAGGATCTTCGGGCGGCCGGTGACCGCACGGCAGATGCGGATCGCGAAACGGTTGGCGTCCGTAGCGCTGAGCGTGAACTGCCAGAGCGGGAGGCCGAAGCGGCGCGCGAGCTCCTCGCCGGCCCAGGCCGCATCCTCGGTCGGGAGCATGGCGGTGATCCCGGCCGCCGCCCGCTCGGCGACGGCGCGGACGACAGGCTCGGGCGCGTGCCCGGCCATTGCGCCCGTGTCGCCAAGGCAGAGGTCGACGTACTCGTGCCCGTCGACGTCGACGACGCGCGCGCCGTGCGCCTCGGCGAGGAAGAGCGGATACGGCCCCGCCCAGCGCATCATCCACGTCATCGGGACGCCGCCGAGCAGCGATCCCCGCGCCCGGTCGGCGAGCTCGCGCGAGCGCGGACGGGCGGCGGCGAAGGCCTCCGCCTCCCGTGCCGTCAGCGCCGCAAGCCGACCGCGGTCGACGCCGACGCCGGCGTCGAGTTCCTGCGATATCACGCCAGCTTCACCGCGACATGCTTGATGCGGGTGTACTCCTCCATCGAGTAGAGCGACATGTCCTTGCCGTAGCCGGACTCCTTGAAGCCGCCGTGCGGCATCTCCGACGCGAGCGGGAACAGATGCTCGTTGACCCAGACGGTGCCGAACTCGAGCTTCCGCGCCGCCGCCATCGCCCGGCCGACGTCCTGCGAGAAGACCGAGGCGGCCAGGCCGTAGCGGACGTCGTTCGCCATCGCGATCGCCTCGTCGTCGGAACCGAACCGCTGCACAGTGACGACCGGGCCGAAGACCTCGCTCTGCACGATCTCCGAGTCCTGCGCCACATCCGCGACCACGGTCGGCTTGACGAAGAAGCCGCGGTCGCCGATCGACTCGCCGCCCGTGACGATCGTCGCGTTGCTCGCGACTGCCCGCTCGAGGAAGCCGAGCACGCGCTCCTGCTGCTCCGCCGAGATCACAGGGCCCATGTCGACGTCCTCACCCTCGGCGGGATCCGCGACCTTCATTGCCTCGAGTGTCTTGATCGTCTCGGACATGACGTCGTCGTACACCTTCTTGTGGACGAGGATCCGCGACGACGCGGTGCAGTCCTGGCCCGAGTTCCAGTAGCCGCCGATCTTGATCGCCTCGGCGACCGTGGCCGGGTCGGCGTCGTCGAGGACGACCATCGGCGCCTTGCCGCCGAGCTCGAGGTGGACGCGCTTCAGGTTCGACTCGGCGGCGCCGGTCGCGATCAGCCTGCCGGTCTCGACCGAGCCGGTCAGCGAGACGAGCCGGATCTCCGGGTGCCGGACGAGCGCGTCGCCGGCCGGGAGGCCGTCGCCGGTCACGACCTGGAGCACGCCGGGGGGCAGGACTTCCTGCGCCAGCTCGGCGAAGCGGAGCGTCGTCAGCGGGGTCTGCTCGGCGGGCTTCAGGATCTGGACGTTGCCGGCGGCGAGCGCGGGCCCGAGCTTCCAGATCGCCATCATCAGCGGGTAATTCCAGGGCGTGATCCCCGCGACGATCCCAAGTGGCTCGCGCCTGATGATCGAGGTGTAGCCCTCGACGTACTCGCCCGCTGCTTTGCCCTCGAGCGTGCGGGCGGCGCCGGCGAAGAAGCGGAGGTTGTCGGCGGAGAACGGCATCTCGTCGCCCGCGATCGCCATCGGCTTGCCGACGTTCTGCGACTCGAGCTGCGTCAGCTCCTCGGCGTTGTCGTCGATCACGTCAGCGAGCTTCAACAAGAGCTCCATCCGGTCCTTCGGCGTCTTGTCGCCCCACTCGGCGAACGCCTTGCGGGCCGCCTCGACCGCGCGCTCGACGTCCTCGGCGCTCGACCGCGGCACCTCGGCGATCACCTCACCCGTCGACGGATTCAGGACCTCCATCGTCTCGCCGGACGCCGCATCGACCCACTCGCCGCCGACGAGGTTCTTGTACTTGGTCACCGACACGCTCACAGGGCTGCCCTCCGCTCGGGGGATCGGGGGAATCTGGCGCGAGCCTAGCTCGCACCCGACCGGATGGACAAGTTGAACGACACCTGGCGCTGTTTCTTACGCCACGGTGTCCAAACGGCGTACGCGGCTTCTGGCCTGGGAGGACATTGCCTTTCGCCTGCGGGTGGAGCATCGTCGGAGCCATGGCTCGCACACCCCTTGCCGACGCCGTTCAGCGCGCAGCCGCGGCGGCCGCCCACGACGACCGGCGCACCACCCGGACTCGATTCGTCAGCGAGGCCGGTGCGGCCGCGCTCGGTCTCGCCGCCTTCGGCCGTCTCGCGGCGCCCGCGCGCGGTTCAGCGGCACCGAAGATCGTCGTCGTCGGCGCAGGACTCGCCGGCCTCAGCGCCGCCTCCGCGCTCCGGAACGCGGGCTACACAGCCGAGATCCACGAGGCGAACACCCGGATCGGCGGCCGCTGCTGGACGCTCCGCGGCGCTTTCGCAGACGGCCAGATCGGCGAGCGCGGCGGCGAGTTCATCGACCAGGGTCACACCCACATCCGCCACCTCGCGCGGGAGCTCGGGCTCAAGCTCGACAACCTGCCCCAGGCCGAGCCGAACGGCACGGAGCTGCTCGGCTGGTTCGACGGCGCCGCCTATAGCCACGAGGAGATGTCCGATGACATCAAGGCGGGGTGGCAGAAGATCCACTCCGATCTCTCGGCAGCGAGCTACCCGACCACGTTCGAGAGCTCGACGGCGCGAGGCCGCGAACTGGACAACATGTCGATCGTCGACTGGATCGAGGAGACGTTCGACGGCGGCATCGACTCCCGGATCGGGCAGCTGCTCGACGTCGCCTACACGATCGAGTACGGCGGCGAGTCGTCGGTGCAGAGCTCGCTCAACCTCCTCTACCTGCTCGGCTATCGCGGCCCCGGCCAGTTCAGGCTCTTCGGAGCCTCGAACGAGAAGTACCACGTCGCCGGCGGCAACGATCAGATCACGAGCGGCCTCGCGGCACGGCTCGCGGGCCAGATCACGACCGGCTCGGAGCTCGTCGCGGTCAAGCGAAACCCGGCCGGCACGTTCACGCTCACGTTCCGCCAAGCGTCCGGGACGAAGACGGTCACTGCCGACAAGGTCGTGCTGGCGCTTCCGTTCTCGATCCTGCGCTCGTCCGTCGACCTCTCGAAGGCTGGTTTCGAGCCGCTCAAGCTCGTGGCGATCCGGGAACAGGGCATGGGGACGAACTCCAAGCTCCACGTCCAGTTCTCGAGCCGTTTCTGGGGTGCGCTCGGCTCGAACGGCGAGACGTACTCGGACCGCGGCTACCAGAGCAGCTGGGAGGTTTCCCTGGCCCAGCCGGGGACGAGCGGCATCCTCGTCGACTACACCGGCGGGACGATCGGCGCGAGCTTCGGCACGGGTACGCCGGCGTCGCGGGCGAAGCAGTTCCTCGCTCAGATCGAGCCGGTGCTGCCGGGAGCGACGAACGCGTGGAACGGTAGGGCCACGATCGACTTCTGGCCCGGCGAGCGCTGGGCGAAAGGCTCGTACTCGTTCTGGAAGGTCGGCCAGTACCAGCGCTTCGCCGGCATCGAGGGCCGCCGTCAGGGCAACTGCCTCTTCGCGGGCGAGCACACGTCGATCGACTTCCAGGGCTACCTGAACGGCGCGGTCGAGACCGGCCAGCGCGCCGCGGGCGAGATCCTGGCCGACCTGAAATAGCGCCTGCGGTAGGGTCGCTCTCGTGGGCGCGCTCCTCGTGGTCGGTACTCGGAAGGGCCTCTTTCTCGTGCGAGGCGACGACGAGCGCCGGTCGTTCGAGCTCGAGGGACCGCTTCTGCCCGGCTGGCAGATCAACCATGCGATCGTCGACCCGCGCGACGGCTCGCTCTATGCCTGCGCCAACAGCTGGGTCTACGGCGGCACCGTGCAGCGCTCGACCGACATGGGCAAGACGTGGCAGCGCTCCGAGGGCCTCGGCCTGCCGGAGGAGAGCGACCTCAAGCTCGCCTCGACGTGGCATCTCGAGCCCGGGCACGCCTCGCAACCGGGCACGCTCTGGCTCGGCGGCGAGCCGGCCGTGCTCTTCCGCTCCGACGACCACGGCTCGACGTGGCAGGTGAACGACGCCGTCCTGAAGCACGAGACACGCGAGCAGTGGAACCCCGGCGCGGGCGGCCTGATCACGCACTCGATCACGCTCGATCCCGACGACGCCAGGCGGCTCTGGATCGGGATCTCGGCGGCCGGTGTCTTCCGCAGCGAGGACGGCGGCGCCTCCTGGACGCCGGCGAACAGCGGCACGGAGGCCTGCTTCTTCCCCGACGACAAGTTCCCCGAGGTCGGCCAGTGCGTGCACAAGGTGCTCGCCCACCCCGGCAAGCCCGGTCGCCTCTGGCAGCAGAACCACTGCGGCGTCTACCGTTCCGACGACGGCGGCGAGAGCTGGGAGCGCGTGGATGGGAACGGGCTGCCCTCCGAGTTCGGCTTCGGGCTCGCGCTCGACCCCGCCGACCCGGACACGGCGTTCGTGATCCCGGAGGAGAGCGCCGAGAACCGCGTCACCGCCGACGGGCGGATCGGGATCTACCGGACGACCGACGCCGGGGCGAGCTGGGAGCTGATCGTCGTCGAGGAGCCGGCCTGGGCGGCGGTGCTCCGCGAGGCGATGAGCCAGGACGAGGAAGCTGTCTACGCCGGAACCCAGAGCGGCTATGTCTACGCCTTGCGCCACGGCGAGGTCGTCGAGGCGGCGCGCCACCTGCCTCCCATCCTCTCGGTCGAAGCCGCGCCCGCCTAGCGCCGTGGCGCTGGTGCTCCTCCCCGGGCTGCTCGCCACCGAGGCCGGCGGCACGAAGCAGTTCGACGTCGATGCCGCCACCGTCGGCGAGGCGCTGCGCGCGCTCCCGGTCAGCGACCTCGTCCTCGACGAGCGCGGCGAGGTGCGCGCGCTCGTCCACGTCTACGTCGACGGTCAGCGTGCCCGCGACCTGGAGGCCGCGGTGACCGCGGCCTCCCAGATCCGGATCGTCGCCGCGATCGCCGGCGGCTAGCTAGCTCTTCCCGACCTCGGTCGGGATGCCGGTGATCTCGCCGGCGGCGATCTGCTCCTTGATCTCGTCGACCTTGTCGAGGTCCTCCTGCGGCACGTCGGCGCTGACCTTGCCGAGCCCGACGCCCTCCTCCTTCAGCCCGAAGGTCGCGTTGCCGCCGCCCTTCCAGGTGCCGTCCTGCACCGCCTCGATCGTCAGGAAGACGGCGGCGTCGACACCCTTCTGGGCGCTCGTGAGGATGTGCGGGCCGAGGAACGACTGGTCGGCATCGACGCCGATCCCCCACCGGTCGCGCTCGCCGGCCGCGTTGAGGGCGCCGAGACCACAGCCGCCGGCGACCTGGAAGATGATGTTCGAGCCGCGCGCGATCTGGTTCAGCGCCAACTCCTTGCACTTCGCCTGGTCGTCCCAGTCCTGCGAGTAGTCGTAGATCGTCGTGATCCCCGGCGCGGCCTCCTCAGCACCCGCGAAGTAGCCGGCGATGAAGCGGTCGACGGGCGGCTCCTTCATCCCACCGACGGCGCTGATCACGTCCTTGCCCTCGCGCCGCTGCTCCTCGAGCCCGGCGAGGTAGCCGACGAGATAACCGACCTCCTCCTCGCGGAAGAGCAGGCCCTGCACGTTGGCGGGCGTGCCGGGCACGAAGGCCTGGTCGACGTCGATGATCGCGAACTTCGTCTCCGGATAGCGCTGCGCCACCTTCCCGACCGCGTCGCCCTGGGCGAAGCCGACGCCGATCACGAGGTCGTAGCCGTCACGAGCCAGCGCGGTCATGTTCGGGATGTAATCCGCAGCGGTCGCGGACTCGACGACGCGTCCCTCGACTCCCAGTTCCTCCTCGGCCCGCGTGACGCCGTTGAACGCGAGCTCGTTGAAGCCGTTGTCGTCGAGCTGGCCGCGGTCGACGACGAGGCCGACCCGCACCGGCTCGGCCGCCTGGGTCTCGGCCGGAGCGGTCGTCGACGCGGCGTCCTCGTCGTCCGAGCCGCAGCCGGCGGCGAGCGTGACAACGACGAGCAGGAGTGCGAACGGAATCGAGCGGCGCATGGTCAGAGCCTTTCCACTAAGGTTTTCGACTGTGAGGCACAAACCTCGGAACGATCCTACCACAGCCCCCGCGCAGGTCGTCCTCGCGGCCGTGCTCCAGGTGCGCTCGCGCGGGCTGCACGCGCTCCTGTGGCAGCGGGCACGAGAGCCGTACAGCGGTGCCTGGGCCCTGCCAGGCGGGACGCTCGCCGCCGACGAGACGCTCGACGGCTCGATCCGCCGCCAGCTCGCGGCGAAGGTCGACGTCCGCGAGGTCGCCCACCTCGAGCAGCTCGGTACCTGGAGCGAGCCGGGGCGGCACCCGAGCCACCGGGAGCTCGCGACCGCGTTCCTCGGCCTGGTGCCCGCCGACGTCGACCCGGAGCTGCCGGACGACACCGCCTGGCACGCCGTCGACGAACTCCCGCCGCTCGCGTTCGACCATGCCGAGATCATCCTCGCGGCCCGCGAGCGGCTGCGCGGCAAGCTCTCCTACACGAACGTCGGCTTCGCGCTCGCGCCGGCCGCGTTCACGCTCTCCGAGCTGCGCGACCTCTATGCGGCGGCGCTCGGCCACGACGTCTCGGCGACGAACCTGAAGCGCGTGCTGCTCCGCCGCAACGTGCTCGAGCCGACCGGAGCGCGGCGCGAGCCGGGGCGTACGGGCGGAAGACCGGCCGAGGTCTATCGCTTCCGCAGCCGCCGGCTCGAGATCACGGATCCGTTCGCCGCGCTCCGGCCTCCCGCCTAGGGATCCGACGACGAGACGGCCGTGATGCCGGCACCCGAGTTTCGCCGCCTGCTCACCACGCTCGTCGGTGCGCCCAGCTCGCTGAAGCGCCGCTAAGCGATCAGCGACTGGCGCAGCGCCGTCGCCACGGCCTGCGTGCGCGTGTCGGCGTCGAGCTTCGCCATCGCCTTGCGCACGTGCGTCCGCACCGTCTCGGGCGAGATGAAGAGGCTCTTGCCGATCTCCTCGTTCGACATCCCGTCGGCCAGGAGGCGGAGCACGTCCCGCTCGCGCTGGGTCAAGTTGAGCCGCTTGTCCGTCGCCGCCGAGCTCGAGAGCACCCCGGCGAGCACCGGATCGACGTACGTCCGCCCCGCGGCGACGAGCTCGACCGCACGGACGACCTCGGCGAGCGGCGCCTCCTTGAGCACGAAGCCGCGGGCGCCGGCGTCGAGCGCCTCCGTCAGAAGCGCCCGGTCGCCGAAGGCCGTGTAGAGGATCACGGCCGTCTCCGGCGCCGACTTCGCGATGAGCCGTGCGACGTCGATGCCGGACTGCCCGGGCATGCGCAGGTCGAGGATCGCCACCGTCGGCTTCCGCAGCTCGATTTGCTCGACCGCGTCGTTGCCGTCGCGCGCCCGCCCGGCGATCTCGATCCCGTGCTCCGACAGCACGTCTGCCACCGCCTCGACGACCGCGGGATGATCGTCGGCCACGAGCACGGAGGTCACGGTGGCCCGGTCGGTCACGGAAATCTAGGATCCTTTCGCCTGGGTAGCGAGAGCGTCTGGGGGAAACATGAGACGGCTGCGGCCTTCACCAACGGTCGGCATCCGACGACGATGCGCGTCGGGATCATA
Organism: uncultured Gaiellaceae bacterium; assembly: GCA_963738795.1. Taxonomy (GTDB): domain Bacteria; phylum Actinomycetota; class Thermoleophilia; order Gaiellales; family Gaiellaceae; genus Gaiellasilicea. Next base: position 56,824 of record CAVTXQ010000008.1, on the reverse strand, counting down.
GAGCCAGTGTCCGACGTCACCGACGAGACCCGCGCGCTCGCGACGCTGGGCCGCCTCACCCGCGGCGTCCTGCACGAGCTCTCGAATCCCCTCGTCGCCCTCCTCGGCTCTGCCGAGCTCGCGCTCGGTGACGTCGAGCCCGGCACGAAGCTCCACGACCGGATCGCCCTGACGCAGCGAACCGGGACCGAGGTCGTCGAGATCGTGCGGGCGTTGCAGGCGTTCGTCCGGCTCCAGGCGGAGCCGCCGCAGCAGCTCTCCGTCGGCGCAGCCGCGGCCGACGCGGTCGCGCTCGTGACGCGCGTGCTGCCGACGCACAACGTCGAGCTGAGCGCCCACGGCGATGCGACGGCCGTCGCGGGGCCGGGTGAGATCCGGCGGCGGCTCGTGGAGCTGCTCCTGGACGCGCTGGACGATCCCGAGCGCGGCGACGTGATCGAGCTCGTCGTCGGCGACGGCATCGTCACTGCCGGTGCCTACGAGCTGAGGCTCTAGGAGGTTCCGCCGAACCCTCCTAGCTCCGCAGGCGCTCGCCCTTCGGGTCGTAGAGCGGCTCGGCCGCCACCTCGCCGGCGACCCAGTCGCCGAAGATCTCGACCTCGACCGGCGTTCCCGGCGCCGTGCTCGAGGCCGGCAGGTACGCGTAGGCGATCGAGCGGCCGACCGTGTAGCCGAAGCCGCCGCTCGTGACACGGCCGACCAGCTCGCCCGCGACCCGGACCGGCTCCGAGCCGAGCGCGACGGCGCGGGCGTCGGCGAGCGTCAGGCACGCGAGCCGCCGCTCGGGCTCGCCCCGCGCGAGCAGCGCCTCCTTGCCGAGGAAGTCCTTGTCGCGCTTGACCGCGAAGCCGAGCCCGGCCTCGTCGGGCGTGTCGTCGGCGGTGATGTCGGAGCCCCAGACGCGATAGCCCTTCTCGAGCCGGAGCGAGTCGATCGCCCTGTAGCCGCCGGCGACGAGGCCGTAGCCACTCCCCGCCTCCCAGATCGTGTCCCAGAGCCGGAGGCCGAACTCGGAGGGGCAGTAGAGCTCCCAGCCGAGCTCGCCGACGTAGGTGACCCTGAGCGCGAGGCACGGCACCGAGCCGACCGCGAGCTCGCGGGCTCGCATGTAGGGGAAGTCGAGCAGATCCGTCGTCAGCGGCCCCAGGATCTCGCGGGCGGCCGGCCCCCAGATCCCGATGCAGGCGTGCTTCGACGTCACGTCGTCGACCGAGACGGTGCCGTCATCGGGCGCGTGCTGGCGGATCCAGGCGAGGTCGTGCCGGCCGAAGGCGGTGCCGGTGACGATCCGGAACCGTTCCTCGCCGAGCCGCGTCACCGTGAAGTCGCACTCGATCCCGCCCCTGGCGTTCAGCATCTGCGTGTAGGTGATCGCGCCGACGTCGCGCGCGACACGGTTGTCGCAGAGCCACTCGAGCAGGCCGGCCGCGCCCGGGCCGGCGACCTCGATCTTTGCGAACGAGGACTCGTCGAAGAGGGCCGCCGCCTCCCGGCACGCGACGTGCTCGGCCCCGATCGCGGGCGACCAGTGACGTCCGGCCCAGCCGCGCGGGCGCAGGCTCTCGTCGCCGCGCGCCGCGTTCGGCTCGAACCAGTTCGCGCGCTCCCAGCCGGACTTCTCGCCGAAGGCCGCGCCGAGCTCCTGCAGGCGCTGGTAGGCAGGTGAGAGCCGCAGCGGGCGCCCGGCCTCGCGTTCGTGGCCGGGGTACTTGACGTCGTAGTAGGTCGAGTAGACCTCGGTCGTGCGCGCGAGCGTGTACGCCCGGGTCGTGTAGGCGGCGCCGAAGCGGCGCGAGTCCATGTGCCACACGTCGAGGCTCGGCGTCCCCTCGACGATCCACTCGGCGACGAGCTTGCCCATCCCGCCGGCACCGGCGAGGCCGTGGGCGCAGAAGCCGGCGGCGACCCAGAAGCCACGCACGTCGGTCGGCCCGAGGATGAACTCACCGTCCGGCGTGAACGCCTCCGGGCCGTTGATCAGCCGCACCACCTCCATCTCCTCGAGCGCCGGCACCCGCCGGATCGCGTTCTCGAGCAGCGGCTCGAACCGGGGCCAGTCCTCCTCGAGCAGCTTGCCGTTGAAGTCGGGCGGGATCCCGTCGAGCGACCACGGCGCCGGATCGCGCTCGTAGCCGCCCATGACGAGTCCGCCCGACTCGGGCCGGAAGTAGACGAGCAGCGAGGGGTCGCGCATCGTCGGCATGTCGAGCGGGAGCTCCGCCGGCCGCGTGACGAGGTACTCGTGCGCCATCGGCACGATCGGGACGGTGACGCCGGCGAGCCGGCCGAGCTCGGCCGCGAACATCCCGCCCGCGTTGACGACCACGTCTGCCTCGATCTCGCCCTTGTCGGTGACGACGCCAGTCACGCGACCCCTGTCGACCGGGATCGCCGTCACGCGCGTGTTGGTCGCGATCTCCGCGCCGCGGCGCCGCGCACCCTCGACGAGCGCGAACGTGAGCTGCGACGGGTCGACGTAGCCGTCCGTCGGGAGGTACGCCGCGCCGAGAACGCCGTCAGTCGTCATCGGCGGGAAGAGCGTCTGCGCCTCGGCCGCCGAGATCAGCTCGAGCGGGAGGCCGAACGTCTTCGCCCAGCCCGCCTGCCGCGCGATCTCCTCCATCCGTTCGGGCGAGGAGGCCAGCCGAAGCGACCCGACCTCGCGCCAGCCGGTCTCGAGCCCGACCTCCTCGCCGATCGTCCGGTAGAGGTCGACGCTCGCCATCATCATCCGCGTCAGCGAGAGCGAGCTCCGCAGCTGGCCGACGAGCCCCGCCGAGTGGAACGTCGAGCCGGAGGTGAGGTCGGCGCGCTCGACGAGGACGACGTCGTCCCAGCCGAGCCGCGCCAGCCAGTAGAGGATCGCGCAGCCGCCGACCCCGCCGCCGATCACCACCGCCCGTGCTCGCGTTCGCATCGAGGCAACGTAAACGAGCCGCCACGTGGTGATGCGTCGTCGCAAGGCGCGCCGGTGCGAGGCAGGACGCAGGGGTGCCGATATGCGGGCATATCGGCGCGACTGACGCCGCATCGCGCCGGCCGGCGCGGCTGACGACTCACGGCATTACCGCGTTGGCGGCTCGTAGTCAGGATGCCCGCGTGATCGTCGACTGCGCCGTCTACGGCGAGGGGCACCGCCTCGAGCGCCACCGGGAGGTCCCCGGCGTGCGCGCGGAGGCCGCGTCCGCCCGCGGCTTCGCCTGGGTCGGGCTCGTCGAGCCGACCACGCAGGAGTTCGACGCGGTCCGGCGGGAGTTCGACCTGCACGAGCTCGCCGTCGAGGATGCGGTCAGCGCCCACCAGCGGCCGAAGCTCGAGGTCTACGGCGACGCGATCTTCCTCGTCGTCAAGACGGCGCGCTACCTCGGTCCCGAGGAGCTGGTCGACATCGGCGAGGTGATGCTCTTCCTGGGCTCGGACTTCCTGATCACCGTCCGCCACGGCGACGCCGGCGAGCTCGGCAATGTGCGCGAGGAGCTGGAGCGGCATCCCGAGCTGCTCGCGCTGGGCCCGGGCGCGGCGTTCCACGCAATCGTCGACCGGATCGTCGACGCCTACGTCCCGGTCGCGGAGAGCGTCCGCGACGCGATCGACGAGGTCGAGGCCGAGGTCTTCTCCTCGCGCGGCCCCAGCCCGGTCGAGCGGATCTACCGGCTGCGCCGCGAGGTGCTCGAGTTCGGCCGCGCCACCGGGCCGCTCCGCCCGGCGCTGCGCGAGCTGACGCTGCCGGACGTCCCGAACGTCGACCCCGAGCTGATGCCGTACTTCCGCGACGTCGCCGACCACGCGGCCCGCATCGCCGACCAGGTCGACGGTTTCGGCACCCTCCTCGCGGGCACGTTGCAGGCGACGCTGACCCAGGTGAGCGTGCGCCAGAACGAGGACATGCGCCGGATCTCGGCGTGGGTCGCGATCATTGCCGTCCCCACAGCGGTCGCCGGGATCTACGGGATGAACTTCGACCACATGCCGGAGCTCGGCTGGCGCTACGGCTATCCGGCTGTGCTGCTGCTGATCCTCGTCATCTGCGTCGGCCTCTACGTTCGCTTCCGCCGCTCCGGCTGGTTGTGACCGAACCGGTCCGGGAACGGGTGCGTAGTCGTGGTTGAAACCGACCGGAAGGAGCCCACGTGAACCGCCGTCACCTCACGCTCGCGATCCTGCTGCTCGTGCTCGGCCTCGCCCTCGCCGGCTGCGGCAGCGACGATGACGACGGCGGCGATGCCGCCGCGACGACCGAGGCGAGCACCGACACCGGCGCGAGCACTGAGGGCGCGGGCGGCGGCACGACTCTGAACGGCAGCGTCGGCCCCGGCTTCGACATCAGCCTCGACGGCACCGACGGCCTCACGGCGGGCGACTACACGATTGCCGTCAACGACCAGTCCTCCGCGCACAACTTCCACCTCACCGGGCCGGGCGGCGTCGACGTCGCCACGGACGTCTCGGCCGAGGGCGAGGAGTCGTTCGACGTCACGCTGGAGGCGGGCGAGTACACGTTCGTCTGCGACCCGCACGCGAGCCAGATGAAGGGCAGCTTCACGGTCGGCTGAGCGAGTCGCCGTCAAGGCGTATCCGTCTCGTGCCGATACGCGTTCTCGTGACGATGAACACGACCCTCAAGCTCGTTGCGACCGTCTCGGTGCTCGCACACGCGGCGGCGGCTGCGGCCGTTCTCCTCCCGAAGCGCTAGGCGAGCGCGCGGCGAAACGCGCGCTCGCCGGCGGTTCGCTCGAGCCGCTCGAAATGCTGCTCGGCGTAGGCGTTGAAGTCGACGTCCAGGTCGGACAGGGCCTGCTGGACGACGCCCCACATCGCCTCGCGGAAGTCGGACATGAACCGCATCAGGATCAGTGCGCGCTCGTGCTCGGGCGTGACGTCGCCGAAGTAGGCGCGCAGCAGCTCGTTGGCGTCGGCCGGCGGCAGGCCGTTGTTGACGGCGAAGTTCGCGAGGTCGAAGTAGACGTCGCCCATGCCGGCGTACTCCCAGTCGACGATGCGGATCCGCGCGCCGTCGTCGATGAAGTTCGCCGTCAGGAGGTCGTTGTGGCACGGGCGCTCGGGCACGGGACCGCGGGCGCGCTCGACCTCGGTTGCGAGCCCGCGCGCCCGTTCGAAGGCCGCCGGCACCGGGACGCCGTGCGCCGCCGCGGTGGCGGCGTAGGCCTCGACGACGCGAAAGGGGTCGAACCGTGCCGGGATCGGCGGGCCGCTGTGGATCGCCCGGAGCGCCTGGGCGATCCGCCGAAGCGGCTCGGGCTCGCGGATCGCCTCGGGCACCACGACCTCGCCCTCGATGAAGCGGGTGACGAGGTAGCCCTCAGGCTCGACGAAGGCGATCACCTCGGGCCCGATGCCGACGGCGGCCGCTGCGAGCGACGCCTCGTGCTCCGCGCGCCGGTCGATCCCGAGCAGCTCCGTGTCCTTGCCGCCGATCCGGAGCACGTACGCGCCGCCGTCGACCGTCACCTTGAAGTTCCGGTTCGTGATCCCGCCGCCGAGCACCGCGATCTCGGCGTTCCGGCCGGGCCAGACCCGCTCGACCATCTCCTCGACCCCGGTCATGTCGCGCGATCCTAGAACAGGCGGACGAGAGCAGCGGTGGCCGCCGCGACGACCATCACGACGACGAGCGGCGCGCGCAACCAGACGGCGACCCCGCCGGCGGCGACGCCGAGCAGCCGTTCGTCGAAGACGAGCTCGCGGTCGCCGCCGACCGTCTGTGTGACGACGAGGGCAGCGAGCATCGCCGGCGCGAGCAGCTCGACGACCGAAGCAACGCGCGGGGGCAGCTCGCGCGTGCCGAGCAGCACCGGGCCGGACGCCTTGAAGAGGATCGTCAGCGCGCCGACGACGGCGATCACGATCCAGGTCATCGGCGGAGCCCGATCAGCGCGGCGAAGGCGGCGGCGACGATCGGCACGCCCGAAGGCGCGACCGGGAGCAGGACGAGCGTGATCGCCGCCGCGACGCCCGCGGTCAGGAGCGCGCGGCGCGTGCGCAGGTACGGGGCGAGCAACGCGAGGAAGAGCGCCGGAAACGCGGCGTCGAGCCCGATCGCCTCGGGGTCGAGCAGGTCGCCGACGACGGTGCCGAGCGCGGTGCCGCCGACCCAGAGCGCGTAGAGCAGGATTCCGGCGCCGACGAGGACGCCGTACTCGAAACGGCCGCTGCGCCCGGCGAGGGCCCACGACTCGTCGACGATCAGCTGCGACTCGACGAGCCGCCGGCGCCGTGAGCCCGGGAAGATCGAGGCGACCGCCAGGCTGAGCGGGACGTAGCGCGCGTTCAGGAGCAGCGCCGCCACGATCGCGCCCACGACGCCGCCGCCGTCCTCGAGGATCGAGGCCGCCGCGAACTGGGCCGAGCCCGCAAAGGTGGTCGCCGACATCACGATCGCGCCGACGGCCCCCATGCCGGCGTCAACGGCCAGCAGGCCGAACGAGGCGCTGAAGAGGAGCGGCGCCAGCGCGAGCGGAAGCGCCGCGCGGACGCCGTCGCGGACCGGACGGGACATCCCGTGACGCTACAGAGCGCGGTGGGGGCGGCCGAAGCCGCCCCCACCGAGAGCCGCGTCTAGCCGACGCGGGTGATGCGGTTCTGCGGCCCCGGAGCGACAGGCGAGTTCAGCTCGAAGTACCGCACGAATGCGTCGAGGTCGATGTCGCCGCCGAGCGGGTTGGTGCAGCCCGTGAAGACGCTGAACCCGTCGCCGCCGGTGACGAGGAAGTTGTTCGTCGTCACGCGGTAGGACTGGACTGCCGAGATCGCCACGCCGCCGATCTTGATCGACGCAATGTCGACCCTGCTGCCGATCGCCGCGGCGTTGTCCCAGGTGTACGTGAACCCCTTCGAGACCTGCAGGATCACGTTGCCGGCCGCGCGGAACTGCTGCTCGAGCAGAGCGTCGATCTGGGCGCCGGTGCAGCTGACGACCGTCAGCACGTTGTTGAACGGCTGCACGGTGAACAGCTGGCTGTACGTCAGCTGGCCGGCCGGCAGGTCGCCCCGGATCCCGCCGGGGTTCATGAACGCCACGACCGCACCGCCGAGAGCGGCCGGAGACGTCGCGTCGAGCTGCGCGTCGGCGATGATGTCGCCGAGCGAGGACTCGCCCGCGGCGTTGTTCGTCCGCGTCAGCGGAGCGGCGGCGGAGCCGACGACCCGGTTCGCGAGCGGCGCGGACAGCGCGGTGTACTTGTTCACGAGCTCGGTCAGGTCGGGCGCCTTCGCGACGTCACGAGAGACCGGCTTGTTGTTCACGAGCGCGCCGACGACGTCCTTCGACGCGCGGCTGACCGTGAGGTCGATGTCGGTGATCGACGCGGCCGTTGGCGGCGGCGCCGGTAACGATCTTGCCGTCGATGAGGCAGTTGACGGCCCAGTTCGTGTGACCGGTGACGACGACGTCGACCTCGTCGTCCATCGCGGCCACGATCGGAGGCAGCGCCCCGGTCGGGTTGGCGCAGTCGTTGATCCGGTCGGCGCCGGCGCCCGCACCGTTGCCCGGCGGTGCTCGTGTTCCCGCCCTCGTGGAGGAGGACGATGATCGTCTCCACGTTCTGCTTCTTCAGCTTCGGGACGAGCGCGTTCACCGTCTCGGCCTCGTCGAGGAAGTCGACGTGAGAGATGCCGGCCGGCGTGACGATCTGCGGCGTCCCCTCGAGCGTCATGCCGATGATGCCGACCTTGACGCCGTTGAACTTGTGGATCCTGTAGGCCGGGAAGATCGTGTTGCCGTTCGACTTGTACTTGACGTTGGCGGCGAGGAAGTCGAACGTCGCCCCTTCGAAGGGCGTGCCGTCGCCGCAGCCGTCGACCGGATGGCAGCCGTCCGCCGCCGCCGCCGTCGTGGTCGCCGTTGTGCGGCCGGTTGCCGTACTGCATGCGCAGAAGCTCGTCGACACCCTCGTCGAACTCGTGGTTGCCGACGCCGTTGTAGTCGAGCTGCATCAGGTTGAACGCCTCGATCGTCGGCTCGTCGTGGAACAGGGCCGAGACCAGAGGCGTCGCGCCGATCAGGTCACCGGCGGAGACGAACAGCGTGTTCGGGTTCGTCGCCCGCAGGTTGCGCACGTGCGTGGCGAGGTACTCCGACCCGCCGAACTCGGGCGTGCCGGCAGGTCCGAGCCGGCCCGCCGAGCCGGTCGGCGGAGTGATCGCCCCGTGGAAGTCGTTCAGACCCAGGATCTGGATCTCCGTCGTCTGCGCATTCGCCGCCGCCTGCGCGGACGGATCGCCCGCGTCTACCTTCGCACCGGCGACCGGCACGATCGCGATCGCGACCGCAACGGCCGCGAGCGCGAGCAGTGTCTTCTTCATCGTCATCTCTCCTCTTCCCCTTGTCCCATCGGTTGCCTACAGAGCTCCGGCGAGGCGGATCAGCGTCGCCGCTTCCGCCGCCGTCATGGACTTGCCGGACTGGGCCTTGACCTGGTTCACGAACGAGTGCAGGTCGGTCACGCCTGTGCGGGCCGCCTTCGCCTCGGCCGCGTCGAGCTTGTCGCAGAGCGAGTTCGCGACGTCCTGCTTGTCGACGTACACCCGCACGAGGTCGCAGAGGCTGTCGAAGGTGACCACGACCGCGACCGTCGCCCGGTACTCGGTGACGCCGCCGTCGTCGTCGCGGACCTTGCCGCCGACGCTGCGCGTGCCGACGGAGTCGGTCGGGCAGCTCGCCGTGGTCGAGGCCGAGAACGCCCCGTAGCCGCTGCCGCAGTCGAACGCATAGATGAGCCCGGGCCGGTCGGCCGGGGCGACGTCCGTCGCGTCCGTCAGCGAGAGCGTGAACGGGAAGCCGGCGAAGGCCGATGCCGGCGCGTTGAACGTCGCGGTCGGCGCGACGTTCGTCACCTCGACCGATGGCGGAGTCGATCGTGCCTGCCGTGCCGTCGCTCGCGCGGACCCTGATCGTCGTGGTCGCGGGCCCGTCGATCGCGGCGGCCGAGAAGCTCGCCGTCGCCCCGACGGCGTCGTCGAACGCGCCGTCGTTGTCGAGATCCCACGCGAACGTGACGGTGTCGTCGTCCGCGTCCGTCCCGGTCGCGGTGACCGTCACCGAGCCGCCCTCGGCGACCGTGTACGGCCCGCCCGCGTCGGCGGTCGGTGCGTGGTTGAGCTGGATGCCGACAATGACCGGGTCGTGATCCGACGAGCGGTACGGACCCGGGTCGTAGAGCGTCGTCACGTGGTTCGCCGACTTGAAGTTCGTGTTGTAGTCGAGCACGGTCGGCTCGTCCGGGTTGATGTGCCACTCGTTCACGCCGGTGACCTGCGCCGCCATCGACGCGTTGCCGAGAGCGTGGTCGAGGTAGCCCGACTCGCCGTTGAAGACGTACGAGTAGGCGGTCAGCCCGCCGTACGTGCGGACGAGGTTCTCGAACCCGCCCGCCTCGAGCGCCTGGATCGGCGTCTCGAACGTGTACGAGTTGAGGTCGCCGATGATCAGCACGTCGGGATCGCCGCTTCCGGTCGGATCGGTTCCGAGCCAGTCCGCCAACGCCTCGGCGGCGGCAGTGCGGGTGCCGTTGCAGTTCCCACCGCCGGTGTCCGGCTGGTCGTCCGGGGCACCGCCGCAGCCCGAGCCCTTGGACTTCAGGTGGTTCACAGCGACCGTGATCACCTGGCCCGAGCTGATCTGCCGGAAGGTCTGGGCGAGCGTCGGCCGATTCCGCGTGTCGATGAACCGCGGGTCGTCGGCGGTCGTGAGGATGTCCCAGGTGCCGACGGGTGCGACGAGGGCGGACTTGTAGATCAGCGCCACCTTGATCTCGTCCGTCCCGATCACGCCGGTATCCACGAACGCGTACGTGCCGGGCGCAGTGGCGGCGTTGAGTGCTCCGACAAGCTCGGACAGGGCGCTGTTCGCACCGCCGTCGTTCTCGATCTCCATCAGACCGACGATGTCGGCGTCGATCGCCTTCAGCGCGCTGACGATCTTCGCTTCCTGGCGGTCGAACTCGAACGTGGACTCGGCCCCGCGCGAGGTCGGGAAGCCGCCGCCGAGCCCGTCGCCGTTGAAGTAGTTGAGGACGTTGAAGGACGCGATCTTCAGGTTGCCGCCCACCGGCGCCGGCGCGGTCGAGCGCAGGTTCGTGCCGATGAAGTTCACGGCGCCGACCGGCTGGATCCGGTAGGCCGAGAAGCGGAACTCGAGCACGCCGGTAAGGCCGTCGAGCGTGTCGCCCACCCGGAGTGTGTTCGTGGCGGACAGGCCGCCGGTCGGATAGCGGGTCGGATCGATGTTCTGCTGGTTGTTGGCGTCGTCGAGGATGATCCGGCTCCGCGCGTTCTGCGCCGCCACGGCCTGGGCGGGCGCGCCCGGGAGCGCGACCGCGGTCGTGTTGTAGAGGCGTCCGGCGCCGGAGAGGCTGACCTCGCCGAACCGGCCGAGGTTGAAGACCTCGGTCGCGGTCAGCGTCTGGTCGTACTCGACGAGCATGCCCTCGAACCGCTCGTGGTCGGAGACGTTCGCGATCGGAAGGCTGACGGAGGTGGCAGGAACCGAGCCGGTGCCGCACGCCGCGAGGTTCGTGATCGACGAGAGCTGGGTCATGCCGCTGAACTCGCCGGCCGTGCCGCGAACGCGGACGACGTCGCCGGCGCTGACGTTGTCGACCGGGACGCCGCCGGAGCTGCCGCTGAAGACGAAGATGCCCTCGGACGTGAGCGCGATCGGCGTCCTGGTCGGCGACCTCTTCCTGGACGAAGTAGCCGCTGAACTGGCCTGCGCCCTGGTAGTCGCCGACGACGACGCCTTCGACCGTCTGCGCGCCGGTCAGCGCCGCCGTGGCGCCGGGGCCCTGGATCTGGCTGATCTTCGTCGCCGGGTCGCCGCAGACGAAGGCCGAGATCGTCTGGAAGGAGAAGACGAAGTCCGCGGCCATCGCGTTCGGCGGGTCGGAGACGTCCTGATCGGTCACGCCCGCAGCGGTGACGGTGACGGTGCAGGTCTCGCCGCCGGCGAAGTCGACGGTCGGATCGAAGGTGTAGGTCGTCGGGCCGCCCGAGACGGTGCCGGCATGCGCACCGCTGGCCGTGCAGGAGACCGACACAGAGCCGGCGGCAACGTCGACCGGCTCGCTGAACGTGGCCTGGACGTTGGCGGTGCGCGCGACGTCGGTCGCGCCCGCCGACGGCGAGGTCGCCGAGACGGTCGGCGCGGCGTCGGGCGGCGGGGTGCCGTGGCTGCCGAGGCCGTCGAAGGTGTCGTTCGCGAAGCCATCCCACTGAACCGAGGGGTCGAATGCGTCGCCGCCGGTCGGGTCACCGGCCTCGATCGCCGCCTTGCGGCGGAGCGTGTTGTCCATCGTGCTCGTGAGACCCGTTCCCCACTCGGTTCCCGGGTCGAAGCCGGTCTGGCCGATCACGTCGATCGGCGTCCCAGCCTTGTTGAGGACGACGGCATCGTCGCCGTTGAACCAGCCGGCGCCGTTCGTCTGGTCGGCCTGGGCCAGGATCGTCGGACTTGCCGTGGCCTGGGCGACCACGTAGACGTCACCCGCCGCGACCGTGCCGGTCAAGAGGATCGTCAGGCCGGCCGTCGCGCTGCCGTTGAAGTACATGGCCACCGAGTAGCTGCCGGCGGTGAGATCGATCGGCGCGCCGGTGCCGTTGTAGATCTCGAGCGCCTTGTTGTTGCTCGAGCCCTCGATGTACTCGGAGAAGAACAGCTCCGACGGCGCCGCATTCGCACCGCCGATGGTCACGAGCGCACACGCTGTTGCTACCGCAGCGATCAGCCGCAGACGAAGATGAGACACGCGATTCCTCCCCTGAAGTCGGTCAAGCTCTCCCCAGAACCTGGCGGCGGCCGTTTCGGCCATGGCCGCGGGGGACTCTAGAGGCTCCACCGGAAAACGCAAGGCCAGTCCTCGACTTCCTCACCACCTCGTAGGCATACTTCGAGACGTCCCGACGACGAAGGAGGTGCGACGACATGCCAAAGCTTGCCCCCTTCGCCTATAGAGCTTCGCGGCTCTAGATCCGTCGGCCGAACCTCCGGCAGCTCCCTGAGTCGCGCCGGCGCGCGCACCTGTCGCGCGCCCGTCCATCCATCTTTCGCTCAAGGAGCCTCGCTTGTACGCACTGAACGACCTCGGCTGGAGTGACAGCCACACAACTGAGTTCGAACCCCATGCCGCCGGCGGCCTGCTGCCGGCGCGCGTCGCAGCGCAGCACCGCGGCGCCTACGTCCTCTTCTCGGAGCTCGGAGAGCTGCGGGCCGACACGGCCGGCCGGCTCTCCCACGAGGCGAGCGGCGCCGGCGATCTTCCCGCCGTCGGCGACTGGGTCGCCATCGCTGCGCGGCCGGACGAGGGCGCCGCGACGATCCAGCACGTCTTCGCCCGGCGCACCAAGTTCTCGCGCAAGGTCGCCCTCGACGCTTCCGAGGAGCAGGTGCTCGCGGCGAACGTCGACGCCGTGTTCATCGTCATGTCGCTGAACGAGGACTTCAACCTGCGCCGGCTCGAGCGCTACATCACGATGGCGTGGGAGAGCGGCGCCCAGCCCGTGATCGTGCTGACGAAGACCGACCTCTGCCCCGACTGGGAGCTGCGCGTGCTCGAGGTCGAGGCGATCGCGTTCGGCGTCCCCGTGCATGCGATCTCGAGCATCTCCGGCGAAGGGCTCGACCTCGTCCGCCCGTACCTCGCACCCGGCCGGACGGTCGCGCTGCTCGGCTCGTCGGGAGTCGGCAAGTCGACGCTCGTGAACACGTTCGCCGGCGAGGAGCTGCTCGCGACGCAGGAGATCCGCGAGGACGACGGGGAGGGCCGGCACACGACCACGCACCGGCAGCTCGTGCTGCTGCCCGGCGGCGGGCTCGTCCTCGACACGCCCGGGATGCGGGAGCTGCAGCTGTGGGAGTCGTCCGACGGGATCTCGGAGACGTTCGCGGACGTCGAGGAGCTCGCGGCGCAGTGCCGCTTCTCCGACTGCGCGCACAGGACCGAGCCGGGGTGCGCCGTGCAGGCGGCGATCGAGGACGGCACGCTGCCGTTCTCGCGCTGGACGAGCTACAAGAAGCTGCAGCGGGAGCTCGCGCACCTGGAGCGCCGGCTCGACAAGCGCCTCCAGGCCGAGGAGCGGAAGCGCTGGGCGAAGGTCGGCGCCCAGGGGCGCGCGAACATGCGAGCGAAGGGGAGGCGCTAGGGGCGGCCCTAGCCGGCAAGGTTCGGGTTCCCCGGCGTCGGCCGCTGCGTGAACGACCAGTCCGTGTCGGCGTCGTTCGTGTCGGATCCGTCCGGCATGCGGACGAGCGAGCCGGCGACCTCGTCGGAATCCGCGACCGACGGCGGCAGAGTCGTTCCTTCGACGAGGTCGTAGAAGGACGAGCCGATCAGCGCCCGCTCGATCGATCCCTCGTAGGAGAGCGCGTCGAGCAGGACCTCGTCGACGGTGTCGAAGAGCGCGACGCCGTCGGGCGCGCCGTTCTGGGCGTCGACCGGGACGACGTGAAACTCCTCGGCGAGGACGGCGCCGCTGAGCGGGATCGTCTCGTACGCGCGAGCCGTGTCCCCGTCGACGAGAACGAGCGCAAGCCCGCCGAGATCGGCGGTGCCGCGACCGGCGTTGAAGAGCTCGACGAAGCCGCCACCGTCAGCACCGACCTGGTCGTAGTCGATCTCGTTGAGCACAAGCCCCGGCAGCGCGTCCGGGTCCACTTGCGCCCGGCAGCTGAGCGAGACGGCGCCGCTCGGCGCGGTGCTGACGCTGAGCGCTCCGACCGAGCCGGCGGCGGTCGTGCACGTCGTGCCGGCGAGGTTGTCGACGGAGATGGGGCCGGGTGGTCCCTGCGGGCCTGTGGCTCCCGTGACACCGCGGACGTTCCACCTGAGCGCCTGCTCGTCGCTTCTGCACGCCGTCCCGGCCGCGGGCACGCGCAACACGCCGGTGGTGCGGCTCTTGCATGCGTTGATCACCTCGTCCGCCAGCAGAACCTCCACCCCCGCGCCCGCGGCACTTGCCACGAGCGCGAGGGTGACGACGGACAGGACGCCGATCCGCAGGCGGCGCCGGCGACGCCGGTCAGCCAACATTGGCGGCCCCCTGGGTGACGTTCGACGTGAACGACCAGTCTGTGGCCGCGTCGTCCGTGTCGCTGCCGTTCGGGATCCGCGAGAGTGACCCGGCAGCGGTGTTCGAGTCCGCGGTCGCCGCCGGCAGGACCGTTCCCTCGACGAGGTTGTAGGTCGCGCCGCCGATAGTCGCGGCCTCGATCGCGCCTTCGTAGGAGAGCGCGTCGAGCAGCGCGCCGCCGGCACCGATCAGCGCGACGCCGTCGGGCGCGCCGTTCTGGGCGTCGATCTCGATCACGAGGTACGCGCCGGCTGCGAGCGTGCCGGTCAGGGCGCGGCGCTGATACTCGTCTCCGGTGCCGCCGTCGACGAGCACGAGCGCGATGCCCGTCAGGTCGGCCGCGCTGCCGCCTGCGTTGAAGATCTCGACGAACCCGCCGCTGTCGGCACCGACCTGGTCGTAGTCGATCTCGTTGATCACCACATCAGCGTTCGGAGGCGGAGGCGGAGATGCGTCGTCCTCGCACGTCAGCACGATCGCACCGTCGATCTCGGTCTCGACCGAGACGGAGCCCGGCGTGTCGTCGCTCGTGGTGCAGGCGATCCCGTCCAGAGCCTCGATAGCGTCGATCGAGCCGCCCTGTCCAGGAGGCCCGGCCGGCCCAGCGGGTCCCGCCGGACCGACAGGCCCGGCCTCGCCGCGCGGCCCCGGCTCGCCCGGCGCTCCGGCCGGCCCGGCGGCACCGACCTTGCCGTCGATCCCGTCCCGTCCGGCTGGGCCGGCGGGACCCGCGGGGCCTTGGACGTTCCAGCTCAGCGCCTGCTCGGAGCGCTTGCACGCCTTCCCGGCCGAGGGCACGAGCAGGAAGCCGGACTTGTGCCGGCATGCCTTGATCACGCCGTTCTCGAGCGCGTCGACGCCCGTCGCGCCTGCGGTCGCCCCGCCGACCGTGAGCGCGAGCGCGGTCACGCCGAGCGCGACGGCGCGCAGGGTCAGCCTTCGAATCCGTCTCGTCATCGTTCCTCCTCGTGGGCTTGGAGGAGTCGTGATAGCCACGGCCGGCGCGCCTGCCTAGTGTCCGAAACGGCCCGCACCGTCGGAAACAGACGGTTCTGCGCGCGAATTTCCACACACTCGACACACTTCCGTGATCGAGCTCCGCTTCCACGTCCCCGATCCGCGCCGCCGTCTCGCCGCCGTCCGCCTCGCCCACCAGCTGCGCGAGCGGCTGCCGTACGAGCTGACCCGCAACGGCCGCAACTGGGAGCTGACGGCGACCGCTCCCGACGTCGCCCGCTTCGAGTATCAGTTCGAGCTGATCGACCGCAACGGCGGCAGCGAGTGGATCCTCGATCCGGGCAATCCCAAGCAGGCGTCGGGCCCGTGGGGCCACAAGTCCGTGTGGGAGGAGCCCGGCTACGAGCCGCCCGACTGGGTCGCCGAGGAGCCCGTCGGCAAGCCGAAGGCGGTCACGATCAAGAGCAAGATCCTCAAGCTCGAGCTGCCGGCGCTGATCTGGGCGCATCCCGACGCGACCGAGCGCAGCCCGCTCCTCGTCGCGCACGACGGGCCGGAGTACGTCGAGCACTCGGCGCTCCTGACCTACCTCGGACGGCTGCCACCGCTCCGTGCCGCGCTGATCGGGCCGGTCGACCGGAACGAGATCTACTCCGCCTCGGCGCGCTACTCGCGAGCGCTCGCGGAGGAGATCATTCCCCAGCTTCCGCCCGCTCCGGTCAGAATCGGCCTCGGCGCGAGCCTCGGCGCGCTCTCGCTCTTCCACACCCACCGGCGCCATCCTGAGAGCTTCGACGCGCTCTTCCTCCAGTCGGGCAGCTTCTTCCGCCGCGCCGAGAGCTACGAGAAGCGCTTTCCGCGCTACGAGCGGATCGCGCGCTTCGTCGGCGGCGTCCACCGCAACCGGCCGGAACGGACGATCCCGGTCGTGCTCGCCTGCGGCACCGTCGAGGAGAACCTGCCCGCGAACCGGGCGCTCGAGGAGACCCTCCGGGCCCGCGGCTACGACGCTCGTTTGCAGGAGTTCCGCGACGGTCACAACTGGGTCGCCTGGCGCGACTCGTTCCACCCCCAGCTCCACCGGCTGCTGCAGAGGATCTGACCTGACCCGCCGCCATCTCTCCCTCCACTCGCCGGCGATCGGCGCCGACGGCCGTGTGATCGCCTACGGCCACTGGGGCCGGCCGCTGCTCGCCTTCCCCTCGCAGGAGGGGCCGGCGTGGCAGTACGAGGAGCGAGGGATGATCGACGCGATCGGCGGGCCGATCGAGGAAGGCCGGGTCAAGGTCTACGCCGTCGACAGCTTCGACTCCGGCAGCTGGTACCGCGAGGGGCTCACGCTCGAGGAGCGGGCGCAGCAGCACGGCCGCTACGAGGACTGGATCCTGAACCAGGTCGTCCCGTTCATCCAGGACGACTCGCAGACCGCCGAGATCATCGTCACGGGCGTCAGCTTCGGCGCCTACCACGCCGCCAACTTCGCGCTCCGGCACGCGCACCTCTTCCCGCTCGCGATCTGCCAGAGCGGCGTCTACGACGTCTCGGTCGTGGCCGGCGGCCCGCGCGCCGACGCCGTCTACTTCAACAACCCGGGCGACTACGTCCACCATCTCGGCGGCGACCATCTCGACTGGCTTCGCGGCCACGTCAACCTGCTCCTGATCGCCGGCCAGGGCCAGTGGGAGGACACGACCGGCGCGCTCGAGAGCACGCAACGCTTCGCCGCGCTTCTCGGCGAGAAGGGAATCCGGCACGAGCTCGACCTCTGGGGGCACGACTCGCCGCACGACTGGCCCGCGTGGCGCGCCCAGATCGCGCATCATCTCCCCCGCTTCGTATGAGCAGCCGCTCTCATCTGATCGGCCTCCTGCTCGGCACCGAGGAGGACTGGCCGCGTGCGTTCGAGCACCTGCTCGCGCAGGTCGGCCCGATCGAGCATGGCGGCAGCACGCACGAGCTGACGACCGAGCGGATCACGAACGAGCCGTTCGACCTGCGCTCGAAGCCGCGCTACTCGCTCGTGATCGACCGGCTCGGCTGGTGGTACACCGTGCCGCGCGAGTGGCTGAAGAAGGTCTCGCTGATGGACGACGTCTACCTG
Organism: uncultured Gaiellaceae bacterium; assembly: GCA_963738795.1. Classification (GTDB taxonomy): domain Bacteria; phylum Actinomycetota; class Thermoleophilia; order Gaiellales; family Gaiellaceae; genus Gaiellasilicea. The sequence continues at coordinate 39,684 of CAVTXQ010000008.1, read as the reverse complement.
CTGAACAACCCGTTCACGTTCCAGGCGATGGAGAAGCACTCCGCCTACTGCGCGATGATGCGGCTCGGGCTGAACGTGCCGGAGACGTGGCTGATCCCACACAAGAGCCCGCCCGAGAACCCGCGCTTCGAGCCGACCGCCGAGCGCTACAACCTCCCGTTCGACCTGGAGGAGATCGCGGCCAAGGTCGGCTATCCGCTCTACATGAAGCCCTTCGACGGCGGCCAGTGGGTCGGCGTCACGCGGATTCGCGACGCGGACGAGCTGCACGCCGTCTACGACGCCTCCGGCGAGCGGCTGATGCACCTGCAGGCGTCGGTCGAGGACTTCGACGTCTTCGCGCGCAGCCTCTCGATCGGCGCCGAGACGATGGTGATGAACTTCGAGCCCGACCGGCCGATGTACGACCGCTACCAGGTCGACCACGACTTCCTCTCCCACGAGACCGGCGACGAGGTCGTGACGATCAGCCGGCTCGTCAACGCCTTCTTCCGCTGGGAGTTCAACTCCTGCGAGACGATCGTCAAGGACGGCGTCGCCTCGCCGATCGACTATGCGAACGCCTCGCCCGACGTCGCCCTGACGAGCCTGCACTACTACTTCCCCTGGGCGATCCGCGCGCTCGTCCGCTGGTCGGCGTTCTGCGCCGCGAGCGGCCGCCAGATGCGGATCAACCAGACGACGCGCGCCTACTTCGAGGTCGGCGACCGCGACGACCTGAGCTACGAGGAGAAGCTGGCGGAGTACCGGCGCCTCGCCGACGACTACTTCCAGGTTCCCGAGTACGACGAGTTCTGCGCGACGACGCTGGCGCACCTGGACGAGATCCTCGTCGACTGGGTCGAGGGCGCGGACTTCGACACGTCTGCTCGTCGACACGGTCACGTCGACGTTCCCGCAGCACGAGCACGAGCAGTTCGTCGGGCACTACCGCGGCCTGCTCGCCGCGTGGGCGAAGGATCAGCGCGCCGCTGTGTGAGCGAGTACGTGCTCGAGCGGACGCAGGTCGTCCCCGTTCCGATCGGCGAGGCGTTCGCGTTCTTCGCCGACGCCCGCAACCTCGAGCAGATCACGCCGCCGTGGCTGCGCTTCCGGATCGTCGAGGCGCCGGACGAGCTCGCCGCCGGGGCGCGCCTCCGCTACCGGCTCAGCCTCTTCGGGATCCCGATCCGCTGGCGGACGGAGATCGTCTCCTGGAACCCGCCGCGCGGGTTCGTCGACGTGCAGCGGCGCGGGCCGTTCCTGCTCTGGGAGCACACGCACCGCCTGACGCCGGTCGCGGGCGGAACGGAGATCTACGACCACGTCCGCTACCGGCTCTTCCTCGGCCCGCTCGGCGCACTCGTCCGGCGGCTGCTCGTGCGCGGCTGGGTCGAGGGGATCTTCGACTACCGCGCCGGCGAGGTGCCGGGGCTGCTCACCGCGAGCGCCTGCCGCGCCGCCTCGTCGAACGGCGTGAGCTCGAGCGGCAGCAGCTCGCGGATTCGCTCCTCGCGCGCGATCGTCGGGTTGCGCAGCCCTTCCACGAGCGGCCGGGCGACCGAGGCGTTCACCGGCGTGACGAGGTTGAGCCAGAGCGAGGAGAGATACGGCGTCAGCACCGGCACCTCGACGATCGCGGGCTTGCGGCCGAGCAGCGCGGCGATCCGCTCGATCATCTGCCGGTAGGTCATCACCTCCGGGCCGCCGGTGTCGTAGCCCTGACCGATCGCACGCCTCGTTGCCGCAGACGCCGGCGAGGTAGCGCGCGACGTCGTCGAGCGCGATCGGCTGCGTCGGCGTCGAGACCCAGCTCGGCGTGATCATCACCGGCAGCCGCTTGACGAGGCCGAGGATCGTCTCGAACGCGGCACTGCCCTTGCCGACGATCATCGCCGCGCGCAAGGTCGTCACCGGCACGCCGGCGGAGGCGAGCCGCTCGCCGGTCTCGCGGCGGCTGCGCAGGTGCGGCGACGCGTCGGGGTCGTCCGCGCCGAGCCCGCCGAGGTAGACGATCTGCCGGACGCCCGCGCTCGCGGCCTCCCGCGCGATCGTCTCGGCAGCGTCGCGATCCTGCTGCTCGAAGTCGCGCGCGCCGAGCGAGTGGACGAGGTAGTAGGCGACGTCGGCGTCCTCGAGCGCCGCGGCGACGCCGTCGCCGGTGGCGGCGTCGGCGACGACCCAGCGGGCGCCGGGCTCGTCGTGGTCGCTGCGGGAGACGGCCGTCACCTCGTGCTCGGCGAGCAGCGGCAGCAGCGTGCGGCCGACGACGCCGGTCGCGCCGAAGACGGTCACCTTCATCGCGGCGCGCGCCCGGACGAGCAGGTCGAAGTAGCGGCGGCTGACCGCGGCGTGGAACGGGCTCTGGCCCTTGATGTAGAGCGCGCCCGTCCACCAGGGCGCGCGGCGAGCCGCGGCACGTACTCCGCGACGGTGACGCTCAGCTCGTACTCGTCGCCCTCGGGTCGCTGCGCGAGCGTCACCGAGCCGCCCGCCTGGAGCGCGAGCAGGCCGCCGCAGATCTCGTGCCGGCAGGAGACGACGCCGTCGTCGAAGGACAGCTCCGGCGGGCCGAACGTGAACAGCGTCGCGCCGCCGAGCAGCTTCAGCTTCCCGCCGCCGCCGCTCCAGCTCGCGCGCACGCCGCCGCGGGTGAAGCGGTCGACCGCCTGCCAGTAGGTGACGCCGAGCGTGCGCGCTCCCGCCTCCGAGGCCTCGACAACCGGCTCCGGGACGAGCACCCGCTGGCGCGACTCGACGCCGCCCGACTCGAGCACGCGCTCGTTCGTCTCCCAGCCCTTCATGCGGCGTCCGCCAGCGGCTGCGGGTAGTCGGGCGTCCCGTACTCGGCGACGTACCGCCTCACGTAGACACCGTCAGGGTCGAAGCGCTCCGCCTGCCGCTGCGGGCTCAAGCGCCGGTTCGGCCGGGAGTCGGTGCCCGTGCCGGCGACCCATTGCCAGTTCGCCGTGTTGTTGGCGACGTCGCCGTCGACGAGATGCTCGAAGAAGTGGTCGGCGCCGCGGCGCCAGTCGATCCCGAGGTGCTTCGTCAGGAAGGAGCCGGCGACGAGCCGGGCGCGGTTGTGCATGAAGCCCTCCCGGAGCAGCTGCCGCATGCCTGCGTCGACGAGCGGATAGCCCGTGCGGCCGGCGCGCCAGGCGGCGAAGCCCTCGTCGTCGTCGCGCCAGGCTGTCGCGCGCGGCCGCAGGTCCTCGTGGGCGATCCGGGGCTGTGCGGCGAGCAGCTGGTGGTTGAAGTCGCGCCAGCAGAGCTGGCGCACGAACGGCTCCGAGCCCTCCCGCTCGAGCGCCCGCGCGACGACCTCGCCGGCCGAGACGCAGCCGAAATGGAGATAGGGCGAGAGCCGCGAGGTCGCGTCGGCGGCAAGGTCGTCGGCGAGCTCGGCGTAGCGCGTGGAGTCCATCGTCGAGCCAGCGCTCGAGGCGCCGGCGGCCTGCTGTCTCGCCGCCGGCAGGTAGGTCGGGCGCCGGCGTGCCGTGCTCCAGCTCGGGCCGCGCTCCCAGCTCGAGCCCGTCGGGAAGCGCGATCCGCTCGGGAGCCGGCAGGACGTCGCGGCGCGGCTGCTCGCGCCAGCGCCGCCAGTAGGGCGTGAAGACGCGGTAGTGGTCGCCGCCGGCGGGCGCGAGGTCGCCGGGCGGGATCACGGTCACTCCCGGGAAGACCTCGAGCTCGATCCGCGCGCCCGCGAGAGCCGTGCGCAGCCGGCGCTCACGCTCCTGCGCGTAGGCGCTCACGTCCTCGCCGAGGAAGACCGCCTCGGCGCCGGCGTCCTGGGCGACCCTGAACGGTCTCCGCGAGGACGTCGCCACGCCGGACGACGAGCGCCGCTCCACGCTCGCGCAGTCCTCGGTCGAGATCGTCGAGCGAGTCGAGCAGGAACGCGACCCGGTTCGGCACGCCGAACGATGCGAGGATGTCGTCGTCGAGCACGAACAGCGGGACGATGCGTTCGGCCCGCTCGACGGCGGCAGCGAGCGCCGGGTGGTCGTGTAGGCGCAGGTCGCGGGTGAAGAGCACGACGACGGAGCGGTGCCCAGGTTTCCCCATACGTGGACAAAGGGTAGACGAGGCTCCAGTCAACCGAGGAGGCAACCACATGGCCCGCATCGAGGAGTCGATCGACGTCGAGGTCCCGGTCGAGACGGCGTACAACCAGTGGACGCAGTTCGAGGAGTTCCCGACCTTCATGGAGGGGATCGAGCAGGTGCAGCAGTTGGACGACACGCACCTCCGCTGGACGGCCGAGGTCGGCGGCAAGCGCGAGCACTGGGACGCCGAGATCACCGAGCAGCACCCCGACCACCGCGTCGCCTGGACGGCGACCAGCGGCAAGGGAAACGCCGGCGTCGTCACCTTCCACCGCATCGACGAGACGCAGACCCGCGTGATGGTGCAGATGGACTGGGACCCAGAGGGCGTGACTGAGAAAATCGGCGCCACGCTCGGGATGGACAGCCGGCGCGTCCAGGGCGACCTCGAGCGCTTCAAGGAGCTGATCGAGAAGCGCGGCACCGAGTCCGGCGCGTGGAGGGGTGAGGTCGAGAATCCGAGCGACTGACGGAGACGTGCGCGCCGCACTCGCAGGAGTAACGGCGGCGGCCGCTTGGGCCGCCGCTGAGCCTGTGCTGCAGCGCGTTTTCCGGACGCCCTATTCCGACGTCCGCCTGATCGGCGCGCCGTTCTCGCGGCACTGGCGCGCAGTTGGCACCGCGATCCACCTCGCGAACGGCGCCGCAGCGGGCATCGCGTTCGGGCGGCTCGGGCTGCGCGGCTGGAAGGTCGGGATCGCCGCCGCGCAGCTCGAGAGCGCCGCGTTCTGGCCGGGGATGGCCTTCGTCGACCGCTTCCACCCCGACCGCAGGAGCGGCGCATGGCCGCCGCTCCTGCTGAATCCGCGCGTCTTCGGCCAGGAGGTCGCCGCGCACGCCATCTTCGGCGGCGTCCTCGGCGTCCTGCTCCGGGACCGGAGCGGCGCGCGTGTCAGTTGCACCAGTCGAACAGCGCGGGGCTCGTGTAGTGGAGCTTGATCACGGTCCCGAGCGGCAGGAACGACGGCGAGGGTAGATCGGCGTTGATCGCACCCTCGCTGCCGCCCGAGTCGGAATCGATCGTGTCGTAGTCGACCTGCTGCCGCGCGGCGGCGACGAGCAGGTCGTTCTTGGTCAGGAACCTCACCCCGGCGGCGACACAGCGGACGCCGCGGAACGAGCCGACGCTCTTCGACGACGCCCCAGCGGCAGCGCTGGGCGGGACGAGGACGGTGTCGATCGCGTGGATGACCCCGTTCGACGCCTTCACGTCGGCGACGATCACGCGCGAGTTGCCGTTGAGGACGAGCTTGCCGCCCTTGAGCGAGAGCGCGATCTTCTCGCCCTGGACGGTCTTCACCGATGTCTTCTTCTTCGCGGCCGCGACGGCGGCTCCGCTCGGGACCTTCTTCGGGAGCACGTGGTAGGTGAGCACCTGCCTCAGCAGCGCCTTGTCGGCGGCGACTGCGGCGTACACGTCCGGCGCGTTCTTCTTCAGCTCCGCGAAGGCGGCGTTCGTGGGCGCGAAGACGGTAAACGTGCCCTTCGCGGAGAGCGTCTTCACGAGCCCGGCCTGCTTGACGAGGGCGACGAGAGTGCTGAAGCGCTTGTCGCCGGCGGCGACGCCGACGATCGTCTTCGGAGCGGCCGTCTGCTCGGCCGGAGCCGCGGGCGCGCCCGCGGTGAGCAGCCCGGCGCCGAGTACCGCCGCGAGCAGTGGAGCGAGTCGTCTGTGCACGTTGTGTCCTCCTGTCGGTAGAGTCAAGAACTTGGACAGAAGTTGTACGACACTCCTGCTCGCCGGATCAATGCCGGCTGACCGCGACGACGCGCATCTCCTCCGCCATGTCGCCGCAGGCGACACGGACGCGCTGCGCGCGCTCTACGCCCGCTACGGCCCCGTCCTGTTCGGGGTCTCGTTCCGGACGCTCGGCGACCGGCAGCTGGCGGAGGACTGCGTCCAGGAGGTGTTCGTGACGGCATGGCGGAGCGCCGGCCGGTACGACCCGCGCCGCGCCAGCGTCAGCACATGGCTCTTCGCGATCGCGCGGAACAAGACGGTCGATGCGCTCCGGCGGCGCTCGCGGCGGCCCGCCGAGCCGCTGCCGGAGCGCTGGCCGGACGACGAGGCTCCGGACGCGGCCGACCTCGTCGTCGCGAGCGACCAGGGCGAGCGAGTCGCCTCGGCTCTCGCCGAGCTGCCGCCGCACCAGCTCGAAGCAGTTTCGCTCGCCTACTTCGAGGGGCTGACGCAGGCCGAGATCGCCGCCCGTCTCGGCGTGCCGCTCGGCACGGTCAAAGGCCGGCTCAGGCTCGCGCTCGACCGCCTGCGCACGCTCGCTCCGACCTACGCCCTCGAGACGGAGACCGGATGAACGACAGCGACCGCGATCTGCTCGCAGGCGAGGCGCTCGGCGTCCTCTCCCCCGACGACGCGAAGCTCGCCGCCGAGCTCGTCGCGAAGGACGCCGTCGCCGCGGCGGAGCTCGAGCAACACCGCGCCACGGTGGCGGCCATCGAGGCGAGTGTCGCCCGGGCCCAGCCGTCGGCCGATCTGTTCGACCGGATCCTCACCGAGGTTCGGCCGGCTCCTACTCCGCAGCGGCGCCGGTGGAGCTGGGCGCCGAGGATCGCCGTCGCGGGCGCGGCCGTCGGCGCCTTCCTGATCGGCATCGCGCTCTTCACCGGCGGCTCCGCGGATCCGGACGCCCGCGCCGCCGTGGCCGGAACGCCGGCCTTCGCCGGCGTCAGCGGCAACGCGACCCTCGACGACGGGGAGCTCGTGCTCGCGCTCGAGAACGTGCCTGCGCCGCCGGCCGGCCACCACTACGAGGTCTGGGTGCTCCGGACCGAGGGCGGCGGCGAGATGGAGTCGGTCGGGTCGTTCACGCCGGAGGGGGAGAGCGCGCGGCTCGAGCTGCCGCTACCAGGCCCCGGTGATTACCGGGCCCTCGACGTGTCAGTCGAGCCCGACGGCGGGTCGCCCGAGCACTCGAACGTCAGCCTGGCCGGCGGCAGCTTCGAGTCCTAGCCGCGTCGGATCGATCGCAGGCGCGTCGCCGGGATCGTTGATCCGCGGCAGCCAGACGACGAACGTCGCGCCCGCGCCGGGTTCGGAATGGACGTCGACCGCGCCGCGGTGCGCCTCCGCGATCTGGCGCACGATCGCGAGCCCGAGCCCGCTGCCGCCACCCGGGCGCGAGCGCGCGTCGTCGGCACGCCAGAAGCGGTCGAAGATCCACTCCTGATCCGCCGGCGCGATCCCGGGGCCGTCGTCGGCGACCGCGAGCCAGGCCCAACCGTCGAGCTCGCCGTGCGAGAGCCGGACGCTCGAGCCTTCCGGCGCGACGCGAATGGCGTTGTCGAGTAGGTTCGTGATCGCCCGCTTGAGCACGTCCCGGTCGCCCTGGACGATCCGGCCGGGAACGACCGCGGTCTCGAGCGCGACGTCGCGCGCCGCCGCCGCCGCTGCGAACTCCTCGCGCGCGTCCTCGAGCAGTGCGCCGAGCGGGACGGGCTCGCGGCCGGACGCGGGCGCGTCGAGCCGCGCGAGCGCGAGCAGATCGTCGGTCAGCCGCGCCATCCGGTCGATCGCACGCTTGATCACCGCGGCGGCCGTGGCACGGCTCTCGTCGGTCGCCTGGGCGTCGGTGAGCGCCAGGTCGAGGTTCGCCTTGATGATCGCGAGCGGCGTCCGCAGCTCATGCGAGGCGTCGGCGACGAAGCGGCGCTGCGACGCGAAGGCGAGGTCGAGCCGCCCGAGCATCGAGTCGAACGTGTCCGCAAGCCGTTTCAGCTCGTCGTCCGGCCCGTCGAGCTCGATCCGGCGCGAGAGCTCGCGCGCCTGGATCTCGCGCGCCACGCTCGTGATGTGCGCGATCGGCGCGAGCACACGTCCGGCGATCACCCAGCCGACCGCGAGGCTCGCGACGAAGAGGGCGCCGAGCGCTCCGAGCGAGAAGACACGGAGGTTGCGGAGCGTCCGCTCGTTCACCTGCTGCTCGAAGGCCTGCGCATCGACGAGCGTCCGCTCCTCGGTCTGGCTGCCGTCGTTGACGGGCACCTGCTCGACGATCACGGTCTGCGAGACCGGCTCGTTGCGGAGGCTGAGCGAGAGGCCGAAGTAGAGCGACGCGACGAGGATCGCGGCCACCCCGAAGAGGACGCCGGAGTAGAGCAGCGTCAGCCGGACCCGAATCGAGCGGAGAAACGCCCTCACGCGTCCTCCTTGAGCCTGTACCCCGCGCCCTGGACGGTCTCGATCGGCGTGCCGGCGAGCTTGCGCCGCAGCGTCATCACGGTCACGCGCACCGTCCGCGTCAGCGGGTTCGCGTTCTCGTCCCAGACGTGGGTGAGCAGGTCGAACTCGGAGAGCGCCTCGCCCGGGCGGGTCATGAAGTAGCGGAGGAGCGCGAACTCCTTCGGCGTCAGCTGCAGCGGCTCGCCGGCCTGGGTCGCCTCGTGCCGTGCCGGGTCGAGCTCGAGCGAGCCGACCCGCAGCGGCGCCGGGCCGCCGTCGCCGTTCCGCCGCAGGAGCGCCCGCGCCCGCGCGGTCAGCTCCCCCAGCTCGAACGGCTTCACGAGGTAGTCGTCCGCCCCGTCGTCGAGCCCCGCGATCCGGTCGTCGACGCCGGCGCGCGCGGTCAGCATCAGGATCCGCGGCTGCGGCGCCCCGTCGGCGCGCGGCTCGGCCCGGATCGCGCGGCAGACCTCACGCCCGCCGAGCTCCGGCAGGTTGAGGTCGAGGCAGATCAGGTCGTAGGGGTAGACGCGCGCCTTCAGCAGCGCCTCGTCGCCGGCATGCGCGAGATCGACGGCGTACCCCTCGCGGCGAAGGCCGGCGGCGATCGCATCGGCCAGGTCCTGCTCGTCCTCGACGACAAGCACGCGCATCCTTAACCCATCGTACTCGCCGCTTTTATCCGCGCTTTATCCCGCGATTGCTTGACTGGCGGCACGTAACCGCGAGCAAGGAGCATGCCGTGAGCGAGACGACCGTAGAGGAGCAGCGCGAGCTGCTCGAGCAGGCGCTGTTCGAGATCAAGCGGGTGATCGCGGGGCAGGACGGGATGCTCGAGCGCGTCCTCGTCTGCCTGCTCGCGGGCGGCCACCTCCTGATCGAGGGCGTCCCCGGTCTCGCCAAGACGCTGACGATCAAGACGACCGCGCAGGTGCTCGGCGGCAGCTTCCAGCGGATCCAGTTCACGCCCGACCTCGTCCCCTCCGACCTCGTCGGCACGCGCGTCTTCCGCCCCAGCACGGCCGACTTCGACACCGAGCTCGGCCCCGTCTTCTGCAACTTCCTGCTCGCGGACGAGATCAACCGCGCCCCGGCGAAGGTGCAGTCGGCGCTGCTCGAGGTGATGCAGGAGCGGCAGGTGACGATCGGCCAGGAGACGCACCTCGTGCCGTCGCCGTTCCTCGTGATGGCGACGCAGAACCCGATCGAGTCCGAGGGCACCTACCCGCTGCCCGAGGCGCAGGTCGACCGCTTCATGCTGAAGATCCTCGTCGGCTATCCCGAGCACGACGAGGAGCTGACGGTCGTCCAGCGCTCGCTCGTCGCGGCGCCGGAGCTCCGCCGCGTGCTCGAGCTGGAGCGGCTGCGCGAGCTGCAGCAGGCGGCCGCGGCCGTCTACGTCGACCCGGGCATCATCAGCTACACCGTCCAGCTCGCGACCGCGACGCGCGATCCCGGCGCGTACGGGCTGGCCGAGCTGGCGCCGTTCGTCTCCTTCGGCGCGAGCCCGCGCGGCCCGATCAGCCTCGTCCAGTCGGCCCGGGCGCTCGCCTTCCTCCGCGGCCGCGACTACGTCGTCGCGCAGGACGTCGACTCGCTGGCGAAGGACGCGCTCCGCCACCGGCTCGTGCTCAGCTACCAGGCGCTCGCGGAGCAGGTCGACGCCGACCGGATCCTCGACGCCGTGCTCGAGAAGGTGACCGCGCCCGAGCTCGAGGTCGGCAGGAGGGAGAGCGCGGCTTGACGGTCGCGCCCGAGGCGCATCCCCGCACGCCCGACCGGCCGGGGCCGGGGCCGCTGCCGGAGACGCTGCTCCGCGCGCTCGACCTGACGATCGGGCGGCGGATCGAGGGGATGCTGGCGGGCGACCACCGCTCGTCGGTGCTCGGCCAGGGCAGCGAGCTGGCGCAGGTCCGTCCCTACATCCCCGGCGACGACGTGCGGCGGATCGAGTGGAACGTGACCGCGCGGACCGGCGAGACGCACGTGCGCGTCGACCTCGCCGAGCGCGTGCTCGTGACGTGGCTCGCGCTCGACGTCTCCGCCTCGATGTCGTTCGGGACGGCCGAGCGGCGGAAGGCCGACGTCGCCGAGGGCGTGGCGCTGGCGCTCGGCCACCTCGCGAGCCGTCGCGGCAACCGGCTCGGCCTCGTCGCGTTCGGCGACGAGGAGTCGCGCGCGATTCCGCCGCGCGCAGGACGGGCGGGGATGCTCGGGCTGCTGCTCTCGCTGCGGCAGGAGCCGGTGCTCGAAGGAGGCGGCGCGACCTCGCTCGGCGCGGCGCTCGGTCTCGTCGGGCGGATGGCGCAGCAGCGCTCGCTCGTCGCGATCGTCTCCGACTTCCGCGGCCCGCGCGACTGGCGCCCGCCGCTGCTGCACCTCGCCGGCGGCCACGACGTGCTCGCGGTCGAGATCCGCGACCCGCGCGAGGAGACGCTGCCGAACGTCGGCGAGCTGCGCCTCGTCGATCCCGAGACCGGCCGCCAGCTGCGCGTCGACACGGCGAACGCGAAGCTGCGCGAGCGGTTCGCGGCCGCGGCCGCCGCGGAGCGGTCGGAGATCGCGAAGGAGCTCACCTCGCTCGGCGTCGGCCACGTCGTCCTCTCGACCGAAGGCGACTGGCTGCGTCCGCTCGCACTCCACCTGCGCCGCCGCGGAGGCCGCCGGTGAGCTTCCAGTGGCCGCTGGCGCTGCTCGCCCTGCTCGCCGTCCCGCTCGCGATCGGCGGCTACGTCCTGCTCGAGCGGCGCCGCCACCGGCAGGCGGCCGCGTTCGCGAGCCCCGCGCTCGTGCCGAACCTCGTCGGCCGCAGCCCCGGCCGGCTCCGCCACCTCCCGCCCGCGCTCGCGCTGCTGGCGCTGGCGGCGCTCGCGACCGGGCTCGCACGGCCGCACGCGACGCTGTCGGTGAAGCAGGAGCAGGCGACGGTCGTGCTGGCGATGGACACGTCGCGCTCGATGGTCGCCGACGACGTGCCGCCGAGCCGGCTCGCGGTCGCGCAGCAGGCGGTCCGCCGCTTCCTCGGCAAGCTGCCGGAGAGCTACCGCGTCGGCATGGTCTCGTTCGCGCAGAGCGCGCAGACCGTCCTGCCGGCGACGTCGAACCGCGAGGCGGCGCAGGCCGCGCTCCGGAACCTGCGCACCGGCGACGGCACCGCGCTCGGCGAGGGGATCGCGCGCGCGATCCAGGTCGCGCAGCGCGTCCCGGCCGAGGAGGGCAAGAAGCCGCCCGCGTCGATCCTCGTCCTCTCCGACGGCGCCCAGACGCAGGGCGTGCTCGAGCCGGCGGCGGCGGCTGCGCGGGCGAAGAAGCTGAAGATCCCGGTCTACACGGTCGCGTTCGGCACCGAGCAGGGCGTCGTCGAGGTCGTCGACGACAACGGCTTCACCCAGCGCGTCACCGTCCCGCCCGACCCGCCGACGCTGCGGAAGGTGTCGCAGGTGACGGGCGGCCGCTTCTACGCCGCTCCCGACGCGGCGCAGCTGAACGCCGTCTACGAGGAGCTCGGCTCGCGGATCGGCAGCGTCAAGAAGGAGCGCGAGGTCACGGCCGGCTTCGCCGCCGGCGGCGCCTTCCTGCTCCTGGCCGCCGGCGCCGTCTCCGCGTTCCTCTTCGGGAGGCTGCCATGAGACGGGCGCTGCTCGTGCTCGCTCGCCGTTGCCGCCGTCGCCGGGCTTCGGACCCGGGACGGCGAGCGCCGGCACCGAGTGCGACGGGCTGATCGTCTGCATCCCGGTCAAGGGCCCATGGGTGCAGGTGCCGGGCGGCGGCGTGCCGACCTACTACCAGCTCTCCTGCCCGGGACGCGGCCAGATCATCGGCGGTCTCGACGCCGACCGCGCCGGCCCGCTCGAGCTCTCGTTCCTCGGCACGCTCGGCGGCCCCGTCGGCCCCGGCGTGACGACGAGCCGCTCGGCGGTCTTCGTCGCGCGGACGACCCGCTCGCTGGCGAGCTTCCGGCCGCTGCTCGGCTGCATCCCGACGAGCGGCGGCGGCGGCCGCGAGCGCACGTCGTACAAGCCGAAGCGGAAGCTGATGGCGGCGGCGCCGGTCGTCGACGCGACGATCCGCCGCGTCAAGAACGTCCGGCTGCAGGACGCGCCGAGCGAGCGGGTCGACTCACGCCTGCCTTGCCGGCGAGCGGCTGCTCGCCTTCTCGAGCGCGATCGCGTTCCGCAGCAACAGGCCGCTGGCGCTGAGCGCGCTCGGCTCGGTGCGCGCGACGACCCGGCGTGCCGGTGAGCCGCGTGCTCGTCAACGTCCGCTCCGGGATCACACGGCCGCCGCTGATGCGCGTCGAGCTGCAGATCCACGCGGTCTGCGTGGGACCGCGTGAGCGTCGCGCGCCTCCGGCGCGCTCCGTGGGGACGTTTCCCCACGAGCCCCCTTCTTCTGTTTCGTGGAGCTTCAGTTCCCCACGCCCTAAGCTCACGCGTCGAGGGCACGCGTGAGCTTCGCGACGCCGCTGCTCCTGCTCGGGCTGCTGCTGCTGCCGCTGCTCGTGCTCGCCTACCGGAAGCTCGAGCGCCGTCCGAGCAAGTTCGCCGTCCGCTACACGAACCTCGACGTGCTCGCGACCGTCGTCGGCAGCACGCGCTCGTGGCGCCGCTATGCCGGCCTCGCGCTCTTCCTGCTCGCGCTCGCGACGCTGCTCGTCGGCTTCGCCCGGCCGAGCATGACGCGGCTCGCCGACCGGGAGGAGGCGACGATCGTGCTCGTGATCGACGTCTCCGGCTCGATGCAGGCGAAGGACGTCGACCCGACGCGGCTCGAGGCGGCGCAGCGCGTCGTCCGCGGCTTCCTCAAGGAGCTGCCGGAGCGGTTCAAGGTCGGCGTCGTCGCCTTCTCGGAGACGGCCGAGGTCGCCGCGCCCGCGACCGACGACCGCCAGCTCGCGATCGACGCGATCGACTACCTCTACCCACAGCGCGGCACCGCGATCGGCGACGCGGTCGCGCGCGGCGTCGAGGTGGCCCGGGCGGCCGACGAGGGTCAGGACGGCGTCGCGCGGCCGGCGGCGATCCTGCTGCTCTCGGACGGCTCGCAGACCGAGGGGATCCTGCTGCCGCAGGAGGGCGCGGCGCGCGCGAAGTCGTTCAAGATCCCGGTCTACACGATCGCGCTCGGCACGCCCGAGGGGATCGTCGAGTTCAACCGCTTCGGCGGCACCCGGATCATCCCAGTCCCGCCCGACCCGGCGACGCTGCGCCAGATCGCGACCTCGACCGGCGGCCGCTTCTACGAGGCCGAGAGCGTCGACGACCTCCGCGACGCATACGACAAGATGGGGTCACTCGTGAGCAAGGTGGAGCGAAAGCAGGAGGTGACGTTCGCGTTCCTGGCCGGCGGCCTCGTGCTCCTGCTCGCCGCCGCGGCGATCGCGGTCGTCACCTTCCCGAGGCTCCCGTGAGGCTCCTCGCAGCCGTCGCCGCGGCGGCGCTGCTCGCCGGCTGCAGCGGCGGCGACGACGAAGACGCGGCACCGCCGACCGTCTCCGAACCGACGGTGTCGGCTCCGGATCCGGCCCCGGTGGCACCGCTGCCGCCTGCGCCGGGCTCGATCGCCGCGGCCGTCGAGCGCGTGCTCCCGTCCGTCGTCAGCGTCCAGACGAGCTCGTTCGGCGGCGGCGAAGGCGGCGGGTCGGGTGTGATCTTCGACCGTGACGGGCCTGATCCTGACGAACAACCACGTCGTCGAGGGCACGACGAGCGTCACCGTCTCGTTCAACGACGGCGAGCACGACCAGCCGCTCCCCGCCGAGGTGGTCGGCACCGAGCCAGGCCGCGACCTCGCCGTGCTCCGCGTCAAGGCGAGCGACCTGACGCCTGTCGAGCTCGCCCGCTCGTCGGCGCTCCGGCTCGGCGACCCGGTGATCGCGATCGGGTTCCCGCTCGACCTCGGCGGTCCGACGGTGACGTCCGGGATCGTCTCCGGCCTCGATCGCACGATCGAGGGGCGCGAGGGCGATCTGACCGGCCTGCTGCAGACGGACGCCGCGATCAACCCGGGCAACTCCGGCGGGCCGCTCGTCGATCGCGCCGGCCGGCTCGTGGGGATCAACACGGCGGGAATCCGCGAGGACGGCACCGAGGGAATCGGCTTCGCGATCGCGATCGACGGCGCCCTGCCCGTGATCGAGCGGCTCAGCCGCGGCGCTCCGACGACCGAAGCATGGCTCGGGATCTCGTTCAGCTCCGTCGACTCCGAGTCGGCGGCCGTCCAGCTCGGGCTCGACTCGTCCACCCGCGGCGCCGCGGTCACGGCCGTCTATCCCGGCGGGCCCGGCGCCAAGGCGGATCTGGCCGTCGGCGACGTGATCATCGCCGCCGACGACGTCCCGATCCGGAACGCGAACGCGCTCGCGAAGGCGATCGCCGCGCGGAAGATCGGTGACGAGATCGATCTCGAGGTGATCGACAGCCGCGGCCCGCGGCTCGCGACGGTCGAGGTGGCCCGGAGGACCCCGGGCGCGCTACCGTAGGGGCTGTGAGCCCGCAGCGTCCGTCCGGCAGACGCTTCGCCGCCTTCCTGGCCGCGCTGGCGCTCGCTGCGAGCGCGTTCGGCGCCGTCGTCCTGCCCCGGTTCGCGGACGGCGAACTGCCGGCGTCGATGAAGGCGAAGCCGACGCCCGTGCAGCAGAAGCTCGCGGACGACCGCTGCCGCGACCGGCACGTCGAGGAGACGGATCTAGCCCTGCAGGCGCGTGCGTAGGTCGTCCGGCACCGGGACGCTCGCACCCAGCGCGTAGTCGTAGGAGACGAGGACGCTCGTCGCCTCCGCGACGACCCGCCCGTCGGCCGCGATCACGTGCTCGAGGTCGAAGCTCTTCGTCCCGATCCGCGCGCAGCGAGTCCGCACCTCGACCTCCTCCCCCATCCGCAGCTCGGCACGGAAGTCGATCTCGACGCGGGCGAGGATGAAGTCGATCAGGTCTCCGAGGACGCCGATCCGCGCCTCCTCCAGGTAGGTCGAGTAGACGGCGTTGTTGACGTGCCCCATCGCGTCGCAGTCGCGGAAGCGGACGGTGTCGCGGTGGACGTGAGGGAAGTCAGCCAACGACCGTCTCCCGGCGCACGTTCGGGTTCGTGAAGACGTCGAGGTCGTCGCGGCTGGTCGACGAGAACTCGGAGACGACCGCGCCCTCGGGGCCGGCCGTGAAGGAGTGGAGCGTGTCCGGGGTGATCGTGAACTGCTCACCCGGGCTCAGGTCGACCTCACGGCCGTCGACCCGCAGCGTCACGAGCCCGCGGCGGCAGCGGAACGTCTCCTCCTTGCCGGGCTGCCGTCGAAGGGCGGATGCCGGTGCTCGGGGCAGGTCTGGCTCCGGGTAGAGGACGAGCTCCTTCGCGCAGTAACGGTCGGTGTTGACGTAGACGACGCACCATCAGGCCCTCCTCGCGGAAGCGTGAGAGGCCGAAATCGGCGACCTCGATCGCGTCGCGCTCGGCGTCCGTGAGGACGATGCCGCAGGCCGCGAGCTCATCCACCGCATGGACCTGGGCCGCCCGCTGCTCCTCACGGGTGATCACGACGTCATCGTGCCCAGTCCATCGGCTCCGGTGGGGGGAACGCGGAGTGGACGGCAACCGCCCCGCCCGCGCCCGCCGACTCCTCGACCGCGTTCAGCACTTCGACCACGTGGGCAGCATGCTCGCCCCCGGCACGGTGCGGCCGTCCCTCGTCGATCGCGCGGGCCAGGTCGACGAGTGCCCGCCCCCAGTCGTTTCCCGGGAACGGCTCCCGCACGGGCGGGATCGTGACGTACTCCCCGCCCCGCTGCTGGTGCTCGAGCCGCGAGTTCGCTTCCGACCACGTCGGCATGTAGAGCGAGCCCTCGTCGCCGTGCACCTCGATGCCGCTCTGCTTGCACGGGCCGACGTAGAAGCTCGCGGTCAGGCGCGAGACGATGCCGCCCTCGTGCTCGAGCACGGCGACGACGAAGTCCGGAGCAGCAGGGGTGAAGGAGGCGCCGTCGAGCAGCACTCGGTCGGTCTCGCAGCGTCGTCGCGAACGCCCGAACGAGCCGCACGGGCCCGAAGATGGCGGTCAGGATCGTGAGCGGATAGATGCCGACGTCGACCAGCGGACCGACCGCGTAGAGGCTGCGCGGGTCCGGGTGCCACGACTCGATCCGGTCCCAGTTCGCCTCCGCGTAGACGGCGCGCACGGTCCCGACCGCTCCCTCGCGCACGCGCTTCCAGAACGTCTGCTGCGCTTCTCCGAGCAGCGTCGCCGGCGCGCTGCTGAGCCGCACGCCGTGCTCCTCCGCCAGCTCGACGAGCCGGACCGCGTCCCCATGACGCAACGCGAGCGGCTTCTCGCTGTGCACGTGCTTCCCCGCCGCGAGCGCCGCCGCGGCGACCTCGAAGTGGGCCTGCGGCACGGTCAGGTTGACGACCGTGTCGACGGCGTCGTCGGCGAGCACCGCGTCGAGGTCCGCGTACGCACGGCCGCCGAGCTGCGCGACGAGCGCCTCGGTCCGTGCGGCGTCGAGGTCGGTCGCGCCGGCGAGCTCGAGCTCCGGTGCCGCGCCGATCGAGGCGGCGTAGCGGTCGGCGATCTTGCCGGCGCCGACGAGCACGACCCTCATTGCAGCCACCCCTCGAGCTGCTCGCGCATCGCACGGATCTCCTCGCTCGGGTCGTAGCTCGCGGGCTCGTGCTCGACGGCGAGCGCGCCGCCGTAGCCGATCCTCGCCAGCGTCGCGGACGCACCCCTCGACGTCGACGACGCCGCTGCCCCAGGCGCAGGTCTCGTGCGGCTCGCCGGTATGGCTGACGTCCTTCAGGTGCACGTGCGCGACGTGCTCGCCGAGCTCCTCGATCGCCCGGCGGCGTCGTAGCCCTGGGTTCCCCACCAGCCCGTGTCGACGGTGGCGGCGATCGTGCCCTCACCCCGCGTCGATCTTCGCGAGCACCTCCGTCGGCGTCCGCTCCGGATGGTTCTCGACCGCGAGCGTGACGCCGTGTTCGCGGAGCACCGGCACTAGGTCGGCTGGATCGCCGGAGCAGCCGCCGCCGATGACGCTGGTGCCGACCGCGAGCGCGAGCTCGCACGCACGCTCGGAGGCTCTCCGGGCCGACCCAGGTCGCGTAGCGTCGCGACCGCGATCTCGTGCCGGCCGAGCGCCTCGCGCGCCAGCAGCACGTGCTCGTCGGTCGCCCAGTCCGGGCTCAGATGCGCGCCCCAGAGGTCGATCGCGTCGAACCCGAGCCCGCGCACTCGCGCCGAGCAGCGCGTCGAAACGCTCGCCGAAGGTCTCGAGCGGCGCGAACGCCTCGTTCGTGGCCCGGTCGCCGTCGCTCCAGCCGTGCATCGCCCAGCCGGACTCGCGCGCCACCTCGTTCGCGGTCATGAACACGACCGGCCTCACAGGAGCAGGTAGGGGATCGGAAACGGCAGGGGGTGCGAGCGTACTCGGGCAGCAGGCGCCGCGTCCGCAGCACCAGCCTCGACGTGGTCGTCGCCTCTAATCTCTCCGGCGACGTGCTGACCGACATCGCCGCAGCGCTCCACAAGGGGAAGGCACGTGGCTGACCAGCCGTGGTGGCGGAGCGCCGCCTTCTACCAGATCTACGTGCGCAGCTTCCAGGACTCGGACGGCGACGGGATCGGCGACCTGCCGGGGATCCGCTCGCGCCTGCCGTACCTGCAGGAGCTCGGCGTCGACGCGCTCTGGCTGACCCCGTTCTACCCCTCGCCCCAGGCCGACCACGGCTACGACGTCGCCGACTACACGGACGTCGACCCGCTCTTCGGCACCCTCGCCGACTTCGACGAGCTCGTCACCGACGCTCACGAGCGCGGGATCAAGGTCACGATCGACATCGTCCCGAACCACACGTCCGACCAGCACGAGTGGTTCCGGAACGCGATCGCAGACCCCGACCACCCCGATCGGAAGCGCTACATGTTCCGGCCCGGCCGGAACGGCGGCCCCCCGAACGGCTGGACGTCCGCGTTCGGCGGTCCGGCGTGGACGCTCGACGAGCGGACGGGCGACTACTACCTCCACTTCTTCACGCCCGAGCAGCCCGACCTCGACTGGCACCACGAGCCCGTGCAGGAGAGCTTCGACGAGATCCTCCGCTTCTGGCTCGAGCGCGGCGTCGACGGCTTCCGGATCGACGTCGCGCATGCGCTCTTCAAGGATCAGAGCCTGCCCGAGATGGTCGAGCCGGAGCCGCGGCCGCCGTTCGGCGACTGGCTCTCGGCGCTGATGCAGCCCGAGCTGCACCCGCTCTACCGGCGCTGGCGGGCGATCGCGGACGAGTACCCCGGCGACCGGATGTACGTCAGCGAGATCGTGGTCGAGAACCAGGAGACGATCGCGAGCTACGTGCAGCCCGACCAGCTGCATCTCTCGTTCGACTTCACGCTCCTGCACGAGCAGTGGGACGCGGAGCGGATGCGCGCGACGATCGATCGCGTGCTGACGACGCTCGGGCCCGCCGGTGCGCCCGCGACGTGGGTGCTCGAGAACCACGACGTCACCCGGCTGCCGACCCGCTACGGCGGCGGCGAGCTCGGACGGCGGCGTGCGCGGGCTGCGGCATTGCTGCTCTTCGGCCTGCCCGGAGCGGCGTTCACCTACCAGGGCCAGGAGCTCGGGCTCGAGGAGGTCGACGTCCCCGACGAGGCGCGCCAGGACCCGATCTTCCTCCGCACCGGCGGCGCCCGGAAGGGTCGCGACGGCTGCCGGGTGCCGCTCCCCTGGACGAGCGAGCCGCCGGTGTACGGCTTCACACGCGGCGAGCCGTGGCTGCCGATGCCGAAGGACTGGGCCCGCGAGTCGGTCGAGGCGCAGGAGCAAGACCCCGGCTCGACGCTCTCACTCTTCCGCTCGGCGCTGCGCCTGCGGCCGCGCGGCGGTGAGCTCTCGTGGCACGAGAGCCCGCGGGGAACGATGATCTTCGACCGCGGTGACCTGACCTGCCTCGTCAACGTCGACGCGCCCGAGCTGGAGCTGCCCGAAGGGGAGCTCGTGCTCGCGAGCGAGCCGGAGCTGACGGGGAGCCTGCCCCCGAACACCGCCGCGTGGGTGAGGAGTGGACGATGAAGACGAGTCTCGGCATCTGGGCCTTCGGCAACATGGCGACCCGCTTCAACGCGGCCGGGTACAAGCCCGAGCTGACGGGCAAGTCGACGGCGGCAAAGGTGCGCACCGCGGTCGAAGGGCTGGGCGACCTGATCGACGACTACGAGTTCCACTATCCGCAGGAGCTCGCGCCGGCGAACCTGGACGAGGTGCGCGACGCGCTCGACGGGCACGGGATCTACTGCGTCGCGAGCGGGCTCCATCTCGACCCGCGCTTCGGCAAGGGCGCCTTCTGCTCGCCCGACGACGCCACCCGCGAGGAGGCGCTCCGGCTGACGCGCGAGGCGATCGACCTCGCCGGCGAGACCGGCGCGCAGATGATCATCTGGCCCGGGATCGAGGGCTACAACTACCCGTTCCAGACGCCGTACAAGGAGTCGTGGGCGCGCTTCGTCGACGGCGTCGGCCAGGCCGCGCAGCACGCGAAGGAGCGCGGCGTCACCGTCTTCCTCGAGCACAAGAACTCCGAGCCGGCGATGAAGATCCTGATGCGCAACATCGGGATGACGCTGCACGTGATCCACTCGCTCCGCCGCCAGGGAATCGACAACGTCACCGTCAACATGGACTGGCAGCACCTGCTGATGAACGGCGAGTCGCTGGCGGAGTACGCGGCCATGCTCGCCGCCGAGGGGCTGCTCGGCCATCAGCACGCCAACGACGGCTGGGGCACGTTCGACGACGACAACATGGTCGGGACGATCCGGTTCATGGAGACGCTCGAGCTGGCGGTCGAGCTGCGGCGCTGCGGTTACGGCGACGGCGGCGAGCGGCTCGGCTTCGACCTCTACCCCTACACCGAGGACGCGGTCGGCGCGGTCAAGCGGAGCATCCTCCAGTGGCGCTTCATCGACGGGATCGCCTCGCGGATCGACGACGCCGAGCTCCGCGCAGCGCAGCAGCAGAAGGACGCCGTGCGGGCCTACGAGCTCGTCTACGCGGCGATGGGCGCATGAGGCTCCAGCACGTCTCGGTCGCGATCGCCGCCGGCGGCGCCGACGAGGCGCGGGCGTTCTACGGCGGGCTGCTCGGCCTGGCGGAGAAGCCGGTGCCGCCGAAGCTCGACCCCGGCCGGCTCGTCTGGTTCGACCTCGGCGGTGACCTCGAGCTGCACCTGATGCAGACCGGCGACGGACCGCCTCCGAATGCCCATTTCTGCATCGCCGTCGACTCGGCGCTCGACGAGCTGCGCACGCGGATCGAGGCCGCCGGGGTCGAGACGAGCACGCCGACGGAGATCGTGGGGCGGCCGCGCTTCATGTGCCGCGACCCCTTCGGGAACCTCGTCGAGCTGACGCAGCTGCCCGTGTGACGGCTCTCGTCGGGATCGACGTCGGCACGAGCGGCGTCAAGGCGATCGCGCTCTCGCCCACCGGCGAGATCCTCGCCCGCGCCGAGCGCGAGTACCCGCTCTCGACGCCTCAGCCCGGCTGGGCAGAACAGGACCCTGACGACTGGGCGCGCGCTGCCGACGCCGCGCTCGCCGACCTCGGCGTCGAGCCGGCGGCGGTCGGTTACAGCGGCCAGATGCACGGCCTCGTCGTGCTCGACGAGAACGGCGACGTCCTCCGTCCGGCGATCCTCTGGAACGACCAGCGCACCGCGGCCGAGTGCGCCGAGATCGAGGAGCGGGTCGGGCTCGAGCGCCTGATTCGGCTGACCGGGAACCGCGCGCTCACCGGCTTCACAGCGCCGAAGCTGCTCTGGCTGCGCAACCACGAGCCGGAGACGTTCTCGCGGATCCGCCACGTGCTCCTGCCGAAGGACTACGTCCGCTTCCGCCGCACCGGCGAGCACGCGATCGACGTCGCCGACGCCTCCGGGACGCTCCTCTTCGACGTCGCCAACCGGCGCTGGAGCGACGACGTGCTCGATGCGCTCGAGCTCCCGCGCGAGTGGCTGCCGCCCGCGTCCGAATCGACCGAGATCGCCGGCGCCGGCGACCAGGCGGCGGGCGCGCTCGGGGTCGGGATCGACGCGCCGGGCCCGCTCTCGGTCGTGCTCGGGACGTCGGGCGTCGTCTTCGCTGCGCTGGACACGTACCAGCCCGAGCCCGAGGCGCGGTTGCACACCTTCTGCCACGCCGTCCCCGGCACGTGGCACGCGATGGGCGTGATGCTCTCGGCCGCCGGCTCGCTGCAGTGGCTCCGACAGGCGGTCGGCGGAGCGCCGTACGAGACCCTGCTCGCCGAGGCAGCCGCCTGGGAGCCCGGCACCGAAGGCCTCCTCTTCCAGCCCTATCTGCAAGGCGAGCGGACGCCCCACGCCGACCCGGACGCGCGCGGCGCCTTCGTCGGCCTGCAGCTCCGCCACGATCGCGGCGCACTTGTCGCGAGCCGTGCTCGAAGGAGTCGCGTACGGCCTGCGCGACTCGCTCGAGCTGCTCCGGAGCGTCGGCGTCGAGGCGCAGGTCGGCCGGATCTCGGGCGGCGGCGCGCGCAGCGAGCTCTGGACGGCGATCGTCGCGTCGGTGCTCGGCCTGCCGCTGGAGCGCACGGAGGCCGAGGAGGGCGCCGCGTTCGGCGCCGCGCTCCTCGGCGGGATCAAGGAAGGCGTCTTCGCCGATGCGCGTGAAGCCGTTGCCGCGACCGTCCGCACGCGCGACCGCGTCGAGCCCGATCCCGGCTGGCAGGCTGCCTACCAGGACGGCTATGCGCGCTACCGGCAGCTCTACCCCGCCCTCAGCGGCCGTTGACTCGGGTTAGGCCGACGACGACAATCGCCGCGCATGCCGTACCGCGAGGCGACACCGCAGCAGAAGGCGGCCTGGGACGAGCTGACCAAGCGCCCCTGGAAGCCGCTCGACGACAAGGGGCCGGAGATCCTGCTGCGCCAGGTGAGCCCGAACACCTGGCAGCTGCTCGAGGGCTTCCGCTACGAGGTGCCGGAGCAGGCCCGTCGGCCGGGCGAGCCGACCGAGTACGCGGTCCCGCCGCACCACCTGCACCAGCCGCCGGACAAGCACAACTCGACCGACCTCGCCTCGGTCCCACCGCTCCTGTGGTGGTTCATCGCGAGCCACGGCAAGCACACGCGGCCGGCGCTCCTCCACGATCACCTGATCGACCTCGACGACGTCCCCGACGAGCGCGCCGACTACCTCTTCCGCGTCGCGCTCGAAGAATCGGGCGTGCACTTTCTCCGGCGCTGGTTGATGTGGGCGGCGGTCAGCCTCGCGAGCCTGAAGCGCAAGCGCTGGGGCTGGGCGCTCGTGGCGCTCTTCGGGCTGCACCTCGTGGCCGTCTTCGGCGTGACGATCCAGGCGCTCCTGTACGGGTCGGGCGGTGTCTGGGCGCTCCCGCTCGTGCTCGCCGTCGCCGGCTTCGTCTGGGGGCTTCGCCTCTGGCCGCTCAGCGTCTTCGGGCTGGCGCTGATCGCGCTGCCTTCGCTGCTGATCCTGGGGGCATACGCCGTCAACTACATCGCCGACCTGCTCTTCCACCGCGACGCCGAGTTCGGCCAGCCCTACCGCGAGGAGTCGGGCCCGTTCTGAGCCGGTTACTCTTGGCCTCGTGAGCGACACCGTCGTCTTCATCCCGGCCTGGAACGAGGAGCAGAACCTGCCCGCGGTGCTCGACGAGCTGCACCGGGAGCTGCCGGACGCGGACGTGCTCGTCGTCGACGACGGCTCGACCGATCGCACCGCCGAGGTCGCCCGCGCGCACGGCGCCGAGGTGCTCTCGTTCGGCGAGAACCGCGGCCTGCGGGCCGGGATCGCGGCCGGCTACACGTGGGCGCTCGAGCACGACTACGCGTTCTGCGGCCGCGTCGACGCCGACGGCCAGCATCCGGCCGCCGAGCTGCGGCGGCTGCTCGAGCTCGTCCAGTCGGGCAAGACGGATGTCGCCGTCGGCTCCCGGTTCGTCAGCGGCCCCGGCTACGAGCCGTACCGCTACGAGCCCGAGGGGATCCGCAAGCTCGGCACCGGCCTGCTCCGCCGTTCGATGCGCGTGGCGCTCGGCCGGCCGTTCAACGACGCGACGAGCGGCCTCTACGCCGCGTCGGCGAAGGCGCTCCCCGCCCTCTCGCGACCGTACGAGAGCGGCGCGCCCGAGGTCGAGGCGGTGCTGCGGCTGCACGACGAAGGGCTGCGCGTCGAGGAGGTGCCCGTCGACATGCGCGAGCGAGCGAGCGGCGAGTCGAAGCTGAAGGGCAAGAAGGCGTTCCTGCTCGTCGTCACGGTGATCGTGACGCTGCTCGGCGCGAAGCGCTTCTGGCGGCGGTGAAACGACTCGTAGCCGTGCTCGGCTACTCGACCGGCCGCCACGACGGCCTCCACCCGATCTGCGCCGCCCGGCTGGCGGCGGCCGAGCGCCCGGCCGAGGAAGCCGACCTCGTGCTCCTCTCCGGCTGGTCGCGGCGCCGCCACCGGCCGTCCGAGGCGGAGCTGATGAAGGCGGCGTGGCGAGGCCCGGCCGTGCGGCTCGTCGCGGACGGGGACGCACGCACGACCGCCGGCAACGCACGCGCCGTCGCGGCCGCGGCGCGGCACATCGGCGCCGACGAGGTCGTGCTCGTCACCTCGTCCTGGCACGCGCGCCGCGCGCGCCTGCTCGTCGCGGCGGCGCTCGACCCGGACGTCCGGCTCTCGGTCGCGACGCCGGGGCGCACCCGCCCGCCGCACCTGATCGGCCGCGAGCTCGCCTGGCTGCCCGTCAGCCTCGTGTCGCGAACGCTGGCTCGCCGGCGACGGTGAGCGCGAGCAGCGCCTTCGCCGTGTGCAGGCGGTTCTCGGCCTCGTCCCAGACGGCACTCCGCGGCCCGTAGAGGACGTCGGCCGCGATCTCCTCGCCGGGGTGGGCGGGAAGGCAGTGGAGCACGATCGCGTCCCGGTCCGCGAGGCCGAGCAGCTCGGCGTCGAGCGAGTAGCCGGCGAGATCGCGCACACGCTGCTCGCGCTCGTCCTCCTGGCCCATGCTCACCCAGACGTCGGTGACGAGCACCTGCGCGCCGGCGACGGCCTCGCGCGGGTCGCGGACGACCGCGATCGAGGCGTCGGGCGGCTCGTAGCCGGCCGGGGCGGCGCAGGTGAGCTCGGCGCCGAGGAGCGCGCAGGCCTCGGCGAGCGAGACGCAGACGTTGCTGCCGTCCCCCACCCACGCGACGCGCACGCCCTCGAGCGTGCCGAAGCGCTCGCGGATCGTCTGCAGGTCGGCGAGCGCCTGCAGCGGATGCGCCTCGTCCGTGAGCGCGTTGACGACCGGGATGCCGGCGACGGCGGCGAACGTCTCCACCTCCGCGTGCTCGTGGGTGCGGATCGCGAGCGCGTCGAGGTAGCGCCCGAGCACGCGCGCCGTGTCCTCGATCGACTCGCCGCGCGCCAGCTGGAGCTGCTCGCCCGGGAGGTAGAGCGCGGTCGCGCCGAGGTGAGCGGCCGCGACCTCGAGCGACACGCGCGTCCGGGTCGAGTGCTTCCGGAAGAGGAGGCCGAGCGTGCGGCCTTCGAGCAGCCGCTCCGGCTCTCGACTCGCCTTCAGCTCGTCGGCCAGGTCGAGCACGGCGTCGAGCTCGGCCGCGGTCCAGTCGCGGATGCGCGTGAGCGAGCGGCCGCGGAGGTCGAGCGCGAGCGGAGCCGGAAGACTCACGTATCGCCCTCCAGGTGGTGACGCAGCTGCTCGGCCAGCTCGGCGGCGCTCGTTCCCTCGCGCGGCGCGACGAAGATCGTGTCGTCGCCGGCGATGCAGCCTGCGATCTCAGGCAACGCGGCGTCGTCGAACGCAATCGCGACGGCGTTCGCGCACGCAGGCGGCGTCCGCAGCACGACGACGCCCGCCGCGGGCTCGAGCGAGACGACCCAGCGCCGGAGTGCCGTCGTCAGCTCGCCGAGCCGGTCGAGGTCGGCGGCGCCCGGGTGGGCGTAGACGAGCCGGCCGCTCTCGCCGCGCACCTTCACGAGCCCGAGCTGGGCGATGTCGCGCGAGACGGTCGCCTGAACCGCGTCGAGGCCCTCGTCGCGGAGCGCCTCGACGACGTCGCTCTGCGTCGAGAGCTCGCGCTCGGAGACGAGCCGGAGGATCGCTCCCTGGCGTTCGAACTTGTTCACGTCAGCACCTCCTCGAGCAGGGACAGGCCGGCCGCGACCTCGTCACCGGCGATCGTGAGCGGCGGGGTCAGGCGCAGGACCGTCTCGCCCGCGGAGCCGACGAGCAACCCGGCCTCGAGCGCGGCGGCGACGACGGGGCCTGCCGGCCGGTCGAGCTCGGCGCCGAGCATCAGGCCGCGCCCGCGCACCTCGAGCACGCCCGGCAGCGCGACGAGCCCGGCGGCCAGCGCCGCGCCCTGCGCGCGGACCGAGGCGAGCAGCTCGTCGTCGAGCGTCTCGACGACAGCCGCCCCGGCGGCACAGACGACCGGGTTGCCGCCGAAGGTGCTGCCGTGGTCGCCCGGCTCGAAGCCCTCCGGCGCGCCGTCGGCGACGAGCAGCGCGCCGATCGGGAGGCCGTTGGCGAGCCCCTTCGCGAGCGTGACCGCGTCCGGCGTGACGCCGAGCTGCTCCCAGGCGAAGAAGCTGCCGGTGCGGCCGGCGCCGCACTGGATCTCGTCGAAGATCAGGAGCGCCCCGTGCTCGTCGGCGATCGCACGGGCGGCGCCCAGGAACTCCGCGGTCGCGGGGTGGATCCCGCCCTCGCCCTGCACCGGCTCGATCAGGATCGCGCCCACATCCGGCCCGACAACGGCCGCGAGCGAGGCCGCATCGTTCAGTTGCGCGAAGCGCACGGCGGGCGCGAGCGGCTCGAACGCCGCCCGCTTGCCCGGCTGGCCCGTGGCCGCAAGCGCGCCGTGCGTGCGACCGTGGAAGGAGCCTTCGAGCGCGACGACGACCGGCTTCCCCGTCGCCTTGCGCGCCCACTTCAGCGCCGCCTCGATCGCCTCGGCGCCCGAGTTGCAGAAGAACGCGCGCGCGCCGCCGAAGCGGTCGGAGAGCAGCTCGGCGAGCCGGAGCATCGGCTCGGTCGAGTAGAGGTTCGAGGTGTGCCAGACAGCGTCGAGCTGGCGGTGCGCGGCGGCGAGCGGGGCCGGATGGCAGTGCCCGAGCGAGACGACCGCGATCCCGGCGAGCAGGTCGAGGTAGCGCTTGCCGTCGGCGTCCGTCAGCCAGACGCCGTCGCCCGAGGCGAACGTGATGTCGTGCCGCGCGTAGGTGGGCAGGAGCTGCGCGGTCGTCAGCAGCGAGCTCACGCGACCACCGCCGTCGCGCCGATCGCCGCGTCCACTCCCCCGCGCGCCGCGACGACGGCGGCGTGCAGCTTCGGGACGATCCCGCCGCCGAGCTCGCCGGCGGCGAGCATGCGCTCGGCCTCCGCGACGTGGATCGTCGAGGCGACGGCGCCGCCGAGCAGCAGCCCCGGGACGTCGGTGACGAAGAGAAGCTTGTCGGCGCCGAGCCCGACCGCGAGCGCGGCGGCCGCCTCGTCCGCGTTCACGTTCAGCGGCCCGACGCCGAGCGGCGCGACGACGGGGACGAGCCCCTCGGCCAGCGCCGCCTCGATGGCGGCCGGCGCGGAGGGAAGCGGCGAGCCGACGTGTCCGAGCTCCGGGACGCGCACCGCCTCGAGGCCGATCTCGTCGCCGAAGAGCGGCACCGCGCGCGGCCCGATCGCGGCGCAGACGTCGGCGTTGACGGCGGCGAAGGAGTCGCGAACGACGGCGAGTGCCGCCGCGCTCGTCACGCGCCGCCCGTCGACGAAGCGCACCTCGAGCCCGGCGCGCTCGAGCTCGGCGGAGATCTGCGGCCCGGCGCCGTGGACGACGCAGACCTCGTGCCGCTCCGCCAGCGCGAGCGCGAGCGTCGCCGCCTCGCCCGCGACCGCGCCGCCGACCTTGAGCACGATCCGGCTCATGTTCTGTAGTCCGCGTTGATGCGGACGTAGTCGTAGGAGAGATCGCTCGTCAGGTAGCTGGCCGCGCCGTCGCCGAGGCCGAGGTCGAGCTCGATCCGGCAGCTGCCGTTCGAGACGTCCGGCTCGGCGCCGAGCGGGACGCCGCGGTCGAGCACCATCGTGCCGTTGTAGGAGAGCGTCACCTTCGCGGCGTCGACGTGGGCGAAGCCGCCGTTCCAGGGCGCCGAGCCGGCCGCCGCGAGCACGCGTCCCCAGTTGGCGTCGTGCCCGAAGAGGGCGGTCTTGACGAGCGGCGAGGTGGCGATCCGGGCCGCGATCGCCCGCGCCTGCTTGCCGTCGACGGCGCCGCTGATCTCGATCTCGGCCAGCACCGTCGCGCCCTCGCCGTCGGCGACGATCTGCTCCGCGAGCTGCTCGCAGACCCGGCCGAGCGCGAGCGCGAAAGCGGTATCCGAAGCCGGCGTCCGCTCGACGCCGCTGGCGCCGTTCGCGAGCAGGCAGACGGCGTCGTTCGTCGAGCACTCGCCGTCGACGGAGATCGAGTTGAAGCTGCGCTCGACCGCCGGCCGAAGGAACTCGATCGCCTCGCCCGGCTCGAGCGGGTAGTCCGTCGTGAGCACGGCCAGCATCGTCGCCAGCTGCGGGTGGATCATCCCCGAGCCCTTCGCCATCCCGCCGACCGTGAACCCGTCGAGGGAGACCGCGGCCTCCTTCGTCTTCGTGTCGGTCGTCAGGATCGCCGCGGCCGCGTCCGGGCCGCCGCCGGCCGAGAGCGCAGGCGCGGCGTCGCGCAGGCCGCCGAGCACCTTCTCGAGCGGCAGCAGCGCGCCGATCACGCCCGTCGAGAGAATGAGCACCTCCTCTGCGTCGAGGTCGAGCAGGCGCCCCGCCTCGGCGGCGGTCGCGAGGGCGTCGAGCTCGCCGCGCTCGCCGGTGGCGGCGTTCGCGACGCCCGAGTTGATCACGATCGCCTGCGGCTCGGCCGTCGCGAGATGGTGCTTCGAGACGACGACCGGCGCGGCGAGCACCTGGTTGACGGTGAACATCGCGGCGCCCACGGCGGGGATGGTCGAGCGGACGACGGCGAGATCGAGCCCCTTGCGGCGGATCCCCGCGTGGACGCCGACGGCGGCGAATCCCTTCGCGGCAGTGACGCTCACACCAGCACCCCGGAGAGCCGGAGCCCGGCCGTCTCGGGCAGGCCGAGTGCGAGGTTCGCGTTCTGCACCGCCTGGCCGGCGGCGCCCTTGCCGAGGTTGTCGAGCGCGCAGACGACGATCCCGGTTCCCGTCGAGCGGTCGGTGAAGACGCCGAGCTCGGCGCCGTCCGTGCCCTGGACACGCGACAGCTCGGGCGCGATCCCCTCCGGCAGCACCGTCACTGCCGCCGACGCGGCGTAGACCGCCTCGAGCGCGTCGCGCAGGTCGGCGGTCGGCGTCACGTAACAGGTGGCGAGCAGCCCGCGCTTCACCGGCAGCAGGTGCGGGACGAAGCAGACCGGGAAGCCGAGCGCCTGCTCGATCTCGGGCGCGTGCTGGTGCGCGCCGACCTTGTACGGCGAGACGTTCTCGAGCACCGAGGTCGCGTGCGACGACGGCTTCAGCGTCCGCCCCGCGCCGGAGACGCCCGACTTCGCGTCGACGACGACGCCGGCCGGCTCGATCGCCTCGACGAGCGGCGACAGCGCGAGCAGGACGGCGGTCGCATAGCAGCCGGGGTTCGCGATCAGCGGCCCCTCGGGTGGGAAGAGCTCCGGGATCGCGTAGCTCCAGGCTCCCAGGGCGCCGGCAGCGGGATGCTCGAAGCCGTACCAGGCGGGATAGAGCGCGGCGTCGTCGAGCCGGTGCGCGCCGGAGAGGTCGACCACGACGGCGTCGGCCGGCGGATCGAGCGCGGCCGCCCGCTCGTGGTCGAGGCAGCAGAAGACGAGCTCCGCGCCGGCCGCGAGCGCCTCGTCGTTGGTGACGAACGCCGGCAGCGAGCCGTTCAGGCGTGGGTCGAGCACGCTCGCGGGCGAGCCGGCGAGCGAGTCGGAGCCGAGCGCGACGAGCTCGAGCTCCGGGTGCGCCAGCACGCGGTCGAGCGTCTCCTGACCGGAGTAGCCGGAGGCGCCGAGGATCGCAGTCGCGACGCCATGGTGCGTATTATGCATGAATTGTGAGTACTATGCAGATGATGGACGCATCACTCGTGCTCGAGGACGGCACCGTCTTTCCGGGACGCTCGGTCGGCGCGCCCGGCGTCGCAGCCGGCGAGGCCTGCTTCACCACCGCCTCGGCCGGCTACGAGCAGGCCGTCACCGACCCGAGCTACGCGCGCCAGGTGCTGACGTTCGCCTCGCCGCTCGTCGGCAACTACGGCGTCGACGAGGCGCTGCTCGAATCGAGCCGCGTCTGGACCGAAGGCGTCGTGATGCGGCGCAGCCGTCCCGCGTGGTCCGGCTGGCTCGTCCCGTCGCGGCGTCGTCGCGCTCGAGGAGGTCGACACGCGCGCGCTCGTCCGGCGCCTGCGCGAGAACGGCG
This sequence comes from uncultured Gaiellaceae bacterium, assembly GCA_963738795.1. Taxonomy (GTDB): domain Bacteria; phylum Actinomycetota; class Thermoleophilia; order Gaiellales; family Gaiellaceae; genus Gaiellasilicea. The sequence goes on along the minus strand of CAVTXQ010000008.1, from coordinate 9,952 downwards.
CCATGCGCTGCGCGCTCGGCACGGCGCCGGCCGAGGAGCTGCACGCCCGCGCGCTCGCGCAGCCGCACCTCGACTGGCCGCGGATGCTCGAGGAGCCGGCGCTCGCCTCGCCCCCGCCCGCGCTCGACGCGTGCGTCGCGGAGCCGTTCACCGTCGGCGCCGGCCCGCGCGTCGTCGTGCTCGACCTCGGCTGCAAGCGCTCGATCGTCCGCCGTCTCGTCGAGACGGGCGTCGAGGCGGTCGTCGTGCCCGGCACGTGGGACGCGGAGGCGATGCTCGAGCTCGAGCCCGCCGCCGTGCTCGTCGGCAACGGCCCCGGCGACCCGGCCCAGCTCGACGGGCCGGTCGAAACCGTGCGCGAGCTGCTCGGCCGCGTGCCGCTCTTCGGGATCTGCCTCGGCCACCAGCTGGTCGGGCTCGCGCTCGGCCTCGAGACGTTCAAGCTTCCGTTCGGCCACCGCGGCGCGAACCATCCCGTCCGCGTCACCGGCTCGAAGCGCGTCCTCGTCACGGTCCAGAACCACGGCTTCGCGGTCGCACCGGGCGACGCGGCCGAGGTCAGCCACGTCTCGCTGAACGACGGCACCGTCGAGGGGCTGCGCGGCGACGGCTTCGAGACGCTCCAGTTCCACCCCGAGGCCGCGCCGGGGCCGCACGACGCCCTTCCCTTCTTCGACCGGATCGCCACGGCGTGCCGAAGAGAAGCGACCTTCGCAGCATCCTGATCGTCGGCTCCGGGCCGATCCGGATCGGCCAGGGCTGCGAGTTCGACTACGCCGGCGTCCAGGCCTGCCGCGTGCTGCGCGCCGAGGGCTACCGCGTCGTGCTCGTGAACTCGAACCCGGCGACGATCATGACCGACCCCGAATGGGCCGACGCGACCTACCTCGAGCCGCTCGACGCGCCGACGCTGGCCGAGATCATCGGACGGAGCGCCCCGACGCGCTCCTGCCCACGCTCGGCGGCCAGACGGCGCTGAACCTCGCCGTCGAGCTGGCCGAGAACGGCGTCCTCGCGGAGCACGGCGTCGAGCTGATCGGCGCCGACCTCGACGCGATCCGCACCGCCGAGGACCGCTCGCGCTTCCGCGACGCGATGGCGGCCGCCGGGCTGCCCGTGCCGGAGAGCGTCGTCGTCACCTCGCTCGACCAGCTCGACGGCTGCCCCGTGCCGGCGGTCGTCCGTCCGGCGTTCACGCTGGGCGGCCGCGGCGGCGGACTGGCACGAACGCGTGACGAACTGCGCGCTACCGTTTCGCGGGGGATCGCCGCGAGCCCGATCGGCCAGGTCCTGGTCGAGCGGTCGCTCGAAGGCTGGCAGGAGTTCGAGCTCGAGGTCATCGTCGACACGGCCGGCAACTGCATCGTCGTCTGCTCGATCGAGAACCTCGATCCCGATCGGCGTCCACACCGGCGACTCCTGGACGGTCGCGCCGCAGCAGACGCTCCCGGACGGCGAGTAGCAGCGGCTGCGCGACGCCGCCTTCACCTGCGCCCGCGCCGTCGGCGTGGCGACCGGCGGCGCCAACGTCCAGTTCGCCTACGAGCCGCGGACGCGCGAGCTGCAGCTGATCGAGATGAACCCGCGCGTCTCGCGCTCCTCCGCGCTCGCCTCGAAGGCGACCGGCTTCCCGATCGCGAAGCTCGCCGCGCTGCTCGCGGTCGGCTACACGCTCGACGAGCTGCCGAACGACATCACCGGCGTCTCGAGCGCCGCGTTCGAGCCGGCGCTCGACTACGTCGCCGTCAAGGCGCCGCGCTTCGACTTCGAGAAGTTCCCGGGCAACTCGAGCGCGCTCGGAACGGAGATGCGGGCCGTCGGCGAGGCGCTCGGGCTCGGCCGCACGTTCCCCGAGGCCTTCCTGAAGGCGCTCGAGGGCGTCGAGGCGGGCGACGACGCTCCCGGAGATCCCCGGCCTGCACCCGTACTTCGCGGACGAGCTCGAGTCGATCCGCGAGGCCGAGCAGCGAGCTCGCCGCGAGCGGCGACGTCGCCGGCGGCGAAGCGGTTCGGGCTTCCCGACGCGCGGATCGCGCGGCTGCTCGGGATCGCCGAGGCGGAGGTGCGCGACCGCCGCGGCCTCCCCGGCCGGCTCGCCGTCGACTCGTGCGCGGCGAGTTCGAGGCGCGGACGCCCTACTACTACCTCTCGCTACGAGCAGGGCGACGGGGACGAGACTCGCCGCCGGCGCCGATCGTCGTGCTCGGCTCGGGGCCGAACCGGATCGGGCAGGGGATCGAGTTCGACTACTGCTGCGTCCGCGCGGCGCAGGCGTTCCGCCGGCTCGGCTACGAGGCCGTGCTCGCTCAACTCGAACCCCGAGACGGTCTCGACCGACTACGACACCTCGCGACCGCCTCTACCTCGAGCCGGTCACGCTCGAGCGCGTGCTCGACGTCTGCGCGCTCGAGCAGCCGCTCGGCGTCGTCGTCACGCTGGGCGGGCAGACGCCGCTCGCGCTCGCGCACGGCCTCGCCGAGGCGGGCGTGCCGCTGCTCGGCGACCCGCTCGGCGCGATCGACCCCGCCGAGGACCGCGGCAACTTCGGCACCCTGCTCGACGAGCTCGGCCTGAAGGCGCCGGCGCTGGACGGTCGCCGAGACGACGGCCGAGGCCTCGCGCGTTCGCGACGGATCGGCTACCCGGTGCTCGTCCGCCCCTCGTACGTGCTCGGCGGCCGCGGCATGCGCGTGGCGCGCACGCCGGACGAGCTCGAGCTCGCACGAGCCCTGCCCTCGTCGACCAGTTCCTCGAGGGCGCGCTCGAGCTCGACGTCGACGTCCTCTGCGACGGCGAGTACGGCTGGGTCGCGGCGATCCTCGAGCACATCGAGCGCGCCGGTGTCCACTCGGGCGACTCGGCCTGCGTGATGCCGGGGCCCTCGGTGAGCGCAGCGGCTCGAGGCGGAGATCCGGCGAGCTCGCATCGACGCTCGCCGCGCGGCCTCGGCGCCCGCGGCCTGCTCAACCTGCAGCTGGCGCTCCACGACGGCGAGCTGCACGTGATCGAGGCGAACCCGCGCGCGTCGCGGACGGTGCCGTTCGTGGCCAAGGCGACCGGGGTCCCGCTCGTCGACCTCGCCTGCCGCCTGATGCTCGGCGCGTCGCTCGCCGAGCTCGACCTGCCCGAGCGCGCCCGGCCGACGCGGGCCTGGGCGAAGGAGGCGATCTTCCCCGCGGAGCGCTTCCCAGGCGCCGCCGACCGCGGCTGCCGAGATGCGCTCGACCGGCGAGGTGATGGCGGGCGGGGCGACGGCGGCCGACGCGTACCGCCGCGCGCTGCAGGCCGCCGGCCGGGCGAAGCCGGCCGCAGGGATCGGAGCGCCGCTGCAATAGTCAGTGGGACATGGCCGAACCGCTCGTCCGCGAGTCGCAGAAGCTCTACGCGCTGCCGCTGTCGGAGTTCACGGCGGCGCGCAACGCCCGCGCGAAGGCGCTGAAGCCGAAGGACCCCGAGCTGGCAGCGTCGGTGGCGGCGCTGCCGAAGCCGTCCGTCGCTGCCGGGGCGCTGAACGAGCTCGTCCACGAGGACCCCTCCGAGGTGCGCGCGCTCGTCCAGTCCGGGAAGCGGCTGCGGCAGGCCCAGGAGGCGGCCGTCTCCGGCAAGAAGGGCGCCGACCTGAACGAGGCGATCGCCGAGCACCGCGGCGCGCTCGACCGCGTCCAGCGCGACCTGCGCCGCCGCGAGCTGAGCGGCGCGACGCTCGAGAAGGCGACGCAGACGCTGCGGGTCGCCTCGCTCGACCCCGACCTCTGGCCCCTGCTCGAGCGCGGGCTCCTGCACGAGGACCTGACCGCATCCGGTTTCGGGCTCGACCCGGGGCTCGTCCCCGCCGGCGCGACACCGAAGCCGAAGCCGGCGGCGAAGAAGGCCACGCCGCCGAAGCCCGATCAGGCGGCGGAGAAGCGGCGGCGCGAGGCGCGCGAACGTCTGCGGGAGGCGAAGGCCGCGCTCGCCGAGGCGGAGAAGCGCGCGCGGACTGCCGAGCGCGACCTTCAGCGCGCCCGTGCCGACCTCGAGCGGGCGCAGGAACGCGCGGACTTGGATGATTGATGCCGCGATTCCGGGCGCTCGGGACGTGATCTGGCGTGTCTGGGCCGCTCCCGGCCCACCTGATCGGCCTGGCGGCCGCTCAGCCGCGCCGTCCGCTTCCCGTGCTCAGTCCGTCACCGATGCCACCGGCATCGGCAACGGCCTGACCCCGCGCCCCAGAGCTGCCAGCCCACGCCCCGAGACGGACGTTCCCGCGACATCAATCATCCAGCCGTGATCGGCCGCGTCGCTGCCGCCGCCGGGGCGGCGGTGGGGCTCTGGGCGCTCCTCGTCCGCGGCTCGCTCGGCCTCGACGTCGGCGTCGGCCGCCGGCTGCAGCCGCTCGGGCCGCTCGTCTTCTCGATCGACGCTCCCCGCGAGACCGTCTTCGACGTGATCGCCTCCCCGTATCTCGGCCGCACGCCGAAGGCCCTGGGCGAGAAGCTGCAGGTGCTCGAGCGCGGCAGCGACATGGTGCTCGCGGCGCACTTCACCCAGGTGCGCGGGCTGGTCGCGACGACCGTCGAGACGGTGCGCTTCGAGCGGCCGTCGACCGTCCACTTCAGGCTCGTCCGCGGGCCGGTCCCCCACGTCGTCGAGCAGTTCGTGCTGCGCGAACGCGGCGACGGCACGGAGCTCGAATACCGCGGCGAGCTGGGCACCGACTTCTGGGCGCTCGGCGCCTGGTGGGGGAAGCAGGTCGCGCGGCGCTGGGACGCGGCCGTCCACTCCTCGCTCGCAGCGGTGAAGGTCGAAGCCGAGCGGCGGGGCGAGGCTAGGCGCTGAGCGCCGGGTACTGCGGGTCGAGCCGGCGCAGCGCCTCGACGAGCACCGTCGCCACCGCGTGGTTCCGCACCCAGTTGCGGTCGGCGGGGATCACGTACCACGGCGCGTGCTCGGTCGACGTCTCGCTGATCGTCTCCTCGTAGGCGGCAGTGAACTCCGCGGAGCGCCGGGCCGTCTCCTCGTCCTTCGGGTTGTGCTTCCAGCCCTTGGCCGGATCCGAGAGCCGCTCGGCGAACCGCTCGCGCTGCTCCTCGGGCGAGACGTGGAGGAAGCACTTGAGCACGGTCGTCCCCTCCTCGACGAGCAGCCGCTCGAACTCGACGATCCGCTGCGGCCGGCGACGCCACACCTCCTCCGGCGCGAGCCCGAGCACGCCCACCGTGACGACGTCCTCGTAGTGGGAGCGGTTGAAGATCCCGATCATCCCGCGCGCAGGGCACTCGGCATGCACGCGCCAGAGGAAGTCGTGCGCGAGCTCGTGCGGCGTCGGCGCCTTGAAGGAGGTCACGCGCAGCCCTGCGGGTTGACGCCGCGTGAAGACATGCCGGATCGTGCCGTCCTTGCCCGATGCATCGAGTCCCTGCAGGACGAGCAGGACGCTCCGCGTTCCCTCCGCGTAGAGCCGCTCCTGCAGCGTCGAGAGCTCTCCGAGCAGCTGCTGGAGCTCCGCTTTCGCCTCCTCCTTCCCCGGCAGGCCAAGCGTCGCTCGCGTGTCGCGGAGGTCGAGGCCCGCGGCCGAGCCGGGCTTGACGATGAGCCTGTCGAGCACCGGCCCAGCCTACTTCCGGCGAGGTAGAGTCGGCGGATCGGCGGCTGAGCACGGCGGCCGGGATTCAGCAGGCGGATCAAGGAGGGCGGCATGGCACTGCAACTGAACGACACGGCACCCGACTTCGAGGCCGAGACGACCGAAGGCAGGATCAGCTTCCACGACTGGATCGGCGACTCGTGGGTGATCATGTTCTCGCACCCGAAGGACTTCACGCCGGTCTGCACGACCGAGCTCGGCTACATGGCGAAGATCAAGCCGGAGTTCGACAAGCGCGGCGTCAAGGTGATCGGCCTCTCGGTCGATCCCGTCGACAGCCACGCCGGCTGGGCGAAGGACATCGAGGAGACGCAGGGGCACGCGCCCAACTATCCGATCATCGGCGACGCCGACTTCAACGTCTCGAAGCTCTACGGGATGCTGCCCGCGAGCACCGAGGGCGACCCGCTCGCGCGGACGCCGGCCGACAACCAGACCGTGCGCAACGTCTTCGTGATCGGCCCGGACAAGAAGGTCAAGCTCGTGCTCGTCTACCCGATGACGACCGGTCGCAACTTCGACGAGGTGCTGCGCGTGATCGACTCGCTGCAGCTGACCGCGAAGCACAAGGTCGCGACGCCGGTGAACTGGAAGCAGGGCGAGGATGTGATCATCGCCGGCTCGGTCTCCGACGACGAGGCGAAGGAGACGTACCCGGACGGCTGGGAGTCGCCGAAGCCCTACATCAGGATCGTGCCGCAGCCCCGCTGAGCTCGGTGGGTAGCTCGTCCGGCTCGCTCTGCTCGAGCTCGACCCGCGTCCGCGCGTCGAAGTAGAGGTAGGTGGTGGTCAGCGCCACGAACGGCATCACGAGCGCGTTGATCACCCCCGCGATCAGGTTCGCGAGGCCGAGCGGCGCCTCGGTCGTGAGGATGAGGACGGCGCCGAGGAACGGGCCGAGCGCGAGCGGGACCAGCGTCCCCAAGCCGACGAGCGAGGCGACCCGCCACCAGCGTCCGCGCACGAGTGCGCTGCTGCGCCGGAGCCCAACGACGGCGGACGTGTCCTCCAACTCGACGACCTGGGCCAGCAGCGAGACGCGGATCGCGAACCAGATCGCAACCGGGAACAGCAGCCACGTGGCCGAGAGCGCGAGCCAGATCGCGACCGCGATCCCGATCCCGCCGAGCAGCGGCCGCACCTGCGTCAGCGCGTGCCGGAAGGCGTCGACCGGGCCGACCGAGTCGCCCTCGTCGATCCGGGCGACGGCGCAGGCCGTCGCCGCCTGGACGAGCGATACCCCGAGCAGGGTCAGGCTGAGGCCGATGGCGACGAAGACGCCCACGAGCGCGCCGGCGCCCTCGCCGGAGGTGCTGACGCCGGCCAGCCCGAAGCCGCCGAAGACGAGCGTCTGCAGGACGGCGACCAGGAGCGAGACGGGGATCAGCAAGAGGCCGATCCCGAGGAAGAGCCGCGCGTGGCCGAGATACATCCGGCCGGCGGCGGCGACGATCTGACCCCACGCACGGCGTCGCCCGGCCCGGAGTGGCGCTGTCGGCTGCCAGGTCGTCTGAGTCGCGGCGATCGCGATCAGCGCGATCAGGGCCGCGAGGATCAGGAGCGTCACGAGCGGGCTTCGCACGAGCAGCACCAGCGCGCGCGACCCTCGCTCGACCGTGCTGCAGAAGCTGTCGGTGGCGCCCGTCCCGAAGAGCCCGGCGGTCGGCACCGCGTACGCCCGCTCGCGCCAGTCCTCGGAGCCGACGATGGGTTCGGTCCAGGACTGCTTCAGATTCGGCCCGGTCGGGCCGTTGTAGAACGCGTCCTGAAGCTCGCCCCAGCGCCCCTCGAACGCGATCCACGGCAGCGCACCGCGCGCGGCCGCAGCGTCGCTCGGGATCGTCACGACCTCCGGCTCGAGCTCGACGTGCGGGCCGCGCGTGTCGTCGCAGCCGACGCCCTGCTCGGCGGAGCTGCCGAGGTAGAGGGCCTCGTCGAAGAAGTTCGCGTGCGAGCCCGCGGCCGGATAAACGACCGGCCGGCGGCCGTCCACGAGCTCGAGCTTCTCGCCGCCCCAGTCGGCGCGCTCGGCGCCCTCGTGCTGGCTGTAACCGACCGAGACCGGATCCTCGGAGAGCGCGCTGCGGGCGTCGGGCGCGTCGAAGACGAGCTGGACGTTCTCCCAATCGCCCTCGTGGAGGTTGTTCCAGTCGTTGAAGGCGTAGAAGAGCCAGTACTGGAGCACGAGCTGCCCCGGGTGGGCCGCGTCCGTCGCGACGTGGGCGTAGACGACCGGCGTCCGGCCCTCCGTGATCCGGTTCGCCCAGAGCTCGTAGGTGCAGCCGGGGTCGAGCGCGTCGCCGGGAAAGTCGAGGTGGTACTCGTAGAGACCTGCGAGATCGTCCGCCGTCGGGCCGACCTTGATCAGGTCGAGTGCGTTCCAAGGCCCCCGTAGCGCCACCGTCGGCTCGTCGAAGAGCGCGTCGACGTCGATCGGCTCGTACGGCTCGCCCGGGCCGCACTCCTCGAACTGTTCGACGAGCCGGACGACGGGTGCGTGCCGCTCCGCGAGCGCGATCTCGTCGTCGAGCACGGCGGCCGCGGCCGCCGGTGCGGCGACGAGCGCGGCCGCCGTCACGAGCAGGAGCGTTCGCGCTGCTCGGATCAGGACGCCGGTTCCGACAGGAAGATGTCGAGTCCCAGCCGCCGCGAGAGGAACCGCGCGGCCAGCTGCCCGCGAACGCTGTTCCCCGCCCCGTCGAGCGGCGGCGCGTACGTCCCCAGGCCTCCCTTGCCCGGCGCGACGGTGACGATGCCGCCGCCGATGCCGCTCTTGCCCGGCAGGCCGATCTCGTAGAGCCAGTCCCCGGACGTCTCGTACAGGCCGGCCGTCGTCATCACGGCGAGCGTACACCGGCAGGTTTCGGCGGCAACGACCCGCTCGTGCGTGACCGGATTGACGCCGCCGTCAGCCAGCGTCGCGCCCATCACGGCAAGGTCACGGGCGGTGACGCTCAGGCAGCTCTGCCGCGTGTAGAGCTCGACCGCCGCGTCGGCACCGTCCTCGATGCGGCCGAAGCCGTCGAGCACGCGCGCGATCTCGCGATTCCGGTGGTTCGTCTGCGACGCCGACTCGAAGACCTCGTCGTCGAGCGCGAGCTCGCGGCCGGCGAACCGGGAGAGGCCGTCGCGGAGGTGCTCCCACCGCTCCTCGGGTGTGTGACCCTTGATCAGGCTCGTCGTCGCAATCGCGCCCGCGTTGACCATCGGGTTGGTCCGGCCGTCCGGGCTCTGCTCCACCGCCGCCACCGAGTTGAACGGCAGGCCGGTCGCGTTGACGCCGATGCGCTCCCGTGCCTCCTCGACGCCGGCCGACTCGCAGACGAGCGCGAAGACGAACGGCTTCGCGACGCTCATGATCGTGAAGCCGGCGTCGACGTCGCCGACGCCGTAGACCTCGCCGTGCGTCGCGGCGACGCAGACGCCGAAGAGCCCGGCATCCACTCGCTCGAGCGCCGGGTACACCTGCGAGTTCGCGCCGTCGGTGTTGTCCCGGAAGCGCTCGTGCGCCTCCGCGACGAGTGCCTTGACGACCGCGGGGCCCTCGAGCGTCCCGGTCGAGACGTAGGACGCGTCGGTCATCGGCCCCGCGGCTCGAAGGCGAGCGCGCTGACGACGCGCCGCGACGCGGGCGCCGGCTGGTCCTGGGTCGAGTAGGGCCGGTTGAGAAGGTGACCGCGGTGGACGAGCGTGGTCGAGCCGCCGCCGTCGAGGTTGATCGCGCTCTCGGCACCGAGCTCGACCATCACGTCGGCGAGCTCCGGCATCGACAGGCCGCCGTCGACGTTCGAGCGTCGGCCGTCGCAGGCGACCGCGAACAGCCACTCTCCCGAGACTCCGAGCGCCGCCCGTGGATGCCTGCCGTCGGTGATGTCCGAGTCGAATTGCCCCGCTCCGGCCGAGAACCCCTCGCGATCGTCGGCGTCGAAGACGACCGCCCCGTCGGCGACGAGCAGCGGCCCCGCCTGCAGCAGGTCGCCGGCCGGCGTCTCCGGGGCAGCGCTACGCTCCAGCAGCTGCACCGTCCCGTCGGCGTCGACGACGACGCTGCCGCGGCGTGACCCATGCGGCGGCGCCACCGGCTCGTGCGCGCGCGGGCGCCCGTCGATCCAGAGCTCGCCGAGCGGCCGGTAGGGATCGCGGAGGAAGAAGCCGCCGACGATCGCCTCACCAACGCCGTTGGCGGCGCACCAGACGTCGAGGTGCTCCGGCTGCTCGAAATGAACGACGCGCGCCCGCGTCGAGCGAGCCGGATGCCGTACTGCGTACACCGTCGTCACCTCGCCGTCCGGCAGCGTGTGACGCTGGAGCAGATACTCGACGCCG
>CAVTXQ010000007.1:0-210076 GCA_963738795.1 uncultured Gaiellaceae bacterium | reverse complement strand
CAACGTATCGCTCTCGGATCGGCTGCAAACTCGGCCAGGAAGGCGCTCGAAGTAGCCCGGCTCGAACGAGGTGTCCGCGTCGAGCTTGACGACGACGTCGGGCTTCGGCTCGAGCGAGCCGTAGCCGAGCTCGAACGCCCGTGCGATCGGGCCGCCGCGGGCCAGATCCGCCGCGCCTTCGAGGTCAGCGGAACGATCCAGTCGTGCTCCTGTGCGAGTGCGGCCACCAACTCCGGCGTCTCGTCGGTGGAGCCGGTGTCGACCACGATCCACCTGGACTGGGGCGGACTCGCTGCAGGGCGAGCGACTCGGCCACGCGGCGAATGTTCGACGCCTCGTTGCGAACCGGCGTCACGACCGCGTACGAGAGGGTCGAGAGCTCATGCGTGAATCGGCGAGGAGCGCTCCACGGCGGAGGCGCCGGCCTGGGCTCGCGGCAGGTACTCCGAGAGCCAGACCTCGAGCATCAGCACCGAGAGCAGGACGTAGGCGTTGCCGACGGCCGTTCCGTCCGCGTGGCTGCGCCACGAGCCGCTCCACCTCGCCGCGGTCGAGCATCTCGGCGTAACTTCGGATTCGGGCCGAGAGGGTAGTCGAGATCGCGCCGCGCGTCTCGGCGCGGAACGAACCGTCGACCGCAGTGTTGAAGAAGCCGACCTTCGGTTGGTCGACGATCGGTCGGGAACAGCCCCCGCGCCGCGTGCTTGAGCACGGTGCTTTGTCTCGAGGTCGCACTCGCACCTTCAAACTCGCCGGCATCGTGGCGCAAGCTCGACGAGGTGGTGGTCGAGGAACGGCACCCGCACCTCGAGCGAGTGCGCCATCGAAGTGCGGTCGAAGTAGTGGAGCATGTCGTCCAGGAGCGCGAGCTGCGCGTCGAGGAAGAGAGATCGCAGGACGGAGCGTCGGGAAGTCGCCGAGCCGGTACGACATCGCGCGCAGCGCGCGATCCCGCGAGCTCCCCAAGCGGGCCGCCGACGAGGGGAGGCTGGGCAGGTCGCCGTCGCGAGTGCGCCGCTCATCGAGAGCAGCCGCTCCGCCGCCCGTCGCCGCGAGAGTCGGCGCCGGCGCCGCAAGCGGACGGGGCCGCGCGAGCGACGATCAGCCCGACGCGTCGCAGCGGAGCAGGCACGCGCCGCGCGGTATGCGACGATCGCGGCCGTCCGGTGCCCGGTAACCGCCCAGGAGCTGTCGGCGCCCTGGCCGGACAACGCGACGGTCACATGCTCGGCGGCGAGTCCGGACAGCGCGTAGAAGCCGAGCGACGAGAGGTCGGCGAGCGGCTCGTCCAGATACCAGGCGAGCCGGTCGAGCGGTACCGTATCGTCGGCGAAGGAGAGCTCGAGCTCGTGGTGCTCGGTGCCGAGACGCCGGCGACGAAGCGGGCGTCCGCGAGCTCGTTGCTCGCGCGGCCTCCTCGAAGCCGACCGCGAACGTCTGCACCGGCCGGTCCATCTGCTTCGCCATCAGCGCGACGATCAGGCTCGAGTCGAGCCCGCCGGAGAGCATCGCGCCGAGCGGCACGTCGCTCATCAGCCGCAGGCGCACCGACTCCTCGAGCTCCGCCAGCAGCCGCTCGCTCCACTCCTCGACGCTGCCGCCGCGCTCGAGCGTCGGCTCGGGGTAGCTCCAGAAGCGGTGCTGCTCGAGCGTTCCGTCCTCGATCACGAGCACGCAGCCGGGCTCGAGCTTCTTGACCGCTGCCAGCGGCGTCGCAGGCGCGGGGAAGAACCCGAGTGAGAGAAAGGCGTCGATCGCCTCGTAGTCGAGATCGGTGGGCACGAGCCCGCTCGCGAGCAGGCTCTTGAGCTCCGACGCGAAGACGAGCGCGTCGCCGCAGACGGCGTAGTAGATCGGCTTGATCCCGAGACGGTCGCGCGCGATCACACCGCGCCGGCGCACCTGGTCCCAGATTGCGACGCCGAACATCCCCCGCAGCTGCGTCGGGAACATCGGGCCGTGCTCCTCGTAGAGGTGCGGCAGGATCTCCGTGTCGCACCGGCTCGCGAACGCGTGCCCGCGGCGGCGCAGGTCGTCGCGGAGCGAGGCGTGGTTGAAGAGCTCGCCGTTCTGGACCGCCCAGATCGTGCCGTCCTCGTTCGAGAAGGGCTGATGGCCGCCCTCGACGTCGATGATGCTGAGGCGTCGCGCCCCGATCGACGCCCCCGGCGACACGTGCGTGCCGCGGTCGTTCGGGCCCCGATGGGCCATCGCGTCGTTCATCCGGTCGAGCACGTGATCGGGAACCACCTGCCGCGGCTCGCCCGTGATCTGAATTACCCCGCAGATGCCACACATAACTGGACTCAACCTAGTCCGCGGCCTCCGCTGGGACGACGCCCGAACGATCAGACTTGCGCGCGGCGACCCCTGACCAGATGGCTAGGGTCGGACGGCAGCGGCGTCAGGGCCACGGCGAGCGAGCGGAGGTGGCCGCGGCGGGCCGGCCAGCCGCCTTTCGAGACCACGGCGTGTGTCGCCGCGCCGAGCGCGACACCGGCCCGCTCAAGCAGCGCGGCGGCCCGGTTGTCGTGCTTGTTCGCGTAACGGATCCGGCTCGCGGCGAGGATCGGCAGCAGCCCGTGCCGGGGTGCGGAGGCGCCGCCCTCGTGCTCGGCGACGGCCTCCGGGACGTAGCGGATCTCGTAGCCCGCCTCCCAGATCCGGGCGCATAGGTCCATGTCCTCGCTGTAGTGGAAGAAGCCCTCGTCGAGCCCGCCGAGCTCCTCGAGCACCGTCCGGCGCACGAGCACGCACGCTCCCGAGACCCACTCGACGCTCCCGGGCTGCTCGTAGGCGGACTCCTCGCGGATCACCTCGTCGACCCACGCCGCCTTCGGGAACAGCCGGTGCAGGAACAGCGCCTGCGCGTACGTCGACCGCAGCTTCGGAAAGCGGCGCAGCGAGTAGTCGAGCGCGCCGTCCGGCTCGACGATCCTGGGCGCGGCGGCACCGACCCGCTCGTCCGCGTCGAGCGCATCCGCCAGCGCCAGCACCGCCGGCGGCTCGATGTGCGCGTCCGGATTCAGGAAGAGGACGAAGGGCGCCTCCCCGGCAGCAGCGCCGACGTTGCAGCCGTGGGCGAAGCCGCCGTTCTCGGTCAGCTCGATCGTCTCGACGGGCAGCGACCGCAGCACCTCGAGCGTTCCGTCGCCGGAGGCGTTGTCCACGGCGAACACACGTACGGACGGCGCGTCGACGAGGGACAGTAGGGCCCGACGAACTGTCTCCCCGCTCTTGTACGTTACGACGACGACATCGACCCGGGCCACTTGCCAGCGAGCGTAGCGCAGCCAGGTTCCCCCATCTGAGTGACCCGCCAGGCCGGGATTCGGCGTCTTCATACGTATGCCCTGCGGACTGACCCCCGAACGGATATTTCTCGGCTTCGCCTTGGCCGTGCTCCTCGCGCTCGGCGCGGCGCCGGGAGCCGTTTCGGCGCCGGCCGACGTCCAGGCGCCGTCCGTTCCTCAGGGGATGGCCTTCTCGGGCCACACCCGCACGACGGTCTCGCTCGTCTGGCGCGCGTCGACCGACGACGTCGCCGTCGCCGGCTACAGCCTCTATCGCAACGGACGCCGGGTCGCGCAGATCGGTTCGCTCACCTACACCTACCGCGGGCTCGCCTGCGGGACGCGGTACACGTTCGCGCTCGAGGCGTATGACGCAGCCGGCAACGCGTCGAACCGGGCCGAGGCCACTGGCTCGATCGCGACGCGGCCGTGCGCGGCCGCGCCCGCCAAGCCGAAGCCAAAGCCGAAGGTGAAGCCTGCGCCGAAGCCGACGACCCCCCCACGCGCAGCGCCGGCCGGGACGGCGAACCTCTGGGTCGACCCGAACGGCGGCTCCTGCACGCGCCGGGCCAAGCCCGGCGGCTATGCGAACGCCGCGGCCTGCACCTGGAACGGCGCCTACCAGGCCGCCCGCAGCGGCGACCTCGTCCTCGTCAAGGTCGGCAGCTACGGAGACGTCCGGATCGGCCCGAACAAGCCTGCGCTCGCGCCTCCCGGCGTCACCTTCCGGACCGCAAGAGGTGAAAAGGTGGTGATCGCCGACTTCGAGAACGGCGTCCACGGCGGTGCGCAGGGCGGGAGCAACCTGAAACTGGTCGGCCCGGTGACGGCACGGAGCTTCCGCTCGGACGGGACCCGCAACATCCTCGTCGACGGCTGGCGCGTCGACTGCGGCGGCTGCGACGGCGAGCAGATCTTCCATCTCGAGGATGCGGAGAGCACCACCGTCCGCAACTCGAACATCGGCAACAACAAGAACAACAGCCTGATCTGGATCAGCGGCTCGAACATCACGTTCGACCACAACGTCATCCACGACGCCGGCCTGCCGGACGGATCGCCCGCCCACACCGAGTGCATCTACGCGTGGCGGGTCACGAACCTGACCCTGCGCCGCAACCACTTCTACCACTGCGCCGTGATGGACGTGTTCATCACCGGCGGGGAGGTCGCGAGCGGCGGCCTCGTCGAGAACAACGTCTTCGAGCGCCCCTGGGAGAACACGGGGCGGGTCTCGAGCGGGGGCTACGCGTTCCACTTCCGCAACGGCGGCAACCCCTCGCCCGATCCGAGCGGCTGGACGTTCCGTTACAACACGTTCGTCGGCGGCCTCAGCATCTCGACCGACGAGAACCCCGTCGGTCCCGGCGGCCTGACCGTGACGGGCAACCTCTTCCTCTCCAGCGCTCCGTGCGGCCACGCGAACGCGACCTACTCCTACAACGCCTTCGTTTCGCGCGGGTGCGGGGCGAACAGCATCGTCTACGGGGCCGGCACGTATCTCGCCGGCTTCCTCGCCCCGGGCGACCCCGGCAACTACGCCCTGCGCGCCGGGAGCGTGCTCCGCAACAAGGGCAACCCGACCATGTTCCCGCGCGTCGACCGCAGTGGAAAGGCCAGGCCCGCCGGGGCGCGCCCCGACATCGGCGCCTACGAGTTCAGATGACCGTTGCCATGAGACAGAGCGCGCGCGGAGGGAACCGCCGTCTGCGGACGAAGGTATCCCGCATGCCCGCGCGAGAGGGCAGCCACCGCGTCCCGCAGGCGCTGCCTGCGCTCGAGGCGATCAGCCCCGAGCTGGCGCTCGTCGACCCCGTGCTGGCAGACGCCGCACGCGGACGGTTGCCCGACCCACCCATACCCGCACCGTGGCCGCTCCCGGCCCGGCCGTCCCAGCGGCGTCGGACCCCGAGCATCCGCCTAGCTGCGGCGGCCGTGCTCGCGCTCGCGCTGCTTGCGGCCGGAGCCGCTGAAGCTGCGATCGGGGGAGCGCGAGCCCGCCGCTCGGGCCACCGCGGCCGAGCTCGTCGCGGCTCCCGGGCAGACGTTCACCTGGGCCGCGTCGGCCGGTGCGGCGGCGTACGAGTTCCAGCTCTTCCGCGGTGCGGAGCGGATCTACCGCGCCCGTTCCGTCGAGCCGCGGTTGCAACTGCCGGTGGCGCCCGTCCTGACGCCCGGGCGCTACCACTGGTACGTCTGGCCCGTGGCGCCCGGTGCCGTCCGGCCGGCCGGGGCGGCGATCGTGAGCGCGGCGTTGACGATTGGCGGAGGTGACCGATGACTCCGGACATCCCCCGGATGGGTGATCAGACAGGTTCGAACGGGTCGATAGATGGGCGTGCTTCGCGATCTCCCCGATCACACACAGGGCGTGCGGCCGCCTTCCGGGCTGCCGCCATGCGTGTCGTAGGTCGCCGCAACTCCGTCGCGGTCGCCTGCAGCCTCGGGTTGGCGCTCGCCCTCGCGCTCGTCGGCTCGGCCGGCGCTGCGAAACGGGACGACCAGGCCTGGACGCTGTTCGGCGGGCCCGATCTCGTCGCGCCTGCGCCGCCGAGCCGGCTCGCCATTTCGTCGACGACACCGACGAGCATCACGATCTCCTGGCGCCGGCCGTCGGGCCTCAGCGGCGTCGCCGGCTACACCGTCTTCCGCGACGGCGTCCGCGTTTCGTCGCTCTCGTCGAACGCCACCCGCTTCACCTTCGCCGCACTCAAGTGCGGCACGAGCTACACCCTCGGCGTTGAGGCGTACGACCGCGCGGGCAACATCTCCACCCGCTCGACCATCCTCGCGCCGTCCGGGGCGTGCACCGACAACACGGCGCCGAGCGCCCCCGGCGGGCTCGCACAGGCCGACGTGACCGAGTCGAGCCTCACCGTCAGGTGGACGGCGGCGACCGACAACGTCGGCGTCGTCGGCTACGAGGTCTTCCGCGCAGGCGTCCTCGTCGGATCGACCGCTTCGACGCTCTACGGACTGACCGGGCTTGTCTGCGGAACGATGTACACGATCGGCGTCCGCGCCTTCGACGCTGCGGGCAACCGCTCCGCGACGGCGAACGTCATCCTCACGACGTCGCCGTGCCCCGACCAGTCCGCCCCGTCCACACCAACGGGTCTCGTCGTCTCGTCGGTGAACGAGACGTCGGTGACGGTGCGCTGGAGCGCCGCCACGGACGATCGCGGCGTCGCCGGCTACGGCCTCTACCGCGGCACGACGCCCGCGGGGACGACGCAGGCGACCTCATACACCGTCTCCGGCCTCACCTGCGGCAGCGGCTACACGATCGCGGTCGACGCCTTCGACGCCGCCGGCAACCGCTCCGCTCGCTCCTCGATCGCAGCCTCGACGAGCGCCTGCCCGGCGCCGTTGCCCCCACCGCCCACCGATACGTCGGCCCCGACGGTCCCGGGCGGCGTGACGGCGACCGGCTCGACGGCGACCTCGATCTCGGTCCGCTGGAACGCGAGCACCGACAACGTCGCGGTCGCCGGCTACGGCCTCTATCGCGACAGCGCCCCGGCCGGCTCGAGCTCGGTCACGAACGCCACCTTCTCCGGTCTCGCCTGTGGCCGCAGCTACCTGCTCGCCGTCGACGCATACGACGCGTCCGGCAACCGCTCCGCGCGGTCGAGCGTCGTCACCTCGACGTCGCCCTGCCCCGACACGACGCCGCCGTCGGCGCCGGCAGGGCTGACCCAGACGAGCAACACGGAGACGACGATCGGGCTCGACTGGAACGCCGCGACCGACAACGTCGGCGTAGCCGGGTACGGCGTCTACCTCGCCGGTGTTCGCGTCGCGACCACCGGTGCGCCCGGCTACACCCTGGGCTCGCTCACCTGCGGCACGACGTACACCGTCGGCGTCGACGCCTACGACGCCGCGGGCAGCCGTTCCGCCCAGACGACGCTCGTGGCGCAGACGAGGGCGTGTGCGACCGACCAGACGCCGCCGTCGCCGCCGCAGAACCAGGCGATCAGCGCGATCACGGCGACGTCGTTCAGGATGAGCTGGAGCCCGGCGGTGGACAACGTCGGCGTGACGGACTACGCCCTCTACCTCAACGGTGTCCGGATCGGCGTTACTGCCTCGACGAGCTACACGTACACGGGGCTGGCATGCTCGACGACTTACACGGTCGGGCTGGAGGCGCGCGACGCGGCCGGGAACGCGTCCGACGTCAGATACGCGTCCGGACCTGTCACCACCAGCGCCTGCGGCAGCACGACGCCCCCACCGGCCGACACGCAGGCTCCGACGGCGCCGGGCAACCCGACCGTCGGCACCGTCTCGCAGACCTCCGTCGCGGTGTCTTGGTCGCCGTCGTCCGACAACGTCGGCGTCACCGGCTATGGCTACTACCGCGGCACGACCAACGTCGGCAACGGGACCGGCACGAGCTACGTCTTCTCGGGGCTCTCGTGCGGCACCGGCTACTCGTTCGCGGTCGACGCGGTCGACGCCGCCGGCAACCGGTCGGCCAAGGCACCGGTGTCGGCCACGACGAGTGCCTGTCCGACGGCGCCTCCTCCGGGTGGCGGCGGAGGCGGTGGCGGATCCGGAACGGCGAATCTTTGGGTGGACACGACCGGCGGCAGCTGCGTCCGCCAGGCAACTCCCGGCGCCTACGCCGATGCACAGGCCTGCTCCTGGAACGGCGCCTACCAGGCCGCGCAGACGGGCGACCTGATCCTCGTCCGCGGCGGCAGCTACGGCGACGTCACGATCGGCCCGAACAAGGCGTCCGTCTCGGGCGTCACGTTCCGGACGGCGGATGGAGCGAGCGTCGTCGTCGACGATCTCGAGAACGGCCACATCGCCGGCGGCACGGGTGCCAGCAACGTCTCGTTCGTCGGCCCGGCCAGCGCCCGCACCTTCCGCTCCGACAGGGCCAGCAACGTCGTCGTGGACGACTGGCACGTCGACTGCGGCGGCTGCAACGGCGTCCAGACCTTCCACCTCGAGGCCGCCGACAACGTCGTCGTCCGCAACTCCGAGATCGAGAACAACAACAACAACAGCCTGATGTGGATCAGCGGCTCGAACCTCAGCTTCGACAACAACCTGATCCACGACGCTGGGCTGCCCTCCGGGTCGGGCGCGCACACCGAGTGCATGTACGCCTGGAACGTGACGAACCTCACCCTCCGCAGCAACCACTTCTGGCACTGCTCGGTGATGGACGTCTTCATCACCGGCGGCAGCGTCGCGAACGGCGGTCTCGTCGAGAACAACGTCTTCGAGAAGCCGTGGTCCTACACCGGCCAAACCTCGAACAGCGCCCTGGCGTTCCACTTCAGGAACGGCGGGAGCCCGTCCCCGGATCCGTCCAACTGGGACTTCCGTTACAACACCTTCGTCGGGCCGCTCAGCATCACGACGGGAGAGAACCCCGTCGGCGGCGGCGGCATGCGCGTGATTGGCAACGTCTTCCTCGCCGGCGGCCCCTGCGGCCATGCCAACACGACCTACTCGCACAACGCCTTCGTCTCCGGCGGCTGCGGCACGAACACGGTCGTCTCGAGCCTCGCCACCCTCCTCGGCGGCTTCGTCGCCACCGGCGATCCGGGCAACTACGCCCTGACCGCGAGCAGCCCGCTCCGCGACAAGGGCAGCCCGACGGTCTATCCGAGCGGCGACAAGGCCGGCACCGCGCGGCCGTCCGGCTCGGCGCCGGACATCGGCGCCTACGAGTTCCGCTAGACCGGCGCGCTCAGACCGTCGGAGCTCCTCCGTTGACTTTAGTGGCAACGGGATCACCCGATCGAGCCATCACTCCTGCCCGAGCGAGGCCCGATGCCTGAAGTGACTGCCAACGCCGTCCTTAGGAGCACGCATGTGGAGCGCCGCCCTCCCTTGCAGACGTGCCGATCTCGTCTTGCTGGGTTCGATCCTCGCCGCCGCCACGATCTCGATCGGGACACCGTCGGCACCGGCGGCAGCGCCTGTCGCGGCGTCCGGTCAGGTGTGGGCCCTCGCGCTCCCCGACTCGGTGAAGACCGTCGAGCAGCGGCAGCTGAACTGGCTGGCCGCCCGCGGCGTCAACACGATCGTCGCGTTCAGGCGGACACAGGCGTCGCTGCAGCGTCTCGCAGCCGCTGCGAAGCGGTCGCGCCTGACCGTCATCGCCCCACGGAAGGTTCCGCCCGCCAAGGCGTGCTCGTCGGCCCGTAGTGGCCCGGTGACGTGCGCCGCGAGCGCGACCACGCCGCCGGCGGCCGTGAGGCTGGCGCGGCGAGGCATCGTCGACTACGTCGTCATCAGCGTCCGCACGCCGCTCCAGCTCCGCATGCTCCGCGGCAGCCGCGCGAAGCGCACCCGCATCGTCGCGCTCCTTCCCGCCAGCCCGAAGGCGTCCGCGCGTGCCGCCTGGCGCGCCGGCGTGGCTTACGCCGCCGCCGATCCGGCGCTTGAGCTCGGCGTCAGCTCGACGCCCACGGCCCAGGCTCGGCTCAGCGGCTACCTCGCGCAGCTGCCGAAGCAGCGGGCGGCGGCGACGGCCGAGCCGGCGGCGCCGAGCGTCCTGCTCGTCACCGAGCGCTCGACGTCGACGGTCACGCTGCGCTGGACTGCGGCGCCCGGACCGGTTTCGGGGTACGGCGTCTACACCGACGGCGTCTTCGTCCTCGACGTCGCCGCCGTCTCGATCACGCTCACCGGCCTCCAGTGCGGCCGCACGTACACGTTCTCGGTCGACGCCCACGCCCAGGGGAGCCGCTCAGCGCGCATCTCGGTCGCCGGCGCGACGAGCTCCTGCCCCTCCGGTGGCGGTGGCGGGCAGCGGCGGTGGCGGTGGCGGCGGCGGCGCCGACGTCCTGCCCCCGACAGCGCCGCTCGGGCTCGCCCCCGGAGCGGCGACCCAGTCCACGATCGGAGTCGCGTGGACGGCGGCGACGGACAACGTCGGCGTGACCGGGTACGGCGTCTACCGGAACGGCGCCCTCGTCGGCTCCTCGCTCGTCCCGTCGTTCACCTTCTCCGGACTCGCCTGCGGCACGACCTACGCACTCGCCGTCGACAGCTACGACGCGGCCGGCAACCGTTCCGCCAAGACCTCGATCTCGGCCGCGACGGCCGTTTGCTCGGGCGGCGGCGATACGAGCGCTCCCACGGCTCCCGGCACGCTCGCCAAGACCGGCTCGACGATGACCTCGATCTCGGTGTCGTGGGCGGCGTCGACCGACAACGTCGGCGTGACGGGCTACGGGCACTATCGGAACGGTGCCTCGGCGGGAACGAGCAGCGCCACGAGCGCCACGTTCGGCGGTCTCGCCTGCGGCACGAGCTACACGCTCGGTGTCGAGGCGTTCGACGCCGCCGGCAACCGCAGCTCCCGCACCTCGCTGACGACGGCGACGTCGGCGTGCCCGCCGCCGGCGGATACGCAGCCGCCCTCGGTCCCGCAGGGGATGGCGTTCGGCGCGATCACGCAGACCTCGGTCGCGCTCGCCTGGAGCGCCTCCACGGACAACGTCGGCGTGGTGGGCTACCGGCTGCTCAGGAACGACGTCAGCGTCGCGACGGTCGCGACGCCGGGCTACACCCACACGGGCCTCACGTGCGGCACGAGCTACACGTTCGCGCTGGAGGCGTACGACGCGGCCGGCAACGTCTCGAACCGGGCACTGGCCACGGGCACGACCTCGACGAGCGCGTGCGCAGCGCCACCGCCACCGCCGCCGCCGTCCCCGCCGCCTCCCGGCACGGCGAATCTCTGGGTGGACACGACCGGCGGCTCCTGCGTCCGGCAGGCGACGGCCGGAGCGTGGGTCGACGCACAAGCTTGCTCGTGGAACGCCGCCTACCAAGCCGCTCAGACCGGGGACCTCATCCTCGTGCGGGGCGGGAGCTACGGCAACGTCGACATCGGCCCGAACAAGCCGTCGATCACCGCGCCGGGCGTCACCTTCCGGACGGCGGCAGGAGAGACCGTCGTCGTCAACGACCTCGAGAACGGGCACATCGCCGGCGGCACCGGTGGCAGCAACATCTCGTTCGTCGGGCCCGCCAGCGCACGCACCTTCCGCTCCGACCGGGCGAACAACATCGTCGTCGACGACTGGAACGTCGACTGCAACGGCTGCGACAACGTTCAGATCTTCCACCTCGAAGCCGCCGACAACGTCGTGCTGCGCAACTCCGAGGTGCAGGACAACAAGAACAACAGCCTGATGTGGGTCAGCGGCTCGAACCTGACGTTCGAGAACAACCGGATCCACGATGCCGGCCTGCCGTCCGGGTCGGGAGCGCACACGGAGTGCCTCTACGCCTGGAACGTGACGAACCTGACGCTGAAGCGGAACCACTTCTACCACTGCGCCGTGATGGACGTCTTCATCACCGGGAGCAACGTCGCGAACGGCGGCCTCGTCGAGAACAACGTCTTCGAGAAGCCCTGGTCGAGCACCGGCGTGATCTCGAACAGCGCCTACGCCTTCCACTTCCGCACGGGCGGGAGTCCCTCGCCCGATCCGAGCAACTGGGACTTCCGTTACAACACCTTCGTCGGGCCGCTCAGCGTCTCGCCGGGAGAGAACCCTGTCGGCGCCGGCGGGATGCGGGTGATCGGAAACCTCTTCCTCTCCGGCTCGCCGTGCGGCCACGGCAACACCACCTACTCCCACAACGCCTTCGTCTCCGGCGGCTGCGGCACCAACACAATCGTCAACAGCGCCGCCACGTACCTGGCGGGCTTCCAGAGCACCGGCGACCCCGGCACGTACAGCCTGCTTCCGGGCAGCGTCCTGCGCGACCGGGGGAACCCGGCGAACTACCCGAGCCAGGACAAGACGGGCTCCAGCCGCTATGCCGGCACTGCGCCCGACATCGGAGCGTATGAAGGCACGTAGCTCCTCGAAATGCCTGCAAAGCAGGATGTTCCGAGCTCGTGGAGAGGCAACGCGGACGGGGGCTTATAGCAGCTTCCACGGCACCTCTGTCGGGTCATGCGACACCACCCGAACCGGGGATCGAAGGCGAACGGGTGGGTTCTTGACGCTCCCGAAATTGACCATTAGGCTGCGGCCCCTTCAGACTCAAAAAGAATGTCAACCCGACTTGCAACTGACTTCGTTGCAGGTTGAAGGAGGACTCGCCGCATGATTCGACTGACCCCTCGCTTCGTTCACGCTGCCCAGTTAACGGCGCTGGTGCTCGTCGCGCTCGTCGCCTTCGCAGGCGCCGGCAGCACGGGTGCCGCCACCGCACCGGCCGGCCTCGTCGCCGCCTATTCGTTCGACGCAGGCACCGGCACGACCCTCGCGGACAGCTCCGGCCTCGCCAACACCGGCACGATCTCGGGCGCGAGCTGGGCGAACGGCAGGAACGGGGCGCTCTCAGCTTCGACGGCGCCAACGACTCGGTTCGGATCAACGACGCCACCTCGCTCGACCTCTCGACCGGAATGACGCTCGAGGCGTGGGTCCGCCCCACCACCACCGACTCGACGTGGCGGACGATCGTCACGAAGGAGACGGCGGGCAACCTCACCTACGGGCTCTTCTCGAACTCCGACACGGCCCGCCCGGCGGGGATCTCGACGATCGGGAATCAGTACGTCCAGAGCATCACGCGTGGTCCCGCAGCGCTGCCCCGGAGCAGCTGGAGGCACCTCGCGACTACCTATGACGGCGCGTCGCTCCGTCTCTACGTCAACGGTGCGCTCGTCTCCTCGACGGCGGTGAGCGGCGCGATGGCGAACTCGTCCGGCGCGCTCAAGATCGGCGGTAACGCGGTCTGGCCCGAGTGGTTCGCCGGCCGGATCGACGACCTCCGCGTCTACAACCGGGCGCTCTCCGCTTCGGAGCTGCAGACGGACATGAACACGCCCGTCACCGGCACGACCGCTCCGCCGGCGGACACGCAGGCGCCGACGGCGCCGTCCGCCCTCAGGGCGAGCGATCAGACGCAGACGACGATCACGTTCAGCTGGAATGCGTCGACCGACAACACCGGCGTCACCGGGTACCGCTCCTTCCGGAACGGCGCCCAGGCCGGCACCGCACCGCCACGAGCTACACGTTCAGCGGCCTCGCGTGCGGCACGACCTACACGCTCGCCGTCGAGGCGTATGACGCCGCCGGCAACACGTCCAGCCGCCCCACCATGACCGTCGCAACGAGCCCGTGCGCTCCGGCGGGCGACACGCAGGCTCCGACCGCGCCGACCGGGCTCGCCGCAAGCGGCCAGACGCAGACGGCGATCACGCTCGGCTGGAACGCGTCGACCGACAACACCGGCGTCACCGGGTACCGCTCCTTCCGGAACGGCGCCGCTGATCGGCACCGGCAGCGCGCTCAGCTACACGTTTGGCGGCCTCGCGTGCGGCACGACGTACACGCTCGCCGTCGAGGCGTACGACGCCGCCGGCAACACCTCGAGCCGCCCGAGCACGACCGCCTCGACGACGGCCTGCTCGACGCCGCCGCCGCCGCCGCCGCCCACCTCGGGCACGGCGAATCTCTGGGTCGACACGAGCGGCGGCTCGTGCGTGCGCCAGTCGTCGCCGGGTGCGTACTCGGACGCCCAGGCCTGCTCGTGGAGCGCTGCCTACCAGGCCGCTCAGTCGGGCGACCTGATCCTCGTCAAGGGCGGCAGCTACGGCAACGTGACGATGGGGGCGAACAAGCCCTCGACGTCGAACGTGACCTACCGCACCGCCAACGGTGAGAACGTCGTCGTCAACGACTTCGAGACCGGTCACATCGCTGGCCCGTCCGGTGTCAGCAACATCACGCTCGTCGGCCCCGTCACGGCGCAGACGTTCCGCTCCGACAAGGCCAGCAACGTCGTCGTGGACAACTGGCGCGTTGACTGTGGCGGCTGCGCCAACGTCCAGATCTTCCACCTCGAGTCGGCGTCGAATGTCGTCGTCCGGAACTCGGAGATCAGCGACAACACCGACGCCCCGCTGATCTGGATCAACGGCTCGAACCTCACGTTCGAGAACAACGTCATTCACGACGCCGGCCTCCGGCCGGCTTCGGCGCCCACACCGAGTGCATGTACGTGTGGAGCGTCAGCGGGCTGACCCTGAAGCGGAACCACTTCTACCACTGCTCGGTGATGGACGTCTTCATCACGGGCAACTCTGTCTCGGACGGCGGCTACGTCGAGAACAACGTGTTCGAGAAGCCGTGGTCGAGCACGGGCCAGATCGGGAACGGCCTCGCGTTCCACTTCCGCAACGGCGGTGACCCCTCCCCCGACCCGAACAACTGGGACTTCCGCCACAACACGTTCGTCGGCCCGCTCAGCATCTCGAGCGAGAGCCCCGTCGGCTCCGGCGGGATGCGGGTGATCGGCAACGTGTTCCTCTCGAGCGCCCCCTGCGGGAAGGGCAACACGACCTACTCGCACAACGCGTTCGTCTCCGGCGCGTGCGGCACGAACGCGATCACGAACCCGCTCTCGACCTATCAGGCCGGGTTCACGAACGCGGGCGACCCGGGCGACTACAGCCTGCGGTCGACGAGCGTGCTCCGCGACACGGGCAACACGTCGTCGTACCCGTCGAACGACCGTGCCGGCGGCGGCCGCTACAGCGGCTCCGCCCCCGACATCGGCGCGTACGAGTACGCCGGCTAGGACAGCTCGACCGTCGCCGAGGGGCCGTGCTCACGGCCCCTCGGCATGACGGTCGCTAGCGTCGGACGGCGATCAGGCTCTTCGTCAGCCCGAGCACTTTCTCGCGGTGGATCTCGGCGTCGGGGAAGAGCCGGCGCAGGTCTCTGGCCGCGAGGAGCGTGATCTCCTCCCACTGCCCCTTCGCCTGCCAGCCGAGCGTGAAGCGCCGGTTGAGCGCCATCCGCAGCCTGCGGGGCAGGAACTGGAAGAGCGGCAGCTGGTAGTGCGGCTCGATCGGGAACCACCGGTTCGGCGTCTGGACGTAGTAGCGGTCGGCGACACGGGCCATCTCCGCCGCGAATGCGGACTGCAGGTCGGGCGGGACGTGCTCGATCACCGAGTTCGAGAAGCCGACGTCGAACTCGCGGTCGCCGAACGGCAGGTTCGTGCCGTCCGCCTGCATGGCCGTGACGTTCGGAGACCCGAGCCACTGGCTCGTGTCGAGCTTGAGGTCGACGGCGACGATCGGGTTGACGGTGTTGAAGCGCTCGAGCGCCGCTCCCCAGCCCGCGCCGACGTCGACGATCCGGTCTTCCGGCCGCAGGTTGCAGAGCCGCTCGAAGAGCTCGTAGCGCTGGCGGCGCCATCGCTGCACCGTGGCGCTGCCGGAGGCCCACTTCCGCAGCGGGCCGAAGAACGATAGTCCCATGTCCCGGGACTTCTAACAGCTTCCCTATCATCGCCCGGGTGCCAAGGCTGCTCTTCCACTCCTACCACTTCCCCCCGATCGGCGGCTCGGGCGCGCAGAGGCCGCTGCGCATGGCCCGCTTCCTCCACGAGCGCGGCTACGAGCCTCACGTCGTCACCGGCGGCGGCGCGACGGCCGACCGCTGGGCACCGGAGGACGAGACGCTCCTCGCCGAGATCCCCGGCGGCCTCGAGGTGTCACGGCTGCCCGCCGCGGGCGAGCCGGAGGGCAGCTCGCGCTGGCGCGGTCGGGCGGAGCGCTGGCTCTTCCTCCGCCCCCGCTGGTCTCACTGGTGGATCGAGGGGAGCACGGCCCTCGGCCTCGAGGCGGGACGCGACGCCGACCTGATCTACGTGTGGATGCAGCCCTACGACTCCGCCTTCGCCGGCGCCGAGCTGTCGCAGCGGCTCGGCAAGCCCTGGGTGGCGGACCTCGGCGATCCCTGGGCGCTCGACGAGATGATGGTCTATCCGAGCGCACTGCACCGCCGTCGCGACCTGGCGCGGATGGGCTCGGTGCTGGGGACGGCGGCCGCGATCGTGATGAGCACGCCCGAAGCCGTGCAGCGGCTGCTGGCAGCGTTCCCACAGCTGGCAGACCGACCGGTGGTCGCGATCCCGAACGGCTTCGCCGCCGAGGACTTCGACGGCGTGGCTCCGGCACGCAGCGACGATGCGTTCCGGATCGTCCACACCGGCTATCTGCACACGGAGCTCGGCCTGCAGCTGCGCGGCTCGCTGCCGCTGCGCAAGCTCCTCCGCGGCAGCGTGCCGGGCCTGACATCCTCTCGCGCTCGCACGTCAACCTCGTCGAGGCGGTCAACCGGCTCCTCGCGAGCGATCCGTCGCTCGCCGACACGCTCGAGCTGCACTTGGCCGGTGTCCTCACGGACGCCGACCGCGAGGTCGCCGCACGCTCGCCCGTCGTGCACCTGCACGGCTACGTGACGCACGGCGAGTCGATCGAGCTGATGCGCTCCGCGAACCTCCTCTTCCTGCCGATGCAGACGCTGCCGCCGGGCGTGCGTGCCACGATCGTGCCGGGGAAGACCTACGAATACCTCGCGTCCGAATCGCCGATCCTCGGCGCCGTGCCCGAGGGCGACACCCGCGACATCCTCGGTCAGGCGGGCAACAACGTCCTCGTGCGCCCGGACGACGTGGACGGGATCGCTTCCGCGCTGCGCGGGGCGTCTGGAGGCGTTCCGAGCGGGCGAGCCGCGGCCGGCGCCCGACCCCGCCGTCGTCGCGCGCTTCGAGTACCGCCAGCTGGCGGAACAGCTCGCCGGCGTCTTCGACCAGGTACTCGAGCGTCGCTAGCTAGTACGCACCGCGCCGGCCGAGCACGACCGGGATCGTCTGGCAGAGGATCTTGAAGTCCCACCAGAGCGACCAGTTCGTCACGTAGAGGTAGTCGAGCTTCGTCATCTCCTCGAAGGGGATGTCGTTGCGCCCGAGCACCTGCCAGAGCCCGGTGATCCCCGGCGTCATGTCGAGGCGCCGCGACGCCCAGCCGGTGATCAGGTCGGCCTCGTAGACGACGAACGGCCGCGGGCCGACGAGGCTCATCTCGCCCCGGAGGACGTTCCAGAGCTGCGGCAGCTCGTCGATCGAGGTCTTCCGCAGGAACGCGCCGACGCGCGTGACGCGCGGGTCGCGGCCCTTGATCTTGAAGAGCGGGCCGTCGACCTCGTTCATGTGCAGGACCTCGGAGCGGCGGGCCTCGGCCCCGACGTACATCGTCCGGAACTTGACGATGTGGAAGGTCGAGCTGAGCCGGCCCCGGCGGGCCTGGCGATAGAGCGCGCTGCCCTTGCTGTCCACCTTGATCGCGACCGCGACGGCCGCAAGGATCGGCGCGAGCACGAGCAGCGCGCTCGCCGAGACGACGATGTCGACGGCGCGCTTGAGCGCCCGGGCGCTGCGCCCGAGCCGGATCGGCGGGAGCGTGACGACGGGCATCCCCTCGACGTCGTCGAGCGTCGCGTACGAGGTGAAGATCTCGAAGTAGCGCGGCACGATCGAGACGTGGACGTCCGGCCGGTGCACCGTGCGCAGGAGGTCGAGCGTCTCCTCGTGGCTGCCGACCGTCGAGGCGATCAGGATCCGGTCGACCTCGTACGAGTCGACGATCGCCGCCACCTCGGAGGCCGAGCCGATCACCGGCTCGGGCAACCCCTCGTCGTCCTCACCCTCGGCGTCGAGGAAGCCGACGACCTCGAGGCCGTACTCGGGATGCGCCGTGATCTTCCGGTAGACGAGCATCGCCTCGCTGCCGGTGCCGACGATCAGCGTCCGCCGCGGCGTCATCACCCGCGGGAACGCCCAGCTGCGGATCGAGCCGCGCACGACCGGGATCAGCACGAGCGCGACTCCGAGGAAGATGAAGGCCTCGACCGCCGTGTAGACCCACCAGTCGAAGAAGAGCGCGACGCCCTGCGAGAGGAGCAGATAGCCGAGCGACCCGACGAGCATCGCGTGGAAGAGGTCGCGCATCTCGTCGAAGCTGGAGACGGAGATCCTGCAGGCTGTCGTTGTCGTAGAGGTTGTAGGCGGTGAAGACGGCGAGCCAGACGAACGGCGCCGTCACCGCGACGACCCCCAGGAACCACGCGTCGCCGGAGACCGGCGGCAGCGGCGCGATCCGATCGGCGATCAGATACGACGCCGCGTACGCGAGCGCCAGCACTGCAAGATCGCTAACCGCAAGGATCCGGGTTCGCCCCCGCCGGAGCCGGTGCTTCCGCTCCGCCAGCGCGGGCGCACGCACCGCCGCATTCACTCCGCTACTCATGGTCTCCTGCCGCTCTCTGCACGGCGGGCCGATTCCCGCCTGCGATAGCCAGTCTAGGAGCGTGTTCCGCCCCTGTTGAGTCCAGACCGAGAAGACTCGCCAAGAGGCCAACAGGGCCTCGGGCACTGCCCGAACGGCTAGGTGCGCGCCCCGGCGATCTGGCCTACTGCTTCGACGCCCGCCCGCCTACTCTGAAGTCTGATGTCCCAGTCATCAGTCGTTTTCGACGCGCCTGCACCGGCGCGCCTGCGCTCGGTCGTCGATCCGGCAGCGATCGACGTCGAGGGCGTGACAAAGCGGTTCGGGAAGCGGAATGCGCTCACCGAAGTCTCGCTGACGGTCGCCCCCGGCTCCGTGCATGCGCTGCTCGGCCCGAACGGGGCCGGGAAGACGACCCTGCTCCGGATCCTCTCCGGCCTCGTCAGCCCCGACGCCGGCCGGGTCTCGCTCGCGGGTGTCGAGCCGCGGGCCGCCCGCCAACTCCTCGGCCTCGTCCCCGCAGGCGACCGCTCCTTCTATCTGCGCATCTCCGCACTCGAGAATCTCGTCTTCTTCGGCCGCCTGCACGGGCTGCGCCGGCGCGAGGCCGTTAACCGCTCGCGCGAAGCGCTCGCCGCGGTCGGGCTGGCCGGCGAGGAGGGGAAGCGCGCCGGCCTGCTCTCGAAGGGGATGCAGCGCCGGCTTGCGCTCGCGCGGGCGCTGCTCTGCCACCCGGCGATCCTGCTGGTCGACGAGGCGACGCACGATCTCGACCCCGAGGGCGCCCGGCGTGTGCGCACCCTCGTTGCGGATGCCGCGCGCGAACGCTCGATCGCGGTGCTCTGGACGACGCAGCGCCTCGAGGAGATCGCCGGCTTCGCCGACCGCGTCACGCTCCTGGACACGGGCCGGACGCGCTTCTGCGGCTCGGTCGACGACCTGATCGCGCACTCCCTCGTCCGTCGCTACGTGATCACGATGCCCACCAGCGAGCGGAGCCCCGAGGTGACGGCCCTACGCGCCGCGGGAGCCGTCCTTGGCCTCGCCTCGCTGGCGAGCGTGCCGTCGGACGCGGACCGCTACGTGATCGAGCTGCGCGGGGGCGCCGTGCTCGGGGAGGCGCTCGCGGCACTGACGGCTGCGGGCTTCTCGATCGTCGCCTGCAGGCCCGACCGCTCCGAGATCGAGGAGGCGTTCATCGCGCTGACCGGAGAGCCGTCGTGATCGAGTACACGTCATTCGAGAGCGATGGCCCGCGCCGGGTCGAGCTCCGGAAGCTGGCGGCCTTCGTCAGGCGCGACTTCCTCGTCGCCTGGAGCTACCGGCTCTCGTTCGTGACCGGCTTCCTCGGCCTCGTCGGCGGCGCCCTCGTCTTCTACTTCGTCGGCCTGATGGTCGATCCGGCGGCGATCCCCCCGTCGACGGCAAGCAGGTCAGCTACCTCGAGTTCGCGATCGTCGGCATGACGCTGGGCGCCTTCCTGCATCTGGGGCTCGAGCGGGTCTCGGCGGCGCTCCGCAACGAACAGCTGATGGGGACGCTCGAGTCGCTGCTCACGACGCCGACCTCGTCCGGCACCGTCCAGGTCGGCTCCGTGCTCTTCGACCTCCTCTTCATCCCGCTGCGGATGACGATCCTCCTGACCACGCTCGCGCTCGCCTTCGGCCTCGGCCTCGAGCTCGGAGGCGTGCCGCAGGCGGTCGTGCTCCTGCTCTTCTTCATGCCGTTCATCTGGGGACTCGGTGTCCTCTCGGCGGCAATCACGCTGACGTTCCGGCGCGGCGCGGGCGTCGTCGGCCTGATGATCGCGGGCCTGACCCTCGTCTCCGGCCTCTACTTCCCCGTCGGGCTGCTGCCGGGCTGGCTCGAGGGCGCCGCGGACGCCAATCCGCTCGCGATCGCTGCCGACGGTCTGCGCGAGGCACTGCTCGGCGGCGCGAGCTGGAGCACAATCGGGCCGGACCTCTTGCTGCTCACCCCGCTCTCGCTGATCTCACTGGCGCTCGGCGCGCTTGCGTTCAGGCTCGCGCTCCGGCGCGAGCGGCGGCTCGGCACGCTGGGGGCGTATTGAGCACTGCCCTGCACGTCGGCGAACGGCCGCCCGCGAACGGTCCGAGAGGGATCGTCGCACGACCTCGCGCTCTGGCGCAGCGTCGATGCACTCGTCCGACGGGCGCCGCGCCCCTCTGACCTGCGCTACCACGGTCTCGAGCTGCTCGCCCTGCGGCGGCAGCGGGAGGCGAGTGCGCCGCGGAGCCCGGAGGCAGTCGCGGCCGAACGGACAGCGGCGGCGACGTCGCTGATCGCGCCGCTCGTGCTCGAGCGCGTGCTCGCGTCGGTGGATCGTCCGGTCGTCCTGATGAAGGGGCCGGAGGTGGCGGCATGGTGGGCGAACCCGCTGACGCGTCCCTACCGCGACCTCGACCTGCTCGTCGAGGACTCCGAGCGGGCGTGGCGGCGGCTGCGACAGGCGGGCTTCGAGCCCACGGGCGACCCAGAGCTCTACGTCGACATCCACCACCTCCGGCCGCTGGTGTGGCCGGGGCTGCCGCTCGTGGTCGAGGTGCACCACCAGCCGAAGTGGATCGAGGGGATCGCACCGCCGACGGCCGAGCTGCTCGAGACCGCGGTCCCGTCGGCGACCGGGATCCCGGGCCTGCTCGCGCTCGAGCCGGCGCGCCACGCGATCGCGCTCGCGGTTCACGCCTGGGCGCACGTTCCGCTCGGCCGTCTCGGACGCCTCGTGGACGTGGCGGCCCTGTCGCAGGGCGCGGACGCGGGCGCGCTGGGATCGATCGCCGCAAGCTGGCACGTCGAGCGCCCGTGGAAGGTCACGAGCGCAACTCTCGAGTCCCTGTTCCACGGCGGCCGCCGGCCGCTCGTCGGCCACGTCTGGGCGCGCCACCTCTGGAGCGCGCGCGAGCGAACCGTGCTCGAGCGTCACCTGCAACAGTGGCTGGCGCCGTTCTCGACGCATCCTCCGCGGGGCGCCGTCCGCGCCGCCAGAAGGCAGGTCGCGCATCAGTTCGCGCTCGACGAGGGCGAGACGCGGCTGGAGATGCTCCGGCGCTCCGGGCGGGCGGCGACGCACCTCTTCCAGCGCCAATCCGACCACGACAGCCAGTCTGCTGCCAAGCACACCGAGGAGGGGGAATGACGACCGAGCTGCGCCTGCGGGACGCCGATCTCGCCTGGCGGACCGTCGACGACGAGATGATCGCGATCGACGTCCGCGACTCGACGTACCTGACCGCAAACGACAGCGGCGCGCTGCTCTGGAACGCGCTCGCGTCCGGCACGACCAAGGACGAGCTCGCGGGCAGCCTCGTCGCCGCCTACGGCATCGACGCAGAGACCGCGGCAGCCGACGTCGAGCGATTCCTGACC
This sequence comes from uncultured Gaiellaceae bacterium, assembly GCA_963738795.1. Taxonomy (GTDB): domain Bacteria; phylum Actinomycetota; class Thermoleophilia; order Gaiellales; family Gaiellaceae; genus Gaiellasilicea. The sequence continues at coordinate 188,308 of CAVTXQ010000007.1, read as the reverse complement.
GAGCTGCGCGAGCGGGGGCTCCTGGATGAGACTGGCGCGGCTGGCTGATCCCGGCGCCTGGCGCGGCGTCGTCTGGGCCGGCCGGGCCGTCCGTCAGACACGGCGCCAGCTCCGGGAAGGCAGCATCGACGAGCTCTCGGTCGAGCCGCCGGTCGGACTGCCCGCAACCGCGGACGCCGGCATCCATGCCGTCCTGCGGCGGCTGCCGTCGACCTGCCTCGAGCGCGCCGTCGTCCTCCAGCGCTGGCGGACGGCTCAGGGCGACCCGCGCGAGATCGTGATCGGCGTCATGCGCGACGCCGACGAGTTCAAGGCGCACGCGTGGGTCGAGGGCGAGGGTGACGCGCTGGCGCCGGCGTTCCAGGAGCTCCTCCGCGTCCCTCCGCAGCCTGCGCGCCAGCCATGAGCGTGCTCAGCCCGCTCGAGCTCGCCTCGGGCCTCGTCCTCGGCACCGTGTCCGAACTCGACCTTCCCGCGGAACGCACAGATCCGCGAGCAGCGATGGAACGGGGGCTCCTCGAACCGCTGCGCCGTGGCCCGTGCCTTGTCAGCTTCTCGGGCGGCCGCGACTCCTCCGCCGTCCTCGCCGTCGCGACCTCGGTGGCCCGCCGCGAGGGCCTCCCGCTCCCGATCCCGGCGACGCTGCGGTTCCCGGGCGCGAAGGACTCGGCGGAGAGCGAGTGGCAGGAGAGCGTCGTCGCGCACCTCGGGCTGCAGGACTGGATCCGGCTCGAGACGACCGACGAGCTCGACTGCGTCGGCCCGGTCGCCTCCGCCTCCCTGGCGCGCCACGGGCTGCTCTGGCCCTCGAACGCCCACTTTCACGCACCGCTCTTCGCAGCGCGCGCGTGACGGCTCGTTCCTGACCGGGATCGGCGGCGACGAGCTGCTCGGGTCGTCACGCTGGTTCCACGCGCGGCGCGTGCTGGCGGGACAGGTCCGACCGAGGCCGCGTGACGCGCTTGCGCTCGCGCTTGCCCTGGCGCCGCCGCGGCTGCGCCGGCTCGAGACGCGCCGGCGGATGCACGCGCCCTTCCCGTGGCTGCACGACGGCGTCGTCGAGCACCTGGAGCTGCAGCTCGCGGACGACGAGGCCGCGGAGCCGTTCGGCTGGAGCCGCGGCATCCGCTACAGCGCGAGCCACCGCTACCTGCACGTGGGCACGCGCAGCCTCGCGATCCTGGCCGAGGCCGAGAACGTCGCGCTCAGCCATCCCTTCCTCGAGCCCGGCTTCGTCGCCGCGCTCGCGTCGCTGCCACGCGCGGACCGCTTCCACAGCCGCCGCGAGGCGATGGACGCGATCTTCGGCGACGTGCTCCCCGCGGACGTGCGCTCCCGGCGGACGAAGGCCTCGTTCGACGGCGCGTTCTGGCACGAGTACAGCCGCGAGCTCGTCGGCCGCTGGGCGGGCGAAGGCGTCGATCCGAGCCTGGTCGACGTCGAGCGGCTGCGCGCGCAGTGGGAGAGCGGCGCACCCGACCCGCGCACGTACACGCTGCTGCAGTCGGTCAAGCTTGCGCTCGACCTGCCGGCGTCAGCCGCGCGAGCGTCTCGAGCAGCCGGTCCCCCGCCTCGTCGAAGCGGTCCCAGCCTCGCGGCCGGCGGAACTCCCAGCCGGGTAGCGCCGCCAGCTCCAGCACCCGATCCGGGCGAGCCGGGGGCACCCGCAGCCCCAGATGCTGTGCGAGGCGCGGCAGGCGCTCGCCGGCCCGCACGGGCTCGACCGCGATCTCGTCGCTCCACTCGAGAAAGACCCAGCCGCGGAAGCGCAGCCCGGCCGGAACGCCGTCGAGCTGGACCCGCCAGCGCTCCCGCGTGCCGACCTGTCCCCGGTAGTCGCCGAGCCCGAGCCGCTGCGCCGACTCCGAGCGCAGGTCGAGGATCCGCGGGCCCTCGAAGGCGGCGTCGCCGTCGAGGACGAGCATGTCGTCGCAGACGATCGGATGCCCGCGTGACGCGAGCCACGCCAGCGTCGTGCTCTTGCCGCCCTCGCGGTCGGCCAGCAGTGCCCAGACGTCCGTCCCGAGCGCGAATGCGCCCGCGTGGAAGCTCTGGCGGCCGAGCCAGCGTGCCGTCACGGCAGCGATCGGTGCCAGACCGGGATGCGCGAGCTCGTCCGGCGAGAGCTGCTCGGGCGTGACGAACTCCGCCCGTGCGGCGATCCGGTCGAGGTAGAGCATTCCTCCGGAGCGGAGCGTGAGCTCGGCGTTGTCCTCGCCGAGCCGATCCGCGAGACGCTCGATCTGCCCCGTCGTGTTGGTGACGCTGAAGCGCGGCCACGTCGGCGCCGCAGCGACGAGGAGCGAAGCCGCCGCGTCGACTCCGTCGAGGGCGAGGCCGTACGCGCCGACCGCTGCTGGCTCCCTCGACACCGTTGGCAACTCTAGCCGCGCGGCTAGTTGTCGCATGGCATCGGCCCGCCTAGACTTGTTCTATCTCGATAGAGGGGGAGTTCCAGTGTCAGATCTGAAAACGATCGCCAAGCCCGCCTACACGCCGCCGGCGTTGACCGTGCTGGGCTCGCTGCACGCGCTGACGATGCAGGACAAGAAGTACGGATCGTCGGACGGCTTCACGTTCATGGGCGTCGACATCACGAACGCCTCGCCCTGATGGCTGCCACCAGCGAGGGGTCGCTCGGTGCCGCCTCGGCTGGCCCGTATGAGTCTCCGGCGCTCCGCGTCGTCGGTTCCTTGCACGAGCTGACGCAGACGGGCGGCGGCCCGCACGATTTTCCGTGCATCTGGAAGAAGACGATCGGGCCGCCCGACTACTTCACGTTCATCCCGATCGCGAACTGCTCCTAGCGCTCAGCCGACGGGTGTCTGTGAGTCCTGCTGGATCTCGCTCGCGCTGAGCGCGCGGTTGTAGACGCGCACCTCGTCGATCAGACCCGCGAACCACTCACCCCAGACGCTGTTGCCGCCGAGCCGCAACGGCCCCGTCGAGGCCGGGATCGCACCCGCGAACGGCAACGAGCCCACCAGCGCGCCGTTCACGTACAGACGCACCGTCGCACCGTCGTAGGTCGTCGCCAGATGCGACCAGACGTTCAGCGGCAGCGACGCCGACCCGACGGCGTTCCGCTCGCCGCCGATGTCCACCTGACCAAGCGGCCTCGACGTGTCCTGGCTCGCCTGCAGCGCGTAGACGATGCCGCCCGGAGCGCTCCTTGACAGCGATCGTCCGCCAGCGGCCTAGGGCGGTCGGGCGCACCCACGCCTCCACCGTCATCCCACTCGAGAGATCGAGCGACGCCGCATCTGCCACCGTCACCCAATCGTTCACGCCGTCGAAGCTCAACGCCGACCCGAACCGGCCGGCGGAGCTCCACGTCGCGCCCGACATCGTCCCGTGTTCTTGCGCCCCGGAGGAGTCCGCGACGTGCGCGCCTGAGCCCGCGTTCAACCCATACGCAGCCACCAGACCGCCGGAGCCAGCCGCGGGAACGGCCGCGGACTGCTCGGCGGAAGCTGCACCGACGTTGCCCGCCGCGTCCTCGGCCGTGACGCGGTAGTAGTAGGTGCCTGGGGCGAGACCCGAATCCGTGTAGCCCGTGCCGGTGGGCTGCCCGATTCGGTTCGCCGGCGCCGGCGTGAACCCGGCCGTCGTCGAGCGGTGGACGTTGTAGCGGGCGACGCCGACGTTGTCGTTGGCGGTCGTCCAGCCAAGCGTGACGGAGCCGGTCGTGGCGGACGCGGTCAAACCGGACGGCGCCGACGGTGGCGTCGTGTCGACCGGCGGAGGCGTGCCTCCGACGGGTGTTTGTGAGTCCTGCTGGATCTCGCTCGCGCTGAGCGCGCGGTTGTAGACGCGCACCTCGTCGATCAGACCTGCGAACCACTCCGACCAGACGCTGTTGCCGCCGAGCCGCAACGGCCCCGTCGACGCCGGGATCACACCGGTGAACGGCAACGAGCCCGGCTAGCGTCCCGTTCACATACAGGCGCACCACGGCGCCGTCGAACGTCGTCGCCAGATGCGACCACGCATTGAGCGGCAGCGACGCCGAGCCGACCGCGTTCCGCTCGCCACCGATGTCCACCTGACCAAGCGGGCGAGCGCTGCCCTGAGCGGTGAAAAGGCCGTAGACGACACCGCCCGCGCGCTCCTTGAAGACCACCGTCCGCCAGCCGTCGAGCCGCGACGGCCGTACCCACGCCTCCACCGTCATCCCACTCGTGAGATCGAGCGACGCCGCGTCCGCCACCGTCACCCAGTCGTTCACGCCGTCGAAGCTCAACGCCGACCCGAACCGGCCGCTCGCACTCCACACCGCACCGGACACCGACCCCGAGTTCCCACGACCGGACGCGTCCGCGGCAGTCCCGTTCAAGCCGTACGCTGCCACCAGACCGGCGGGGGTCGCGCTCTGGGCGAACGTGGCGGTGTAGGTCGTCGGCGCAGCCGGCGTCGCGAACGAATGAGCCGCCGCGCCGCCGTCGGACCAGGACTGGAAGCTCCACGACGTGCCCGACCCGTCGGTCTGCGCCGGCGCGTCGACCGAGATCGTGTGCCCTGCCCACGAGGTCACGGTCGACGGGCCCGTGTAGGCCGTGCCGGAGACGACGACCTGGCGGCCGGCCGGATTCGTGGCGAAGGTGAGGTCGACCTTCCGCGGCAGCACGTCTCGGGTGACGGTGGTCGCGACACCGCTCGAGTCCGTTGCCGTCAGGTGGATCCGGAGGAAACCGTCGATCCCGGAGCCGAGATCCTCCGGGGCAGGCTGCTCGATCGAGACGTTGTTGCCGGGCGTCGGCGCGAGGAACGGGTGCGTATGCGTGTCGTGATGGCGGAGGACGCGCCAGCTGAGGCTCGAGGCCGGCAGCGGGCCGTCCTCGGCGTCCGTCGCGGTCGCGCTGAGGGTGACCGTCTCCCCCACGGCGAACCGCGCCGTCGTCGTCGGCGAGTCGATCGTCACCTGCGGCGGCGTGTTGCCGGGATCGATGCGCACGGAGGCAGCGGGTGAGGCGGCGCCGCGTTGGTCGCGAACCGTCAGCGTGGCCGTGAAGGAGCCGGCAGCCGTGTACGTGTGGCTCGTCGTCGGCGTCGCCGTCGTCACGGTCGGCGAGCCGTCGCCGAAGCTCCAGACGTACGTGAGCGTGTCGCCGGCGTCGGGATCCGAGCTCGTGCTGCCGTCGAAGCTGACGCTGAGCGGCACGGCGCCGGAGCGCGGCGTCGCCGTCACCTGCGCGGTCGGCGGCCGGTTGGCCGCGGCGGTCGGCTCGATCCTGCGCACCTCGCCGCCGTCGTCGTAGTTCGTGTAGTAGAGCGCCTGTCCGTTCGCGGACGGGCCGAAGGTCATGTTCACGACGGCCCCGACGCCCGTGGCGAACTCGGTGCGCGTGAACCCGCCGCTCCCGTCGGACGCGAGCTGGAAGATCTTCCCGCACGTGTAGTCGCCGTAGAGGTACGCGCCGTCGTACGAGGCGGGCCAGGCTCCGTTCGGGACGAAGGCGCCGCCGGTGATCGCGGCGCAGCCCGTCGCGGAGTGGCTGTAGGCGTAGATCGGGTTCGTCATCCCGGCGGGCGGCGGGCCGCAGTTCGTCTCCGAGCCGTTCGCGCATGGCCCCTCGCGGACGTTCCAGCCGTAGTCGGCGCCCGCCTGGCCGAGGTCGATCTCCTCCCAGACTCCCTGGCCGACGTCGTTGACGTAGAAGCGCGTCGAGGCCGCGTTCGGGTCGAACGCGAACCGGAACGGGTTTCGGAGTCCCCAGGCGAACGTCTCCTGGCAGCGGTTGCCGGCAGTCGTGCGCCCGGTGACGTTACAGCGGGCGGTGCCGGCGCCCTGGAAGGGGTTCGACGCGGGAATGCCGCCGTCGGCCGTGATCCGCAGGATCTTCCCGACGAGGACGTGCTCGTCGCGCGAGGCGTCGTTCTGGCCGGCGCAGCCGCTGTCGCCGGCGTGGTCGCAGCCGCCGTCGCCGACGCTGACGTAGAGGTAGCCGTCCTTGCCGAAGCGGACGTCGCCGGCGTTGTGGTTGCCGGTCGCGGGGATCTCGTCGACGAGGACGAGCTCGCTCCCGGCGTCGATCGTCGTCCCCGACATCGCGAAGCGGGAGACGCGGTTGACGCACCGACCGGGCTTGGAGCGCGTGTAGTAGAGGTAGACGTAGCCGCTCGCGGCGGCGAACGCCGGATCGACCGCGACGCCGAGCAGCCCCATCTCGTCCGCGGTGCAGAGATCACCTGCGAGGTCGAGCGCGGGCGCCGCGAGCAGCGTGCCACCGTCGATCACCCTCACCTCGCCGAACTGCGTCGTCACGAGCAGCCGGCCGGAGGGCGTGAACGCGAGCGCCGTCGGGCTCTCGACGTTGGCCACGAACGTATCGGTGAAGCCGTTCGGCAGCGCACCGACGGCGTTTGGAGTCGCTCCGGCGAGGAGGACCGCAGCCGAGACAGCTGCGAGGACCGCAAGAATCGTACGAGTGCGCGAGATGGTGCCTCTTAGTCGCCGCAGGTGTGAACGGGAACGAGTCTACGGCGTCTGCGGTTACGGACGCTGCGGGACCGGCGCGGGCGCGAACGCCTCCTTGACCACCCGTAGGACGGCCGCTCGCTTCCCCTCCACCACCGGGACGAGACCGCCGAGCTCGAGCCGGAAGAGCTCGACCCGGCCCTGGGCCCGGACCGAGCCGAACCCGAAGTCGGCCAGGAAGTCGCGTGGGAAGACCGTGCGGTGGACGAGGAAGCGCTCGTAGGTGGACTCGCCCTCGGGGTAGCGGTACGCGAACGCCTCGAGCGCCTTCGCGCCCTTGTCGCGCGCGTCCCCGATCGCGGCGAGGAAGAGCGACTGCTCCACCCACGGCGTCGCGGCCGAGACGACGTAGACGCACGTGACGAGCACCGCGTCGTCGGACGGCGGGCCGGCGGGGAGCTCGGCGGCGCGCGGGAAGAGGTCGGCCGGGCCGTACTGGATCGAGCCGAGCAGGCGGCCGTCGTCGTCGCGGTAGAGCGCGCCCCACGCACCCCAATCGGCTTCCGCCCGCTCGAGCCAGCGCTCCTTCGAGGCGGTGCGGCCCTCGCGGGACTGCCACCAGACGCACGTCTGGCAGACGCTCGGCGCGCGCTCGAGCGTGGCGCCGGTCAGGCCGGTGACGCGCTGTGCCATTCGTCCACGATCACGTCGACTGCGGCGGGACGAACGTCGGCCATGCGCGCGAGGCAGTCGGCGACGTGCGCCTGCACCTCGGCGCCGACCACGCCCGCGTTGGCACCCCACTCCAGCGCGACATGGAGCTCGACGCCGACCCGCGCGTCGTCGCGCGTGACCTTGACGCCGTCGTTGCGGCCGACGAGGCCGTGCACGCCCTGCACCTCGCGGGCGGCGTCCGCCGCGTAGCGCGCGAGCACGTCCGGCGAGATGACGGAGTGGCCTTCCATCACACCGATCTTAGAGTTCCCGACGTGATGGGGCCTCGTCGCCGGGGTGTGCTGGGTGGTGCGAGGCAAGGACGCAGGGAGCGCCGATATGCAGGCATATCGGCGCGACTGAGGACGCCGCCTCGCGCCACCCAGCGCGCTCCGGCGACTCAGAACTTCATCGCGTCGGGAGCTCTCAAAACCAGCTCCGTGACCTCGGGCCTGGCGAAGAAGCGGAAGGGGACGAACGTCGTCCCGAGGCCGGGCGAGACGTGCAGCGTCACGCCCGCGCGGCGGTAGACGCCCTGGCTCAGCGGCGCCCGCAGGTGCGCGAAGCGGATCTTGCCGCCCGGGTACGGCAGCACGATCTGGCCCGCGTGCATGTGCCCGGCGAGCACGAGCTGATACCCCGGCGTGTGCAGGCGCGGGTAGTGGGTGAGCAGGATGCGGAACGCGGCCGCCCCGTCCGGCTCCGGAAGCGGCCCCGCCGCGCGAGGCGCGGCACCCGCCACCTGCACGGGCACGCCGCGCAGCTCGACCAGCCTCGACTCGTCGACGAGCAGCGTCGCGGGCAGCCCGTCGAGCTCGGCCGCGCGCGAGAACGGGTCGCGCGTGACCGCGACGTCGTGGTTTCCGAGCACGGCGAACGCGTCGAGACCGGCCAGCGCCTCGTCGAGCAGCCGGCGTCCGCCCGGCCGCGAGAGCAGGTCACCGGTGACGACGACGAGGTCGGGCCTGCGCGAACGCACCCAGTCCGCAGCACGCCGCCCGGCGACGGTCCCGCGCGAGACCGGCCCGAAGTGGAAGTCGGAGAGATGCGCGACCCGGAGCCCGTCCAGCGCCGCCGGCAGACCGTCGACGGGCAGCTCGAGCACCCGCGTCCGCAGCCAGCCGGCCTCGAACCAGCCGTACGCCAGGGCCGACGCTGCCACAGCGCCGAGCCCCAGCACGATCCAGAGATGAATCAGGGCCGGCGCCCCCCAGGATCACCGGCCCCGAAACCGCCCCTCCAGTCATTGAGACGCCGAGGCGGCCGGAACCTTGCGGTCAAACGCTGAGCTTCTCGAGCACCGGATCGACGGAGACGACGTGCCGCTTGAACTTGAGCTCGGAGTCGGTGAGCCCGGCGGCGACGCCGATCAGCTGCGAGAGATGCAGGATCGGCATCTGGAAGTCCTTCCCCGTCTGCTTCTTCAGCTTCGTCTGCCAGGCGTCGAGCGAGAGGTGGCAGAGCGGGCACGGCGTCACGATCGCGTCGGCGCCCGCCTCCTTCGCCTGCTCGATCGGCTGGATCAGCTCGCCGAGCGCCGTCTCCTCGCGTGCCTGGATGATCGGGAAGCCGCAGCACTTGATCTTGGCCGGGTAGTCGATCGCCTCGCCGCCGCACGCCTCGATGATCCGCTCGAGCGAGGACGGCCGGTCGGGATCCTCGAAGCCGAGCAGCTTCGACGGGCGCAGGATCTGGCAGCCGTAGAAGGGCGCGATCTTCAGGCCCTTGAGCCCCTTGTGCGCGGCCGTCTGCAGCAGGTCGTAGCCCTCGCCGGCGGCGACGAGCCAGAGGAAGTGGACGCACCTCGACCTTGCCGGTGTAGGCCGGGACGCCGACCTTGGCGAGGTTGTCGTTGACGCGCGCGAGCAGCGCCTCGTCACCCTGCAGCTGGTGGTTCGCCTGGCGCAGGTTGAGCGTGCAGACGTTGCAGACGGTCATCAGCGTGTCGCACTCGGTCTCCTCGGCGTAGGCGAGGATGCGCGCGTTCAGGTGGAGGTAGTAGTCGGGCTCGGCCTCGTGGATGTCGCCGGCGCCGCAGCAGGTCACCGCCTCCAGCTCGATCAGCTCGAGCCCCACTTTGGGGGACAGCGCCTGCGTCGAGATGTCGAGCTCCTTCGCGCTCAGCGACGCGAGGCAGCCCTTGTAGTACGCGACCTTCCTCACGCCTCTCCTTCCTTCTTGCTCGGCCTCGCCGTGGGCGTGCTCGATCCGCCCGAGCGCGCGCTCCCCCTGGACGATCCCCATCGCGCCCTGCCGGTCCTGCTCCTTGACGAGGTCGTAGAGCGCGCGCGACTCCTTGATCCCTTCCGCGACGTGCGGCGGGAACGGGGTCGGCACCTTGCCGTGCTTGAGCAGGCCCATCGCGAACTTCATCTCCTTGATCGAGGAGACGATCCCCTGCGTCTTCGGGACGAGCTCGGTCTCGCGCAGCCAGCCGGTGGTCTTCGCGGAGTGGACGAACCAGTCGGCGTGCTTCGCGCCCATGTCGTCGTCGATCCCCGCGTGCATCGCCTCGGCGCCGAGCTTCGCGATCGCGTCACGCGGGTCGACGCCCTTCGGGCAGCGCTCGTTGCAGAAATAGCAGCGGGTGCACTCCCAGATCCCGTGCTCGCCGGAGTACTCGTCGAGCCGCTCCGCCTTGGCCGCGTCGCGCGGGTCGCCGACGAAGCGCATCCCCTTCGCGAGCGCCTGCGGGCCGAGGAACTCGGGGTCCGACTCCATCGCGTTGCACTCGGAGACGCAGCAGCCGCAGTTGATGCAGAGCGACTCCTTGTGGATCACGTCCATCCGTTCCTGCGAGATCCGGTGCTCCTTGCCGTCCTCGGGCTGCTGGTAGCCCGGCTGCAGGTACGGCTTCATCGCCTTGAACTTCGCCCAGAAGGGATCCATGTCGACGACGAGGTCCTTGATCACCGGCAGGTTCCCCATCGCCGAGATCACGGGCACGTGGCCGGCGTTCGCGATGTCGTACATCCGCACCTTGCAGGCGAGCACGGCGCCGCCGTCCATCCGCATCCCGCAGGAGCCGCAGATCATCATCCGGCAGCTCTTGCGGTAGGCGAGCGAGCCGTCCTGCTTGTCCTTGACGAGGTCGAGGCAGTCGAGCAGCGTCGCCTCCTCGGGCGCGTCGACCTCGTACTCGCGCAGCGCCTTGTCGCCGGTCTCCGCGTCGTAGCGCCAGATCTTCAGGCCGACCTGCATCAGTACTTCCTCTCCTCCGGCAGGTACTTGGTGAAGCGCACATCCTTGTACGAGAGCTCGGGGCCGCCGTCCTTCCAGCGCGTGATCGAGTGCCTCATGAAGTTCTCGTCGTCACGGTCGGGATAGTCGTGCGGGCGCGAGTGGGCGCCGCGGCTCTCCTTGCGCGCGATCCCGGCCTGGAGCATGCAGGCGGCGACGTCGAGCAGGTAGCCGAGCTCGATCGCCTGGGTCAGGTCGGAGTTGAAGACGTCGCCCTTGTCCTCGACGACGACGTTCGGATAGCGCTCGCGGAGGCCCTCGATGATCTCGATCTGCTCCGCCATCTGCTCCTCGCGGCGGAAGACGCCGAAGTTGTTCAGCATCGTCTGCCCGAGCTCGTCGCGGATCTGCCAGGGCCGCTCGCCGTCCTTGCGGTCGAGCAGCTCCTTCAGCTCGCGCTCGGCGTCGCGGGTCGCCGACTCCGGGACTGTCACGGTCGTGTTCGCGAGCGCCCACTCGGCGGCGGCCCGGCCGGCGCGGCGGCCGAACGTGATCGTCTCCATCAGCGAGTTGCCGCCGAGCCGGTTGGCACCGTGGACCGACACGCAGGCGACCTCGCCCGCCGCGTAGAGCCCGGTCATCTCGGTCAGGCCGTCCGTGTCCGTCTCGACGCCGCCCATGTGGTAGTGGGCGCCCGGCCGGACGGGGATCGGCTCGTGGATCGGGTCGACGCCGGCGTAGACCATCGCCAGCTCGCGCGAGCCGGGCAGGCGCGTGAGGATCTTCTCGGCGCCGAGGTGGGTGAGGTCGAGCAGGACGGAGCCGTTGATGCCGCGGCCCTCGTCGATCTCGGTCTGCTCGGAGCGCGAGACGACGTCGCGGGACGCGAGGTCCTTCGCGGTCGGGGCGTAGCGGACCATGAAGCGCTCGCCCTCGGAGTTGCGCAGGATGCCGCCCTCGCCGCGGCAGCCCTCGGTGATCAGGATCCCGCTCGGGTACATCGTCGTCGGGTGGAACTGCATGAACTCGATGTCCTTCAGCGGCAGGCCGGCGCGCAGCGCCATCGACATCCCGTCGCCGGTGCAGGCGTACGCGTTCGTCGTCGCGCGGTAGAGGCGGCCGACGCCGCCCGTCGCGAGCAGGACGGTCTTGCCGCCGAGCGCCTTCAGCCCGCCGTGGAGGAGATCCCACGCGATCACGCCCTGGCAGCGGCCCTCGTGCTCGACGAGCTGCCACGCGAAGAACTCCTCGTAGACCTTGATGTCGCGCTTGACCAGCTGCTCGTAGAGCACCTGGATCAGGACGTGGCCGGTGATGTCGGCCGCGAAGACGGTGCGCGGCGAGCCGGCGGCGCCGAACGGCCGCTGCGCGAGCCTGCCGTCGTCGTCGCGCGAGAAGACGCAGCCCCAGTGCTCGAGCTGGTAGATGTCGCCCGGCGCCTCGCGGGTGAAGACCTCGATCGAATCCTGGTCGCCGAGGTAGTCGGAGCCCTTGACGGTGTCGAACGCGTGGCTCTCGGGGCTGTCGTCGCCCGAGTTGCCGAGCGCCGCGTTGATGCCGCCCTCGGCCGCGCCGGAGTGGCTGCGGGTCGGGTGCAGCTTCGAGACGATTGCGACGTCGGCGCCCGCGTCGTGGGCCTCGATCGCAGCGCGCATGCCTGCGCAGCCGGCGCCGATCACGAGTACGTCGTGCTTCGCGTCCACCTGGGTTGACGCTACCCGAACCGTGGGGCTTGATGCGCCGCTCGCGCCTCGCTAGCGCGGGCCGCCGGCGACGATGTTGTCGTCGGCGCTGAACTTCGCGAAGTTCGACTTGAACATGTCGGCCAGCTCGCGGGCCTTGGCGTCGTACGCCTCGGAATCGGCCCACGTCAGGCGCGGCTGCAGGAGGCTCGACTCGACGCCCGGCACGGACACCGGCACCTCGAAGCCGAACACCGGATCCGTCCGGTACTCGACGCCGGCGAGCTCGCCCGCGATCGCGGCGCGGAGCAGCGCGCGGGTCGCCTTGATCGGCATCCGCTCGCCCTCGCCGAACATGCCGCCCGTCCAGCCCGTGTTCACGAGCCAGACGCTCGCGCCGTGCTCGTCGAGCCGCTTCGCCAGCAGGCGCGCGTAGACGACCGGCGGCTGCGGCAGGAACGGGGCGCCGAAGCAGGCCGAGAAGGTCGGCTGCGGCTCCTTGACGCCGATCTCGGTGCCGGCGAGCTTCGCCGTGAAGCCGGAGAGGAACCAGTACATCGCCTGATCGCGCGTGAGGCGGGCGATCGGCGGCAGGATCCCGAAGGCGTCGGCGGTGAGGAAGATGACCGATTGCGGGTGGCCGGCACGCTTGGCAGGCAGCGCGTTCGCGATCTGCTCGAGCTTGTAGGCGGCGCGGGTGTTCTCCGTCTTCGAGCCGTCGTCGAGGTCGACGTGGCCGCGCTCGTCGAGGACGACGTTCTCGAGGATCGTCCCGAACGTGCGCGTCGTCTTGTAGATCTCGGGCTCGGCGTCGGCGGAGAGGTTGATCACCTTCGCGTAGCAGCCGCCCTCGAAGTTGAAGACGCCGTCGTCGCCCCAGCCGTGCTCGTCGTCGCCGATCAGCGACCGCTCGGGATCGGCGGAGAGCGTCGTCTTGCCGGTGCCGGAGAGGCCGAAGAAGACCGCGACGTCGCCGTCGCCGCCGACGTTCGCCGAGCAGTGCATCGGGAAGACGCCCTCGAGCGGGAGCCGGTCGTTCATCAGCGTGAAGATCGACTTCTTGATCTCGCCCGCGTAGAACGTGCCGCCGATCAGCACCTCCTGGCGGGACGGGTGCAGGACGACGAACGTGCCGGAACGCGTCCCGTCGGCCTCGGGATCGGCCTCGAGCCCGGGAGCGTGGAGGACGAGCGCCTGCGGCTCGAAGTCCCGCAGCTCCTCCTCGGTCGGGTCGATGAACATCGTGCGCGCGAAGAGCGCGTGGTAGGGGTAGTTCGTGACGACGCGGACGGCGATCCGCTGTTTCGGGTCGGCGCCGGCGAACGCGTCGACGACGTAGAGGTCGACGCCGGCGATGTGCGCGGTCACCTTCTCGCGCAGCCCGTCGAAGTGCTCCTCCGAGAACTCGGCGTTGACGTCTCCCCACCAGATCCGCTCCTCCGAGCCGGGCTCGCGGACGACGAACTTGTCCTTCGGCGAGCGGCCGGTGTGCTTGCCGGTGTCGACCGCGAGCGGCCCGCCCTCCGCGATCCGGCCCTCGCCGCGCAGGACCGCGTCGGAGTAGAGCTGCGGCGTCGACGGGTTCCAGTGCACGGTCGCCGACGTCTCGATCCCGTGCACCGAGAGGCCGGTGCGTGACTCCGTGGTCGCCATGCGCCGGGCATCTTAGTGACGTCCGCGAGCTATCGTCGGCCGATGCCGCGCGCCCGCGACCTCGGAATCGAGCTCGGCCGGCTCCCGGCAGGGCCGGCCAACGCGATCACCGACGTGGCGGGGCTGAGGGTCGGTCACACGACGCTGATCGAGGGCGACGAGGTCCGGACCGGCGTCACCGTCCTCGTGCCGCCACCGGAGCCGCTCTTCGCCGGCTCGCACACGATCAACGGCAACGGCGAGCTGACCGGTCTCGAGTGGATCCGAGACTCGGGCACGCTGACGACGCCGATCGGCCTGACGAACACGCACTCGGTCGGAGTCGTCCGCGACGCGCTCGTCGCCGCCGCCCGGCCGGGCGAATGGGACTGGAGCCTGCCCGTCGTCGGCGAGACGTGGGACGGCTTCCTCAACGACATCAACGGCTTCCACGTCCGGCCGGAGCACGTCGCCGCCGCGCTCGCGGCGGCGCGCGAGGGGACGATCGAGGAGGGGTCGGTCGGCGGCGGCACAGGCATGGTCTGCCACGGCTTCAAGGGCGGGATCGGCACGGCCTCGCGCGTCGTCGAGGACGGCTGGACGCTCGGCGTGCTCGTCCAGGCGAACCACGGCCGCCGGGCACGCCTGCGCGTGAACGGGATCCCCGTCGGTGAGGCGATCGGGCCGGACGCCGTCCCGCTGCCGGCGAGCGGCGCTCCCGAGGGCGGAGGCTCGATCATCGTCCTGATCGCGACCGACGCTCCCCTCCTGCCCGGGCAGTGCGAACGCGTCGCGCGGCGTGCCGGGTTCGGGATCGCACGGACGGGCGGGATGGGTGAGCGCTCGAGCGGCGACTTCGCACTCTGCTTCGCGACCGGCAACCGCGGCCTGGTCGCGGACGGGCCGGAGGTGGCGCTGCGGATGGTGAACGACGGCCGGATCGACGCGTTCTACGAGGCCGTCATCGACGCCGTCGAGGAGTCGATCCTGAACGCGATGCTCGCCTCGGAGACGATGACGGGTCGCGGCGGCAACAGCGTCCACGGGCTCCCGCACGACCTGCTGGCCGAGGCGCTCAGGTAAGAACTTCGTCGGTGTCGCGCGCGACGAGCGCGGCGTAGCGCCCGCCGGCGGAGAGCAGTTCCTCGTGGGTGCCGATCTCGGCGACGCGGCCCCGGTCGAGCACGACGATCTGGTCGGCGTCGCGGACGGTCGAGAGCCGGTGGGCGATCGCGATCGTCGTCCTCCCCTCGGCGAGCCGCTCGAGCGCCTCCTGGACGGCGCGCTCGGTCTGCGTGTCGAGCGCGGAGGTCGCCTCGTCGAGGACGAGGATCGGCGGGTTGCGCAGGATCGTCCGCGCGATCGCGATCCGCTGCCGCTCGCCGCCCGAGAAGCGGTAGCCGCGCTCGCCGACGACGGTGTCGTAGCCGTCGGGAAGGCCGGCGATCAGGTCGTGGATCTGCGCCGCCCGCGCGGCGTCCTCGATCTCCTCGTCGCCGGCATCCGGCCGCGCGAAGCGGAGGTTGTCGCGCACGGTCGCATGGAAGAGATACGTCTCCTGGCTGACGACACCGACCGCGTTCGCGAGCGACTCGAACGTCAACTCGCGCACGTCGCTGCCGTCGATCGAGACGCTGCCGCGGGTGACGTCGTAGAGGCGCGCGACGAGATAGCCCGCCGTCGTCTTCCCGGAGCCGGTCTCGCCGACGAGCGCAGTCTTCGAGCCGCGCGGCACCTCGAACGAGACGTCGTCGAGCGTCCAGGGGCCGTCCTCGTAGCGGAAGGAGACGCCCTGGAAGGCGACGTCGCCACGTGGGGCGGCGAGCGTCCGCGTCCCCTCCTCGATGTCGATTGGGTGGTCGAGGTACTCGAAGACGCGGTCGAAGAGCGCGAGCGAGGTCTGCACCTCGAGCCCGACGCCGAGCAGCGAGCCGATCGGGAAGAAGAGGCGCGCCTGCAGGGTGGTGAAGGCGATCACGGTGCCGAGCGAGACCGAGCCGGCGAAGTGCCCGGCGAAGAGGTAGACGAGCGCCGGCATCACCGCGAAGGAAGTCTGGATCGACGCCATCATCCAGCGGCCCGTCATCCGGCTCCGCACCTCGAGGTCGGCCAGGCGCCCCGACTCGGCCTCGAAGCGCCGCGCGAGCTCCTCGGTCCGCCCCATCGTCTTGCCGAGCAGGATCCCCGACACCGAGAGCGACTCCTGCACCTGGCTCGAGATGTCGGCCATCGACTCCTGCCGCACCTTCGCCACCTTGCGGCGCTGGCCGCCGACGCGATTGGTCATCCAGACGAAGATCGGCAGCAGCCCGACCGCGAACAGCGTCAGGCGCCAGTCGAGATAGAGCATCGCGATCAGCGTCGCCAGCACGGTCGAGACGTTCGAGACGATCGAGGTCGCGGTCGAGGTGACGACCTCCTGGACTCCGCCGATGTCGTTCGCGAGGCGCGACTGCACCTCGCCCGTGCGGGTCCGCGTGAAGAACGCGAGCGAGAGCCGCTGCAGGTGCTTGTAGACGGCCGTCCGCAGGTCGTGCATCACGCGCTGACCGACCTGGTTCGAGAGCAGTGTCTGCACGACGCCGAGCGCGCCCGTCGCGACCGCGATCGCGATCATCCCGGCGACGAGCAGGTTGAGCAGGCCCAGGTCGCCTTCCGGCAGGGCGACGTCGAAGACCTGCTTGATCAGAAACGCCGGGATCGAGCCGAGAATCGAGGAGAAGAGGATCAGGCCGAGGACGCCGGCGAGGCGGAGCCGGTAGGGCCGGAAGAGCGCAACGATTCGGCGCAGGTAAGCACGGCGCACGGTCGGGTCGGCCGGCCGCTCGGGCGGGTCGCTGTAGTCGTAGCCGTATCGTCCTCGTGGCATCGGTGACAGCGTACGGACCGGCTAGCGCGCTGCGTCGACGCGCCGTCTGGAGCTCGGCGGTGAGCTGTTTCGCCGCCGCCATCGTCGGCTTCGCCTGCTCGACCGGGATCGGCTCGCAGACGACGAGCCGGAGCTTCGGGAACCGGATCCGGCCCTGCGACAGGGCATGTCGCGTGCCGATGATCCGGACGGGCACGAGCGGCGCGCCCGTGGTCAGCGCGAGCCGGGCCGCTCCGCGCGTCCACGCACCGCCCTGCACGGTGCCCTGCGGGAAGATCGCGACGCTCTCGCCGGCGCGGAGCAGCTCTTCTGCGCGGTCGACCGAGAGCAGGTCGCGGCGGTCGCGGCGGATCGGGATGCCTCCGAGCGCGTCCATCAGCCAGGCGCCCGGCGGGTAGCGCCAGAGCTCCACCTTGGCGAGGAAGTGCAGCGGCTGGCGCGCCGTCAGCGCGAGCAGCGGCGGGTCGAGCAGCGACTCGTGGTTCGCGGCGACGATCACAGGGCCGGGCGGGACGGAGCCTGCGATCTCGACGCGGTAGAGCAGCCGCGCCGCCAGGTACGCGGCACGACGGAGCGCGAGATACAGCCCTACACGCAGAAGCGCTCCAGCTCCCCGCCGACGAACTCTGCGTAGCCGCCGGAGCCCGGCAGCGCGAGCATGCCGCCGTCGCGCCGGCGCAGTGCGACTGCATGGAAGGCGAGCGGGACGACGCGGCGCTCGACCGGGATGCCCAGCGCCCGTGCGCGTTCCGCGGCCGCCAGCGACATCGACGGCTTCACGCCCGGGATCAGCGGGAGCGGTGCATCGAGCGCGCCGTGGACGATCGCCAGGCGCCGGCCTCGAAGGGTGTCGAGCTCGAGCTGCGGCGGCAGCCAGGGGTTGACGCCGGCGACGAGCTCGACCCCGGCCGCCGCCGCGTTGCGCACGGCCACGGCGCCGCCCATCGAGAAGCCGAGCAGCGCGAGCTCCTCCACCCCGTTCGCCCGCGCGGCCTCGATCGCCGCAGCCCCGTCCTCGACACAGAGGTCGAGCCGCTGCCACGACTTGATCCGGTAGCGAACCTCGAGGAAGCCGAGCTCGGGGAAGCGGCGGCGAGAGCCGGTGCACGAGCCACTCGACCGACGCGCTCCACGTGCCGGGCAACTCCGCGGCCGTGCCGCCGTTCACGCACACGACCGCGCAGCGTCCCGGGGTGCCGGTCCAGCGCGCCTCGGCGCCCGTGGCGAGCGGGAAGCTCACGGCGCGCTAACGGACGACGAACGTGCGGCTGACGAGCACAGTGCTCCGCTGCGGGTTCATGCTCGCGCGCAGCCGCACGGCGTAGACATAGCGGCCCGGCTTCAGGTGGCGTGAACTGAAGCGCAGGCGCGGATTCCACCCGGCGCGGACGCGTCCGGCCGTCATCGTCACGGCGCCCGGCGCACGCGGCGACGCGAGGCTCCGAACCCGGGCGGTCGCGGCCGCGGGGAAGATCGCCGCGACATACGAGACCTCCTCGGCTGCGGTGACGTTGAAGCCCCAGCTCGTGCGGCGCCGCGAGGCGACGCCCCCGCCGAGCCCGAACTGCGCGCGGGCGCCGACGACCCTGGTCGCGTGGTGCCAGGCGACGTACTTGCCGGCGCAGCCGCGCTTCGCCCGGGCGACAGCGGTTCGAACGGCCGCGTAGGCCGGCCGCGCAGAGCCGTCGGCGCGCCTGACGCCCGACTGGTAGCGCTCGAGGTCGGCGTCGTCGCGGAGGTGCAGGAGGTAGACAGCCGAGATGCTGCGGTCGCAGGCCGCGATCCCGATCACGCTTCGCGTAGTTGTCGGCCTGCGCCCGCTCGCTCGTGACGGCGGCGGTCTCGCGGCCGTGATACGCGTCGCGGCGGGCGGCGGGGACGACGACCTGCCAGGCGATCTCGTCGATGCGCAGCTTCAGTCCCTGCTCGACGGTCGGCTGCCCGGTGCCGGCGAACGCGTCCCAGAACGCCTGCTTGATCCGCGCCAGGTTGACGATCCCGGCGCGCGGCCAGCGGTCGCCGGCCCGCACCGGGTCGCGGTCGGAGCGCGGATAGAGGTGGAGGCCGAGCTCGTCCATCAGCGGCAGCGTCCGGCCGCTCGACCGGTATGCGGCGCCGAGGTCGCGGAGGAAGCGGACGGGCGAGGTCGAGGCGTTCGACGGTGCCAGCGGCAGGTCGTTGCCGCGGCCCGAGAGGCCGAGGCCGATCACGCGGATCGCCGGGTCGACCGCCTTCAGCGCGTCGTAGGAGCGGGCGAGCAGGTCTGCATACTTGGCGGCCGCAAGCCCCTTCCCGGCACGCGAGAACTGCGGGCGCTGGAAGCGCGGCTGGTTCGGCTCGTTGCCGACGACGTACTCCCGCACCTGCGGGTATTCGGTCGCGAGCTGGGTCAGGAAGGCAGCGAAGCTCTCGGCGGCGTCCGGTGCGGACAGCGCCGTCGGGCGGACGGGAAAGACGTGGAAGACGATGCGGACGCCCTTCGCCTCGGCCACCGGCAGGGAGCCGTCGAGGAAGGACTTCTCGAGGATCGTCTCGGGGCGCTTCGGATCCCAGTGGATCGTGATCCTGTTCTCGGTGCCGCCGGCGGCCTTGAGGTCCGAGAAGAAGGCGGCGCCGCCGTCGTCCGCGTACTTGCCCGCGTCGTCGGCGAAGCCGAAGCGAGCGGCCTGCGCGGCTGACGTCGCCGTCAGCGCGGCGGCCGCGACAGCGGCGCAGAGCAGCGACCTCCGTATGTTCCGCAGTTTTCCCATCGCCCTTCGACCCCGAAGCCGGCGCAGTATGGCAGGAACGCCAGACACCGGCGGGAACACGCCTGGATGACGACTTCAACGGCGATCGACCGGTTCCTCGCCGCGCCGGCGCTCGCCGAGTCGACGCGGCGCGCGTACGCGTCCGACCTGCGCGGCTTCGAGGACTGGCTCGACCGGCGTGGGCTCGGCGTCGACGACGTCGACGTGCGCGTCCTCGTCGACTACGCATCGGAGCTCGGGCGCGCCCGCAACGGGCTCGCCCCGGCGACGATCGCGCGCAAGCTCGCCGCCGTCCGCTCCTTTCTCCGCTTCACGCTCGGCGCGACCCGCGTCCCCGACGCCTCGCTCGCGCCGAGGCGGCCGCAGCGGCTGCCGGAGGCGCCGAAGCGGGCCGAGATCGAGGAGCTGATCGACGCGGTCGCGGGCGACGACGCGCTCGGGCTGCGCAACCGCGCCCTCGTCGAGCTCGTCTACTCCGCCGGCCTCCGCAGCGCCGAGGCTGTCGGCCTCGACCTCGCCGACGTCGACTTCGAGCAGGAGCACGTGCGCGTGCGCGGCAAGGGCGGCAAGGAACGGGTCGTGCCGCTGGGCGAGGAGGCGGCGCACGTCGTCGCCCGCTACCTCCGCGAGGCTCGGCCGGAGCTCGCGCGAGGCGCAAACGACGCCCTGTTCCTCTCGGCCCGCGGCCGGCGACTCGACACGAGCACGCTCCGCAGGCTCCTGCCGCATCCGCACCGGCTGCGGCACTCGTTCGCCACCCACCTGCTCGAGGGCGGCGCCGACCTGCGCACGATCCAGGAGCTGCTCGGCCATTCGTCGCTCTCGACAACGCAGGTGTACAGCCACGTCGACGCGCGCCGTCTACGCAAGGTCTACGACTCCTCCCACCCTCGCTCTTAGAGGGGTCCGCACGGCGGCGGGGAATCGGGAGCGGCCGTGACGACGCGACCCGACCCCGAGCTCGACGGATTCCTGGCGCTCCTGGCGACCCGGCGGGCGCCGCGCACGGTCGAGGCCTATCGGCGCGACCTGCTGCAGCTCTCGGCCTGGCGTGACGGTCCGGTCGCGCAGACCACAACGGAGGAGCTCGAGCGCTGGCTCGCCGAGATGCGCGCCGCCGGGATCGCAGCCTCGACGGTCGCGCGCAGGATCTCGGCGCTCCGCTCGTTCTTCCGGCATCAGATGCTGCTCGGCGCGCGCGAGGACAACCCGGCCGCGGCGCTGCAGCTGCCGAAACGCGCGCGCAGGCTGCCGAAGACGCTCTCGCCGGGCGAGGCGGAGCGCCTGATCGACGCCGCGAACGGGACGACACCGCGGGCGATGCGCGATCGTGCTCTCGTCGAGCTGATGTACGGCGCCGGCCTGCGCGTCAGCGAGGTGATGGGCCTCCAGCGGCGGTCCGTCGATCTCGAGGAGCGGCTCGTGCGCGCGCTCGGGAAAGGCTCGAAGGAGCGGCTCGTCCCGCTCGGGCGGCCCGCCGTCGACGCGCTGCGCCGCTACATCGCAATGGGTCGCCCGCACCTCGACCGGCGCAACCGGCCCGAGCTCTTCCTGAACGCGCGCGGCGGGCCGCTCACGCGCGCAGGCGCCTTCATGATCCTGCGCCGCCTGGCCGAGAAGGCCGGTCTCGAGCCGCAGCGCGTCCATCCGCATCTGCTCCGCCACTCCTTCGCGACACACCTGCTCGAGGGCGGGGCCGACCTGCGCAGCGTCCAGGAGATGCTCGGTCACGCCGATCTCTCGACAACCGAGCTCTACACGCACGTATCCGATCGAAGACGTCGGGAGTTGTACTTCCAGGCGCATCCCCATGCGCGGAGAGGTACGACTCTCAAGAGGACGTCTTCAGATGACGCGTGACCCACAGATCGCCGTCTTCATAGCTCTCGCCATGGCGGTCGGCTGGACGATGACCTTCTCCGGCCTGAAGAAGAACGTGCTCGAGCTGAAGCAGCGCCGCCGGATCTGCCCCTCCTGCGGCCGGCACATCAGCGGCGCGGTCTGCAGAGAGCACTGAGCGCTCGCTCGCTTCGGCCGCGTCCGTCGGCTCGACGAGCGTGACGTGGCCGAGCTTGCGCCCTGCGCGCCGCTCCTTGCCGTAGAGATGCAGGTGCGCTCCGGGGATGCGCAGCACGTCCTCTGCGGACGGCACTGCGCCGATCAGGTTGAACATCGCCGACGGCCGGCTGCTCGGTCGAGCCGAGCGGCAGCCCGAGCACGGCCCGTAGGTGGTTCTCGAACTGGCTCGTCGCCGCGCCTTCGATCGTCCAGTGCCCGGTGTTGTGGACGCGCGGGGCGAACTCGTTCGCCAGCAGGCGGCCGCCGACGTCGAAGAGCTCGAGCGCGAGCACGCCGACGTAGCCGAGCTCGTCGAGCAGCTTCGCCGCGTACTCCTCCGCTTCGGCCTGCGGCGCGTCCGCGGCGGGCGCGCGCGACGTCCGCAGGATCCCGTCCTCGTGCACGTTCTCGACGAGCGGATAGAAGCGCGTGTCGCCGTCCTGCCCGCGCACGGCGAGGAGCGAGAGCTCGCGGTCGAAAGAGACACGTTCCTCGAGGACATGGCAGGGGCCAGGACCCCGGACGTGTCTCCACCAGACGTTGGCCCTTTCCGTCGTAGCCGAGCCGGCGCGTCTTCAGGATCGCCGGGAACGTCTCCACCTCGTCGTCGATCCGCGGCGTCGGGATCCCGAGCCGGCGGAAGAGCTGTTTCTCGACGAGCCGGTCCTGGGACGCTTCGAGCGCCGCGGCGGCGGGAATTGCGCCGACTCTCCGCGCCGCCTCGACCGGGACGTTCTCGAACTCGTAGGTGACGACGTCCGCCCCGGCGGCGAGCCGGTCGAGCAGCGCCGGATCGTCGTACGCGCCGACGAGCAGCTCCCCCACCTCGGCTGCCGGTGCGTCCGGCGAGGGATCGAGGAAACGGAACGAGAGCCCGAGCGGAATCCCGGCCAGCGCGAGCATCCGCCCCAATTGCCCGCCGCCGATGACTCCGACGATCACGCAGCCGGATCGGGATTCGCGAGCACGGCCTCGGTCTGCTCGGCCCGCCAGCGCGCGAGCCGGTCGCGGATGCCGTCGTCCGACCGCGCGACGATCGCGGCTGCGAGCAACGCCGCGTTCACCGCGCCCGCCCGCCCGATCGCGAGCGTCCCGACCGGGATTCCCGCCGGCATCTGCACGATCGAGAGCAGCGAGTCCATCCCCTTCAGCGTCTTCGACTCGACCGGGACGCCGAGCACGGGCAGGGCCGTCTTCGACGCGGCCATACCGGGCAGGTGCGCAGCGCCGCCGGCGCCGGCGATCAGCACCTGCAGACCGCGCTCCTCCGCCGAGCCGGCGTACGCGAACAGCTTGTCCGGCGTCCGGTGCGCCGAGACGACCTCCTGCTCGAACGGGACTCCGAGCGCCTCGAGCGTCTCGCAGGCGTGGCGCATCGTCTCCCAGTCGGAGCGCGAGCCCATGATCACGCCCACCAGAGCGGTCACTTCAGGTTGGCGCGCTTCTGCAGCGCGGTCGCGACCGCTCTCGCCGTCTTGCGCAGCTCGGCGTCCTGCTCGTCGTCGTCGGCGAGCCCGTTGAGGACGAGGATCGTCTCGCGCTGCGGCGAGCCGTTCTTCAGCACGACGATGCCGAGCCGCCGCACGGCGAGGTTCGGATCGTTGGTCGCGATCTCGTGCAGGAGCGCCCGCATCGAGTTGACGTCGCCGGGGTGGTCGCGCGACAGCCCTTCGAGCGCGATCAGCGCCGAGCCGCGCGCGGCCGGGCTCTCGTCCTGCAGGCCGCGCCGGACGAGCTCGAGCTTCTGGCGGAAGCGGAACTGGGCGATCGCGCGGTACGCCTGCGCCCGGATCCGGTAGTCGGCGCTGCGGGCCGAGTGCTCGAGCTCCTCGTCCCACTCCTGGCGCAGCGTCGCGAGCGCCTTCTGGTCGCCGGCCGAGGCAAGCTCGTCCGCGCGAGCCGCAGCCTCGGTGAGGTTCACGAGATCGACGAGGCCGGCCGCGCGCCGGGGCCGACGTAACGCGCCGACGGCCGCACGAGCCGGCTCAGCTTCTTCTGCTCGAGGATGTGCGCCGACCAGCCGGCCGTCCGCGAGCAGGCGAACATCGCCGGCGCGAGCTCCGGCGGGATCCCGGCGACGTCGAGCACGACGGCCGACCAGAACTCGACGTTCGTCTCGAGCGGCCGGTCGGGGGACTTGCGCCGCAGCGCCTCGAGTGCCGCCGCTTCGAGCTTGTCCGCCACCTCGTAGCGCGGCGCCTCGAGCTCCTTCGCCGTCTTCTTCAGCAACCTCGCGCGCGGATCCTCGGCGCGGTAGACGCGGTGGCCGAAGCCCATCAGCCGCTCGCCCTTCTCGATCAGGCTCTGCACGTATTCGCCGGGATCGCCCGACTCGGCGGCCGCGTCGAGCATCGGCAGCACCCGCGCGGGCGCGCCGCCGTGGAGCGGGCCGGAGAGCGCGCCGACCGCCGACGAGAGCGCGGCGGCGCAGTCGGACCCGGTCGAGGCGGTGATCCGCGCGACGAACGTGGACGCGTTCAGCCCGTGCTCGCAGGTGCAGATCCAGTACGTGTCGAGCGCCTGCACGTGCTTCGGATCGGCCTCGCCGCGCCACTCGATGAAGAAACGCTCGGCCGTCGTCTCGCCCTGCGAGACGGCCTGCGGCGCGATCCGGTCGCTCTCGCCGTCCGCGATCCGGGCCGACTGGGCCGCGATCGAGATGAACTGGGCGGAGAGGCGGCGCAGATCCTCGCGCGCCTCGTCGTCGGAGATGTCGATCAGCTTCTTGACGCCCCATTCGGCGCCGAGCTGCGCCGTCACCGCCTGTAGGTCGGCCGGCGTGTTCCCCGTCAGGCCGCCGCCCTCGTACGGCTCGGCGGCCGGCAGCCCCGGTGAGAAGCTCTCGTCGACGAGCAGCCCCCACACCTGCTCGAAGCGGTAGGTGCCGACGAGCTCCTCGATGTCGACGCCGCGGTAGCGGAGCGCCCCGCCCTCGCGATCGGGCTCGGCGATCTCGGTCTCGAACGCGACGACACCCTCGAGCCCAGGTTTGAACGACTCCGCCTTGATGTCGCTCACCGCTCGGCCCTGACCGGGTAGTCGCGGCGCGGCGCGCCGATGTACTCGGCGCTCGGCCGGATGATCTTGCCGCCCGCGTGCTGCTCGAGCACGTGCGCCGCCTGGCCGGCGACGCGACTCATTTCGAACAACGGGATGAAGAGGTCGGTCGGGATCCCGAGGTAGTGGTAGAGCACGCCCGAGTAGAGGTCGACGTTCGGCCAGAGGCCCTTCTGCTCGTGCGCCTCGCGCTCGGCGGCCTGGGCGATCTCGAGGAAGTTGGGCTCGCTCGCGTCCGCGAACTGCTCCGAGAGCGCCCGCAGGATCGGCGCGCGCGGATCCATCGCGCGGTAGAGCGGGTGCCCGAAGCCATAGAGCGGCTTCTTCGCCTCGAGCCGCGCGCGGACGCCCTCGGCGACGCCGGCGACGCTGCCGAACTCTGCGAACATCGTCATCGCCGCCTGGTTGGCGCCGCCGTGCAGCGGGCCCTTGAGGGCGGAGATCGCGGCGACGATCGCAGAGTGCATGTCGGCGTTGGTGCCGGCGACGACGCGCGCCGTGAACGTCGACGCGTTCATCTCGTGCTCGGCGTGGAGGATCATGGCGACCTCGAACGCGCGTGCCTCCTCGGCAGTCGGCGCCTCGCCGCGCAGCATCGTCAGGAAGTTCTCGGCGTAGTCGAGCGACGGGTCGGGGTCGACGGCCGGCTCGCCGCGGCGGCGGCGCTCGTAGCGCGCCACGATCGTCGGCAGCTGCGCGATCAGCGCGACGGCCTTCCGCAGCTCCTGCTCACGGTCGATCGCGTCCTCGGCCGGGTCGGAGAACGAGAGGGCCGAGACGGCTGTGCGCATCGTCTCCATCGGCGAGGCGTCCATCGCGTTCCCGTCGATGATCGTCGTCACCGCCCGGGGCAGCTCGCGTGCAGCCGCCAGCTGCTCCTTGAACCCGTCGAGCTCGTCGCCGCTCGGCAGCTCGCCCTCGAGCAGGAGGTACGCGACCTCCTCGTAGCTCGCGTTCTCGGCCAGCCCGGCGATGTCGTAGCCGCGGTACATCAGCACGCCCTCGTCAGGGTCGATCGAGCAGATGCTCGTCTCCGCGACGGAGACGCCCGAAAGGGCGACGGACTTCTTGGGGGCGGCCATCGCGCAGGACATTACCCGCAACGGCAGGCGCCGACTCACTTCCCGCTCCGGCACCGGCAAAGCCGGCACCTCCGCTACTAGCCGGCTCCGTCAAGCCTACGCCGGTCGGTAAAGTCCGGCGCCGAATGGCGCATCGCGTGACATTGATCCCCGGCGACGGGACCGGCCCCGAGCTCGCCGAGGCGACGCGCCGCGTGCTCGAGGCGACCGGTGTCGAGTTCGACTGGGACGTCCAGCACGCGGGGACGGACGTGATGGACAAGAACGAGGGCAACCCGCTGCCCGAGCACGTGCTCGAGTCGATCCGGCAGAACGGGACCGCGCTGAAGGGGCCGATCACGACGCCTGTCGGCGGCGGCTTCCGCTCCGTCAACGTCGGCCTGCGCAAGTCGCTCGACCTCTACGGCCAGGTGCGCCCGTGCAAGAGCTACCCGGGCGTCCGCTCCCGCTACGCGAACGTCGACCTGATCGTGATCCGCGAGAACACCGAGGATCTCTACGCGGGCGTCGAGTTCGAGGAGGGCACCGAGGACGCCGACGAGCTGCTCGACTGGCTCGGGCAGAAGGGTTACCCGAACATCCGCCGCGACTCCGGGATCTCGATCAAGCCGATCTCCGAGACGGGGACGCGCCAGATCGTCCAGTTCGCGTTCGACTACGCGCGCCGCAACGGCCGCCGCAAGGTCACGGCGATCCACAAGGCGAACATCATGAAGTTCACGGACGGCCTGTTCCTCCACGTCGCCGAGGACGTCGCGGCCGAGAACACGGACATCGAGTTCGAGGAGCGGATCGTCGACAACCTCTCGATGCAGCTCGTGCAGCGGCCGGAGGAGTACGACGTGCTCGTGCTGCCGAATCTCTACGGCGACATCGTCTCCGACCTCTGCGCCGGCTTGATCGGCGGCCTCGGCCTCGCGCCGGGAGCGAACTTCGGCCAGAGCGCGGCGGTCTTCGAGCCGACGCACGGCTCCGCGCCCAAGTACAAGGGTCAGAACAAGGTCAACCCGATGGCGATGATGCTGTCCGGGATGCTGATGCTCCGCCACCTCGACGAGGGGGCGGCGGCCGGGCGGCTCGAGCACGCGATCTCCGAGGTGATCGCCGAGGGCAAGAGCGTCACCTACGACATGAAGCCGGCCCGCGACGACCCGACCGCCGTCGGGACGAGCGAGGTCGCGGACGCGATCATCGAGAAGCTGGAGGTTCTCCCGTGAGAAGGAAGGTCACCGTCGTCGGCGCCGGAAACGTGGGAGCGACCTGCGCGCAGGAGCTCGCGCGCCGCGACTACGCGGACGTCGTGCTCGTCGACATCAAGGAGGGCCTGCCGCAGGGCAAGGCGCTCGACATCGACCAGGCCGCCGCGGTGCTCGGCTACGAGGCGAGCGTCAGCGGCTCGAACGGCTACGAGGAGACCGCCGGCTCGGAGGTGGTCGTGATCACGGCCGGCCTGCCGCGCCAGCCCGGGATGAGCCGCGACGACCTCGTCCAGACGAACGAGAAGATCGTCGGCTCCGTGACCGAGCAGGTCGCGGCCGCGAGCCCCGACGCGATCGTCGTCGTCGTCTCGAACCCGCTCGACGCGATGTGCCACGTGGCGAAGAGCGTCTCCGGCTGGCCGAAGGAGCGCGTCTTCGGGATGGCCGGGATCCTCGACACCGCCCGCTTCTCGACCTTCATCGCCTGGGAGACCGGCATGTCGATCAAGGACGTGACGGCGATGGTGCTCGGCGGCCACGGCGACCAGATGGTTCCCGTCGTCACCGCGACCACCGTCGGCGGGATCCCGCTCCGCAAGCTCGTCGCCGAGGACCGGATCCAGGCGATGGTCGAGCGGACCGCCAAGGGCGGCGGCGAGCTCGTCAACCTGCTCGGCACCTCGGCCTGGTACGCGCCCGGCGCGGCCGCGGCGCAGATGGTCGACGCGATCGTCCTCGACGAGAAGCGCGTCCTCCCCTGCACCGCCTACCTCGAGGGCGAGTACGGGATCGACGGCCTCTACATGGGCGTGCCGGTCGTGCTCGGCTCGAAGGGGATCGAACGCATCGTCGAGCTCGACCTCGACGATGCCGAGCAGCAGGCGCTGAAGGCCTCCGCGGACGCCGTCCGCGAGGTCGTCTCCGTTCTGAGCACCTAGATGGAGCTGGGACTCCGCGGGCGTACGGCGATCGTCTGCGGAGGATCCGCCGGCATCGGCCTCGGCTGCGCCGAGGCGCTCGCCGAGGCGGGAGCGAACTTGGTGCTGTTCGCACGCGGCCGCGAAGGGCTCGAGCGCGAGGCGGAGCGCCTCGGTGCGGTCCCGGTCGCCGGCGACGTCCGGAATCCCGACGACCTGGCCCGCCTCGTCGACACCGCGGTCGAGCGCTTCGGCGGCGTCGACGTGCTCCTCCTCAACTCCGGCGGCCCGCCGCGCACCGGCTCGTTCGAGTTCTCGGACGAGCAGCTCGAGGACGCGGTCGACCTGCTGCTGCTCTCGTCGATCCGGCTCGTGCGGCTCTGCCTGCCGCACCTCGAGGCGAGCGGCCGCGGCCGCGTGATCGCGATCACCTCCAGCGCGGTCAAGGAACCGATCGACACGCTCGCGCTCTCGAGTGCCGTCCGGCCGGGCCTCGTCGGCTGGCTGAAGACGGCGTCGCGCGAGCTCGGCCCGAAGGGGATCACGGTCAACTCGGTCGCGCCCGGCCGGATCGACACGGAGCGGATCCGAGAGGTGTATCCGGACGGCCCGAGCGAGGCCGATCTGGCGACGATCCCGCTGCGCCGGCTCGGCACGCCCCGCGAGATCGGTGACGTCGTCTGCTTCCTCGCCTCCGACCGCGCCTCGTACGTGACCGGCGCGGCGATCGGCGTCGACGGCGGACTGCTCCGGGGCACGCAGTGAACTCGTTCACGTTCCTGGGGCGCCGCTCGCGCTGCGTAGGCCGGTGGAACAGTACGGAGGTACGGGCCGCCGGCTGGAGCGGCGCGAGCGGCGTCAGCCTTACGCGGAGCCCGGCTTCGCCGGGCGGGAGCGAAAGGCGGCCAGGGGCGTGAAGCTGGGGCGCCTGATCGCCGGCGGACTCGTCATCGGCGCGCTCACGGTCGGCGCACTCTGGATCCTGCCCTCCGACAGCTATCTACTTCTGCCCGACCGGGCGAAGCCGCTCGCCGACAAGGTGAAGGTCGAGGGCGAGAAGCCGCATCCGCCGGGCGCGATCTACTACACCGACGTCGTCGTCCGCAAGGCGTCCCTGCTCGAGGAGCTTGTCAGCGGCACGCGGCCGGACGGCGCCGACATCGTCCCCGAGCACGCGCTCGTGCCGCCGGGCTCGAACTTCGGCGAGCGCCGCCGGCAGAACCTCCGCCAGATGGATCGCTCGCAACAGGTCGCAGCTGCAGTCGCGCTGCGGGAGCTCGGCTACGACGTCAAGGCCGAGTCGGAGGGTGCGCTCGTCGTCGGTGTCGCCGAGGACGCTCCGGCCGCCGGGAAGATCGAGCCGACCGACGTGATCGTCAGCGTCGACGGCAAGGCCGTGAAGACGCCCGACGACCTCCGCCGCCTGATCGCCACGCACGAGCCGGGCGAGACCGTCCGGCTTCGCGTCCAGCGCGACGACTCGACGCAGGTGATCGAGGTCGGGACGGTCGCGAGCCCCGACGAACCGAGCAGGCCGATCGTCGGAGTCCAGGTCGAGCAGTCGTCGGACATCCGGCTGCCGATCGACGTCGAGATCGATCTCGGCGGTGTCGGGGGCCCGTCGGCAGGCCTCGCCTTCGCACTCGACATCGTCGAGGAGCTGCGCGGCGACGTCGACCGCGGTCTCGACGTCGCAGCGACCGGGGCGATCGAGCTCGACGGCGACGTGATCTCGATCGGCGGCGTCAAGCAGAAGGTGATCGGTGCGAGGCGCACCGGAGCGGACGTCTTCCTCGTGCCGGCTGGGGACAACGCGGCGGAGGCCCGGCGGCATGCAGGGGATTTGCGGATCATCCCTGTGGAGAGTTTTCGACAGGCGTTGCGAGAGCTGGCAACTCTGAAAAGAAACGCGTAGTTAGCAGCGCTTTTTCGGCAGCTCGAATCCTCCGGAAATTGCACGGTTTTCCTCAAAAGGGGGCTTGATGCCCGCTAACCGGATCGCCACAATGGCCCAGTCCGGAGGGGACGAGAGACGAGCCAGAGGGATAATGGGCAAACGCACTCAAGCAAAATGCACGGATTGCTACTTCCGCCGCGCGGGGTTGTGCGCTCTCCCCGGCGACAATCCATGTCCGACATTCCGTCACGCGACGGCGGGTGTGCTCGAGCCGCCCCGACAGCCACGCCTCGTCCCCATTCCGGCTGCTGCACCAGGCTTCGCCGCAGCATAGGCTTCGCAGCATGAGGTCGCGCCGCGACGAGTTCGATCAAAGCTGGCAGCCGAGGCTCTGGATCAGGGTCGGGCTGCTGATCCTGATCGGCGCCTACTTGATCGCCTTCATCGTCGGCAACGACGAGGAGGCGTCGGTGCACTTCGTGCTCTGGGAGGCGCGCACCTCGCTGATCTGGGTGATCCTGCTCTCGCTCCTCGCCGGCCTCGTCGGCGGCGTGCTGCTCTCGCAGCTGCACCGGCGCCGTCAGGCGCGCAGGAGCGAGGCGAGCGTCGAGACCCCGTCGCCGATCTCGGAGGGCGAGGCGAAGCTGAAGGCCAGCCGCGCGGACGTCGAACCGCCGGCTCCGTCCGGATAGAAGTCGGAGCCTTTGACGAATGTGACGCCCTCGGCTTCGGCGCGCGCGAGCAGGTCGCCTGCGCCGGTCGGCAGGTCGACCCAGAGGAAGTAGCCGCCCTCGGGCTCGCTCCAGCTCGCCTCATCGGCCAGCTCACGCGCGAGCGCCGCGAGCATCGCGTCGCGGCGGGTCTTCAGCAGCCCGCGGATCCGCTCCAGGTTCGGCTGGAAGGCACCGCGGTCGATCAGCTCGTACACCGTCGCCTGGGTGAGGAACGGCGGCGAGATGTAGTTCGAGACGGCGCGGGCCTCGATCCGGGCGGCCAGGCCCGCCGGTGCGGCGAACCAGCCGACCCGCACACCGGGCGCGACCGTCTTCGAGAACGAGGACGCGTACGTGACGAGGTCACCGCCCTCGAGCTCGTGCAGCGACGGCGGCGGTTCGCCCTCGTAGCGGACGAGGCCGTACGGGTCGTCCTCGAGCACCGGCACGCCGTGCGCCTGCGCCAGCTCGACAACGCGCCGCCGCCGCTCGGTCGAGAGCGACCGCCCGCTCGGGTTCTGGAAGGTCGGAATCGTGTAGAGGAAGCTCGTCTCGCCCGCGGCGAGCGCCCGCTCGAGCGCGTCGGGGTCGAGCCCTTCGTCGTCCATCGCAACGGGCACCGCCTCGGCGCCGAGCCGCGCCAGGATCTTCAGCGGCCGGTCGTAGGTCGGCGCCTCGACCAGCACGCGGCCGGGGCGCTCGGCGAGCAGCTCCTCGGCGTAGAAGACGAAGCCCTGGAGGCCGCCGTTGGTGACGATGACCCGGCCCGGGTCGACACCGTGGCGGGCGCCGAGCCACTCCCGTAGCGGCGCGTAGCCACCGCCCGGGCCGTACGCGAGCACGGTGGGGTCGCCCTCGATCGCAGACCGCGCGCAGTCGGCGAGCAGCTCGGCGTCGAGGCACTCGGGCGCCGGAGCGCCTCTGGCGAACGAGATCACGAAGACACCCTATTTGTGGACGCGCAGGATCCGGTCCTGTTGCTACCTTGTGCTCCATGGACGGCGTGGTGTCGTCCTGTGAGGTTTGTTCTTCTTCGGTTTTCCCTGTGCATTGAGCCAGGCGGTCGAGGCAGGCGGATCTCGACCGAACACGAAGGAGTCAACAACTCAATGCAGTCTTTCCTTGAGCTGGGTGTGTCCCCGCGCGTTGCGCAGGCGCTCGCCGAGCGCGACATCCATGCTCCATTCAGAATCCAGGGCCTCGTCCTCCCGGACGCCCTCGCCGGCCGCGACGTGCTCGCGAAGTCGCCGACGGGCTCCGGCAAGACGCTTGCCTTCGCGGTACCGATGGTCGAGCGGCTGAAGGGCTCAGAGGCACGGCCGTCCGGCCTGATCCTCGTCCCGACACGCGAGCTCGCCGCCCAGGTGACGGCCGAGATCGGCACGATCGCCCCCGCCCACGACCTCCGGGTCGCAGCGGTGTACGGCGGGATCTCGATCGGGTCGCAGGCCAAGGCCTCACGCGACGCGCACATCCTGGTCGCCACACCGGGTCGCCTGCAGGATCTCATCGAGCGCAAGATCGTCTCGCTCGACGGCGTCCGCATCCTCGTCCTCGACGAGGCCGACCGGATGCTCGACATGGGCTTCCAGCCGCAGGTCGACCGGATCGTCGCCCGCCTGCCGAAAGAGCGGCAGACGATGTTCTTCTCGGCCACGCTCGACGGCAAGGTCGGCGAGCTGGCGCGGGCGTACACGACGAACGCCGGCCGTTACGAGGCCGAGCTCACCGTCGACCAGCAGCAGGGTGAGATCGACCACCACTTCCTGCCGGTGACGGCCGACAACAAGGTGGAGACGCTCGCCGGCCTGCTCGCGCAGGAGCGGGGGCTCGCCCTGGTCTTCGTCCGCACCAAGCGCGGCGCCGACCGCCTCGTGCAGAAGCTCTCGCGTCACGACGTGAACGCGGTCGCGATGCACGGCGACTTGAACCAGAACCAGCGCGAGCGGGCGCTGAAGCGCTTCGAGAACGGCACCGTCAAGGTGCTTGTCGCCACCGACGTCGCCGCCCGCGGCCTCGATCTCGACGACATCACCCACGTGATCAACTTCGATCCGCCGGAGGAGCACACCGCCTACGTCCACCGCGTCGGCCGCACAGGCCGCGCCGGACGCAACGGCACGGGCGTCACGCTTGTCCTCCCGGAGCAGCAGGCGGAGGTCAGCCACGTCGCACGGATGCTCGGTCACACCGAGACGTTCGTCAGCCAGGGCATGACCGTCGCCCCGCCCCGCCTCGTCTACCAGTCGAAGCGGCGCAACTCCAAGTGGGGCCCGTCCCGGCCCCGCCGCAAGATCTAGCTCAGTCTTTCTGGGCTTCACCCCCGCGCGACGCCCGATACGGGTGCGCGCGGGGGTACTCGCATCCGCCGGATAGATTCCGGCCGTGGACGCCGCCGCCCGCTCCGACATCGCCGACCCGTCGCTCGCCCCCGAGGGCGAGCAGCGGATCCGGTGGGTCGCGAAGCACTCGCCCGTCCTGAACCGGCTCGCGCGCGAGCGGCTCGCGGACGGATCGCTGCGCGGCCGCCGCGTCGCCGTCGTCGTCCATCTCGAGGCGAAGACGGCCTACCTGGCGACGCTGCTCGCGGACGCCGGCGCGCACGTCGTCGCCTCCGGCTCGAACCCCGGCTCGACGCAGGACGCGATCTGCGCGGCGCTCGTCGCGCGCGGGATCGAGGTGCACGCGCGGCACGGGGCGTCGCCGGACGAGTTCGACGCCGACCTGCTCGCCGTCGCGGACACCGAGCCGGAGATCGTCGTCGACGACGGCGCCGAGCTGACGGCGCGGATCGTCGAGCACCGGCCCGGCCTCGCGGCAGCGCTGGCGGGGGTGACCGAGGAGACGACGACCGGCGTCGCGCGCCTCCGGACGATGGAGGCCGCGGGGAAGCTCACGTTCCCGGCGATCGCCGCCAACGACGCGCTCTGCAAGCACCTGTTCGACAACCGCTACGGCACCGGCCAGTCGACGCTCGCCGCGATCGACCGGCTCACGAACCTGAGCTTCCCCGGCCGCGAGTTCTGCATCGTCGGCTACGGCTGGGTCGGCAAGGGCCTCGCCCGAGCCGCCCGCGGCGCCGGCGGCCGCGTCACGGTCGTCGAGATCGACCCGGTGGCCGCGCTCGAGGCGCACATGGACGGCCACCGCGTCGGCTCGCTCGAGCAGGCGCTGCCGGACGCGGACGTGCTGATCGCCGCGACCGGCGCGATCGACTGCGTCCCGGCGGAGGCGCTCCGCTTCCTGAAGGACGGCGTCGTGATCGCGAACGGCGGCCACCACGAGCGCGAGGTCGCGATCGACGGCCTCGGCCCCGGAGCAGGACGTGCGGCCGGGCGTGACCGAGCACGAGCTTCCCGGCGGCGGGCACGCCTACGTCCTCGCCGACGGCCGCCAGACGAACGTCGCCGGCGGCGACGGCCACCCGGTCGAGATCATGGATCTCTCGTTCTCCGTCCAGGCCCTCTCGGCACACCTGCTCGCCCGCGGCGGCCTCGAGCCGGGCCTGCACCGCTTCCCGGACGAGCTCGACCGCGAGATCGCGCGGACGAAGCTGGCGACGCTGGGCCTCTCGCTCGGCGAGGCGACCGCGAAGCAGCGCGAGTTCGAAGCGCGCTGGTCCGTCTAGCTACTCGTCGTAGATCGAGCGGCTTCGGCCGGGGCGGGCGTTCTCGGGATAGGGAGCGAGATCGTCGACAAAGCCCGGCAGCTCGCGGACGCGCGTCGAGCCAGCCTCCGACGGCCGGATACCGGTCGAGGTCGTAGCCTGCCTCGGGCGCCACGTGTGTGTACGCGAAGACCGAGATGTCCGCGATCGTGCAACGGTCGGCGGCGAGGAAAGAGCGCGCGGCCAGATGCTCCTCGAGCACGGCGAGCGCGCCTTCGCCGACGGCGAACCGCGCCGCTGCGAGCGCGGGATCGCGGCCGGTCAGCTTCCGGAAGCGCGCCGATCCGATCCCGGACATCACCCGCTCCTGCTCGAACGCGAGCCACTGCACGACGAGCGCCCGCTCGAGGCGGGAATCCGGCAGGTACGGCGTTCCCTCGGCGAGGTACCAGAGGATCGCGTTCGATTGAGCGACTCGCTCGCCCGAGTCGAGCTCCAGCACGGGCGTCTCGCGCAACGGGTTCAGCCGGCGGTACTCGTCCGTGAGCGTGTCACCGGCGAAGATGTCGATCGGCACGCGCTCGTACGACACGCCGAGAAGTGCCAGCAGGAGCCGCGCCTTGTAGCAGTTGGCCGAGGCGTCGTAGTCGTAGAGCCGCATCCTGTTTCGTTGAAACGCCGGAGCGCCGGCGACCGTGAGACCAAGTAACAGTCTGTTACTTGGCGATCTCGGCGACGTGCTCGGCGGCCTCGGTCGGCGAGGTGCCGACGCGGATGCCCTTCGCCTCGAGCGCTTCCTTCTTGCCCTGCGCGGTGCCGGAGGAGCCGGAGATGATCGCGCCCGCGTGGCCCATCGTCTTGCCGGGCGGCGCCGTGAAGCCGGCGATGTAGGCGACGACCGGCTTCGTCATCTTCTCCTCGATGAACGCGGCCGCCTTCTCCTCCTCGTCGCCGCCGATCTCGCCGACCATGACGACGTACTCGGTCTGCGGGTCGTCCTGGAACTTGCCGAGGACGTCGATGAAGGACGAGCCGACGACCGGGTCGCCGCCGATGCCGACGATCGTCGAGTTGCCGAGGCCCATCTGGGTCAGCTCGTGGCCGATCTGGTAGGTCAGCGTCCCCGAGCGCGAGACGAGGCCGATGTTCCCCTCCGCGAAGATCTCGGCCGGGATGATCCCGACGTTGGCCTTGCCGGGCGAGAGCGCGCCGGGGCAGTTCGGCCCGAGCATCGTCACGCCCTTCGGGCGGATGAAGTTGTAGATCTGGAGCATCTCGTGGGCCGGCAGGCCCTCGGCGATGCAGATCACGGTGCCGATCCCGGCGTCGACCGCCTCGTAGATCGCGTCGGCGGCGAAGCGGGCCGGGACGAAGACCATCGTCGTGTTCGCGCCCGTCTCGGCGACGGCGTCCGCGACCGTGTCGTAGACCGGGATCCCCTCGACGTCCTGACCGCCCTTACCCGGCGTGACGCCGGCGACGACCTGGGTGCCGTAGCGCTTGTTGCGGAGCCCGTGGAAGGAGCCTTCCGAGCCGGTCAGTCCCTGGACGACGAGCTTCGTCTCCTTGTCGACGATGATCGCCACTACGCGGCCTTCCGTGCCCTGATCACGAGCTTCGTGTCCACGTACTCGTCCCCCTCGATCTGGCCGGCGAGCAGCTCCTTCACGAGCGGCCGGTCGCCGTCCGGCGTTCCCGAGCGGTCGAGCCACTGCTCGAGCGGATGCCGCTTCTCGAACTGCTCGACCTGCTCGACCTCGAGCCCGGCGGCCTGCAGCAACGCGCGCCACTCGTCCTCGGTGTACGAGCGGACGTGCGTCGGGTCGCGCAGCTTCTCGGCTGCCTCGACCTCCTCGCTGACGTAGAGCGTGTCCTCGACGACGACGAGGTCGTTCGAGACACGCGCCATCTCGGCAACCGCCGCGGCGATGTCCTCGAAGTGGTGCGGCGCGATCCGGGAGACGACGAGGTCGAAGGCGCCGTCCGCGAAGGGCAGGTCCTCGGCGCGGCAGATCACGTCCGGCTGCATGCCCGGTGCGGGATCGGCGCTGACGACCTGGAGACCGGCCTCGCGCAGCCGCCGGGCGACGTGGCCGCCGCCGGTGGCGACGTCGAGCGCCGTGCGCGAGCGCCCTCGGCCCAGCGCACGATCAGGTCGAGATCCTCGCCCTCGCGCTGCTCGGGCGCGTTCCGGTACGCCTCGGCGCGCGACGACCAGTCGCTCATCGCGCCAGCTCCACCGCGCGCCGCGCGCCGTCGAGCATCGTCGCCTCGACGTGCAGCCCCTCCGGCGCAGCGTCGGCGAGCACCTTGCGGCCCTCCTCGGCGTTCGTGCCGTCGAGCCGCACCACGATCGGCTGCTCGATCGTCATCCGCTCGAGCGCGGCGAGGATGCCGCGGGCGACCTCGTCGCAGCGCGTGATCCCGCCGAAGATGTTGAAGAAGATCGACTTCACCTGCGAGTCGCGCGTGATCACCTCGAGCGCGTCGACGACACCCTCCGCGTCGCCGCCGCCGCCGAGGTCGCAGAAGTTCGCGGGCGTGCCGCCGACGAGCGCGATCACGTCGAGCGTCGACATCACGAGCCCGGCGCCGTTGCCGAGGATCCCGACCTCGCCGTCGAGCTTGACGTAGGTGACGCCCTTCTCACGCGCGAGCGCCTCGAGCGGGTCGGCCGCCTCGACGTCGCGCATCTCGGCGATCTCCGGATGCTTGTAGAGCGCGTTGTCGTCGACCGTGAACTTGGAGTCGAGCGCCTTCACCTCGCCGTCGGGCGTCACGATCAGCGGGTTGATCTCGCAGAGCATCGCGTCGGTCGCGACGAACGCCTTGTAGAGCCTCCCCACGATGACTGCAATCTGCTTCTGCTCGCTCGGGTCCTCGACGCCGGCGCCGTAGATCAGCCTCCGCGCCTGCCACGGCTGGAAGCCTTCGAGCGGGTCGACGTGCAGGCGGACGAGCGCGTCCGGCGTCTTCGCGGCGACCTCCTCGATATCCATGCCGCCCTGCGTCGTGAACATGAAGAGCGGCTTCTTGACGCCGCGGTCGAACGTGATCGAGAGGTAGTACTCCTTCTCGATGTCGGAGGCGCTCTCGATCCAGAGCGTGCGGACGACATGGCCGCGGATGTCGAGGCCGAGGATCTGCTTCGCCTTGTCCTCGGCGTCGGCCGGGTCGTCGGCGAGCTTGATCCCGCCCGCCTTGCCGCGGCCGCCGGTCAGCACCTGCGCCTTCACGACGACCTGACCGCCGATCTCCTCAGCCGCCACGCGCGCCTCCTCCGGCGTCTTCGCCGGCTTCCCCTCCGAGACGGGGATGCCGAAGCGCTTGAAGAGCTGCTTGCCCTGATACTCGTAGAGGTCCAAAGCGACCGGGACTCTAGCTGCGTAGATTGGCCGGGTGCGTCGGACCGTCGCTCTCCTGCTGCTCGTGCTCCCCGCTGCCGGTTGCGGCACGCAGGCGAACGGCGAGCCGGTCCGGCTGGCGCACCCGGCCGAGCCGCAGCGCGCCGAGCTCGACTGGCGCGAGACACACCCGGCCGCGACCGGCGAGCGGCTCGTCTTCGAGGTCGGCACGCTCGCCGTCACCGCCGACGGCTGGTCGGTGACCGTCGCCGTCACCAACCGCACGCCGTACCGCTTCCAGATCTCCACCGGCCCGGCCGACTACAGCTTCGGCCTGATGCTCTTCCCCACCGGCGACCTGAAGGCAGTCGAGGACGCGAACCGGGAAGGACGGCTGCCGGCGGTCCGGCCGGCGGCGAGGATCGTGCCCGAGCCGCCCGCGATCCTCCAGCCGGGCGCGACCTGGCGCGGAACGCTCAGCGCGCCGGGGTCGCTCGCCGACGGCAGCTTCGTCCGCGTCGTCTTCGCCACGTTCCTCGGCGAGCAGGACGCGCCGGAGGAGTTCACACGCGTCGTCTGGTTCACCGATCACTCGCACATGCTGTAGTAACGTCCGCGCCTCGGAAGTCCAGCCTCGAGGAGGAAGCGATGGACGAGCAGAGCACGACGCTGACGGAAGACGAGATCCTGACCGTCGGCGACGACGAGATCGCCCAGATCACCGACGACGCCGACGGCGACGACACGGACACCACCGATGGCGACTCGAGCGACGCCGACGCGGACGACTCCGACTCGGACGCCGCCTAGTCCCGCCGCTCTACGGCGCGCGGTCGAGCCGCTCGAGCTCGAGCGGTTCCTCAGCGAGCACTGGGAGCGGCAGCCGCTCGTCGTCCCGCGCGGGGAGGCAGGACGCTTCGACGACCTCCTCTCCACGCGGGACGTCGAGCGTCTGATCACCGAGACCGGGATCCGGCTGCCCGCGTTCCGGCTCGTCAAGGCCGGCGAGACCGTCAGCGGCTACGCAGCCGATCTCTCGTGGCGTCCAGAGCCGTTCACCGGCGTCGCCGACGTGCACCGCGTCCTCGGGGAGTTCGAGCGCGGCGCGACGATCGTCCTCCAGGGCCTCCACCACCTCTGGCTGCCGCTCGCCCGCTACTGCCGCCACCTCGAGGCGTTCTTCGGCCACCCGGTGCAGGCGAACGCCTACTACACCCCGGCCGGCTCGCAGGGCCTCCCGGTCCACCACGACACGCACGAGGTGATCTCGCTCCAGGTCGCCGGCTCGAAGCGGTGGCTCGTCTACGACCCGGTGCTGGAGCTGCCGTTGAAGAACCAGCGCTACCGCTCGGCGCTCGGCGAGCCGGGCGAGCCCGTGCTCGACGTCACCCTGCGCGCCGGGGACACGCTCTACCTGCCGCGCGGCTGGCTCCATCAGGCATTGACCTCGGACGACGACTCGCTCCACATCACCGTCGGGATCAATGTCAGGCGCTGGGTCGACGAGGCGCACGCCGAGCTCGACGCCGCCGAGAGCGAGCTCGCCTTCCGGCAGACGATCGACGCGAGAGCCGCCTGAGCTCCCGGCGCTCGACGCCGACGCCGTCCGGGCGCGGGCACGAGCGCGCTTCGTCCTCGGCCGCCGGCCGATCCTCGACGGCCAGCTCTCGGAGCTGCGCGCGCTTGCGGCGCTGACCGCCGGCGATCGAGCTCGAACGGCGTGACACGGTGATCGCCGACCTGGACGGGACGACGCTCGTCTTCGAGGGGAAGACGCTGCGCTTCCCGGCGCGCCTCGAGCCGGAGCTCGAGTTCCTCGTCACGACGGAGGCGCCGTTCCGCGCGTCCGACCTTCCCGGTGACCTCGACGAGGCCGGCCGGCTCGTGCTCGTCAGGCGCCTCGTTCGCGAGGGCTTCCTGCGACATAGCGTTTCGGGCGACTGAGCCGGCTCGTCGAGCAGGTGAGGTGCGTCGGCGCGCCCTCCTCGACGCGCACCTCGACCTCGTAGGCCGTCCCGGACGCGCGGACGTCGGCCCGCCAACAGTCGCCGTCGCCGGCGATCGAGCGCACCAGCACGTCATCGACGCCGAGCTCGGAGGTCAGCTCGCGCACGGCGATCTCGGCCGCCTGCGCGGCGAAGCCGTAACAGGAGCGACCGCGGTAGAGAGGCAGGTGGATGCGCCGCTCGAGCGCCGCCTCGACGACGGGCCAGACCTCGGCCGGCTCGACCCGGCCGTAGTAGACGCCGTCGGCGAGCACGACGAGATTCCCCGCAAAGCGGTCGCCGCCGAGGTGCGACGACTGCCAGGCCCAGCCCTCGTCGACCTGCTCGCGGACGGCGT
Organism: uncultured Gaiellaceae bacterium; assembly: GCA_963738795.1. GTDB lineage: Bacteria > Actinomycetota > Thermoleophilia > Gaiellales > Gaiellaceae > Gaiellasilicea. The sequence goes on along the minus strand of CAVTXQ010000007.1, from coordinate 148,846 downwards.
CGTAGAGCGGCCGGCCGTACTTGGCGCAGCAGCGGTCGTGCTTGCCGTGCGTGCAGACGAGGAAGAGCGGATGGTCGACCGGCTCTCCGGCCGTCGCCAGGTCGAGGCCGATCAGGTCGTCGTGCCGGTCGAGCTCGAGGCAGCGAAGGTCGCGCTCTGTCCGGGTCGAGCGCGCGACGTAGGCGACGAGCCCGTCCGTGCTGCGCCGGTCGGTGCGCCGGACGAAGAGGATGCGCGACCGCGGCAACCGGACGCGCTCCGCGACGAGGTACTCCTTCAGCTCGCGGCTCAACGTCGAGCCGTCGACCGCGTCGTGGGCCCAGAGACCGCGGTACTCGATCAGGATCCAGGTGTCGACGCGGCTCGCGGTCGCGTGCAGCGACTCCGCGTGTGCGCGGCTGGTCTCCGCGCAGAGCGGCTTCGTCGAGTCAGGCCTCGTCGGCGACGACACGGCAGATCACCTGCCCGCTCGCGACGGCGTCGCCCGGCGCGACCGAGACGTCGGCGACCGTCCCGGCGCGGTGCGCTGCGATCTCGTTCTCCATCTTCATCGCCTCGACGACGCAGATCACCGTGCCGGCCTCGATCGTGTCGCCGTCGGTCACGTCGACCTTCAGCACCGTGCCCTGCATCGGGCTCACGACCGAGTCGCTGCCGGCGCCGCCGCGGCCCGACGCCTCACGTTCGCGGCGGCGTCGTGCGAGCTCGACCCACGGCGGCTCCGGCTCGAGCACGGTCACGTCGTAGCGCCGTCCACCGACCTCGACGGCGGTCGCGCGCGGGCGCACGCGGCCGTTCGCGGCAGCCGCCTCGGCAACAGGCTCGCGCGTCAGCTCCTCGGCCCGGGCGGCCAGCTCCTCGGACTCGACCAGACCATGGCCGGTGCCGCCGGCGACGAACTCGGGATGCGAGAGCAGGGCGCGATGGAAGCCGAGCAGCGTCGGCAGGCCGCCGATCTCGAACTCGTCGAGCGCGCGCAGCATCCGCATCCGGGCGTGCTCGCGGTCGACGCCGTGGACGATCAGCTTGGCGATCATCGGGTCGTAGAGCCCGCTGATCTCGGAGCCGGCGACGACGCCCGAGTCGACGCGGACGCCGGGGCCGGCGGGCTCGCGGTAGGCGGTGATCCGGCCCGGCGCGGGCAGGAAGCCGCTCGAGACGTCCTCGGCGTTGATCCGGCACTCGATCGCGTGGCCGCGCAGGACGACGTCCTCCTGGCGCACGGACAGCGGCTCGCCGGCCGCGATCAGCACCTGCTCGCGGACGAGGTCGATCCCCGTCACCTCCTCGGTGACCGTGTGCTCGACCTGGATCCGCGTGTTCATCTCCATGAAGTAGTAGGAGCCGTCCGCGGTCAGGAGCCCCTCGATCGTGCCGGCGGAGCGGTAGCCGGCGGCGCGGGCGGCGTCGACGGCGATCTGACCGATCCGTGCGCGCAGCTCCGCGTCGACCGCGGGCGACGGCGTCTCCTCGATCAGCTTCTGGTGGCGGCGCTGGATCGTGCAGTCGCGCTCGCCGAGGTGGATCACGTTCCCGTGCGCGTCGGCGAGCACCTGCACCTCGACGTGGCGTGGATCCTCGAGGTAGCGCTCGACGTAGACGCGGCCGTCGGCGAAGTACTTCTCGCCCTCGCGCTGGGCGGACTCGAACGCGCGCTCGGCCTCGTCGGGCGACTCGACGAGCTTCATCCCCTTGCCGCCGCCGCCCGCCGCCGCCTTGACGATCAGCGGATAGCCGACCTCCTCGCCCAGGCGCAGCACCTCGGCGACCGTCTCGACCGGCTCGGTCGCGCCGGGGATGATCGGGACGCCCGCGGCCTGCATCGCCGTGCGCGCCTCGGTCTTCGAGCCCATCAGCTCGATCGCAGAGCTGGGCGGGCCGATCCACGTCAGGCCCGACTCCTCGACCGCGCGCGCGAAGGCGGCGTTCTCGGCGAGGAAGCCGTAGCCAGGATGGATCGCCTCGGCGCCCGCCTGCCGCGCCGCGTCGAGGATCTTCTCGCCGACGAGATAGCTCTCCGCGGCCGGGCCGGGACCGATCAGATAGGCCTCGTCGGCGGCGCGCGGGTGCAGTGCGTCGCGGTCGGCCTCCGAGTAGACGGCGACCGAGCCGACACCGAGCTCGCGCAACGTGCGGAAGATCCGGATCGCGATCTCGCCGCGGTTTGCGACGAGGACTTTCGAGGGAAGCGCCATGGCGCGCGTATTCTCCCGAAGCGATGACGCTCCCCGATCAGTTGACCGTCGCACGGGCGGCGTCCGTCCCCCTGGTCGTGCTCCTCTACGCGTGGGACTTTCCGAACAACGAGTACTGGGCGACCGCGCTCTTCTGCGTCGCGATGGCGACCGACTGGCTCGACGGGCGGATCGCGCGGCGGCGCGGCGTCACCTCGCAGCTGGGCTCGCTGCTCGACCCGATAGCCGACAAGGTGCTCGTGCTGGCGGTGCTCGTGATGCTGATCGAGGACGGTGTCTGGCCGGGCTGGATGGTCGCGGCGATCGTCGCGCGGGAGATCTTGATCTCGGGCCTGCGCCTGGCCGCGATCGAGCGCGGGGTCGTGATCGCGGCCCGCGACCTCGGCAAGCTGAAGACGTGGGCGCAGGCGGTCGCGGCGGCGCTCGGCGGCTTCGCGGCGGCCGGAGCCTGGGACGACAGCATCGCCTGGTGGGCGCTGCTCGTCGCGCTCGTGCTCACCTGGGTCTCGGGGCTCGACTACGCGCGCACGGCGCCGCGGCTGCTCCGCGGCAGTGCTGCCTGAAACTCAGGACGGGCGTCAGCTGACCGGGCCGCGAAGCGGCCCCTTCAGGGGTCTTCGCGCGGTGAGCATCCGCTCAGCGGATGCTCACCCTGCGCAGCTAGACAGCTTGGCGCTCGCTACACCAGTCGCCGAAAGCGGCCCAGGCGTTGAGGTAGCCGGCGAGCTGCGTCAGCCCCCGCGCGACCTCGACCTTGATCGAGATGACGCAGATCGGGCAGAACGGCTCGTCGGCGGAGCGGGCGGGGTGGTCTCCACAGCGGCAACACATGGCTCTACAACGCCCGCGGCTGCGGAACGGTTACGGGTCGGGCTCGCCTTCCTCGACGCCCTCGAGCAGGGCGGCCGCGGCCCAACCGGCCTCCTCGGCCACCGGCGCGGCGAGCGCGGCGAGGATCGCCTCGCGCTCCCCCTCCTCCGCCGGCTCCGGCTCGATCCTCGCGGCCACCGGCCCAGCCTAGCCGGGCGGCACTTGTGACCCGACGCACGTGAAATCACCTTTTCGAGGGATTACGGGCCGCAAAGCGGCATTCATCATCTCGGAGTCCTGACGATCCGCCAATTGGGAGGGCACGGAAATGCTGCAGTGGAGAAACGGACGGCTGGTTGGGGTTCTTGTCGCGCTGGTGGCTCTCGCCACGGCGATCGGGAACTGGGGCTGGGAAAGCTTCACATGGGGGTGGTAAACCCAGCGCTGGTAGGGGCCGCGTGATGAGTCTGCCGGGGGAAAACTACCCCCGCGGCTCGCGGCCGTCGTCCTGCCGGTCGGGCTGCTGGGATTCGGGGTCGCCGTCGCGGCCGCGGTCTCGTTCGCCGTCGCGCCTCGCGACCTCGCCACGCTGGCGGGGATCGCCGGTCTCTTGGCGGCATCGATCCTGGCCGAGCGCTACCCGGTCCCGCTCGACGGGATCGACACGGGCGGCGTCTCGCTCGGCTTCGTCTTCTGCACAGCTGCGATCGTCCTCTACGGCTGGCAGGCCGGCGTCGTCGTCGGCATGGCTGCGCCGATCATGCACCTCTTCGAGCATCGCCCACCGATTCGCGTCACCTACAACGCGGCCGTGATGTCGGTCGCCGCAGCGGCCGCCGGCGCCGCGATCGCGCCGGTCCGCGGCGACGACGCGAGCCTCGTCTTCGCCCAGGTCGTGATCGCAGCGTTCGCGTTCTACAGCGTCAACCTGATCCTGATCAGCCTCGTCGTCGCCGTCAGCGCGCACAAGCCGTTCGCGACCGTGACGCGGACGAGCATCCAGGCGACGGGCATGCCGTTCGCGCTGATGGCATCCGCGGCGCTGATGCTCGTGATCCTGTGGCAGCGCTCGCCGCTCCTCTCTGGCGCGCTCGTCGGCCCGCTGCTGGCGATCGCGCTCTACCAGCGCTCGACCTTCCGCGAGCTGCGCGCGATGCGGCTGGCGCTCACCGACCCGCTGACGGGTCTCGGCAACCACCGCCACTTCCACGACCGGCTCGAGCGCGAGCTCGCCGACTCGCAGGCTCAGGGCTACCCGCTCAGCCTCTGTCTCGTGGACATCGACGAGTTCAAGCGGATCAACGACCGTTTCGGCCATCCCGTCGGCGACAAGGTGCTCGCGCAGCTGGCGACGAACCTCCGCCAGGGCGGCGAGGCGTTCCGGCTCGGCGGCGACGAGTTCGCGATCCTGCTGCCCGGCCGGGACGAGGACGGCGCCCGGATCGCGGCCGAGGCGATCATCGAGCGGATCTCGCTCGTCGAGCTGCCGCCCGCCGGGTCGGTCACCGTCAGCGCCGGCATCGCGACCGTCCCGCTCGACGACGTCGGCCGCGACGAGCTCGTCCGCCGCGCCGACAGCGCGCTCTACTGGGCGAAGGAGTACGGCAAGAACCAGACGCGGGTCTACCGCCCGGACGTGGTCGAGATCGCGGAGCTGAAGCGGCTCGCCGCCGGCCCCGACCGCGCCGCCCGCTTCCGCGCCGCCGCCAGCCTCGCCAAGGCCGTCGACGCGCGCGACGCGTACACCGGCTCGCACTCGGAGCGCGTCTCCGATCTCGCCGCCAAGATCGCGACGCGGCTCGGCGTCGACCGCGAGCAGGTCGAGCTGACCCGGCTCGCCGCGAGCCTGCACGACCTCGGCAAGCTCGCGATCCCGGAGGAGATCCTGCGCAAGCCGGGCCCGCTCTCCGAGACTGAGCGGCTCGTGCTGGAACGCCACCCTCAGATCGGCTACCGGATGCTCGAGAGCCTCGGCGTCGACCCCGTCGCCGACTGGGTGCTCCACCATCACGAGCGCTGGGACGGCACCGGCTACCCCGACGCGCTCGGCGGCGACGACATCCCGCTCGGCGCCCGGATCATCTTCGTCGCGGATGCCTACGACGCGATGACGTCGGATCGCGTCTACCGCGGCCGGCTCACCGACGACGAGGCGGTCGCCGAGCTGGCGCGCTGCTCGGGCAGCCAGTTCGACCCCGACGTCGTCGCGGCACTCGCGGACGAGCTCGGCATCGGCGCCGCGTGGCCCGAGCCGGCCGAAGCCATTCCCGCCTAGCCGAGCGGCACGAGTCGCGCGGCGGTCGCCTTGAACGACGCGACGACGGCCTCCCCTTCCCGCAGCGCCAGCCGCTCGGCCGACGCGGCCGTGATCTCCGCCGTCAACGGGCCGACCCGGACGCGGACCCGGTTGCCGAGCGCGACCAGCGAGCGGACCTCGCCGCGGAGGTGGTTGACGGCCGAGTCGGCGGGCTCGGTGCGGGCGAGCGCGATCTCCCACGGGTAGACGGCGAGGCCGACGCGGCCGCCGACCTCGTCGGTGGAGTAGGCGAGGCTCGCGTCGTCGAGCACGACCTCGGTCAGTCCATTCAGCCCGGGCCGCGCGGTTCCATGCAGGAGGTTCGCGCCGGTGAAGCTCGCGACGAATGCATCCGCCGGAGCGGCGAGCAGATCCGACGCGGTGCTCGAGCTGCAGGATGCGCCCGTCGACGATCACGCCGACCCGATCGGCGAGAGCGGCCGCGTCCTCGAAGTCGTGCGTGACGAGCAGCGTCGGCAGCCGCAGCTCGGCCAGCAGCTCGGCCAGCTCTGCGCGCACGACGTTGCGGGTGTGCGCGTCGAGCGCCGAGAGTGGCTCGTCGAGCAGGAGCACCGCCGGGTCGCGGGCGAGCGCCCGCGCCAGCGCGACCCGCTGGCGCTCGCCGCCGGAGAGGTCTCCCGGCCGCGCCTTCGCGAGGTGCGAGATCCGGAAACGCTCGAGCAACTCGTCGACGCGCTGCCGTCCGCCGAAGGCGACGTTCCTGCTCACGTCGAGGTGCGGAAAGAGCGCGTACTCCTGGAAGACGAGCCCGACCGAGCGGCGCTCCGGCGGCAGGTCGACGCCGGCGTCCGTATCGAGCCACGCCTCCGCGCCGAGCGCGACCCTCCCCCGCTCCGGCCGCAGCAGGCCGGCGATCGCGCGCAGGACGCTGGACTTCCCCGCTCCCGACGGGCCGACGAGCGCGAGCGTCTCGCGCCCGAGCGCCGCCGTCAGCTCGAGCCGAAAGGAGCGGAGAGGGTGGTCGAGGGTGAGCTCGAGCGTGTCCATGTCGGGACGAGCTTGACGGCGAGAAGGAGGAAGGCGCTGATAATCACGAGCTCGGCTCCGATCGCGAGCGCGACGTCGAAGTCGACGTCGAACTGCTCGTAGACGGCGAGCGAGAGCGTCTGCGTCACGCCCTGGAGCGAGCCGGCGAACATGATCGTGGCGCCGAACTCGCCGATCCCGCGGGCGAAGCAGAGCGCCCAGCCGGCGCCGAGCCCGCCTGACGCAAGCGGCAGGGCGACGCGGAAGAAGGTACGGGCCGGACCGGCGCCGAGCGTGCGTGCGGCGCCGGTCAGCGCCGGGTCGACGGACTCGAACGCGGAGATCGCGGCGCGGATGTAGAAGGGGCTGGCGACGAACATGACCGCGAAGACGACCGCGAGCTGGGTAAAGGGAATCGAGAGGCCGAGGACGTCGAGCGTCTCGCCGAGCAGGCCGAAGCGGCCGAAGGCCGCGAGGAGGCCGATCCCGGCCACCGCGGGCGGGAGCACGAGCGGCAGCTCGATCGCGGTGACGAGCAGGGGCTTGGCGCGAAATGCGTTCGTCGCGATCAGATAGGCCGCGGGCGTCCCGACCAGCAGGATGACCGCGTTCGCGATCAGCGTCGTCTTCAGCGTCACGATCAGCGCGTCGACAGCGGCCGGATCGTTCATCCCGTCCAGCAGCTGCCCCGGCGGGATGTCGACGAAGATCGCGAGGATCGGGAGGAGCAGAAAGGAGAGCGTGAGCGCGGTCGCGAGCGCGAGCGCCACCGCGAACGGGCTTCTCACGGCAGCCCGAAGCCCGCCCGCTTCGAGCTCGCGCCTGCCGTCCGTGCTGAGCAGGTCGGCGACGAGCTCGAGCGCCGCCTCGCGGTTCTTCGATCCCCTTCACGACCGCGACCTCGTAGCGGACGGTCGGCTGCGACCGCTTCGGCAGCGGGATCGCGATCAGCCGCGACGAGGCGGCACGCACGTCGGTCGCGTAGACGAAGCCTGCGTCGGCCTCGCCGAGCGCCAGCTTGCCGACGATCCCTTTCACGTCCGGCTCCTGGCTGACCGCCTTGCGCAGCACGCGAAGGAGCGCAAGCCGCTTCAGCACCTCGCGCGTGTAGAGGCCGATCGGCACCTTCTCGCCCGCGACGACGAGCTTCAGCTTCGGCCGCTTCGCCAGGTCGAAGACGGAGCGGATCTTCGCCGGGTTCGAGCGCGGCACGGCGAGGACGAGCGAGTTCGTCGCGAACGTGCGCGGCTTCTCGACGAGGCCGTCGCGGAAGAGGCCCTGCGTGTAGACGGGGCTCGCGGAGGCGAAGACGTCGGCGGGAGCACCGCGCGTGATCTGGAGCGCGAGCTGGTTCGAGCCGGCGAACTGGAACCGGGACGACGGCGAGATCTTCGGGAGGACGTCGGTGAGCGAGGCGGCGGCGTACGCCGTCGCCGGGCCGTCGGCGCGGGTCGAGGTGAAGCCGGCGACGAGCGCGACCGCGGCCACGAGCGCGGCGCCGAAGACAAGCCCGCGCCTCACCGCTCCACCATCACCGAGGTCGACTTGACGACGCCCGCCGCGCTCATCCCCGCCTTCAGCCCGAGCTCCTCCACCGACTCGCGCGTCACGATCGCGACGACGCGCGCACGGCTCGGTGACGTCGATCTCGACCTTCGCCAGCAGGCCGTCGAGCTCGACCGAGCGGACGACGCCGCGAAAGCGGTTGCGTGCAGAGAGCGTCTCGTCGCCGTGCGGGCCGCGCAGGCGCTCGACCTCGGCGGCCGAGACGACGCGCCGGTTGGCCGCGTCGCGCTCGACCGTGATCTTGCCGTCGCGGTCCCAGCGGCGGAGCGTGTCGACGCTGATCCCGAGCGCGCGGGCGGCCTCTGCAGCCGAGAGCATCTGCCTAGGCATTGCCTAGGCAGCGTAGACTGCGCACATGCGGGTCGTCAAGGTCGCCGATCCGGCGGAGTTCCTCGAGCGCGCGGCGCCGCTGCTCGCGGACGAGGCGCGGCACAACCTGATCCTCGGCCTCGCCGGCACGCTGCGCGACAGCCCGGGGCTCTATCCCGAGCACGAGCTCTGGCTCGTCGAGGACGGCGGCGACGTCGTCGGCGCGGCGCTGCGGACGCCGCCGTACAACCTCGTCCTCGGCGGCGGCAGCCAACGCGGCGCTGGAGCGCGCTCGCGCGCGAGGTGGGCGGCGGGATTCCGGGTGCCGTGGGCGCCGTGCCGGAGATCGACGACTTCGTCGCCGCGTGCGCCCGCCTGCACGGAGTCGCGCCCGAGCAGCGGGTGCAGCAGGGCATCTACGCGCTCGAGACGGTCGTGCCGCCTGCGCCGGCACCCGGCGGGCCGCGGCCGGCGACACCGGACGACCGGAAGCTGCTCGTCCGCTGGTGGGGCGAGTTCGGCGTCGAGGCGCTCGGCGCGCTCGAGCAGGACGAGGAGCAGAACGGCCGCAACGTCGACCACAAGCTGGCGACACCCGGCAACGGAATCGCGCTCTGGGAGGACGACGGCGAGCCGGTGTGCTTCGTCGGCTTCGGGAGCCCGACGTCGACGGGCGTCCGGATCGGTCCGGTCTACACGCCGCCCGAGCACCGTGGCCGCGGCTACGCGAGCGCGCTCACCGCCCATGTCTCGACGGAGCAGCTTGCAGCCGGGCGGAGCTTCTGCTTCCTCTACACCGATCTCGCGAACCCGACGTCGAACAAGATCTACGTCGCGATCGGCTATCGCCGCGTCTGCGACTCGGTCCAGTACGCCTTTGCCTAGAGCGGGATGTTGCCGTGCTTCCGCTTCGGTCGTGGCTCGCGCTTCGTCTTCGCGACCTCGAGCGCCGAGATCAGGATCGGGCGGGTGAGCCGCGGCTCGATCACCTCGTCCACATACCCCCGCTCGGCGGCGTGGTACGGGTTCGCGAAGCGCTCCTTGTAGTCGGCGATCAGCTCGGCACGGCGCGCCTCTGGGTCGTCCGCCTCCTCGAGCTCCTTGCGGAAGACGATGTTGACCGCGCCCTCCGGGCCCATCACCGCGACCTCCGCGGTCGGCCAGGCGACGTTGAAGTCGGCGCGGATGTGCTTCGAGCTCATGACGTCGTACGCCCCGCCGTACGCCTTGCGCGTGATCACCGTCAGCTTCGGCACGGTCGCCTCGGCGAACGCGTAGAGCAGCTTGGCGCCGTGGCGGATGATCCCGCCCCACTCCTGCTCGGTCCCGGGCAGGAAGCCCGGGACGTCGACGAACGTGACGAGCGGGACGTTGAAGGCGTCGCAGGTGCGGACGAAGCGCGCCGCCTTCACCGAGGCGTCGATGTCGAGCACGCCCGCGAGCGCGGCCGGCTGGTTGCCGACGACGCCGACCGGGTGGCCGCCGAGCCGCGCGAAGCCGCAGACGATGTTGGCGGCAAAGCGCGGCTGCACCTCCATGAACTCGCCGTCGTCGACGACCTTCGCGATCACCTGCTTCATGTCGTAGGGCTTCGTCGCCTCGTCCGGGATGAACGTGTCCAGCTCGGGCGCCTCGCGGTCGACCGGGTCGGACGGCGGCGTGTGGGCGGGCCGCTCGAGGTTGTTCTGAGGCAGAAACGAGAGCAGGTAGCGCGCGTCCTCGAGCACCGCCTCCTCGTTCGCGGCGGTGAAGTGCGCGACGCCCGACTTGGCCGCGTGCGTCTCGGCGCCGCCGAGCTCCTCGAACGAGACCTCCTCGCCCGTCACCGTCTTCACGACGTCGGGGCCGGTGATGAACATGTACGAGCTCGACTCCGCCATCAGCACGAAGTCGGTGATCGCGGGCGAGTAGACGGCGCCGCCCGCCGTCGGGCCGAGCACGAGCGAGAGCTGCGGGATCACGCCCGACGCCTGGACGTTGCGCCAGAAGATCTCGGCGTAGCCGGCGAGCGAGACGACGCCCTCCTGGATCCGCGCCCCGCCCGAGTCGTTGATCCCGATCACCGGGCACCCGTACTTCAGGGCCATGTCCATCACCTTGCAGATCTTCTCGGCGAAGACCTCCGAGAGCGAGCCGCCGAAGACGGTGAAGTCCTGCGAGAAGACGAAGACCTTGCGGCCGAAGATCTCGCCGTAGCCGGTCACGACCGCGTCGCCGTAGGGCCGGTTCCGCATCGAGTCGAAGTCGGGGTTGCGGTGGCGGACGTAGCGGTCGAGCTCGACGAACGAGCCCGGGTCGAGCAGCTTCTCGACCCGCTCGCGCGCGAGCAGCTTCCCCCGCTCCCGCTGCCGCGCGACCGCCTTCTCGTTCCCGGCGTGCGCCGCCTGGTCGGAGAGCTCCTGCAGCCAGGCGAGCTTGGCGGCGGTCGTGTCGTGGGTCTCGGCCATCGCGGGAGCCTAACCCGGGAGAGGTTGTAGATTCGCGGGATGGAGCCGCCGCTCGACCGCTCGACGACCTGGCCCTACGTCGACGGCGAGCCGGGGCCGTTTCACTACGCGCGGAACGCGCACCCGGTCGGGGTCGAGGTGGAGCGGCTGCTCGGCGGGCTCGAGGGCGGCGAGGCGCTCCTCTTCTCCTCCGGGATGGGCGCGACGACGGCGCTCGTGCTCGCGCTGCTCGAGCCCGGGCAGACGGTCGCGCTCGCCGCGGACGCGTACTACGGGACGGGCGTGCTGCTGACCGAGCTCGAGCGCTGGGGGCTCCGGCACGTCCTCTTCGACCAGACCGGCCCGCCGCCGGCCGAGGCCGACCTCGTCTGGATCGAGGCGCCGTCGAACCCGCTCCTGACGATGCCGGACTTCGAGGCGGCCGCCGCGCATCCCGGCCTCGTCGTCTGCGACGCGACCGCCGCGACGCCGGTGCACCTGCGCCCGCTCGAGCACGGCTGCGACCTCGTCGTCCACTCGGCGACGAAGTACCTCGGCGGCCATCACGACGTGCTGCTCGGCGCGGTCGTCGCGAAGAGCGCCGAGCACGCGGCGCGGCTGCTCGAGTTCCGCACCCGCTCCGGGATCGTCGCCGCGCCCGATCCCGCCTGGCTCCTGCTGCGCGGCCTGCAGACGCTCGAGGCGCGCGTCGCTCACCAGAGCGTGACGGCGGCGGCGCTCGCCGGCCGCCTCGAGAGCGCACGCGGCGCGTCCAGAACGTCCGCTATCCCGGCTTCGGCGCCCTCCTCTCCTTCGACGTCGCCGACGGCGCCGCTGCGAGGCGAGTCGAGACGGCGACGAGGCTGATCGTGAACGCCACGAGCCTCGGCGGCGTCACCTCGACGATGGAGTCGCGCCACCGCTGGGAGGGCGATCGCGTCCCCGCCGGCCTGCTCCGGCTCTCCGTCGGGCTCGAGCCCGCCGACGAGCTCTGGGCCGACCTCGAGCAGGCGCTCGGACACGTGTAATCAACTCGGCGATTTCTGCCGAAAGGTCGTTCAATATCGCTCCCGAATGGGCATAGACGCGTCGAGGAGCTGAGGAGCTCCCTCGACAAACCCCGCTGCTCGACAAAGGAGTCACCCGTGCCCCCAGTGCCGACCCGAGGTGCGCGCTCGCAGGCGACCCGGAAGCCCACTGCCCGCGCCGGTTCCGAGAACGGAGCCGGCACCCTGACCGAGGCGCAGCTCGCGAAGCTGACCTCCGCGCTCGAGGCCGCCCGCGACGGCGACTTCTCCGTCCGCCTGCGGGCCGAGGGACGCTCGCCGAGCGTCGCCGCGGCGTTCAACACGCTCGTCGAGCGGAACCAGCAGGTGACGCGCGAGCTGGTGCGGGTCAGCAAGGTCGTGGGTCGCGAGGGTCGGATCACCGAGCGGGCGGGCGTCGCGGGGGCGCCGGGCTCGTGGGCGGAGAAGGTCGGCGCGGTCAACGAGCTGATCGACAACCTCGCGCGGCCGACGATCGAGGTCGCGCGCGTGATCGACGCGGTCGCCGACGGCGACCTGCGGCAGCGGATCCAGCTCGAGATCGACGGCCAGCCGGTGCGCGGCGAGTTCCGCCGGATCGGCACGACCGTGAACGCGATGGTCGACCAGCTCTCGAGCTTCGCCGCCGAGGTGACGCGCGTCGCGCGCGAGGTCGGCACCGAGGGCAAGCTCGGCGGCCAGGCGCGCGTGAAGGGCGTCTCCGGCACGTGGAAGGACCTGACCGACTCGGTCAACCAGATGGCCTCGAACCTGACCGGCCAGGTGCGGAACATCGCCGACGTCACCACCGCGGTCGCGAACGGCGACCTCTCGACGGAAGGTCACGGTCGACGTCAAGGGCGAGGTGCTCGAGCTGAAGAACACCGTCAACACGATGGTCGACCAGCTCTCGAGCTTCGCCGACGAGGTCACGCGCGTCGCGCGCGAGGTCGGTACCGACGGGAACCTCGGCGGCCAGGCGCAGGTCAAGGGCGTCTCGGGCGTCTGGAAGGACCTGACCGAGAACGTGAACACGCTCGCCGGCAACCTCACCTCGCAGGTGCGGAACATCGCCGCCGTCACGACGGCCGTCGCGAACGGCGACCTCTCCAAGAAGATCACCGTCGACGTCAAGGGCGAGGTGCTCGAGCTGAAGGAGACCATCAACACGATGGTCGACCAGCTGCGCTCGTTCTCGGCCGAGGTGACGCGCGTCGCGAAGGAGGTCGGCACCGAGGGCAAGCTCGGCGGCCAGGCCCAGGTCGAGGGCGTCTCCGGCGTCTGGAAGGACCTGACGGAGAACGTGAACACGCTCGCCGACAACCTCACCGACCAGGTGCGGAACATCGCCGACGTGACGACCGCGGTCGCGAACGGCGACCTCTCGAAGAAGATCACGGTCGAGGTCCGCGGCGAGGTGCTCGAGCTGAAGGAGACCGTCAACACGATGGTCGACCAGCTGCGCTCGTTCGCCGCCGAGGTGACGCGCGTCGCGCGCGAGGTCGGCACCGAGGGCCGCCTCGGCGGCCAGGCGCAGGTCGAGGGCGTCTCGCGGCGTCTGGAAGGACCTGACCGACAACGTCAACACGCTCGCCGGCAACCTCACGTCGCCAGGTGCGGAACATCGCCGCGGTCACGACGGCGGTGGCGAACGGCGACCTCTCGAAGAAGATCACCGTCGACGTCGCCGGCGAGGTGCTCGAGCTCAAGGACACGATCAACACGATGGTCGACCAGCTCTCCGCGTTCGCGGCGGAGGTCACACGCGTCGCGCGCGAGGTCGGCACCGAGGGCCGCCTCGGCGGCCAGGCCCAGGTCGAAGGCGTCTCCGGCACGTGGCGCGGGCTGACCGAGAACGTGAACACGCTCGCGAACAACCTCACCGACCAGGTGCGCAACATCGCCGACGTGACGACCGCGGTCGCGACACGGCGACCTCTCGAAGAAGATCACCGTCGACGCGCGCGGCGAGGTGCTGCAGCTCAAGAACACGATCAACACGATGGTCGACCAGCTCTCGAGCTTCGCCGCCGAGGTGACGCGCGTCGCGAACGAGGTCGGCACCGAGGGCAAGCTCGGCGGCCAGGCCCAGGTCGAGGGCGTCTCCGGCACCTGGCGCGGGCTGACCGAGAACGTGAACCTGATGGCCGACAACCTGACCGCGCAGGTGCGCTCGATCGCCGACGTCACGACCGCGGTCGCGAAGGGCGACCTCTCGCAGAAGATCACGATCGAGACCAAGGGCGAGATCGCGCAGCTCGCGTCGACGATCAACACGATGGTCGACCAGCTCTCCGAGCTTCGCCGACGAGGTGACGCGCGTCGCGCGCGAGGTCGGCACCGAGGGGAAGCTCGGCGGCCAGGCGACGGTCGAAGGCGTCTCCGGCACCTGGCGCGGGCTGACGGACAACGTCAATCTGCTCGCGAACAACCTCACCGGCCAGGTGCGCGCGATCGCCGACGTCACGACCGCGGTCGCGAAGGGCGACCTCTCCCAGAAGATCACGGTCGACGCGAAGGGCGAGATCGCCGAGCTGAAGGACACGATCAACACGATGGTCGACCAGCTCTCGGCGTTCGCCGGCGAGGTCACGCGCGTCGCGCGCGAGGTCGGCACCGAGGGCAAGCTCGGCGTCGAGGCCGAGGTCGAGGACGTCTCCGGCGTCTGGCGCGACCTGACCGAGAACGTGAACACGATGGCGAGCTCGCTGACCGCGCAGGTGCGCAACATCGCCGAGGTGACGACCGCGGTCGCGAACGGCGACCTCTCGAAGAAGATCACCGTCGACGTGAAGGGCGAGATCGCGGAGCTGAAGGAGACGATCAACACGATGGTCGACCAGCTCTCGAGCGTTCGCCGCCGAGGTGACGCGCGTCGCGAAGGAGGTCGGCACCGAGGGCAAGCTCGGCGGCCAGGCCGAGGTCGTCGGCGTCTCCGGCACCTGGAAGGACCTGACCGAGAACGTCAACCAGCTCGCGAACAACCTCACCGACCAGGTGCGCGCCATCGCCGACGTCACGACCGCGGTCGCGAAGGGCGACCTCTCGCAGAAGATCACCGTCGAAGCGAAGGGCGAGGTCGCGCAGCTCGCGTCGACGATCAACACGATGGTCGACCAGCTCTCGAGCTTCGCCGCCGAGGTGACGCGCGTCGCCCGCGAGGTCGGCACCGAGGGCAAGCTCGGCGGCCAGGCGCAGGTGAAGGGCGTCTCCGGCACCTGGCGCGACCTGACCGACAACGTCAACTTCATGGCCTCGTCGCTGACCGAGCAGGTGCGCAACATCGCCACCGTCACGACCGCGGTCGCGAACGGCGACCTCTCGAAGAAGATCACCGTCGACGTCAAGGGCGAGGTCTTCGAGCTCAAGGACACCATCAACACGATGGTCGACCAGCTCCGCGCCTTCGCCTCCGAGGTGACGCGCGTGGCGCGCGAGGTCGGCACCGAGGGCCGCCTCGGCGGCCAGGCGCGGGTCGAGGGCGTCTCGGGCACGTGGAGCGACCTGACCGACAACGTGAACTTCATGGCCGCCAACCTGACCGAGCAGGTGCGCAACATCGCCACCGTCACGACCGCGGTCGCGAACGGCGACCTCTCGAAGAAGATCACCGTCGACGTGAAGGGCGAGGTGCTCGAGCTCAAGGACACGATCAACACGATGGTCGACCAGCTCTCCGCCTTCGCCGCCGAGGTGACGCGCGTCGCGCGCGAGGTCGGCACCGAGGGCACGCTCGGCGGCCAGGCCGAGGTGGCCGGCGTCTCCGGCACCTGGAAGGACCTGACCGACAACGTCAACCTGCTCGCCGGCAACCTCACCACGCAGGTGCGGAACATCGCCGAGGTCACGACCGCGGTCGCGAAGGGCGACCTCTCGCAGAAGATCACCGTCGAGGCGAAGGGCGAGATCGGCCAGCTCGCCGGCACGATCAACACGATGGTCGACCAGCTCTCGACCTTCGCAGCCGAAGTGACGCGCGTCGCGCAGGAGGTCGGCAGCGAGGGCAAGCTCGGCGGCCAGGCTCAGGTCGAGGGCGTCTCCGGCGTCTGGAAGGGCCTGACCGACAACGTCAACCAGCTCGCCGACACGCTGACCACCCAGCTCCGCGCGATCGCGGACGTCTCGACCGCCGTCACCCAGGGCGACCTGACGCGGTCGATCACCGTCGAGGCGGCCGGCGAGGTCGCCGACCTCAAGGACAACATCAACCAGATGATCGGCAACCTGCGCGAGACGACCGAGCGGAACGCCGAGCAGGACTGGCTCAACTCGAACCTCGCCCGCTTCTCCGGGATGCTGCAGGGCCAGCGCGACCAGAAGACGGTCGCCCGCCTGCTGATGAGCGAGGTGACGCCGCTCGTCGCCGCGCACCACGGCGCCTTCTACGTCGCCGAGGACACCGGGGTTGGAAACGGAGCCGAGGACGGGGAGACGGAATTGCGCCTGATCGCGACGTACGGCTACAAGGAGCGGAAGACGATCGCGAACCGCTTCAAGCTCGGCGAGGCGATCGTCGGCCAGGCGGCGCTCGAGAAGAAGGCGATCGTGATCACGCAGGCGCCCGAGGACTACATCAAGATCGCCTCGGGCCTCGGCGAGGCGGCGCCGACGAGCATCATCGTCCTCCCCGTCCTCTTCGAGGAGAACGTGATGGCCGTGATCGAGCTCGCCTCGTTCACGCCGTTCACCGAGATCCAGCAGACGTTCCTCGACCAGCTCTCGGAGTCGATCGGCGTCGTCCTGAACACGATCCTCGCGAACATGCGCACCGAGGAGCTGCTGCTCCAGTCGCAGCAGCTGACGCAGGAGCTGCAGAGCCAGTCCGAGGAGCTGCAGGCGCAGCAGGACGAGCTGAAGCGCTCGAACGCGGAGCTCGAGGCGCAGACGCGACCCTGCGCGCGTCCGAGGAGCTGCTCCAGACCCAGCAGGAGGAGCTGCAGCAGACGAACGAGGAGCTGGAGGAGCGCTCGCAGCAGCTCGAGGAGCAGAACCGCAGGATCGAGATCAAGAACGCCGAGATCGAGGAGGCCCGCAGCGCGCTCGAGGAGAAGGCCGAGCAGCTCGCGCTCTCCTCGAGGTACAAGTCCGAGTTCCTCGCGAACATGTCGCACGAGCTGCGCACGCCGCTCAACTCGCTGCTGATCCTCGCGAAGCTGCTCGGCGACAACCCGGACGGCAACCTGACCGAGAAGCAGATCGAGTTCGCGACCACGATCCACAACGCGGGCTCGGAGCTGCTCGGCCTGATCAACGACATCCTCGACCTCTCGAAGGTCGAGGCCGGGAAGATGGACGTCAACGTCGCCGACGTCTCGGTCGCCGAGGAGCTCGCCGCGCTCGAGCGGGCGTTCATGCCGGTCGCGAGCGAGAACGGGCTCACGTTCGAGCTCGACGTCGCCGAGAACGCGCTGCCGACGATCGTCACCGACCAGCAGCGGCTGCAGCAGGTGCTGAAGAACCTGCTCTCGAACGCGTTCAAGTTCACCGAGTCGGGCGGCGTCGTCCTCCGCGTCGGCCAGGCCGTCGGCCGCCAGTTCGCCGGCGACGTGCTCTCGAAGGCGGAGCGGGTGATCGCCTTCGCGGTCGTCGACACGGGCATCGGGATCCCGCAGGACAAGCTGCGCCTGATCTTCGAGGCGTTCCAGCAGGCGGACGGGACGACGAGCCGGCGCTACGGCGGCACCGGGCTCGGCCTCTCGATCAGCCGCGAGATCGCCCGCCTGCTCGGCGGCGAGATCCACGTCGAGTCGGCGCCCGGCGAGGGCAGCACCTTCACGCTCTTCCTGCCGGAGCGCTACGTCGAGACGACTCCCGCGGCGACGCCGGCCGAGCTGCTCGAAGCCGTCTCGGCCGGGCTCTCGCCGGCGACGGCCGCCGAGTCACAACGGCGACGAGCCGGAGCTCGATCCGATCGCTGCTCGTCACGAGCGAGGTCGACGACGACCGCGAGTCGATCGAGGAGGGCGACCGCGTCGTCCTGATCGTCGAGGACGACGCCGACTTCGCCCGCACCGAGCTCGAGATCGCCCGCGAGCGGGGCTTCAAGGGCCTCGTCGCGCTTCGCGGCGACACCGGCCTCGCGCTCGCGCGCGAGTTCCGGCCGGACGCGATCGTGCTCGACATGAGCCTGCCGGTGCTCGACGGCTGGACGGTGCTCGACCGGCTCAAGCGCCATCCGGCGACGCGGCACATCCCGGTGCACATCGTCTCGGGGATGGAGGAGAGGCAGCCGGCGCTGATGGCCGGTGCGGCCGCGTTCGTGCAGAAGCCCGCCTCGCTGGAGGCGCTCGAGGGCGTCTTCGGCGGGATCGAGTCGTTCATCGCCCGCGACGTCCGCCGGCTGCTCGTCGTCGACGACGACGAGACGCAGCGCGACGCGATCGTCGAGCTCGTCGGCGGCGACGGCGACGTCGAGATCGTCGCGGTCGGCTCCTCGGAGGAGGCGCTCGCCGCGCTCGACGCCGAGCCGGACTTCGACTGCATGGTGCTCGACCTGAAGCTGCCGAAGATGACGGGCTTCGACCTGCTCGAGAAGGTGAAGACGACCGAGCGCTCGCGGGCAGCTGCCGGTGATCGTCTACACCGGCAAGGAGCTGACCCGGCGCGAGGAGACGAAGCTGAAGCGCTACGCGGAGACGATCGTCGTCAAGGACGCGCGCTCGCCGGAGCGCCTGCTCGACGAGACGTCGCTCTTCCTGCACCGCGTCGAGTCGAAGCTGCCGGACTCGAAGCGGAAGATGCTCGAGCAGCTGCACAACGTCGACGCGCTCTTCGTCGGCAAGAAGGTGCTGATCGTCGACGACGACGTCCGCAACGTCTTCGCGCTCACGAGCGTGCTCGAGGCGCACGGGATGGAGGTGCTCTTCGCCGAGAACGGGCGCGAAGGGATCGAGGCGCTCAGGCGCAGCCGGCGACGTCGACCTCGTGCTGATGGACGTGATGATGCCGGAGATGGACGGCTACGAGACGACGCAGGCGATCCGCGAGCTGCCCGAGTTCGAGAAGCTGCCGATCATCGCGCTGACCGCGAAGGCGATGAAGGGCGACCGGGAGCGCTCGATCGCCGCCGGCGCCTCCGACTACATCACCAAGCCGGTCGACACCGACCAGCTGCTCTCCCTGATGCGGGTGTGGCTCTACCAGTGACGGCCGGTCATCTAGATGAGCCGTCTCGACAGAGCTGAGGAGCTCGAGCTCGAGCGCATCGAGATCGAGCTCCTGCTCGAGGGGATCCACCGCCGCTACGGCTTCGACTTCCGCGAGTACGCGCCGGCGTCGCTGCGGCGGCGCCTGCGCAGGCGGATGGACGGCGAGAAGGTGGAGACGATCTCGGCGCTGCAGAACCTGCTCCTCCACGACCCGGCGGTGATGGAGCGGCTGCTGCTCGACCTCTCGATCAACGTCACCGCGATGTTCCGCGACCCGTCCTTCTTCCTCGCGTTCCGGCGAGAAGGTCGTGCCGCTCCTGCGGACGTACCCGTTCTCGCGGCTCTGGGTCGCCGGCTGCTCGACGGGCGAGGAGGTCTACTCGCTCGCGATCCTGCTCGCGGAGGAGGGGCTCTCCGACCGCGTCCGGATCTACGCGACCGACATCAACGAGGCCGTGCTCGACCAGGCCAAGCTCGGCGTCTTCCCGCTCGACAAGATGCAGGAGTACACCCAGAACTACATCCGGGCCGGCGGCACGCGCGTCGTTCTCCGAGTACTACGTCGCCCGCTACGACGGCGCCCGCTTCGCCCGCGAGCTCGCCGACGGCGTCGTCTTCGCCCAGCACAACCTCGTCTCGGACGCCTCCTTCAACGAGTTCAACGTGATCACCTGCCGCAACGTGATGATCTACTTCGCCGCAGCCGCTGCAGGAGCGCGTGCACAGGCTCTTCTACGACAGCCTGGCGACGTTCGGAGTCCTCGCGCTCGGGCAGAAGGAGACGATTCGCTTCTCGCCGCACGAGGGCGTCGTTCGAGGAGCTCGACGTCGACGAGCGGCTCTACAGGAAGGTCGGATGAGCAGCTACGAGGTGATCGCGATCGGTGCGTCCTGGGGAGGGCTGCAGGCAGTGGGAACGTTGCTCGAGGGGATTCCGCAGGAGCTCGACCAGGCGATCGTCGTCGCCCAGCACCGCTCGCCCGAGGCCGGGCGCGGCGTACTCGAGACGCTCCTGCAGCGGCACATCGGCCGGCCGGTCTCGCGAGCCCGACGACAAGGAGACGATCGAGCCCCGCCACGTCTACATCGCGCCTGCCGACTATCACCTGCTCGTCGACGACGGCCACTTCGCCCTCTCGGTCGACGCCCGCGTGCAGTTCGCGCGACCGTCGATCGACGTCCTCTTCGAGTCCGTCGCCGAGTCGTACCGCGACCGCGCGATCGGGATCGTCCTCACCGGCGCGAACGAGGACGGCGCCGCTGGGCTGGCGTCGATCAAGCGCAGCGGCGGCGTCTCGATCGTCCAGGATCCGCGCACGGCGGAGCGCCGGATGATGCCCGACGCCGCGCTGGCGGCCGTCGAGGCCGACGCCGTGCTCCAGCTCGAGGAGATGGGCCACTTCCTCTACGGGTTGTGCTCCCCGTGACCGCCCGGGCGAAGCTCCTGCTGGTCGACGACCGGCCCGAGAACCTGCTCGCGCTCGAGGCGATCCTCGAGCCGCTCGACGCCGATCTCGTCCGCGCCTCGTCGGGCGAGGAGGCGCTGCGGCGGCTGCTTCACGAGGAGTTCGCGGCGATCCTGCTCGACGTCCAGATGCCGGGGATGGACGGCTTCCAGACGGCCGAGCTGATCAAGCAGCGGGAGCGGACGAAGCACGTCCCGATCCTCTTCCTGACCGCGATCTCGAAGGACGCCGAGCACATCTTCCGGGGCTACAGCGCGGGCGCCGTCGACTACCTGATGAAGCCGTTCGACCCGCTGATCCTCCGCGCCAAGGTCGCCGTCTTCATCGAGCTCTGGCAGAAGACCGTCGAGATCAGGCGGCGGGACGCGCTGCTGGCCGAGCAGGAGCTTGCCGCGGCCGAGTACGAGAGCGAGGTGCGCTACCGCTCCCTCGCGGACGCGGTGCCGCAGATCGTCTGGACCGCCGACGCCGACGGCAACGTCACCTACCGGAACGAGCGCTGGTACGAGCTGACCGGGCTGCCGCGCGACGAGCCGGCCGTCTGGCAGGACTTCGTCCATCCCGAGGATGCGCCGGCCGCCGGTGCGGCGTGGGACGAGGCGCGCCGGACGCGGACGCCGCTCGACGCCGAGTACCGGATCAGGATGGCCGACGGGACCTACCGCTGGTTCCTCGGCCGCGCGCTGCCGACCCCCGACGGCTGGGTCGGCGCCTCCACCGACATCGAGGACCGCAAGCTCGGCGGAGGAGCGGCAGGCGTTCCTCGCCGAGGCGGGCTGGGTGCTCGGCAGCTCGCTCGACTACGAGCAGACGCTCGCGGACGTCGCGCGGCTCGCGGTGCCGCGGGTGGCCGACTGGTGCGCGGTCGACATCTTCGTCGACGGCAGGCTCCAGCGGCTCGCGCTCGAGCACGCTGACGCGCTCAAGCTCGCGCTGGCCCGCGAGCTCGAGGAGCCGATGCTCTCGGCCGTCGCGGTCGCGACGCGCACGACCGATCCCGTCCTCGTGCAGGAGGTTGACGAGCGTGCGCTCGCCGCCTTCCGCTTCAACGAGGACCAGCTCGAGATCGCCCGCACGCTCGCGCCGCGCTCCTACGTGACCGTTCCGCTCACCGCCCGCGGTGAGGTGTTCGGCTCGGTCACGCTCGTCACGGCGGAGTCCGGCCGGGTCTACGGCGAGGAGGACGCCGCCCTCGCCCAGGAGCTCGCCCGCCACGCGGCCGCGGCGATCGACAACGCGCGCCTCTACGCCGAGTCGGAGCGGCGCAGCCGCGCGGCGCGCGCGCTCGAGGCCGTCGGCGACGGCGTCGTCCTCGTCGACCGCGACGGCGTGATCAGGCTCTGGAACACCGCCGCGACGACGATCACCGGCGTCGCGGAGGGGGACACGCTCGGCCGGAAGATCGAGGACGTCGTCCACCGCTGGCAGGAGATCTCGCCGCGGATCCCCGTGGCGAGCAAGCCGGGCGAGCCCGTGCGCGCCGAGACAGTCCCGGTCGAGTTCGGCGGCCGCGAGCTCTGGATCTCCGGCTCGGGAGTCGGCTTCGAGGAGGGCACCGTCTACGCGTTCCGCGACCTGACCGAGGAGAAGGCGCTCGAGGAGATGAAGGCGGACTTCGTCGCCACGGTTTCGCACGAGCTGCGGACGCCGCTCGCCGCGATCTACGGCTCGGCGCAGACGATCAGGCGCACCGACATCGACCTCGACCCGCAGATCCACGACCAGCTGCTCGGCGTGATCGCGTCCGAGTCGGACCGGCTGGGCACGATCGTCAACGACCTGCTCGTCGCAGGCCGGCTCGACGCCGACCAGCTGCCGGTCACGGTCGAGCAATGCGATCCCGGCGAGCTCGCGACGTCGGTGGTGGAGTCGGCGAGGACGCATCTCCCGGAGTCGGTCTCGCTCGAGCTGGACGTGCTCGAAGGGGTCGCGCGTGTCGTGGCCGATCCCGGTCAGCTGCACCAGGTGCTCGTCAACCTCGTCGACAACGCGATCAAGTACTCGCCCGAGGGCGGCCCGGTGACGCTGTCGGTCGCGAACGGCGACGGGGCGGTCCGCTTCGCGGTCGCCGACACCGGGCTCGGGATCCCGGCGTCGGAGCACCGGCGGATCTTCGAGAAGTTCTACCGGCTCGATCCCGACATGACCCGCGGCATCGGCGGCACCGGGCTCGGCCTCTACATCTGCCGCGAGCTCGTCCGGAGGATGGACGGGAAGATCTGGGTCGAGTCGAAGCTCGGCAAGGGCTCGACCTTCTTCGTCGAGCTCCCGGCCGCGGCCGAGCGCAGCTAAGACCCGTCCGTTCCGGACACCCGGTGTCAGACTCGTCTCTGACACGGTGTCAGAGTCGTCTCTGACACCACCTGTTCGTTCGGGACAGGTGGCTAGCGCGCGCCGCCGGCGACGCCCCCACTCCTCGACTCGCTCGAGAGCTTCGACGCGAAGTAGACGGGGATCATCGAGAGCAGGATCACGAACACCGCGACGACGTTGACGATCGGGAGCTGGTTCGGCCGCGAGAGGTTGTTCAGGATCCAGATCGGCAGCGTCTGGTCCGGCCCGGCGGTGAAGGTCGTCACGATCACCTCGTCGAAGCTGAGTGCGAACGCGAGCAGGCCGCCGGCGAGCAGCGCCGTCTTCAGCTGCGGGAAGGTGACGAAGCGGAACGTCTGCCACATGTCCGCGCCGAGATCCGCGGACGCCTCCTCGAGCGACGCCAGCGTCCGGCGCAGCCGCGCGACCACGTTGTTGTAGACGACGACGACGCAGAAGGTCGCGTGCCCGACGATGATCGTGAAGAGCCCGAGATCGACGCCGAAGGGCTCCGGCAGGTTGCGGAAGGTCGCGTTCAGCGCCATCCCCGTCACGATCCCCGGCAGCGCGAGCGGGAGGATGACGAGGAACGAGATCGCATCCCGCCCGAAGAACTTGAACCGCGACACCGCCATCGCGGCGAGCGAGCCGAGCACGAGCGCGATCAGAGTCGCGCCCAGCGCCGCCTTCACCGAGACGAACAGCGCGTCACGCACGCCCGGGTTGTCGATCGCGAGCCCGAACCACTTCGTCGTCAGCCCCTCGATCGGCCAGACGAGCGAACGCCGCTCGTTGAACGCATAGAGGAAGATCACGAACAGCGGTAGGTAGATGAAGGCCAGGGTCAGGCCCGTCAGGCCGCGCAGGAGCCAGGTGCCGGCGCGAGAGGTCACAGGTGAGCCGTCCGCTGACGGATTCGCGGCACTGGCGCGCGAGCTGCAAGCGCGGCTAGGACGCAGGGAGCGCCGATACCGGTTGGTATCGGCGCGACTGAGGACGACGCATCGCGCCGCAGATCGCGCGTCAGGGACGCACTAACTGTCGGCGGACGGCTCACAAGTTGTCGAACGCCCCCGCGCGCCGGACGAGGAGCAGGTAGACGACCATGACGACGACCGGCACGGTCGCGAACGCGGCGGCGAACGGCAGGTTGTTCGCGACGCCGACGTTGGCGTAGACGACGTTGCCGATGAACTGCGTGCTCGAGACGAGCTGCGGCGTGATGTAGTCGCCGAGCGTCAGCGAGAAGGTGAAGATCGAGCCGGCCGCGATCGCCGGCAGCGCGAGTGGCAGGACGACCCGCCAGAGCGTCCGCAGCCCCTTCCCGCCGAGGTCGGCCGAGGCCTCGAGCAGCGAGTCCGGGATCCGCTCCAGCCCCGCGTAGACCGGCAGGATCATGAACGGCAGCCAGAGGTAGCTGAAGACGAGCCACGTGGCGACGTTCCCGAACCCAGGGCCGGAGAGGCCGAACGGCTCGAGCGCCCAGTTCAGGATCCCGTTCTCCTGGAGGATGATCCGCCAGGCGTAGACCTTGACCAGGTAGCTCGCCCAGAGCGGCAGCAGGATCGCGACGACGAGCAGGTTTCGCGTCCGCGGCGTCGCCACCTTCGCCATGTAGAACGCGATCGGGAACGCGAGCAGGATGTCCGTCACCGTCACGGCGAGGGCGATCCCGATCGTGCGGACGGTGATCGTCCGGTAGACCTCGCTCTCCCACAGCTGCCGGAAGTTCTGGAAGCCGTAGTCGTGCACGACCTGCGAGGTGAACGGGTCGAGCCGCCAGAACGCCGCCACGAAGAGCACGGCCAGCGAGCCGAGGTACGCGAGCAGGAGCCACGACAGCGGCGGCGTCAGCAAGAGGCCGAGCCGCAGGCGCGGCCGGCGGTGCAGAAACGTCGAGAGGCGCCGTCCGGGGGATTCCCCGGACGGCGCCTCCTGTCCCTCAGACGTCGAGCTCAACCTTTGATTTCAGTCCAGGCCTGCGTCCATTCCGAGTAGTCCTTGCAGACCTCGCCGCGGCTGTCGCCACAGTCGGCCTGCGGTGTCTTCCAGTAGTAGATCTGCTCGAAGTACTCCTCGTCGTCGGCGTGGAAGATCTCGCAGTGGTCCTTGTTCGCGGTGAGCTCGCACGCCTCGCTGGAGGACGGGGCCTCGCCGAAGTACTCGGTCGCGGCCGCGTTCGCCTTCGGCGAGATGATGTGGTTCATCCACAGGTACATGCAGTTCGGGTTCTTGGCCTCGGACGAGATCATCCACGTGTCCGACCAGCCGGTGGAGCCCTCCTTCGGCAACACGTTCGCGATCGGCACCTCCTCGCCCTCGAGCACGTTCGTGATCACCTGCCAGGTCGTCCCGACGACGCTCTCGCCGCCGGTGAAGGCCGCGATCTGCTTCGTGAAGTCGGACCAGTACTCGCCGATGATCGTGCGCTGAGTCTTCAGCAGCTCCACCGCCGCGTCGAACTGCTCCTGGTCGAGCTCGTACGGATCCTCGATCCCGAGATCCGGCTGCGTCGCCTTCAGGTAGACGGCCGCGTCGGCGATGTAGATCGGGCTGTCGTACGCAGTCACCTTGCCCTTGTAGGGCGAGTTCGCGTCCCAGACGACGCTCCAGGAGTCGGGCGCCGGCTTGACGATGTCCGTCCGGTACTGGAGCAGGTTCGCGCCGCGGCCGTGCGGCACGCCGTAGGGAACGCCGTCGACCGTGTTGTGCGGCTGGTCCTTCAGCCCCTCGAACACGTTCGCGTAGTTCTCGATCAGGTCGAGGTTGACGGGTGCGACGTCGCCGGCCGCAATCAGGCGCAGGCTCGCGTCGCCCGAGGCCGAGACGCCGTCGTACTGGCCGGTGCGCATCAGCGTCACCATCTCGTCCGAGGTGTTGCCGGTCTTGACGTTGACCTGGCAGCCCGTCTCCTCCTCGAAGTCCGTCACCCAGTCGACCTTCGGATCGGTCGTGCCGTCCTCGACGTAGCCGGCCCAGGCGATCAGATTGACCTGGCCCTCGCCCTCGCCGAGCGACTCGAGCATGCCCTCCGGTGTCCCGCCGGTCGTCTCGGCGGCCGTCGTCCCGGCACCGCCCGCCTCGTCGTCGTCGCCGCCGCAGCCCGCGGCCAGGACGCACAACACGCCGGTGGCGAGCAGTGCCGCCGCCCAGCGTCCCATTCTCTGCTTCCTCATTCGCTCTCTCCTCCGTTCGACCCGGTCTCGATGTAAAAGGCGTGCTCGGGCAGCCAACTCGCCCGGACGCGCCTCCCCTGTCGCTCCTGCACCTCACTCGAGCCGCGCTCGAGGTTCTGGCTCACCACCGTCAGCTCGCCGCCCGCGTCCAGCTCGAGGTGATAGCGCGTGATCGCGCCGACGTAGACGACGTTCGCAATCCGACCCTCCTCGACGACCGCACCGGGCTCGGGGCTCTCGCCCTCGCCGAGGAGACGAACCTTCTCCGGCCGCACCGTGAAGCGGCGGCCGTCCCGGTCGAGCACGTTCGAGACGCCGACGAAGCCGGCGATGAACTCGCTGGCCGGATGCTCGTAGACCTCTGCAGGTGCGCCGAGCTGGGCGATCCTGCCCTCGTTGAAGACCGCCAGCCGGTCGCTCATCGTCAGCGCTTCCTCCTGGTCGTGCGTGACGTAGATGAACGTGATCCCGAGCTCCTGCTGGATCCGCTTCAACTCGACCTGGAGCTCCTGGCGCAGCTTGAGATCGAGCGCGCCGAGGGGCTCGTCGAGCAGGAGCGCCTGCGGCCTGTTCACGATCGCGCGCGCGAGCGCGACACGCTGGCGCTGGCCGCCGGAGAGCTGCGCCGGCTTGCGGGCGCCGTAACCCTCGAGCCGAACGAGCGCGAGCGCCTCGCCGGCGCGCTGCCGCCGCTCCGCCCGCGGCACCTTCTTGACCCGGAGCCCGTACTCGACGTTCTCCTGCACGGTCATGTGTGGGAAGAGCGCGTAGTCCTGGAAGACCGTGTTGACGTCGCGCGCGTACGGCGGCAGTCTCGAGACGTCCCGGCCGCCGAGCTCGACCCGGCCCTCGTCCGGCCGCTCGAAGCCTGCGATCACGCGCAGCGTCGTCGTCTTGCCCGAGCCGGAGGGACCGAGCAGCGTGAAGAACTCGCCACGGCGGATCTCGAGGTCGACGCCGTCGACGGCGGTGACGTCGCCGTAGCGCTTGCGTAGCCCGGCGACGCGGACGTCGATCTCAGCCTGCGGCGGCAAGCGACTCCTCCAGTAGCGCGAGGCCGCGGCCGAGCTCGTCGTCGGTGACGGTCAGCGGCGGCAGCAGCCGCAGGACGTTGCCGTAGAGGCCGCACGAGAGCAGGAGCAGGCCGCGGTCGAACGCCGCGGCGGTGATCTTCTGGGCCAGATCGGGTGTCTGCTCCTTCAGCTCGAGCGCGAGCATCGGCCCGAGCCCGCGCACCTCGCCGATCGCGTCGTGACGGCCGGCGAGCTCGTCGAGCCGCGCGCGCAGCGTTTGTCCTAGCTCGTCCGCGCGGTTCCGGAACTCAGGGGCGGCGACCGTGTCGAGGACGACGGCCGCGGCTGCGCAGGCGACCGGATTGCCGCCGAACGTGCCGCCGAGACCGCCCGGCCCGGGCGCGTCCATCACCTCGGCGCGCCCGGTCACCGCCGCCAGCGGGAGGCCGCCGCCGAGCGACTTGCCGGAGACGAGCAGGTCCGGCGCGACGCCGCTCCACTCGATCGCCCACATTGGGCCGGTCCGCCCGACGCCGGACTGCACCTCGTCGGCGACGAAGAGGATCCCGTGCCGGTCGCAGAGCTCGCGCAGCCGCTGCAGGTAGTCGGTCGGCATCGGGATGAAGCCGCCCTCGCCCTGCACCGTCTCGAGCACGACGCACGCGACCGTCTCCGCCTCGACGTCGCTCTTGAACAGGTGCTCGAGTGACGCGATCGCCGCGTCGGTGTCGACGCCGCGGTAGGGGTACGGCGCGTCGGCGCGGTAGATCTCGCCCGGGAAGGGCCCGAAGCCCGCCTTGTACGGGCGCACCTTGCTCGTCATCGCCATCGTCAGCAGCGTGCGGCCGTGGAAGCCGTGCTCGAAGACGACGACGGCGGGCCGGCCGGTCGCCGCGCGCGCGATCTTGACCGCGTTCTCGATCGCCTCCGCACCCGAGTTGACGAGGATCGACTTGCTCTCTCCAGCACAGGGCGAGTGCTCGGCCAGCCGCCGGCAGACCTCGACGTACGGCTCGTAGGTGCCGACCATGAAGCACTGGTGCAGGAAGCGGTCGACCTGCTCGTGGATCGCGGCGACGACGGGCGCGAAGCCGTGGCCCGTGTTCTGGCAGGCGATCCCGCCCGCGAAGTCGAGGTAGACGGTGCCGTCGGCCGCTTCGACCTGCGCACCCTCGGCGCGCGCGACGACCAGGCGCGGCGTCGCCACCCCACGGGCGACGAACCGTGCCCGCTCCTCGAGGAGGTCGTCGGACGCGGCTCGCTGCTGCAGGGACACGTGCCGATTCTCCGACGCGCCGCAGCCCGGCCGCAATGGACGCGGGGGCCGCCGCGAGCGCAGTCTCTTCGACACGGCGTCCTACTTTCGTGCCGGGAATCCTTGTTCTGCGGGCGCCGCAGCGATAGCGTCTTGGCCGCACCGTCCAATGCTGACCGTCCGCGATATCGCGAACCTGTCGGGCCTCGGGCTCGAGCTCGCTGCGGGCGCGGGCGGTGCCGGCAACGCGATCCGCTGGGTGCACGTGTCGGAGCTGCCCGATCCGACGCAGTGGCTCGAGGGCGGCGAGCTGCTGATCACCACCGGCCTCGGCATCGGCGAGCTCTCGCGGCCGCAGCGCGAGTATGTGCGCCGCCTGGCCGGCCACGGCCTCGCCGGGCTCGCGTTCGGGATCGGGTTCGGCTGGGCCGAGCCGCCCGCTGCGCTCGCCGACGAGGCGGAACGGCTCGACTTCCCGCTCGTCACCGTCCCGTACGAGGTGCCGTTCATCGCGCTGACGAAGGCGATCGCCTCGCGGCTCGCGAATGCGCAGCTCGCGCGCCTGGAACGCGCGCTCGAGGTGCACGAGCGGCTCGCGGTCTCTGTCCTCGAAGGTCAGGGGACGCCTGCGCTGCTGGCGATCCTCGGCGACCACGTCGGCTGCGCGCTCGCGCTCGTCGACGAGGCCGGCCGCGTCGTCGGCGAGCGCCACAGCGCGCGCCTCGACAGCTGCGAGCACGTGCTCGAGCTGCCGGTCGTCGCCGACGGCGAGACCTGGTCGCTCCGGGCCGGGAAGCCGCGCGACGAGCTCTCCGAGTACGACCGGCTCGTGCTTCACCACGGCCAGTCCGCGCTCGCCTTCGAGCTCTCGCGGCGTCACGCCGTGTCGGCCGCCGAGCTCCGCCTCGCCGGCGACCTGCTCGAGGATCTCGAGCACGACAGGCTCGACGAGCGTGAGATCTCGCGCCGGATCGCCGCGTTCGGGCTCGACCCGCAGAGCCGCTATGCGGCACTCCTCGCGGTCGCCGACGGCACCTCGCCGGCGGACGACGTCCGCGCCGCCGCAGCCCGCGTGCTCGACTCGCGCGGCGCGCGCTACCTCTCCGCCTCGCGCCGAGACCGCGCCGCGTTCCTGGTCGCGACCGACCTCGAGGAGGAGGCGCTCGCGATCGCGCGGGAGCTCGTCGAGGTCGCGCCGGGGACTCGGGTCGGTGTCGGCCGTCCTGCCTCGGGAACCGGCCTCGGCCGCAGCCTGCTCGAGGCGCGCGCTGCCCTCGACGCGGTCGCCGGCGCCGTCGCCTCCTACCAGGATCTGGGCTCGCTCGAGCTGCTGCTGAGCCTGCCCGGCGCCACACTGGAGGCGTTCGTCGCACGCGTCCTCGGCCCGGCCGCGGACAACACGTGGCTGCTCGAGTCGCTCGCAGCGCTACTCGACACCGGCTGCCGCTGGAGCGAGGCCGCCGACCGTCTCGGCGTCCACCGGCACACGCTCCGCTACCGGATGGAGCAACTGCGCAAGCAGACCGGCCGCCATCCGGACGACCCGGCACAGCGGATGGAGCTGTGGCTCGCCGTCAAGGCAAAACAGGCGCTTTCGGCGCGCGAAGCGGAGCCGACCCCGGCGTGAAAACTGTGTGGTTTACCGCACTTCAAGTCAGCTCAGCGTCTGCCACGATATGCCCATGCCCAAGACCGTAGTGATCGTCGACGATCACCCCAGCTTCCGCGCCTCCGCGCGTGCGATTCTCGAGGCTGAGGGGTTCGAAATCGTCGGCGAGGCCGAGGACGGTGCTTCGGGGATCGCGGCGGCGCGTGCGCTGCACCCCGATGTGATCCTCCTCGACGTGCAGTTGCCGGACATGGACGGCTTCGCCGTCTGTCGGGAGCTCAACCTGAACGGCGGCCCGCCGGCCGTCGTTCTCGTCTCCAGCCGGGAAGCGTGCGACTACGGCGGGCTGATCGAGCAGAGCGGTGCCCGCGGGTTCATCCCGAAAGCCGAGTTGGGCGGGACTGCGCTGGCCGATCTGCTCGGATGAGGACGCGCTCACTCGTCGTCATCGCCGGCGTCGGCCTCGTGCTGTGCGCGATCGGCACGGCGCTCGTCCTCGCGAGCAACCACCTCGAGAACAAGGCTGCGTTCCTCTCGCTCGCCCTCACGGTCGGGCTCTCGTTCCTCGCGTCCGGCGTGATCGCGCTCTGGCGCCGGCCCGACAACCGCACGGGCCTGCTCCTCGTCCTCGTCTCGTACCTCTGGTTCCTGGGCGCGTTGACGGAGTCGAACAACGACTGGGTCTGGACGATCGGGCTGTTGATCAACAGCTTCACGTTCGGCGCGTTCATCCACCTACTGCTCGCGTACCCCACGGGACGCCTCCAGGGCCGGAGAGACCTCTGGCTCGTCGCCACCACGTACGTCCTGGTCTTCGTCGCCTCGACTGTCCAGCTGCTCGTCGACCAGCAGCCTGACGCCGACTGCCCCAGTTGCGAGAGCACGATCGCGGTCGCGAACAGCGACACGGCCCACACGATCGCCACCGGCATCATCAGCGTCTTCGCACTCGGGCTCGTCGTCGCCGTGCTCGCGATCGTCGTCACGCGCTTCCTGCGCGCGAAGGGTGCGCTCCGCCGGGCGCTCGGACCGGTGCTCGGCACCGGAGCGCTCGTGCTGGGGGTCCTGATCGTCCAGCTCGTCGTCGAAACATTCTCCGAACAGGCGGCAGAGCCGCTCTACTACGTCTTCCTGGTCGCATTCGCGCTCGTGCCGGTGGCGTTCCTGGCGGGGGTGCTCCGCAGCCGGCTGGCTCGGGTCGGCGTCGCCGACCTGCTGGTCGAGCTCGGCCGCGGCGCCCCGCTCCGCGACGCCCTCGCGCACGCGCTCCGCGACCCGTCGCTCGACCTCGTCTACTGGCTCCCGGACCGGAAGCAGCTCGTCCTGCCCGACGGCGTCGAGTACCAGGGCGACGATGGCTCGCGCGTCCGCCACGACGTGGTGCGAAACGGCCAGCTCGTGGGCGCGCTGATCCACGATCCGTCGCTCGCCGACGAGCCGGAGCTCGTCGACGCGGTCGCCGCGGCCGCGGCGCTCTGGCTCGAGAACGAACGGCTCCAGGCCGAGGTGCGCGCCCAGTACGTCTTCCTCGAGACGATCGTGAACACGGCCCCGTCGCTCTTGATGTCGCTCGACCCCGCCGGCCGGATCGTCAACTACAACACCGCCTGCGAGCGCGCGAGCGGCTTCGACGACGTCGAAGAGGTGCGGTACGAGTACTTCTGGGACGTCTTCATCTCCGCCGAGGAGCGCGACGAGGTTCGGGCCCGCTTCCAGTCGAACCCGGGGCACCCCGCGGCGACCTGGGAGAACACGTTCGTCAACCGGCGCGGCGAGGAGATGGTGATCGCGTGGTCGACCGCGCCGCTCCTGGACGAGGACGGCAACGTCCGCAACATCATCTGCGGCGGGCTCGACGTCACCGAGCGCAAGCAGCACGAGATCGAGCTCGACCGCGAGCGCGACTTCCTCACCAAGGTGACCGATATCACGCCGAGCCTGCTCGTCGTCGTCGACGACTCGGCGCGGATCGTCGAGGACGCCGTCAACGAGTCCTTCGTCCACGTGATGGGCTGGTCGGACACCGAGATGCAGGGCCGCAGCTTCGGCGAGCTCTTCCACGAGGAGGACCGCTACTTCGCCGCGATCGGCGTCGCTTCGGCCTTCAACGGCGTCGACCCGCAACTGCGGCTCTCGCGCTGGGTCACCCGTGAGGGAGACGAGCGGATCATCGAGTGGACCGCGACGCCGATCCTGGACATCCTCGGACGAGAGCGCGTGCTCGTCTGCGGGGTCGACGTGACCGAGCGGGAGCGGCGCGAGCACGACCTGCGCTCGAGCGAGGAGCGCCTGCGCGCGACGATCGAGGCGTCGCCGGTGGCGGTGCTCGAGGTCGACCTCGACGACAGGATCGCGATGTGGAACCCCGCCGCCGAGCGGATGTTCGGCTGGACGGCGGAGGAGATGATCGGCGGCCCGCTCCGGCACATCCCCGAGGAGGAGCGGGAACGGCTCGCGGAGCTGATGACGCGCGTCCGCTCCGGCGAGATCTACACCGGCATCGAAGGGAAGCGCCTCTGCAAGGACGGGCACCTGATCGACGTCGAGATCTCGGCGGCGCCGATCCGCGATGCCTCCGAGAACGTGATCAGCCACCTGGCGCTGTTCGCGGACATCAGCGACCGCAAGCGGCAGGAGGAGGAGCTGCGCGCGTCGCGCGCCCGCATCGTCAAGGCGAGCGACGAGGCCAGGCGCCGGCTCGAGCGCAACCTCCACGACGGGGCGCAGCAGCGGCTCGTCGCGCTCTCGCTCTCGCTCCGCCTTGCCCAGAGCAAGCTCGGCACCGATCCGCCCGCCGCCGATGCCGTCCTCGAGGCCGCGCGCGACGAGCTCGCCGCCGCGCTCGACGAGCTGCGCGAGCTCGCCCGCGGCATCCACCCCGCCGTCCTCACCGACCGAGGCCTCGCAGCGGCACTCGAGGCGCTGGCGGCGCGGCTGCCGATCCCGGTCGAGATCGAGACGCCCGAGCAGGAGCTGCCGGAGGCCGTCGAGGCGGCCGCGTACTACGTGATCGCGGAAGCGCTTGCGAACGTGATCAAGTACGCGCGCGCCTCCACCGTCACCGTCCGCGTCACCTGCGACGACGCGAGCGCGCACGTCGAGGTCACAGACGACGGTGTCGGCGGCGCCGACTCGGCAACCGGCTCGGGCCTGCGTGGCCTCTCCGACCGCGTAGCGGCGCTCGAGGGGGCGCTCACGGTCGACAGCCCGCCGGCTCAGGGCACCCGGATCGTGGCGGAGATCCCCCTCGATCCCGATCCAGAGGGGTAGGGGAAGCCGCACCTCCGAACGCCTGCCCGCCGCATGCTCAGCGGGCCTTCACGGTGAAAGTGTTGCGCCATGAACGCAACCAAGGAGGAAGTCATGTTCGCCGGTCACAGAATCGACCTGGCCCACCGCCGCGGCGACGGGATCGACGTCGTCCTCTGGTGGTCGCCCGAGGACGACAGCGTCGCCGTCGAGGTGCTCCACCTCGCAAGCGACTCGTCGTTCGAGCTCTCCGTCGAGCGCTCCCGCGCCCTCGACGCCTTCTACCACCCCTTCGCCTACGCCGCCCGGCGCAGCCCCGAGCTGCTCGACGTCGCCGCGTAGTCGTACTGACGAGCGCGCTCCCTGCTCCTAGACTCCTTGGGGTGAGCGCGCTCCCGACCGGAACGGTCACCTTCTACTTCGCCGACGTCGAGGGATCGACGCGGCTCGCCCGCGAGCTCGGCCTCGAGTGGCAGCCGGTGCTCGCGGATCTCAGACGCCTGCTGCGCGAGGCCGTCGGGGCCGCCGAGGGTCACGAGGTCGACTCGCGCGGCGACGAGCTCTTCGCCGCGTTCGCGGAGGCCGAGACCGCCGCGGCAGCCGCAGTCGACGCACAGCGGCGGATCTCCGGGCACAACTGGCCGGCGCCGGTCCGCGTCCGGATCGGGCTGCACACCGGCAGCGCGGCGCTCGGCGAGGACGGCTACGTCGGTGTCGACGTCCACCGGGCGTTCCGGATCGCCAACGCGGGTCACGGCGGCCAGATCGTCGCGTCCGAGGCCACGGCGCTCCTGCTCACCCCCGGCCGCGAGCTCCGCGACCTCGGTCTCTGGGCGCTCCCCGAGCTGCCGGAGCCCGAGCGGATCTTCCAGCTCGAAGAGCCCGGCCTCGGCGGCGACTTCCCCGCGCTCCGCGCCCGCCCCGGCGCGACGCCGGTTCGCGTCGTCCTCGCCGACGACTCCGTCCTGCTGCGCGAAGGAGTCGCACGGCTGCTCGACGACGCGGGCTTCGACGTCGTGGCGCAGTCCGGCAACGCCGAGGACCTGCTCCGCCACGTCGCGATGCACCAACCCGACGTGGCCGTCGTCGACATCAGGATGCCGCCGACGCAGACGGACGAAGGGCTCGTCGCCGCCAAGGAGATCCGCGAGCGCCATCCAGGCGTCGGCGTGCTCGTGCTCTCGCAGTACGTCGAGCCCGGCTACGCGATGGAGCTGCTCTCCGAGAGCGCCGAGAGCGTCGGCTACCTGCTGAAGGACCGCGTCGCCGACATCGACGAGTTCGCAGCCGCCGTGCGGCGCGTCTCCGAGGGCGGCTCCGCGCTCGATCCGGCGGTCGTCAGCCAGCTGGTCGGGCGGCATCGCCGCGACGACCCGCTTGCGGAGCTCTCCCCCCGTGAACGCGAGGTGCTGGAGTTGATGGCCGAGGGACGCTCGAACCAGGCGATCGCGGAACGCCTGTTCGTGACGCTCCGCGCGGTCGAGAAGCACGTCACCAGCATCTTCGTGAAGCTCCGCCTGACCGCGACCGCGGAGGATCACCGCCGCGTCCTCGCCGTGCTCGCGCTGCTCCGCGGCTAAAAGACAGGTTTGAAGGCGGCGCCCGGCCGCCGCCAGGCGGCCCTTTAGGGATCTTGCGCGATCGGCATCCGCTCCTGCGGATGCCGATCCTGCGCCGAAAGAATCCGGGAAAAACCAGGGTCGGCCCAGGGTGATGCCCGATACCGCTCGGGCGCCACGGCCGGGATCCTCTATAGCGACATGTACGGGTATCCACACCGGAAGACGCTGGCTCGCCGCATCGTCTCGTGGTTTTCCCACTGAGAGGCTGCAGCCATGTCCTTCGATCGCATCCGCAGACTTGCCGGCCGGCCCTACCCCGGCCGGATCGAGCTCGCAGCGCTGGCCGTCCTCTATGGCGCCTACGAGCTCGTCCGCGGCTTCGGCGGCGAGGACTGGGCGGCTGCTCGAGCGCACACGGCCGACATCGTCGCGCTCGAGCGCCGCCTCAATCTCTTCGTCGAGCGCGACGTGCAGCAGGCCGTCAGCTCGGTCGCCGGTGTCCCGGCGCTCCTCGGTTTCCTCTACGTCCTTCTCCATTTCGCGGGCACCGCCGCCGTCCTCATCTGGGTACACCGGCGGCGCCCGCATGCGTTTCCGTTCCTCCGCTCGACGCTGATCGTCTCGACCGCGCTCGCGCTCGTCGGCTACGTCCTCTACCCGGCCGCGCCGCCGCGGCTCGCGAACATGGGCTTCGCGGACACGGTCACCAAGAACACCGGGCTCGATCTGAGCTCCGACCTGCTCGGGAGCTTCTACAACCCGATCGCAGCCGTGCCGAGCCTCCACTTCGGCTACGCCCTGATCGTCGGTGTGGCGCTGGCGCAACTCGCCTCGCAGCGCTGGCTCCGCCGCCTCGGCGCCGCGTATCCCGCGCTGATGCTGCTGATCATCGTCGGCACCGGCAACCACTTCCTCTTCGACGCGGCCGCAGGCGGTCTCGTCGTCGCCGCCGGCTGGCTCGTCGCCTCCCGGCTGCAGCCGCCGGCCGTCGAGCCGGTGCGGCTGCCCGCACCGCGAGAGGCCTGGACGCCGCATTCCGCGCCGTCCCACGCCAGGGCAGCCTGACCACACCACCCCCACACAACGCAGGAACCGAAAGGACCCCGTCCGCCATGTCACCCCTGAAGCACAGCACCAACCTCGCCGCCCGCATGGGCCGGTGGAGCGCAAACCACTGGAAGACAGCCGTCTTCGGCTGGCTCGCGTTCGTGGTCGCCTCCGTCGTCATCGGCGGCCAGATCGGTACGAAGTACCTCGAGGACGGCGACCTCGCCGTCGGCGAGGCCGCGACCGCGAACAAGATCATCGAGGCCGGCTTCCCGCAGTCCCCCGACGAGCAGGGCGAGGTCGTCCTGATCCAGTCGAAGACCCTCACCGCCGACGATCCGGCCTTCAAGGCCGCGATCAACGACGTCGTCAAGACGCTCGACGCGTACCCGAAGGTGCGGAAGCTCGACTCGCCGCTCGACGCGGGCCACAGCGACCTGATCTCGGACGACCGTCACGCGGCGATGGTCCAGTTCAGCCCGAAGGGCAACTACGAAGAGGCGATCGCCTACATCGACACGATCGTCGCCGGCGTCGACAAGACGGCCGCCCGCCACCCCGACCTCGACATCGAGGAACTCGGTAGCGCCAGCACCGGCAAGGCCGTCGACGAGGCGTTCAACGGCATGCTCAAGACCGCCGGCATGATCGCGCTGCCGCTGACGCTCATCATCCTCCTCCTGGTCTTCGGCTCCGCAGTCGCGGCCCTGATCCCGGTCCTGCTGGCGATCACCGCCGTCATGGCCACGACCGCCCTGATCTCGCTGCCGAGCCAGCTCATCCCCGTCGACGAGCAGATCGGTGAGGTCATCCTCCTGATCGGCCTCGCGGTCGGAATCGACTACTCGCTCTTCTATCTCCGCCGCGAACGTGAGGAGCGAGCGGCCGGACGTAGCGAGCATGCAGCACTCGAGGCCGCCGCAGCCACCTCCGGCCGCGCCGTCCTGGTCTCCGGCATCACCGTGCTCATCGCCATGGCCGGCATGTTCCTCTCCGGCGACAAGTCGTTCATGTCCTTCTCGATCGGGACGATGATGGTCGTCGCGGTCGCGATGATCGGCTCGCTGACGGTGCTTCCGGCGCTGCTCGGGAGGCTCGGCGACAAGGTCGAGAAGGGGCGCATCCCCTTCGTCCACCGGCTCCGGAGCAAGAACGGCGAGAGCCGCTTCTGGGGCGCCATCCTCGACCGCGTCCTCCGGCGCCCGGTCCTCTCGGCCGTCGCCGCAGGCGCAGTCCTGATCGCACTGACCGTGCCGGCGTTCTCGCTGAACACGACCACGACCGGCCTCGACGACATCTCGATCCCGGAGATCGAGCCGATGAAGCGTCTCGACGCCGCGTTCCCGGGCGGCAACGACCCGGCCGTCGTCGCGATCAAGGCGGACGACGTCCGTGCCCCCGAGGTTCAGGACGCGATCGTCGCTCTGAAGCAGGCGGCGCTCGCGACCGGCCAGATGTCCGGCCCGATCGAAGTCGAGGCGAGCCGCGACAACACCGTCGCGACCGTCGACGTCACGCTCGCAGGCTCCGGCACCGATGCCAAGTCGCAGGCGGCGCTCGCAACGCTACGTGAGGAAGTCGTCCCGAACACGATCGGGAAGGTCGACGGTGTCGAGTACGCCGTCGGCGGCACGACCGCCACGGACAAGGACTGGGAAGCGGGGATGACGAAGACCGCGCCGCTCGTCTTCGGCTTCGTGCTCCTGTTCGCCTTCCTGATCATGCTGGTCTCGTTCCGCTCGATCGTCGTCGCCCTGAAGGCGATCACCCTCAACCTACTGTCGGTCGGCGCGGCGTACGGCATCCTCGTCGCCGTCTTCCAGTGGGGCTGGGGCGAGAGCCTGCTCGACTTCCAGTCGAACGGCGGCATCACCCCCTGGCTGCCGATGTTCCTGTTCGTGATCCTGTTCGGGCTCTCGATGGACTACCACGTCTTCATCCTGAGCCGCGTCCGTGAGGCCTACGACCGCGGCCTCTCGAACGAGGAAGCAGTCGCCTACGGGATCAAGAGCACCGCGGGTGTCGTCACCAGCGCCGCCGCGGTCATGGTCGGCACGTTCCTGGTGTTCGCGCTCCTGCCCGTGATCGACATGAAGGAGATGGGCGTCGGCCTGGCCGCCGCCATCCTGATCGACGCGACGCTGATCCGCGCGGTGCTCCTGCCCGCGACGATGAAGCTGCTCGGCGAGCGCAACTGGTACCTGCCGAGCTGGCTCGGGTGGCTCCCCCGCCTCGAGCACGAGCCGGCTCCCGAGGCGCGTCCCGCTCCCGCAGCGGCGTAGCCCCCCGGAACCGCGAAGCCCCGCCCTCTGGCAACGGAGGGGGCGGGGCTTCAGTCGTTCTTGGAGCCGGAGGAGGGACTCGAACCCACGACATCAGCTTTACAAGAGCTGCGCTCTACCAACTGAGCTACTCCGGCACGGGCGCCGGACATGGTACTCCGCGTTAGTTCAAGACCTCGCGCGTCTTCTGATGGGCAAGGATCTTCCGCTTGACCCGCTGGAGCGCATTGTCGATCGTCTTGCAGTCGCAGCCCAGCTCGTCGGCCATCTCCTCGTACGAGAGCCCCTCGAGGTAGCAGCGGAGCGCGTCCGCCTCGAGCGGCGAGAGACCCGTGCCGAGCGTGAAGACGAGGCTCTGCAGCTCCTCGGTCGAGATCACGCAGACCGACGGGTCGTTCGTCGAAGGGCCGGGAAGCGCGTCGCCGAGCGTGCACTCGCCGTCGGAGTCCTGGCCGGCGGGCGTGTGGCTGAAGGAGATGTACTGGTTCAGCGGCTGGTGCTTGAACCGCGTCGCCGTCTTGATCGCGGTGATGATCTGCCGTGTCACGCAAAGCTCGGCGAAGCTGCGGAACGACGTCTCCTTGTCGGCCCGGAAATCGCGGACGGCCTTGTAGAGGCCGACCAGCCCCTCCTGGACGAGGTCCTCGGAGTCGCCGCCGGCGAGGAAGTAGGAGCTCGCCTTGAGCCGGACGAAGCCGTTGTAGCGGCGCATCAGGGTGTCGAGCGCGGCGGTGCTGCCGTTCCGGGCCTTCATCACCAGCTGTAGATCCTCAAGCTCTCGTTGAGCCTTCTGGGCCGACTTCGCTGCTGTGGCGGTCTGAGCGGACATTCGCGTTCTCCCTGGATCGGGCGGGAAAGAGCGGCCGTGCCCGCCGTGCCGGACACTCAACTCTCACCCTGAGGTTGAGGCAGAAGATAGCAAGCTCACGCGCAAGTTACAAGTAGTTTGCAATGGACCGATTCTGTTAGGAACGTATGTTCGCGTCGACGGCTACGACTCGCCGCGGCGAAGCCGTTCGAGCCGCTCGCGCGTCTCGTCGTCGAGCGTGTCGCGAAGCGTGGAGCCGTGCGACTCCTGATGGCGGGGCTGCTGCAGGTCGGCGACGAAGGCGCGCGACGAGCGCTTCTGCACCTCCTGCCCCGACGTGCCGCGGACCGCGAAGTCGGAGGAGACGAGGCAGACGATCTCGCTGTCGCGGAACTCCGCAGCCAGGCGTTCGAGCACGGCATCCGCGTGCGGGGCGAAGCGGACCGACAGCGGGCCCACCTCGGCGTCGACGCCGACGCCGTCCCAGACGAGGAAGCCGCGCGCCCCGCGCAGCGCGACGAACGAGGCGAGCGTGTCGGTCAGCTCGCGCTGGTCTGCGTAGTCGCCCGCGTGCAGGAGGTTGTGGCCGTCGAAGAGATAGAGCGTCGGATCAGCCATCGCGACGACGTCGAGCCTCGTACAGGAGCAGCGCCGCGGCGACGCTGACGTTGAGCGACTCGACCCGGCCGGAGAGGGGGATCGCGACGGTGGCGTCGCAGGCGCGCCGGACGAGCGGCCGAACGCCCTTGCCCTCGGCGCCGAATACGAGCGCCAACCCGCCGGTGAGATCGGCCTGCCAGAGATCCTGCTCCGCGTCGGCGGCCGCCGCGTAGATCCAGAGGTCGCCGCGCTTGATCTCGTTCAGGTAGCGCGCCAGGTTCGGGACGACCGCGACCGGCAGGTGCTCGACCGCCCCTGCTGACGCCCGCGCGACCGCCGCCGTCACCATCGCGGAGCCGTGCGCGGGGACGACAACACCGGTGGCGCCGGCGCCCTCGGCGCTGCGGATGACGGCGCCGAGGTTCCGCGGGTCCGTGACCTGGTCGAGGCAGGCGAGCAGGGGCCGTTCGGCACCTGCCAGCTCGTGGGCGTCCCCGTAGCGATAGGGCTCCGTCCAGGCGAGCACGCCCTGATGGTCCCGGGTGCCGGCGGCCTCGCCGATCTCCCGATCCGGCTTGATCTGGACGCGCAGACCGTCCTGGAGCCACGATTCGGCCGCGACAGCACGCTCCGTCGCCCACAGCTCGAGCACCTCACGCCGGCCGCGCAACGCCTCACGTACCGGCCGGCGGCCGTAGACCTGCTCGCGGGTCACTGCCTTGGAACGAGCCGGTAGCCGCCCGGGTCGTCGCGCACCTCCCAGCCTGCCGCTTCGATCTCTTCCCGGAGCTCGTCGGCGCGGTCAAAGTCCCTGGCGGCGCGCGCTTCCTGGCGCCCGGCAGCGAGCGTGTGCACCTCCGACGGCGCCTCCTCCTGCTCGGCAAGCGCGGAGAGACCGAAGACGTCGAGCGACCGTCGGAGCAGGTCGTGATCGCGCCACTCGTGCATCAATGCGAGCGCCGCGGGTGTCGAGAAGTCGTCGTCGAGCACGGCCGCGAACCGCTCCCATGCGTCAGCTGCGGCAGGCTCCGACGGGTTGCGGAAGACCTCGCGCAGGCCGTCCGCTCGCGCCTGAGCGTCGGCCATGCGGTCGTCGGAGAAGTCGATCGGGCTGCGCCAGTGGGCGGTGAGGAAGAAGAGCAGCACCGTGTCGCGGCCCCAGCGGTCGAGCACTTCGGCGATCGTCTCCACGTTCCCGACCGACTTCGACATCTTCTCGCCGGTGAAACGAAGCAT
Source organism: uncultured Gaiellaceae bacterium (assembly GCA_963738795.1). GTDB lineage: Bacteria > Actinomycetota > Thermoleophilia > Gaiellales > Gaiellaceae > Gaiellasilicea. The sequence goes on along the minus strand of CAVTXQ010000007.1, from coordinate 108,468 downwards.
GCCGTTGTGCATCCAGATCTTCGCGAACTCGTGCCCAAGCGCCCGCGACTGCGCCACCTCGTTCTCATGGTGCGGGAAGACGAGGTCGAGCCCACCGCCGTGGATCTCGAACGAGGGTCCGAGCAGCTTCTCGGCCATCGCGGAGCACTCGATGTGCCAGCCCGGCCGCCCGCGTCCCCAGGGTGAGTCCCACGCCGTGTCCTCCTCCGGTTTGTTCGCCTTCCAGAGCGCGAAGTCGCGCGGATCCTCCTTGAGTGGGTTCGGCGTCTCTTCCTCGTCCTCGAGCTGGTCGAGCCGCTGCCCGGAGAGGCGGCCGTACTCCTCGAAGCGGGACACGCGAAAGTAGACGTCGCGCTCGACCTCGTAGGCATAACCGCGGTCGATCAGGTCGACGATGAAGCGAATGATCTCGTCCATCGTCTCGGTCGCCTTGGGCCAATGATCGACTTCGTCGAGGCCGAAGCGGCCGGTGTCCTCGAGGTACCACTCGGTCGCCTGGCGCGCGCGCTCAGCGCTCGCGCCCGGAGCGGCCTCGTAGATCTTGTCGTTGACGTCGGTGATGTTGTGGACGAGCGTGACGTCGTAGCCGCGCTCGCGCAGCCAGCGCTTGTACCAGGACGCGATCACGTAGGGCCGCGCGTTGCCGATGTGGGCGCGGGCGTACACCGTCGGCCCGCAGACGTACATGCCGATCGGCCCGGGCGGCTCGGGCAGCTCGACGAGGCCGCGCGCGAGGGTGCTATAGAGCCGCATCGACCCGCCTCAGCGCCTCGTCCTCCGGCAGCGCGGCGATCACCGCCCAGAGCTCCGGCCCCCGCTCCGCTCCGGTCAGGGCGAGCCGCAGTGCTTTCAGGTCACCGCCGACCGCCTTCAGCTCGCGGACGATGTCCTTGCCGTCGAGGCCGCTCGCGCGCAGCTCGGCGAACCGTGCGAGGGTCGGCCGTGCCTCCTCGGACAGGGTGACCTGCTGCGGCTCGAGGATGGCCGCGGCCATCGCGCGCGCCTCGACGAGGTCGCGGGCTCCGCGGAGTGCGCGGGCGAGCTGAGGCGGCGCACCTGCGCGCGCGGCGAGCTCCTCGTCCGAGAGCGCCCCGATCGCGTCGATCGCGAGCCGCCGGATCCGCGGCTCGTCGAGATGCACGTCATGAGCCGGCTCGCCGAGCTCCTCGAGGTACGCACGCAGCGCCTCCGCCGGGACGCCGGCGTCGCGGTACTGCTCGAGCGTCGGAGCGCCCTCGCGCTTCGACAGCTTCTTCCCGTCGGCGCCGAGCAGCAGCCCGTGGTGGACGTACTCCGGCGGGTCGAACCCGAGCGCCCGCGAGAGCTCGCGCTGCAGCTCGGTGTTGGAGCGGTGGTCGGCTCCGCGCACGACGTGGGTGATCTCGAAGTCGTGGTCGTCGACGACGCTCGCAAGGTGATAGGTCGGCGAACCGTCGGGGCGGAGCAGGGTCGTACCGCGGAAGCGAATCGAGCCGTCGCCGTCGGGCTCGCCCACGCCGAGCGCCGCCTCGCGGTGACGGTCTGCGCGGCCGCTCTGGCGGGAAGGGCCCTCGTTCCACGGCAGCCCGAGCCACTCGAGATCCGCGAGGATCGCCTCGACCGCTCCCTCGACTTCGCGGGACCGGTCGGTGTCGTCAATCCGCAGCAGCAGCCATTCGCCCCGGCGCCTGTTGGCGACCGCGGAGAGCGCGCTGCCGAGGTGCAGCGAGCCCGTCGGGCTCGGCGCGAAGCGGACTCGCGTAGACATGCATTGAGTCTACGGTCGCCGCTTCGCGGTCGGACGGGCCCTACTCCTCGCCGTCTCCGTCGTCGGCCTGCTCGGAGTCCGAGTCGATCACGACGACGCTGAACGAACTGTCGAGCCGCACGTCGACGGTCGACCCGTCGGGCTTCGTCACCTCGACCTCGTAGGTAGCGCCCTGCTCGGAGTCGCGCTCGGTCTCGTTGACCGTGCCGCCCCCGGTCGCCGTCAGCGCCGCGGCCGAGGCCTTCGCGAGCTCGCTGCCCTCGAGCGGCGTCTCGTCGTCGAACGCGCCGCCGGCACCGGCGATCGCAGCGCCGCCGAGAGCGGCCGCGGCGAGCACTGCGGCGCCGGCGCCGATCTTCGCACGTCGTTTCATGCCTTCTCCTTTCTCGTCTGCGTTGCTGAGCGAAACCTACGAGCCCTCGATGAGACGCGAATGAGAGCCGCCGACTCGTCTAGTCTCGGCCCGTGGACGACCTGCTGGAGGCGTGGTTCGCGGCCAACGGCCGCCCGCTGCCGTGGCGGGAGACGCGCGACCCCTACGCGATCCTCGTCAGCGAGGTGATGCTGCAGCAGACGCAGGTCGACCGGGTGATCCCGCGCTGGCTCGCCTGGCTCGAGCGTTGGCCGACTCCTGCGGCGCTCGCCACCGCTTCGCCCGCCGAAGTGATCAGGGAATGGCAGGGGCTCGGCTACAACCGGCGCGCGGTCAGCCTGCACCGGGCAGCGCAGGTCGTCGCCGCCGAAGGTTGGCCGGACGATCTCACCGAACTCCCCGGCGTCGGGCCGTACACCGCCGCCGCGATCCGCAACCAGGCCTTCGGCGAGTCGGTTCTGCCGGTCGACACCAACGTCGCCCGGATTCAGGAGCGGACGGGTCACGCGTTCGGCCCCGACGCGCTGCAGGCGCTTTTCGACCTCGGCGCGACCGTCTGCCTGGCGCGCGTCCCACGCTGCGAGGCCTGCCCGCTCGCGGAGCGCTGCCCGTCACGCGGGCGCCGCTACGAGCCGCTGCGCAGGCAGTCCCGCTTCGAGGGATCGTTCCGGCAGCGTCGCGCGGCGCTGCTGCGCCTCGTCGCCGACCAGCCACAGCCGGTGACCACGGTCGACCGCGAAGCCGTCGAGTCGCTGCTGCGCGACGGCCTCGTCGAGCAGGCCGGCGAGCTCGTGCGTCTGCCGGCCTAGAGGCGGTGGTGCATCCAGACGTTCGGCTCGACGTAGACGCCCTCGTCCCGCTCGCGGTCGATCTCGACGGGCACGAGCGCGCCCGGCACCACGTAGCTGCCACTGTCGGGGAAGCGCAGCCCCGTCCAGCTCTCCCAGTCTCCGACCGAGCCGCTGATCCGCATCGAGGTCGGCGCGACCTTGACGATCTCGGCGCCGGCCTGCGCGTGCGTGCGCAACCAGGCGTCGAGCAGCTTGCCGTCGTTCCGGCGCCACTCGACGTAGCGCGCCATCGGTGCCAGCGGGTAGACGTGCTTCTGACTCGGGCGCACGGGCGCGACGAGGTCGGAGAGCCCTCGCGCGGCGACGGCGTCGCGCATCCCGCCGAGCATCGTCCGGCTCAGGCCCTTGCCGCGCTCACCGACGCCGATCGTGATCGCGATCGCCGAGACGGCCTTCGCACCGTCGGCCGTCGCCTGGCCGAGCGCGGCGTCCCAGCCGTCGTCCGGCAGCTCGTCCGCCCCGAACGGAACCGGGACGGCGTTCGACTCGGCGAGCAAGCGGTCGTCCTCGTCGAGCAGGAAGAGCTGCAGGTCGGGGAACTCCTCGTACTGGCGGTCCCAATGCTCGCCCGCGACGGCGTCGTGGTACATGAACTCGTCCCAGGCCGCGCCGAGCTCGTCGCGGCGCGCGAGCAGCTCGGGGCGCTCGGCATAGGAGACGAGCTTCATCGGCGTTCCAGGAGCGCGACGGCCTCGGCCGCGAGCCCCTCGCCGCGGCCCGTGAAGCCGAGCTGGTCGGTGGTCGTCGCGCGGACGTTGACGCGCTCGGCCTCGACTCCGAGCGAACCGGCGAGGCGGCGGCGCATCTCCTCTCGGCGATCCGCGATCCGAGGCTCCTCGCCGATCAGGACGCAATCGGCGTTGACGAGCTCGAAGCCGGCAGCGCGCACCTGCGCGTAGGCGTCGCGCAGCAGGTCGAGCGAGTCGGCGCCGTGCCAGCGCGGGTCGCCGGAAGGGAAGAGCCCACCGATGTCGCCGAGCCCGGCCGCTCCGAGCACGGCGTCGGTGAGGGCGTGCGCGATCACGTCGCCGTCGGAGTGCCCGGCGAGGCCGCGTGGGTACTCGAGCTCGACGCCGCCGAGCACCAGCCGAGCGCCGTCCTCGAAGGCGTGCGCGTCGACGCCGATGCCGACGCGGAGGTCAGACACCGAGTGCCTCCGGCAGCTCGGCCAGGGAGCCGACTGCAAGTGCCTCCGGCGGCGGCTCGTGGAGATGCCCCCAGGGGCCGCGACGAATGTGGACGGCGACCATTCCGGCCGCGAGTGCGGGCTCGACGTCGTTGTCGACTCTGTCGCCGACGTAGGCGATCTCTTCAACTGCAAATCCGCTCTCATCAGCGATCCGCTCGAAGAACTCGGGCGCAGGCTTCTCGACCCCCCAGAGCCCCGACGAGCCGAGCATGTCGACATGCATTCGCAACGGCTCCTCGTAGCCCGCCGGCACGTTGCCAGCCGCGCCCACGAGTAGTCCGGTCCGTCGAAGCGCGGTCAGGCACGGGATAGCGTCGTCATAGAAGTCCTCGGGCTCCCAGGTCGACGCGGGCCACTCCACGTCGAGGATTTGCCACGCGCGGGAGTGATGCTCGCCGCGCGCGGCGAGCCCCCCGAGCACCCCCATCAGCGTGAAGCGCGGCACGCCGGCCGCGTCGGCCGCGCGCTCCCACATGCCCGTCTCGTCGATCAGCGTCTCGCCGACGTCGAACACGACTGCTTTCAGAGCCACGAGGAGACGAGCTCCAGGTCCGCACGCGTGGTCACCTTCAGTAGGCGCGGATCGCCCTCGACCCACTTGACCCGGCCCCCGCGCGCCTCGACCAGTGAGGCGCAGTCCGTCGCCGCGTCGAGCTTGCCGGCGTGGGCCGCGCGAAGCGTCGCGACGGGGAAGGCCTGCGGCGTCTGCACGACGACGAGCTTCTCACGGGAGACGGTGGCGACGACGCGGTCGCCGTCGACCGACTTGACGGTGTCTGCGACCGCGAGCCCCGGCACGACACCGTCCCAGCCCTCGGAAAGCGGCGCGAGCACCCGCTCGATCACGGCGTCCGTGACAAGCGGCCGCGCCGCGTCGTGAACGAGCGCCACGAGAGCGTCGTCGCCCACCTCTGCGAGCGCGGCGCGGACGGATTCCGCACGCGTCTCGCCGCCGGTGACGACGGCGACGACCTTGGTCGCGGCGAGCTCCTCGGCGAGGAGGATCGCCGGCTCCTCCCAGCCCGCCGGAACGGCGACGACGATCGCGTCGATCCAGTCAGACTCGTCGAGGCGGCGCAACGGCTCGGCGAGCAGAGGCAGCTCACCGAGCCCGACGAACGCCTTCGGCCGCTCCTCGCCCAGCCGCTCTCCCGTCCCCGCGGCGACGAGGAGGGCCCAGACGCTCATGCTCAGAGACTACGCGGTGGCCGCGGCGGCCTTCGCCTTGCTCTTCTTCTTCGGCTTCTCGCCGTTGCCGGCCAGCACGCCCTCGAGCCACTCGGCAGCCTCTTCCTCGTCGACCGCCTTGGCGTACATCAGCTCGGAGGCGAGGATCTTCTTCGCCTTCACGAACATCTGCTTCTCGCCCGTCGAGAGACCCTTCTCGTGGTCGCGCAGGGAGAGGTTCTTGACCACCTCGGCGAGCTCGAAGATGTCGCCGGTCTTCATCTTGTCGCGGTTGTGCTTGAACCGGCGGTTCCAGTTCTTCGGCATCTCCGACTCACCTGCGGTGAGTGCCTTGACGACGGTGTTGACCAGGTCTTCGTCGATCACTGTCCGCAGTCCGACCTGCTCCGCATTCTCGACGGGGACGTTCACCGTCATGTCGTTGTGCAGGATCTGGATCGTGAGGTACTCGCGCGTCTGACCCAAGACCTCGCGCTTCTCCTTTTTCACGACCGTGCCTGCGCCGTGGTGCGGATACACCACCTTGTCGCCAACCTCGAACAAGCCAGCCTCCCCTAAATCGTCTGTACCGTGAAGAAGCCGGCGGGCTCGAGAGCTCACCGGCGTTAGGAAGCCAGTCTAGCAGAAACCCCTGGAAAAGGCCTTATTTTCGGGGATTATCCCGTTTTGCGGGGGTTTTCCTCCCGGCTCTCGAGCCCGGCGCGAAGGGCGTCCCTGAGCGTGGCCGAGCCGGAGACTCTGATCTTCGAACGGCTGCGCGTTCCCTCGGGCGCGACGACCGCCGCGAGACCGAGCTTGGCGCACTCCTCGAGCCGGCGTTCCGACTGGGCGGCCGTCCGCAGCCGGCCGGTGAGGCCGATCTCGCCGAAGACGGCGATCCCCTCGCGGACCGGTGCGCTCCGTTGCGCCGAGGCGATCGCGAGCGCGATCGCGAGGTCGGCGCCGGGCTCGTCGATCCGCAGCCCGCCGGCGACGTTGACGAAGACATCGGCGGTTCCGAGCGGGACGCCGGCGTGCCGTGCGAGAACGGCGACGATCATCGCCAGGCGCTTCGGATCGACACCCGTGCCGACGCGGCGCGGCATCGCGAGGTCGGTCGGCGCGACGAGCGCCTGGATCTCGAGCAGAATCGGCCTCGTTCCCTCGAGCACGCATGCTACGGCGGCGCCGACCTCGCCCGGCAGTGTCTTGCCGAAGAGCTCGGAAGGGTCGGGAACGCCGATCAGCCCTTCGCCGGTCATCTCGAACACGCCGAGCTCGTTCGTCGAGCCGAAGCGGTTCTTCGTCGCTCGGAGAACGCGGTGGGCGTGGTAGCGGTCGCCCTCGAACTGGAGCACGCAGTCGACGAGATGCTCCAGCACGCGCGGGCCGGCGACGGCGCCGTCCTTGGTCACGTGGCCGACCAGGATCGTGGCGACGTTTTGCTCCTTCGCGACCCGGAGCAGGCGGCCGGCGGCCTCCCGGACCTGGCCGACCGAGCCGGGCGCCGAGCTCATGTCGGCCGCGTACAGCGTCTGGATCGAATCGATCACGCAGACGTCGGGGCGCTCGCGCTCGAGCGTCGCGCACACGGCGTCGAGCTCGGTCTCCGCGAGGATCTCGACGTTCTCGGTGCCGCCCAGCCGCGCGGCGCGGAGCTTCACCTGCGCGGTCGACTCCTCGCCGGTGACGAGAAGCGCGCGCCGGCCGGCGGCCGAGATCGCGCCGAGAGCGCTGAGCAGCAGCGTCGACTTGCCGACGCCCGGCTCGCCGCCGACGAGGACGAGGCTGGCAGGAACGAGCCCGCCGCCGAGAACTCGGTCGAGCTCGGGCACGCCCGTCGAGATCCGCTTCGCCTCTTCCGCGTTGACGTCGACGAGGCGCAGCAGCGGCTTCGCCGCAGCCGTCGACTTCAGCGCGGCCGGCGTCTCCTCGACGAGGGAGCCGAACGCGTTGCAGCCCGGGCACTTGCCGAACCAGCGCCCGGCGGAGTAGCCGCACTCGGTGCAGGCGAAGTTGACTGCTGCCTTGGCCATCGGGTCGAGGCTAGCCAGCGAGGCGGACGGGGATGTGCAGAGTCGGTGTCGAATGCGTGTCGACTTCGTCACGCGGACGCAGCGTCTCGAGCCCCGACCACGGCCAGTCCTCGACCTTCTTCACCATTCCGGCCCGGACCGGGTTCTCGAGGATGTAGGCGATCGTCCGCCTGGTCTGCGAAGGCGACTCGACGAGGGTGTCGGTGAACCGATCGCCGAAGAGGTGTCCGCGGCGGCGGTGCCGGGTGTTGAACTCGCGCGCATAGACGGAGTTGACGGTCTGCATCGCCCACGAGACGCGCGGATCGTCCGGGACGACGACGAGCAGGTGGTAGTGCGTCGTCATCAGGCACCAGCAGAGGACCTGCCAGCCGACACGCTCGGTCGTCTTCCGCAGGAGCGCGAGCAACTCGTAGCGGTCGAGGTCGGAGAGGAAGATCGGCTGTTCGTCGACGCCGCGGCAGGTCACGTGCGTCGGCACTCCGGCGTAGAACGAGCGGGCTCTGCGTCCCATCCTTCGAAGGTAGCGCCGGGCACGCGGCAGAGCGATCGCGGGAACGGAATTGTTCCGCCTCCGACGACGAATTGTCACGAAGGACGTGTCCGAACCGGACACGTGGTGTCAGAGACGACTCTGACACGATGTCGGAGACGACCCTGACACCGTGTCAGAGACGAGTCTGACACTGTCGGTTTGGCTGGACGGAACCTCGGTGCCGGGTGTGGTGTAGACGACGCAGATGCACGTCGTCAGGGTCGCCGCCGTCTTGCTCGTCGCTGCCGCGCTGCTCGCGGCCGGCGGCGGCGCCTATAGAGCCACGCTCGCCGCGCCGGCGACGGTCACGGCGGGGCTGCCGGTCACCGTCGTCGTCCGCGTCAGCCCGACGCCGCCCGCCGGCGCGGTCTCGATCCACGCGACCCGGGCCGGAGCGAGCCGCAGCTTCGCGACCGCGAAGGTCGGCGACGCCTACCGGGCGCGCCTCGTTCTTCCGAGCCCGGCCCGCTGGACGCTGACGGCGCGGGTTGCCGGCAAGGCGCTCGCGAGCAGAGCGATCACCGTCGTCGAGCCCACTGTGCGGCACCCATACGCGGTCGTCGTCGATCCGCGCGGCAGGGTGTTCGTCTCGGACGGCGCGGCACGACGGATCGTGCTCGTCAGCCCGACGACCGGAGGTCGGAGCGTGCATGCGACCGGCTTCGACGAGCCGACCGGTCTCGCCGCGACGCGCACCGCGCTCTACGTCGCCGACTACAACGCCGGGCTCGTCCGCCGTGTCGACGCGGCGAAGCGCGTGACGACGCTCGCCCGCCTGCCGCAGGTGACCGCGGTGGCCGTCTCACCGCGCGAACGTGGTCTACGCGGTGACGCTGACCGGCACGCTCGTGCGGATCTCGGCCGCCGGCCGGGTCACGCCGATCCCGGTCCCGGGCGGGCTCGACCGGCCGCACGGAGTCGTCTTCGACCGCGCCGGCAAGATTCTCGTCGCCGAGGACTCGCGGCGTGTCCGCAGGATCGATCCGGCCACCGGACGCGCCGAGCTCGTCGTCGAAGGCGTCGACACGAACAAGATCGCCGTCGCCCGCGACGGGACGCTCTTCCTCGCCGGCGGGAGCCCGACGGGCGGCAGCCTCCGCCGGCTCGAGCCGGGCGGGAAGCCGGCGATCCTGTTCGAGGGACTCCACGTCAGCGACGTCGCCGTCCTGCCGGACGGCGACCTGATCGTCACAGCGGTCGAGCCAGGAGCCGTCCTCCGCGTCGACCCCCGCACCGGCGCCCGAAAGCAGCTCGCTCCCTAGAACGAGAGAGGCCGCCTCGCGGCGGCCTCTCGAACGGCTACTCCTCGTCGGCCGGGGCCTCGTCGGGCTCCGCCGGCTCGTCGGGCGGCACCGTCACCTTCTCCGCCCGCGGCTCGCCCTCGACGACCTTGATGTCGACGAGCGACTCGCCCTCCTCGCCGGTGAGCTCCTCCTTCTTGTCGACCACGATCGTCGATCCGGGCTTGAGCTCGCGGCCGAGGACGAAGTCGGCGAGCGGGTCCTCGATGAACCGCTGGATCGCGCGGCGCAGCGGCCGCGCGCCCATCGCCGGGTCGAAGCCCTGCTCGACGAGCACGTCCTTCGCGCCGTCGGTGAGCTCGATCGCCACCTCGTACGTCGCCATCTGCTCCCGCAGCCGCTTCAGCTGCAGGTCGACGATGGTGAAGATCTCCTCCTTCTCGAGCTTGTGGAAGACGATCGTCTCGTCGATCCGGTTCAAGAGCTCGGGCCGGAAGACCTTCTTCAGGTCGCCCATGACGCGGCCCTTCATCTCGTCGTACGAGAGCCCGACCTCGTCGCCGAACGAGAAGCCGAGCGTCTGGTTCTTCGCGATCTGGCCGGCGCCGATGTTCGACGTCATGATCACGATCGCGTTCCGGAAGTCGACCTTGCGGCCCTGCGAGTCCGTCAGCTTCCCCTCCTCCAGGATCTGGAGCAGGATGTTGAAGACGTCCGGGTGGGCCTTCTCGATCTCGTCGAGCAGCAGCACCGAGTACGGCTTGCGGCGAACGGCTTCCGTCAGCTGGCCGCCCTCGTCGTAGCCGACGTAGCCGGGCGGGGAGCCGACGAGGCGGGACACGGAGTGCTTCTCCATGTACTCCGACATGTCGACCTGGATCATCGCGTCCTCGTCCCCGAAGAGGAACTCGGCGAGCGTGCGCGCGAGCTCCGTCTTCCCGACTCCGGACGGGCCGAGGAAGATGAACGAGCCGGACGGCCGCTTCGGATCCTTGATCCCCGCGCGGGCGCGGCGGATCGCCTTGGAGACGGCCACGATCGCCTGGTGCTGGCCGATCACGCGCTTGTGGAGCTCGTCCTCCATCCGGATCAGCTTCTGCGACTCGGCCTCGGTCAGCTCGAAGACCGGGATCCCCGTCCACATCGAGACGATGTCCGCGATCTCGGGCCGGTCGACCTGAGGCTGCTCCTCGGACTCCTCCGAGCGCCAGTTCTCCTCCAGCTCCTTCTTCTTCTGCGTCAGCTTGCGCTCCTTGTCGCGCAGCGACGCGGCCTTCTCGAACTCCTGCGACTCGATCGCGTTCTCCTTCTCCGTCCGCACCCGCTCGATCTCGTCCTCGAGCTCGCGGTAGCGCGGCGGCGCCGTCATCGTCTTGATCCGCAGGCGCGAGCCCGCCTCGTCGATCAGGTCGATCGCCTTGTCCGGGAGATGCCGGTCCTGGATGTAGCGGTCGGCCAGCTCCGCGGCGGCGCGAAGCGCGTCGTCGGAGATCTGGCAGCGGTGGTGCGCCTCGTAGCGGTCGCGGAGGCCGCGCAGGATCTGCACCGTGTCGTCGATCGTCGGCTCCTCGACGCGGACCTGCTGGAAGCGCCGCTCGAGCGCGGCGTCTCGCTCGAGGTACTTGCGGTACTCGTCGAGGGTCGTCGCGCCGATCGTCTGTAGCTCGCCGCGGGCGAGTGCCGGCTTCAGGATCGAGGCCGCGTCGATCGCGCCCTCGGCCGCGCCGGCCCCGACGAGGTTATGGAGCTCGTCGATGAAGAGGATGATGTCGCCCCGCTGCATGATCTCCTTCATCACCTTCTTCAGCCGCTCCTCGAACTCGCCGCGGTACTTCGAGCCGGCGACGAGGGCGGCCAGGTCGAGCGTGTAGATCTGCTTGTTCTTCAGCAGCTCGGGGACCTGGTTGGTGGAGATCCGGCTCGCGAGGCCCTCGACGACGGCGGTCTTGCCGACGCCGGGCTCGCCGATCAGCACCGGGTTGTTCTTCTGGCGGCGCGAGAGGATCTGCATCACGCGCTCGATCTCGGTCTGGCGGCCCGACGACGGGATCGAGCTTGCCGTCCGTGGCGGCCTTGGTCAGGTTGCGCCCGAACTGGTCGAGCAGCTTCGAGCTCTTTGCTTTCTCTCCAGAACCCCCGCCGGAGCCCTGCTGGCGCCGGCCCGGGCCGGAGAGCATGCGGATGATCTCGTTGCGGATCTTCTCGGCGTCGGCGTCGAAGTCGAGGAGGATCCGCGCCGCGACGCCCTCGTTCTCGCGCACGAGCCCGAGCAGGATGTGCTCGGTGCCGATGTAGTTGTGGCCGAGCGAGAGCGCTTCGCGCAGCGCCAGCTCGAGAACTTTCTTCGCCCGAGGCGTGAACGGGATCTGGCCCGTCGTGACCTCGTCACCCTGGCCGACGATGCGGGCGACCTGCGCGCGCACCTCTTCCACGGTGATGTCGAGCGATTCGAGCACCCGCGCGGCAAGTCCCTCCTCCTCGCGCAACAGTCCGAGGAGAATGTGCTCGGTGCCGATGTAGTTGTGCTTGAGGGCGCGGGCCTCGTCCTGTGCAAGGACGACGACCTGGCGAGCCCGTTCTGTGAATCGCTCGAACAACCTCTCGACCCTCCTTCCCACTCAGCTCCGGAGGTAAGGCTGATCCTCCCTCCGAGTCGAAGGTCTGGGCTCCATCGTATCGGACGGCCGCGCCGCGACCGTGTGGGCCGCCCCGGACCACCCGGGTGGGTTGCTAATCGGAGTTGAGCTTGAAGACCGCCGCGACCGTCAGCAGCAGGATCTTCACGTCGAACCAGAGCGAGAAGTTCTCGATGTAGTAGTTGTCCCACTCGACCCTGTCGTCGAGCGACGTCTGGCCGCGCAGGCCGTTCACCTGCGCCCAGCCGGTGATCCCCGACTTGACGCGGTGACGCTCGCCGTAGCGGTAGACGTTGCCCTCGAAGCGGCGGACGTAGTGCGTGCGCTCGGGACGCGGGCCGACGAGCGACATGTGCCCCACCAGGACGTTGAAGAGCTGCGGCAGCTCGTCGAGCGAGCTGCGGCGCAGGAGCGTTCCCACCCGCGTGCGCGGATCCTCGCGCGGGCCGATGCTCTCCGCGGCGCCGGCGCCGTTCAGCTGCCGGTCGGCCCACTGAGCGTCGAGCTCGCCGCGGTCGTCGGGCGAGCCGTGCATCGTGCGGAACTTGAGCATGTCGAACTCGACGCCGTCGCGGCCGATCCGCGGCTGGCGGAAGAAGATCGGCCGGCCGACGGAGAGGTACGTCGCGACGGCGGCGCCGAGCAGCACCGGTGACAGGAGGACGAGCAGCCCCAGCGCGACGAGCCGGTCGACCGTGTACTTGATCGCGTAGTGGAGCCCGCGCGGATCCGACGGATGCGCCGAGACGAGCGGGAGGCCGCCGACGTGGTCGACGGAGAGGCGCGTCGTCGTCCGCTCGTACAGGCGCGGCACGACGGCCACGGCGACGCCGAGCTCCTCGCAGCGGCGGACGAGGCGCAGCAGCACGTCGTCCGGGGCCGTCGAGAAGGTGATGATCACCTGCTCGACGTCGTGCTCGCGGACGACCTGCTCGAGATCCCAGCTCGCGCCCAGCACGGGCAGCACCGGCCCGTCGCCCTCGTCGGCGCGCGGCTCCTTGTCCAGATAGCCGATCGGCTTCAGGCCCAGGTGCGGCATCTGGGTGAGGCGCTGCGCCGCCAGCCGGCCGACACGGCCGGCCCCGACGATCAGGGTCGGCCGGAGACCCTCACCGGCGCTGCGCTCCCGCCGCCGCGACCAGTAGATCGCGGTCCGACCCGCGGCGAGGTACGCGGTCGAGTAGAGCCAGAGCCGCAGCGACTGGTCGATCGCGTCGCTGCCGGCGCCCGCGAGCGCTGCGAAGGCCAGCAGCGAGATCGCGGCGAGGGACGTCGCGCCGACGACGAGCCGGAGATCGTCGAACGTCCGCACGCCGAAACCCACGCCGTACAGGCCGCGAGCGGCCAGGAGGCCGAGTACGAGCGCGCTGTAGGCGAGCGTCCAGCCGCCGGAGACGGACCCGACACCGGCCGCGGTCGAGCCGATCGCGGTCGCGACGCCGGCGAGCGCGAGCATCGCGCCGTCGGCGAGGAGGCAGCCGACGCGCCAGCGCAGCTGGCTCCCGAGCCCGAGCTGGAGGTGGCGTGGCTCAGGACGCGCGGGCGCGTCGCGGAACGTGTCCACGGTCGATGCGGAATCGATGAGCTGAGTCACCGCAGGTCCTCTCGAAACTCAGCCGGAGACTAGGAGCGTGCTTTCCCGAAGCGCCTGAAGCCCCAGCCCAGCAAGAGCAGCGCGATCCCGCCCGCAGTGAGCAGCGCCAGGTCGACACCGGTGAACGGCAGCGTGCCGGACTCGCCGGTCGTCGCCGTGTTCTGGTCGAGAGCCTGCTCGACCTCCGTGCGGAACCCCGGCGTGACGATCGGGTTGCCGTACCCCTGGATCACCGCGCTGTTCAACGCGTTCTCGAGATCGCTCGTGCTGTAGGCCGTGTCCAGCCGACCGTTGTCGGCATAGTCGGCGTAAATCTCACTCGGGGTCGCGGCCGCCGCCATCGACGTGACCACCAGCACCAGCAGGGTCGCCACACCCAGGATGCCCCCCATGCCCTTTGCCTTCATCCCCCGTCACCCTTTCCTGAGCCGCCGCTTGTGTACCCCTTCATTCCACTTCGACGTGAAAGTAATCCCTGAGTTGTCCACGGCCCTGAGAGACAGGATCGGCGCTCCGGAGCGCTGGCTGCACGCGCTCCCGACCGTCGTGCGTCAGTGCGCAGCGCCGTCGCGATCGCCTGGCGCCATGACGGAAGTGTCCTCGCCTCCGACTGGCTCCCGTACGCAGCGCTGATCACGCTTGTCCTCGCCGCCCTGCTCTCCTCGTCCGCGTTCGCCCTTTCCCCGCTCCCACTCGCCTGTGCTGCCCTCGTCGTCGGCTTCGGGATCTGGACGGCGATCTCGGCCCTCTGGTCGCCCGTTCCATCCCTCGCCCGGGACGAATTCCTCCTCTGCTCACTATATGGCTTCACGATCCTGTTGCAAGCGCGCGGGATTCGGGCGCGAGTCCGAGCGGATCACGGGGATCGCGATCGTCGTCCTCGCGCTGGGCGCGAGCGCGGTCGCCGTCGCGGCGAGCGCCCGCTTCGGCGCCGACCCGGAGAGCCTGTACGTGGGCGGCCGGCTCGTCGCCCCGATCTCCTACGTGAATGCCGCCGCCGCGTTCTTCCTCGTCGGCCTCTGGCCCGCCCTGGTGCTCGCAGCGCGGCGGGAGCTCCATCCGCTGCTGCGCGGCCCCGCCCTCGCCGCCGCTGCCGCGATGCTCGCGGGCTGGCTCGGCACCCAGAGCAAGGGCGGCGCGATCGCGCTCGCCGTGTCGGCGATCGCTCGTCTTCGCCGTCGTGCCCGGCCGCCTGCGGCTGCTCGTCCCGACCGCGCTCACGGCCGTCCTCGTGCTCTCGCAGTACAACCCGCTGACCGAGCCGTTTCGCGCTCAGGACGACGTCGACGCGATCCGCCGAGCCGGCGCGGTCTGGCTCCTGATCACCGCAGCCGGGCTCGTCGCCGGCCTCGCCTACGCGCTCGCCGACAACCGTCTGCGGATCGGCGACCGCGGCCGCCGGACGGCGGTGATCGCGGTCGCGGCCCTTGGCGTCCTTGCTCTCGCCGTCGGCGCCGTCGCGGCCGACCGACGGATCGACGACCGCTCCACGTTCGTGCAGGATCAGTGGGAGATCTTCAAGCGCTCGCAGGCGGAGGAGTCGGGCAGCAGCCACCTCGTCAACCTCGGCTCGAACCGCTACGACTTCTGGCGCGTCAGCCTGTCCGGGTTCGAGGAGCACCCGCTGGCCGGCATCGGCGGGAGGGGCTTCGGGCCGCGCTACCTGCAGCACGGCGACAGCTACGAGACCCCGGCCCGCGCTCACTCGCTGCCGCTGGACGCGCTGCTCGAAACGGGAGTCGTCGGGCTGATCCTGCTCCTCGCCGCGTTCGCGGCGATCCTCGCGGGGGTCGCGATTCGGCTGAGCACCGCCGCCGGCGCGGCGGCGTTCGGCGCTCTCGTCTACTTCGCCGTCCACGCCGCCGGCGACTGGGTGTGGACGTTCCCGGCGGTCGGCCTGCCCCTGTTCGCCCTCGTCGGGATCGCGCTGGCTCCGGTCGGGGGCCGCGCGCTGACCGGCCGGACCGCGGGCATCGCCGCCGCGGCGGTGGCGATCTTCGCGGTGGTCGCGTTCCTGCCGCCGTGGCTGAGCTCGAGGGTGACCAGTTCGGTGCTCACGGGCGCGGCGGAGGTCGGGTCGCTCCGCTGGGCACGCGCGCTCGATCCGCTCGCGGTCGAGCCCTATCTCGCCGAGGCGGCGGTCGCGAGCCGCCCCGACGAGGCGATACCGCCGCTCGAGCGCGCCGTCGAGAAGGAGCCTCGCGCCGTCGGTCACCGGTACCTGCTCGGCAAGGCGTATCTCGAGGCGGGACGGGCCGAGGACGCCCGCGCTCAGCTCGCCGTCGCGAACGTGCTCTTTCCCGGCGACGAGGACATCCGCGAGGCCCTCGCGGCAGCTCGTCGCGCAGCCGGGTAATCGCCGCCGAGCGCACTATCATGAGCGGATTGGCCACGCCACGCCCTGAGAATCTGTCCCCTGCCGGGCGTGCCGCGCCCGACCCGCCGCTGCCGTTCGGCGGCGAGCGCGGAGGCGTCGCCGGCTACGTCCAGGCGCTGCGTGAGCACTGGCTCCTGGTCGCCACGCTCGTCGTCCTCGCAGTCGGCACCGCCGCGGCGTACTCCTACACGGCGGCGAAGCGCTACGAGGCGGACGCGAGCCTGATCGTGACGCCGCTGTCGGCATCCGACAGCGTCTTCCTCGGGACGAGCGCGCTGCGAGAAGGCGGCGTGCAGAGCAACGGCGTCCTGACCGCGGCACGCCTGATCCAGACGCCCGAGACGGCAGAGGCCGCGGCGGAGCGCCTCGGCGACGGCACGTCGGCGTCCGAGCTCCTCGCCTCGATCGAGGTCTCGCCGGTGAGCCAGAGCAGCCTCGTCACGATCCGGGGCAAGGCCGACACGCCGGAGCGGGCCGCCGAGATCGCCAACGCGTTCGCCGTGGCGATCGTCGCCAACCGCACCGAGCTGCTCCAGAACGACATCGGCGCGTCGATCGACCGCCTCGAGAGCGAGGCTGGACGAGATCGCCGACGAGCGAGAGCTCGGACGCCGAGGCGAGGGCGATCCAGCAGAAGCTCTCGACGCTGCGGCCGCTCGTCGGAGCCGAGGATCCGACGCTGAGGATCGCGAGCCGCGCCGTCGAGCCGGAGGTCGCCGCCTGGCCGCGGCCGAAGCTCTCGATCGCCGTCGCGCTGCTGGCGGCGCTCCTGCTCGGCTCGGGCGCCGCGCTCGCCGCCGAGCTGATCAGCCCGCGCGTGAACCGCGCGGACGAGCTGCTGCTCGAGCAGCGGCTGCCGATCCTCGCCCGGATCCCGCGCCTGTCACGCCGCACGCTCTCCCGGTACCTGTCGGGACGGGAGCAGCTGCCGCCGACCGCGTGGGAGGCATACCGGACGCTGCGCGCCAGCCTCGCCAACGCGGGCGCGGACGGGGGCTTCCCGCGCACGGTGCTCATCTCGAGCTCGATCCCCGGCGAAGGCAAGACGCTGACCTCGATCAACCTGGCGATCACGATGGCCCTGAGCGGCGTCAAGGTCGTGCTCGTCGACGCCGACCTGAGGCGGCCGATGATCGCGACGGCGTTCGGGATCCCGGCGCGGACCCGCGGGTTCGCGACGCTCCTCGGCGGCGAAGCCGACCCGGTTCGCGCGCTCGTCTCCCCGCCGCACCAGCCGCGCGAGCTCAAGCTCCTGCTCGCGAGCCCTCAGCAGGCGTGGATGGTCGACCTGCTGCAGCGGGAGCGGATCGAGCGCGTGCTCGATCGCCTGACGCAGTACGCCGACGTGGTCATCATCGACTCGCCGCCGGTGGGCGAGGTCGCCGACGCGCTCGCGCTCGCCGACGTGGTCGAGACGGTCGTCGTCGCGGTTCGGCTCGGCCACAGCCGCCGCGACAAGCTGAACGAGCTGCGCCGGATGCTCGCGCAGCGCGGCATCTCGCCGGCCGGCTTCGTGGTCACGAGCCGCCGCCGGACGCGCGCCCGCGGCTACTACGCGACCGACGCGGCGGCACCGCCGCAGCGCCCGCGGCGCCGCCCCCGCCGTCCGCCCGCTCCCGCTCCCGGCCACGAGCCACGGCACTGACCGAGCCGGACGAGCTCATCGGCACCTGACGGGAGCCCGTCCGGGTGCGCATCCTGTACGTCACCTCGAGCCTGCCGTACGGTCCGGGCGAGGCGTTCGTGATCCCGGAGGTGGCGGCGCTCGCGCGGCGCGGGCCACGAGCTCACGATCGTGCCCGTCCACGGCCGCGGCGCCGGTCCTGCACGAGGACGCGCGCGACCTGCTCGGCTCCTGCCTCGAGCGTTCCCTTCTCTCCGTCGCGATCGTCCGCGGCGCCGCGCGGCAGCTGGCGCGGCGGCCCGGCCGGTCGCTGCGCGCCTTTCGGCTCCTGCTCGGCAGCCGGTCGCCGCGGATCCTGCTCAAGAACCTGGCCGTCCTGCCCAAGGGACTCTGGCTCGGGCTGGAGGCCGAGCGGCGCGGGATCGACCACATCCACGCTCACTGGGGCGCGACCAGCTCGACGCTGGCGCTGATCGCGAGCCGGCTGTCCGAGCATCCCCTGGAGCGTCACGGTGCACCGCTGGGACATCGACGAGAACAACCTGCTCGCGGCAAAGGTGCGGCGGGCGTCGTTCGTGCGGGCGATCAACGAGATCGGGCTGCGCAAGCTGGCGGCCGCGACGGGCGGAGTCACGGGCGACGCGTTCGTCCTCCACATGGGCGTGGACGTGCCTGCCGCCCTCGCGCCGCCGGCGGCGGGCGGGCGCGTGCTCGCCGCGGCGAGCCTGCGGGAGGTGAAGGGCCACGTCTACCTGTTCGAGGCGGCGCGGCTGCTGCGCGAACGCGGCGTCGAGCATTCGGCTCGAGTGCGTCGGCGACGGGCCGCTCCGGCCCGAGCTCGAGCGCCACGTCGCCGAGCACGGGCTCGGTGACCACGTCGTGCTGACGCCGGCACTGTCGCACCGCGAGCTGCTCGACCGGCTCGCCGCCGGAGCCTGGTGCGCGGCCGTCCTCGCGAGCGTCGTGACGCCGTCCGGCGAGCACGAGGGCATCCCCGTCAGCCTGCTCGAGGCGATGAGCGTCGGCGTGCCGGCGATCGGCACCGAGACGGGCGGGGTCCCGGCCCTGCTCGGCGGCGGCGCCGGCCTGCTCGTCCCGGAGCGCGACGCTGCGGCGCTCGCCGACGCGCTCGAGCGCGTCCTCACCGACGCCGGGCTGAGGGCCGAGCTGGGCGCCGCCGGGCGCCGGCGCGTCGAGGAGCGCTTCGACGTCGACGTCGTCGCGGGCGAGCTCGAGCGGCGTTTCGAGGGCGCAGCCTGATGGCGCGAATCACGGTCCTGGCGCAGTTCTTCCCGCCCGAGACGAATCCGGCCGCACGCCGGCTCGAGCCGTTCCTCGACGCCCTCGCGCGCACGCACGAGATCACGGTGACGACGCTCCGCCCGAGCTATCCGAGCCCGGACCTCTACGAGGACGGCGCGGCCGCCGCGAGCGACGCCGGACGTCCGTACAGGATCCGGCGCACGATCACCTTCCGGCCGCACCCGCGCCGCCTCGCCGTGCGGGCCGTGCGCGAGCAGGCGATGGCGGCGACGCTGCTGCTCGCCGCGGCACGCGACCGGCCCGACGTCGTCCTCGCCTCGTCGCCGAGCATGTTCCTCGGGCCGGCGGGCTGGGCGCTCGCCCGGGCCAGCCGTGCGCGCTTCGTCCTCGACCTGCGCGACCTGCACTGGCGGCTGGCCCGCGAGCTGGCGGCCGACCGGACCGGGCGGGTCACCGGGCTCGCGCTGCGCGGGCTCGAACGGCACATGTGGTCGATCGTCAAGCGCGCCGACCTGATCCTCAGCGCAACCCCGGGGATCACGACCGTGCTGCTCGCCGAGGGCGTCCAGGAGCGGAAGATCCTCACGCTCGCGAACACGATCTCGCGGGAGGTGCTCGACGAGCTGGAGCCGTGCGCCGCCGAGGTCCCGAAGGAGCGGCCGGTCTGCGCCTACGTCGGCCTGATCGGCTACAGCCAGGGGCTCGAGGACCTGGTCGACGCGGCGCGGCTCGCGCCCGAGGTCGACTTCGTGATCGGCGGCGACGGCTCGCGCCGGCGCGAGCTCGAGCAGCGGGCGCAGGGGCTCGAGAACGTGCGCTTCACCGGCTACCTCGACCGCGCCGCCCTGGTCGACTTCTACCGCGAGAGCGACATCCTCTTCGTCCAGACGCGCGCCAGCGACTACACCAATACGACCGTGATCCCCGTCAAGCTGTACGAGTACATGGCCGCTTCGCGACCGATCGTCTACGCCGGCACCGGGCTCGCCGTCGAGTTCCTGGCGCGACACCGGCTGCGCGATCACGGTGCCTCCGGGCGACGCCCCGGCGATCGCGGCGGCGGTCGAGGAGCTCGCGCGACGATCCCGAGCGACGGCGCCGGCTCGGCAGCAGCGGCCGCGCGTTCGTCGAGCGCAGCGAGACCCGCGAGCAGACCGCAGAGCGGCTCGTGCTCGCCCTCGACGAGCTGCTGGAGCGCCTCGTGACGTCGATCGCCGCCTCCTTCGTCGACCGGGTCCGGGCGCCCAGCCCCGGCCTGGTGGCGTTCTGGCTCCTCCTCGTCCTGACCGGGTTCGTGATCGGCCTCTGGGCCGTCGTCGCGCCGCTCCTCGGCGTCGCCGCGCTCGTCGCGCTCGCGTTCGCGATCGCGACGGCGTGGGAGCTCGCGGCCGGCGTCGCGGCCTTCACCGTGCTCACCTTCTTCGAGCGGATCCCCGGCACGCCCGAGACGGGCATCACCGTCGTCAAGCTCGCCGGTGCGCTGCTGGCGCTCGTCTGGATCGTGCGGATGCTGCGCCGCCGGTCGGGGCTCCCGTTCTTCCCGCAGGTACACCCGGTGGCGGCGTTCGCGATCGTCGCCTTCGGAGCCTGGTCGCTCGCCTCGATCCTCTGGGCCGAGGTGGCGAGCGACGCCCAGGCGAGCTCGATCCGCCTGATCCAGGGCGCGCTGCTGCTCTTCATCGTCTTCGCGGCGCTGCGCGAGCGGCGCCACGTGCTCTGGCTGCTCTGGGCCTACGTCGCCGGTGCAGTCCTGAGCGCGCTCGTCGGGCTCGGCGGCGCGACCGCGGCGGAGGAGATCGGCCCGGGCTCCGAGACGATCCGGCTGGCCGGCGGGATCGGCGATCCGAACGAGCTGGCCGCGATCCTCGTGCCCGCCGTCGTGATCGCGGCCGGGCTGCTGGTGGTCACGCGCGCGCTGCTCGGCCGCTTCCTGCTCTGCGCCTCGATCGCGTCTGATCGTGCTCGCGCTCTTCTGGACGCAGTCCCGCGGCGGGCTCGTCGCGATGGCCGTGACGGCGCTGATCGCGCCCTTCCTCGCAGGCAGCGCGCGGCCGCGGCTGATCGCCCTGATCGCCTCGATCGGCGCGCTCGCGGTGACGTACTTCGCGCTCCTGGCGCCGCCCGAGCAGCTGAACCGGATCACCTCGTTCGACGCCGGCGGCGGCACCGGCCGTCCGGATCTCTGGGCGATCTCGATCGAGATGACGAAGGACCATCCCGTCGTCGGCGTCGGCGCCGGGAACTTCGTCGACGTCGAGCCGCGGTATGCGACGCGCGACATCGACCTGCGTCGCGTCGACCTGATCGTCGACACGCCGAAGGGCGCGCACAACACCTACCTGCACACACTGACCGAGCTCGGCGTGGTCGGCCTGCTGCTGCTGCTCGCCGCGGTGCTCGGCTGCCTGACGATCTGCTACCGGGCCGTGCGCGCGCTCGAACGGGCGGGCGAACGGGAGCTCGGGCTGCTCGGCCGGGCCGTCATCATCGGGGTGATCGGCATGCTCGCCGCCTTCGTCTTCATCTCGGCGGCGCACCGGGAGCAGCTGTGGCTGCTGCTCGGGGTTGCGGCGTCGTTCTCGACGCTTGCCTAGCCGCGCGCGAGCAGCCTGATCTCGCGAGGCGTCAGGCGCACCGCGAGCGTCGTGCGCCTGAGCTGGCGGTCGCGCCGCACGCTCGCCGTGACGCGGAGCTTCGTCGCGTTGCGCCGCTGGATCGAGAGCACCCGGTGGACGACGCCGCGGGCGTCGGAGCGGGTGCGGACGACGCCGAGGATCCGGCCGCGCGAGCGGACGACGAAGACGATCCGGGACTTCGGGGCCGCGGCGATCCGCACCGCGAGCCGACCCGGCCGGACGAGGCGCGGACGGCGGGTGAAGGCGATCTGGAGCCGGTCGTCGCTCGCGCTCTGGAGGTGGCGCGGGCGCTTCGGCTTCTGCTTCGGCGTCGGGTCGGCAGGCTTCGGGCTCGCCGGCGGCGCGGGCGCCGGCGCGGAGGGGAGCGGAGCCGGAGCCGGAGCAGGCGCCGGAGCGGGCACGGACGCGCCCGGCCCGAAGCCGGCGCAGCCGCTGCCGGCGGTGAGCTCGAACACCTTGGCGCGAACGGTTCACGAACGCCGGGTCGGAAACCCGGTTCGCGGGCGTCGTGAAGCCCGCGCCCCACGGCGACACCTGCGACGGCTCCTGGATCTGGATCCCGAAGCCGGCGCCGAAGAGACAGTTGTCCGTGACGACGTTGTTGACGTCCGCCGGCGGCTGCCACTCCCAGTACCCCTCGACGTTGTAGCGGCGCGAGTTCGTGATCACGTTGCGCCGGACGAGGTTGTCCTTGGGGTAGGTCTGATGCCACGGGTCGCCCAGCATCGAGCCGCCGATCAGGATCCCGGTCGAGTTGCCGTCGATCACGTTGTTCTCGATCAGGTTCCCGTCGGAGTCGGGGAAGACGAGGATGCCCTTGTCGGCGTTGTCGAAGATGACGTTGCCGCGGACGACGCCGTTCATCGAGTTCTCGAGGAAGACGCCGTGGTGGTGATTCTGCGGCGGCAGGATGCCGCAGTTGTGGATCCGGTTCCCCTCGAGCAGGACGTTGTGGGCGACGCCGTAGCCGATCACCGAGCCGATGTCGAAGCAGATCGTCGTGTTCCCGTTCGAGACGTCGTTGGCGACGAAGGAGACGCGGTCGCCGTTCACGGTCGGGCTCGGCAGGTTGCCGCCGTTGCGGCCGTCGAGCGTCAGGTCGCGGACGACGACGTCGTTCGCGCTGTCGGTCGACCCAGAGCCTGCCGACGAGCGTGGCGCCGCCCTGCGGCCCGGCTGCGAGCGTGATCGGCGCGCCGGGGGCGCCGCCGCTCTCGACCTTCACGTCCTCGGAGTAGGTGCCGGGCAGGAGGCAGCCGGTCTGGCCGGCGGTGAGGCCGGAGACGAGCTTCTGCGCCGTCCGCAGCGGTGCGGCGGCCGTGCCGGCGGCCGCGTCGTCACCTGCCGGAGACGCGTAGCGGTCGCAGGTGACGGCCGCGCGCGCAGCGGGTGCAAGCGCCGCCGCGAGGGCCGCGGCGAGGAGCGCGGAAGCGAGCAGAAGCGTGCAGCGACGGGCGGTGAGCATCCATCGTTCTCATCGCTGTCAGTGGGTAAGACTTGAGGTGCCCGTCCCTCGTTCGAGGTAACCCGAATGAGGTCTCCGGGGCTACCCGAAACGGGTACGCGCGGCGTCGAGCAGCGCCCCAGACGCGGAGTGCGGCGAAGGCGCCTGCCGGTGGGCGAGACCTTCGCCCGGAAGGCGGTCCGGCCGTTGCCGTGGTAGACGCCGATCCGCGGCCAGGCGAGCGGCGCCGGCGTCGTCAGCCGCCTCGGAACCGTGCCCGCGGCCTCGTATCCCGCCGCCGCGGCAGCGCGGACGACACGCTCGTCGTGGTCGCCGTAGGGGTAGGCCAGCGACCGGCAGGGCCGGCCGAGCTCCGTCTCGAGCCGGCGCCGCGACTCTCCGAGCTCCCGCTCGAGCTCGGCGTCGCCGAGCCGCGTCAGATACGGATGGCTGCACGTGTGCGAGCCGATCTCCCAGCCGGCGTCCTGCAGGCGGCGAAGCTCGTCCCAGGAGAGCGGCTGCAGCTCGTGCTCGTACTCGGCTGCCGAGCCAGTCGTCGATCCCGGGCCACGCCATCGGGCCGCCGCCCGGGAAGTCGGTCGGCACGAAGACCGTCCCCGGCAGCCCGAGCCGGCTCAGGATCGGCAGCGCCAGCTCGAGCGACGGAGCGGTAGCCGTCGTCGAACGTGACGGCGAGGACGCGGCCGCCCGTCCCGCTCGCGCACCGCCTCTGTGAACGTCCGGCCGGCGTAGCCGCGGGCGACGAGCAGCCGGAGCTGCTCCTCGAGCCGCGTCGGCGTCACCGAGAGCGCGGCCGGCCAGTGCTCGCTGACGGCGTGGTAGGAGAGGACGAGGACGTCGCTCATCCGGGGAGCGGCCGGCGCCGGTGCCGCAGGGGCTTCCGCACCAGCAGGCGAAAGGCGACCTTGCGTGCCAGCGCTTCGCTGCGTTTCAGCGGCGACTCGGCGTACCGCTCGAACCGGTCCGCGACCGCGTCGATGCGCGCGTCCGGCGCGAGGCAGCTGCAGAGCGCGGAGCTGCGCCACGTGCAGCTGGTGATAGCGCGGCGTCGCCAGGTTGACGACCGGATGCGGGAAGAGGTCGTAGCGCGACCAGCGGCCGGTGTCCCAGCGGCCGAGGTTGGCGGCGAGCGCCTCGACTCCCTCGGCGAACGTCCTCTGCGCGGCCAGGTCGTCGAGCCCCGTGGCCACGTCGTAGGCGCCGAAGAGCGCGAAGAGGGCGCCGTTGAGGACGAACGAGGGCGGCCTCGTCGGGTACTCCTCGTAGAAGGGCCCGTCTCCGAGCCGCGCCTGGACGCCGCCGTCGGCGCTGAGGACGTCGTACGGGCGAAGCGCGCGGCGCGCGGCCGTGGCGAAGCGCTCGTCGCCCGTCCGCGCGTGGACGCGAACAAGCAGGCTCGCCGCCTCACCCTGGGCCATCGCCGACGGCCAGGGAGGCTCGACCGGGAACGTATGCGGGTACGGGCGCCGCTCGAGCCAGCGCCCGTCCGGTTGCTGGTCGGCGACGAGCCGCTCCGCCGCCGCCACCGCGCCGTCGAACCAGCGCTCGCCCTCGCCGGCGACCGCGCGCTCGTGGCAGGCGAGCCCCCACTGAGAGACCGCGATCGCGAAGTGGCCCGCAGGCGCGCCGGCCCAGGGCGGCGGCCAGGACGGGCTCTCCGCCTTCGGCCGCAGGTCGACGTAGTAGCCGCGAGGGGTTGCAGGATCGATGTGAGCGCCCAGCCCGAGCGGATGGAAAACGGCGTCGCTCACGAACAGGGCAGGCTACGGTGATGCCTCACGGTGGCCGAACTGTAGTGCGCGAACCGGAACCGGTCGGAGGCGGCCGCTCGGGCGACGGGATCGTCCGCAACACGAGCTTCGCCTTCGCCGTCCAGATCACCGTTGCGGCCTTCAGCGCAGCGCTGACGCTGTTCCTCGTCCGGGCGCTCGGGCCGGCCGGGTACGGCGTCTTCGCGCTCGCCGTCGCGATCGGGATCATGTGTGCGCTGCTGGCCGAGCTCGGGATCTCCCCCGCCGCGGCGCGGTTCGTCGCCGAGCACCGCGGCGACCGCAACGCGATGGCGAGCGTCGTCGCCTCCGCCCTGCGGCTGAAGCTGCCGCTCTCCGCGCTCGTCGCCGCTGTCCTCTTCCTCGCCGCCGGCCCGATCGCCGCCGCCTTCGAGAACGACGCGCTGACGTGGCCGCTCCGGCTGATCGCGATCGCGCTCTTCGGCCAGAGCCTCGCGGCCCTGCTCGGCGGCACGTTCGTCGCCCAGGGACGAGTGGCGCTCAATCTCCGCCTCGTCCTCGCCGGCGGTGCGGTCGAGCTCGGCACCTCCGTCGCGCTCGTCCTGCTCGGCGCCGGCGCGACGGGCGCCGCGTTCGGACGCGCCGCCGGCTGGTCGGTCGCGGCGGCACTCGCGCTCGTGCTGACGATCAGGTCGTTCGGCCGCCGGGCCGTCGCTCTTCGCGGCGAGGGGGCCACCCGCGCGCGCGAGATCGCCCGGTACGCCGGTGCGATCGTGATCGTCGACGCGGCCGTCGTGCTCTTCGACCAGATCGACGCGCTGCTGATCGGCGCCATCCTCGGCGCCTCCTCGGTCGGGCTCTTCACGGCGCCGATGCGCCTGACGACGCTGCTGCTCTACCCGGGGTACGCGATCGCGAACGGCGTCGCGCCGCAGGCTCTCGCACGGGCTGCGCGAGCGCGCCAACGACGGCGCGCTGCGGGTCGCCTACCGCGTGATCGTGCTCTTCCAGGCGGCGCTGCTGGCGCCGATCGTGGTCTGGGGCGGCCCGATCGCCGAGCTCGCTCTTCGGGGAGGAGTTCGCCGAGTCCGGCGACGTGCTGCGCTGGCTGGCGCCGTTCGTGTTCCTCTCCGGGCTGGCGCCGCTCGTCTCGCTCGGCGCGAACTACCTCGGGCTCGCGCGGCGCCGCGCGCCGATCGCGATCGCCGCCGTCGCGCTCAACATCGTCGTCGACGCTGGCGCTGATCCCGACGATCGGCGTGATCGGAGCCGCGATCGGGACGAGCCTCGCCTACGCCGTCTACGTGCCGGCGCACGTCTGGCTCTGCTGGCGCGAGCTCGGGCTGGCGCTGCCGGACGCGGTCGTGCCCGTTGTGCGCGCGCTCGCGGCCGCGGCCGCGATGGCCGGCGTGCTCCTCCTCGTCGGCACCGATGCGCTCGACCTCTGGGAGTGGATCGTCGGCGCGGTCGCCGGGACGGCGGCCTACGTCGCGACGCTCGCGCTGACCGGCGAGCTGACGCGGCTCGACCTGCAGGCGGCGCGCAAGCTCGTCCTCGCGCACAGGTTCGGGCAGTAGTGCGGCTCGTCCACCTGGCGCACTACCCGGCGGCGTACCCCGGCTCGTTCGTGCCGATGCTGCGGGCGGCTCTCGGGCCGCGCACGCCCGCGGCTGGGACGTCGAGGCCGTCCTCGGCGACCGACTCGCGCGAGCTGCGACTGGCTCGCCGAGCTCGAGGCCGACCGGATCCCGTCCGGCTCGTCGACCTCGACCGGCCGGCTGCGACTGCGGCGTGAGCTCGCCGCGCTGCTGGCCGAGAGCGGCGAGCCGACGATCCTGCACACGCACTTCACCGCGTTCGACGTGCCGGCGGCGCTGGCGGCGGCCGCGGCGGCGCGACGCGGCCGTCGTCTGGCACCTGCACAGTCCGGCGCGGACCGACGCGCTCGGACGGCTGCGCGGCTTCGCCAAGAGCGGGCTGGTCGGGCGGCGCGCCGACCGCATCCTCTGCGTCTCGCCCGATCGCGCCGCCGCCGCGGTCGCGCAGGGAGCGCCTCGTAGCCGCGTCCGCTTCTTCCCGAACGCGATCGACGCGTCGGCGTTCGGGCCGGCGACGGCGACGGAGCGGCTCGCGGCGCGCCGGAGCCTCGGGCTGCCGGAGGACGGCGTCGTGCTGCTCCACTTCGGCTGGGACTGGGAGCGGAAGGGCGGCGATCTCTTCCTGGAGGCGGTCCGGATCCTGGCCGGCCGGGGCCGGGCCGTCACCGCCGTCTCGGTCGGCGGCCGGGCGGCAGGCGGAGCTCGTCACGCTCCCGTCGGGCGTCCCAGGTGCAGACGCTGTACGCCGCCGCAGACGTGTTCGTCTCGCCGAGCCGCGCCGAGGGGATGCCCTTCTCCATCCTGGAAGCGCTCGCGAGCTCCGTGCCGGTTGCTGCGTCGGACTTCCCGGGCCAGGCGGCGATCGCGCGCGGGCTCGGCGCCTGCCGGGTGACGCCGCTCGACGCACAGGCGCTCGCCGGTGCGATCGCATCGCTCCTCGACCGCGATCCTGACGCGGCCGCGAGCGACGCAGCGTCGGCGGCCGAGCGCGTCCGGACGGAGTACGACCTCGTGCCCTGGTCGGCGCGCCTGCTCGACCTCTATGACGAGGTCCTGCCGGCGAGCAGTTCCTCGTAGCGCTGCTCGAGCCGGCGCACCATCGCCGAGAAGTCGAACTCGCGGCGCTGGCGCTCGCGGCCGGCCTCGCCCAGCGCGGTGCGCCGCGGCGGATCGCGCAGCAGCGCGCCGAGTGCGCCCGCGAGCGCGTCCGGGTCGCCCGGCGGGACGAGGAGGCCATGCACGCCGTCGCCGACGAGATCGGGGACGCCGCCGACCGCCGTGGCGACGACCGGCTTGCCGGCAGCCATCAGCTCCATCACGGCGAGCGGCATCCCCTCGAAGTGCGAGGAGAGAACGCCGACGTCGAGCGCCTCGACGAAGTCGGCGACCTCTTCGGACGGCCACGCGCCGAGCAGCGTCACGGTCGAGCCGAGGCCGAGCTTGCCGATCAGCCCTTCGAGCCGCCCGCGTTCCGGCCCCTCGCCGAGGATCAGCACGCGCACGTCAGGCACCTCGGCGACGAGACGCGCCGCCGCGCGCACGAGCACGTCGAGCGCCTTCTGCGGGCGCAGGCCGCAGACGGTCCCGACGAGCGGGGTACCGTCGGCGAGGCCGAGCTCCTCGCGGACGTCGCCGTCGCCCGGCCGGCGCGTGCGGACGGACGCCGCTCGGCAGATACTCGACCTTGGCCCAGTCGACCCCCTCGATCTCGATCATCCGGCGCCGGTCGGCCTCCGAGACCGTCAGCACGACCGCCGCCGAACGCGAGACCAGCCGGCGGTCGAGGAAGCGGCGGAGCCGCTGCCCCTCGTACGACCACGTGTGCTCGTGCGCGACGAAGACCGGCACGCGGACGAGGCGCGCGATCGCCGCCCCCCACACGTTCGAGCCGAACTTGTGCGAGTGGAGCACATCGACGCGGTCGCTCCGGAGCAGACGGATGAGCGGCCACCAGCGCCAGACGTCGAGCTTGGAGCGGCGGCCGAGTTGGAGGACGCGGACGCCGGCGCGCTCGAGCGGCTCGACGAGCGCCACCGGGGACGGACGCGTGATGCAGAGGATCCGCTCGAAGCGGGACGGGTCGAGCTCCTCGGCGACGCGCGACGCGAAGATCTCGGCGCCGGAGGGCGCGAGCCGGTCGATCATCGTGACGACGCGAATCCGCCGGCCCGGCGTCACAGCGAGACGGCGCCGCGGTACTGGGCGATCAGCTCGTCATCGGGAAGTGGGCTCTCACTCCGGCGGCCGAGGAAGTAGACACCGGAGGCGGCGTCGATCCCACCGGGCCGGTCGATCAGGTGCCGGTCGAAGTACTTGAGCCAGAACGCGGTCACGCGCGTGAAGCCTTTGACGGCCGTGCGGGCACGGGGCCGCTCGAAGAAGCTGAGCAGGAAGTACTGGTACGACCAGGCGAGCGCCATCCCGGGCCCGCAGACCGGCCCGCTCCGCACCTCCTCGAACCAGCGGAAGAGACGGCGGTGGCCGAGGTGCGTGAAGCGGGTGAAGTCGAAGCGGGCGACGCAGACCTGCTGCATGAACGGTGTCTCGGCGTAGACGTAGCCGCCCGGCCTGAGCACGCGGTGGATCTCGGCCACGCACGCCTGCGGGTCGAGCAGCGCCTGCAGCACGCCCTGGATCACGACCGCGTCGACCGAGCCGTCCGCGAGCGGCAGCTGGTGCGCGTCGCAGATCAGGGACGTCCGAGGGCCGAAGGAGACGTCCGACTCGACCAGCTCGAGCCGCGGGTCGTCGACGAACTCCTGCATCCCCTGGCCGACGCGGCTGCCGCCGATCACGAGCACGCGTGGCCGGCTCTCGCCTTCCTCGAGCAGGAGCTCCTTCAGCGCCGCGTAGTTCTCCTCCGCCTTCATGTTCTGGCTCAGGCTCGGCAGGAAGCGCGAGACGCGCTGGCGGAGCTGCGACGTGGGCTGCCATGTCGTCGGCCGCTCGGCGACGAAGTCGGCGTGCGAGAAGAGGCTCCGGGATTCGTCGATCAGCACCGGAATGCCGTGCACGACCGGGAAGGTGCGCTCGCAGCCCGTGCACGCGTACGTGTCGGCGGCCGTCTCGAGCGACGAGCCGCAGCCGGGGCAGCGGAGCAGCGCGACGGCGTCGGGGCTCAGCGTCGGCACCGGCCTACAGTACGCATCGCCCGTCGCGGGCGTTATCGTCAGGCGATGCGCCGGCGCGCGCCCTCGCGGCAGTTCGAGCAGACGCTGCTCGGCATCACCGATCAGCTCGACGAGCTGCAGGCGCGGATCCACGCGACGGCGGCAACGGCCGAGGACGAGTCGGCTCTGTTCCAGCTCGTCGTCGTCTGCACCGGCAACCGCTTTCGCAGCCCGCTTGCGGCCGCGGTGGTGGAGCAGCTCGTCGCCGAGCTGCCGGTGCACGTGAGCTCGCTCGGCACGCTCGACCTCCACGGCGCGCCGCCGCTGCGCGCAGCGGTCAAGCAGGCCGGGAGGATGGGGCTCGACCTGTCCGCTCACCGCGCCCGGACACTCGTCGGCGCCGACCTGCGCGCCGCCGACCTGATCGTCGGTTTCGAGCGGGCGCACATCGGCGCGGCCGTGCTCGAGGCGCAGGCGCCGCGGGAGCGGTCGTTCCTGCTCACCGAGCTCGTCGAGCTGCTCGAAGAGCTGCCGCCGGTGTTCGACGCCGAACCGCTGAACCGCGCACGGGACGCGGTCGCGAACGCCGACGCCCTGCGCCGGGAGAGCCCCGCCGAGTGGTACGAGGAAATCCCCGACCCGCTCGGCGGCTCGTCGAGGCTGGCGCGCGAGGTCGCGAACGACGTGCAGCGCCTCACGCTCTCGCTGCTGCGGGGTCTCTTCGGCTCGGAGGCGGTGGCGCCGGCGGCTCGTCGCCTGCCTAGACGGCGGCGTTTGTTCTAGCTCCTAGCGGCGGTGGAGCCGGATCCCGCGGTGGTGGACGTGATAGCGCGCCCGCCGCAACGCACCCGACACGCGCCTGCCCCCGACGAGCGCGGCGAGACCGGTGGGGAAGCGGACGTCGAGCACGATCCGGGGATACAGGCGCACCGCCTGCCGCAGCCGCCTGGCGCCGCTGTGACGCTCGCCCGCCTCGAAGCAGTCGAGCGCCGTCGTCAGGAGCGCGCGCGCACGACGGCGGCGGCGCGTGCTCGAGGGGACGACGAGCTGAGGTGACTCCTCGAGCAGCGCGTCGGCGCGGTCGATGGCCTGCAGATAGGCGTCGCCGAAGCGGCGCACCGTGAACGTCATCCGGACGTCGTGCATCCGGTAGGAGCAGTCGCGGACGGTCAGGTAGCCGGCGGGGAAGCGGGCCGCGAGCCGCAGCCACATCTCGTAGTCCCAGTAGGGGAAGAACTCGGAGTCGAAGTAGGCGCCGACCGCCTCGTACGCGTCGCGGCGGACGAGGATGCTCGGCGGGCCGATCACGTTGTGCTCGTAGAGGATCGGGAACAGCGCCTCGGGCTGATATGTCCCCTCGGGCAGGACGAACTCGGTCTCACGCACGACCGCGCCCGCCCCGTCGATCTCCTTGTTCCCGGAGAAGACAAACGCGCAGGAGAGGTTCTGCTCCATGAACGCGACCCGTCGGCCGAGGAACGTCGGATCCCAGAGGTCGTCGTCGTGCAGGAGCGCGACGTACGGCGCGTCGCCCGTCTGGATCAGCCGCGTCCAGTTCTCGGCGCCGCCCAGCTCGCCACCCGTGGCGACGTAGCGGATCCGCGGATCCTCCAGGTACGGGGCGACCGCGGCCTCGGTGGCGCCGCCGCCGACGCCGTTCTCGGAGACGACCAGCCGCCACGAGGTCAGTTCCTGTGCGAGCACCGAGTCGATCGCGAGGCGGACGAAGTCGGGCCGCTCCCGGGTCGGGATGCCGACGTCGACGAGGACGCGGCCGTCGCTGGTGGACGCCTCGGACACGCGGAGACGCTACCTGCAGTTCTGATAGAGACTGCCCGGATGCATGACGAGCTGCTTCGGCACGGCATTCGGCCGACGGCGGCCGAGCACGAGGGCGTCCTCCCCGTTTTTCGGCCCTATCTCGGGCCCGAGGTGCAGCAGGCCGCCGCCGACGCACTCGAGGCGG
Source organism: uncultured Gaiellaceae bacterium (assembly GCA_963738795.1). Lineage (GTDB taxonomy): Bacteria > Actinomycetota > Thermoleophilia > Gaiellales > Gaiellaceae > Gaiellasilicea. The sequence goes on along the minus strand of CAVTXQ010000007.1, from coordinate 77,330 downwards.
GCTGGCTCGGGATGGGCGGGCAGACTGCGCGCTTCGAGGACGAGCTCTCGGCCTACCTCGGCCTCGAGTCGCGGTCGCTCGTGGCGATGAGCAGCTGCACGGCCGCGCTCCACGCCGCCTTCGTCCTCGCCGGCATCGGGCCCGGAGACGAAGTCGTCTGCCCGTCGCTGACGTACGTGGCGGGCCACCAGGCCGTCTCGGCGACCGGCGCCGACGTCGTCTTCTGCGACATCGAGGAGGAGACGCTCGGCGTCTCGCCGGACTCGCTGCGCCGCGTGGTCGGCGAGCGCACGCGGGCGATCCTCGTCCTCCACTACGCGGGCATCCCGGCGGCCGGCCTGGACGCGGTCTACGAGCTCGCCGGCGAGCACGGGCTGCGCGTGGTCGAGGACGCGGCGCACGCCTTCGGCTCGACGCACGGCGGCCGGCCGATCGGCACCTTCGGCGACATCACCTGCTTCAGCTTCGGGCCGGTCAAGATCATCACCTCGCTCGAGGGCGGCGCGATCGTGACTGGGAACCCGGACGACGTCAACACGCTGCACGAGCTCCGGCTCGTCGGGGTGACGAAGGACACCGCGACGCGCTACGAGGACCGGCGCACCTGGGACTACGACGTCGTCCGCCAGGGCTACCGCTACCACCTTGGCTCGATCCCGGCTGCGATCGGCCGCTCGCAGCTCGCGCTCGCGGACGTCTTCATCCGCAACCGGCAGGCGTACTGCCGCGCGTTCAACGAGGGGCTGGCGGGGATCGACGGCCTGATCACCCCGCGCACCGACTTCGAGGGCGTCAGCCCCTTCATCTACTTCGTCCGCGCGCCCGACGAGGCGACGCGCGCCGAGCTGATCCGACACCTCGCCGACCGCGGGATCGCGAGCGGGATCCACTTCCTCGGCGCGCACGAGTTCTCGTTCTACCGGGACTGCCGCCGCGACGAGCTGCCGGTGACGGAGGCGGTCGCCAGCCAGATCGTGACGCTGCCGCTGCACTCGTTCATGACCGACGAGACGGTCGAGCAGGTCGTCGACGGCGTCCGCAGCTTCTTCGTCTAGCGGGCTCCGTCGCCCCTCGACTGAGGCCCCTTAGGCGGCGAGTCGGGTGCTCGGGCGAGAGCACGCTGGCCCAGGCCAGTCTCCAACGCACGCTTCAGAGTCGTCGAAGCCAGTCGTCTCTGCAAAGGGTGTACACCGTCATCGGCTCGCCTGACCGCCCCCGTCCCGTACTGCGGACGGCGAATCCGAGCTTGGCCGCCACGCGGCGAGATGGTTCGTTCTGCCCGTCCTCGATATAGGCCGTAATCGTCTGAACGTCGGTGCGGCTCCAGAGATCATCGATCGCCGTTTCCATCGCCTCAGTCGCTATCCCTTCGTTCCGCCGCTCCTCGGTCACCCACCAGCCCGCCTCGACTTCATCCGCCGCGATGCCCTCGATCCCCTCACCGGCAAACCGCAGCTCGGCGCAGCCGAGAAAGCTGTCGTCACGCTTGTCCCGGATTGCCCACGGCCCGAAGCCGTGCTCCTGCCACTGCGGCTCGGCGGCGCGAGTGTCACGCAAAGCGTCCTCGGCATTCCTCGATGCACGGGCATGCTCGGCTTCATCGAGCCCCGTCAGGGGGAGGAGGCTCAGTCGCCCTGTCCGGAGAACGACTCCGCCCTGCTCCGACTCCACCCGGCCACCCCCGTAGTCTCCCTGCACGCTCGCCAGTATGGCGGGCCGCTCAGGGGTCATTCCAGAACACTGGCCCAGGCGACGTCTCGCCGGGAATGTGTCTGGTGTGTGTCTCCGCCGCACCCCTAGGGTCTTGACGTCGGCGCACGACTACCACGAGGGAGGGATTGCGTGCACGCACGCGCAACCACGTATCGAGGCTCACCCGAGGATGTCCAAGAAGCAATCGTCCATTACCAGGAGGGCATCCCGTCTATTCTCGAGATCTCCGGCAACCGGGGCGCGTTTCTGCTTGTCGACCGGTCGGCAGGAAGAGGAATCGGGGTTACGCTCTGGGAAAGCGAGGAAGCGATGCGGGCAAGCCGCAAGCGCGCGGACGACCTCCGGCAAGAGGCTCAGGAATCACCCGGCGAGTCGGTCGACGAGTACGAGGTCGCCATCTGGGCAGTCGGCTGATGGGTCTTCGCACGTTGGAGGCGGCCGTCAGGGGACATTCCTGAACGCTGGCCCAGGTGATGATTCGCTTCCCCAGTTCCCCCTGAGCCGACGTTCTAGGATCGGTCGAGTGGCCGAGTTCGTCCCGCCTGACTTCGACGTTCCCCTCGGTTTCGAGACTTCCGAGTTCGTCCTCGAGCCGCTCGAACCAGAGCACAACGAGCTGGACTATGACGCCTGGACGTCGTCGATCGAGCACATCGCGGCGACGCCCGGGTATCCCGACGGCTCTTGGCCCCGAGAGATGACGCGGGACGAGAACCGCGCGGACCTGCAGCGCCACGCCGACGACTTCCGGACCAGGAAGGGGTTCACGTACACGGTGCTCGATCCGGGAAGCCGCGACGTGATCGGGTGCGTCTACATCTACCCGCTGGCCGACAGCGACTACGACGCCTGCGCGCTCTCCTGGGTGCGGAAGAGCCACGCGCACCTGGACACCCCGCTTTGGCGCGCCGTGACTGAGTGGCTCGAATCAGACTGGCCATTCGCCACCGTCGAGTACGCGCGGCGAGCTTAGGCGTCCCCAAGTAGCCGTTCAGCTCGACGGGGCTCAGGCGTCATTCCCGAACACTTGCCCACACCAGCGCCCCTCTCACAGCTGGAATCGCCGTGCTTCGACGGTTAGCTCATCGAACGACGAGGAGTACGAACGAGAGAGAGGCGACTGCCTGTCCACGGTGTCGCACCGTCCCGGTAATGCTCCAGCATCCCTCGGTCGCGAAGATCACGCCAGAGGACTGGAACCCGCGCGTGCCATAACCGGACGGAACAACCGCCGCTAAATGCGCGTCGGAGGCATCCAGCTGACGACCGCTGATCGTCAGGCGTCCCGACCGCCCGCGCCACCAGGGCAACTTCATTCCGATTGTGCCGTCCCCCCGGACACTCGCGAACCCTCTCGATATGACCACGCGACCGTCGCGTGGGATCCCGACCCAGAGCCAGCGGTTCCCGTGGTTCGTGCCCACGCCGGGGTCGACGGCCGGGTGCCGACCGTTCGCTCTTGTTGGCACACACTCAGCCTGCTCCGAATCAGCAACGTGCGTTCGGCCTGCCTCTGCGTCCTCGACGACCGCACGCACAGATGCCGCGCCCGCCAGGATCGAAAGCGCGACTAGCGTGAACACGAGACGCGAGCTCATCGGGCTCGACTTACGTCGCGAGCGCTCAGAAAGCTCGTCCACGGTAAGAGGAAAGGATACCGCCGCTCTTCACGGGACATTCCCGAACGCTGGCCCAATCCAGATGACCCCTCCCAGGCGTGGTCTGCGTACGGTCGCGATCGGTTCGCGTTAGCGTCTGTCCGTGGGTGAACTGCACGCTGAGCGTGAGCAGCGCGTCACGCCGCTCGAGCTCTTCTTCGATCTCGTGTTCGTGTTCGCGTTCACCCAGGTGACCACGGTGCTGTCGGACAATCCGACGTGGAGTGGGCTTGAGCATGGCCTGCTGATTCTCGTCGTGCTTTGGTGGGCGTGGGCGTCCTACGCCTGGCTGACGAACACTGTCGATCCGGGCGTGGGGGCGGTATCGGCGGCGATGTTGGTTGCGATGGCGGCGATGTTCGTCGCCGCGCTCACCGTCCCGGACGCGTTCGGCAGTCACGGCGTCCTGTTCGGGGTGGCGTTCCTGATCGTGAACGTCATGCATCTCACGCTGTACGCACTCTCAGCGCGGGGTGACCCCGAACTGTTGGCGGCGATTCTCCGGGTTGCTCCCTGGGCCCTCCTCGGCGCTGCTCTGATCATCGTCGCGGGGTTCGTCGACGGCGGGCTCAAGCCGATGCTGTGGCTGGCCGCACTGGCCGTCGCCTACTTGGGGCCGCTGCTCGGTGGGATGGGTGGCTGGCACGTGCAACCGGCGCACTTCGCCGAGCGTCACGGGCTGATCGTGATCATCGCGATCGGCGAGTCCTTGATCGCCATCGGCCTGGGTGAGGACGCCAGCGGACTCACGACCGAGGTGATCGTCGCCGCCGTGCTCGGATTTGCGGTTGCGACCGCGTTCTGGCTGGCCTACTTCGACTTCTTCACAATCCGCGCCCACGAGATGCTGAGCGACCGACGCGGCGCCGAGCGCGCCACGCTCGCTCGCGATGTCTACACCCTCCTGCACTTTCCGATGGTGGCGGGAATCGTCCTGTTTGCATTCGCGATGAAGACGACGCTCGCGGACGTCGACGGCGAGCTCGCCACCATCCCAGCGCTCGGACTCTGCGGCGGTCCTGCCCTGTACCTGTTCGCCTTCGTGGCGCTCCGCGTGCGCGTGTCAGGCACGCTCCGTGGCGGACGCCTGATCGCAGCGATTGCTCTCGCGTTGCTGTGGCCGGTCGCCGTCGTGGTACCGGCGCTCGTCGCGCTCACGCTGGTGGCGATCGTCTGGGTCGGACTTCACGCGTACGAGATCATCTGGTGGCGCGAAGCCCGCGCACGAACGCGCGCGCGCGGAGTGCCTGCTCGATAAACCCGAGTGACCAATCGCCCGCGACGAGACCGTAGAACACCGGGGACTCGCCGGAATCCCGAAGACGACTGGTTTCGGCCTAAGAGCCGACGATCCGCGGCTCCGGCACCGGCAGGATGAAGCGGCCGCCGGCGGCGCGGTACTCGGCCTGCTGGGCGAGGATCTCGTCGGCGAAGTTCCACGCGAGCAGCAGCACGTAGTCGGGCCGCTCGTCGAGCAGCGCCTCGGGCGGCCGGATCGGGATGTGGACGCCGGGCATCAGGCGACCGTGCTTGTGGACGTTCCGGTCGACGACGAAGTCGATCAGGTCGGTGCCGAGGCCGGCGTAGTTCAGCAGCGTGCTCCCCTTCGCGGCGGCGCCGTACGCGGCGATCCGGCTCCCCTCGCTGCGGAGCCGCCGGATCAGCGCGACCAGCTCGTCGCGGACCGACTCGACGCGCTCCGCGAACCGCCGGTAGTAGCCGAACTCGCCGAGGCCGCTGTCGACCTCCTCGCCGAGGTAGCGCTGCACGCTCTCCTCGGGTGCGCCCTCCTTCGCGACCCACCAGCGCAGCGTGCCGCCGTGGACGGGGAACGGCTCGACGCGCACGAGCGTGAGCCCGTGACGCCGCAGCAGCCGGTCGACCGACGTGCAGGAGAAGTAGGAGAAGTGCTCGTGGTAGATCGTGTCGAACTCGCAGTGGTCGATCAGCTCGCGCACGTAGGGGTTCTCGATCGTGGCGACACCGTCGTCGGCGAGCAGGATCGAGATCCCCTCGACGAACCCGTTCAGGTCGGGCGTGTGCGCCATCACGTTGTTCGCGATCAGTACCGCCGCGGGGCCGTACTCGGCGCGGAGCCGACGGGCGACCCGGGCGTCGAAGAACTCCGGCACGGTCGCGATGCCGAGCGTTGCCGCCGCGGCGACCTGACCCGGCGCCGGGTCGATGCCGAGGACGGGGACGCCCCGTTCGACGAAGTTCCGGAGCAGGTAGCCGTCGTTCGACCCCACCTCAGCGACGAGCGTCGACTCGTCCAGGCCGCGCTCCCGGATCAGGTTCTCCGCGTGCGTCCGGGCGTGGGCGAGGAACTCGTCCGAGAACGAGGAGAAGTAGAGGTAGTTGTCGACGAAGAGCGTGTGCGGCGGCACCTCCTCCAGGATCTGCACGAGCGAGCACGTGGAGCAGAACGCGACGTCGAGCGGGTAGCGGGGCTCGGGCCGCGCGACGTCCTCGGGCGCGAGCAGCGCGTCGGCGAGGGGCGTCTCGCCGAGCGAGAGGAAGACGCGGAGGCCGCCGTCGCCGCACGAGCGACAGCCGTGTGCCGGCTCAGCCACTGACTGCAGCGGACCGTCGCCTGCGAAGCCGCTCGTCGAGCACGCCGGCCTGCTGCAGGGCGAGCACGCGCCCCAGCCGCTGCAGCCTGTCGCCCTCGAGCTCGGCGACCGTCATCGACTCGCGCGTGAAGGCCTCGTAGAGCTCGCGAACGCCGTCGCGGACGGTCCAGCGCGGCTGAAACGACGGCAGCGCCGCCCGGATCTTCTCGCAGCTGACCCGGTAGTCGCGCTGATCCGCGCCGGCCCCCGGCGCGAAGGCGACGCGGCTTCCCTCGACGACCTCCTCGACGATCTCGGCGACGTCGCGGATGCGGTAGTTCTCGGCCGTGGCGCCGACGTTGAACGCCTGGGCGTGGATTGCGTCGCGCGGCGCTTCGAGCGCCGCGAGGAACGCGAGCGAGATGTCCTCGACGTGGACGAGCGGGCGCCAGGGGCTGCCGTCGCTCTTCAGCAGCACCTCCCCGGTCGCGACCGCGTAGCCGACGAGGTTGTTGACGACGAGGTCGCCGCGCAGCCGCGGCGAGACGCCGTAGGCGGTGCCGCTGCGCAGGAAGACCGGCGAGAAGCCGTCGTCGGCGAGGGCGGTGAGCTCCTGCTCCGCCAGCACCTTCGACCAGCCGTAGGGCGTCACCGGCTTCCACTCCGCGGCCTCGTCGACGACCTCGTCGCCGGCCGAGCCGTAGAGGCTGCACGACGACGAGAAGAGGAAGCGCCCGACGCCGGCTGCCCTGGCCGCGCGCGCGATGGCGACGGCCGCGTCGCGGTTGATCTCGTAGGTGACCTCCGGCGCAAGGCTGCCGAGCGGATCGTTCGAGATCGCGGCGAGGTGGACGACGGCGTCGTAGCCGTCGAGGTGCTCCGGCCGGACGTCGCGGACGTCGAGCCGAAGCTCGGGGACGCCTGCTTCGACGGACGGCCCGAAGTCGCAGCCGTCGTAGAGGCCGCTGTCGAGGCCCGTCGGCTCGTGACCGGCCTCGACGAAGACGCGCGTCAGGATCCGGCCGATGTAGCCGTCGTGGCCGGTGACGAGGACTTTCACCTAGGGCCAGAGCTTCCAGGGCGGCGTTCCGCTCGCCCAGAGCTCCTCGAGCAGCTGCTTGTCGCGCACGGTGTCCATGCACTGCCAGAAGCCGTCGTGCCGGTACGCCATCAGTTGGCCGTCGCGTGCGAGCTGCTCGAGCGGCTCGCGCTCCCACTCGGTCTCGTCGCCCGCCACGTAGTCGAAGACGCCCGGTTCGAGCACGAAGAAGGCGCCGTTGATCCAGACCTCCTCGACCTGCGGCTTCTCGGAGAACTGGAAGACGGTGTCGCCCTCGAGATGGAGATGGCCGAAGCGCGCGGGCGGCCGGACGACGGTGACGGTCGCGAGCTTGCCGTGCGCCTGGTGGAACTCGAGCAGGCGGTCGAGTGCGACGGTCGAGAGCCCGTCGCCCCACGTGAGCATGAACGTCGCGTCGCCGACGTAGGGCGCCATCCGCTTGATCCGGCCGCCGGTGGCCGTGTCGAGACCGGTGTCGACGAGCGCGACGGTCCAGTCGTCCGCGCGCCCGTTCGCCTTCGTCTCGACGCGCCCGCTGCGCGTCTCCACGCTGAGGTCACTGTGCAGCGCGCTGTACTCGATCATGTAGCGCTTGACGACCTCGCCGCGGTAGCCGAGCGCGATCCCGAAGTCCGTGAAACCGAACGTGGAGTAGTGCTTCATGATGTGCCAGAGGATCGGCCGGCCGCCGACCTCGACCATCGGCTTCGGGACGACGGCGGTCTCCTCGGCGAGCCGTCTTCCGCGTCCTCCAGCAAGGATCACCGTCTTCATCCGCCCGGATTCTCGCACGGAGCGGACGATTTCTCGTTGACAGCCGGTCCGCCCGGCAGCGAGACTCGGCGGGAGGGCGAGCGGGCGGACAAGTGGGGGAACTTTGGGTGAAGTGAGTCTGCGGCGGACGACGGTCCTGCTCGCCATGCTGGCGGTCGGGCTCGTAGTCGTGGGCGGCGGCCGGGCCGCGACGCTGCCGGCCGGGTTCGCCGAGACGACGGTCTGGAGCGGGCTGACGAACCCGACGGCTGTCCGCTTCGCCCCCGACGGCCGCGTCTTCGTCGCCGAGAAGAGCGGCCGGATCAACGTCTTCGACGGCCTCACCGACACGACGCCGACGCTCTTCGCCGACCTGAGCACCAACGTCTACAACTACTGGGACCGTGGCCTCGTCGGCCTGGCGCTCCACCCCGGCTTCCCGGCGACGCCGTACGTCTACGTGCTCTACACGCACGACGCGGCGATCGGCGGCGCGGCGCCGCGCTGGGGAACGCCGGGCGTGCTCTCCGACCCGTGCCCGTCGCCGCCGGGCCCGACGACGGGCGGCTGCATCGCGAGCGCGAGGCTCTCGCGGCTCGAGGCGGCGGGCAACGTCATGACCGGGGCCGAGCGCGTGCTGATCGAGGACTGGTGCCAGCAGTACCCGAGCCACACCGTCGGCACGGTGGCCTTCGGTGCGGACGGCGCCCTCTACGTCAGCGGCGGCGACGCCGCGAGCTTCACCTTCGCCGACTACGGCCAGGCGGGCAGTCCGCCGAACATGTGCGGCGATCCGGCGAGGGAAGGCGGCTCGCTCCGCGCCCAGGATCTGCGGACGGGCGGCGACCCGCTCGGGCTGGACGGGACACTGCTGCGGCTCGATCCCGAGACCGGCGCGGGCATGCCGGACAACCCGCTCGCGTTCTCGGCCGACCCGAACGAGCGCCGGCTGATCGCGCACGGCTTCCGCAACCCGTTCCGGTTCGCCTTCAGGCCCGGGACGAGCGAGGCATGGCTCGGCGACGTCGGCTGGGACACCGTCGAGGAGCTGAACCGAATCCCGGCGTCCGCCGGCGCCGTCCTCAACTTCGGCTGGCCCTGCTACGAGGGCACCGGCCGCCAGCCCGGTTACGACGCCGCCGACCTCGACATCTGCGAGAGCCTCTACGCCGCCGGGCCGGGCGCCGTCCGGAGCCCGTACTTCGGCTACCGCCACGACGAGAAGGTCGTCGCGGGCGAATCGTGCCCGACCGGCGGCTCGTCGGTGTCGGGTGTCGCGTTCCGCGGCGCCGGCGCGTATCCGGCCGCTTACGACGGCGCGCTCTTCCTCGCCGACTACACGCGCAGGTGCATCTGGGCGCTGCCGCGCGGAGCGGACGGGCTCCCCGATCCGGCTGCTCGGGTTACGTTCGTCGCCGGCGCAGCGGGGCCGGTCGACCTGCAGGCCGGGCCGGGCGGCGATCTCTTCTACGCGGACTTCGACGGCGGCACGATCCGCCGCATCACCTACGGCGCGCCCGGCGCCGAGGACAAGGCGTTGGGGCGGCCGGCGACCGCCTCCAGCGTCGAGAAAGCAGGCCTCGAGCCGCAGTTCGGCAACGACGGCAACGCCACCACCCGCTGGAGCTCGATCTTCGCCGACGACCAATGGTGGCAAGTCGACCTCGGCAGCCCCCGCAACATCGACCGCGTCAGCATCAACTGGGAAATCGCCCACGCCTCCCGCTACCAGATCCTCACCAGCCAAAACGGCACCAGCTTCACACTCGCCGCCGAACAAACGCTCGCAGCGGCCGGCCTCCAAACGACCAGCTTCCCCACCCGCAACGCCCGCTACCTCCGCATCCACTGCAACACCCGCGCCACCAACTACGGCTGCAGCTTCTGGGACGCCAACGTCCACGGCCCCACCGACGGCGCGCCCGCCGACACCACTCCTCCGACCGCGGCGATCACGGCACCCGCGAGCGGTGCGACGGTAAGCGGCACGGTCACCGCGACCGCGACGGCAACCGACGACACCGCCGTCGCGGGCGTCCAGTTCAAGCTCGACGGCGCGAACCTCGGCCCCGAGGACACGACCCCGCCCTACGCGGCCGCCTGGAACACGACCACGACACCGAACGGCGCCCACACCCTCACCGCAACGGCGCGCGACACGAGCGGCAACACGGCCACGTCCGCCCCGGTCGGCGTCACCGTCGCCAACTCCGGCGCCGAGGACAAGGCGTTGGGGCGGCCGGCGACCGCCTCCAGCGTCGAGAAAGCAGGCCTCGAGCCGCAGTTCGGCAACGACGGCAACGCCACCACCCGCTGGAGCTCGATCTTCGCCGACGACCAATGGTGGCAAGTCGACCTCGGCAGCCCCCGCAACATCGACCGCGTCAGCATCAACTGGGAAATCGCCCACGCCTCCCGCTACCAGATCCTCACCAGCCAAAACGGCACCAGCTTCACACTCGCCGCCGAACAAACGCTCGCAGCCCCCGGCCCCAAACCACCAGCTTCCCCACCCGCAACGCCCGCTACCTCCGCATCCACTGCAACACCCGCGCCACCAACTACGGCTGCAGCTTCTGGGACGCCAACGTCCACGGCCCCACCGACACTGCGCCGCCGGCGAACACGCCGCCGGTGGCGACGCTGCAGTCGCCGCCGTCGACGCTGACGTGGGCGGTCGGCGACACGATCGGCTTCTCGGCGGCGGCGACCGACCAGGAGGACGGGACGCTGCCGGCGTCGGCGTTCTCCTTCTCGCTGCTCGTCCGCCATTGCCCGTCGACATGCCACTCGCACGTGGCGCAGACGTTCGCCGGCGTCCGGAGCGGGTCGTTCTCGGCGCCCGACCACGACTATCCGTCCCATCTCGAGCTGCAGCTGACGGTGACCGACTCCGGCGGCCTCACCGACGTCGAGACGGTCGAACTGCAGCCGCGGACGAGTGCGTTGACGTTTACGTCCGCTCCCTCGGGGCTGCAGCTCGTCGTCGGCTCGCAGAGCCAGGCGACACCCTTCACCCGGACGGCGATCGTCGGGTCGAACACGTCGATCGCGGCGCCGTCCCCGCAGACGCTCGGCGCCCAGACGTTCGGCTTCGTCTCCTGGTCGGACAGCGGCGCCGCGAGCCACAACGTGATCGCGCCGGCGGCGGGCGCGACCTACCACGCTCTCTTCGGCGCGGTCGCGGCGCCGTCGTCGCTTGTGGCTGCCTACGGCTTCGAGGAGGCGAGCGGAACGGCGGCGACGGACTCCGGCACTCATGGCAACGCCGGCACGCTGTCGGGCCCGACCCGGACGAGCGCAGGCAGGTTCGGCCGCGCGCTCTCGTTCGACGGCACGAACGACTACGTCGTGATCGCCGACTCCGACTCGCTCGACCTCACCACCGGGATGACGCTCGAGGCCTGGGTATACCCGACAGCGCTCGGGCTACGTGCGCGCCCGGTCGTGTTCAAGGCTCCCGGCGATCCGGTGTACGACCTCCATGCGGGGCTCGGCGGACGCCCGTCGGCACGCGTGCTCGTCGGCGCTCGGGAGGAGGCCGCCGGAACCGGCGCGATTCCCCTCAACACCTGGACGCATCTCGCCGCGACCTACGACGGCGGGACGCTCACGCTCTGGGTCAACGGCAGCCCTGTGGGATCGCGGTCCGTGACGGGCAGCATCCTCGCGTCGACGGGCGCGCTCCGGCTCGGCGGCTCGCAGGCTCGCGACTGGTTCCGGGGCCGGATCGACGAAGTGCGGATCTACGACCGCGCGCTCGGCGCGGAGGAGATCGCGCGCCGACATGCAGACGCCGGTCAACCCATAACGCACGCGCGCTCGCGCTGCACGAACAGGGTCCGGCGGACGAGCCAGAGGCGGGAACGGTAGTTGGCGGTTCCGGTCAGCTCGTAGGCGTCCGGGTCAAGCGGCTCGTTGCTGATGACCCAGCAGCGGCGGCGGGGGAAGAAGAGCTCGTAGTAGGGGTGCAGGAGATCGACCCGCCCCTCGGCCAGGCTCCGCGGCCCGGTCGCGTGGGCCCCCACCCACTCGAGGCCGGCGTCGATGTCCTGCGGGTCGGCGCCGGCGGCCACGAGCTGTTCCGCAGCGAGCCAGCGAGCGCCGTCGTACTCGCCACTGTCGTGGGCGAGCACCGCGCCGACGAATGCGAGCCCGCCGGCGGCGACCCACGCCGCGGCCCGTCCGACCCGCATGCCGGCAGCATCCGGCTGTTGGACGCGTCCGAGCAACAGAGCGATCGGCACCACCACGGGCCACAGGTAGCGCTCCTCGAACAGGGGCCCGAACAGGCCGAAGCCGAGCACGACGACGAGATGGCCGACCACGAAGAGCTCAAGCAGGATCCAGTCGCCGCCTGCGAGCTCGCCGCGCAGTCGCCGGACGACGAGGTCAGCCACGACGAGAGCGAGCAGGACGGCTGCGACGGCCGCGGCGAGGTTGATCGCCGCCCAGAGCAGGTCGGGAAGCACGACCGGCCGGCCGCCGACGGCCAGACTCTGACTGCTGACGCCGAAGCGAGTGAACATGTTGCTCGCGAGCAGCGAGCGGCTGCCGGCGACACCCTGCAGCGACGTCGCGACGGCTAGCAGGGCAATCGCTACTCCGGCTCCGAGCCCGAGCGCAAGGTGCCGCTCCCGCCGCACGCGCCTCAGCAGCGGCGGCGCGAGCAGGAGCGTGAGCGGCAGCAGGCCGAGCCCGAGCGTGCAGATCGCCCTGATCAGCTGAGGGACGCTCGTGCTCGGGATCGAACCGGAGCTCGGTCGGCTCGAGGAAGTCGAGCCGCGAGTGCCAGAGGTAGACCGCCCCGCAGGCCGAGCAGCCCGAAGAGCCCCGCCGCGGCCGCGACCGCTCTCAGATCGCGGCGCCTGAACAGGATCGCGCCGACCACGGCCACCAGTACGGCGATGCCGAACTCCCGCACGGAGAAGCCGGCGACCGCCGCAGCGACCGCGCCGCCGAGGAGCCAACCTGCCGGGGTGCGCTCGCTCCGGAGCGCGGTGAGCGCGAGCAGCAGCGAGAGTCCGGTAAGCGCCAGCGCGGTCGGCTCGGTCATGTACGTCGGCACGGTCGCGGCGAGGCCCGGGAAGACGGCGAGCAGCGCCGTCGCCACGAGAGCGGGCCGCTCCGCGACGTACCCGCGCGCGAGCAGGTAGAAGCAGGTCAACGCGATCGAGCAGGCGACGATGCCCGCGACGTTTCCGGCCACCTCTCGGTTGTCGAAGACCGACAAGAACGGCTGTGCCCAGCCGATGTGGCCTACCAGGGTCATCCGGCCGTAGCGGAGGAGCTCGTAGGTGCCGGTGTCGTGCAGGAGCTCGGCGGTCCGGCTGTACGACCACGCGTCGTTGCGCGGCACCCGCAGCGGGGCTCCGGCGAGCGAAAGCAGCGTGGGGACGAGTACGCCGAGGAGCGTGAGCGCGACGAGGTCGCGCGCCGTCCGCACCTATGCTCGCCCGCCGGCGCGCTCGATCAGCGGCGCGAAGACGTCCTCGATCACGAGGTCGACGTCGCCCGGCAGCCGACCGTCCGCAGCGGCGACGCTGCGGAACGAGTCGAGGTAGATCTCGAGCTCCTCGCGCTGCTCGGGGAACGCGTCGCCGTGCTCGGCCAGCAGCCGCTCGACATCGGCGACCGTCCACTCGCCGAAACGCGGCTTCGTGAACGGACCGTCCGCGGGAGCCGGAGGCGGGACCGGCACTACATCGGCGACCGGTGCAACAGGCGCCGGAGCGGCAGGCGGCGGTTCTCTTGCGGGTCGAGACGTCTTCGGGATGCCCATCCCGACCAGGACGACGCCGAGCCCAACCAGTGCCCCGATCAGCAGGCCGAGCGCAAGGTTCCGGGCGGGCTTCGGCGAGACGCGCTCCTCGGCGGCGGTGGCCGGCTCCCACACCGACGCCGCCGTCTGCGGCGCAAAGCGGTCGTTGAAGAGGACCGTCGCGACCTCGGCCACCTCTTGGGCGGTACGGCGCGCTTCCTCTCTGCTCGGCGCCTCGACGTCGATCCGCACGAGCGAGCTGCCCTCTGACGTCTCGACGTCGACGCGGTCGAGCAGCTCTTCGGGCGTCTCGTCGAGGCCGAGGTTCCGGATCGCCGACTCGGCCACCGCGCGGGTGTCGAACAGCTCGGCGGCCGCTTCGGCCGCCTGCGCGAGCTGCGGGTCGCTGCCGGGCGGCTGGCCCTGGCGCACGAGCACGATCGAGGCGTCCGCGCGGTAGGTCGAGTCGACGAGGAGCGTGACCGCGAGCCCGACGAGCAGGCCCGCCGCTGCGCCGATCAGAGGTCCGGCGGGCCCGGAGAGCCGAGCGCGGCCGAGCATCCGCCTACGAACGTTCCTTCAGAGCCGGGAAGAGGATCACGTCGCGGATCGTCTCCCGCCCCGTCAGCAGCATCGCGAGCCGGTCGATTCCGAGGCCGAGCCCGCCGGTCGGCGGCATCCCGTAGGACAGCGCCTCGACGTAGTCCGGATCCTCCTGCTCGCCGCCGACGAGCTCCGACTGGCGGCGGAAACGCTCCTGCTGCTCCTCCGAGTCGTTGATCTCCGAGAAGGCGTTGCCGAGCTCCATCCCGCCGGCGAAGTACTCGAAGCGCTCGGTCAGCGTCTCGTCGCCGTCGGTCGTGCGGGCGAACGGCGAGATCTCGATCGGATAGTCGTGGACGATCGTCGGCTCGATCAGGTTCGGCTCGACGTAGAAGCTGAAGGCGTGGTCGACGAGCTGCGCCCAGTCCTTGTCGGCGTTCGTGTCGACGCCTCGCTCGTTCAGCGCGGCGCGCAGTTCGGCCTCGTCGCGGATCCAGAGACCGTGCTCGGCCAGCGAGTCGGTGAACCGGAGCCGGCGCCACGGCGCCTTCAGGTCGAGCTCGTGCCCGCGGAACGTCGTGGCCGTCGTCCCCGTCACCTCGAGCGCGACCGCCTCGACGAGGCTCTCCATCCGCACCATCGCGTCGTTGTAGTCGGCGTAGGCCTCGTACCACTCCAGCATCGTGAACTCGTTCGAGTGCTTGTACGAGATCCCCTCGTTGCGGAAGTCCTTGCCGATCTCGTAGACGCGCTCGAGCCCGCCGACGATCAGGCGCTTGAGGTAGAGCTCGGTCGCGATCCGGAGATAGAAGTCCTGCTCGAGGTAGTTCCAGTGGGTGACGAACGGCTCCGCGAAGGCGCCGCCGTAGCGCGGCTGCAGCACCGGCGTCTCGACCTCGACGAAGCCGTCCGCGTCGAGGTGGCGACGGATCGCGGCGACGACGCGGCTGCGGGTGAGGAAGTCGGCGCGCGTCTCCTCGTTCATCAGCAGGTCGAGGTAGCGCTTGCGGTAGCGCTGCTCGACGTCGGTGAGCCCGTGGAAGGTGTCCGGCAGCGGCGCTCGGTTCTTCGCCAGCAGCTCGAACTCGACCACCTGCAGCGACGGCTCGCCGCGGCGTGACTTGGCGGGGTTGCCGGAGACGCCGACGATGTCGCCCAGGTCGACGTCGACCTTGCCGGCGAGCAGCTGGATCCGCCCGCTGCGGTCGACGAGGTCGAGGAAGGTGATCTTCCCCATCTCGCGCCGTGCGAGCACGCGGCCGGCGAGCCGGAACGTCTTCGACTCGTCGGTCGCCCCGGGCTCGACTCCTTCCGCAACTCCCGGACCGCAGCGATCTGATCCCGGTCGGGAAAGCGCTTCGGCAACATGGCCCGGAAGCCTACGCTGCCGCGATGTCGAGGATCTTGTACTTCAGCGATCCTCTGGGCGTCGACGACCTCGACGGTCTCGCCCTTCTTCTTGCCGATGATCGCCTTGCCGACCGGCGACTCGTTCGAGAGCTTCGAGCTCGGCGGGATTCGCCTCGGCCGAGCCGACGATGAAGTACTCGTCCGTCGCGCTTCGCGTCGACGTCGCGCAGCTTCACCTTCGCGCCGATCGAGACGACGCTCAGGTCGACGTCGCGCTTCTGGATCACGCGCGCGTTCAGCAGAGCCGCTCCTCGAGCTGCGCGATCTTGTGCTCGAGCATCGCCTGCTCGTTCTTGGCGTCGTCGTACTCGGCGTTCTCGGTGATGTCGCCGAACTCGCGGGCGATGCGGATCCGGTCCGCCACCTCACGGCGCTTCGTCGGTCGAGAGCACCTCGATCTCCTGCTTCAGCTTCTCATAGCCCTCGGGCGTGAGAATGACTTCCTTCAACGTGCCTCCTCCCTAAGACAAAAGCCGGCGTTAACGCGCCGACGCGGGCCGGAATGGTAGCGGCCAGCCCGGATGTGGTCAATACCTGTCAGTACCATCGACAAACCATGAACGTCGACCTTCGTGAGAGCTGGCACATTCGGGACGTCGAGATCCCGACGCGCCTCGTGCTGGCGCCGATGGCGGGGGTCAGCGTGCAGGCGTTTCGCCGCCAGGGGCGCCGTTTCGGTGCCGGTCTCGTCTGCTCGGAGATGGTCAGCTGCGCCGGGATCGAGCACCGGAACGAGAAGACGCTCGGCTACCTGCGCGTCGCCTCCGACGAGCATCCGCTGGCGATCCAGATCTTCGGCTCCGAGCCGCGCACGATGGCCGACGCGGCGCGGATGGTCGAGGCGGCGGGCGCCGACCTCGTCGACATCAACTTCGGCTGCCCCGTGCGCAAAGTGACGAAGACCGGCGCCGGTGCGACCCTGCTCGACGAGCCCGCACGCGCGGCAGCAATCGTCGAGGCGGTTGCGAACGCCGTCGACGTCCCTGTCAGCGTGAAGATGCGCCGCGGGCTTCGCGACGGCTCGCGCACGTGCCTCGAGGTCGGCCCGCAGCTCGTCGACGCGGGCGCGGCGACGCTGACGCTGCACCCGCGCTCGGCGCAGCAGATGTACACCGGCACCGCCGACCACTCGCTCACCGCCGAGCTCGTCTCGCTCGTCGACGTGCCCGTGATCGCCTCGGGCGACATCACCTCCCGCGCGAAGGCGCAGGCCGTGCTCGCGACCACCGGCGCCGCCGCGGTGATGGTCGGCCGCGGCGCGCAGGGCAATCCGTGGGCGCTCCGCGAGATCGTCGACGGCGACGGCGGCCGAGCCGACGCGCGAGGAGGTCGTCGCCGAGCTCGTCCTCTTCATCCGCGAGACCGTCCGCGAGCTCGGCGAGCGCCGCGCCTCCGGCTTCCTGAAGAAGTTCTACGGCTGGTACCTCGGCCGCGGCCGCTTCCCGCGCCCGTTCAAGCAGGAGCTCGTCGTGCTCGGCTCGACCGAGGAGGTCGAGCGGTTGCTGATCGCCGCGGCGCCGGGCGCGCTGCGCCTGATCGAGGAGCTGGAGGCCGAGCTGCCGTCCGGCGACGAGGTGCAGCTCGACCTGCCGATCTCGATCTACGGCGGCGGCTAGCGCCTACGGGTTCCGCGACCAGACGATCCGCAGGCCCTCGAGTGTCAGGTGCGGGTCGACGCGGTCGAGCGTGCGGGCGTGCGGCGCGATCAGGTCGGCGAGACCGCCCGTCGCGACCGTCTGCGCCTCGACGCCGAGCTCCTCCCGGATCCGGTCGACGATGCCGTCGACCTGGCCGGCGAAGCCGTAGACGAGGCCGGACTGGAGGCCGCCGACCGTCGTCTTGCCGATCACCGTCGGCGGCGCCGCGAAGTCGACCTTGACGAGGCGCGCCGCCCGGGCGAAGAGAGCGTCCATCGAGACCTCGATCCCGGGCGCGAGCACGCCGCCGACGTACTCCCCCTCCGGCGAGACGATGTCGAAGTTGGTCGAGGTGCCGAAGTCGACGACGATGCAGGGCGCGCCGTAGCGCTCGCAGCGCCGCGACCGCGTTGACGATCCGGTCGGGCCCGACCTCGCGCGGGTCGTCGTAGCGGATCGGGATCCCGGTCTTGACGCCGGGGCCGACGGTCAGCAGCGGCGCCTCCGCCCAGCGCTCGGCGACCCGCTCCCACTCGCGCTGCAGCGCGGGCACCGTCGTCGAGAGGCAGATCCCGTCGACGTCCTCGAGCTCGAAGAGCGAGCCGAGCGTGACGCCGAGCTCGTCGCCCGTCCGGCTGCGGTCGGTCGCGAGCCGGAAGCTGTCCGCCAGCCGCTCGCCCGTCGAACAGGCCGAGCACCGTCTGCGTATTGCCGACGTCGACCGCCAAGAGCATGTCGCCCTAGGGCGTGTCGTCGTCCGTGTTCAGCCGCTCGCCGAGGCGCTCCGCGAGCGCCTCGGCGGTCAGCTTCGGATCGTCGTTCTCGCCGCGCAGCTCCTCGACCGTGACGTCGCTCGAGGTGTAGACCTCGGCGCGCGGGATGATCCGCGTCGGGCGGTTCTTGTCCCAGACCCAGACGTCCTCCATCCGCACGTGGAAGAACGGGTAGCTCGCCTGCGGCGTCACCTGCAGGTCGAGCTTGTTGCAGAGATACGTCGCGTCCGCCGTGAGGATGCAGTAGCGGAAGAGGCCGAAGACCGCCGTGTACTCGCGCTTCAGCGCGAGCTCGAGCTCGGCCTCGAACTCGTCGAGATCGTCGAGATGGCGACATGGCGTCAGTGTAGCCCTGCGAGCAGGTCTTCCACCCGCCCGCGGCCCGGAATCGAGAGCCCGGGATCGAGGTCGAGCAGCGGCTCGAGCGCGAAGCCGCGCTCGTGCAGGCGCGGATGCGGGACGGTCAGGCCCGGCTCGTCGATCGTCTCGTCGCCGTAGAGCAGCAGGTCGAGGTCGATCGTGCGCGGGCCCCACCGCTCGCGGCGCTCGCGGCCGAGCTCGCGCTCGATCGCGAGCAGCGTCTCGAGCAGCTCGCGCGGCGCGAGCTCCGTCTCGAGCGCGGCCGCGCCGTTCAGGAACGGCGGCTGGTCGACGACGCCGACAGGCTCGGTCTCGCGCAGCTCCGAGACGCCGACGACTCCGGGCAGCGCGTCGAGCGCGGCGCGGATCGTCGCCTCACGGTCGCCGAGGTTGGCGCCGACGCCGACGTACGCGCGCGTCACCGCTCGGCGGTGACGGTCGCGCGGCCGCCGTCGAGCTCGAGCTCCGGCTTGCCGACGCGCACGGTCGCGCTCGAGAGCGGGAACCGCCGCATCAGCTCGTCCGCGACCGCGGCTGCGAGCGACTCGAGCAGCTGGAACGCCTGCCCGTCCGAGACCTCGCGGACGCACGCGACGACGTCGCGGTAGTCCACGGTCGCCTCGATGTCGTCCGCCGCGGGCTCGTCCAGCTCGAGCGTCACGTCGAAGACGAACAGCTGGCCGTCGCGGCGCTCGTGGTCGAGCACGCCGTGCAGGCCGCGCAGCGTGATCCCGGCGATCTCTATCCGCATACGGCTCCCGCCGCGCGTCAGCGCCTCGACGTGCTCGCGGACGTCGTGGACGCGGAAGATCGAAGCCCCGCGCTCGTAGGCTGCGACGGCGGCCCCGAGCGAGGCGGCGAGCGTCCCGGTTCGCGCGTCGGGGTCGAAGAGCTTCCCCAGCGAGCTCTTGCGCGAGAGCCCGACGAGGACGGGCCGGCCGAGCGCGAGCAGGACGTCGAGGCGCCGCAGCAGCTCGAAGTTCTGCGCGGAGGTCTTGCCGAAGCCGAAGCCGGGGTCGAGGCAGACGTGCTCCTCCGGGATCCCGGCGGCGACCGCGACCGCGAGCTGCTGCTCGAGGAAGGCTGCGACCTCGCCCGCGACGTCGTCGTAGCGAGGGTCGAGCTGCATCGTGCGAGGCTCACCCTGCATGTGCATCAGGCAGAGGTACCCGCCGGCATCCGCGACCACTCCCGCGAGCTCGGGGTCGCCGCGGAGCGCCGTCACGTCGTTGACGAGCTCGGCGCCGAGCGCGAGCGCGCGGCGGGCCACCTCGCTCTTCGCCGTGTCGATCGACACCGGCACGCCCTCGAGCCGCTCGAGCACCGGGACGACGCGGCGCAGCTCCTCGTCGAGCGAGACGCCGTCCGAACCGGGCCTCGTCGACTCGCCGCCGACGTCCACGATCGCCGCTCCCGCGGCGATCATCTCGCGCGCCGCCGCCGCAGCCACGTCGGGATCGAGATGGTCGCCGCCGTCCGAGAAGCTGTCGGGAGTGACGTTGACGATCCCCATCACGGCCGGCCGCTGCAAACGTTCCTCCACCGCTGGACGTCTCACCCTGCGTGGAGACTAGCGCCCGCACCCGCAACGCCCTGCTGACCGCGGTCGGTGTCCTGGCGCCGTCGTCCTCGTCGCGGTCGCGGCGCGCGGGTCGACGTCTACCGGCGACAGCGACGCCGACGAGGAAGCCGAGCGACGCGCTGATGGACGTCCTCTTCACGATGTACCTCGTCGCGCTCGTCGCGCGGGGCCGTGATGTTCGTCTACCTGCTCGTGCTGCGCCGCAAGGTGAAGGTGCAGACGGGCAAGGCGCCGCGCAAGAGCCTGCTCGAGATGATCGGGACGATGTTCGTGCTCGTCACCGTCGCGCTCCTGCTCGGCCGGCGGCTGCCGGACTGGGAGCGGCCGCCGCCGATCGAGCCCGAGGAGGCGATCGGGCAGGCGGCACGCTTCCGGCCGACACGACGACCTCGCCGACCTCGACCTCGTACGAGGCCGAGGTCGCCTGGGTGCCCGTGCTCGTGACGATGGGGCTGATCATCCTGGCGGTGGTCGCCTGGTGGTACGCGGGACGCGCGCGGAAGCGCGCGCGCGGCGAGCTCCACTCCGAGCTCGCCGCAGCGGTCGCCCTGGCCGTCGACGAGTCGCTCGACGACCTCCGCGCCGAGCCCGACCCGCGCCGCGCCGTCATCGCCGCGTACGCGCGGCTCGAGCGCGTGCTCGCCGCGCACGGCCTGCCGCGCAAGCCGGCCGAGGCGCCGCTCGAGTATCTCGGCCGCATGCTCGCCGAGCTGTCCGTCTCCGACAGGGCGGCCCGCGCCCTCACCGATCTGTTCGAAAGGGCTAAGTTCTCGCAGCATGCCGTGGGAGCTGAGATGAAGGACGAGGCGATCGACGCGCTCCAGACGGTGCGCGACGACCTGCTCGCGGCGCAGGCGCTCGCCGAGCAGGAGCGGGCCGCCGCGATCGAGGCGCAGCGCGAGCGGGCGGCGACGGAGTGATCCGCGCGCATCCGCGCTCGGGCGCTTCCCGCTGCTTCCTGACGCTCGCGCTGATCGTCACCCTCGTCGTCCTGCCGGGACGCGCCGAGGTCGTCGTGCGCGATCTACGTGCTCCTGCTCGCCGCCTTCGTGCTCGCACAGCTGCTCGCCCGGCTCCGCAGCTCGCTCCCGGAGAGAGCCCGTCGCCCGTCGACGCGGCGCTGCGCCGCCGCCCGCCGCGGGTGGAGCGCGTCCCCGAGCTCGAGAAGATCGAGCGCGAGGTCACGCTCGGGCTGACGACCTCGTTCGACCTCCACTTCCGGCTGCGGCCGACGCTGCGCCGGATCGCCTCCGAGCTGCTGCGCGCACGCCGCGGGATCGACCTCGATGCGAATCCGGCGGCGGCCAGGCGCGCGCTCGGCGACGAGACGTGGGAGCTCGTGCGCGAGGACCGCGAGCCGCCGCTCGACCGGTTCGGCCCCGGGATCGAGCTCGACTCGCTGCGCAACGTCGTCGTCTCGCTGGAGGCGCTCTAGATGGCGATCCCGCTCGCCCAGGTGCAGGAGCACGCCGGCCGGATCCTCGACGAGGTCGAGCGCGCGGTCGTCGGCAAGCGCGACGCGCTCGAGCTCGTGCTGCTCGGCCTGCTCGCCGACGGCCACGTGCTGCTCGAGGACTACCCCGGGCTCGCGAAGACGCTGACCGCGCGCTCGTTCGCGCAGGTGACGCAGACCGGCTTCAACCGGATCCAGTTCACGCCCGACCTGATGCCCTCCGACGTGACGGGCTCGTCGATCTGGAACCAGCGCGACGGCGACTTCGAGTTCCGTCCCGGCCCGATCTTCACCAACCTCCTCCTCGCCGACGAGATCAACCGCGCCCCGCCGAAGACGCAGGCCGCGCTGCTCGAGGCGATGCAGGAGCGGCAGGTGACGATCGAGGGCGTCACGCACCAGCTCGCGCGGCCGTTCCTCGTGCTCGCGACCCAGAACCCGATCGAGTACGAGGGCACCTACCCGCTGCCCGAGGCGCAGCTCGACCGCTTCCTGCTGCGGGTCTCGTTCGGCTACCCGAGCCAGAGCGACGAGTGGGAGGTGCTGTCGCGCCGGATCGAGCGCCGCGAGGACGAGGTCGAGCTGACGCCGGTCGTCGACGGGCAGACGCTGCTCGAGCTCCAGGCGGCGATCGAGGACGTCCACGTCGGCGACGCCGTCGGCGCGTACATCGTCGCGCTCGTCACGGCGACGCGGACGAGCACCTCGACGACGGTCGGCGCCAGCCCGCGCGGCAGCCTCGCGGTGCTCAAGCTCGCGCGCTGCAAGGCCGCGCTCGCCGGCCGCGACTTCGTCACGCCCGACGACGTGAAGGCCGTCGCCGTGCCCGCGCTGGCGCACCGGCTGATGCTGAAGCCCGAGCTCTGGGTGCAGCAGCTGGCGGCCGAGGACATCGTCCGCGACCTGCTCGAGACCGTTCCGACGCCGGCGGCCGAAGCGGCACCCGCGACCGAGTGAGGCCGACGCCGTCGCCGCGCGTGACGGCCTACGCCGGTCTCGCGGCGATCTTCCTCCTCGCCGCGCTGGCGGTGCGGCGGCCGGAGCTGGCCGTGCTGGCGCTGCCGTTCGCGCTGCCGCTGGCGCTCGGCCTCCGGCTGGCGCGCGCCCCGGAGATCGCGCGTCGACGTCGACGTCGAGCGTGCGACCGCGCTCGAGCAGGACGAGCTCGACGTCGAGCTGACCGTCTCGTCGGAGACGCCGGTCGAGCGGCTCGAGCTCGTGCTCGTCGTCCCGGACGGGCTCGAGGTCGTCTCCGGTGCGAGCGCCCAGTCGATCCGGCTCGGCTGGGAGGACGAGCGCACGCTCGAGCTTCGGCTCCGCTGCCTCCGCTGGGGCAACTACGAGCTCGGCGACGTCCGCCTCCGCGCCCGCGACCGGCTCGGGCTGACCGCCTGGGAGACCCGGCTCGACCGGCGGCAGCGGCTGCGCGTCTACCCGCTGCCGGAGACGCTGCGCCGGATCGTCCGGCCCGTCTCGACGCAGCTCTACACCGGCAACGAGGTGGCGCGCCAGAAGGGCGAGGGGATGGAGTTCGCCGACCTGCGCCTGTTCGCGCCCGGTGACCGCGTCCGCTCGATCAACTGGCGCGCGAGCGCCCGCCGCGACGAGCTCGTCGTCAACGAGCGGCACCCGGAGCGGAACGCGGACGTGATCCTCTTCCTCGACACGTTCGCCGACGCGCGCTCGGGCGGCCGCTCGACGCTCGACCTCGCCGTGCGCGCGACCGCGACCCTGGCGGCGCGGTACCTCGAGCGGCGCGACCGCGTCGGCCTCGTCTCGTTCGGCGGCGTCCTCCGCTGGCTGACGCCCGGGATGGGGACGACGCAGCGCTACCGGATCGTCGACGCGCTGCTCGAGTCGGAGATCGTCTTCAACTACGCCTGGAAGGACGTCGACGTGATCCCGTCGCGAGTGCTGCCGCCGCAGGCGCTCGTGGTCGCGGTGACGCCGCTGCTCGACGACCGCGCCGTCGAGGCGCTCGCCGACCTGCGCGCGCGCCGGTACGACCTCGCGATCGTCGAGGTCTCGCCCGTGAGCTTCGCCGAGCCGGGCGAGAGCGAGGCGGACAAGCTCGCGCACCGGCTCTGGGTGCTGCGGCGCGACGAGATCCGGGCTCGCTACGAGCGGCTCGGCGTCGCGGTCGCGAGCTGGAGCGACGACGCGCCCCTCGATGCGGTGCTGGAGGGGGTGAGGGCATTCAGGCGCCACGCGCAGATCGCGCGCGTCTAGCGGCCGGCGCAGCCGCGGTGGCGGGCGCGGCCGGCACGGGCCTCTGGCTGGCCACGATCGCCGAGGACGGCTACCTCGTGCGCGCGACGCTGGTGGCGACGCTGGCCGCCGCCGTCCTCCTCGCCGGCGGGCTCGTGCTGCGGTGGCCGGTCGCGATCCCGGCCGCGGTCTGCGTGCTCGCGACGCCGTACGTCGCCGCTCTCGGCTTCGAGCTCGACGGGCTCGACACGCGCGCGCCGCTGATCGCCGCGCTCCTGTTCGTGGTCGCGGAGCTCGCGTACTGGTCGCTGGAGCTGCGCGGGACGCTCGCCGACGAGCCCGGCACGTACCTGCGCCGCGTCGCGCTGCTCGCCGGCCTCGCGGTCGCCACGATCGCGGGCGGAACGGTCGTGCTCGCGGTCGTCGGCGCGATCGCCGCCCGCGGCGTCGCGATCGACCTGCTCGGTGCCGCGGCGGCCGTCGGCGCGATCGCGCTGCTGGCGCTGGCGGCGGTTCGGCGGACCGGCTGAGCTAGCCGGCCGGATCCGGCTCGGGCGGCTGCATCGAGACGCCCGGGAACCGGACGCGGCTGCGGCTTCGGCGTCGGCTTGCGCTCGGCCTCTCCTCGGCGGGCGCCTCGGCCGGCTCGGCCGCCTCCTCCGGGAAGACCGACTCCTCGGCCTCGCCGGCGAGCAGGCGCTCGAACTGATCCTTGTCGATCGTCTCGCGCTCGATCAGGATCGCCGAGAGCTTGTGCAGGCTCGTCCATGTGCTCGCGGAGGACGCGGTGCGCCGTCGCGTGTGCCTCCTCGATCACGCGGCGGATCTCGTCGTCGATCTCGCGGGCGATCTCGTCCGAGTAGTCGGGCTCGTTGCCCATCTCGCGGCCGAGGAACGGCTGGCTGTGGTCGCGGCCGAGCACGCGCGGGCCGAGCTTCTCGCTCATGCCGTAGCGCATGATCATCGCCTTCGAGGTCGCGGTCACCTTCTCGAGGTCGTTCGCGGCGCCGGTCGTGACCTCGTGGAAGACGAGCTCCTCCGCCGCGCGGCCGCCGAGCGTCATCGCGAGGTCGTCCATCAGCGCCGAGCGCGTCGTCAGGTAGCGATCCTCGGTCGGCAGCGAGATCGTCAGCCCGAGCGCCTGGCCGCGCGAGACGATCGTGATCTTGTGGATCGGGTTCGTGTTCTCGAGGTGGTAGCCGACGAGCGCATGGCCCATCTCGTGGTAGGCCGTGATCTTGCGCTCCTTCTCGCCGAGCAGCCGAGCCTTCTTCTCGGGCCCGGCGATCACCCGCATGATCCCCTCCTCGAGCTCGTCCTGGTCGATCATCTTCTTCCCGTGGCGCGCTGCGAGCAGCGCGGCCTCGTTGATCAGGTTGGCGAGGTCGGCGCCGGTGAAGCCGGGCGTACCGGCCGCCAGCGTGTCGAGGTCGATCTCGGGCGCCAGCGGCTTGCCCTTCGAGTGCACCTCGAGGATCTTCCTGCGCCCGTTCCGGTCGGGCCGGTCGACGACGATCTGGCGGTCGAAGCGGCCGGGGCGGAGCAGCGCGGGATCGAGGATGTCGGGGCGGTTCGTGGCGGCGATCAGGATGATGTTGTCCTTCATCTCGAAGCCGTCCATCTCGACGAGCAGCTGGTTCAGCGTCTGCTCGCGCTCGTCGTGGCCGCCGCCGAGGCCGGCGCCGCGATGGCGGCCGACGGCGTCGATCTCGTCCATGAAGATGATGCAGGGGCTCGACTGCTTCGCCTGCTCGAAAAGGTCGCGGACGCGGGAGGCGCCGACGCCGACGAACATCTCGACGAAGTCGGAGCCGGAGATCGAGAAGAACGGCACGCCCGCCTCGCCGGCGACTGCGCGCGCAAGCAGGGTCTTACCGGTGCCGGGAGGCCCGTAGAGCAGAACGCCCTTCGGGATCCGCGCGCCGAGCGCCTGGAACTTCTTCGGGTTCTCGAGGAACTCCTTGATCTCGTGCAGCTCCTCGACGGCCTCGTCCACGCCGGCGACGTCCTTGAAGCCGATCTTCGGCGAGTCGGGTGTCATCCGCTTCGCGCGCGACTTGCCGAAGCTCATCACCTTCGAGCCGCCGCCCTGGACCTGGTTCATCAGGAAGATCCAGAAGCCGATCAGGAGCGCGAACGGCAGCAGCGAGATCAGCAGGTTGCTCCACCACGACGACCCCTTGCCCTTCGAGTCGTAGGGGACGTTCTCGGTCTGGAGCTTCTCCTCGACGGCGAAGGCGGAGAGGTCGTTCGGGTAGTTGACCTTCACCTTCTTGCCGCCGACCAGCACCCCCTCGAGCTGGTTGCGCGTCGGCGTGAACTTCGCCTCCTGGACGTTGCCCGCCTCGACCTGCGCGATGAACTCGGAGTAGCTGACCTTGTCCTGGGCGTCCTTACGCGGGATCAGGGTCTGACTCGCCAGATAGACGAGCAAGACGATCACGATCAGGGGGAACAGCGCGCTGCGGAAGAATCTGTTCACAGGGGTCATGGGAGGGTAGCAGCCTCATTGCTGCGTACCCGCGCCCGTGACACATTGGCCACAGAGGCGTAATCCCCTGTTAATGCGCGCTAATGCGGCGGAATCAGGTCCGGGTGCAGCACCGCGACGTAGGGCAGATTGCGGTAGCGCTCGGCGAAGTCGAGGCCGTAGCCGATCACGAACTTGTTCGGGATCTCGAAGCCGACGAACTTGACCGGAACCTCGATCTCGCGCCGCTCCGGCTTCGTCAGGAGCGCGCAGATCTCCAGCGACGCGGGCTTGCGCGCCTTCAGGCTCCGCATCAGGTACGACAGCGTCAGGCCGGAGTCGATGATGTCCTCGACGACCAGCACGTCGCGGCCGGCGATGTTCGTGTCCAGGTCCTTGAGGATCCGGACGACGCCCGAGGAGTCGGTCGCGGCGCCGTAGCTCGAGATCGCCATGAAGTCGATCTCGCACGGGATCGTGAGCTCGCGCATCAGGTCGGCCATGAAGAAG
Source organism: uncultured Gaiellaceae bacterium (assembly GCA_963738795.1). Lineage (GTDB taxonomy): Bacteria > Actinomycetota > Thermoleophilia > Gaiellales > Gaiellaceae > Gaiellasilicea. Next base: position 50,887 of record CAVTXQ010000007.1, on the reverse strand, counting down.
ACGGCGCCCTTTCAGCACGCCGACGAGGAGGAGGTCGCGGCCCTCGTACTCGGTCGAGATCTCGGCGCCGAGCTCGGCGATCCGCGCCTGCAGCGGCTCCTGCTCGATCAAGACCTCGCCGACTGCGTCCTTCACCGCTTCCATGTCACCGCTCCTTCCCACCCCGGCGCTTCCGCGACACCCGGCACCGCGACGACCTCGTCGCCGCTGACCACGAGCGGCCACGCGTCGCGCTCTGCCCGGGGCACCTTCGCATCCACGAGCAGATCCTGCACTTTCTTGCGGCGGCCCGCGAGGCGATCCCCCGGCCGCCGGGCCCGCACCTCGAGCCCGGGGCGGTCGGACTCGATCGTCCACGGCCCCCACTCGACCGAGCCCTCGAGCCGCAGCGTCCCGTACTCGCGGACGGCGCGGACGCCGGCGCCGAGATCGGCGGCCTTCGTCCCGTCGCGGCTCGCGAGCAGCTCGGCGAGCGTCCGCTCGAGCGTCCGCGGCAGGCGCGGCCGCTCGTCCGCGAGCGAGAGCAGCGAGGCGCGGGCGCGCGGGTCGAGCTGCTCGAGCAGCGGCAGGATCTCGTTCCGGATCAGGCCGCGCTTCGTGTCCGGATTGGACGTGTCCTCGCGGTACGGGAGCCCGCGCTCGTCGCAGTAGGCGCGCGTCTCCTCGCGCCAGACCCCGAGCAGCGGCCGGACGACGCCGTCCTCCCGCTTCGCCTTGATCCGCTGCGGCGAGCCCGATGCGACGAGGCCGAGCAGCACCGACTCGACCTGGTCGGACGCCGTGTGCCCGGTCGCACGGAGGCGGTCGGTCGCGACCGAGTAGCGCAGGTCGCGCAGCTCGGCCTCGGAGGGACTTTGTGTTTCTGAAACACAAGCCACGACCTCGGCGCCGAAGGCCTCGCGGCAGAAGCGCGCGTCCTCGTCCGACTCGGCGCCGCGGAGGCCGTGGGCGACGTGGAGCGCGGAGACGCCGTAGCCGAGCTCGCCCAGGACGTGCCAGAGGCAGGTCGAGTCGGCGCCGCCGGAGACGAGGCACGGTCACGGCTTGACCTGGTCTGAGCAGGTCGTGTGACTTGATCAAGTCAGCGACTTGGTCGAGCATGAACCTTCAGTCTGCCTCGAATGTCGGTGCTCCCGCCCAGTTCTCGAGCACGTCCGCCGCCCGCTCGACCAACGGTCGACCAAGTCTGAGCAGCTCGGCGTATGCGACTTGGTCAGACCTGCTCGCAGGCGGCCGGCCGTCGGCGGCGTCGCGCAGGTACGCGAGCGGGAGCGAGTGCGCGACGAGCAGAACCGTCTCCTCAGGACGCGCCAGCAGCAGCCGCAGACCGCGGGCGTAGCGCGCCGCGATCTCGCCGCGGTGCTCGCCGCCCTCAGGTGCGTCGAGCGGCCCTTTCCCCCACACCCACTCGCGGTACGCATCGAGCGAGCCTCCCTCGAAGTGTCCGTAGCGCGGATCGTTCAACTCCGGCACGACGAGGATCGGCACGCCGCGGCCGGAGAGCGCGAGCTCGGCCGTCTCGCGAACGCGTTCGAACTCGGTCACGGCGCAGAGGTCGATCCGCTCCCCTGCGAGCTCCGTCCCGAGCGCGCGTGCCTGCTCGCGGCCGGCCTCGGTCAGCGGGCACGCCACACCCGGGTCGCCGTTGACGAGCTGCGCCAGGCTGTACTCGGACTCGCCGTGCCTGGCGGCGAGGAGCTCCCTCACAGAAGCACGCTCCGGTAGTCGAGGACGTGGCTCATCCCGACGGCTGTCGTAGAGCGCGATCGCGGCTTCGTTGTCCGCACGGACGAAGAGGCACACGGTCGGCACCTGCAGCGAGCAGGAGGCGGATCAGGTCGCGCAAGCCCCGGCTCCCGTAGCCCTTGCCGCGCGCCTCGGGATCGGTCCACACCTGCTGCAGCTGCACCGCCAGCGGCGTCCACGCCGACGCCTCCGCCTTGAAGAGGATGACGCCGTCCTCCTCCCAGAGCCACGAGCGCCCCTCCTCGATCTGGGCCCGCGTGCGCCAGCGGAATCCGTCGGCGTCACGCCGGAGCGGGTCGATGCCGAGCTCGCCCTCGTGGGCGAGCGCGCACGCGGGGACGAGCAGCTCGAGATCGGAGAGCCCGGCCGGCCGGAGCCCGGTCTCGCCCGGCTCCGGAGCAGCCGAGATCGAGTAGACCGGCTGGCCGGGCCGGTCCTCGCGGACGGCCGGCAGCCGCTTTCGCGCCGCCTCCCAGAGCTCGGTGACGGCGCGCTGCTCGCCGATCAGCATCCGGGCGCGCGCGCGGACCGCGACCGTCGCGAACGCCCCGCAGCCTGCACCCGACGGAACGACGTTCGCGCCGGAGTGGCAGAGCGCGACCAGCCGTCCGTCGTCCTCGATCCCGCTGAAGCGGCCGAGCCCGCGGCGGGCGACGTCCTCGAGGAAGACCCGCTCGACCGGGTCCTCCGCGCAGTACTCGAGAATCTGCTGGAGCGGCGGCTCGACGATGTGCGTCACGTCCCTGATCTTCATCTATAGGGTCTCGCCGATGCCGATCCACGTGAGAGCCGAGCCGGGCGACTACGCCGAAGCGTGCCTGCTCCCGGGCGACCCGCTCCGGGCGAAGTACATCGCCGAGACGTACCTCGACGACGTCGAGCAGAAGAATTCGGAGCGCGGCCTGCTCGGCTACACCGGCACGTTCGAGGGGAAGCGCGTCTCCGTGCAGGGGACGGGCATGGGCTGCCCCGGCGCGACGATCGTCTTCGAGGAGCTGATCCAGCTCGGCGTCAAGAAGCTGCTCCGCGTCGGCACCTGCGGCGGCCTGCAGGCGCACCACAAGCTGGGCGACATGATCGTCGCGATCAGCGCCGTCCCGGCCGACTCGACCGCGATGCACCTCGTCGGCAACGAGCCGCACTGCCCGACCGCGAGCTGGGATCTGATCCACGGCGCCGTCCACGTCGCGAAGGAGATCGGCCAGGACATGCACGTCGGCCCGATCGTCTCGAGCGACCTCTTCTACAACCCGGACGAAGGGCCAGTACGAGCGCTGGTCGAAGCGCGGCGTCCTCGCGGTCGAGATGGAGGCCGCGGCGCTCTTCACCGTCGGCGCGCTCAAGGGCGTGCAGGCCGGCTGCCTCCTGATCGTCAGCGACATCATCGTCGAGGGCGAGTTCAAGCGGGTGACGGACGACGAGATGAAGGCCGCCGTCGACCGGATGACGCGCGTGGCCCTCGCCACCGCGACCGCCTCTCATTAGCGACACCGTCTTCCTCGTCAACCCGGCCTCGGCGAACGGGTCGACGGGACGGCGCTGGGCGGAGATGGCGCACCGCGCCGCGACGAAGGGGCTCGAAGGGGACACGCTCTTCTCCGAGCGGCCCGGGCAGCTCGGCGACCTCGCCCGCGACGCCGCGGACGGCGGTGCGAAGCTGCTCGTCGTCGTCGGCGGCGACGGCTCGGTGAACGAGGTCGCGAACGGGATCGCGGGGCGCGAGGACGTCGAGATCGCGGTGATCCCGCGCGGCACGGGCTGGGACTTCTCCCGCACCTACAAGATCCCGCACAAGCTCGACGGCGCGATCGACGTGGCGCTGACCGGGACGACGCGGACGATCGACCTCGGCCGCGCCGAGCTACCGGGCCTGGGACGGCAGCGACGCCGAGTCGCACTTCGCCAACGTCGCGAGCGCAGGCATGAGCGGCGCCATCGCCCAGCGCGCGAACGAGACGACCAAGGCGCTGGGCGGCAAGGTCTCCTATCTCTGGGCGACGGTCGCGGTCTTCGCGAAGTGGCAGAACTCGGAGCTCCGCCTGACGGTCGACGGCGAGAGCCGCGTCGGCCAGATGCACGACGTCGTCGTCGCGAACGGCAAGACCTTCGGCGGCGGGATGATCATCTGCCCCGACGCGGAGCCCGACGACGGCCTCTTCGACGTGCTCACGATCGGCGACCTGACCAAGCGCGACCTGCTGACGACGCTGCCGAAGACGTTCTGGGGCAAGCATCTGCCCCATCCCAAGGCCGAGCTGCTCCGCGGCGCCGTCGTCACCGTCGACGCCGACGCGCCGCTCCCGGTGGAGCTCGACGGCGAGCAGCCCGGGACGACGCCGGTGCGCTTCGAGATCGTGCCGCGAGCGCTGCGGCTGCGCGTCCCCGTGGCCTAGGCGGGAGGCTTCTTCGGCGTCGCCGGCTTGCGTGCGGCGGGCTTCTTCGCGGCCGGCTTCTTCGCCGTCGTGCCGCAGCTGCTTCTCGAGCGCCGCAACGCGCGCCTCGAGCGCGTCGAGACCGCGCAGCTTCTTCTGCATCTCGTCGAGCCGCGCCTTCGACTCGTTCGCCATGTCGACGAGCCTTCGAGCCGCCGGGCACGTCCGAGAGCTTGTTCAGCGCCTCGTGGCCGAGCTCGGTGAAGCGGGCGAGGATGTCGTTCTGCTTGGTCGTGCTCGTTTTCGCCATGGCGCGATGCTACCCGGTCAGGCTCGGACGGTCACCGGCGTGCCGGCGCGAGTCCGGTCGAAGAGCTGCCGGAGCAGGTCGTTGCGGACGCGGATGCAGCCGTTCGACACGGCGCCGCCGATCAGGTCGGGACGGTTCGTGCCGTGGATCGCGATCGGGCCGCCCTGCACCCAGCCCGTCAGCACCTCCGAGAACGCCGAGATGCCGATCGCGCCGGGGCCGAACGGGCCCGATGCGTCAGCGGGCACGAGCCGCTGGTTGACGTAGAAGTTGCCGACGGGCGTCGGTGTCGCGGGCGAGCCGATCGCGGCGGGCGCCGAGAGGACGTGGCGGCCGCGGTCGAAGAGCGTCACCTCCCGGTCGGAGAGGTCGACGACGACGCGCGTCGTGACCGCCTCGAGCGCGACGTCGCCTGCGCGCACCCAGCCGGTGACGCCGTTCGGCTTCAGCGGCAACTGGACGAAGTACCACGTCGGCGCGCAGTCCTCCCCCAAGCGCTGCGCCCGGACAGCGAACACGTTCGGGACGCCGTTGACGTTCTTGCGGCCGAACTCCGCCAGGCGTTCGCCGTCCGGATCGCGGTATGCGACGGCGCGCTCCTGGACGACTGCGGCGTAGCTCCTGCGCTCCGAGCCGAGCGGGCGCGTCACGCCGGTGTCGCACGCGGTGACTGTCCTTTCGGTGCGATCGACGTCTGAAGTGGTTGAGGGGGCGGAGACGTCGGCGGCGCGGCCTCGTCGGCGCTCCCGCCGCCGCAGCCTGCAACAGCCGACGCGAGGAGTATCACCAGCAGTGCACGCACAGACGCACGGTAGCCATGTCGATACAGAATCCTCACCGTTTCTCTCTTGCTTCTACATGTCCCGCCCCTAACGTGAAAGGCGAGATGGCAGCCAGCAACGCCAGCAAGCGAGTCGGCCAGCTGCACGAGCACAAGGCCGTGATCGCGCACGCGCTCCGCCAGCACGCCGGGATCCCGTACGAGGTCGAGCAGAAGGTCTGCACCGACTGCCGCACGGTTCTCGACGAGCGAACGGTTCGCAGGGCCGCAGCCTAGGGAGATCCGCCCCGGCTGCGAAAGTCCTCCGGATGGAGGGCTATCAACTTCTCGACCGAGGTCGTCGTCCGCTTTGCGGAGACGGATGCGCAGGGAATCGCGCACCACGCGTCGTTCGTCGTCTGGCTCGAGGTCGCGCGCGTCGGCTGGCTGGCCGAGCACGCGGGCGGCTACCGGGCGATCCAGGAGCAGGGGATCGAGGCGCTGACGACGGAGGTGCACGTCCGCTACCACCGCGCCGCGCACTTCGACGACCGGTTGCGCGTCTGGGCGCGCTGCGTCGACCTGCGCGGCGCGCGCTTCCGCTACGAGTACGCCGTCGAGCGGGAGGGAGCGCTCGTCGCCGAGGGATCGACGTCGCACGCGACGGTCGACGCGACGACGCGCCGGCCGATCCGGCTTCCCGCCGCCTTCCTCGAAGCGGTCGCTAGGGCTGAGTCGTCGTAGTCGGAGCCGTCTCGGTCGGAGGCGGCGGCGCCGGCTTCTCGGCCTTGGGCTTCGCTTTCGGCTCGGGCTTCGGCGGCGGCTTCGTGCCGACGCGGATGATCCGGTACTCGCCGCGGTAGGACGTGTTCCAGGTCTCGTCGTGCAGGACCGCGCCCTGCTCGTCGTAGACGGTGCGCGTGACGGCCGTGGCGCGCGCCGGCGAGCCCGACTCCTCGATCTCCGTCTGGCCCTTCAGCAGGGTCGGATCCTTGACCCGCCGGATCGGCGCCGGGCCGGTCTCCCGGATCGAGCCCGTCCCACTCTCGACCCGCCGTTCGGGGCCGCCGCCGTAGATCGAGACGGTGATGCCGGCGCCGCCGGAGGCACCGGCGACGAAGACCCACTTCGGCGTGTCGTTGATGAACTTGAGATCGAGGTCCGGGTAGTTGACGGTCGCGTCGCGGCCGAGCTGGTAGCGGCTGATGTAGAGCGAGTGCGGGTTGCGCTCGGCGATCTTCAGACCCGCCTCCCAGGCGGCGTTGAACATCGTCGTCGCCACCTGCGAGACGCCGCCGCCGACGTCCTCCTCGTATTCGTCCTTGATGATCACCGGCGCCGGGCGGAAGCCGCGCTCGATCGTGCGCTCGCCGACGCGGTCGTTGAAGGAGAACGTGGCGCCGGGTGCGACGAGCGCGCCGTTGAGCAGCGAGGCGCCGAGCTGGAGGTTCGTGATCCGGTCGGGTGTCCCGGCGTAGAGCGTCGTGTACGACGCGAGGCGGCGCTCGATCCCCATCGCCTGCGCCTCGGCCGTCGTCAGCTCGGCCTCGGCGGTGCGGACGACGAGCGTCGCCGTCCGCTCGCCCGGTGCGACGGCGGCGGCGAGCAGCGCCTTCGCGGTCGCCGGCACGTCGACCGCGAGGCCGTCCTTGGCTGCGAGCACCTCGATGCCGTCGCCGACAGGACGGAAGGTCGCGTCGGCGGGCGGGCGCTCGACCGTCTTGCGCAGCTTCGCAAACCACGCCTCGGCGCCCGGGCCTGCGATCGCGACGCCGGTCGCGCCGGCCACGGGCAGGCTGAGCAGCTCGGCGATCCGCCAGCGCGGCAGCTTCCACCGCGTCCCCTCGTATTCGAGCCGAACCGGCGCGGAGAGAGCGGTGCGCGCCTGGGCGGCAGCGGGAGCGAGGTCGGTGGCGGTCACCTCGACCGGATCGAGCCGCACCGGCAGTGCGATCGGCTGGCCGCGCTCGAGCCGCGCCAGCGCGCGGACGATCCGACCTGCGGCGAGATCCTGGGCGAGGCTCTGGCCGGACTGGCCGGGCACGATCTCGACGGAGAGGCCGCGGCGCACGAGCTTCGCCTCGACGTGACGCCGGTCGATCTCGCGGGCGAGCGTCGCGAGCTTGAAATCGAGCGCGGCCTCGTAGGCCTGCACCGGCGGCGCGATCTCGGAGCCGAAGAACCGCGTCTGCAACCGCTTGAAGCCGCGGACCGGGCCGAAGCCCTCGCCCGCTCGGGCTGCGGAGTCGATCGCCGTCGCCCAGTCGGCCTCGACGCCGAGGGTCGTCGCCTTGATCGGGTACTCCTCGTCTCCGGCGGTGAAGACGATCGGTACGCGCGCGACCCGCTCGAAGCGGCTCTCCAGCAGCGCGCGCGCCTCCTTCTGCGTCAGGCCGCTGACGTCGACGCCGGCGATGTGGACTCCCTCGGCGATCCGCGCCGACGAGCCCGCGAAGGCAAGGCCGACCAGCGCCGTCACGACGGCGAGAAGCGCCAGGGAAACCAGGATCCAGCGCGCGACAAGGCGCACCGAGCGGTCGGGTACCCCAGCGCGAACCGGTGTCGCGTCTACCCGCACGAGCCGGTCAGTGTAGCCACCTCTTCGGCGACCCTGGTTACGGCCTGGTGAAGCTAGCGACGCAGGTACTGGACGATCACGTGGCGCTGGATCTCGGAGGTGCCCTCGACGATCTGGAGCACCTTCGCGTCGCGCATCCACTTCTCGACCGGATGGTCGCGCATGATCCCGGCGCCGCCGAGCACCTGCACCGCGTCGGTGGTGACGCTCATCGCGACGTCGGCCGCAAAGCCCTTCGCGTAGGAGCCGAAGAGACCGGCGTCCTCACCGGCATCGAGCGCGGCTGCCGCGCGCCAGACGAGCAGCCGCGACGCCTCGACCTGCATCGCCATGTCGGCGAGCTTGAACGAGACGCCCTGCTTCGCGAGCAGCGGCTTGCCGAAGGCCTGCCGGTCGTTCGCGTAGTCGGTCGCGTACTCGAAGGCCGCGCGGGCGATGCCGACCGCGGACGCCGCCACCTGCGGGCGCGAGTGCATGAAGAAGTCCATCGCGATCGCGAAGCCCTCCCCTTCCTCGCCGAGCAGCCGGTCGGTCGGTAGACGCGCTTCGTCGAAGAGGATCGAGCCCGTGTAGGAGGAGCGGAGGCCGAGCTTCGGCTCCTTCCTGCCCGCCGACACGCCTGCGTCGCCCGCCTCGACGAGGAACGCGGTGATCGCGCCCTCCAGCTTCGCGAAGACGATCGTCAGCTCGGCGATGCCGCCGTTCGTGACGTAGCACTTCTCCCCGTTCAGCACGTACTCGTCGCCCTCGCGGCGCGCCGTCGCCTGGATGCCGCCGACGTCGGAACCGGCCCCCGGCTCGGTGAACGCGATCGCCGCGAGGCAGCCCTCCTCGGAGGCGAGCCGCGGCAGCCAGCGCTGCTTCTGCACCTCCGTCCCCGACCGCAGCAGCGGCCGCACTGGGAACATCGTCGCGCCGATCGGGGCAGCGAGGCCGGCGCAGCCCCAGGAGAGCTCCTCGGCGATCAGGCTCGATGTCACCGCCGGGACACCGCCGCCGCCGAACTCGGCCGGAATCGCGTGCGACGTCAGGCCGAGCGCCGCCGCCTTGCCGAGCAGCTCCGGCGGGCAGGTCTCCCGCTCGTCCCACTCCCGGGCGATCGGCCGCAGCTCCCGCTCGGCGAAGTCGTGCGCAAGGTCGCGCAGCTCCCGCTGCTCGGCCGAGAGCTCGAAGGCAATCCCGGCGGCGAGGCTAGAAGACGAAGAGCTCGACGCCACCGGAGACCTGCAGCTGGATGCCGGTGATGTAGTTGGCGAGGTCGGAGCAGAGGAAGCAGATCGCGTTCGCAATGTCCTCCGGCTCGCCCGGGCGCTTGAAGACGGTCCTGTTCGCGATCCGCTCGTTCATCGCCGGGTTCGCGAAATGAAACGCCTCGGTGCCGATGATCCCCGGCACGATTGCGTTGCAGGTGATCCCGTGCCGGCCGCCCTCCATCGCGAGCGTCCGCGTCAGCCCGAGGATGCCGGCCTTCGTGGTCGAGTAGCTCGCCTGGCCGAAGCCGCCGAGCGTCCCCGCGACCGAGGCCATGTTGATGATCCGGCCCCACTCGCGCTCCTTCATGTGCGGCCAGACCGCCTGCGCGCAGTTGAAGCCGCCGGTCAGGTTGACGCGGAGGTCGCGTTCCCAGAGCTCCGGGTTCTGATCGTGGAACTGGCCGACGTGGTCGAGCGTGCCCGCGTTGTTGATCAGGATGTCGACCGAGCCGAACTCCTCGACGACGCGGTCGACCGTCTCCTTCACCTGCTCGCGGTCGGTGACGTCGCACTTGATCGCGGCCGCGCGGCGGCCGAGCCCCTGGATCTCCTTCGCGGTCGCCTCGCTGTAGACGATCCCCTGCGCCTTCGCCACCTGCGCGAGCACGCCGTACGACTCGGCCGTCTCGGTCGACTCGTCCGACTCGACCTGGATGTCGGCGATGACGACGTCGGCGCCGGCGCGTGCGAGCGCGAGCGCATCCGCGCGTCCGAGGCCGCGCGAGCCGCCCGTGACGAGCGCGACGCGCCCGGAGAGATCGATCTCGATCGCCACGGTGCGATCCTACGTCCCGTGCACCGGATCGGGGTAGAGGAACGACGCGCCCGGCTCGTCCGCCGGCATCGGCTCGCGCCGGCCGAGCGCGCGACCGACCCGCTCACGGTCGCGCGGTCGCTCGTCTGCCTGCATGCGACCGACGCCGTCACCGTCTTTCTCTCGATCCAGGCACGCAGCGAGGGCGTCGCGCCGGCGGATGTCGAGCGCGCGCTCTACGAGGAGCGGAGCCTCGTGCGCATGCTCGCGATGCGCCGCACGCTCTGGGGAGTGCCGCGCGAGCTCGTGCCGGTCGTGTTCGCCGCAGCGACGCGGGCGGTCGCTGCGACGCAGCGGAAGCGGCTCGAGGGGTTCGTCCGCGACAGCGGCGTCTCCACGCGGCCCGGCGCCTGGATCACCCGCGCAGGCAAGGCCGCTCTCGCCGCGGTGGAGACGCGCGGCGAGGCGATGACGACCGAGGTCGTCGCCGATGTGCCGTTGCTCGCGAAGAAGCTCCGCTTCGGGCGCGGCAAGTGGGAGGTCACCCAGAGCGCGGGCGCTCGCGTGCTGCCGCAGCTCGCGATGGAGGGGCTGCTGATCCGCGGCCGGCCGCGCGGCAGCTGGATCAGCCCACAGTTCCGCTGGGTGCCGACCGACGCCTGGCTCGGCGGGCCGATCGAGGAGCGCGACGTCGCAGCGGCCCAGGTCGAGCTCCTCCGCGCGCTGGCTCGCCGCGTTCGGGCCGGCGACCGAGACGGACATGCGCTGGTGGACCGGCTGGACGCTGCGCGAGACCCGCGCCGCGCTCGCCGCCGTCCCGCACGCCGAGGTCGATCTCGGACGGCACCACCGGCTACGTGCTCGCGGACGACCTCGAGCCGACGCCGTCGCCCGAGCCGTCCGCGGCGCTGCTGCCGACGCTCGACCCGACGACGATGGGCTGGAAGGAGCGCGACTGGTACCTCGGCCCGCACGGCCCGACCCTCTTCGACTCGAACGGGAACGCCGGCCCGACGATCTGGTGGGACGGCCGCATCGTCGGCGGCTGGTCACAGCGCCGCGACGGCGAGATCGTGCTCGGCCTGCTCGAGGACGTCGGCCGCGACGCGCGCGCCGCGATCGAGGCCGAGGCCGAGCGTCTGTCGGGCCTGGGTCGGCGAGATCCGCTTCTCGCCCGGCTTCCTGCCACCCTTCCAGCGCGCGCTCGCAAGCTAACGCCGATTGGTCGCAAGGACGCGGCCGCAAAGCGGCCGCCTTCAGGGGTTCTCCGCGCGGCGGGATCCGCTCCTGCGGATTCCGCCGCTGCGCGCAAAATCAGTCCCGCGGCAGGAAGATCTCCTTCGCGATCACGAGCCGCTGGATCTGCGAGGTGCCCTCGTAGATCTGGAACAGCTTCGCGTCGCGCATCAGCTTCTCGACCGGGTACTCCTTCATGTAGCCGTAGCCGCCGAAGACCTGCACCGCGTCGGTCGTCACCTTCATCGCCGTGTCGGCGGAGAAGCGCTTGGCGAACGAGGACTCGAGCGTCGCGCGCTGGCCCTGGTCGTGCAGCCACGCGGCCTGCCAGACGAGCAGCCGCGCCGCCGCGATCTCGGTCGCCATGTCGGCGATCATGAAGCTGACGCCCTGGTGCATCGCGATCGGGACGTCGAAGGTGACGCGCTGCTTGGCGTACTCGACCGCGTACTCGTAGGCGGCCTGGGCGACCCCGACGGCGCCGGCGGCGGTGCCCGGGCGCGTGAAGTCGAGCGTCTGCATCGCGATCTTGAAGCCCTCGCCCTCCTCGCCGATCCGGTTCTCGGCCGGGACGACGACGTCGGTGAGCGCGAACGCCGAGGTGTCGGTGGCGCGCTGCCCCATCTTGTCGAGGTGCTTCTCCATCTGGACGCCCGGGCGTGTCCATCGGGACGATGAACGCCGAGATGCCCTTGTGGCCCTTGGCCGGATCGGTCTTCGCGAAGACGACCGTCCAGGCGGCGTGGCCGGCGTTCGTGATGAAGGTCTTGGAGCCGTTGAGGACGTACTCGTCGCCGCGCCGCTCGGCCGTCGTCTTCAGCTTCGCGACGTCGGAGCCGGCCTCGGGCTCGGAGAGGCCGAACGAGCAGAGGATCGGCTCCTCGAGCAGCGGCGGCAGCCACTTCGCCTGCTGCTCCTCGCTGCCGGCGATGATCACCGGGCCCGCGCCGAGGCCGTTGGCGCCGATCGTCGTGCCGATCCCAGAGCAGCCCCGGTTCAGCTCCTCGCCGACGAGGATCCCCTCGAACGTCGACAGTCCGAGCCCGCCGAGCGGCTCCGGCACGTGCAGGTTCATCAGCCCGAGCGCATGCGCCTTCACGACCAGGTCGGCGGCGTGGGTCTGGTGCTCGTCGTACTCGGCCGCCTTCGGCCGGATCTCCTTGTCGGCGAACTCGCGCGCGAGCTCCCGCAGGCCGCGCTGCTCCTCGGTGAGGGCGAACGAGACGCCCGAGGAGATGCCCTGCTCGATTGTGGCCATGTGTGCGCTCCGGGAGTTCGATTGACTAGTCAGTCAATACTCTAGCTCGCCGCAATACCGCCTGACAAGGGCTACCGTTGGGCGGCAGATGGGTCTCCGCAGGGTGCAGGTTCTTGCCGCGGCGGTCGCGGCCACGTTCGTCCTCGTCCCGGCGGCGGACGCGGCCGTCGGCGCGCGGCCGCCGGTCGTCTGGCTCAAGGGCGAGGGCAACTTCACCAAGTCGCACCGCCAGATCGAGTCGATCGACCACATCGTCGTCCACGTCACCGAGGGCAGCTTCTGGGGCTCGGTCACCTGGCTGCAGAACCCGCGCGCGCACGCCTCCTCGCACTACGTGATCTCGCGGGGCGGCCGGATCGTGCAGCTCGTCCACCTCTCCGACATCGCCTGGCACGCCGGCAACTGGAAGGTGAACACCGCCTCGGTCGGGATCGAGCACGAGGGCTTCACCTACGGCCCCGGCGGCTTCACCGCGGCCCAGTACCACGCGTCGGCGCGGCTCGCCGGCTGGATCGCCCGCCGTTCGCTGATGCCGATCAACCGACGCAACCTGATCGGCCATCGCGACGTGCCGGCACCGGGCGGCGGCCGCGGCGGCGCCTCGCACCACACCGACCCCGGCCCGCGCTGGAAGTGGAACTACTACCTCGGGCTCGTCCGCCGCTACGCGGGCGCCCAGAAGCTGAGCGTCCTGCCGGTCGTGCCGCGCGGCCCGGTGCGCGGCGTGATCCCGTGGCGCGCGAAGGCGACCGGCGACATCCGCCGCGTCGAGTTCGCCGTCGACGGCCGCGTCCTCCGCGTCGACCGGCGGCCCCCGTTCACCTACGCCGGCCGGCTGAACACCACGAAGCTGGCGAACGGCCGCCACGTGCTCCAGGTGCACGGCATCGCCGGCCCTGGCCGCTACGACATCGCCCGCCGGACGATCGTCGTCGACAACAAGACGTTCGACGTCACGAGCGCGGGTGCCCGCTCGTGGACGAAGGTCCGCGGCCAGGTACGCCTGCGGGTGCGGCCGTGGGGCGCCAAGGCCGCGTCGATGGTCTTCCGCGTCGACGGCAAGCGCCGCGCCGTCGATCGCCGGCCGCCGTTCCTCTTCAGCTGGAACGCGAAGCAGGCGAAGCCGGGCAAGCACGTGCTCGAGTTCGTGGCCACCTCCGTCGACGGCCGCGTCGCGAAGCAGCGGATCCCGGTCGTCGTCCCGGCACCAAAGCCGAAGCCGCGCCCGAAGCCCGTTCCGGCGCCGACGCTCGCGATCGTCGGCCAGTCGGTGCAGGACGGCCAGGAGGTCAGCGGCCTCGTCGTCTGGCGCGTCGACGTGCGCGGCCGCGCGGAGCGGGTCGAGTTCCTCGTCGACGGCATCCTCCGCGGCACCGACGTTGCGGCTCCGTACACCTTCGGCTGGAACACGGACGCGGAGCCTGCCGGCCTGCACGTCCTGACCGCGCGCGCGGTCGGCAGGAAGACCGTCGAGGCGACCGTCAACGTAACGAGCGCCGGTACCGCAGCACCCTGACGAGCTTCGCGTCGAGCTCGCCCGCGCGCGCGAGCGGGACGAGCGCCTCGACGATCCGCGTCGCGTCCCGGGCACTCGTCGTCAGCACCATGTCGGCGCCCGCACGAAGCGCAAGCCGCGCCCAGAACGGCGCGTAGGGGCTGCCGAGCACGCCGAGCGAGTCGGTGATCGCGACGCCGCTGAAGCCGAGCCGGCGCAGCAGCTCGTACGTCTTCGGCTCGAACGAGGCGCGGCGCGGACCCAGGCGCGGGTAGATCGCGTGCCCGACCATGACGCACGGGACGCCGGCCCGCACCGCCGCTCGGAACGGCGCGAGATCCTGGCTGCGGAGGACGCCGTAGACGCGCGCGGTGTCGGTCGACTCCGGCGTCGAGCCGAGGCCGGGGAAGTGCTTGACGCAGGCGGCGCTGCCGAGCCCGCGCGCGAAGGCGACGCCGTACTCCGGCCTCGCGAACTGCCGCGAGCCGAGCGGCCCGTCGGCGAGGTCGAGCACGGGCGCGAAGGCCGCGTGGACGCCGGCTCGGCGGAGGTCGGCCGCCGTCTCGCGGCCGGCGCGGAACGCCTCGGCCGTGCTCCGGTACTGCGAGGCCGCGCGCCACGGTGCGAGCGCGCGGAACGTCTTCACCGTGCCGCCCTCCTGGTCGGCGAAGACGATCGCCCCGCGCGGGCGCGGTGCCTCGGTGTTCCACTGGCGGACGAGCACGCCGCCGAAACCCTCGCCTGCGGGCATGCCGGCGACCACGACGAGCTCAGCCTTCTCGCGCGGCGTCAGCGCCGCCACGTCGGCCTCGGCCGAGCCGGAAACGAGGAGCGCGACCGCGGTCGTCATCGTCGCGAGCACGCGGCCAAGGTACCCTTGCGCCGTGGCCGTGACCGAGAAGAAGACCACGCTCGACCCGCTCGACTTCCTCGCGATCGACGCCCTGCTCGACGACGAGGAGCGGGCGATCCGCGACACCGTGCGCACCTTCGTCCGCGAGCAGGTGCTGCCCGACGTCGGCGACTGGTTCGAGCAGGGGATCCTCCCGCGCGAGCTGATGGCGGAGCTCGGCAAGCTCGGCCTCTTCGGCATGCATCTGGACGGCTACGGCCTCCCGGGCGCGAGCGCCGTCGCCTACGGGCTGGCCTGCCTCGAGCTCGAGGCAGGCGACTCCGGAGTCCGCAGCGCCGTCTCGGTGCAGGGCTCGCTGGCGATGTTCTCGATCTGGAAGTGGGGCTCGGAGGAGCAGAAGCAGCGCTGGCTGCCGCCGATGCACACGGGCGAGGCGATCGGCTGCTTCGGGCTGACCGAGCCCGACGCGGGCTCCGACCCCGGCTCGATGCGCACGACGGCCAAGCGCGACGGCTCCGACTGGATCCTGAACGGCGCCAAGATGTGGATCACGAACGGGACGGTCGCCGACGTCGCCACCGTCTGGGCGCGAACCGAGGACGGCGCGATCAACGGCTTCCTCGTCGAGAAGGGCATGCCCGGCTTCACGGCGCCGGAGATCCACAAGAAGCTCTCGCTGCGAGCCTCCGTCACCTCCGAGCTCGATCCTCGCGGACGTCCGCGTCCCGGAGGAGAACCGCTTCCCGGAGGTGGACACGCTGCGCGGCCCGCTCTCGTGCCTGAACGAGGCGCGCTACGGGATCGTCTGGGGCGCCGTCGGCGCCGGCCGGGCCTGCTTCGAGGCGGCGCTCGAGTACTCGAAGGAGCGGATCGTCTTCGACAAGCCGATCGCCGGCTACCAGCTGACCCAGCAGAAGCTGGCCGAGATGGCGCTCGAGCTCAACCGCGGCCTCCTCGTCGCGCTCCACATCGGCCGGATGAAGGACGACGGCACGCTGCGCCAGGAGCACGTCAGCCTCGGGAAGATGGGCAACGTCCGCGGCGCGATCGAGGTCGCCCGTCAGGCGCGGACGATCCTCGGCGCGAACGGCGTCACGCTCGAGTACCCGGTGATCCGCCACGTGAACAACCTCGAGTCCGTCCTCACCTACGAGGGCACCCACGAGGTGCACACGCTCGTCGTCGGCAACGCGCTGACCGGCGAGAACGCCTTCCGCTAGAGCTCGCCGTCCCAGTAGTCGACGGCGAGTCGCGCTTGAAGAGCTGCGGCGGGTCGGCCGCGTTCCCGGGCCAGACGCCGATCTTGCCGCTGTCCGGATAGACCGCGAGCTGCGGGCTGTCCTTGGTCGAGGCGATCAGGATCCGCACCGGCTCGTCGGTGTCGTTGCGGACGAGGTGCGCGCCCGCCGGGCCTTCCGGGAAGCAGACGACGTCGCCGGCGCGCAGCTCGTGCTCGCCGTCGTGGACGCGAAGCGTCGGCCGGCCCGCGACGACGAGCAGCCACTCCTCCGCGCCGTACTCGTAGTGGTAGGGAAACGAGCGCTCGCCGGGCTGGAGCTCGTAGACGGTCGCGCCGACCTTCTCGGCGCCGAGCCGTCGGGCCGAGGCGGGCGGCGCGCCAGCCGAAGCCGGCCGGCTCGGTGCGCTCCTCGTCGAGCTCGCCGTCGAAGATGTTGAAGCGCCTCATCGGCGCCTATCCTCCCATGGTGCGCCTCGCCGCGACGATCGCAGCCGCCCTCGTCGCTCGCCGCGCCCGCGGCCGCCGCACCGCCCGGCGCGGGCGTGCTCGTGCCCGGACGCAGCCTCGGCGGAGCTCGAGCTCGGCGCGACGAAGGCGGAGGTCGAGCGCAGCTGGGGGCGTGCCTACGGCGTCTGCCGCGGCTGCGCGCCGCGAGACCTGGTACTTCAACTACTACGCCTTCCAGCCGCGCGGCGCCGGCGTCGAGTGGCGGGACGGCCGTGCCGTCGCCCTGTTCACGATCTACCAGCCGCTCGGCTGGCGGACGCCGAAGGGCCTCGAGCTGAACGACCCGGTCTCGCGGATCACCGGGATCTACGGGCCGCTGAAGCGCACCGAGTGCGGCAGCTACTCGGCGCTGACGCTCACCGGCCGGAACGCGACGACCGCGTTCTACGTCCTAGGTGATCGGCTCTGGGCTTTCGGGCTCTCCCGGCCCGGCGTGCCGCTCTGCCGCTGAGAGGCGCCAGACGAGCGGGATCGCGAGCAGCACGGGAACGCCGAGGATCGGCCAGAGCGCCTGGTAGCCGCGCGTGTCGTCGAGAGACGGCGAGAGGATGTCGATCGCAGCGCCCGCGAGCAGCGGGCCGGTGAGCAGCCCGATCCCCTTCGTCGTCGTCGCGAGCCCGGAGATCGCGCCGCGGTCGGCCGGCGGCATCAGCTTGAAGAGGAGGCCCCACGCGAGCGTCATCACCGTGCCGCCGGCGATCGAGACGAGGAAGATGATCGGCAGATACCAGCGTCTGCCACTCGTTGCCGAAGCCGCCGAGGAGCAGGCCGACGCCGTAGACGACCGAGGCGAACGCGATCACGCGGCTGAGGCCGAACCGGTCGCCGAGGAAGCCGGAGCCGGCGGCGGCGACGATGTAGCCGGCGGCGACGGCCGCCAGCACCGCCGTCGTCGTCCCGAGCGGCTGCCCGAGGCCGACCGTGAGGTAGAGGACGACGAACGTCCGCGCGCCGGCGAACGCTCCCTCCCAGGCCGTGTTCGCGATCAGGAACCGGCGCACGTCGGGATCGCGGTGGAAGACGGTCCAGCTGTGCTGCAGGTAGGCGCGGACGCCCTCGAAGACGCGGCCGTGACCTCCGTCCTCGCGCACGAACAGCACCGGCGCCGCGCAGGCCGCCGACGACGACGATCGCGGCGACGAGGAACGGCCACGGCTCCCAGACGTGGAAGAGCGCGCCGCCGCCGATCAGCGCCGTCCCGAGCGCGAGCCCGCGCATCAGGTGCTGGGCGCTCTGGGCGCGGCCGTAGATCCGCTCCGGGCAGCAGGTCGGGGTAGAGGCCGCGGTACGGCGGCTCGTAGACGTAGTAGGCGAAGAAGAACGCGAAGACGAGCAGCGCCGTCGTCCAGAGGCTCGGCATGAACGCCATCAGCGCCAGGCAGAAGCCGATCGGGCCGAGCGCGACGAGCATGAACGGGCGGCGCCGGCCGAGCGGCGTGTGGAAGGTGTCGCTCCACGGGCCGATCACGAGCGGCAGCGTGATCGCGAACAGCCCCTCCGCGGCGAGCACGAGCGCGATCAGCGTCGCCGAGGTCGTGAACTGGCCGAGCAGCGGCGGCAGGTAGGCCGCCGTCGTCGTCAGCGAGAACGCGAGCCCGAACGCGCCGAGGCCGAGCGTCCAGACGACGCGCGTGTAGCGCGGGCTCAGACGGGTGCTGCTGCTCCGTCGCGCGTGAGCCCGCCGCAGACGAGGGCGACGACCGTTCGCTCGGCACGCGCCACCTCCTCGTCGCCGTCCGGCAGCTGCCCGAGCACCCAGCCGGTCAGGATCTCCTCGAGCCCGCCGTAGAAGATCCAGCTCGCGAGCCGGGGATCGACGTCGTCGCGGAACGAGCCGTCGGCCTGGCCGCGCTCGATCACGCGCTGGATCGCCTGGAAGCCGGCGCCGATCTCGTCGACCTGGCCCTGCAGCTGCGGGCTGCGCGCGACCTCGCGCACCATCACGCGCACGAGGTCGGGCCGGTCGCGCCAGGCGCGGAGCAGCGTCTTCGCGATCGCGCCGAGCTGCTCCAGCGGCGGCTCGTCGGACGCCTCGATCCGCGCGAACGCCTCGAGCAGCTCGCTCCAGTTCTCGCGGAAGACCGTCTCGAGCACCTCCTCCTTGGAGGAGAAGTAGTGGTAGAGGAGGCCGTGCGCGATCCCCGCCTCCTCGGCGATGTCGCCGACGCGCGAGGTGTGGTAGCCCTTGCTCGCGAAGACGCGGACGGCCGCGTCGAGGATGACGCGGCGCTTGTCCGGCCCCGTTGGTTGAACGGTCAGTCAACGCCGGCTCGACTGTAGTACGTTCCGCGGCGGTGCAACCGCTCGCCGGACAGCTCGTCGTCGACCTGACCCGGTACCTCCCGGGCGCGTTCGCGTCGCGCGAGCTGCAGCGGCTGGGCGCACGGGTCGTGCGCGTCGAGCCGCCCGAGGGCGATCCGATGCGCCACGTCGCGCCCGCCTGGGACGAGGCGCTGAACGGCGGCAAGGAGTCGGTCGCGTGCGACCTGAAGGCCGAGCCGGAGCTCGCGCGGGCGCTGCTCGCGCGCGCCGACGTCGTGCTCGAGGGCTTCAGGCCGGGTGTCGCCGCGCGGCTCGGCGTCGGCCCGGACGACGCGCCGCCGACCGCCGTCTACTGCTCGATCACCGGCTTCGGCACCGACGGGCCGCACGCCGCGCGGGCCGGCCACGACCTCAACTACCTCGGCTGGGCCGGGCGTGCTCGAGGACACGGCGCCGGGCCTGCCGCCGCTCCAGCCCGCCGACCTCGCCGCGGGTGCGCTCGGGGCGGTGACGGAGATCCTGGCGGCGCTGCTCGAGCGGGAGCGCACCGGCCGCGGCGCGCGCCTGACGGTCTCGATGACGCACGGCTCGCACCAGCTCGTCGCGCACCGGCTCGGCGGCGACCCGCTGCCGCGGTTCCTCACCGGCGGGCTCGCCTGCTACCGGATCTACGAGACCGCCGACGGGCGCCACCTCACGGTCGGCGCGCTCGAGCCGAAGTTCTTCGTCCGGCTCTGCGAGCTGATCGAACGGCCCGAGCTCGCCGAGCGCCACCTCGTCGGCGACGCGCAGGAGGAGCTGGCCGCGGAGCTCGCCGCCGTCTTCGCGGGCCGGCCGCTCGCCGCGTGGCTCGAGCTCTTCGACGGCGAGGACGTCTGCGTCGGCCCGGTCGCGACGCTCGCCGAGGCGGCGACGGCGTTCGGCGAGGCAACCGCGCTGCCGTCCGCACCGGTCGGGCAGCATACGGAGGCATGGCGGGCAGAGCTCGACTCCTCCTGACCGCGGTCGCGCTCGCGCCGCTGCCGCTGCTCGCGGCCGTCGCCTGGAACACCGAGGCCGAAGCGGCACGTGGGCTCGCGCGCGCCGTCGTCTCGGTGCGCGACGGCGATCTCTACGTCGGCGAGCGCCAGGTGACGAGCGGCGGCGCCGACAGCGATCCCGACTGGTCGCCCGACCGGCGCCGGATCGCCTTCGTCCGCCAGGATCCGGGCAAGCGCTCGTCGAGCCTCTACGTGATCCGCCGCGACGGCGGCGGCCTGCAGCGGCTGACCCGCGTCCCGCAGGTCGTCGCGATGCCGGCCTGGCGCGGCGACGGACGCCTGCTCGCCTACGCCGCCAGCCCGCTCGCGGGCGGCAGCTTCGACGTCTGGACGATCGGGCTCGACGGCGGCACGCCCCGCCTCGCCGCGAGCGGCCCGTCGGAGCAGATCGCACCGGCCTTCGACCGCGCCGGCAGGGTGACGGTTCGGCTGCTCGCCCCCGGCGACGAGTTCCCGGTGAAGACGAGCGACTCGGGGACGCAGCAGGTCGGGCCGCGAGAGCTGCTGCCCGATCTCGACCAGCGCTCCCCGTTCCGGCTGACGATGGCGGGCACGAAGCTCGGCTTCGCGTCGGCGACCGACAACGTCGGCGAGGGACCGGTCTGGGTCCGCGGCAGCCGGCCGAGCGCGAACGGCCCGATGCGCGCGACGCAGCTCGTGCGCATGTCCGACCGCTCCGTCCGCGCCTATCCCGACGCCGGCCGCCTGCGCTACACGCCGTCGCCGAGCCACACGCACTGGCACCTGCTCGGCTTCCAGCGCTACGAGCTGCGCACGCTCGACGGCGACCTCGTCGTGCGCGACCGCAAGAGCGGCTTCTGCCTCGCCGACCACTACGGCCTCGCGGCGCGGCGCGTCACCGCGTTCACGGGCGGCAGCTTCTACGGCAACTGCGCCGCGTCGAACCCGGGCGCGCTCGCCGTCGAGCAGGGAACGTCGATCGGCTTCACCGACCTCTACCCCGCCCACTTCCACGGCCAGAACCTCGAGCTCCGCGGCGTCCCGGCAGGCGTCTACGTCCTCGTCCACCGCGCGAACCCGGGTCAGCGGCTCGAGGAGATCGACTACACGAACAACGACGCCTCGCTGCGCGTCCGGCTCAGCTGGAGCGGCGGGACGCCGCACGTCGAGACGCTCCGCACCTGCCAGGGCTCGGCCGACTGCTAGCGGGGCGAGAGGCCGAGCGCGGCCGGGAGCGCGAAGAGATCCGGGAGCCGGTCGGGCTCGTCGGGGCGGCGGCCGTCGCGGTCGAGCAGGAACGCCTTCATCCCGAGCGCCCGCGCGCCCTCGATGTCGTCCTCGTAGGAGTCGCCGATCATCGCCGCCTCCTCCGCCTCGACGCCGAGCAGCGCCAGCGCGTGGCGGAAGATCTCCGGGTGCGGCTTCGTGCGCCCGAAGGCGCGCGAGCCGATCGCGCAGTCGGCGTCGAGCCCGTGGTGGGAGACGAACTCCTCCAGGTCGCGGCTGCCGTTCGAGATCAGGCCGATCTTGACGCCGTGCGCGCGCAGCTCGGCGAGAGCGGGCAGCGCGTCCTCGTAGAGCGTGAAGCGCTCGTGCTGCTCCCAGGCGGCGACGAGCTCGACGGCGCACTCGTGCGCGCCCTCCGCGTCGCCGCCCATGCCGCGGACGATCTGCTCCGTGAACGCGATCCAGAGCTCGTCGTCGTGCTCATGGTCGGGATGGCGCTGCAGCGAGTCGAGCGCCGCCTGCCGCGACTGCTCGTACAGCTCCGGGTCGAGGTCGAGCCCGTGCCGCTCGCCGACCTTGCGATAGCCCTCCGGCCCGAGCTCCGGCCCGGGGCGCGCGAGCGTGAAGTCGACGTCGAAGATGACGGCCTTGAGCACAGCGCCCGAGGATAGCCTTGGCCTGTGCGCACTCCGGCCGAGATCCTCCGCGACGCGAAGACGATCGCCCTCGTCGGCGCCTCGCCGAAGCCCGACCGTCCGAGCCACGGCGTCATGCGCTATCTCCTGGCGCAGGGCTACGACGTGATCCCGGTGCGCCCCGCCGACTGCGACGAGGTGCTCGGCGTCCCGTGCGTCCGCACGCTGGCGGAGATCGACCGTCCGATCGACCTCGTCGACGTCTTCCGCCGCGCCGAGCTGACACCGCCGCACGCCGAGGAGGCGGTCGCCGTCGGCGCGGGCGCCCTCTGGCTCCAGCTCGGCATCGTCTCGGACGAGTCGCGCCGGATCGCCGCGGACGCGGGGCTCGACTACGTCGAGGATCTCTGCACCGCCGTGGTGCACCGCTACGAGGTCCGTGACGCGCAGCACGGGTGACCGACGTAGCGAGAGATCGCAGGCGAAGGACGGCGATCTGGGCAAGTCGATCCTGCGCGCGCGACCTGGTCCCCACTCGTTCTACGACGTCAGCCGCGCGTGAGAAGAGCCGTCGCTCCGTCGTGAGGTGCGGCGCCTCACTCGACCGCCGAGTCGCGCCGGCGAACTCGCAGGTCAGGCGCGGAGCGCTGTCCCGCATCGCGTCGACGAAGCCCTCGGCGCGGCGCGGCGCGAAGCCGTCCTCCCACCAGAGGCCGATCACCTCGACGCGTTTGTCCTCGCGGTCGATGCGCGGCTCGATCCGGCCGACGAAGCGGTCGCGGAACGAGGATCGGCAGCACGTACCAGCCCCATCGTCGCTTCGCCGGCGGGTGGAAGAGCTCCCAGACGTAGTCGAACTCGAACAGGGATCCGAGCAACGGCCGGTCCCAGACGAGCGCGTCGAACGGCGGCAGGAACGCGACCGACGGCGGCGGCTCCGGCGGATTCTCCAGCAGCCCGACCTCGTCCTTCAGGACGAAGCGCTTCCCGCTCACGCCCTCGACCGCCACGGGGACGAGCTCGCCGTCCTCGATCAACTCCTCGCGCAGCGCCGTTCTGCCGGGATCTCGGGCCAGCTCGGGTCGGGCTTGGCGGGACCGATGCCGCCGAAGATGTCGCCGCCGCCCCCGACCCCGAGCAGACCGTGCGCGCGGTAGCGCGAGAGGAGCTTGTGTCGGAGCTGTTCGCTCAGCGGGACGTCGCGCGAGAGCACGTCGGCCGGGAGCAGCCGCTCGATCACGTCGTAGTAGCGGCGGTTGCCGTCGCGTCGCGCGAGCCCGAGGACGCCCGTGACGCTGTATGCCTCCAGAACGGCGCGAACGGTGTTCGTCGGCATCCCGAACCAGTCGGTCGTGGCTCCCTGCGCACGCTCGAAGTCGAGCGACGACAGCGGCCCGTCGGCGCGGACCCGCTCGAGCACGCGCTCGGCCACCTCGGCGTTCTCCGCGAGGAGGCGGGCCCCCTGGCGGCTGTACGCCCCCCGGAACAACGGAAAGTCGCTCGTCGCGACGAACGAGAGTCCTTTGTTGTAGGCCTCGAAGATCTCGCGCCGCTCGTAGAGCTGCTCGCACCAGGCGGGGTCGTAGCCGGCCACGCGCGCGTGCAGGACGAGGTCATGGGTGCGGCCGGCAACCGCGAGCGGATCGAACTGGATCGAGCCGAGCCGACGAAAGACCTCGAGCACGGCGTCGGGCCCGCCGTCGAGCGAACGCGCGGGGCGAGCGCCTGACGCGCGACGAGAAAGCGGCGTGCGGCCTCGCCGGTGACCTTCACGCCGAGGACGCTATCCAGTGGCGGCAGGAGACGTACTGGAACGGTGTCGACATCCGCCACCGAGGCCGGCCACTGAGCCCGCGGCACGGGCGAAGCCCATGCCGCCTTCAGGGATCTTCGCGCGCCGGCCAGGCCGACCATGAGCCGGGGCCGCGAAGCGGCCCCCTTCAGGGTCTTCGCGCGATCCGGATTCGCTTTCGCGGATCCCGATCCTGCGCAGCCAATCGGGGTGCCGAGATTTGAACTCGGGACCTCTCCGACCCGAACGGAGCGCGCTACCAGGCTGCGCCACACCCCGAGCGCGGAAAGGGTAGCGATAATCGGCCCGTGGCTCAGCGCGACGAGATCATCCGCTTCGCGAACGAGCTGCTCGAGATCGACCGCTTCCCCGAGTACGGGACGCCCGGCCTGCAGGTGCTCGGCGCGGACGAGGTGACGAAGATCGCCTGCGGCGTCTCGTCCTCGAAGGAGCTCTTCGAGCGCGCGGCCGCCGCCGGCGCGCAGCTCGCTGATCGTCCACCACGGCATGTTCTGGCGGAACGAGCCCGTCTGGATCGACCGGCGCCAGCGCGGCCGGCTCGAGACGCTCTTCGCGGCGAACCTCAGCCTGGCCGCCTACCACCTCGCGCTCGACGCGCATCCGGAGCTCGGCAACAACGCGCTGCTCGCCGACGCGCTCGGCGTCGAGGTCGAGCGCCCGTTCGCGGAGG
Organism: uncultured Gaiellaceae bacterium; assembly: GCA_963738795.1. GTDB lineage: Bacteria > Actinomycetota > Thermoleophilia > Gaiellales > Gaiellaceae > Gaiellasilicea. The sequence continues at coordinate 26,917 of CAVTXQ010000007.1, read as the reverse complement.
TCGGCCAGGGCGGAACGCTCCGCGAGCCGATCCGGATCGAGGACTTCGCGGCGCGCGTGCAGGAGACCGTCGGAGCGCGAGCCGCTCGTCTTCGCGCACGGCCCGGACCGAGATCCGAGCGCGTCGCGATCTGCTCCGGCGGCGCCGGCCGGCGAGCTGATCCGCGCCGCCCACGAGGGCTACGACCTCTTCCTCACCGGCGAGCCCGGGGAGCCGAGCCTGCAGACCGCGCGCGAGCTCGGGATCCACTTCGTCGCGGCCGGGCACGACGCGACCGAGCGCCTCGGCGTCCAGGCGCTGAGCCGCAGGCTCGCCGAGCAGTTCGGCCTCGACTGGGAGTTCATCCCGGTCGAGAACCCCGTCTAGGCGCGCAGAGCCTCCAGCGCGTCGAGCACGGCGTGCGGCCGCTCGACGATGACGAGGTGGCCGCAGTCGGCGACGACACGCAGCTTCGCGTGCAGCCGGCGCGCGTACTCGAATGCATCCTGGAGCGGCAGCTGCGCGTCCCGCGCGCCCCAGAGGACGACGACCGGGCACGACAGCTCGGGGAGCTCGGGACGCGGGTCGTCGGCCGCCAGCGCCAGCGCCGCCGTTCTCGTGTCCGCGTGCTCACGCTGCGCCGCGAGCAGCCCGTGCGTCGCCTGGGCACTGAGCGCGGCGGCGTCCGAGACGAACCAGGGGCGGAAGACGGCGCGCCGGTACCAGACGCGCTCCGCGAACCGGTGGCGGAGCAGCGCGACGCGCCGGCCGGGCCGGATCGTCGTCGTCGCGAGCAGGACCGCCCGCGCCGCCCGTGTCGACGACGCGATGCCCGCCGGCGAGGCCAGCAGCAGGCCGCCGACCAGCTCGGGCCGCCTCTGGGCGAGACGCAGCGCGACGAGGCCGCCGAACGAGTGGCCCGCGACGAGCGCTCGATCGACGCCTTCCGCGTCGAGAACGGCGGCCGCGGCGTCGGCGAAGTCAGCCGTGGTCGCGCCGCGCGGCAGCCGGGCCGAGCGCGCATGCCCCGGCAGATCGACCGCGATCACGCGATAGCGCTCGACGAGCGCGGGCAGCACCTCGCACCAGTTGCGGGTCGAGCCGGCCAGACCGTGCAGCAGCAGCAGCGGCTCGCCGCGGCCGCCGACGTGATACTCGACCGGTCCGGCGCGCCTCGTCTCGAGGTCCGTTGCAGCCGTCATCCGGGCTAAGTATCCTTTGCTGACCATGGCGACTGTGGGGACGCGGGCCCGTTGATTCCCGCGAACAACGAGCGAGCGATGTCCGAGCCCGCCTGAGCGCAGCAAGCTTGCGCCCAGCGGGCTTTTTCATTGCCGCGAGACAGAGGAGGCAGACCAATGGCGAATCACCTGACGCCCGATGAGCTTTCGAAGGAGCTCGGCATCGACCGGCAGGAAGTGATTCGGGTGTGCATCGAGGAAGGCGTGCCCATCTACCAGGGCAAGATCGACAAGACGCTCTTTGCCGCGCAGCTGCAGGCGCTCGGGCGCGATGCCCCAGGCGCATTAGCGCCGCGGTTCTCTAGCGCGCAGCGGTCTTTTTCGGCCGCGCGCCGGCCTTCTTCGGCGCCGCCTTCTTCTTGGCGGCGCCGTTCCCGGCCTGCTTGGCCGACTTGGCTTCCTCGACGCTGCGGCGGAGCGCCTCCATCAGGTCGACCGTCGGCGCCTCCTCCTCCGGCTCCGGCGTGATCGCGATCTCCTCGCCGGCGAGCTTCGCCTCGAGCAGCGCCTTCAGGTCGCGGCGGTAGTCGCTCTGGAGCTCGGACGGGTCGAAGTCGCCCGACAGGCTGTCGATCACCTGCTGGGCGAGCGCGAGCTCGGGCTTCTTCACCGCCGTCTCCTCGACCGCCTCCTCGATCTCGGCCTGCGAGTAGACGTCGGCGGCGAGGAAGAGCGTCTCGAGCGCGAGCGCGTCGCCCTTCGGCCGGATCAGGCAGAGCTTCTCCCTGCCCCTGCTGGACGAACCGGCCGAGCGCCGCCATCCCGCTCTCGTTCATCGCGTTCAGCAGCAGCACGTACGGCCGCCGCGCCGCGGGCGCCTGCGCGGGAACGAGGAAATAGGTGCGGTCGAAGAAGATCGGGTCGACCTGGGCCGCGTCGACGAAGCGGCTGATCTCGATCGAGCGCGAGTCGTCGCGGTTCGTCAGCGCCTCGATCTCCTCGTCCTCGACGATCACGAACTGGCCCTTCGCGACCTCCCAGCCCTTGACGATCTCGTCGGGGCCGAGGTCGCGCTCGTGCACCGGGCAGAAGCGCTTCTGCTTGATCGGCGTGCCGCACTCGCGGTGCAGCATCCGGAAGGAGACGTCGGACGCCCGCGCAGCGGGCTTCGTCGCCGGAGCGAGGCCCACGGGGATCGAGACGAGTCCGAAGCTGATCGAGCCGTTCCAGGTTGTGCGCATCTGGCCTTTCAGTCTAATGGGACCGAATCGATTCGCCCTTCCCGGCGACATCCCTTCCACCTAGAGTCTGACCTATGGCGGAGAAACGAACGATCGAGCGGCTCTGGCGCGACGCGGCCGCGGCCGGCCGGACGACGCCGGCGTACCTGATCCAGGACGGCGACGAGTGGAAGCCGCTCTCGTGGGCGGAGGCCGCGGAGCGGGTCGAGAGCTACGCGAACGGGCTGCTCGCGCTCGGCGTCCGCAAGGGCGACGCCTTCGCGATCCTCGGCTCGAGCCGGGTCGAGTGGGCGCTCTTCGACTTCGCGCTCGGCTCCGTCGGCGCGATCGGCGCCGCGATCTACGCGAACAGCTCGCCCAAGGACGCGGGCTACATCCTCGCGCACTCGGAGTCGGTCGGCGTCCTCTGCGAGGACGAGACCCAGCGCGCGAAGGTCGAGTCCGTCCGCGACGTCGCGCCGCAGCTCCGGCACGTGCTCACCTACGCCGACCTCGACGACCTCGCCGCGCGCGGGCGCGCGTACGCGGCCGAGCACCCGAACGCGCTGCGCGAGGCCGGCGAGCGGATCGAGGAGGACGACCTCTTCACCTACATCTACACCTCGGGCACGACCGGCCCGCCCAAGGGCTGCATGATCTCGCACCGCAACTACTACGCGATGGTCGCGGTCGTCGACGACCTGCCGAGCTTCACCGGGCCCGAGGACACGATGCTCCTCTACCTCCCGCTCGCCCACAACTTCGGCCGGCTGATGCACCTCTCCGGCGCGTACGTCGGCTACGCGATCGCGTTCCTGCCCGACCCGCTCCAGGCTGCCGCGGCGCTGCCGGCGGTGAAGCCGACGGTCTTCCCGAGCGTGCCGCGCGTCTACGAGAAGGTGCACACCGCCGTCGTCGCCAAGTTCGACGCCGAGACGGGCGCGAAGCGGAAGCTGATCGACTGGGCGCTCGGCGTCGGGCGCCGCGTCAGCGCGCTCCGCCGCGCCGGGAAGCCGGTGCCGCGCGGCCTCGCGGCTCCAGTTCAAGCTCGCGGACAAGCTCGTCTACTCGAAGGTGAAGGAGCGGCTCGGCGGCCGCCTGCGGCTGGCGATCTCGGGCGGCGCGCCGCTCTCGGCCGAGATCGCGGAGTTCTTCCACGCGATCGACATCCTGCTCGTCGAGGGCTACGGGCTGACCGAGTGCACGACAGCCGCCTCGACGAACACGCACGAGGCGTACCGCTTCGGCACGGTCGGCCGGCCGCTGCCCGGGCACCGAGGTGAAGCTGGCCGAGGACGGCGAGCTGCTGATCAAGAGCGAGACGGTCTTCCAGGGCTACTACAAGGAGCCCGAGGCGACCGCCGAGGTGCTCGACGCCGACGGCTGGCTCCGCAGCGGCGACATCGCCGAGATCGACGAGGACGGGTTCATCACGATCACCGACCGCAAGAAGGACATCATCGTCACCGCCGGCGGCAAGAACGTCGCGCCGCAGAACCTCGAGAACGACCTCAAGACGTCGAAGTTCGTCTCCCAGGCGATGGTCGTCGGCGACCGGCAGCCGTACATCGCGGCGCTGATCACGCTCGACCCGGAGGCGCTGCCCGCCTGGGCGGCCGAGCGAGGGCTCGAGACGGACATGGAGAGCCTGGCGGCCTCGGACGAGGTGCGCGAGCTCGTGCAGGGGATCGTCGACGACGTCAACGCCGACCGCTCCCGCTACGAGCAGATCAAGCGCTTCGCGATCCTCCCGCGCGACTTCACGATGGACGACGACGAGCTGACGCCGACGCTGAAGCTGAAGCGCCGCGTCGTCTCGCAGCACTTCGCCTCCGAGCTCGAGGATCTCTACGAGGGCGAGACGCTGAACCAGGCGGCCGGCATCTGAGCCTCAACCGGCTCGCGTTCAGCGCCACCGCTCACTGCCTCACCGGCTGCGCGATCGGCGAGGTGCTCGGGATGATCATCGGCACCGCGCTCGGCTGGGGCGACTTCCAGACGATCGCGCTCGCCGTCGTGCTCGCGTTCTTCTTCGGCTACTCGTTCACGGTGGTGCCGCTGCTGCGCAGCGGGCTCGCGCTCGCGACGGTCGATTCCGATCGCGCTCGCCGCCGACACGATCTCGATCGCCGTGATGGAGATCGTCGACAACGCGATCATGCTCGCGATCCCCGGCGCGATGGAGGCCGGCCTCACGAACGTCCTCTTCTGGGGCAGCCTCGCCGTCGCGCTGCTGATCGCCGGCGTCGTCGCGTTCCCGGTCAACCGCTGGCTGATCGCCCGCGGCAAGGGCCACGCCGTGGTGCACCAGCACCACGGCCACTGACGCTAGATGCTGATCCGCCGACGCCGACCCAGGTACGCGCGTACCAGGAGTCGGAGAGGCTGGAGATCTTGACGACGTCGCCGGTGTGCGGCGCGTGGATGAACTGGCCGCCGCCGATGTAGATGCCCGGCGTGGCCGAGGCCGTTGAAGAAGACGAGGTCGCCGGCCTGGAGCTGCGTCGCGCGAGACCGGCGGTGCCCATCCCGTACTGCGACGCCGCGTGGTGCGGCAGCGAGACGCCGACCTGGGCGTAGACGTACATGATCGAGGCCGGAGCAGTCGAAGCCGGACGGGCTCGCGCCGCCCCAGACGTACGGCACGCCGAGGTACTGCATCGCGATCCCGACGACGCCGCCGTAGCGGGCGTCGGGCGCGGGCGCGATCGCCTCCTCGACCGAGTCCGACTGGACGAGCGCCTGCGGCGCCGCCTCGGCCGAGGCCTGCTGCTGCGTGGCGAGGAGGCGCGCCTGCGCCTGCGCCGCGAGCCGCTCCTGGCGGCGCCGCTCCGCCGCCTCGAGGCTCGCGATCTGATCCTTGATCGTGGAGAGCAGGCGCTGGCGCTCCGCGAGCTGGCCCTCGATCGAGCTGCGCTGCGCGGCCTTGTCCGCGACGACCTGCACCTGCGAGCGCTGCGCGCGCTCGAGCCGGCCCTTGCGCTCGATCACCTGCGCGCGGAAGCTCTTGACCTCGCGCAGCACGCGCGCGTCCTGGGCGGAGACGCGGTCGACGGCGTCGATCCGGTTGAGCAGGTCGTCGATCGACTTCGCCGCGAGGATGACCTCGAGCGTGCCGCCGCTGCCGCCGCCCTTGTAGAGCGCGACGAGACGCTCGGAGAGATGCGTCTGCGCGGCCTTGAGGCTCGACCGCGCGATCGTCAGATGCTGCGAGTTCGTCTTCAGCTCGCCCTTGATCCGGTCGAGCTTGACGTTCGCGAGGTTGTACGACTCGATCGCGTGCGAGAGCTGGCCGTCGATCTCCTGGATCTGGGCGAGCACGCTCTCCGCCTCCGCCCGCTTCGCCGAGACGGACGGATCGGCGGCCGCCGATCTGCACGGATGCCAAAGAGACGGCCACGAAAAGTGCCGTCACGAGCGTCAGGATCAGCGGCGCCTGTCTGCTACCCGAGCGGATTATTTCCCCTCCGCTCGGACACACGTGGCAGCCCGGTGGGGGCCAGGTCCGTCACAAGTCGCGCACCCTAGCAGCCCTGCCGGATGGCTGCAACGCTCAACTGAGCCAAAAAAGCCGCGGTGTCCAGGCTTTACGAAGCACAAACAACCGCGCCAATGCGGGAAAGGTGCTACGGTCCGCGCCTCGTGAAAGCGCATTCGACGAGCGATGCGGCGCGTCTCGCTGCCGTTTTCACAGGACTGCTGCTGCTCGCGTCGGTGCCGGTCGCCGTCGCCGCGGACGCGGGCGGCCTCCGCTCGCAGGCGGCCGGGCTGCAGGCCCACTCGGACTCGCTCGACGCGCGCGCGGCAGCGGCGACGCTCGAGCTCTACTCGCTCGAGTCGCAGCTGGGCCGGGCGCGCACGGAGCTCGCCGGCATCGAGGCCCGGCAGGCGGCGCTGGCGCGCGAGCAGCGCTCCGCCCGGACGCAGCTGACGATCGCGAAACAGGCGCTGCTGACCTCCCAGACCGAGCTCGCGAACCTCGCCCGCGCGCTCTACCAGCAGTCCGGCAACGACCCGCTGGCGGTCCTGCTCGGCGCCAAGTCGCTCGACGAGGCGCTCGCCGGGCTCGACGGCATCAGCCGCGCGGCCGGTCAGAACCACCGGATCGTCGAGCAGGCGCGCGGGGCGCGGTCGCGGCTCGCCGGGCTCGCGGCACGGCTTGCCGAGCGGGACGCCGAGCTGGACGGCCTCGCCGCCGCCGCCCGCGCTCGCACGGCGACGCTGGCCGCGACGACGAGCGCAGCGGCGCACGTTCATCGGCGAGCTGCGCCGGCAGCAGGGGCTGAACGCGGCCCGGATCGCGTCGATCGAGGCGGCAGGCACGCGCGGCCGACGCGCGGACGACGGCGATCGCCGTCGCAGCGCCGCCGCCCGCGCTGGCGCCGGTCGAGATCGCCGCGCCGCGCGTCACCGCGTCCGGCGAGCGCACGCTGACCGTGAGCTCGACCGGCTACACGATCCGCGGCAGGACCGCGACCGGCATCCCGACCGCGCCCGGGCGTCGTCGCCGTCGACCCGTCCGTGATCCCGCTCGGGACGCGCCTGACGATCCCCGGCTACGGCGTCGGGATCGCCGCCGACACGGGCGGCGCGGTGCAGGGCAACACGATCGACGTCTGGTTCCCGACGATGGCGCAGGCGCTCGCCTGGGGCCGCCGGACCGTCACGCATCACCGTTCACTAGTAGACTCGCGCCTGTCCAGAGCCGAGGGGGCAGCGCTGACCGAGACTTCGATCGGAAGAGACGGAGACCCACGCGATCCGCGTGCTGCTCGTCGACGACCACGATCTCTTCCGCACCGGGCTGCGCAACCTGCTCGAGGAGCAGGGCGTCGACATCGTCGCCGAGGCGTCCAGCGGGTCGGAGGCGCTGCACCACGTCCGCGAGGCGGCTCCCGACGTCGTCGTGATGGACCTGAACATGCCGGGCATGACGGGCGTCGAGGCGACGCGGCACATCAGCCGCGACGCGCCGCTGACCCGCGTCGTCGTGCTGACGATCTCCGACCAGGAGCAGGACGTGATGGACGCGATCCTCGCCGGCGCGTGCGGCTACCTGCTCAAGGACGCGTCGATCCAGGAGCTGATGCAGGGACTCGAGGCCGCCGCGGTCGGGCGAGTCGCTGATCTCGCCGCACATCGCCGGCAAGGTGCTCCAGCACGTGCGCGCGACGACCGCCGCGCCCGAGGCCGCGGCGACGATCCGCACCGAGCTCTCCGACCGCGAGATCCAGGTGCTGAAGCTGATCGCGAACGGCAAGGACAACGCGATGATCGCCGGCGAGCTCCACATCAGCCCGAAGACGGTCAAGAACCACATCTCGAACATCCTGATGAAGCTGCAGATCGAGAACCGGATCCAGGCCGCGGTCTACGCGGTCCGGTCCGGGATCGTCTAGACGAGCAGCGGAGGGCTTGGGCGCGCAGCGAGGCAAGCATCGCGCGGACGGCCGCGAGCTCCTGGTCGGCGCTGCGCGAGGCGGCTGGAGAGCTCGGCGAGCTCGTTCTGGTCGGGCCGGTCGCTCGAGCGCACGAGCGGCGCGCAGCTCCCGCTCGATCCGCAGCCGGTCGCGCTCGAGCCCGAGGACGTAGGCGTAGCCGCTCGTGAGCGTGTCCTCGACGGAGGCGCGCGGCGGCAGCTCGGCGCCCGCGGGCAGGTCGAGAAGCGACCGGATCTCGGCCATCACCCCTGGGAGGCGATCGTCCACAGCCCTTCGATTATCAGCCGCGCGAACGGCCTCGACATGGGCCGCCGGGCCTATCTTCGGCGCCTTCTCGGCCCATGCCTCGCGGCCGCCGCGCTGCTGCTCGCGCTCGCCGCACCGGCGCGCGCTGCCGATCCGACCCTCGAGACGCGGCTCGCCAAGGCGCTCGCCGTGCCGCACGTCGACCCGGCGCGAACGGCGGCGCTGGCGGTCGACCTGCGGACGGGCACGCGTCGTCTTCGAGCGGAACGCGACCCTCTCGCTCGTCCCGGCGTCGAACCAGAAGCTCCCGGTCGCGTACGCGGCGCTCGCGCTGCTCGGCCCCGGCTACCGCTTCCACACCGAGGTCGTCGGCAGCGGCACGCTCGTCGGCGACGTCTGGCACGGCGACCTCTGGCTGCGCGGCTTCGGCGACCCGACCCTCGAGCCGGCCGATCTCGACGCGCTGGCGGCCGAGGTCGCGTCGTGGGGGATCCGGCGCGTCGACGGCGCCGTGATCGCGGACGAGTCGTGGTTCGACGCGCGCCGGACCGCGCCCGGCTGGCGGCCGAGCTTCTACCTCTACGAGTCGCCGCCGCTCTCGGCGCTCGTCGTCGACCGCGGGCGTCTACAAGGGCCGGACCTCGGCGACGCCGGCGCTCGCAGCGGGCTCGCTGCTGCGGCAATCGCTCGAGGCCGCCGGCGTCGAAGGTCGCCGGCCGCACCCGCAGCGGCGTGCTCACGACCTCGGGGCTGCCGCTCGCGCGCGACGTCTCCGAGCCGCTCGCCGACGTCGTCCGCTTCATGGGCCGCGAGAGCGACAACTACACGGCCGAGATGCTCGTGAAGCAGCTCGGCGCGGCCTACGCGGGCACCGGCTCGACGGCTGCGGGCACGCGCGTGATCCGCGGCGCACTCGGCGAGGCCGGCGTCCCGCTCGCCGGCGTGCGGCTGGCCGACGGCTCCGGGCCTCTCCGGGCTCGACCGGCTGACCGCCGCGGCGGTGGTCGCGCTGCTCGAAGCCGGGCTCGCGGCCGGGGATCTCCGCGACGCCTTCCTCCAGTCGCTCGCGGTCGCAGGCGTCAACGGCACGCTCGAGGACCGGATGGAGAAGCGGCCGGCGCGCGGCCAGGTGATCGCGAAGACGGGGACGACGCGCACCGCGTCCGCCCTCTCGGGCTTCGTGCGCGACCGCTACGTCTTCGCCGTCCTCCAGAACGGCCGCCCGATCTCGACCTACTGGGCCCGGATCGCGCAGGACCGCTTCGCGACCGCGCTCGCGGCGTCCGGCTAGCGGCGGCGGCGCGGCGGCGGCGTAGCTCGACCGACGGCGACGCGGGCGCGTCCTTGACGAGCTCCTTCAGGTCGTCCTCGGTCAGGATCGGCACGCCGGCCTTCTCGGCCTTCGCCACCTTCGAGCCGGGGCTCTCGCCGACGAAGACGCCCGTCGTCTTCTTCGAGACGTTGTCCGAGACCTTCGCGCCCAGCGACTCGAGCGCCGCCGCCGCCTCCTCGCGCGAGAACGACTCGAGCGTCCCGGTGATCACGTACTGGCTGCCCGGTCAGCGGCCCCTCGACCGGCTTCTCCTCCTCGCCGACCTCGAAGCGCAGCCCGAGCTCGCGCAGCTCGGCGACGAGCGTCGCGGTTCTGCTCGTCCGCGAACCACCCGGCGATCGCCTCGGCGCGGTCGGGTCCGATCCCGTCGACCTCCTGGATCTCCTCCTGGCTCGCGTCGAGCAGCCGGTCGACGTCGCCGAAGTGCCGCGCGAGGTTGCGCGCGGTCACCCAGCCGACGTCGGGGATGTTGAGCCCGAAGAGGACGCGCGAGAACGGCTGCCCCTTCGACTGCTGGATCGCGTCGACCGCGTTCCGGGCCGAGATCTCGGCGTAGCCGTCGAGCTCCATCAGCTGCTCCGCCGTCAGCCGGTAGAGATCCGGCATCGAGCGCAGCAGACCCTCGTTCCAGAGCCGCCGGACGAACTGCTCGCCCACGCCCTCGATGTCCATCGCGCCCATGACCCAGTTGTTCAGCGTCTCGAGCCCGCGCGAGGGACAGGCGCGGTTCGGGCAGCGGTGCATGACCTCGCCCTCCGGCTTGACGATCTCGGCGTCGCAGAGCGGGCAGCGCTCGGGCATCCTGAACTCCTTCGTGCCCCGTCGCGTGCTTGCCGGCCGGGCCGACGATCTGCGGGATCACGTCGCCGGCGCGCTGGACGATCACGCGGTCGCCCTCGCGGATCTGCTTGCGGTTGATGTCCTCCTCGTTGTGCAGCGTCGCGCGCGAGACCGTGACGCCGCCGACGTTGACCGGCTCGAGGATCGCCCACGGATTGAGCGCGCCGGTGCGGCCGACGCGGATCGCGATCTTCTCCAGCTTCGTCTCGGCGGTCATCGGCGCCCACTTGAAGGCGCGCGCCCAGCGCGGCCGCTCGTGCAGCGCGCCGAGCCGCTGCTGCTGGTCGAACGAGTCGACCTTGATCACGATCCCGTCGATCTCGTAGTCGAGCTCGGCGCGGCGCTGCTCCCAGCCCTCGATCGCCTTCGCGACCTCCTCGATCGACTCGAAGCGCTCCGCGAACGGGTTCGTGCGGAAGCCGCGCTCGCGCAGCCACGCGAGCGTCTCGAAGTGCGTGTCCGGCGCGACGCCCTCGCGGTAGCCGGTGCCGTAGACCCAGACGGCGAGCGGACGCGCCGCCGTGATCCGCGAGTCGAGCTGGCGCAGCGAGCCGGCCGCCGCGTTGCGCGGGTTCGGCGCCGGCGCCTTGCCCGCCGCGACCTGCTCCTCGTTGAAGCGCCGGAAGCCCGAGAGCGGGAAGTAGACCTCGCCGCGCACCTCCATCAGCGGCGGCACGTCGCCCTGCAGCGTCAGCGGGATCGAGCGGATCGTGCGCAGGTTGACGGTGACGTCCTCGCCGCGGAGGCCGTCGCCGCGGGTGGCGCCGCGGACGGAGCTGCCCGTTCTCGTAGACGAGCGAGATCGCGGAGCCGTCGATCTTCGGCTCGATCACGTACGACACGGGCTCGTCCGAGTCGAGCCGCTTGCGCACGTCGTCGGCCCACTTCTGCACCGCCTCGTCCGTCGTCACCTTCTCGAGCGAGCCCATCGGCGCCAGGTGCTCGACCTTCTTGAACTTGTCCGACGGCGGCCCGCCCACGCGGCGCGTCGGCGAGTCGTCCGTTGCGAGCTCCGGGTGCTCTTCCTCGAGCGCCTTCAGCTCGTCGAAGAGCCGGTCGTACTCCGCGTCCGGCACCTCGGGGTCGTCGAGGACGTGGTAGCGATAGTTGTGGTGGTGCAGGCGCTCGCGCAGCTCAGCCGCGCGCGCTTCGCCTCAGAGGGCGGCAAGGAGCTCCTCCGCGCTGTCGACGACGTCGTCCGGCGCTTCGGCTTCGAGCCGCTCGCGCGGATGGATCCCGCCCCAGGTGACCGCGACCGCGTGCATCCCCGCCGCCTTCGCCGCGCGGATGTCGAACGGCGAGTCGCCGACGTAGACGGCGTCGTCGCGCGTGGCGCCCAGGAGGTCGAGAGCGTGCTCGAGCGGCGCCGGGTCGGGCTTGTGCCGGTCGGTGTCGTCGGAGCCGACGACGACGTCGAAGAACTGCTCCAGCGGCAAGTACGAGAACGCGAGCCGAACCGTCTCGCGCCGCTTCGCCGTCACGACGCCGAGCCGGCGGCCTTCCCCCTTCAGCGTCGTCAGCACATCCGTCATCCCGGCGCACTCGGCCAGCTCGGCGTGCAGCGGCTCGTTGTGCTCCCGGTAGCAGGCGACGAGCTCGTCGACGCGGTCGGGATCGAGCAGCCGCATCTGCTCGATCAGGCCGGAGCCGCCGACCGCCCGTCCGAGCTCCTCGTCGGGGATGTCGCGGCCGAGCACCGTCTTCGTCGCGTGTCGCATCGAGGCGATGATGATCGAGCCGGAGTCGATCACGGTGCCGTCGAAGTCGAAGAGGACGATCGGGAAGCGCATGTGATCGATGCTAGCGAGGCGGCTCAGTACGCCACACGCTCCAGGTAGAGGCCCCACGACGGCGCGGTCATGCCGGCCTCGCAGCGCGGCCGGCCTTCCAGCAGCGGCGCCAGCTCGCGCCCTTCGAGCATCGTCCCGACGAGCGTCCGCACCATGTGCCGAAGGAAGCTCTCGGCCTCGATCGTGAAGTGCAGCTCCTCGCCGCGCTCCTCCCACGCCGGCGCTCGACACCGTCCGGGTGAAGATCCGGTGCTGCGTCTCGGTCGGGGTGAACGCCGTGAAGTCGTGGCGGCCGGGGATCAGTGCTGCGGCCGCCGCGAGCGCGTCGAGATCGAGCGGGCGCGGCCACCAGAGCGCCCGCCGGTCGGCGAACGGCGAGCGGACGCCGCGGCGGAGGATCCGGTAGCGATAGGAGCGCGAGCGGGCGGAGAAGCGGGCGTTGAAGTCGTCGGGCGCCGACTCGACGGCCAGCACGGCGACATCGTCCGGAAGCGCCGCGTTGAGCGCCTCGCGCGCGCGCTCGGCCGGCGGGCCGCCGGTGGCCTCGACGCTCGCGACCTGCCCGGTCGCGTGGACGCCGGTGTCCGTGCGCCCGGCGACCGTGAGCGCGTCCCAGGCGGGGAAGACGGCGTCGAGCGCCTCCCGGACCGTGCCCTCGATCGTGCGCGCGCCGGGCTGCCTGGCCCAGCCGCGGAAGCCGGCTCCGTCGTACTCCAGCGTCAGCTTGAGCACCGGCATCGGGCGAGTCTATGCTTGGGCGGTGGCGACGACCGGGCGGAAGTACGACCTCTACGGGCCAGACTTCCGCTCGAATCCGTACGGCGTCTTCGCCCGGATGCGCGCGGCGGATCCGGTGCTGCGACAGCCGGGTCTCGACGGCGAGACGCCGATCTGGTTCCTGACCCGGCACGAGGACGTCGCCGCGGTGCTGATGGACGACGAGCGCTTCGTCCGCGACCCGAAGCTGGCGTTGACGGAGGAGGAGCTCGCCGCCCAGCCGACGCCGCCCGCGATCGCGGCGATCGAGAACCACATGCTGAACCGGGACGGCGAGGATCACCGCCGCCTGCGGCGGCTCGTGACGAAGGCGTTCACGCCGAAGATGGTCGAGCAGCTACGGCCGCGGATTCAGGCGATCGCCGACGAGCTCCTCGACGCGGTCGAGCCTCGGGGCGAGATGGACCTCTCGGCCGAGTACGCCTTCCCGCTCCCGATCACTGTCATCGCCGAGATGCTCGGCGTGCCGGCGGCCGACCACGATCGCTTCAAGGACTGGTCGGACGCGATCATCTCCCCCGTGCTCGAGGACGACGAGCTGGAGCAGTTCTTTGCGCAGATGGGCGAGTTCGTCGCCTACCTGACCGACTTCTTCGCCGCACGGCGCGCCGAGCCGCGCGACGATCTCGTCAGCGCGCTCCTGGCGGCGCGCGACGCGCAGGACGGACTGTCGGAGGAGGAGCTGTTCGGCACCGTCGTGCTGCTGATCGTGGCCGGGCACGAAACGACGGTCGGCCTGATCGGGAACGCGGTCCTGAACCTGCTCGAGCAGCCGGAGCAGCTCGCGCTCGTGCGGGACGACCCGACGCTCCTCGCCGCGGCGGTGGAGGAGCTGCTCCGCTTCGAGGGACCGGTCGAGCGCAGCCTCAACCGCTGGGCGGCAACCGACGTCGAGCTCGGCGGCCTGACGATCGGCAGAGGTGACCTCGTGATCCCGATCCTCGCAGCCGCCGACCGCGATCCGGAGCGCTTCCCGGAGCCCGACCGGCTCGACGTCTGTCGCGCCGATACGCGACACCTGGCGTTCGGACGCGGCAGTCACTACTGCCTCGGCGCACCGCTCGCGCGGATCGAGGCGCAGATCGCACTCGGGACGCTGTTCCGCCGTCTGCCGGGCCTGCGGCTCGCCGTGCCACGCTCGGCGCTCGAATGGCGGGCGACGCCGGGGTTCCGGCGCGCAGCCGCGCTGCCCGTCACCTGGTAGTCAGGCCGGCTCGACGACGAGCAGCAGACCGTCGACCTCGCGGACGAGGACGTCCTCGCCGACATCGGCCCCCGCATCGCAACGAGCCTGCCAGATCTCACCTGCGACCTTCACCTGCCCCTGCGGCCGGCACTCGAGCGAGACGACCGCCTTCCGGCCGACGAGCGTCTCGGCGCCGACGGTCGCTTTCTTCCGCTTCGACCACCAGAAGAAGAACAGCGTCTCGCCGATCTCGAGCACGATGCCGACGCCGACGGCGACCCAGTTCCAGGGCTCCTCGAGCACGAAGACCGCCAGCAGCAGCGAGGTGAGGAAGATCATGGGCTCATAGGATGCCCTGATGCGGCTGGCGCTGATGATCGAAGGGCAGGAAGGCGTCGCGTGGGAGGACTGGCTGGCGCTCGCACGGGCGTGCGAGGAGCACGGCGTCGAGGCCCTTTTCCGCTCCGACCACTACCTCTCGCTCACCGACCCGGGACGCGCGGCGCTCGACGCCTGGGCGGTGATCCCCGCACTCGCGGCGCAGACGACGCGGCTCGAGCTGGGCACGCTGGTCTCGCCCGTCACCTTCCGTCCGGCGGCGATCCTCGCACGAGCGTCGATGACGGCGAACGAGATCGCCGGCGGTCGCATCTCGCTCGGGATGGGAACGGGCTGGATGGAGGCCGAGCACGAGGCGTTCGGGTTTCCGTTCCCGGAGATGAAGACGCGGCTCGGCTGGCTTCGAGAGCAACTCGAGGCGGTGCGGGGCTTCTGGGACGAGGGGCCGCAGCCGCACCTGATCGTCGGCGGCAGTGGGCTCTTAGGCACCGTCGAGCCCGCCGCGAGGTGGGCTGACGAGTACAACACCATCTTCGCCACGCCGGCCGAGTGTGCCGAGCGCCGCGAGAAGGTCGCGCGGGCGTGCGAGCGCGAGGGGCGAGCGGAGATCCCGCTCTCGCTGATGACCGCGTGCGCGATCGGACGGACGCCGGACGAGGCGCGCGAGCGGATCCGCCGGCGCCTCGATCGCGCCGGCCAGCACGCCGCCGATCCAGACGAGTACAAGGCGAACCGGGGCGCGGCCGCCGTCCTCGGCACGCTCGACGAGGCCGCTGACCAGCTGCGCGCCTACGAGCAGGCCGGGGTCGAGCGGGTGATGCTGCAGCACCTCGACCACCGCGACCTGGAAATGGTCGCGCTGATCGGCCGCGAGCTCGCGCCGCTGCTCGCCAAGTAACAGTCTGTTACTTAAGCGCGCGTCCACACCACGCGGCGCCGAACGTCCTAGTAACAGTCTGTTACTAGGCTCAGCGAGGCGCGACGAACGCCATCTCGGCTCCGAGAGCGCACTGGCGCGTCGCTCGCGGTGCCCGGCCGGAGAGGACAGTGCGCGTGGCACGGACTCGGAGAGCCGGGTGCCGCGAGCGGCGCGAGGCTGGCGGCGGAGGCCGGCTCCGCCGGCCGGGAGCCGCTAGCCGGCCAGTGCGCTCTCGGGCTCGTAGTCCACGAGCTCGAGGTAGACCATCTCAGCGGCGTCGCCCTGACGGGCGCCGAGCTTGATGATCCGGGTGTAGCCGCCCGGCCGCTCCGCGAAGCGCGGTGCCACCTCCGCGAAGAGGTTGTGCACCACGTCCTGCGAGCGCAGCTCGGCGAGCGCCTTGCGGCGGGCGTGCAGGTCGCCGCGCTTGCCGAGCGTGATCATCTTCTCCGCGAACGGCTTGACGGCCTTGGCCTTGGCCTCGGTCGTCTGGATCCGACCGTGGGTGATCAGCGCGCCCGCGAGGTTCGAGTAGAGCGCCTTCCGGTGCGCGGAGTCGCGTCCCAGCTTCTTGCCTGCGCGGGCGTGCTTCACGTTATTCGTCTCCCCGAAGGCTGAGGCCCTGGGTCGCGAGCGTCTCCTTGACCTCTTCGATCGACTTCTTGCCGAAGTTCGGGATCGCGGCGAGCTCGTTCTCGGACTTGGAGACGAGGTCGCCGATCGTCTCGATCCCGACGCGCTTGAGGCAGTTGTACGAGCGCACGCCGAGCTCGAGCTCCTCGATCGGGAAGTTCTCCATCGCGCCGGCGCCGCTCGACTGCTCGGGAGCGATGTCCTCGGCGCCGCCTGTGCGGAAGTCGTCGATGTTCTCGAGGTCGGTGAAGATCGCGAGCTGACGGATCAGGATCTCCGCGGCCTGGCCGATCGCGTCGCGCGGCTCGATCGAGCCGTCGGTCGTCACGTCGAGGCGGAGCTTGTCGTAGTCGGTGCGCTGCCCGACGCGGGCGGCCTCGACGTCGTACGAGACGCGGCGGACGGGCGAGAAGATCGAGTCGATCGGGATCACGCCGATCGTCGTCTCCGGGCCGCGGTTCAGCTCGGCCGGGACGTAGCCGCGGCCGCGGCCGATCGTCAGCGTCATCTCGAGCTTGCCCTTGTCCGAGAGCTGCGCGAGCTCGAGGTCGGGATTCAGGATCTCGAGATCCGCCGGCGCCTGGATGTCGGCGGCCGTGACGGAGCCCGCGCCCTTCTTCGCGATGTGCACCTCGATCTCGGGCGACTCGCCGTGGAGCAGCACGATCAGGTTCTTGAGGTTGAGGATGATGTCGGTGACGTCCTCACGCACGCCCGGGAGCGTCGTGAACTCGTGCGTGATCCCCTCGATCTTGACGGCGGTCACGGCGGCGCCCTCGAGCGACGAGAGCAGCACGCGGCGGAGCGAGTTGCCGAACGTGTAGCCGAAACCGCGGTCGAGCGGCTCGATCACGAAGACGCCACGGTCCTCGTTGATCTCCTCGTGGACGATGCGCGGAATCTGGAAGTCCATCAAGCTGGTGCGTGTAGCCAAGACGATCCTTTCCTTACTTACTTGGAGTAGAGCTCGACGATCAGAGACTCCTGGACGGGCGCGTCGATCTCCGCCCGCTCGGGCCACTTCAGCACCTTGCCGGTGAGGCCCTCGTGGTCTGCCTGGAGCCAGGGAGCGACGGACGCCGTCAGGTCGGTCGCGTCGCGGATGGTGGGCTCGGCGGGGCTGCCGGCCTTCATCGTGATCACGTCGTTCGGGCGCACGCCGTAGCTCGGGATGTTGACCCGGCGCCCGTTGACGTGGAAGTGGCCGTGGCGGACGAGCTGGCGCGCCTGAGCGCGCGAGCCCGCGAAGCCGAGCCGGTAGACGACGTTGTCGAGGCGCGTCTCGAGCATCCGGAGCAGGTTCTCACCCGGGGCGCCGGTGCCCTTCGTCGCCTTCGTGTAGTAGTTGCGGAACTGCTTCTCGAGCAGGCCGTAATAGCGGCGCGCCTTCTGCTTCTCGCGCAACTGCAGCAGGTACTCGCTCTGCTTGATCCGGCCGCGGCCGTGCTCGCCCGGCGGATACGAGCGGCGCTCGATCGCGCACTTCTCCGTCAGGCAGCGCTCGCCCTTGAGGAAGAGCTTCATCCCCTCGCGGCGGCAGACGCGGCACTTGGCTCCGAGGTCGCGGGCCATTAGACGCGCCTCCGCTTCCGAGGGCGGACACCGTTGTGGGCCTGCGGAGTCACGTCGCGGACGCCGAGGATCTCCAGGCCGGCGGCCTGAAGCGAGCGGATCGCCGTCTCGCGGCCCGAGCCCGGGCCCTTGACGAAGACCTCGACCTTCTGCAGGCCGTGCTCCATCCCCTTGCGGGCGCACGAGTCGGCGGTGACCTGCGCGGCGAACGGCGTCGACTTGCGCGAGCCCTTGAAGCCCGCGGAGCCGGCCGACTCCCACGCGATCACGTTGCCGTCCTTGTCGGTCAGCGCGACGATCGTGTTGTTGAACGACGTCTTGATGTGCGCCTGGCCGACGGCGATGTTCTTCTTGACACGGCGGCGCGTGCGGCCACGGGCCGCGGCCTTGCGAGGAGGTGCCATCTAAGCCTTCGCCTTCTTCCCGCGGCCGACGGTCTTCTTCGGGCCCTTGCGCGTGCGCGCATTCGTCTTCGTCCGCTGTCCGTGCACCGGCAGGCCGCGGCGATGGCGGATCCCGCGCAGGCTGCCGATCTCGCCGAGGCGCTTGATCGCCTGGGAGCGCTCGCGGCGCAGGTCACCCTCGACCTGCAGCTCGCCGTCGATGTAGGTGCGGATCTTGTTGACCTCGTCGTCGGTCAGATCCTTCACCTTCTCGTTCGGGTCGAGCTCGAGCACCTTGCAGATCTTCTGCGCGGTCGTCTGGCCGATCCCGTAGATGTAGGTCAACCCGATCTCCAGTCGCTTCTGGTTCGGAAGGTTGACGCCTGCGATTCGTGCCAAGTGACTACCCCTGCCTTTGCTTGTGGCGCGGATTCGTGCAGATCACCATGGTGCGCCCGTGCCGCTTGATCACACGGCAGCGCTCACACATGGGCTTCACGGAAGGACGGACTTTCAAGACGGCTCCTAGCTAGCGGTTGCGGAAGGTGATCCTGCCGCGGGTGAGGTCGTAAGGAGAGAGCTCGACCTTGACGCGGTCGCCCGGAGCGATGCGGATGTAGTGCTTGCGCATCTTCCCGGAGATCGTGGCCAGCACGGCGTGGCCTTCATCGAGCTGCACCCGGAACATCGTGCTCGGGAGCGCCTCGACGACCTCGCCTTCGACCTCGATCTTCTCTTCCTTGACTGCCATTAACCTCTGTGGGATGAGTGAGTTCTCTACGCGCGGCAAAGCACGGCGCTACGCCGCGCGGTCGCTCATCGTAGCAAAGGGACGCGGCTTTCCGTCAGGATCTGCGGCCCTGCGGCCGTGATCGCGACGGTGTGCTCGAAGTGCGCGGCGAGCGAGCCGTCCTCGGTCGAGATCGACCATTCGTCGTCGTGCACGTAGACCTCGGGGCGGCCGGCCGTGATCATCGGCTCGATCGCGATCGTCATCCCCTCGCTGAGGAGCGGGCCGCGGCCGGGCTGGCCGAAGTTCGGGATGTGCGGATCCTCGTGGTAGGAGCGGCCGACGCCGTGGCCGACGAGGCTGCGGACGACCGAGAAGCCGGCGCCCTCGACGTGCTGCTGCACAGCAGCGGAGATGTCGCCGACCCGGTTGCCCGGGCGGGCCTGCGCGATCCCGGCGGCGAGCGCGTCGCGGCCGGCCTCGAGCAGCCGCTGCGCCTCGTCCGAGACGTCCCCGACCGGGAACGTGAAGGCGCTGTCGGTGATGTAGCCGTCGAGCGTGACGCCGACGTCGATCGTGATCAGGTCGCCGTCCGCCACTTCGTAGGCACCCGGGATGCCGTGCACGACCATGTCGTTCGGCGAGATGCAGATCGCCTTCGGGTAGCCGCGGTAGTCCTGCGAGGTGGGAACGCCGCCGAGCGAGCGGATGTGCTCGTCGGCGATCCGGTCGAGCTCGCCCGTCGTGATCCCGGGCTCGAGCTGCTCGCCGACGTGCGCGATCGTCTCGGCGACGACGCGTCCCGCGGCGGCCATCTTCGCGATCTCCTGAGCCGACTTGCGGATGATCATCTGGCGACTACGGTAGCCAAAGCGTCCTCGACCTCCGCGAACACGTCCTCGACCGTCCTGCCGGCGTGCAGGGGAACGAGCTTGCCGGTCGTCCGGTAGTACTCGACCACCGGCTCGGTCTGCGCGTGGTAGATCGCAAGGCGATGGGCGATCGTCTCAGGCGTGTCGTCGGTCCGCCCCTCCTCGTGCGCGCGGCCGAGCGCCCGGGTCTTCGCCGTCTCGTCGTCGAGGTCGAAGAAGAAGATCACGTCGAGGTTGCGGCCGATCTCGTGCAGCATCTCGTCGAGCGCCTCGGCCTGGGCGAGGTTGCGCGGGAAGCCGTCGAGGATGAAGCCGTCGCGCGCGTCGTCGTTCGCGAGCCGCTCCCGGATCATCCGGATCGTGATCTCGTCCGGAACGAGATCGCCGCGCTCCATGATCTCGTTGATCTCGCGGCCGAGCGGCGCCTCGTCGTCGAGCGCACGGAACATGTCGCCGGTCGAGACGTGCGGGATCTCGTGCTCGGCCGCGACGCGCTTCGCCTGCGTTCCCTTCCCCGACCCCTGCGGGCCGAGCACCAGGACGTTCACTACTTCAAGAAGCCTTCGTAGGAGCGCATCATCATCTGCGACTCCATCTGCCTCATCGTGTCGAGCGCGACGCCGACCGCGATCAGCACCGAGGTGCCGCCGAGCGCGCCGGCCGTCGCCTGCGAGAAGCCGCCGTAGCGGATGAAGAGCGTCGGCAGCGTCGCGACGAGCGCGAGATAGATCGCTCCCGGCAGCGTCAGGCGCGTGAGCACGCGGTCGAGGTACTGCGCGGTCGGCGGCCCCGGGCGGATGCCGGGGATGTAGCCGCCGTAGCGGCGCAAGTTGTCGGCCTGGTCGACCGGGTTGAACTGGACCGCGGTGTAGAAGTAGGTGAAGATCACGATCAGGATTCCCTGCAGGAGCATGTAGGGCACGTTCGTCGGCAGGAAGTACTTGTTGACGAAGTCCTGTGTCTGCGGGAAGTACTGGCCGAGCGTGGGCGGGAACGCCATCACGGCGGCGGCGAAGATGACCGGGATGACGCCGGCCATGTTCACGCGCAGCGGCATGTAGGTGGAGCCGCCCGCGGTCATGCGGCGGCCGACCATCCGCTTCGCGTACTGGATCGGGATCCGGCGCTGGCCCTCCTGGATGAAGACGATCGCGGCGATGATCGAGAGCGCGATCAGCGGGAAGAAGAGCTTCTCCATCGGGCCGCCGTTCCACCAGGCGGCGATCCCAATCGGGGCGCCGACGAGGATCGAGGCGAAGATCAGGAGTGAGATGCCGTTGCCGATCCCGCGCTTCGTGATCAGCTCGCCCATCCACATCAAGAGCACGCAGCCGACCGTGATCGACAGGATGATCAGCGTCAGCCGGCCGGCGTCCGCGTCGAGCGCGCCCTGGCGCTTGAAGAGGAACGCATAGCCGGTCGCCTGCGCGGCGGCGAGGACGACCGTGAGGTAGCGCGTGTACTGGTTGATCTTGGCGTAGCCCGACTCGCCCTCCTTCTGCAGCTCGGCGAGCTTCGGGATCACCACGGTCATCAGCTGGAGGATGATCGAGGCGGTGATGTACGGCATGATCCCGAGCGCGAAGAGCGAGAACTGCGAGAGCGCGCCGCCCGAGAAGAGGTTGAGCAGGCCGAGGATCGTGCCGCCCTGTCCCTCGAAGTAGCTCTTGATCGTCTCGGAGTCGACGCCCGGCGCAGGGATCCACGAGCCGAGGCGGTAGATCGCGAGGATCATCGCCGTGAAGAGGACGCGGTGCCGGAGCTCCGGAACGCGCCAGGCGTTGGCAAGCCAGCTGAACAAGCCCTACTCCTCCTCGGCGGGCGCCGCCTCGGCCGGGGTCTCCTCGACCTCGGTCGCGGCCGCCTCCGGCTCGTCGGCGGCCGGCTTCGGCTTCGCCTTGCTCTTCTTCTTGCGCGGGTCCTTCGGCTCCTTGAGCGCCGTCGCGCTGCCGCCGGCGGCCGTGATCTTCTCGCGCGCGCTGGCGGAGAAGGAATGCGCCGTGACCGACAGCTTCTTCGTCAGCTCGCCGGTGCCGAGGATCTTGACGTCGGCCTTCGTGTTCTTGAGCAGGCCCTTCTCGACGAGCGCCTCGATGTTGACGGTCGCGCCGTCCTCGAAGACGCGGTCGAGGTCGCGAAGGTTGATCGGCTGCGAGTAGGTCCGGAACGGTCCGATCGGCATCGCGTCGGCCGAGGTGTTGCCGCGCAGCTTCGGCGCGCGCATGTCGATCGGCATCTGACCGCCCTCGAAGCCGGGCGGGCATCTTCTTCGAGCCGGCGCGCGACTTCTGGCCCTTGATCCCGCGGCCCGAGTAGCGTCCCTTGCCCGAGCCCAGGCCGCGGCCGACGCGCTTGCGATCCTTGCGCGACTGGGCGGGGGTGAGCGTGTGGAGGTTGAGCTCGTCGGCCATTACCTGCCCTCCACCTTCACGAGGTGGGCGACCTTCCTCAGCTTACCGTCGAACTCCGGGCTCGCCTTCAACTCGTTCGTCTGGCCGATCCGGCCGAGCCCGAGCGAGCGAAGCGTGCCGCGGTTCGCAGGGTTCTGGCCGATCGCGCTCTTGACCTGCGTCACCTTCATGCCGATTCCTCGACCTCGGTCGCCGCCTCGACGGTCTCGGGCGCCGGCGTAGGCGTCTCCTCGACGACCGGCTCCTCCTGGACGGGGGCGCGGTAGGGCAGCACCTCGGTGATCGTCTTGCCGCGCATCTTGGCGACGTCCTCCGGGCGGCGGAGGTTCTGCAGACCCTGGACGGTCGCCTTGGCCATGTTGATCGGATTTGTCGTGCCGAGGCTCTTCGCGAGCACGTCGCGGATCCCGGCCAGCTCGAGCACGGCACGGACGCCGCCGCCGGCGATGACGCCGGTTCCCTCCGACGCGGGCCGGATGAACACCTTCGCTGCGCCGAACACCCCCAGGATCTCGTGGGTGACCGTCGTCCCGTGCTTGGGCACGGTGAAGATGTTCTTCTTCGCGTCGTCGACGGCCTTCGAGATCGCCAGCGGCACCTCGCGGGCCTTGCCGTAGCCGACGCCGACGCGGTCGACCTCGTCGCCGATCACGACAAGCGCGGTGAACGAGAACCGCCGGCCGCCCTTGACGACCTTGGCGACGCGGTTGATCTCGATCACGCGCTCCTTGAGCTCGCCGAACCTCCTTCGCGGGCGATCACTTCACGCTCGACGGTGCTCATCTGAGAACTTCAGTCCTCCCTCGCGCGCGCCCTCGGCGAGTGCCTTGACGCGTCCGTGGGGCAGGTAGCCGCCGCGATCGAACACGACGCTCTCGATGCCGGCCTTCTTGGCGGCGTCGGCGAGCGCCTTGCCCACCTCGCCGGCCTGTTCGATCCGGTTGCCCTTGAACGACTTCGCGAGGCCGAGCCAGTCCGCGCCTGCGAGCGTCTTGCCGCTCTTGTCGTCGATCAGCTGGGCGAAAATGCCCTTGTTGGAGCGGAAGACCGCGAGGCGCGGCCGCTCGGCCGTGCCGGCGACCTTGCCGCGGATCCGCCGGTGCCGGCGCTCGCGCGCCTGGCGGGTCGTCAGCGTGCTCCGATCGCTCCTCTTTCCGACCTTCCTGCGGACCGTACTCGTCCTGATAGCGGATTCCCTTGCCCTTGTACGGCTCGGGGTGGCGCACCTGGCGCACCTCGGCGGCCGTCTGGCCCACCTGCTGCTTGTCGGTGCCCTTGACGATCACCTGCGTCGGCGCCTGCACCCTCGAAGGTGATCCCGGGCCGCGGCTTGATCACGACCGAGTGCGAGTAGCCGACGTTGAGCTCGAGGTCGGTGCCGGCGCAGCGAGGCGCGGTAGCCGACACCCTGGATCTCGAGCTGGCTTCTCGAAGCCCTTGGGTGACGCCCTCGACCATGTTCGCGATCAGCGTGCGGGTGAGCCCGTGCAGCGCGCGATCCTCGCCGCGCTCAGTCGGCCGGGTGACGAGAAGCTCGCCGTCGGCCTGCTCGATCTTCATCCGCTGCGGCACCGTCTGCGAGGAGCTCCCGCCCCAGCGGCCCGTTCACCCCTGCCACGCGGCCAGGGGAGGATCGCCACGTTGACCGTGCTCGGGAGCTCAATGGGTCGCTTGCCGATTCTGCTCATCGCGCTGACCAGACGAAGGCGATCACTTCGCCGCCGATGCCCTTCTCGGCGAGCCCCTGGCGGCTCGTGATCAAGCCGGTCGAGGTGGACAGGATCGCGGTGCCGAAGCCCGCCGAGGACGCGCGGCAGGCGGTCCTTGCGCGCGTAGACGCGGCGGCCGGGGCGCGAGACGCGCTTGACGCCGGTGATCACGCGCTGGCGGTTGCGGCCGAACTTGAGCTCGACGGACGAGCGTCGAGTACGGCTGGCCCTCGACCTCGACGACACGGAAGTCCTTGATGTACCCCTCGTCCTTGAGGACGCGGGCGATCTCCACCTTCATGCGGGAGGTCGGCATCTCGGCGGTGTCGTGCATCGCCTTGTTGGCGTTGCGGATCCGGGTGAGCATGTCTGCAATCGGGTCGGTCAAGCATCTCTTCTCTCCTACCAGCTGCTCTTGGTCATGCCCGGGATCGAGCCGTTGTGCGCGAGCTCGCGCAGGCAGATCCGGCAGAGGCCGAACTTCTTGTACACCCGCGCGCGGGCGGCCGCACTGTGTTGCAGCGCGTGTAAGTTGCGCACCTTGAACTTCGAGCCGCGCTTCTGCTTGACGACGGAGAGACGTCTTGGCCATGCGTTACTGATCCCTTCTGTCGTCCGGCCCGGCGAACGGGGAGCCCCGAGGCCTGCGCAGGAGTGCGAAAACGCCTGCTCGTCGGTCGTCTGCGCCGAGGTCGTGATCGTGACGATCAATACCCCGGATCGACGCGACCGAGTCGTAGTCGATCTCCGGGAAGATGATCTGCTCGCGGATGCCGAGCGAGTAGTTGCCGCGGCCGTCGAACCAGCGCGGGTTGAGGCCGCGGAAGTCGCGGATCCGCCAGTAGCGCGACCGAAGACGAGTCGGTCGAGGAACTCGTACATGCGGGCGCCGCGCAGCGTCACGCGCGTGCCGACCGCCATCCCCTCGCGGAGCTTGAAGCTCGCGATCGACTTGCGGGCCTTGCGTACCTGCGCGCGCTGGCCGGCGATCGTCGTCAGCTCCTCGATCGCGGCATCGAGCGCCTTCGCGTCGGTCTTCGCGTCGCCGACGCCCATGTTCAGCGTGATCTTCGCGATCTCGGGAACCTGCATGATCGAGCTGAGGCCGAGCTCCTCCTGCAGCTGCGGGCGCAGTTCCAGGTACTGCTCCTTGAGGCGCGGGGTATAGGTCGCGGTCGCCATTACCGGTCCACTTCCTGACCGCAGCCGTCGCGCTTGCAGACGCGGACACGGACGCTCTCGCCCTTGATCTCCTTGACCTTGATCCCGACCCGGGTCGGCAGGCCGCACACAGGGCAGACGAGCATCACGTTCGAGACGTCGACGGGCGCCGCCTTCTCGATTCGGCCGCCCGGCGACATCTGGCTGCCGCCCATCCGGTTCGAGTCGCGCAGCGGGCGCGGGCGCGTGTGCCGCGTCATCACGTTCAGGTTCTCGACGAGGACGCGGCCGTTGCGCGGGCGAGCCTCGATGATGCGGCCCTGCTTGCCGCGGTCCTTCCCGGCCAGGATCTGCACCAGGTCGCCCTGCTTGATCTTCATCTTGTTTGCCACGTTTCTCAGAGCACCTCGGGAGCCAGGCTGACGATCTTCATGAAGTTCTTCTCGCGCAACTCGCGGGCGACGGGCCCGAAGATGCGCGTCCCGCGCGGGTTGCGCGCGGCGTCGATGATCACCGCTGCGTTCTCGTCGAACGCGATCTGGCGCGCCGTCGTTACGGCCGTAAGGCTTCTTCGTCCGGACGACAACCGCCCTGACGACCTCGCCTTTCTTCACCGTTCCCTGCGGCGTCGCGGACTTCACGGTACCTACGATCACGTCGCCGACGCGGGCGTAGCGCCGTTTCGAGCCGCCCATGACCCGGATGCAGAGGATCTCGCGGGCGCCGGTGTTGTCGGCGACGCGCAGCCGGGATTCCTGCTGGATCATTTCGCGACCTCGACGATCTCGGCCAGGCGCCAGTTCTTCGTCTTCGAGACCGGGCGCGTCTCGATGATCTTGACGACGTCGCCGATCTTCGCCGCGTTCTGCTCGTCGTGCGCGTGGAAGCGCTTCGAGCGGCGGACGACCTTCTTGTACCTCGGGTGCGCCTTGATCGTGTCGACCTTGACGACGATCGTCTTGTCGCCCTTGTCGGAGACGACCGTGCCCTGCCGCTCCTGGCGTCGGCCGAACTCGCGCTCGGGCTTGGGATCCGGGTGATCGGCTTACGCTCGGTCGCCTTCTCGCGCTGGACGCGGCCCTTCTTCGGGCGCAGCGCGCGCGGCAGCCGCTTGCGCTTCGGCTTCGGGCCGGACTGCGGCGCAGGGGCAGCGGCTTCCTCGGCGACTGGGCGCGGCAGCGGGAGCCTCCTCAGCCGGAGCCTCCTCAGCCTCGGCGACCGGCTCCTCGGCCGGAGCCTCCTCCGCAACCGGCTCCTCCGCGACGGGCTCCTCGACCGGAGCCTCCTCCGCAACCGGCTCCTCCGCCTGAGCGGGCTCCTCGGCCGGAGCCTCCTCCGCAACCGGCTCCTCCGCGACGGGCTCCTCGGCCGGAGCCTCCTCCGCAACCGGCTCCTCCGCGACGGGCTCCTCGACCGCGGGCTCCTCGGCAGGCGCCTCGGGGCCTCGGCGGCGGCGTCGTCCATGGCCTCGGAAAATCGAAGCCGCGTCTGGGTGGAAAGCATTGAACCTCGCCCTCGTCGACGGACGGCTGAGCGGCCGATTACTCCGCCTCCGTCTCAGGTGGCCTCCGCGGCGGTCCTCCTCGACCGGGGTCTCTTCGGGGTGCTCTTCCCTTCGTCCTTCTTCTCAGCCATGGTCTACGCGTTCCCAGCCCTTTCCCGCTCGTGGCGGACGGTCAAAATACGTGCGATCTCCCGCTTCGCCGACCGCAGCCGGGCGCTGTTGTCGAGCGCGCCGGTGGCGGACTGGAAGCGGAGGTTGAAGAGCTCCTGGCGGCGCTCGCCCAGCGTCCGCTGCAGCTCGTCGTCCGGTCATGTCGCGGAGCGTTCTAGCTTTCAAAGAGATCAGCCTCTCTCCTTCACCGATCTTCGTGCTCTTGACCGGCAGCTTCTGGCTCGCGAGCTGCAGCGCCTCCTTGGCGAGCGGCTCGGCGAACGCCGGCGAGCTCGAACATAGACCCCGCCCCCCGGCTTGAACGACGGCGACCCAGTGCTCCGGCGAGCCCTTGCCCGAAGCCCATGCGGGTCTCGGCCGGCGTCCGCGTCACCGACTTGTCCGGGAAGACGTTGATCCAGACCTTGCCGCCGCGCTTGATCTTGCGCGTCATCGCGATCCGGGCCGCCTCGATCTGGCGGTTGGTGATCCACCCCGCCTCGAGCGACTTGATCCCGTAATCGCCGAACTGCACGTCGGT
>CAVTXQ010000006.1:0-330051 GCA_963738795.1 uncultured Gaiellaceae bacterium | reverse complement strand
GCCGCGAGGCGCGCTTCGGGTCGTCGTTGCGGCGTGAGAGCGCGCGCATCGCACCGAAGCCGGCGATGCCGACACGCGTGATCCCCGCCTCGGTGCCGCCACAGATCATCGCGTCGGCGCGGCCGAGCCGGATCGCGTCGGCACCTTCGCCGATCGCCATGTTCGACGCGGCGCACGCCGTGCACTGGGACGAGAGCGGGCCGCGCGTGCCGAGCTCCATCGAGACCCAGCCGGCGCCCATATTCGGGATGATCGCCGTGATCGAGAACGGGTTGACGCGATCGGGACCGCGGTCCATCAGCGTCTGGTAGCAGTCCTGAAAGGCGCCGAGGCCGCCGATCCCGGTCGCGATCGACGCGCCGACGCGATCGCCTTCCTTCGCGATCTCGAGCCCCGAGTCGGCTTCGGCCTGGCGAGCGGCAGCGACGACCATCTGCGCGAACCGGTCCATCCGCCGCGCCTGCTTGCGCTCGATCCACGTCGTCGGATCGAAGTCCTTCAGCTCCGCGGCGAAGTGCACCGGAAACTCGCTCGCGTCGAACTGCTGGATCTCGGCCGCGCCGGACTCGCCCGCGATCAGGTTCGACCACGAGGTCTCGACGTCGTTCCCGAGCGGTGTCACCATCCCGAGCCCGGTCACGACGACGCGCCGTCTTCCGTTTTCCGATCCCATCTACATCCCCAGTCCGCCGTCGACGAGCAGCACCTCGCCCGTGATGAACGAGGCGGCGTCGGAGCAGAGGAAGCGTACCGCTCCGGCCACGTCCTCCGGATCGCCGAGCCGCCCGAGCGGCGTGTTCTCGAGCATCGCGCCGGTCGCCTCCTCGGGCAGGACGTCCGTCAGCTGCGTCTTCACGTAGCCCGGCGCGACGACGTTCGCCCGGATGTTGCGCGAGCCGAGCTCGCGCGCCAGCGACTTCGTGAAGCCGATGATCCCTGCCTTCGAGGCGGCGTAGTTCGTCTGACCCCAGTTTCCGTGCACGCCGACGATCGAGGAGATGTTCACGATCGCGCCGGCGCGCTTCTTCATCATCGGCCGCGTCACGGCGCGGCAGGTGTAGAAGACGGACGCAAGATTCGTGTCGATCACCGTCCGCCAGTCGTCGTCGGACATGCGCGCGAGCAGGCCGTCGCGCGTCAGCCCGGCGTTGTTGACGAGGATGTCGAGGTCGCCCGCCTCCTCGACGAGCCGCTTGGCGTCGTCGCCGCTCGAGACGTCGGCCTGGATCGCGCTGCCCCCGAGCTCGCCCGCGAGCGCCTCGGCCTCATCCTTGCCGGAGCGGTAGCCGACGACGACGGTCGCGCCGGCTGCCGCGAGCTCGGTCGCGATCGCCTTGCCGATCCCCTTCGACGCGCCGGTGACGAGCGCCGTCTTGCCTTCCAGTGAGGCGAAGGTGCCCTCAGGCAAGCGTCTTCTCCAGCTCGCGGAGGCCGTTCATGTCGCTGACGGAGACGGTGCGCACGCTCCTGTCGATCCTCTTCAGTAAACCGCTGAGCACGTTGCCGGGGCCGACCTCGACGAAGACGGTCACGCCCTTCCCGATCAGCTCGCCGGCCGCCTGCGTGAACCTGACCGGCGCCGTCAACTGGCTGACGAGCAGCTCGCGATAGTGATTCGCATCCTCGAGCTTCGCGGTCACGGTCGACATGAACGCCGTCCGCGGGTCGGCGAAGTGGATCTTCTCGACCGCGGGGCGGAGCTTGTCGGCGGCACGCTCGACGAGCGGGGAGTGAAACGCACCCGAGACGCGGAGCCGCACGGCGCGACGGGCACCCTCGCGCTCGGCCTCGGTGCAGCACTCGCCGACAGCGTCGTCCTCGCCGGAGATGACGATCTGGCCGGGACAGTTGTAGTTCGCCGGCCAGACATTCGAGATTTTCCTGCAGAGGCCCTCGACGACCTCGTCGGCGAGGCCGAGGATCGCGGCCATCGAGCCCGGCCGCTCCTCCGCCGCCTCCGCCATCGCGATCCCGCGCTCGGTCACGAGCCCGATCGCATCGGCGGAGGCGATCGACTGCGCGGCGCCGAGCGCGGCGAACTCGCCGACCGAGTGGCCGACGACGAAGTCGGGCCTGATCCCATGCGCTCTGATCGCCTCGTTGATCGCGAGGCTCGTTGCGACGAGAGCCGGCTGCTGCAGCTTCGTGTCGAGCAGGTTCTCGACCGGGTCGTGGAAGCAGATCTGCTTGAGGTCGAGCCCGGACGCGGCGCTGCCGGCCTCGTAGACGGCCATCGCCTCGGGCACGGCCTCGGCGACGTCGCGTCCCATCCCGGCCTCGTACGAGCCCTGGCCCGGGAACATGAAGGCGATCTTGCTCACGCGGCTACTCCTCCCTGATTCCACTCGATCAACGCGGAGCCCCACGTGAGGCCCGCTCCCATTCCGGTCATCAGCACCAATTCTCCCTCGCGAAGGCGTCCGTCGGCGGCCGCATCGGCGAGCGCGAGCGGGATCGACCCCGAGGACGTGTTCCCGTAGCGGTCGACGTTGACGACGACCTTCTCCTCCGGGATCCCGAGCTTGCCCGCGGCGTGGTCGATGATCCGCTTGTTCGCCTGGTGCGGCACATAGACGTCGACATCGTCGACGGTCTTGCCGCATTCGTCCAGCACCTTCTGCGCCGAGCTGACCAGCACGCGCGTCGCGAACTTGAACACCTCGCGGCCGTTCATCTTCACCAGCTTGTCGGCGTTGTCGAAGTGGCGCGAGCCGCTGCCGGGGAGCCAGAGGTTCTCGCCGCCGCCGCCGTCCGCGCCGAGCTCGAAGCCGAGGAACCCGCCCTCGTCGACCGGCTCGACGACGACCGCGCCGGCGCCGTCGCCGAAGAGCACGAGCGTCGAGCGGTCCTGCCAGTCGAGGATCTTCGAGAGCACGTCGCCGCCGACGACGAGCGCGCGCTTCGAGAGCCCCGTCGAGACCATCGAGTAGGCCTGCGCGACCGCGTACATGAAGCCGGTGCAGCCGGCGAGCAGGTCGTAGGCAGCCGCGTCGGGCATGCCGAGCGAATCGGCGAGCAGCGCCGAGCTGGTCGGAAACATCATGTCCGGCGTCACCGTCGCGACCACGATCAGGTCGATCGAGCTCGCGGCGACACCTGCGTCCGACATCGCGGCGACGGCGGCCGGAGCGGCGATATCCGTCAGCGCCTGCTCCTTCGTCGCGAAGCGCCGCTCGCGGATGCCGGTGCGCTCGACGATCCACTCGTCGGTCGTGTCGACGTACTGCTCGAGATCCTTGTTCGTGTAGACGCGCTCGGGGACGTTGACCCCGAGGCCGGTGATGCCGATCCGCTTCCCGTTCGCCGAGCCGATCACGACGACCGGTCCACGGCGAAGGTGAGCGTGCCGCGCACGGCGAGCTCGCCGTTCACCGTCGCGCGCGCCTTGCCCTTGCCGATCGGGCCGCGCACCGTTTCGAGATCGCACTCCAGCCGGAGCTCGTCGCCGGGGCGGACGACCCGCTTGAAGCGGACGTCGTCGATCCCGGCGAAGAGCGCGATCTTGCCGCGGTTCTCCGCCTCACTCAGCACCGCGACGGCGCCGGCCTGGGCGAGCGCCTCGACCATCTTCACGCCCGGCATGATCGGGTTGCCCGGGAAGTGGCCGGCACAGTCCTCCTCGGTGACGAGCTTGCGCGCGACGACGCGCTTGTTCGGCTCCAGCTCGGTCACCTCGTCGAGCAGGAGGAAGGGATGGCGGTGCGGGATGATCGCCTCGATCTCCGCCTTCCCGAGCGCTTTCATGCGGAGAGCCGCTCCCGGAGGCCGTTGCGGCCGCGGTGCGCGTGGCACTTGGCCGTGCCGACCGGCATCCCCTCGGAGCCGGCGATCTCCTCGAAGCTGAAGTCGAAGCCGTGCTTGAGCACGACGACCTTCGCCTGTGCCGGCGAGATCTCCGCGAGCTGGGCGCCGAGCTCGGCCCGGAGCTCCGACGCCTCGGCCGCGCGGGCCGGATCGCCGTCGCGCGCCTCGCGCCGGTCCTCCTCGAGCGGCTCGCACCGCCGCGCGAGCTGGCGCTGGGCGACGTCGCGGCAGGCGTTGACGACGAGCCGGTGCAGCCAGGTCGAGAACGACGACTCGCCGCGGAACTGCGGCAGCTTCACGCAGAGCTTCGCGAGCGCGTCCTGGGATGCGTCGCGCGCGTCCTCGTGGTCGCGCAGCAGGTGGTGCGCCAGCCGCTCGACGCGCGGCGCATGCCGCTCGCAGAGCGCGGCCAGCGCGCGCCGGTCTCCGTCCTTCGCTCTCTTCACCAGAATCGGATCGCTCAGCCTCTCGTAGACCAGCGGCTCGTCGTGCCGGAGGTTCTGACCGATTGGACGCGATCTGCGCACGGGCGGTTGCACCCGTCGAGTCTACGGACTTGCGCGGCGCTACCGCTTCGAAACGGGGATGCTCCTGTTGCCCGCAGGATCCCAGCCGACCGCCCGCACGATCCCGAGCCGCGGCGCGTTCGGGATCCGGGCGATCCCGGCGACACGGGCCTCGTACACGAGGCCGCGCGTGCCGAAGCGCAGCGTCAGCCGGGCCGGCTCGCTGACCCAGATCCTGAGCGGGCTGCGCTGGACGATCCGCAGCTTCGGCTGACGGGTGTCGGCGGCGAATGGAAGCGCCACGGTCGAGGTCGCGATCGGGTCGGTCGCCTCGACGACCGCCTCGTACATCCCGTCCACGAGCCTGCCGACACGCTTGGCGCCGTTCCAGTCGACCTTCCTGACGCCCGGCTCGAGCGGCCCCGCGAACGGCGTCGCCACCCATTTGCCGTTCTTCAGAACGCGCACGCGCACCTCGGCGGGCGCGGCGAGCGCGAACTTGAACGAGATCTGGTCGGCGCGGCCGTCGGCGTTCGGCGAGAAGGCGAGCCGCGTGACGGCGACGCTTCCGAGCGTGCGGGTGACCGCAAGCTGCGTCGCGGAGGTCGCGACCCGGCCTCCGGTCGCGTTCGCGGCGAGCTCGATCCTGAAGATGCCGTCCGCGAGCGCGGCTGGGTCGAAGCGGAGCACGTGCTCGCCGGCCCGCTTCCAGGCCTTCGGGAACGCGGCGACCTCGGCGCCGAGCACGTCCACCACCCGGACGGCGACGTTCGCAGGCGTGTTCAGCGTGTACGTGATCGTCGTGCTGTCGGAGATCGAGTCGCCGTTGGGGGAGACCGTCTCCGGGTCGACGGAGAGCCCGCCGACTGCGAGTGAGATGTCGCCGCCGCCGATCGCGCCCTGCGCCGGCAGGACGCTCTGATCCGAGCGGATCATGTACGTGTAGCTCCCCGGGAGCGCCGTCCTCGCATCCCACGTCCAGTCGACGTTCGCGCCGCTACCGGGCGCGGACGCGACGGCGTTGCCGGCCGCGTCGTAGACGTCGACCGTCCACGGCAGCGGGGCCGACAGCTTCGCCCGGAAGCGCACCAGGCCGGGGACGGTGCCGCTGACCGTGGGCGCGTAGAGCTTCGGCAGGCCGGTCCGCGCCACCTCGCCCCCGATCGAGTTGAGCAGGCTGTAGAGCGCCGAGCCGGGACAGTCGGTGAAGCCGGTGTCGCGGTGGCCGGAGACGGTGCGGAGGAAGACGGGCAGTCCGGCGCCGAAGCGGGCGTTGCCGCCCGAGATGAAGGACTGCGTCGTGGCGGGATCGACGTGCGCGAGGTCGAGCCGCCACGCGAGCAGCGCTGCGAGCGAGCCGCGCGCCTTCGCGGTCACGGCCAGCGAGCTGTACTCGCCGAGCACGGCGACGCCGACCGAGCCGGTGTTGAACCCCTCCGCGTGCGCGCCGACGACGTTGCGCTCGATCCCGCCGTAACGTCCCTCGTAGACGGTGCCGAAGCGGTCGACGAGGAAGTTGTAGCCGATGTCGTTCCAGCCGTTCCCCTTGACGTGGTAGAGCTGGATCGCCTTCACGATCGCCGGCGCCTGGGCGGCGGTGTAGCCGTTGGCGCCGGCCGTGTGGTGGACGACCGCGACCCGCAGGGCGGCAGCGAACGACGGCCCGGCCCGCCGGATCTTCTCGTCCGCGTTCCAGCCGCGGCGCGGCACGATCGCAGGCGCTTCCGCCCGCTGCAGGGTCCGCGCCGGCACGCCCGAGTCCGGGCTGGACACGAACCACGCGCGCAGCTGCTCGACGTTCCCGCGTCGCCGGTACTCGATCCGGTCGGACGAGCCCACCCACCACGGGTTCCCGAGCCGCCAGCCGTTCTTCCGGGCGCGCTCCGCGGTACCCGCATCCGGCCGGTCCTCGGCCTCAGGCGCCGCGTCCTCCCACGCGCCCCAGCGACCGCCGGTCGAACGCGTCCGGAACTGCACCGTCCCGGAGCCGCGCCAGTGGATGCCGACCAGGTCGAAGCGTGCGGGTGCGGTCGCAGAGGACAGCGTCCGCTCGCCTGCGAGCGGAACGTCGCGCGAGACGATCGTCGCCTCCTGCGCGAATGCCGGCGCCGGCAGGGCGAGGACGAGTCCGATGAGGATCAGTAGACGTCTGGGCACGGCGGTCACTACCACCGGAGGGTGGCGGGTTCCCCTTTCGGCGACAAGACCCACGCCCCTCGTTTGACCGAATCCTTACAGCTAGTGTCTGGGTGTGGCGGCCCTCGTACGGGGAGTCCTGGTCGTCGCCGCAGCAGTCGCCGCGGCCCTCTTTGCCGTTGCCGCGCCCGCCGGAGAGCCCGCCGAGTCGAGTCCGCGCGTCCTCGTCGCCGAGTTCGAGAACGACGTCAACCCGGTGACGCAGGACTTCCTGCTCGACGCGATCGAGCGCGGCGAGGAGGAGGGCTACAACGCGGTCGTGATCGAGATGGACACGCCCGGGCGGCCTCTCCTCGTCGATGCGCGCGATCGTGAAGGGGATCCTCGCCGCGAACGTGCCCGTGATCGTCTACGTCGCTCCGCCGGGCGCGAGCGCCGACTCCGCCGGCGCCGTGATCGGCATGGCCGCCGACGTGCTCGCGATGGCGCCGCAGACCAACATCGGCTCGTCGACGCCGGTGTCGATCGGCGGCGAGGACATCTCCGAGGACCTGCGCCGGAAGATCGTCAACGACGCGGCCGCCTACATCGGCGAGCTCGCGCGCGAGCACGGCCGCAACGTCGAGGTGGCGCGCGAGATGGTGACCGAGGCGACGAACCTCGGCGCCCGCGAGGCGCTCGAGCAGAACGTGATCGACGTGATCGCGACCGACTACCCCGACCTCTTCCGGCAGATCGACGGCACGACGACCGAGCCGAAAGGGCTGACGATCTCGACGCCGCCCGACACGCAGATCGAACGCGTCGAGCTGTCGGCGTGGAAGCGCCTGCTCGACCTGCTGATCGACCCGAACATCATCGCGCTGATGCTCTCGATCGGCCTGATCGGGATCGTCGTCGAGCTCTGGAACCCGGGCCTCGTCTTCCCCGGCACCGTCGGCGCGATCTCGCTGATCGTGGGCCTCTACGGGCTGCAGGTGCTGCCGATCTCCGCCGCCGGGCTGCTGCTGATGCTGCTCGCGGCGGGCTTCTTCATAGCCGAGGCGTTCATCGTCTCGCACGGCGCGCTTGCCGTCGCCGGCGCGGTCATGTTCGTGATCGGGGCGCTGATGCTCTTCGACCCGGCCGGTGAGGCCTACCAGGTCTCGATGCCGGTCGCGATCGCGATCGCCGGCACGCTCGCGCTGCTCTTCGGCTTCGCGCTGACGAAAGCAGCGCAGGTCCGGCGCGTCCCGGTGGCGGTCGGCTCCCACCGGCTCGTCGGCGAGCCGGTGGAGGTGCGGGGCGAGAGCCTCGTCTTCGTCGACGGCGAGCTCTGGCACGCCCGCAGCGCCGACGGCTCGCCGCTCTCCCGCGGCGACGCAGCTGGTCGTCGAGGGTGTCGAGCCCGACACACTCGAGCTCATCGTAGGATCCCCTCAGCCCGTCCCGGACCTCCTGCCCGAAAGGACGTAAAGACGCCGTGGTCGCACTGATCGCCATCGCCGCCATCGCCTTCCTGCTGCTGCTGTTCCTCTTCGCCGCGGTGAAGGTCGCGCGCGAGTACGAGCGCGGCGTGATCTTCCGCCTCGGCCGCCTGCTGCCCGAGCCGAAGGGCCCGGGTCTCTTCCTGCTGATCCCGGTCGTCGACCGGATGGTCAAGGTCGACCTGCGCACGATCACGCTGAACGTGCCGCCGCAGGAGGTGATCACGAAGGACAACGTCCCCGTGCGCGTGAACGCGGTCGCCTACTTCCGGATCGTCGAGCCGAAGAACGCGATCGTCCAGGTCGAGAACTTCATGGTCGCGACGTCGCAGATCGCGCAGACGACGCTGCGCTCGGTGCTCGGCCAGCACATGCTCGACGAGCTGCTCTCGGAGCGCGACAAGATCAACGCGATCCTGCAGAACATCATCGACGAGGCGACGTCACCCTGGGGCGTCAAGGTCTCGATCGTCGAGGTCAAGGACGTCGAGATCCCGTCCACGATGCAGCGCGCGATGGCGCGACAGGCCGAGGCCGAGCGCGAGCGGCGCGCCAAGGTGATCGCGGCCGAGGGCGAGTTCCAGGCCTCGCAGAAGCTCTCCGACGCGGCCGACGTGATGGCCAAGTCGCCGATGGCGCTGCAGCTGCGCTACCTGCAGACGCTGCTCGAGATCGGTGCGACGAACGCGACGACGATCGTCTTCCCGGCCCCGGTCGACATGCTGACCGCCTTCATGGGCAAAGCAGCTCGGCGGGCAGCGGAAGCGAACCCAGCTAGCTGACGAGCTCGCTGTTGGTTGCGCGGAAGCGGCGGGCGGCTTCGATCGCGGCGCCGAGGTTCAGGCCCTTGTCCTTGGCCTGCTTGATCAGCATCACGGTCTCGAGCGCCTCGATGTCGTAGATCCGCTGCTTCTTGCCCTTCGTCGGGATCTGCGCCTTGTTCGTCCAGTAGTCGAGCTGCATCTTCGAGATGCCGGCGATCTGGCAGACCTGACCCAGGTAGAGCTCGATCTTGTCCAGGTGCTCGGAGAAGTTGACCGGCTCGAGAATGTCCACCTGTGTGTTGTAAGTCATGCTGATCCCTTTATCGGCGGATACGGTGACCCCTCAAGAGGAACATATACACGCTTTTCCTCGGTTTGGGAAGAGATCCGCGCAGAAAAGGTGAGGATTGGGCTAGGACTCGTCGCCGTCGTCCGACGCGGGCGGCGGGAATCCGTCCTCGTCGAAGTCCGGCTCGGCGAGCGGCTCGATCCCCGCCGCCGCGGCGGCATCGGCTGCCTCGCCGACGGCCGTGTCGGATGCGTCGCTCTCCATCACGAGCGCGAGGCTCGAGACCTTCTCCTCGTCGCCGCGCAGCCGCATCACGATCACGCCCTGGGTCGAGCGGCCGAGCCGCTTGACGTCCTCGACCGGGATCCGGATCACGGTGCCGCCGGTCGAGATCAGCATCACCTGGTAGCCGTCACGGACGACGCGGGCGCCGGCGAGCTTGCCGCGCGCATCGGTGAGCTGGATCGTCTTGACACCGAGTCCGCCGCGACCCTTGACCGGGTAGTCGGCGACACGCGTCCGCTTGCCGTAGCCGTTCTCGGTCACGACGAGCAGGTCGGTGTCGTCGTGGGCGATGTCGAGCTCGATCACCTCGTCGTCCGCCCGCAGCCCCATTCCCTTGACGCCGGACGCGGCGCGCCCCATCGAGCGGACGTCGCGCTCGTGGAAGCGGATCGCCTGCCCGAAGCGGGACACCATCAGCACGTCGTCGTCGCCGTCGGAGAGCCGCACGCCGACGAGCTCGTCGTTCTCGCGCATCTTGATCGCGATGATCCCGTCCGCCTTCAGCGGCGTGTTGTACTCGAGGAACTCCGTCTTCTTGACGACACCGCACCTGGTCGCGAAGAGGAGGTACTTCGCCTCCTTGAAGTCGCGCGTCGCGATCACGGCCTTGACCTGCTCGTCCTGGCGGAACGGGAGCAGGTTGACGATCGCGCGCCCCTTCGACTGGCGCGAGCCGAGCGGGAGCTCGTGCACCTTGAGCCGGTAGACCTTGCCGACGGTGGTGAAGAAGAGGACGTAGTCGTGGGTGGAGGCGACGAAGAGGTGCTCGATGTAGTCCTCGTCCTTCAGGTCCATCCCCATCACGCCGACGCCGCCGCGCCGCTGCTCGCGGTAGGACGTGACCGGTAGCCGCTTGATGTAGCCGGAGCGGGTGATCGCGATCACCATGTCCTCCTCGGCGATCATGTCCTCGAGCGAGAACTCGCCCTCGGCCGCGATGATCTCCGTGCGCCGGTCGTCCGACTTGCCGTACAGCGCCTTCAGCTCGAGCAGCTCCTCGCGGATCAGGCCGTCGACGCGCGCGGGGTCGCCGAGGATCGTGCGCAGCTCCGCGATCCGCTCCTGCAGGTCGGCGTACTCCTCCTCGACGCGCTTGCGCTCGAGCCCGGTGAGGGCGCGCAGGCGCAGGTCGAGGATCGCCGTCGCCTGGATCTCGGAGAGCGAGAACTGCGACATCAGCTCCTCGCGCGCCGCGTCCGTGTCGTCGGCGCCGCGGATGACGCGGATCACCTCGTCGAGGTTGTCGAGCGCGATCAGGTAGCCGGAGAGGACGTGCGCCCGGTCCTCGGCCTTGCGCAGCTCGTACTTGGAGCGGCGGGTGACGATCTCGCGCTGGTAGTTGAGGTAGTGCGTGACGAGCTCGAGCAGCGAGAGCGTCTTCGGCACGTTGTCGACGAGCGCGACCGCGTTGTAGCCGAACGTCGCCTGCAGCGAGGTGTGCTTGTAGAGCTTGTTCAGGACGACCTGCGGGATCGCCTCGCGCTTCAGCTCGATCTGGATCCGCATCCCCGTCCGGTCCGAGTGGTCGGCGAGGTCGGAGACCTCGGTGATCACCTTCTCGCCGACGAGATCGGCGATCTTCTTGATCACGCCCGAGTCGCCGCCCTTCTTCACGCCGTAGGGCAGCTCGGTGACGATGATCGCCGTCTTGCCGCCGCGCAGCTCCTCGATGTGGGCGCGCGCGCGCATGACGATCCGGCCGCGGCCGGTGCGGTAGGCGTCGCGGATCCCCTGCCGGCCGACGACGATCGAGCCGGTCGGGAAGTCCGGGCCCTTGACGTGCGCCATCAGGTCCTCGACGTTCGCGTCGGGCTTGTCGATCAGCTCCACGATCGCGTCGACGATCTCGCCGAGCCGGTGCGGCGGCATGTTCGTCGCCATTCCGACCGCGATCCCCGCGGAGCCGTTGACGAGCAGGTTCGGGAAGCGGGACGGGAGCACCGACGGCTGCTTGCGCGACTCGTCGTAGTTCGGCTCGAAGTCGACGGTGTCGGCGTCGATGTCGCGCAGCATCTCGGTGGCGATCCGCGAGAGCCGCGCTTCGGTGTAGCGCATCGCCGCCGGC
Source organism: uncultured Gaiellaceae bacterium (assembly GCA_963738795.1). Taxonomy (GTDB): domain Bacteria; phylum Actinomycetota; class Thermoleophilia; order Gaiellales; family Gaiellaceae; genus Gaiellasilicea. The sequence continues at coordinate 318,736 of CAVTXQ010000006.1, read as the reverse complement.
GGGTCGTCGTCGATCGAGCCGAAGTTGCCCTGGCCGTCGACGAGCGGATAGCGCAGCGAGAAGGGCTGCGCCATCCGGGTCAGCGTGTCGTAGATCGAGGCGTCGCCGTGCGGGTGGTACTTGCCCATCACGTCGCCGACGGTGGCGGCGGACTTCTTGTACGGCCGGTTCGGCTGCAGCCCCGCCTCGTGCATGCCGTAGAGGACGCGCCGGTGGACCGGCTTGAGGCCGTCGCGGACGTCGGGCAGCGCGCGACCGACGATCACGCTCATCGCGTAGTCGAGGTAGCTCGAGCGCATCTCCTGCTCGAGCTCGCGCGACTCGATCCGGCCGCCGCCGAGCGGTTCGTTCGTCAGATCAGACATCAGACGTCCAGGAAGCGCACGTCACGCGCGTTCTCTTCGATGAAGGCGCGTCGCGGCTCGACCTGGTCGCCCATCAGGGTCGAGAAGATCCGGTCGGCGGCCGAGGCGTCCTCGACGTCGACCCGGATCAGGAGCCGCTTCGACGGATCCATCGTCGTCTCCCAGAGCTGCTCCTCGTTCATCTCGCCGAGCCCCTTGAAGCGCGAGAGCTGCAGGCCCTCCTTGGCCAGGTCGAGCGACTCGTGCCGAAGCGCGGCGAACGTCTCGGCCTCGCGCCGCTTCTTGCCGGCTGCGAGCGCGAACGGCGGCGGCCCGACGATGTCGAGCAGCCTCGCGTACGCCTTGCGCAGGTTCGCGTAGATCGGCGAGGCGAAGAGGGCGGCCGGGACGGTGATGTGCGTGGCGGAGCTCGTCTCCGTCTCGACGACCTTGACCTCGATCGAGCCCTCGGCACTGCCGAGGATGCTGAGTGCGTAGCCGTTGTCGACGGAGGCCTCGATCGCCTTGTCGAGATCGGCGATCGACGCCGCGTCGCCCTCGACGATCCGGTGCGTGATCACGAAGTCGGCGGCAGCGGCACCGAAGTCGACGCGCAAGCGTGCCAGCCAGCCCTCGAACTCGGCCAGCGAGCGGACGAAGCGGCCCCAGCGGGCCTCGGTCAGCTTCAGCGTCTCGCCGGTGCGCGAGGTGATCTCGAGGTCGCCGATCCGCTCGCGCACGAGCAACTCCTCGAGCTGCGCGTCCTTCTCGAAGTAGTACTCCTGGTTGCCGAGCTTGACCTTGTAGAGCGGCGGCACGGCGATGTAGACGTGGCCGCGCTCGATCAGCTCGGGCATCTGCCGGTAGAGGAACGTCAGGATCAGCGTCCGGATGTGCGAGCCGTCGACGTCGGCGTCGGTCATGACGATGATCCGGTGGTAGCGGAGCTTCGCGATGTCGAACTCGTCGCCGAGGCTCGTCCCGATCGCGGTGATCATCGCCTGGATCTCGTTGTTGGAGAGGACCTTGTTGATCCGGTTCTTCTCCGAGTTGATGATCTTGCCGCGCAGGGGCAGGATCGCCTGATAGGTGCGGTCGCGGCCCATCTTGGCCGAGCCGCCGGCAGAATCGCCCTCGACGATGAAGAGCTCGGCCGACTCGGGGTCCTTGATCGAGCAGTCGGCGAGCTTTCCCGGCAGCGACATGCTCTCGAGCGCGCTCTTGCGGCGCGTCAGCTCGCGCGCCTTGCGGGCGGCCTGGCGGGCGCGGGCGGCCGAGATCGTCTTCATGATGATCTGGCGCGCGTCCTGCGGGTTCTCCTCGAGGAACTCCGCGAGCTTCTGGTTGACGACCTGCTTGACGAGACTCTCGATCGGCGGGTTGCCGAGCTTCGTCTTCGTCTGCCCCTCGAACTGCGGGTTGCGCAGCTTGACCGAGATCACGGCCGCGAGGCCCTCGCGGACGTCCTCGCCCTCGAGGTTGTCCTCCTTCTCCTTCAGCAAGCCCTTGTCGCGCGCGTACCGGTTGATCGTGCCGGTGAGCGCTGCGCGGAAACCGGAGAGGTGCGTGCCGCCCTCGTGCGTGTTGATGTTGTTCGCGAACGAGAAGACCGACTCGACGTAGGAGGTGTTCCACTGCATCGCCACCTCGAGGGCACCGTCGTCGTTCTCGCCTTCGAAGAAGACGATGTGCTTGTGGACCGGGTCCTTCGCGTCGTTGACGTAGGCGACGAAGTCCCGGATCCCGCCCTCGGCGTAGAACTCGTGCCGCTCCTCGCCCTCGCGCTCGTCGACGAGGACGATCCGGAGCCCGCGCGTCAGGAACGCCGTCTCGCGGAGGCGCTGCACGAGCGTCGAGATCGAGAAGTCGACCTCCTCGAAGATCTCGGCGTCGGGAAGGAAGTGAATCGTCGTCCCGGACTCGCCCTTCTCGGTCGTGCCGGACGATCTCGACGTCGCCGAGCGGGGCGCCGCGCTCGAACTCCTGGCGGTGGATCTTGCCGTCGCGCCGCACCTCCGCGACCAGCCGCTCGGAGAGCGCGTTGACGACGGAGACGCCGACCCCGTGGAGGCCGCCCGAGACCTTGTAGCCGTCGCCGCCGAACTTGCCGCCCGCGTGCAGCTTCGTCAACACGACGGTGAGCGCCGAGAGCCCCTGGTCCTCGATCACGTCGACGGGAATGCCGCGGCCGTGGTCGGAAACGGTGACGGAGTTGTCCGGATGGAGGGTGACCTCGACGTAGTCGTTCCGGCCGGCGAGGGCCTCGTCGACGGCGTTGTCGACGACCTCGTAGACGAGGTGATGGAGGCCGCGCGGGCCCGTCGAGCCGATGTACATGCCCGGCCGCAGCCGAACGGGCTCGAGGCCCTCCAGAACGGTGATGTCTTTTGCGGTGTAGGCGGTTTCGGTCATTAAAAAAGCCCTGCAAATAGCCTCTTTGCGGGCGGAGAGCAGTCTATCAGAAACGGCGGTCGTCAGGGGGTCGATCGGCGTCCCTGGAGAGGCTCGCCGCGGCCGCTCGCGCGACGAGTCGCCGCAGCTCCTCACCCTCGATCTCGGATGTGATCTCGGCCGCCGCGGCGCGCTCTGCAGAGGTCGGCTCACGGCCACTTCCGGCGGCTTGCGTCGACGGCTCGGCACGCGGCTCCGGTAACGGTCCCGGGGCGAACTTGAGCGCCCGCGGAGCCGCGGTGCCGAGCTCCGTGCGCAGCTGCGTGAGGATCGTCTCGGCGAGGCGGGCGAGCTCGAACGCCCAGGTCGACGAGGCGGTGTTGACGTGCAGCGTCCCGTCCCGGGAGATCCGCGCCGGCCATGCGTTCCGCGACACGGTCTCGCCGACAGCGCCCGGCCAGGCGCGCACGATCGCCGCGGTGTCGCCTTCGATCGGCCCGAAACGGCCGAGCTCCCGGCGCACCTCGGCGTCGAGCCGCTCCATCACCGCGCACTCACCACACCGGGGGTCACCTCGAGCAGCTGCGCCGGCTCGAGCGGGAGCGCGTCGGCGCCGGTGGCGGTGACGACGGCCTGCCCGACGCGGCCGATCCGCTCGGCGAGGATCCGCCGGCGCGACGCGTCGAGCTCGGAGAGGACATCGTCGAGCAGGACGAGCGGCGGCGTCCCCCGCTGCTCCGCGATCACCTCCGCCTCGGCGAGGAGCAGCGAGAGCACGGCCAGGCGCTGCTCGCCCTGCGAGCCGAAGCTGCGCAGGTCGCGTTCCTCCGAGCGGATCGAGATGTCGTCCAGGTGCGGCCCGAGCCCGGTGACGCCCCGCTCGAGGTCGCGCTCCAGTCGAGCCTCCAGCGCCGCGACGGTCGGCTGCTCGCCCGTGTAGTCGAGGGCCGCGTCCGGGAGGCCGAGCTCGCCTGCGCGCTCGGCGAACGCCGGCGACAGCACCGCGAGCGCGTCGCGCCGGTACTCGACCAACTGCGTGCCGAGCGCCGCGACCTGCTCCGTCCAAGGTGCGACCGCGTCGCGCGTCGAGACTCCGACCTGGACGCGGCGCAGCGCCGCGTTGCGCTGCCCGACCGCGGCCGCGTACTCCAGCGGCAGCGAGGCGCGGCTCGGCTGCAGGCGGCCGAGCGTCCGGTCGAAGTACGCGCGCCGTGCCGCGGGCCCGCCTTTGACGACGGCGAGCCGGTCGGGGGTGAAGACGAGCGTCGCCACCTCGGCCCGCAGCTGCTCGGCCGAGCGCAGCGCGCCGCCGTTCAGCTTCGCGCGCTTCCCGGCCTGCTGCAGCGTCACCTCGAGCTCGAGCGCCCGGTCGCCTGCAGCGCCCGCAAGCGCCACCCGCGCACCATCGGCGCCGAGCCGAACGAGTTGCTGGTCGGCCCGCGTCCGTGGCGAGAAGCCCTGCGTGCCGACGTGCAGCGACTCGAGCAGGTTCGTCTTGCCGGCCCCGTTGGCGCCCGTCACGAGCACGAGCCCCGGCTCGAGCGAGAGCTCCAGCCGCTCGTAGCTACGGAAGTCGCGGAGCGTGACCCTGCGAACGATCAGCCGGCCAGCCTGATCGGCATGATCAGGTAGGTGAAGTCGCCGGCCGCGTCCTCGAGGATCGCCGGCCGAAGCGGGTTGATCAGCTTCACCCGCACGTCGTCGCCGACGATCGAGTCGACGCCGTCACGGAGGAACTCGGCGTTGAAGCCGATCATGAACTCCTCGCCGGTGTAGGCGGCAGGCATCGACTCCTGGGTCTCGCCGACGTCCTGGGTCTGCGCGGAGACGGTCAGCTCGCCCTCGGCGAGTCGCAGCCGCAGCGGCGAGTTGCGGAGGGCCAGCACGGACGCTCGGCGAACGACGTCGGCGAGCTCGGACTTCGGCAGCGTCAGCTCGACCTCGAACGTCTCCGGCAGCAGCTGCCGGTAGTTCGGGAACTGGCCGTCGATCCGGCGCGTCGTCAGCCAGGCGTCGGCGCCGTCTCCCGTCCCGGTCCCGAAAACGACGTGGTTTTCGTGGACACCGAGCTCGACCGTGTCGCCGCCGGCAAGCCGCGATAGCTCCGTCAGCGCGCGCGCCGGAATGATCGCCTCGAGCTCCGGAGCGGCCTCGCCGAGCTCGGTCTCCTTGACCGAGAGCCGGTAGGAGTCGGTTGCGACCATGACGAGCTTGCCGGCCTCGAAGCGGACGAGGATCCCGGTCAGCACCGGGCGCGACTCGTCCCGCGAGGCGGAGCGGGCAACACGGTCGATGGTCTCGAGCAGGGCGTCCCGGTCGATCGAGTGCAGCTGCGCCTCGACGTCCGGCAGCCGCGGGAAGTCCTCGGCGTTGAAGACGTGCAGGCGAGAGCTGTACGAGCCGGAGACGATCTGCACCGTGCCTTCCTCGGGCCGGTACTCGATCGTGACGTCGGTCTCGGGGAGCAGGCGCGCGAGCTCGACCAGCGGCTTGCCGGGGATGACGACGGCGCCGTCACCCTCGACCTGCGCGTCGAGCGTCGTCCGCAGCGACAGCTCCATGTCGGTGGCGGCGAGCGTCAGCGTGTCGCCGTCAACGCGGAGGAGGATGCCCGAGAGCACCTGCACGGTGCCGCGGGACGAGACGGCACGGGAGACCACGCCCAGCTTCGCGACGAGCTCGTCGCGGGCGACGCTGATTTTCATCCCGGTCCCGGTCGCCATCTCGGCCATCGTCGCATCTCCGGCCACATTCTCACGGACTCCGGGCTCCGCCGTCTCTGTTTCCATAGTTCTTTAAATCCTCTCGTAGAAGTCGTAGGGAGTGTGGACGACGGGGAAGACGGAGCGAACCGGCTTCCCGAGCGGGTTTGCGCGGTGGAGCGCGTCGGTGGAGAAAACACAGGTCTCAACAGGCTCGACGTCGTTTCGCGAGCTTCCCACAGAAATCACCCGGCCTGCTTGATCCGTGCCGTCAACTCCTGCACAAGGTTGTACACAGAGCGGTCCTCGCGGATCATCCCCTCGATCTTCGCGTTCGCGTGCATCACGGTCGTGTGGTCGCGCCCGCCGAACTCCTTACCGATCTTCGGCAGCGAGGAGTCGGTCAATGCGCGTGAGAGGTACATCGCGACCTGGCGCGGGTAGGCGATCGACTGGGAGCGCTTGGCGCTGCAGAGCTCGTTCACGGTCATACCGAAGCGCTCGGAGACCGTCTCCTGGATCCGGCGGATCGAGATCTCAACCGACTGCCCTTGCGGGAAGACGTCCTTCAGCACGTCCTCGGCGAGCTCGACGGTCATCGGCCGGCCGGTCAGCGAAGAGAAGGCGACGACGCGGGTGAGCGCGCCCTCGAGCTCGCGGATGTTCGTCGTCACCCGCTCGGCGACGTAGGTGAGCACGTCCGGGTCGGGCACGTGGATCCGGTCGGTCTTCTCCTTCTTGCGCAGGATCGCGATCCGTGTCTCGAGGTCGGGCGGCTGGATGTCCGTGATCAGACCCCACTCGAAGCGCGAACGCAGCCGCTCCTCGAGGGTCGCGATCTCCTTCGGCGGCCGGTCGGACGAGATCACGATCTGGCGGCCGGCCTCGTAGAGCGAGTTGAAGGTGTGGAAGAACTCCTCCTGGATCCGCTCCTTGCCCTCGAAGAACTGCACGTCGTCGACGAGGAGGACGTCGTAGGTGCGGTAACGCTGCTTGAAGCCCTCGATCCGCTTGTCGCGGAGCGAGTTGATGAAGTCGTTCATGAAGGTCTCGCTCGTGACGTAGCGCGCGGTCAGGCCGTTGCCGTGCTCGCCGACGTACTGGCCGACCGCCTGGAGCAGGTGGGTCTTGCCGAGGCCGGTGCCGCCGTAGATGAAGAGCGGGTTGTACGCCTGCGCCGGCGCTTCCGCGACCGCGAGCGCGGCGGCGTGCGCGAACCGGTTCGACGAGCCGATCACGAACAGGTCGAACGTGTACTTGAGGCTCATCGAGCCGCTCGCTGCCGGCTCGGGCGCGCGCAGGCGGACGGGCTGCTCGAGCGTCTGGCCGTCGGCGCTCTGATCCGGGCCGTCCTCGTCGCGCACGCTCAGGTGGATCCGGCGCTCGTGCCCGGTGGCGTCCTTGACCGCCGCGCGGATCAGGCCGAGGAAATGTCCCTCGATCCACTCCCGGGTGAAATCGTTCGGGACGGAGAGGGTGAACGCGTCGTCGGTGAGCGCGATTCCCTCCGCGCTGCCGAACCAGCTCTCGAACGTCGCCTCGTTGAGCGCCCCCTTGAGCCGACTCGACACCTCATCCCACAGGTTCCCTGCAGTCAGCTCGATTTGGTGCTCCACGCGGCGGCCGGCTCCTTCACTCGGGGGTCGAGGAAGCGGCGAGCATAGCAGCGTCTTGGAGCGCTCTCAAGGCACCTTGCCGCGAATAAAACGCGCTATTTGCAGGGAGTTTCCGGCGTCCACACCTCTATCCACAACTGTGGAAAGCATGTGAGTTGCGGCTGTTGGCGGTGCCCGTTTGCGGGTCTTTTCCCGGACCCACCTCGGCTGTGGATAACCGCTTTCGAGGGCCTCGTCTATACTTCCGCTCCCCGCCGCTCCGGCGGCTCTCTTCTTTCGACTCGGAGTCCCTCTCGTGAAGCGCACCTACCAGCCCAACGTTCGCCGCCGCAAGCGCAAGCACGGCTTCCGCGCACGCATGTCGACCCGTGCCGGACAGGCGATCCTGAAGCGCCGCCGTGCCAAGGGCCGCAAGCGGCTCTCCGCCTGAGCCCGCCGGTCTATCCTCGCACCGTGCAGCGCCGCCACCGCCTGTCCCGCTCGCGGGACTTCGACGCCGTCTATCGCAGCGGCCGCTCCGCGTCGACGCGCTTCCTCGTCCTCTACTGGTTCCCGCGGACGGAGGACGCTGGCTCGGACGAGCCGAGGCTCGGTCTCGCCGTCCCGAAGTCGGTCGGGAACGCGGTCGTTCGCAACCGGGTGAAGCGGCAGCTCCGCGAGACCTGGACCGAGCTGGCAGGCCGCGCTCGACCCGGGCACGACTACGTGCTCGTCGCCCGCCCCGGGCTGGCAGAGCCGGCGGACACGCGCGGGCACGAGTGGCTCGCCGAGCGCGTGACCGAGGTGCTCGAGAAGGCGGCCGCATGAGCGGCCTAGGCTTGACGGAGCCGCCCAGGAGCGGAGGTGCCGGCTCTGCCGGTGCCGGAGCGGGAAAGTACGTCGGGATCGGCCTCGTCTACGCCTGGCGGTACACGTTCGGCCTGCTGACGCCGCCGAACACCTGCAAGTACCACCCGAGCTGCTCCCAGTACGCGCTCGACGCGCTGCATGCGCACGGGCTCGTCAAGGGCTCCGCGAAGGCCGGCTGGCGGCTGCTCCGCTGCAACCCGTGGAGCCACGGCGGAGTCGATCCCGCGTGATCGTCGCCGGCATCCTCACCCCGCTCGAGGACCTGCTGACGTGGATCCTCACAACCCTGCACGAGTCGGTCGGGCTGACCTGGGCCTGGTCGATCGTCGCCCTCGTCGTGATCGTGCGGATCCTGCTCGTGCCGCTGACCGTGCGTCAGATCCACTCGATGCAGAACCTGCAGGCGCACGCGCCGGAGATGAAGGCGATCCAGCAGAAGTACAAGCACGACAAGCAGAAGATGAACCAGGAGATGATGGCCTTCTACAAGGAGAACCAGATCAATCCGGCCTCCTCGTGCCTGCCGATCCTGGCGCAGTTCCCGATCTTCATCGGGCTCTTCTTCGTCCTGCGCGACTTCGACGACGAGATCCTGCCCCTGTACCCGGCCTCGAGCACCGAGTGGCTGGGGCTGATCGACATCACCGAGGACACGAAGGTCGGCTGGGGCCCGCTCCTGATCGTCCTCTACGCGATCAGCCAGCTGACCTCGTCCTACCTGATGTCGCAGAACATGCAGCCGGCTCAGCGCGCGATGCTGCTGATCCTCCCGATCGCGTTCATCCCCTTCGTCTTGAACTTCCCGTCCGGGCTGATGCTCTACTGGCTGACGACGAACCTGTGGACGACCGGCCAGGGCCTGATCACGAGGCGCCTGACGCCGAAGCCGCAGCCGCCGCCGAAGAAGAGCTCGCGAACCCCACCCAAGGCCGCGACCCCCGCTACGGACGGCGCAGCGAAACCGGCGGTGGAGAAGAAGCCCGTCACGACGCCGCAACGCGTCCGCAAGGTGAAGCGGAAGAAGGGCGGCTCGCGGCGATGACCGAGATCGATGTCGAGATGACGGGCGAGACGGTCGGCGAGGCGAAGTGGGCCGCGCTGCGCGAGCTCGAGCGGATGCGGCCGGGGCTCGACAAGGAGGCCGTGCGGTTCCAGGTCGTCAGCGAGGGTGAGCGGGGCCTGCTCGGCGTCGGCTACGAGCCGGCGCGTGTGATCGCGTCGGTCGACGAGGGCTCGGCGCCGGCGCGCGAGCCGCACGCCCCCACGACCCATGAGGGCGAGAGCCCCGACGCCGCCCGCCTGCGCGAGGTGGTCGAGCGGATCGCGTACGAGATCGGCGTCCGCTGCACCGTCGAGATCCAGGAGACGGACGACGAGATCCGGGTCGTCTGCGACGGCGACGAGCTCGGGATGCTGATCGGCCGCCACGGCCAGACCATCGACGCGATCCAGTACCTCGCGAACGCGATCGTCTTCCGGGGCCGCTACGAGGAGCGGAAGCCGCTCGTCGTCGACGCTGCCGGCTATCGCGGCCGGCGGCAGGCGACGCTCGACGCACTCGCCCTCCGGATGGCCGAGCAGGCAGCGGCGACCGGGCTGCGGGTCGAGCTCGAGCCGATGACCGCTGTCGAGCGGAAGATCGTGCACGAGAAGCTGAAGGACGACCCCGAGGTCGAGACGGCCAGCGAGGGAACCGAGCCGAACCGCTTCGTCGTCATCTTCCCGCGCCACGTCGACGTCTGATCTCCTCGACCGCTGGCTCGCCGGGGTGCTGGCCACGCCCGGTCTGACTGCGCTGAAGGATCCGGCCGAGGCGCGACGCGTGCTGCTCGACGACGCACTCGCCGGCCTGGAGCTCGTCCGGCGCTTCGACGGCTCGATCGTGGACGTCGGCAGCGGCGGCGGCACGCCGGGGATCCCGCTCGCAGCGTCGCTGCCGGACCGCGAGGTGACGCTGCTCGAGGCGGAGCGGCGCAAGTCCGAGTTCCTCGAGCGCTGGACGGCGGAGCTGCCGAACCTCCGCGTCGTCTGGGGCCGCGCCGAGGAACAGGCGCCCGAGCAGTTCGGGGTTGCGGTCGCGAAGGCGCTCGCGCAGCCGCCGGTCGCCGCGGAGTGGTGCCTGCCGCTCGTCGAGGAGGGCGGCGTCGTCGTCCTCTGGGTCGGCCCGTCGGCCGACTTCGACGCCGTCGGGGTCGTGGCCGGGAAGGTCGCAGGCGAGCTCGAGGAGTCGCCGGCCGGGTTCCTCGTGATCCGGAAGACCGGCCCGACGCCGCCGGGGTTCCCGCGTCGTGCCGGCGTGGCGAAGAAACGCCCTCTCGCCTAGCCGAGCTCCTCGAACAGCGTCAGCTGCAGGCCGGCGGGACCTTCGAGGCGCGCGTTCAGCGAGCGCCACGGTGTCTCGGTCGGCGCCGCGACGACGGTCGCGCCCGCAGCGGCCAGTCGCGCGGTCAGGTCGCGCGCGTCGCTGACCTCGAACGCGAGGCGGACGTGGCCGGCGACACGGCGGCCGACCTCGACCTCGTCGACGAACGCGGCGTGCTCGGGCTCGAGCAGCTCGAGCGTCGCGCGGCCGGCTTCGAGGATGGTGACGCGGCCGCGGCCGGAGAAGGCGGCCACTTCCTTCAGCCCGAGCACGTCGCGATAGAAACGGAGGGCCTCGTCGTAGTCCTCGGCGGTGACGCAGACGCGGAGCTCGCGGACGCTCACGGCGCCAGCATAGGTGCGGCGTTCCGGAGCCGCATGCCGCTGAACTCGAGCGTCGAGGCGGCGACGTCGTTCCAGAGTGGCCAGAGATTCGGGAGGACACGCAACTCGATCTCTGCCCGCTCGTGGAGGCCGACGAGATCGGTCAGGGGCTCGACCTCGAGTGGCTCGACGGTGCCGCCGCTGACCCAGTAGCCGCCGACGTCCGGATGCGGCTCGAACGCCGGCTCCGGGAGGCGGTAGGCGTAGACAGTCGCGGTGCGCACCGGTTCGCGCCAGGACTCCTCGATCACGTGCACGCGGGACGAGTCGCCGAGCAGCCGGGCGGAATCCTCGGGCGACGTCTCGGCGTCGGCCCAGAACGTGCCGCGCGGGCAGTCTCGCGGGAACCAGTACAGGGGCAGATGCCGCGTGTCGATCGCCCACACGAGCGGCTCGCGCTCCGCCGCCGTCGCACTGACATGCGGCTCGAACCGCTCGATTCCCGGGTTCTCGCTCACGTGCCAGAGCGCAGGCGGTCCCTCGTTCCGGTACGGCGGCGCCGGCTCCCTCACGCTCCGAGAATAGTCCGACCCCGTCTCTAGACTCGACGTGTGCCCGGCACCATCTACGCGATCGCGAATCAGAAGGGCGGCGTCGGCAAGACGACGACGGCCGTCAATCTCGCCGCCTGCCTCGCCGAGGCCGGCGAGCGGGCGCTGCTCGTCGACCTCGACCCGCAGGCGAACGCGACCTCCGGGCTCGGCGAGAAGGCGAACGGGACCTCGAGTTACGACCTGCTCGACGGCGCGCCGGTCGCGGAGGTCGCGAAGCCGACCCAGTTCGGGAATCTCGAGCTCGTGCCCGCGAAGCCCGAGCTCGCCGGCGCTGCGGTCGAGCTCTCCGAGCACGCGGACGGCGAGCGCTACCTGCAGGGCTCGCTGACCGGCGCGCGCGACCGCTACGCCTACGTCTTCCTCGACTGCCCGCCGTCCTACGGGCCGCTGACCGTGAACGCGCTCGCAGCCGCCGATCGCGTGATCGTCCCGGTGCAGGCCGAGTACTACGCGCTCGAAGGGCTGTCGCAGCTGCTCGGCTCGATCGAGCTCGTCAAGGCCCGCCTGAACCCGCGGCTCGGGATCGCCGGCATCCTCCTGACGATGGTCGACGGTCGCACCCGCCTCGCCGCCGAGGTCGAGGCCGAGGTGCGGCGGCACTTCGGCGAGCTTGTCTTCACCACGACCGTGCCGCGCTCGGTCCGCCTCGCCGAGGCGCCGAGCCACGGCCTGCCTGCGATCGCGTACGACCGCCGCTCCTCCGGTGCGGAGGCGTACTGGAAGGTGGCGATGGAGCTTGTCGAGCGCGCCTAGACGAGGGTTGGGCCGCGGCCTGGAGGTCCTGATCGGCGGCGCCGAGAGCGGCGCCACGCAGCTCGCGCAGCTGCCGGTCGACGCGATCCACCCGAATCCACGGCAGCCGCGCCGCCGCTTCGAGCCGGAGGCGACGTCCGGGCTCGCAAGCTCGATCAAGCAGCAGGGCCTGCTCCAGCCGGTCGTCGTCCGGCCGCGCGCGGCCGGCGGCTACGAGCTGATCGCGGGCGAACGCCGCTGGCGCGCCGCCCGCGAGGCCGGGATCGAGCTGCTGCCCGCGCTCGTGCGCGAGGCCGACGACCGCGACACGCTGCTGCTCGCGCTCGTCGAGAACGTCGCCCGCGAGCAGCTCTCGCCGGTGGAGGAGGCGCGCGCGTACGCCTCGCTCGTGGACGAGTTCGAGCTCTCGCTCGGCGACGTCGCAGAGCGCGTCGGCCGCTCGAAGTCGTCGGTCTCGAACCGGCTGCGCCTGCTGGAGCTGCCCGAGGAGGTGCTCTGGATGGTCGCGCGAGGCGAGCTGACCGAGGGTCATGCCCGCGCCGTGCTCTCGCTTCCCGATCACGACGCGCGCAAGAAGCTCGCGAAGAAGATCGTCCGCGACGGGATGTCGGTGCGGGCCGCCGAGAAGGCGGCCCAGGACGGCGGCGCCGCGCGGCGTCCCCGTTCCGCTCCGGCGATCGATCCCGCCCTCGCGGAGCGAGCGCGCGGCGCGGCCGAGCGCCTCACCGGCCTGCCCGCACGCGTCAGCGCCGGCAAGCTCGAGATCCACTTCGGCGAGGAGCTCCGTCTCGAAGAGCTCGTCGAAGTCCTCGAAAGCCTCTAGGGCTTCGCGGGATGCGCAATGTCGGCCGCCGACAGGCGGTCTCCGCGCAGCCGGGATCTGCTCGGCAGATCCCGGACCGCGCAACGAGTGGGCGATCCTGGATTCGAACCAGGGACCTCCGCCTTATCAGAGCGGCGCTCTAACCAACTGAGCTAATCGCCCGCCGAGGGCGATTGTAGCCAGCAGCTCAGTGGACGAGCTGCGTGCGGCGGACGTAGTCCTCGACCGCCAGGAGGAAGTTCGAGTCCTCTGCGATCTCGGCGATCGTGCCCTTCGTGCTGTCGTCGAGCTCGTCGTCGTGATGCAGGTTCGCGATGAACGGCTCGAGCGTGCCGGCCTGCGACATCGCGGCCATCCGGAGACAGATCCGCTTGGTGTGCTCGTCCTGCGTCACCGCCTCGAGCGACTCGATGTCGTGGAGCCAGAGGTCGACCATACGAAGACAACGCGGCGGCGGGTGCTCTGGGTACGGCCACTCGACTCAGGGATCACCTGGTCCGCCCTAGGTGCCGACAGGAGTCAGAGGTGCCTGGCGGTGGCACCACCTTGCGGCCATGCGAATCGGTGAGCTCCTCGACTACGAGGGAACCCAGTACATCGTGCGCGGGCTCGACCCCATGGGCGTGCCCGAGCGCCGCGCGGACCTGGAAGACGCCGAGACCGGCGAGCTGATCCGAGTGCCGATCGCCGAGCTGGCCGCTCGGGATTCGCCTCCGTAGACGGTGGCTACACTGAGCGAGAGGCCCTGTCGATGCGTGAAATGGTCATCTACGGTGTCAGCTTCGACATGGTCGGCAAGCAGCCGATCGTGCTGCTGAAGACGGCCGACGGCAACCGCTTCCTGCCGATCTGGATCGGGCATCCCGAGGCGGCGGCGATTCTCGTCAAGCTGCAGAACGCTGCCCCGGCGCGGCCGATGACGCACGACCTGCTCAACGACGTCGTCGGCCAACTCGACGCGGAGGTGATCTCGATCGCCGTCACCGAGATGCGCGAGAACACCTACTACGCCCGGATCACGCTGCAGCGGAACGGCTCCGAGATCGAGATCGACTCGCGGCCGTCCGACGCGATCGCGCTCGCCGTCCGCTCCGGCGCGAAGATCTACGTCGCCGACGACGTGATCGAGGAGTCCGGCGTCGAGTTCGAGGACGACGCCTCCGACGACGAGATCGCAGCCGGCGCGGGTGTGCCCCCGCTCGCCGATCTCGATCCGGACGAGTTCCGCAAGTTCCTCGACACCGTCTCGCCGGACGAGTTCGCCGTCCGACCCCGACGAGAGCTAGCTAGCTCTCCTCGCCGCGGCCGACCTCGCGCTTCGTCAGGTCGAGCAGCTCGGTGTAGATCTCGCGCAGCCCCTCGGCCGAGAGCGGGCCCCGGTTCGCGCGCGTCAGGTACTGCAGCATCCACTCCTCGCGCGCCGGGTCGAGGAAGTCGATCCCGCGCTCCTCCTTCACGCGCTTCAGCTGCGCGACGAGCTTCAGTCGCGCGTTGACCGCCTCGACGATCGCGACGTCGTTGTCGGAGAGCTGCTCGCGCAGCTGGCGGATCAGCGGATCGGTGGCGTCCGGGCCGGCCATCAGAGGTGAACTATCACCGTCGTCCCGTGGCCGTGCTTCGCCGTAGAGCGACGGCGCGAACCACATCGGGATCCGGACGCAGCCGTGCGAGGCCGGGTAGGCCGGAACGGACGGGTAGCCGTGGATCGCGAAGCCGCCCTTGAAGTAGAGCGGGTACCAGAGCACCCAGTCCCAGCCGGGCACCTTGCGATAGACCTGCCAGCTGCCGAGCGGCGTGTTGCCGGTCGCGCCGGTGGAGACATGGACGACCTTCGCCACCCGGCCGTCCTCGACGACGAAGAGCACCTGACGCGTCTTGTCGACCTCGATGTAGTCGCCGCCGCGCTGCGCCTGCGGGATCCCCGCCCGGGCGAGCCGGCGCCAGAGCCAGCTTTCGACGCGCCCCGTCCGTGGCAGGCCGTGCACCTTCTGGAACGCGAGCACCGCCTCGTAGGTGTCCTGGCCGTAGACGCCGTCGGCGCCGCGGAGCGCGTAGCGGAGCTCCGCGAGCCGGCGTTCGAGTGCGACCACGCTCGGCCCGCGTGCACCGGGGGCGAGCGAGGGCTGGACGACCTGCGCTCTGAGGATCCGGCGCACGCCCGCGAAGCCGGGCCGCGCTCTCGTCGTCAGCTCGATCCGGATCGCGCCGGGAGCGCCGGTCGGGATTCGACCGGCCCGACTCCGCACGAGCCGGCCGTCGCGAAAGACGCGCACGGTGACGGGCCCGGCGCGGGCCGGAACGAGCTCGGGGCGCAGCGTCAGCGCGCCGCCGACCGGCGCGAGCGCAGGCAGGCTCGCCCGCAGCTCCGGTCGGAGCGCAATCGTCCGCGTCTTCGAGCGCAGCGTGCCGAAACGGACGTGGTAGGGACCCGGAGAGCGCAGGAGGACGCGCGCGCGGAAGCGGCCGTTCGCTCCGACCCGCGCGGAGGTGACGTACGTCCTCCCGCGGTAGACCTGGACGCGCGCACCGCGGCTTGCCGGTCGGAGCGTCCCGCTCAGGGTTGCCGCACCGCCGAAGGCCGCCGTGCGAGGGGCGGTCAGGGAGAGCGTCCTGCTCGTGGCGACGATCCGCACCTGCGCCTGCGCGGTCTCTCCGGCGGCGTTCGTCGCCGTCACCGTCGCGGTGAAGCGGCCGGCCGGGTAGATGTGGGTGACGAGCGCGCCGGCTGCCGCGGTGCCGTCGCCGAGATCCCAGGTGTAGGTCGCGGCGTCGCCGCCCGCACCGAGCGTCACCCGCGAGCGGTGCGACGCCGCTCGCAGGCGTCGCGACAGCGGTGACGGCGGGTGGCGCAGCGGTCGCCGGAGCCGCGAGGGCGAGACCGGCGAGCAGGACGATCGCGCCGCGCACAGGATCGACAATAACGGGACGGTCAGAGGAACAGCGATCAGAGAAACAGTGGTGCGACCATCCCGATCGCGTTGAAGCTGCAGTGGACGACGAAGGCCGGGTAGATGCTGTCGGTCCGGAGCCGGACGATCGCGATCACGATCCCGAACCAGACGAACGCGGCGAGCGAGAGCAGCAGCCCGTGCCCGAGCGCGAAGAGCACGGCGGTCACCCCGATCGCCACCGGCACCCCCGTCCGCTCCAGCAGCAGCGACATGCCGACGCCCCGGTAGAGGAGCTCCTCCGTGATCGGGGCGACGAAGACGACCGCGAGGAAGCTGAGCGCATAGGCCGCGGCCCGGCTCCCGTCCCAGCCTTCCGGCGTCAGGTTCTGCTCGTCGCCGGCGCCTGACAGCACCAACGCCAGCGCCGCGCCGACGTAGATCACGACCAATGCGCCCAGCGCGAGCCCGAGCGACCTGCCCCACGACTGCGGCCGCCGCAGGGCGAGCACCTCCCGGCGCGGAAGGCCCGTCGTCAGCGCCAGCACGAGCGAGAAGAGGACCGCGTAGCCGGCGAGGGCGCCGACGGCGAAGTCGTACTGGAAGACGGCGTCGTCGTCGGGCCGCGTGCCCGCGCTGCGGGCGTAGAGATTGAGCGCCGCGAACGTGCCGACGAACGCGAACCACAGGGCGAGCCTCATCGCGCCATTGGAGCAGAGCCGCGCGCCGCCGCATTGAGGAACCCGCGGGCGGCCGTCGAACTCGGGCCGCATGGAGCCGTGGCAGCGCCTGCTCGTGATCGCGATCGTCGTCGTGTTGTCCCTCGTCACCGCGCGGCTGATCGACCGCCGGATCATGGGCTCGAACCGCTCTCCCGAGGCGCTGACGCGCTACCGCGTGCTGCGCCGGACGATCACGGCCGGGATCGTCTTGGTCGGGGTGCTCTCCGCCCTGCTCGTGATCCCGCAGGTGCGCGCGGTCGCCGGCGGCCTGCTCGCCTCCACCGCGATCCTCGGCCTGATCATCGGCTTCGCCTCGCAGCGGACGCTCGGCAATTTCGTCGCGGGGTTGATGATCGCGATGACGCAGCCGCTGCGGCTCGGCGACTGGGTCGCGATCGACGGGGTCGAGGGCTCGGTCGAGGAGATCGGCCTGATGTACACGTTCATCCGCACCGAGGACAACGCCCGGCTCGTGATCCCGAACGAGAAGTTGGCCTCGGATACCATCACGAACTCCACGATTCGCAGCGCAGCGAAGTACGCCGAGGTCTCAGTGCAGGTTCCGCTCACGTCAGACCTTCGTCAGCTCGTCGAGGACCTCCGTGAGGAGGTTCCCGGCGACCGCGACGAGGTCTTCGTCTCCTCTCTTGACGGGTCGCCGACCCTGACGATGCGGGCGTGGACCGACAGCGAGGCCGCCGCCGAGGACCTCGAGCACGACCTCCGCCTGCGCGCGCACGGCCGGCTGCGCGCGCGCGGGATCTTCGCATGAGCACCTCGCGCCGCAGCCGCGGGCTCGACGACGAGATCTACGCCCGCCGGCGCCGCAAGCGCAAGCGGATCGAGCGCAAGCACACCCGCCGCCGCGCTTTCATCCTCGCGCTGGCCGCCGTGGTCGCGCTCCTCTTCGTCGTCGCCGGTGCCGCTGTCACGACCGTGGCGACCTTCGGCTCGTCCTGCGACCTGAACTCGCTTGCAGCAGGTCGAGATCGGCTCGAACACGTTCATCTACGCCGCCGACAACTCGCGCCTCGGCGTGATCCCGGCAGAGCGGAACCGGCAGCCGGTCCCGTACAAGCGGATCAGCTCCTGGATGCCGAAGGCGACCGTCGCGATCGAGGACCGGCGCTTCTACCAGCACGACGGCGTCGACGTCGAGGGCATCGCACGTGCGCTCTGGAAGAACGTCAGCGCCGGTCAGGTGGTCGAGGGCGGCTCGACGATCACGCAGCAGCTCGTGCGCAACCTCTACATCGGGCGCGAGCAGACGGTCGAGCGGAAGCTGAAGGAGGCGTGCCTCGCGATCAAGCTCGACAAGGCGTGGGCGAAGAACCGGATTCTCGCGACCTACATGAACCAGGTCTACTACGGCAACCTCGCCTACGGGATCGAGGCCGCTGCGCAGACGTACTTCTCCAAGAACGCGAGCGAGCTGAACCTGCCCGAGTCGGCGATGCTGGCCGGGCTGCCGCAGGCGCCGAGCGACTACAACCCGTTCCAGAAGGAAGAGGTCGCGAAGGGACGCCGCAACCAGGTGCTGTACGCGATGTCTGACCGCGGGCGAGATCACGCGCGAGCAGTACGACTGGGCGGTCAAGCGCGGGCTCGGGCTGAAGGCCGGCAAGCTCTACAAGGAGATCCGCGAGCCCGACTTCTTCGGCTACGTCCGCGACCAGCTGATCGCCGAGTACGGCGCCGGCACCGTCCGCTCGGGCGGGCTCAAGGTCTACACGACGATCGATCCCCGCTTCCAGCGCGCAGCGCAGAAGGCGATCAAGGAGACGCTCTACGAGCCGGACGACCCGGCCGCAGGCGTGATCTCGATCAACCCGAAGAACGGCGCCATCCGCGCGATGACCGCCGTGATCCCGGGCAACAAGAAGAATCAGTTCAACCTGCTCTCGCAGGCGCGGCGCCAGTCCGGCTCGACGTTCAAGACGTTCGTGCTCGCAGCCGCGGTCGAGCAGGGGATCAACCCCGAGACGACGACGTACCTCTCGGCGCCGTTCTTCTACCGGCCCGACCCGAACGGGAACTGCGACGACGGCAGCTGGTGGTGCCCGGAGACGTACGACCACAGCTACACCGGCTGGACGACGATCGAACGGGCCACGCTCCGGTCTGACAACACGGTCTATGCGCAGCTGACGCTGGACGTCACCCCGGAGTCGGTCGCCGAGATGGCGACCAAGCTCGGTGTCCGCTCGCCGCTCTCCGTCGACGGCGCGTTCGTCCCGTCGATCGGCCTCGGCGCGATGGATGTCTCGCCGCTCGACATGGCCTCCGCGTACGCGACGCTCGCCGCTGGCGGGATCTACTCCGAGCCGATGGCGATCCGGAAGGTGATCCTCCCCGACCGGCGAGGACAAGAACGCGGGCTGGGGCAAGCCGAAGCGCAAGCGCGTGATCTCGGACGGGGTCGCCTACACGGTGACGCAGATCCTCGAGCAGAACGTCGACTACGGCACCGGCACCGGCGCCGACTACGGCCACCCGGCCGCCGGCAAGACGGGGACGACGGAGGAGCACTCCGACGCCTGGTTCTGCGGCTACACGCCGCGGCTCGGCACGACGGTCTGGGTCGGCTATCCGCGCGGCAAGATCCCGATGGAGAGCGTGCACGGGATCTCCGTCTCGGGCGGCTCCTTCCCGGCTCAGATCTGGCGTCTCTTCATGAGCTCGGCGATCGGTCAGCTCGAGCCCGAGGACTTCCCGGAGCCGAAGGACTACCCCGAGTGGGAGGACTTCGAGCGCGGCCAGTACGCGCGATCGTTCGGCTACTACCAGGACGACGACTACACGCCGCCGGCGACCACCGAGACGACTGAGACGACCGCGACCGAGCCCACCGACTCCCTTCCCGACGCGCCGCCGGCGTCGCGGCCTCGCGCCGCAGCCGAAGCCGGCTCCGACGACGCCGTCGGCGACGCCGCCCGTCTCGCCGCCGCCGACGCCCCCGGCCGAGCCGGAGACGCCGGCGCCCACCGAGCCCGAGCTGCCCTGAGCCGAGCCGCACTGCTCGCGGCTGGTGCGGTCGCGGTGCTCGTCGCGGGCTGCGTCGCGTGCGCGTGGGTCGAGGGCGCGCCGCTCGTGCCGGCCGACGGCGGCCGCGCGGACGGCGGCTCGCTCGGCACGCTCTTCCTCGTCCTGCTCGTGCTCGCCTTCGCGGCGTATCTGGCGGCACTCGCGTTGCTCCGCCGGGGACGCTCGGTGCTCCGCGCCGTCCTGATCGGCGCGGTCGTGATCCAGCTGATCCCGCTGGCCGGGCCGCTGCTCGTCTCGACGGACGCGTGGACGTACTGGGAGTACGGCCGGATTGCAGCGATCCACGACGGCGACCCGTACGTCGACACGCCGAACGAGTTTCCGGACGATCCGGCGTACGACAAGGCAGGCGCCGACTGGCGGGACACGACCTCGGTCTACGGGCCGGCGTTCACGCTGCTCTCCGAGGTCGTCGCGCTCGTCTCGGGTTCCTCCGCGGCAGCGGCGGCGTGGATCTTCAAAGTGCTTGCCGCGCTCGGCGTGCTCGCCTGCACGTTCCTCGCGGCGCGGTTGTCCCGCGAGCAGGCCTACGCGGCGGCGCTGGTCGGCTGGAACCCGCTCTTCGCGATCCACTTCGCCGGCGGCGGGCACAACGACTCGATCCTGATCGCGCTCACGCTCGCCGCGCTCACCCTGGCCGCGGCCGGGCGCCGCCAGTGGGCCGGCGCCGCCTGGGCGCTGGCCGGTGCTGATCAAGTGGGTGCCGCTCGTCTTCTTCGCCCTGCGCGCGGTTGCCGCGCGGGACGAGCGGGCGCCGTGTCGGCCACGTCGGCTTCGCCGTGGCCGCGGCGGCGATCGTCGGGCTCGCGACCTGGCGCTACGGCGTCGACTGGCTGCGCTCCTTCGGGCCGCTCGCGCGCAACGCGGCGGAGCAGTCGAGCTATGCGCTGCCGCACCGGCTCGAGCAGCTCGGCGTCCCGCACGACGTCACGCTCGTGCTCGCCGCCGCCGCGCTCGTGGCCGGGCTCGCCTGGCTCGCGCGCGAGGCGGCCCGCGGCCGTGTCCGGCTCGGCCTCGCAGGCTGTCTCCTGCTCGCGACGACGCCCTGGCTGACGCCGTGGTACGCGATCTGGGCCGTGCCGCTCGCCGCCGCCGAGGACGACCGCCGTGCGCAGCTGATCTCGCTCGCCTTCTGCGCGTACCTGCTGCCGCAGGCGATCCCGCTCTAGCGCTTCCGGAAGACGAGCACTCCGTCCTCGGAGAAGACGAGCCGCCAGGCCGGATCGCGGCGCAGCGCCGCGAGCGGCGGCCGCGCGAGCTCGGGTCTCAGGCTGTCGAGGAAGGTCAGCCGGGTCGTGTCGACGGCGACCCACTCGGCCTCGCGGAGGACCGGGAAGCTGAAGATCCGCCGCCGCTCGGAGAGATGCGCGCCGAGCGCGTTCGTCGCGCTGACCGGCGCGCCGTCCGGGACGACCGCGAGCGCCCGCCTGGCCGCCGCATCGTGCGCTCCGGCGTCGACGTCGACGCGGCCGACCGGGCCGAGCAGGAGCATGCCGACGAAAGCGGCGAGTGCGACGATGTACGCCGCGCGCTCGCCGATCCGCGCGACGCCGTAGACCGCCGCCGCCAGCAGCGCCGGGATCGCGGTCGCCGCGTAGTGCGTCTTCACCGACGTCTGCGTGATCGTGCTCGAGAGCAGGTTCAGGCTGAGCTCGGGCACCGCCGGTAGCAGTGCCAGCGGAGCCGCCAGCGGAATGAGGCCGAGCGGCAGCAGCAGCGCTCCCAGGTAGGAGAGGTCGCGTCCGTCGAGCGACGGCGAGTCGTAGCGGCTCTCGAACGCCGATGTTCCGGAGGCCGCGAAGTGCGGCACGACCACCAGAGCCGCGAGCAGTGCGGCCACCCCTGCGGTGACCGCCACCGCTGCTCCGGGCCGCGGCGCGCGGTACCGGACCGCGTACCAGACGCCCATCGCGGCGACGACGAGCCCGACGTGCTCCTTCGTCGCCATCGCTGCGGCCGCGCAGAGCGCGAATGGCAGCAGCCGCCGCCGATCGAGGAACCACCAGGCGAAGAGCAACAGCGGGCACGCCAGCGCGACCGGGTGGAAGTCGCTGGCTGTCAGCCACTGCACCGGCGGGTAGAGCAGGTACGCGAGCGCCAGCGCCGCCGCCGGCCACTCGGAGTCGAGATACGCCCGCGCAAGCCAGAAGACGGGAAGCGCTCCTGCGGCGACCGCTCCGGCCTGGACGACGAGCAGCAGCTCCGGGCTCGGCCAGAGCCACCAGAGCGGCGCGATGAGCGCGAGGATCGGATCGAAGTGCGACCCCAGCCGCGAGATCTGCTCGCCGTGGACGTCCGTGACCGAGAGCAGGTCGCCGTTCGCGGTCGACCAGATCGCCTGCGTCATGTTGCCGAGGTCGAAGCGCCCGCTGCCGAACGCGCGATGGCGCAGGATTGCGAGCGCGCTGGAACAGACCGCGAACGCGGCGGCCGCGAACCAGACGAGCCGTGCCGGCGTCATCGGGCGACGAGCTGCTCGACGAGCCCGCGCCACCGCACGCCGAGCACCGCTTCGCTCGCGTGCTCGCGATAGGCGGCGAGGCCGCCGGCGCCGATCGTGCGGGAGAGCTCCGTGTCCGCCGCGAACCGTCGCACCGCGGCCGCCAGGGCCGCCGGGTCACCGGCGGGGACGAGCAGCGCGCTCTCCCCGTCGACCAGCAGCTCGCGCGCCGCCGGGGTGTCGGCGGTCACGAGCGGCGTCCCGCAGGCGAGCGCCTGGAAGGCCTTGTTCGGGATCACCCGGCGCGTCTTCGGGGTGGTGCCGAAGACGCCGAGAGCGCAGCCCGCGCCCTGGATCTCCTCCGGCAGCCGTTCGTACTCGACCCACTCGACCCACTCGACGTTCGGCGGCCGCTCGTTCAGCAGTGCGTCGAGCTGGCCGCTGCCGACGACCCGGAACGGCAGCTCAGGCGCGAGTCGCGCCGCGGCCAGGATCGTCTCCAGGCCGTGCAGCGGGATCAGCTTGCCGACGAATAGCGCCCGGAACTCCTGCGCGGGCTGCCAGCCGGGCCGGAAGAGGCGCTCCTCGGCGCCGACGAAGCAGACCGCGAGCCGCTCGGCGTCGAGCTCGCCCAGCTCGGCGAGGTGGCGTGCGTTCTGGGCCGTGTCGGCGACGACGAGGTCGGCGCGCCGCAGCGCCAGCCGGTCGACTTGGCGCAGGACTCCCGCCGCAGGCGAGCCCGCACCGAACCGGCCGCGATCCTCGACCAGCGTCTCGTGCAGCGAGACGAGCGGGTTGAAGACGACGGGCCGTCCGCGCGCGATCCACCGCGCAGCCGGAACGTCGAAGTGGCCCGGGTAGCCGACGATGACGGCGTCGAAGTGCTCCCGGCGGCGGCCGAAGAGGAGCCGTGTCTCGGCCAGCCCGATTCGCGCTGCAGCCGCGAGGCCCAGCGACCACTTGTGCCGCCGCCGCTCCCACACGCTCGCGTGGCGCTCGATCACCTCGACGCCCGCGCCACGCAGGCATGAGATCACCTGCGCGTTCCGCGGGTAGTCGCGCTCGTACGTCCCGAAGTAGAGAACGGTCAGGCTCAGCGCAGGATCTCGTCCACGTGCCGCTCGAGGTCGCGGCCGCCCGTTCGCTCCTCGTGGTGGCTCGCCACGAGCTCGCTGACGAGGCCGAGCGAGACGAGCTGCACGCCGACGACGACGAGCAGGACGCCGAGCGTCAGCAGCGGCCGATGCCCGATTGCCTCGCCGGTCAGCTTCAGCACTGTCAGGTAGGCGAGCAACAGCGTCCCGACAGCGCCGAGCAGCAGGCCGACGCCGCCGAAGAGGTGGAGCGGCCGGTGCCGGTAGCGGCCCATGAAGGTGACGGTGAGCAGGTCGAGGAAGCCGCGGAGGTAGCGCTCGAGCCCGTAGCGCGAGCGTCCGTGCTCGCGCGGACGGTGGTTGACAGGCAGTTCGGCGACGCGGTAGCCGCGGTAGTGGGCGAGCACGGGGATGAAGCGATGCAGCTCGCCGTAGATGCGCTGCCCCTTCACCACCTCGGCGCGGTAGGCCTTCAGCCCGCAGTTCAGGTCGTGCAGCCGTAACCCGGAGAGCGCGCCGGTTACCCGGTTGAAGATGCGCGACGGGACTCTTCGCGTGAGCGGGTCGCGGCGCTTCGTCTTCCAGCCCGAGACGAGGTCGAAGCCCTCGTCGAGCTTCGCGAGCAGGCGCGGGATCTCGGCAGGGTCGTCCTGCAGGTCGCCGTCGATCGTGACGACGACGTCGCCCTGGGCCTCCTCGAAGCCGGCCTGCAGCGCCGCCGCCTTGCCGAAGTTGCGCCGCAACCGGACGACGCGGACCTCGTCGTGTTGCGTGTGCAGCCGGGTCAGTGCCGCGAACGTTCCGTCGGTCGAGCCGTCGTCGACGAAGACGACCTCCCACGGACGGCCGAGCGGCTCGAGCGCGGACGAAAGCTCGTCGTGCAGGAGCGCGACGCTGCGCTCCTCGTCGTGCACCGGGACGACCACCGAGATCACGGCCGTTAGCGTATGCCCCCGATGAGTGGCTTGCTGTCGATCGAGGAGGCGCTCCGGCGGGTGCTCGCCCGCGCGACGGCGCTCGAGCCGGAGCGGGTGGCCGTCGCCGCGGCCGCAGGCCGCTTCCTCGCCGAGGACGTGACCGCGCGGGTCGACCTGCCGCCGTTCGCGAGCTCCGCGATGGACGGGTACGCGCTCCGGGCCGAGGACGCCCCGGGGCGGCTGCCGGTCGTCTTCCGGATCGCCGCCGGCGTGCCGGCCGAACGGGCGTTGGCAGCAGGCGAGGCGATGGCGATCTCCACCGGTGGAGCAGTTCCGGACGGCGCCGATTCGGTCGTCCCGATCGAGCTTGTTGTCGAGACAGACAACGGGCTGGATGTGCCGGCACCCGTCGACGCCGGTGCGAACGTCAGGCCTGCCGGCGGGGACGTTCGTGCCGGGGACATCGTGCTCCCGGCCGGGACCGGGATCGGCGCTGCGCAGATCGGTGCGCTTGCGGCTGCCGGGGTCTCGGAGGTGCCGGTCGCCAGGCGGCCGCGGGTCGTCGTCCTCAGCACGGGCACCGAGCTGCGGGCGCCAGGCGAGTCGCTCGGCGCCGGTCAGATCTACGAGTCGAACGCGCCGATGCTCGCCGCCGCGTTCGAGACCGCCGGCGCGGAGGTCGAGCGGATCGGTCCCGTCACCGACGACGAAGCCGAGCACCGGCGCGCGCTCGAGCACGGGCTCGACGCAGACGTGCTGGTCAGCTCCGGCGGCGTCTCGGTCGGCCCGCACGACCTCGTTCGCCGGATCCTGGCCGAGCTTGGTGTCGAGGAGGACTTCTGGGGCGTGGCGGTCAGGCCGGGGAAGCCGCTCGCGTTCGGGACCCGCGGCAGGACGCTGGTCTTCGGGCTCCCGGGGAACCCCGTGTCGGCGCTCGTCGGCGTCGAGTTGTTCGTGCGCCCCGCGCTGCTCGCGCTCCAGGGCGCCGCCGACCCCGGCCCGAGTTACGAGACCGCGCGGCTCGCCTCGCCGCTGCGGCGGAACGGAGCCCGCGATGAGCTCGCGCGCGCGCGCACCCGGCGCGGCGCCGACGGGACGCTGCTCGAGCCGCTGACGGGCCAGGAGTCGCACATGATCGCGCGTGCTGCCGGCGCCGATGCGCTCGTGCTCGTGCCGTCCGGCGAGGGCGAGCTCGCCGCGGGCGAGAGCGTGCGCTACCTCAGCCTGCGCTGAGCGCCTCGTACGGCGTCGCCTCGTCGCTGCCGCGAGGGGTGACGCGGACCGGCTTCGCGTAGGCGAGGTAGCGGTGCGAGGCGAAGAAGCGTGGATGGCAGGCCTGGAGCACGAGCTGCTCGAAGCCCTTCGACTTCAGGACCGAGAGCTCCGAGGCCGGGACGATCCGGCTGCCGGTGATCGTGTACTCGATCGTCGCGTAGGGCAGCTCGAGGTAGACGCGGTCGCCCTTGTTCAGGCGGTCGATCCGGGAGAAGGGTGCGCCGTAGGTCGTCCGGTGGCCGGCGATGTAGACGAGCTTTCCTTCGCCGGGCATCCCCGAGCCGAGGTAGCGACCCGGCCCACGCTTCAGCGAGCCGGTGTCGGTGCCGTTGACGACGATCTCGCCGACGCCAAGGGCGGGGATGCGGAGACGGGCGACCGCGTCGCCGCGTTCCGAGCGCTTGCGCCACGCGGCTGCGGCAAGCGGTAGCGACTCCCGAAGCTCCTCGTGCGAGGTGGCGTCGACGACGATCGCCCTGCCCTGACCCTCCTCGATTCGCGCCTCGAAGTCCTGCTCGAGCTCGCGCTGCTCGAGCTTGTTCAGGACGGCAGTGAACGGGTCCTGCCACTGCCAGACCGTCAGCGCCCACGCGAGCGCGCCGACGCCGGCGACGATCATCAGCGTTCCGACGATGTGGGCGAGTCGTCTCATCAGCCCTCCATCGCGTCGCGTTTCTCGCCGCCGAGCAGGCGCAGCGGCCGGTTGGGCTTGCGGCGGGTCGTCGTGTAGGGCGCGTAGCGGCCGACGGCCAGCGCCGTCAATTGCGCGGCGACTGCGAGCCAGGCGAACGCGAGCGCGACCACGATCCAGGGGACGTAGCCGACCGAGACGAGCGAGAGCAGATACCACGGCGTCTCGAGCCCGAGTCCGAGCCGCGTCGAGAAGGACAGCAGCAGCATCAGTGGGCCGGCGAAGCCGAGCACGAGCAGCACGGCCCGAGCGAGCCGTCCCGAGGCGTGGGCTTGCGGCAGCCAGAGCCAGGCGTAGAGCGACGGCAGGAGGTAGACGAGCGAGAACGGATTCGTCGCGACGACGAGCAGCGCGATCAGACCGAGCCCGAGCAGCGCGACCGTGTGACCGGCCAGCGTCTCCTCCGGCCGGACCGGCCGGCGTGGGATCAGGCGCTCACGCGCGACGAGCCAGCCCACGAACAGGAGCACCCCGAGCACGACGAGGACCACGGGGGAGGGCCTGTAGAGGTTCGAGTCGGGTGGCAGCGGCCGTGCCTCGCCCTGGGGGAAGGCGCCGAGGAGCGCCGCGACGAAGACGAGGATCGCCGCGTAGCCCCAGAAGTAGAGCCGGCCGCGGAGGCTGCGGGCCGCAGGCGCAAGCGGGATCCGACGACGCCTGCAATGCGCGAACAGGTCGATCGTTCCGATCAGGAACGGCAGCAGCGCCGTCAGGAGGACGAGCTCGATCGCCCAGCCGCGGATGATGCGGGTGCCGAGGTAGACGTAGCTCGTGGTGCCCTGCGCGAGCTCGAGGCCCGCGTCGAGCGAGCCGATCAGGTTCTGTGACGCGCGGCCGAGCTCTGCCAGCCGCTGCACGTCGAACGGTGTGTCGTCGAACGGCGTCTCGTCGGCTTGCGCGCCTCCGTCGGGCAGCGTCGTCACCGTCAGTGCCGGAATGCCGCGGGCGACGAACGGCCCCTGCTCGCCGAGCGTGAACGGGAAGCCCAGGTCGAGCAGCTGGCGCAGCGCCGAGTCGTGGGTCGGCTCCTCGCCGGCCTGTTCGAGCACGCGGGTCGCAGCCGTGCGCACGAACGCGGCCGACGGAGAACGGGCCGTGTCGCCGGCGATCAGCAGCCGTGGTCTGCTCGGGCCGGCGATCGCGTCGAGGCTGATCACCGCGAGTGCGTTGTCGCGATACGGCGAGCTCTCCACGAAGTGCGCCGCACCGAGCGCGCCGAAGGCACCGCCGTCCGTGGAGACGAACACGAGCGTGTAGGTCGGCTGCGCCTGCACCGGCGTCGCGCCCTCGACCGGCGCGTAGGGACGGGCAAGCTCGATCAGCGCGCCGGTGCCGGACGCGTTGTCGTTCACACCGCGGCCGTCGCCGGTGTTGTCGCGGTGCGCGGTGATCACGATGTGCCTGGTCGGACGCCCCGTCGACCACGGTGACGAGGTTCTGGAGCTCGACCTCGCCGTGGCCCGGGATCTGCGCCGTGAAACGCTCCACTCGCGGCGGCTCGAAAGCCCAGGAGCTCGAACCGCTGCGAGACCCAGCCGGCGGCGCCCAACCCGCCGGACGAGCCCGGCGATCGGTCCGGATACTCGCGGGCGAGCTCGCGGGCGAGCTGCTCGGCGATCGTGACGTCGAAGGTCGCCGGCAGCGTCGGCGGCGGCAGCGGTTGCGGGCGCGCGACGCTGAAGGCCGCGAGCAGGAGCGGCAGCGCGACCAGCAGCCATGTTCCGCGCACGAGCCGTGCATTCACCGGCCGCTCGACGGAGCCGCGGCGGGGGCGCCCGCGCGTCGGGAGCGCTCGTCTGGGCGGCGCCATTGCACGGCCAGTGTAGGGAACGCCGCGGCCATCTCCCTCTAGCATTCGGTCATGGCGGAGACGTCGACCATCCTGCTCGTCGACGACGAGGACTCCGTCCAGAAGCTGCTGACCTATCCGCTCGAGCGCGACGGCTTCAAGGTCGTGCACGCGCGGGACGGCGAGGAGGCGCTCGCGCGCTTCGCCGAGGAGGACGTCGACCTCGTCGTGCTCGATCTGATGCTGCCGCGGCTGGACGGCCTCGAAGTCTGCAAGCGCCTGCGCGCCGAGAGCACGGTGCCGATCATCATGCTCACCGCCCGCGACGACGAGCTCGACAAGGTGCTGGGCCTCGAGCTCGGCGCCGACGACTACATCACGAAGCCGTTTTCGATCCGCGAGTTCCGCAGCCGTGTGCGCGCGCTGCTGCGCCGCGCGTCGGCGCCGCGTCCGGGCGAGCGTCGCGACGACGAGGTGATCGAGGCCGGTGAGCTGACGATCGACGTCCCCCGCCGGACGGTCGAGGTCCGCGGCGAGGAGGCGCAGCTCACGTTCGTCGAGTTCGAGCTCCTCCGCGTCCTCGCCGGTGCGCCGGGGCGCGTGTTCTCACGCCGGCAGCTGCTCGAGCGCCTGCGTGGCGGCGCCG
Source organism: uncultured Gaiellaceae bacterium (assembly GCA_963738795.1). GTDB lineage: Bacteria > Actinomycetota > Thermoleophilia > Gaiellales > Gaiellaceae > Gaiellasilicea. Next base: position 290,452 of record CAVTXQ010000006.1, on the reverse strand, counting down.
ACTACCGCGAGCCGCGGACGATCGACGTCCACGTCCGCCACCTCCGTGAGAAGATCGAGGAGGATCCGCACGAGCCGAAGCTGATCCTCACGGTGCGGGGGGTCGGCTACCGCTTCCGGGAGCGCTGAGTGGCCGGGCGCCGTTCGCGGTTTCGGGGCATCCGCTTCCGCCTGGCGCTGGCGCTCCTCCTCGTCGTCGCCGGCTCGCTCGGCGTCGTCTACCTGATCGTCGTCCCGTCGCTCGAGGCGGAGCTCGTCAACGCGAAGCTCGACCAGCTCGAGGAGGACGCACGCAACGTGGCGCGCGCCTACGAGAACCAGAGCGAGACCGGCAGCGAGCAGCAGTTCGCCGAGCAGGCGGCCGCAGTCTTCCAGGCGCGGGTCGTCGTCTACTCGATCCTGCAGAACCAGCCGTTCATCTTCGGCGACTCGAACACGACGTCGTCGCTCGATGTCGCGCGGAATCCGACCGCGCTGACGGCGACGCGCTCGCGCGTGGTCGAGCGGGGGACCGTCGAACGCCGGGGCCGGCGTTTCGCCGAGGTTGCGATCCCTCTCGAGAACGAGGGCGTGGTGATCCTGCTCAGCGACTCGCTCGCCGACCCGATCTCGAGCCTGAAGCTGATCCAGCGTCGCCTCCTCTTCGCCGGCCTGATCGGGCTCCTGTTCGCGGTCGTCGTCGGCTACGCGGCCGCGTCCTTCCACGCGAAGCGGATCCGCCGGCTCGAGCGCGCCGCCGAGCGGATCGCAGGCGGCCGCTTCGACGAGCCGGTGATCGACACCGGCAACGACGAGCTCGGCGACCTCGCGATCGCGTTCGAGCGCATGCGCGGCCGGCTCGGCCAGCTCGACCGCGCCCGCAGCGAGTTCATCGCCAACGCGTCGCACGAGTTGCGCACGCCGCTCTTCTCCCTCGGCGGCTTTCTCGAGCTGATGACGGACGAGGACGTCGACGAGGCAACGCGGCTGGAGTTTCTCGAGACGATGCGCGAGCAGGTCGACCGGCTCGCCAAGCTCGCCACCGACCTGCTCGATCTCTCGCGGCTCGACGCGGGCCGGATGCACGTCGAGCACGAGCCGGTCGATCTCGGCGAGGTGGCGCGGGTCGTCTGCGCGGAGTTCAGCGCCGTCGCCGAGCGGAAGCGGCATGTCGTCGACGCCGTCGTGCAGGGCAGTCCGGTCGCCCGTGCCGACGAGCTGCGGGTGCTCCAGGTCGTCAGGGCTCTGCTCGACAACGCGCTCACGCACACGCCCGAAGGCACGCGTGTGACGCTGCGGGCCTGGGCCGACCGCGAGCACGCCCTGCTCGAGGTCGAGGACGACGGGCCGGGGATCGGGCCCGAGCACGCACCGCACGTCTTCGACCGCTTCTACCGCGGTGACGGCACGATCGCCTCCGGCAGCGGGCTCGGGCTTGCGATCGCGCGCGAGCTCGTGCAGATGATGGGCGGCGAGGTCGTCCTCGAGTCCCGTCCGGGCCGGACCATCGTCCGTGTCGTGCTGGGCGCCGCGCCGACGTCGGTCGCAGCCGAACCGGCCGAGTCCGTTTTCACGTGAAAACGCGGACGCCGTCGCTACAGTGAGCGGGATGCGCCCCGGTGCCCTTGCAGCCGTGTCGATCGTGGCCGCGGGCCTCGGCGCCGCAGCCGTGCTCGTGGTCGGCTCGCTCGCCGGCTGGATCGGAGACGACGACGGCGTCCGCACGGTCGTCGTTCCCACCGTCCAGCGCGAATCGGGGGCCGCAGCGCAGGCGGTGGCGCCGCTGCTCGGCAACGGCTTCGATCCGGCGCAGATCTACGCGAACCGCTCCGAGGGCGTCGTGACGATCTACTCGTACTTCCCGAACGGCCAGCGCGCGCAGGGATCGGGCTTCATCGTCTCCGAGGAGGGGCACATCCTGACGAACTCGCACGTCGTCACCAACTCGGGCGGCGACGAGTCGACGGTGCGCGGCGCCGACCGGGTCTACGTCGCCTTCCACGACGGCGATCGGATCCCCGGCTCGATCGTCGGCTGGGACCTGTTCAACGACACCGGCGTCGTCAAGGTCGATCCAGACGATCACGCGATCGCACCCGTTCCGCTCGGCAACTCGAGCCGCGTCGTCGTCGGCGAGCCGGTCGCGGCGATCGGCAGCCCGTTCGGGCAGGAGAGCTCGCTCGCCGTCGGCGTCGTCTCCGCCACCGAGCGCTCGATCGATTCGCTCACTTCCGCGTACGACGTCTCGGATGCGATCCAGATCGACGCGCCGATCAACCACGGCAACTCCGGCGGGCCGCTCTTCGACGCGCGCGGCCGCGTGATCGGGATCAACGCGCAGATCCGCTCCGACTCGGGAAACGCCGAGGGCGTCGGCTTCGCGATCCCGATCAATTCGGCGCGCCGCTCGATGGAGCAGCTGATCTCGAACGGCAAGGTCGCGTACGCCTACGTCGGCGTCACGACGCAGGACGTCACGCCGGCGATCTCGCGCCGCTACGGCCTCGGAGCGCCCCGCGGCGCGCTGATCCAGGGGGTCGTCGAGGGTGCGCCCGCGGAGCGTGCCGGGCTTCGGGGCTCCTCGAACCAGGAGATCTTCAACGGGGTGCCGATCAACATCGGCGGCGACCTGATCGTGGGCTTCGCCGGCCGCAAGGTCGAGCGTGCGGCCGACATCGCCAGGATCGTCGCCGACAGCCTTCTGCCCGGTCAGACGGTCTCCGTCGTCGTGCTCCGGCGCGGCAACGGCAAACGCGAGACCGTGCGCGTCCGTCTGACCGAGCGTCCCGTCAATCCGACGCGCTAGCAAGCGCCTGTTTAGCTTCGCCTGAATTCGGGCAGAACCGCATGAGGAGTTAGCAGGGTTCGCAAGTTTTCGGTAGAACGAGCGCGAAGGCAGGACAGGTGAGCGAGCACGCAGACATCGATCTCGGCCGGACCGTCCGGCTGACGATTCCGGCCAAGGCCGAGTACATCACGCTGTCCCGGCTCGCCCTCGCCGGGCTTTCGCGGGTCCGCTCCTTCTCCGACGAGACGCTCGCCGACCTGAAGCTTGCGCTCACCGAGGCGTGCTCCAACTCGGTGCGGCACGCCTACGGGGACGCCGAGGGGCACGTCGACATCAGCTTCGAGCTCCGTGACGACCGTCTGATCGTCGAGGTCGCGGACGACGGCTCCGGCTTCGAGCACGATCCCGAGTCGACGAACGGCGACGACGAGCTGTCCGAGGGCGGCCTCGGGATCGCGATCATCCGCTCGATCGCCGACGAGGTCGAGATCGGCGGCGGGCCGAGCGGCAAGGGCTCGCGCCTGAGGTTCGTGAAACTGCTCTAGGCTCCCGCTCCGATGAGCGAACGGCGGAAGTTGATCGTCGTCTCCAACCGCGGTCCGATCTCCTACGGCCGCGACGGCGGCGAGCGGATCGCGAAGAGGGGCGCGGGCGGGCTCGTGACCGCGCTGGCGCCGCTCGTCTCCCACCACGACGTCACCTGGATCGCGAGCGCGATCTCGGACGAGGATCGCGCCGTCGCCGCCTCGGGCACGGTCGACGAGACCGCGCGCGACGGCTCGCGCTACCGGCTGCGGCTCGTCGCGCACCGCCCGTCCGCGTACGACCTCTACTACAACGTGATCGCGAACCCGGCGCTCTGGTTCGTTCAGCACGGGCTCTGGGAGCTGAAGCACAACCCCGACCACGACCTCGGTTGCGCATGGGACGACGGTTACGTCCCGGTCAACCGCACCTTCGCGGACGCCGTCGTCGAGGAGCTCGAGCGCGAGCCCGACGCCGCTGTTCTCTTCCACGACTACCACCTCTACGTCGCGCCGGCGCTCGTCCGCGAGCGGCGGCCGGACGCGGCTCTGGCGCACTTCACGCACATTCCCTGGGTCGGCGCCGACGCGTGGTCGGTGCTGCCGGAGTCGATGGTCCGCCAGATCCACGAAGGGCTGCTCGCGTGCGACGTTGCCGGCTTCCACACCCACCGTTGGCGGCGTGCGTTCCTCGACGCCTGCCGCGGACTCGGGCTCGAGCCGGACGAACGACATGTGACCGCGCATCCGATCTCGATCGACCCGGCCGAGTTCGAGGGTCTGGCGCGCAGCGAGCCCGTGCTCGCCCGCGAGCGCGAGCTGGAGGCCGAGCGGCCGGAGCTGCTGATCCTCCGCGTCGACCGTACCGACCCGTCGAAGAACGTCCCCCGGGGCCTGGAGGCGTTTCGGCTGCTGCTCGAGCGCCGGCCCGACCTGCGCGGCCGCGTCGGCATGCTCGCGCTGCTCGACGCCTCGCGCCAGGACATTCCCGAGTACGTCGAGGAGCTGCGCCGGATCGAGGAGGCCGCAGCTGCCGTCGAGGCCGCCTTTCCGGGTGCGCTGACGCTTCGGGTTGCAGACGACTTTCCCGCCTCGATCGCCGCGTACAAGCAGTTCGACGTCCTGCTCGTGAGCGCGGTCATGGACGGGCTCAACCTTGTCGCCAAGGAAGCTCCCGTCGTCAACACGCGCGGCGGGTCTGTTGCCTTATCTGTCAACGCGGGTGCATTCGAGGAGCTGCAGCACTGGGTTGTCCCGGTCGCTCCGTTCGACGTCTCCGCGATCGCGGACGCGCTCGAGCTCGCGCTTGTGCTCGACGAGGATGAGCGGCGCGCACGGCAGGCGGCGATCAGCACGCACGTTCGGGAGCACGATCTCGAGGCCTGGATCGCAGCGCAGCTGGCCGACCTCGACTACGCGAGTAGCATTCGGCGGCGATGACCGACCTCTCCCACGTCGACGAATCCGGTGCCGTCCGCATGGTCGACGTCGGCGGCAAGCCACTCTCGCGGCGCCGCGCTGTCGCGCGCGCCTCGGTGCGGATGGCGGCCGCGACGGCGCAGCGGCTCGGCGACCTGCCGAAGGGCGACGCACTGACGACGGCCCAGCTCGCCGGGATCATGGCGGCGAAGCGGACGAGCGAGCTGATCCCGCTCTGTCATCCGTTGCCGCTGTCGGTGGTCGAGGTCTCGCTCGAGGTCGTCGCCGGCGGCGTCGAGATCACGGCGGCCGCCGAGACGACGGCCCAGACCGGCGTCGAGATGGAGGCGCTGACGGCCGCGACGGTCGCGGCGCTGACGGTCTACGACATGGCGAAGGCGATCGACAAGGAGATGACGATCGCCGAGGTGACGCTGGTCGAGAAGACCAAGGAGGCGGTGTGAAGGCCGCCGTCCTGACCGTCTCGGACGGGGTCGTCGCCGGCACGCGCGAAGACAAGAGCGGCGACATCCTCGCCGAGCTGCTCGCCGGCGACGGCTACGAGGTCGAGCGCCGCGTGGTGCCGGACGAGGTCGGCGAGATCGCGGCCGCCATCTCCCAGCTCGCCGAAGCAGCCGCGGTCGTGCTCACGACCGGCGGCACCGGCGTCGCCCCGCGTGACGTCACCCCGGAGGCGACGCGCACCGTGATCGACCGCGAAGCGCCCGGGATCGCGGAGGCGATCCGCGCCGACTCGCTGGCGAAGACGCCGCACGCGCTGCTCTCGCGCGGGGTCGCGGGGATCCACGCGCGTACCCTCGTCGTCAACCTCCCGGGCTCGCCCGGCGGCTGCCGGGACGGCTACGCCGTGCTGCAGCCGGCGCTCGCGCACGCGGTCGGCCTGCTCGCCGAGGCCGAGACGGCGCACCAGCAGACATGAGCGCGACCGCCGTCTCGCTGCCGCGCCGCTTCGCGTCGCTCGTGAAGCTCGAGCACACCGTCTTCGCGCTCCCGTTCGCGTACGTGGGGATGCTGCTCGCGCTCGGCGAGGCGCCCTCGGCCGCGGACTGGCTCTGGGTGACGGTCGCGATGGTCGGCGCCCGGACGCTGGCGATGGGGCTGAACCGGCTGATCGACGCCGAGGTCGATGCCCGCAATCCCCGAACGGCGAGCCGCGAGCTTCCGGCCGGGTCGCTGTCGCGGCCGCAGGTGCTGGCGCTCTGCGCGGGCGCACTCGCGCTGTTCCTCGTCGCCGTGTTCCAGCTCGACCCGCTCGTGCGCTGGCTCTGGCCGGTGCCGGTCCTCTTCTTCGTCGTCTACCCGTACCTGAAGCGCGTCACGTGGCTCTGCCACCTCTGGCTGGGTGCCTCGCTCGGCCTCGCGCCCGTCGGTGCGTGGGCCGCCGTCACCGGCGAGCTGCCGTGGCAGGCGTGGGCGCTCGGCGGAGCGGTGGCGCTCTGGGTCGCCGGGTTCGACTTCTTCTACTCGCTCTTCGACCTCGAGCACGACCGCGAGCAGGGGCTGCACTCGTGGGCGACCCGCTTCGGCGAGCCGGGCGTCTTCCTCGGTGCGCGCCTCTTCCACGCCGGCACGGTCGCGCTGCTCGCGCTCGCGGGGCTCGGCCTCGACGTGGGCGCGTTCTACTGGCTCGGCGTCGCCGCGGTGGCGGTGCTGCTCGGCTACGAGCACTCGCTCGTGCGCCCGGGCGACCTCCGGCGGCTCAACGCCGCGTTCTTCACGGTCAACGGTGTGATCAGCATCGTCTTCCTCTGCTTCGTCTTCGCCGACGTGCTGCTGTGATCAGCGCGCACGCGGTCGAGAAGCGCTACGGGCGGCGGCGCGCCCTGCGGCCGCTCGACTTCCGGCTCGAGCGCGGCGGCTTCCTCGTCGTCACCGGTCCGAACGGCTCCGGCAAGACGACGCTCCTGCGTCTGGTCGCCGGTCTGGCGGCACCGAGCGGCGGCGAGCTCGACGTCGACGCCGGCCGCGGCGCGCTCGGCTACCTCGGCCACGAGCCGCTGCTCTACCGCGACCTGACCGCGCTCGAGAACCTCGACCTCTACGGCCGGCTCTATCGCGTGCCCGAGCGGCGCGAGCGGATCGGGATGCTGCTCGAGCGCTACGGCCTCTGGGACGTCCGCGCCGAGCGCGTGGCGTCGTACTCGCGTGGGATGACGCAGCGGCTCGCGCTCTGCCGCGCGCTCCTGCACGAGCCGGAGCTGCTCGTCCTCGACGAGCCGTTCACCGCGCTCGACGCCGAGGGCGCTGCCCTGCTCGACCGGCAGCTGGCCGAGCTCGCCGGTGCGGCCACCGTCCTGCTGACGACACACGAGCCTGAGCGTGTCGAGCCGCTCGCCACCTCCCGGCTGGCGCTCGCGTGAACTATTTCGCCGACGTCGCCGCGCTGGCGCGGAAGGACCTGCGGCTCGAGCTGCGGGCCCGGGACACGCTGCCGGCGATGCTGCTCTTCGTCCTCTCGACGCTCGTCGTCTTCCACTTCGCGCTGCCGACGGGCGCGGACGAGGTGGCGGCGCAAGGCCTGCTCTGGGTCGCGCTCGTCTTCACCGCGCTCCTCGGGCTCGCGCGCGCGTGGGCGCCCGAGCGCGAGGGCGGCGCGCTCGACGGGCTCGTGCTCGCGCCCTCCGACCGGAGCGCGATCTGGCTCGGCAAGTCGGCGGCCGTGTTCGTCTTTCTGGCGCTGATCGAGCTCGTCGCCCTGCCGGCCTTCGCGGTCTTCTTCTCGCCGCTGCAGGCTGAGGCGATTCTCGGCGTTTTGCTCGCGAACATCGGCATCTGCGCCGTCGGGACGCTGCTGGCGGCGATGGCAGCGGCGAGCCGGACCCGCGAGCTGATCCTGCCGCTCCTCTTCCTCCCGCTCGCGATCCCGCTCGTCGTCGGCGGCGTCGGCGCGAGCGTCTCGACCGATCCCGGCCGCTACCTCATGTTTCTCGGGCTGTACGACGCCGTCTTCGCGATACTGTGCTGGGCGTCCTTTGAGTACGTCGTCTCCGAATAGCAGGGTCTCTCTCGTCTCGGTTCCGGCGCTCGCGGCGCTCTCCGCAGCGCTCGTCGGGCTGGCGATCGTGCTCGCGTTCTGGGTTGCCCCCGAGGACGCCGACCAGGGGATCTCGCAGAAGATCTTCTACTTCCACGTCCCGATCGCCCTGACGGCGTACGCCTGCTTCGGCTGGGGCGCGTGGAAGGCGCTGCGGCTGCTCTGGAAGGGCGACGAGCGCTACGACCTCGAGAGCTACGTCGGGATCCACCAGGGCACGATCTTCGGTGCGCTGACGCTCGCGACCGGGTCGATCTGGGCGAAGGCGTCATGGGGCCACTGGTGGGTCTGGGACTCGAACCAGCTCGTGCTCTTCCTCGTCCTCTTCCTCTTCTACTCGGCGTACTTCATGCTCCGCTTCTCGATCGAGGAGGGGCCGCGGCGGGCGAACGTCTCCGCCGTCTACGCGCTCTTCGGCGTCGCGCTGATCCCGGTCAGCTTCCTCGCGATCCGGCTGGCCGAGGACTTCATCCACCCGACGACATTCACGCGCGACGGGCCGCAGATGACGGGGACGATGTTCTTCGCCTTCTGCGTCTGCTGGCTCGCGATCACGCTGCTCGCGTACACGCTCTACCGCGTCGAGCTGCTCGGCAAGCGGCTCGACTCGAACCTCCGCGAGCTGCGCGAGGCCCTCTCATGAGTCAGGGCGACTACGTCGTCGCGGCCTACGCGGTCGTCTTCGTGACCCTGCTCGTCTACGTCGCGATCATCGCTGCCAAGCTCTCCCGGCTCGAGCGCGAAACGGGCGAGCTCGCGGAGCTGGCGCGGCAGCGCCGGGCGGATGGCTGAGTTCCTCGTCGTCCCTGCTCTGCTCGCCTACGGGGAGGCCGCGTTCGCCTACGCGGGCGAGCTCCGCGGGCCCGGGCTCGCCGGCCGGCTCGCCACCTGGGGCGTCCGTCTCGGCTGGCTCGCGCAGACGGCGCTGCTCGTCGGCCAGGGCGTCTCGGCCGAGGGGTTCCCGTGGGGGACGTGGGCGGGCGCGCTCAACCTCTTCGTCTGGTTCGTCGTCGGCGCGTACCTGATCTGGGGCTGCACGCCGCGCTACCGGCTGCTCGGGTTGACCGTGATGCCGGTTGCGGCCGCGCTGCTCGCGCTGTCCTGGGCTGGAGGCGGCACCGCGCTCGACGAGGGCGATCGCTCCGGCGTCGTCCTCGCGATCCACGCCGTCCTGATGCTGGCGGGCTTCGCCGGGCTGACGCTGGCGGCCGGGATGGCATCGATGTACCTCTGGCAGGAGCGGCGGCTGAAGCGCCACGAGCGCAGCGTCCTCCGCGTCCGGATGCCGCCGCTCGACGCGCTCGACCGGCTCGCGGCCCGGACGGTGCTCGGCTCGCTCGTTGTCCTGACGCTCGGGATCGGCGTCGGCGCCGCCAGCTTCGAGCGCGGCGACTTCGACACGGCGATGGCCGTGACGTTGCTCGTCCTGGGTGCGTACTCCGCGCTGCTCGTGCTCCGCCACGAGGGCTGGCGCGGCCGCCGGGCAGCGTTGCTCAACCTCGCCGGCTTCGCGCTCGTCGCGATCGTCCTCCCTCTGACCCACTTCGCCGCATGAAACTGACACTCGCGGGCGTGTCGCATCACAAGGCTCCAATCGAGTTGCGCGAGCGCGTCGCACTCGATCTCGAGGCCTGCCGCGAGCTGGCCGCGCGCCTCGAAGGCGAAGCGGTCGTTCTCTCCACCTGCAACCGCACCGAGCTCTACCTCGTCCAGGACGAGCACGCCGAGGAGCTCGCGGTCGCGACGCTGTCCGAGCTCGCCGGCGACCGGGCCGTCGACCTCTCCGCCGCGCTCTACCGGCTCCGCGACGAGGCGGCGGCGCTGCACCTGTTCCGCGTCGCGGCAGGCCTCGATTCCCTCGTTCCCGGCGAGGGCGAGATCCTCGGCCAGGTGCGGACCGCGTTCGAGGCGGGCTCGCCCGGCCCGTTCCTCGACAAGCTGTTCCGGCAGGCGCTGCACGCCGGTCGCCGGGTGCGGCAAGAGACGGCGATCAGCGAGAGTCCCGCGTCGGTGCCGTCGGCGGCCGCGGCGCTCGCGCAGCAGGTGTTCGACGATCTCTCCGGGCGGCGGGTGCTCGTGCTCGGCGCCGGAAAGATCAGCGAGGCGACGGCTCGGAACCTTGTCTCGCGCGGGGCGGACGTCGCCGTCGTTGCGAACCGGACGCTCCAGCACGGCGAGGAGCTCGCGCTGCGTCTTCGCGCGCAGGCGGTCGAGCTTGACGCGATCGGTGCCGAGCTCGAGCTCGCCGACGTCGTCGTCTCGGCGACGAGCGCCGCCGATCACGTCCTGACACGCGACGAGGTCGCCGCCGCGCTGCGGGCGCGGAAGGGGCGGCCGCTGCTGCTGCTCGACCTGGCCGTGCCGCGCGACCTCGACCCGGCGATCAACGACCTCGACGGCTGCTTCCTCTACGACGTCGACGACCTCGAGGCCGTCGTCGCCGAGACGATCTCCGGCCGCCGGTCCGAGGCGGCGCAGGCGGAGCGGCTGGTCGCCGACGAGGCGGACCGCTTCCGCGAGTGGCAGGCCGCGCTCGACGTCGTCCCGACGATCGCGTCGCTGCGCGCGCTGGCCGAGGAGATCCGCGACAGCGAGCTCGCGCGGGCGGGTGGACGGCTCTCGGAGAGCGAGCGGAGGCATGTCGAGTCGGTGACCTCGCAGATCCTCGCAAAGCTCCTGCACCTGCCGACAATTCGGATGAAAGAGGCCGCCGCGGCAGCCGATGGGGTGGTCTATGCTGACGTCGTGAGGCATCTGTTCGGGCTCGAAGAGGAGGAGCGACGGCGGTGAACACGCGTTTCCTGACCGGCCGGCCGCTACCCCTCCAGGTGCCGACCGCGTTCGTGCGGATCCGGCCGACCAGTGCGACCGGTAAACGCGGCTGCGGCGAGTCGCGACCTGCGTCGCGGCGAAGCTGTGCTCATCCGCGTCGGCTCCCGCGGCAGTAGGCTCGCGCTCACCCAGGCGGAGCAGGCGGCGGAGAGGCTGCGTGCACCTGGGATCGAGATCGCGCTCGTGCCGATCACAACCGCCGGTGACCGCGACCGGACGAAGCCGTTCGGCGAGATCGGCTCGCGCGGTGTCTTCGTCAAGGAGCTCGAGGAGGCGCTGCTCGAGGGCCGGATCGATGTCGCCGTCCACTCGGCGAAGGACATGACGGCGCGCGACCCGGAAGGCCTCGTCGTCGGGGCGTATCCGCCGCGCGAGGATCCGCGCGACGCGCTCTGCGGCGCGAGCGACCTTCGGGCCGGGATGCGGATCGGGACGGCGTCTGTGCGCCGGCGGGCGCAGCTGCTCGCGCTTGCAGCCGGAGCTCTCGATCGAGCCGCTTGCGCGGCAACATCGACACGCGGCTGCGCAAGCGCGGCGAGCGCGGGCTCGATGCGATCGTGCTGGCGGCGTGCGGGCTCGACCGGCTCGGTCTCGACGCCGAGATCGGGCACCGCTTCGAGCCGGGTGAGCTGCTGCCGGAAGCGGGCCAGGGATCGCTGGCGCTGCAGGTGCGTGCCGGGGAGGAGGCGCTGGTCGCGGCCGCCGACGACCTCGAGACGAGGCGCCGGGTCGAGGCCGAGCGGCGCTGCGTCGCACTCGTCGGCGGCGGCTGCCTCGCGCCGGTCGCCGCCTTCCACGACGGCACCACGCTGACCGCTCTCGTCGCCGACGAGGACGGGGGCTGGATCGAGCGGCGCACCGGCACGGACCCCGAGGCGGTCGCCCGCGAGCTGCTCGCGTTCGTCTCGTGAAGGTCGTCGTCACGCGGCCCGAAGGGCAGGAGGAGGAGCTCGTGCGCGGCCTCGTCGCGCTGCGGCACGAGGTCGTCCACTGCCCGCTGCTCGAGATCGAGCCGCTCGGGGACAGTCCCGTGGACGTGTCCGGTTACGCCTGGGTGATCGTCACCAGCGTCAACGGCGCCCGGGAGCTGCGGCGGCGGATGACGGGAACGCCGGAGCACGTGGCTGCGATCGGCCGCGCGACCGCCGATGCGTTCGGCGGCGCCGACCTCGTCCCCGCGGTGTCGACGCAGGAGGGTCTGCTGGCCGAGCTGCCGCGGCCGGCCGGCCGCGTTCTCTTCGCCGGGGCCGAGGGAGCGCGCAGGCTGCTCGTCGACGAGCTTCACGCCGACTTCGTCGCGCTCTACCGGACGCGCGAGCTGATGCCGCGGGAGCCGCCCGCAGGGGATCTCGTCGTGCTCGCGTCTGCGTCCGCCGCGCGTGCGTTCGGGCGGCTCGGCGCCGACATCCCCGCGATCAGCATCGGGCCGCTGACGACTCAGGCAGCGCGTGAAGCGGGCGTCGAGGTGGTGCGCGAGGCGGAGACGCACGACGTCGCCGGCCTCCTTGCAGCGATAGGCTCCGCCGCGTGTTCGTCACCTTCCTGAGCGACTTCGGGCTTCAGGACGACTTCGTCGGTACCTGTCACGGCGTGATCAAGCGGATCGCGCCCGAGGCGCAGATCATCGACATCACGCACGGGATCCCGGCCCAGCAGATCCTCCAGGGCGCGCTCGTGCTCGCGAACACGATCCCGTACATGCCGGTCGGCTCGCATCTCGCGGTCGTCGATCCGGGTGTCGGCGGGCTGCGCCGGCCGCTGGCGCTGCGCGACAAGGAAGGCCGTTCCTTCGTCGGGCCGGACAACGGGCTCCTGATTCCGGCCGCCGAGCGGGCCGGGATCGAGGCTGCGCACGAGCTCGCGAACCCCGACTACGCGCTCGACTCGATCTCCCGCACCTTCCACGGGCGTGACCTGTTCGCGCCGGCCGCTGCGCACCTTGCCGCGGGCGTGGCGATCGGCGAGCTCGGCCCGCCGGTCGACCCCGACGCACTCGTCAGGCTCGACCTGCCGCAGCCCGAGCTGCGCGCAGACCGGATCATCGGGACGATCCTCTACGTCGACGCTTTCGGGAACATCGCCCTCAACGTCACCCGCGAGCACGTCAACGAGGCCGGGATCGTGCCCGGGACGCAGATCGAGCTCGACCTCGCGGGCGAGCGCGTCTACGCGGTCGCGGCGCGGACGTTCGCGGACGCGCGGCCGGGCGACATCATGCTCTACGAGGACAGCTACCGGAACATGTCCATCGCGATCTCGAACGGCAACGCGGCCGAGATGCTGCACGCACGCGCGGGCCAGCCGATCAGGATCAACGTCGGCCGGCTGTGAGTTGCGGCAGCGGACCCGGTCTGTAAGTCTCCGCAGCACAAGGACGTTCGCGGAGCGGTCACTCCGTCCCGGACGTCCTTCTTTCGTGTCTTCTCAGCACACCTCGAAGACGTGAGCGGGCCGATCGCGCGTCGGCAAAGTGCGCTCACCGAGGTCGCGGAGGTCCAGTTCGTGGAGCTCGCCCTCGAGAAGTGCCTCGGTCGCGTGTGAGACGAGGATCTGTCCGGGCGCTGCGGTTGAGCAGAGGCTCAGGCAGTTCATTGCGACCGAGCCGAGTGTGCGCCCGGTCGGATCGGCGGTGCGGCCGGAATGCACGGCGAAGCGGATGTCCCAGCGCTCCTGTTGCGATGCTGCTCGGATTCGTACCGCGGCGCACAGCGCGTTCCCTGGCCGAGTGAACGTCGCGATGATGCCGTCGCCCGCGATCTCGACCTCGCGGCCACCTTCGGCGCGCACGCCCTCGATGACGACGTCCTGGTAGGCACGAGCCACCGCCACGGCGTCTTCGTCGCCCCGCTCCATGAGCATGTGCCGCCAGCCGGCGAGGTCGGTCACCAGGAGCGTGACGAAGGCCGGAAGCGGGTCAGCAGCGTCCAGCGTCTTCAAGGGTGGGAACGCCGACGGGAGTCCCGAGACATTGAGCTGGAAAAGCCGCTGCGGCCGCTCGATGTCCTTCAGCCGGTGCTCACCGAGATCGTGGAGCTCGACGCCGTCGATGGGCAGGTCCTCGATGATCCCGGCGGTCGCGTTCGAGAGCAGGATCTGACCTCCGTGACCGGCTGCACAGATGCGCGCGGCGCGGTGCACGCCGACGCCGACGTAGCCCTCGTCCGTCACGAACGGATCCGCCGAATGGACGCCCATGCGCACACGCACAGGAGCGTCGACGCTCTCGTCCGCGTGGAGCGCCCGCTGTGCGGCGACTGCGGTGGCAACGGCGTCTCCGGCTCGGTCGAAGGCGACGAAAAACCCATCCCCCGCAGTATCGATCTCGTGTCCGTCGTGCTCCGCTAGAGCCGCACGGATGGCGCTGTGATGTGCTGCGCGGACGTTGCCAAAGCCGGTTCCGAGTCGCCTGACGAGATCGGTCGAGCTTTCGATATCGGTGAACAGAAACGTGACCGTGCCCGACGGGAGCGGCGGCGTGTCCATGTTGCGATCGTCGCAAAGGGCGGACGCCGCTGCAATCTCACGAGTGCGGCGGCCGGCGAGCCGCCCACGGGCGCGCCGCCTCCAGCTGAGACGAGACCCGGAGGAGGAGCGCCTCGCCGAGCGGCGGGCCGACGAGCTGGACGCCGATCGGCAGTCCGTCCTCCGTCCAGTGCAGCGGCAGCGAGACGGCCGGCTGGCCGGTGACGTTGAAGACGGCCGTGAACGGCGTGAACGCCGCGGCGCGGTCGAACTGCTCGCGCGGGCTCTCCGGCTCCGTGTCCCAGCCCACGGGGACGGGCGGCAGCGCGAGCGCCGGCGTCAGTAGCAGGTCGTAGTCGGCCCAGAACGCGGCGATCCGGCGGGCCCGCAGCTGCAATCGGCCGATCGCACCGGCGTAGGCGGGGCTCGTCGTGGCGACCGCACCCTCGAGATACCACTGGTTCAGCGCCGAGAGCTCCGTCGGATCCGCGATCGGATACAGCGCCGGGATCGCCTGCCAGACGGGGAGGAAGTCCTCCATCAGCTCCGCGCCGCCCCAGTCCGGCGCCGCCTCGACGACGTCATGGCCGAGCGAGGCGAGCAAGTCGGCGGCCTCACGGGCGGCGACGACGCAGGCTGGATCGACCTCGGTGTCGATCGGTGCCGCGGTCGTCAGCGCGATCCGGAGGCGCCCGGGGTCGACTCCGATCTCCTCCGCGAACGGCCGCTCGGGCGGGGCGGCTGGGAACGGATCGCCCCACTCGTAGCCGGTGACGAGGTCGAGGTAGGCGGCGGCGTCGAGTGTCGTTCGCGCGAGCGGGCCGGTCGTGCCGAGCCCGATTCCGGGAACGAAGGGTGCGTTCGAGACGCGGCCGCGGGACGCCTTGATCCCGAAAAGCCCGCAGCACGAGGCGGGAATCCGGATCGACCCGCCTCCGTCGGAGCCCTGCGCGATCCCGACGAGGCCGGCCGCCACGGCCGCGGCCGCACCGCCGCTCGAGCCGCCCGCGTTGCGGCCCAGATCCCACGGCGTCCGGCACGGCCCGTTCAGCGGCGAGTCGGTGAACGCGGTCGTGCCGAACTCGGGCGTGTTGGTCTTGCCGAGGACGACGAAGCCGGCGGCGCGCGTCTTCTCCACGTGCGCGAGGTCGAAGCCGGGCACGTTCTGCTCGAACGCCTTGCAGGAGAAGGTCGTGCGGATCCCGGCCGTGGTGTCGAGGTCCTTGAGCGCGATCGGGACACCGTGGAACGGCGCCTCTGCAGGCTCGCCCGCCTTCGCGCGCGCGTCGGCGAGCGCCTCGTCGGCGCGGACCGTGACGAACGAGCCGAGCTCGGGATCGAGGCGCTCGATCCGAGCGAGGTAGAGCTCGACGAGCTCGACCGGAGAGACCTCGCGCTCCCGGACGAGGCGAGCCTGCTCGGTCGCCGGCAGGAACGCGAGCTCGTCCACGGTCGCAGCCTACGTGGCGGCGCTTTCCTCACGGTCGCCGACGGGGGTACGGGCGCCGACCGCGATCCCGCCGAAGAGCGCGCGCCCGTCGAGCGTCAGCGTCGGCGCGTCCGGGCTGTCGACGGCCGTCTCCCGGACGTCGACGCCGCCGGCGAACGACGAGAGGTTGGACACGAGCCGCCAGCCCGGCGGCACGCGGATCGCGACGCCGCCGAAGAGAGCATGCACGGTGAGGTGGGCGTCCGGCTCCGGGACCGCATCGCGCAGGTCGAGTGCGACGCCGCCGAACCACGCGAGCACCGATCCGCCCGTGAAGGCGGAAGCTCGGCTCTTCAGGTCGATGCCGTCGAAGATCGCAACCAGCGCGAGCTCGTCGCTCTCCTCGCCGCCGCGGCTCGGGAGCGCGCGCTTGGCGAGGGCCGCTGCCGCGGCGAAGCCGGCGATGGCGCCGGCGGTGGTGAGCGTAAGTGCACGGAACGGGCGCACGACCACTCAGGGTAGTGCGCCCGCGCCGAGCGTGCTCAGATCCAGTCGAACGTCTCCTGCAGGATCGGCACCGCGAAGTAGAGGACGAACATCGCCGACGCGATCCACATGAACGGGTGGATCTCCCGCGCCCGGCCCTGGGCGGTGCGGGCGACCGTGAAGCCGAGGAAGCCGAACCCGATTCCGTCAGTGATCGAGAACGTGAACGGCATGAACATGATCGTCAGCGCCGCGCCGAGCCCGATCGCGAGATCGGTGAAGTCGATCCCGGCCAGCTTGCGGCCGTCCTGGCGGCCCTCGGCATCCTCCTCCGCCTCGGTCAGCGCTGACATCATCAGGAAGCCGACGAGGATCAGCGCAGGTGCCGTCGCTTGCGGCGGCACCATGCCGATGATCGGGGCGATGAACATGAACGGGAAGAAGAGCGCGCCTGCGACGACGGCGACCCAGCCGGTCCTGCCGCCGACGCTCACACCCGAAGCCGACTCGATGTAGGTCGTCGCCGACGAGGTCGACGCAGCGCCGCCCGCGACCGCGGCGAGCGAGTCGACGAGGAGCGGCTTGCGGATGTCCTCGATGCGGCCGTTCTCGTCCAGGTAGCCCGCCGGCTTGCCGACCCCGACGAGCGTGCCCATCGTGTCGAAGAAGTCGGCGAGGAAGAGCGAGAACGCCCAGACGACCGCGGAGATGAACGCGAGCTCCGTGAACGCGTCGAAGTTGAACTCGCCGAGCAGCGCGAGGTCGGGCGTCTCGTAGACGTCGCCGGGCCACGACGCACCCGCTGTGAAGCCGGCGCCGCCGTCGCTCGCCTCGTTGATGATCGTCGCGAGGATCGTCGTCACGATGATCCCGATCAGAAGGTCGCCGCGAACGCCTCGTGCCCGCAGCGCGATCGTGAACACGAGGCCGAACAGCGTCACGAAGACCGGCCACGTGGTCAGCGGCGCGAGGTCGACGACCGTCCCCTCGCCGCGGATGACGAGCCCGGAGCTGGTCAAGCCGATGAAGGCGATGAAGAGCCCGATCCCGATTGCGATCGCCTTCTTCAGGTCGAGCGGGATCGCGTCCATGATCCGCTCGCGCATGCCGGTCAGAACGAGGATCGTGACCGCGATTCCCTCCACGACCACGAGCCCCATCGCGGCCGGGAACGACAGCCCTTCGCCGGCGACGAGGCTGAACGCGACGACCGCGTTGAGCCCGAGCCCCGGTGCGATCGCGTAGGCCTTGTTCGTGTAGAGGCCCATGATGATCGTCATCACGCCGGCGACGAGACACGTCGCCGCGAGCACCTGGTTGAAGGGGAGGCCGATCTCGGAGAGGCCTTCGATCCCGGCGAAGCTGAGAATCTGCGGGTTGACGAAGATGATGTAGGACATGACGACGAAGGTCGTCACCCCGGCCATCGTGTCCCGGCCGATCGTCGTCCCATGCCGGTCGAACTTGAAATAGCGCTCGAGGAAGCCGCCGCCGCCGGGTGGTGCCGCCGCAGTGTCTGACATGGCCTCTCCTTTGCCCTCGCGATTGAGCCTGCGCAGGTGACTTTGAGAGACCCGGCGGACGGATCCGCCCGGCGCGCTGGACGAAAACTAGACGGCGCGGAAGCGGAGGCGGCGCTCGAGCGGCAGCTCGCGGAAGAGCCTGCGCGTCTTCTCGCTCAGGTCGCCCGAGTACGCCCAGCCGACGTACTGGCAGCGAGGGCAGCTGCCTGCTTCGTCATGACGCCGCGGCCCCGGCGCAAACGCGCGCTCGTGGCCGCAGCGGAGGCACTCGACGGTGAGCGATTCCACGGTTTCTGTTGTCGGCACCGGCGGCGCGCGCCCCCGTCCCCCGTGCGAGGGAAGCCAAGTAACAGACTGTTACTTGGCGCGGGAGGCGGCGAGGAGGGTGTCCCAGGTGCAGAGCTTGATCCGCGGCCGGCCGTGGGGCTCGCCCGCGGTTTTTTCCGCCGTGTCGATCGCCTCCCACCCCGCGTAGAGGACGGCCTCGGCGCCGCGCTCCGCGAGGAGGTCCTCGAGCGTTCCTCCGGCGCGGCGCGGCAGCTTGTCGGCGCGGGCGTCCTCGAGCAGCAACTCGACCGTCTCGGTCGCGTCCTTCTTGTTCGTCCCGATCACGCCGCTGGGGCCGCGCTTGATCCAGCCGGCCGCGTACAAACCCGGCTCGACCCGGCCGCCCTGGTTCGGGATCGTGCCGGCGCCCTCGTCGAAGGGGACGCCGGGCAGCCCGACGCCGCGGTAGCCGACGCTGCGGAAGACGATCCCGCACGGGATCGTCTCGCGCTCCTCCGTTGCGACCGCGCGGCCGTCGACGAGCTCGTTGCGGACGAGCTCGATCGCCTCGACCTTGCCGTCGCCGAGGATTGCGACGGGTGAGGCGAGAAAGCGGAGCGTGATGCGGCGCGGCTTGCCCGCCGGTGTGCGGGCGGAATAGTCGCGGAGGTGGTCGACGTTGCGCTTGACGGTCGGCGGCGAGCCGTCGAGCTCAGCGGCGCTCGCATCGTCCAGCTCGAGATCGGCAGGATCGACGACGATGTCCGCCCCCGCGAGCTCGCCCAGCTCGCCGACCTCGACGGGCGTCCACGCGGCCTGCACCGGCCCGCGCCGGCCGACGACGAGGATCTCCACGATCCCGGAGTCGTTGATCGCGTCGATCGCGGCGTCGGTGGTGTCGGTCGGCGCCAGCTCCTCGGGTGTCAGCGCGAGCATGCGCGCGACGTCGAGCGCGACGTTCCCGTTCCCGATCACGACGGCGCGCTCGTGGGAGAGGTCGAACTCGAGCTCCTGGTAGTCGGGATGGCCGTTGTACCAGGCGACGAACTCGGTCGCGGCCCAGGAGCCGGGCAGATCCTCGCCCGGGATCCCGAGCTGCCGGTCGGTCTGCGCGCCGACGGAGTAGACGACCGCATCGTAGATTCCGCGCAGCTCCTCGTGCGTGACGTGCTTTCCGACCTCGACGTTGCCGAAGAAGCGGAAGCCCGGTTGTGCCGCCGTCTTCTCGAACGCGCGCGAAACCGCCTTGATGTTCGGATGGTCCGGCGCGACCCCGAGCCGCACGAGACCCCAGGGTGTCGGCAGCCGCTCGATCAGGTCGACTTCGACCGGGAGGTCGCTTGCGAGCAGCGCGGAGGCTGCGTAGAACCCGGCCGGCCCGGAGCCGACGACGGCGACACGGAGAGGATCCACGCGCGAGAGTCTAGGGTGAGGTCAGAACGCGACGAAGGGAGCTCGGCATGGGTGGTCTTGGCGATCTGCTCGGCGGCATCCTCGGCGGCACCACACCGCGGCGGAAGTACCGGCGGCATCGGTGGCCTTGGCGGCAATCCGATGCTCCGGATGCTGCTGCCACTCGTCGCGAGCATGCTGATGAACGGCGGCCTGCAGAAGATCCTCGGGCGACTCCAGCAGAGCGGGAGCTCGAAAGGGCAGTCGTGGGTCTCGACCGGCCCGAACGAGCCGGCTGACGCCGACGACATCAAGGCGGCGCTCGACGAGCAGGAGCTGGCGCAGATCGCGCAGCAACTCGGCGTCAGCGAGGACGAGGCGGCGGAGGCCGTCGCCCAGGTGCTGCCGGACGTGGTCGACCAGGCGACGCCGGACGGTGAGTTGCCGGACGACGACGAGCTCGACCGAAAGTTCGGGCGATTGCACGAGCTGGACGGTGCTCAGGCCGGCTAGCCACGTCGCTCTCGGCGGCCTCCTGCTGCTCACCGGCGTCGCTTGCGGCGACGGCGATCGCGGCGGCGAGCGCTTCGCGCTCTACCACCTCGAGACCGCGATCGGCCCGCCCGGCGCGGACGGCGAGCTGCGCTGCGGGCCGCCGCGCGTGGTGTGCCCCGGTGTGATCACCCAGCGCCCTCGAACCGAGTCGCGGTACCGCGTGCTGGATGAGCCGGAAGTCGAAGACGAGGGAATCGACCGGGCCGGCATCCAAGCGCTCGGCGCGAGCGTCTCGATCCCGTTCACGGCGGAGGGCACTGAGGCGTTCCGTGGTCTCACCCGCGAAATCGCCCGCTACGGAGGGCGGGACCAGGGCTGGCATCACGTCGCCGTCGTCGTCGGCGACGAGATCGTCGCCTTTCCCGAGGTCGACTTCGACGTCTACCCGGACGGGTTTCCCGACTCGCCGGGGATCCAGATCGCTGCGGTGAGTGAGGCCGACGCGCGCGACCTCGTCGAGCGCCTGCGAGACGGCTGACTAGTGAGAACAGCCGGAGCCGCAGGCGCCCCCGTGCTCGGCGGCGGGGGCGTCAGCAGCGCCCTCCTCCACCGTGAACGAGTGGCCGCAGCCGCACGAGGCCTGGGCGTTCGGGTTGTCGATCTTGAACCCGGACTCCTCGAGGCCGTTGAGAAAGTCGATTGTCGCGCCCTTGAGATAGGGGGCGCTGTAGGGGTCGATCACGATCGTGACGCCGTGTAGCTCGAGCGTCTCGTCGTCGTCGACCGGGCCGGCGTCGAAGCCGAGCCCGTACTGGAAGCCCGAGCAGCCGCCGCCCTGGATCGCGACGCGCAGGACCGACGACTCGCCGTCGGGATCCTCGGCCATCAGCTCGCGGATCTTCTCCGCCGCCGTCGGCGTCAGCGAGACGAGAGTTTCAGGGCGCTCGACGATCTCCATGTGGACGATGGTAGCAGGGGTGTCGTCCCTCACTTGGGGGGCGACTTTGTGACACGTCAGCGCCGCTTGGCTCCTGCGGTTGCACCTCTCTTCGTGCACCGGAGTCAAGCTTGCTAGCGTAGGCCCGACTCGGATGCTTGAGGATTACTTCCCGCTTCTGGTCTACGCGTTTCTCGCCGCAGCCATACCGGCCTCGCTGATCGCGTTCTCGTTCATCTTCGCCACCCGTCCAAAGAGCCGCGTCAACGCCCGCTTCCTGCCTTTCGAGTCGGGCGTCTCGGAAGGCCCGCCGAAGCAGCAGCGCTTCACGGTCAGCTTCTACATGACGGCGATGCTCTTCATCCTCTTCGACATCGAGATCGTCTTCCTCTACCCGCTGGCGATCGTGCTCGAGCAGCTCGGCTGGTTCGGCCTGACCGAGTTCCTCGTCTTCGTCGCGATCCTCGCCGTCGCGTACATCTACATCTGGCGCAAGGGAGCGCTCGAATGGCGCTAGACAAGAGCGTCGACCGCGCGCGCGCCTCGAAGCGGCCGTTGGCGAAAGCCGGGCTCCAGTCGGAGCGCCTGCTCTGGCCGACGAAGCAGGGCGTCTTCGAGGACGAGGTCGAGTCGATGGAGGACGCGCTCGGGCTGACGACGCTCGAGAAGGCGCTCGCCTGGTCGCAGACGAAGTCGATGTGGCCGGCGACGTTCGGGCTCGCGTGCTGCGCGATCGAGATGATGTCGATCGTCTCGTCGCGCTACGACATCGCCCGCTTCGGGATGGAGAAGTTCTCCTCGTCGCCGCGCCAGGCCGACCTGATGATCGTCTCGGGGCGTGTCGCGCACAAGATGGCGGCGCCGCTGCGCCAGGTCTACGACCAGATGTTGGAGCCGAAGTGGGTGATCGCGATGGGCGCCTGCGCGAGCTCCGGCGGGATGTTCAACAACTACACGATCCTGCAGGGCGTCGACAAGATCGTCCCTGTCGACATCCACGTGCCCGGCTGCCCGCCCCGGCCGGAGGCGCTGATGGAGGGGATCGTCCGGCTGCACGAGAAGGTGATGGCGGGCGTGCCGCCCGCGTACCAGATCCGCGGAGTCGCCAGCTAGTGCCGTACGAGGGTGTTCCCGGCCTCGTCGAGACCCGCGAGGCGTACGGCGAGACGACGCTCGTCGTCGACCCCGCGCGCCTGGAGGAGGCCTGCCTCCATCTCCGCGACGAGGAGAGCTTCAACCTGCTCCTCGACATCGTTGCGACCGACTATCTCGGCTGGGGCGACGACGGCGTTGCGGGCTACTACGGCTCGAACACCGGTCGCGACCTGAACCAGCCGGCCGCGCAGGGCTACTCGCGCTCGCCGGAGCCGAAGCCGACGCGTTTCTCGCTCTCCTATCTGCTGATCCGTGTCGCCGACGACACGACGCGCGTGCGCGTCCAGGTCTGGCTCGACGACGGGCAGTCGGTGGCGACCGTCGTTCCCGTCTGGCCGACGGCCGACTGGTACGAGCGGGAGGCCTTCGACATGATGGGCATCCGCTTCGACGGGCACCCGAACCTCGTCCGGATCCTGATGGACGACGACTGGGAGGGGCACCCGCTGCGCAAGGACTATCCGATCGGCGGCGAGCCGGTGCGCTTCTCGGAGGCCGAGTAGTGGCGACCATCGAGCGCCGTCTCCCGATCCAGGGCCGCGCCCCGTACGCCGGTTCCCGGATCCCGCAGCCGGTCCCGACGATCCTGACGCCGGATCCGAAGCTCGAGGACGTGCTCCGGGTCAACTTCGGCCCGAACCACCCCTCCACGCACGGCGTCCTGCGGCTGATCGTCGACCTGCACGGCGAGCACGTCGTCGGGGTCGCGGCCGTGATCGGCTACCTGCACACCGGCTTCGAGAAGACGATGGAACAGAAGACGTGGTGGAAGGGCGTCACCTACCCGGCCCGCGTCGACTACGTCTCCTTCCAGTACAACGAGCTCGTCTACGTGCTCGCGGTCGAGAAGCTGCTCGAGCTGAAGGTGCCGCGCAAGGCGACGTGGATGCGGATGGCGCTCGGCGAGCTGGTGCGGATCCACTCGCATCTCGTCTACCTCGGCACCTCCGCGCTCGAGATCGGCGCGATTTCGATGTTCTGGTACTGCTTCCGCGAGCGCGACCTCGTGCTCGACCTCTTCGAGATGGTCGCCGGGACGCGCATGCATACGCGCTACTTCCAGGTCGGCGGGCTCGCCGAGGACATCCCGGTCGGCTTCTACGACGAGGCGCGGAAGTTCTGCGAGCACATGCCGAAAGCGGTCGACGACTACGAGGCGATCCTCAACTCGAACAAGATCTGGCTCGAGCGGACGGTCGGCGTCGGTGCGCTCTCCGGCGAGGACGCGATCGCGCTCGGGCAGACCGGGCCGAACCTCCGCGCGTCGGGCGTCGACTGGGATCTCCGCAAGCGCGAGCCGTACCTCGCCTACGACGAGGTCGAGTTCGACGTGCCCGTCTACGAGGGCGGCGACGTCTTCGACCGCTACAAGGTGCGCGTCGACGAGATGCGCGAGTCGGTGCGGATCATCGAGCAGTGCATCGACCGGCTCGAGCAGATGCAAGGCGAGCCGTGGATCGCGGACGACCGCAAGGTGGTGCTGCCGCCGCGCGAGGAGCTGCACACCTCGATGGAGTCGCTGATCCACCACTTCAAGATCGTCACCGAGGGCTTTCGCGTCCCCGAGGGCGAGGTCTACGTCGGGATCGAGTCGCCGCGCGGTGAGTCGGGCTGCACGATCGTCTCGGACGGGACGGCGAAGCCGTGGCGCGTCAAGTTCCGCGCTCCCTCGTTCGCGGCGCTGCATGCGACCGCGGCCTGCTGCCACGACGTCGCCGTCGCCGACCTGATCGCCGTCGTCGGCTCGCTCGACGCGGTCATGGGAGACGTGGACCGTTGAGCACGCTGTACGAGGAGATCCAGAAGGTGCGCGCGCTCTATCCCGAGCGGCGCTCGGCGACGCTGCCGGCGCTTCGGCTCGCGCAAGAGCGGCACGGCTGGCTCTCGCCGGAGGCGTTCCGCGAGGTCGCCGAGGCGCTCGAGGAGACGCCCGCGTACTGCATGGCGGTCGCGTCCTTCTACGACATGTACCACCTCGCCCCGGTCGGGACGCATCTCGTCGAGGTCTGCACGAACGTCTCGTGCGCCCTCGTCGGTGCGCAGCAGGTACTCGAGGCGTTCGAGTCCGAGCTCGGGATCCACGCCGGCGAGACGAGCGAGGACGGCGAGGTGACGCTGCGGACGGTCGAGTGCGCCGGCGGCTGCGGCTGGGGGACGGTTGTCGCGCTGAACCATCGCTACCGCGAGCGCGTGACCGCGGCCGACGTGCCCGCGATCGTCGAGGAGATTCGAAGTGGCGGCTGAGCAGTTCGTCGTCCTGGCGGGCGCGGAGGAGCAGGCGCTCACGAAGCTCGCCGACTATCGCGAAGCCGGCGGCTTCGCCGCGCTCGAGACGGCGCGGGCGATGGAGCCGGCGGCGGTCGTCCAGGAGATCCTCGACTCGGGCCTGCGCGGCCGCGGCGGCGCCTTCTTCCCGACCGGCCGCAAGGCGAGCTTTCTCGCCAAGGGCACCGGCAAGCCGACGTACCTCGTCGTCAACGCCGACGAGTCGGAGCCGGGGACGTTCAAGGACCGCGAGATCATGTTCCGCGTCCCGTTCCGCCTGATCGAGGGCTGCCTGATCACGGCGCATGCGATCGAGTCCGACCGGGTCTTCATCTACATCCGCGGCGAGTACCTGCACGAGTTCGAGGTGCTGCGCGACGCGCTCGCAGAGGTACACAAGGCGAAGCTGCTCGGCGGCGTCACGATCGTGCTCCACCGCGGCGCCGGCGCCTACATCTGCGGCGAGGAGACCGCGCTGCTCGAGTCGCTCGAGGGCAAGCGGGGACAGCCGCGGACGAAGCCGCCGTTTCCCGCTGTCGCGGGCCTGTACGCCTCGCCGAGCCTGATCAACAACGTCGAGACGATCGCGACCGTCCCGAAGATCGTCGAGCTCGGCGGCAAGGAGTACGCGAAGACCGGTGTCCCGCCCGACTCGTCCGGCACCCGCGTCTTCTCGCTCTCCGGCAACGTCGTCAACGGCGGCAACTACGAGCTGCCGATGGGCGTGACGCTGCGCGAGCTGATCTACGAGCCCGAGCTCGGCGGCGGGATCCCGAACGGCCGGCAGCTGAAGGCCGTGATCCCCGGCGGCTCGTCGGTTCCCGTCCTGACCGCCGACCAGCTCGACACGCCGCTCGAGGCGAATGCGATGGCCGAGGCCGGCTCGATGCTCGGCTCCGGCGCGATCATCGTCATCGACGACCGCTGCTGCATGGTGCAGCTCGGCCTGCGGGTGGCGCAGTTCTACATGCACGAGAGCTGCGGCAAGTGCACGCCCTGCCGCGAGGGCACGCGCTGGATGGTGCAGATCCTCGACTCGATCGAGGAGGGGACGGCGTCGCAGGGCGATCTCGACCTGCTCCTCGACGTCTGCGACCGGATCCTCGGCAAGTGTCTCTGCCCGCTCGGCGACGCCGCCGCGATGCCGGTCGCGAGCTACATCGACAAGTTCCGCTCCGAGTTCCAGGAGCACCTCGACAGCGGCTGCCCGATGCGGGGCAGCTCGTCGCTCGAGGGCATCCTCGCCCCGGTCGACCAGCACTCGCATGCCCCTGTCGCCGAGGTGCCCGCGTGAGCGCGGTCGAGTCGGTGAAGGTGACGATCGACGGCCGCGAGGTCGAGGTCGCCAAGGGCCTCGGGCTCGTCGAGGCGGCCGCAGCAGCAGGGGTCGAGATCCCGGTCTTCTGCTACGAGCCGCGGCTCGGGCCGGCCGTCGGCGCCTGCCGGATGTGCCTCGTCGAGATCGAGGGCGTGCCGAAGCTGCAGGCCGGCTGCACCCTGACCGCGCAGGACGGGATGATCGTCCGCACCGCCGCCGCGTCGGCGAAGGCGGCCGAGGGCCAGAACGCGACGCTCGAGTTCATCCTCGTCAACCATCCGCTCGACTGCCCGGTCTGCGACAAGGGCGGCGAGTGCCCGCTCCAGGACCTGACCTTCCGCTACGGCCCCGGCCAGACGCGGATGACGTTCCCGAAGCGGACGTTCGACAAGCCGATCCCGATCTCGCCGACGATCGCGCTCGACCGCGAGCGCTGCATCCTCTGCTACCGCTGCACCCGCTTCTCCTCCGACGTCGCCGAGGACGGCCAGCTCGTGGCCAAGAACCGCGGCGCGCAGTCGATGATCGCGACGTTCGAGGACGAGGCGTACACGGCGCCGTTCAGCGGCAACGTGATCGAGCTCTGCCCGGTCGGCGCGCTCACCTCGACCCAGTACCGCTTCGAGGGCCGGCCGTGGGAGATCCAGAACGTGCCGACCGTCTGCGGGCTCTGCCCGGTCGGCTGCAACATCTCGGCGACGACCCGCGAGGGCAAGGTCCGGCGGATCGTCTCCCGCAACCATCCCGAGCTGGACGAGGGCTGGCTCTGCGACAAGGGCCGCTTCGCCTACCCGCACGTCTACGCCGACGACCGGATCGTCGATCCGCTCGCGCGCGAGCACCGCCGCGGCTTCAGCGTTCTCTCCTGGGACGACGCGCTCGATCGCGCCGAGACGCTCCTGCGCGGCGCCCAGGGCCGGATCGTGACCGCGCTCTCCGGCTCGGAGACGGTCGAGCAGGCCTACGCGCTCGGCAAGCTGCTGCGCCAGGGCCTCGGTGCGCACTCGGCCGTTATGCCCGAGGCGGTCTCGCACGGGCTCGACGCCTTCCGCGCCCCGCTCGCGACGATCGGCGCCGCCGAGATCGTGGTCGTGATCGGGGAGGAGAAGGTGGCGGACCGGGCGCCGATCGTCGATCTCTGGATCCGGCAGGCGCGCCGCAACGGCGCCGAGATCGTCCAGCTCGCGGAGCCGAAGCTGGGCAAGAAGCTCGAGGGGCGCGTCGCGGCCTCCGACCGCGCGGTCCTGATCTGGTCGGGCCGCGCCGGCGGCGGCGGGGCACGGCTGGCGGAGCTCGGGCATCGGCTCGGGCTCGACGCGAAGCCCGGCTGCGCCGCCTTCCACCTGCCGTCGACTCCGAACGGGCGCGGCGTCGCCGACGCCTGGGCCGCCTGCTCGGACGCCGACGAGGAGAACCCGGAGCCGATCGGCCTGCTGATCGTCTCGGGCGACGAGGCCGCGGCCGACCCGGCCGTGCGCGCGCTGGCCGAGCAGGCCGAGAGCGTGATCGCGATCACGATGTTCCAGGGCCTCGCCGTCGGCTGGGCCGACCTCGTCCTGCCCGGCACGAGCTACCTCGAGCGCGACGGCTCCTTCGTCAATCTCGAGGGCCGCGTGCAGCGCCTCCGGCGGGCCGTGATCCCGCCCGTGCCGGACGAGCTCGCCTGGCTCGCCAAGCTCGCCGAGCGCTTCGACGTCGAGCTCTCGCCACACGCCGCGATCGTCTTCGAGGAGGTCTCCGAGCGCTGCTTCGGCGGGATCCCGTTCGGCGCCGTCGGCGAGAAGGCGCCGCTCCCCGACCGGATGCCCTACGTCGCGCCCGAGCCTGCCTCCTCGGCGCCGATCCCGCCGACCGGGCCGGAGCCGGACGAGCACTTCCTCGGCACGCTCCGCCTCCAGCGCTACCGGCCGCTCTTCTCCGGGCCGGCCGTCGAGCGCGTGCCGGAGCTTCAGTTCCAGCGGCCCGGGGCCGAGATCGAGCTCGCCTACGACGACGCGCAGCGCCGCCAGATCGCGACCGGCGACGAGGTCAGCGTCCGCTCGAACGGCACCTCGCTCGCCCTGCGCGCCCGCGTCAGCCGCGCCCTCGCCGCCGGCACCGCCCGGATCGCCGACGAGCACGCGGGCGAGCTGCACCGGGACGTGGAGGTGATCAAGCCGTGAGCGAGCCCTGGTGGGTGAGCGTGATCAAGAGCGTGATCATCATCAACCTCGTCATGGCCGCGTTCGCCTACCTGACGCTGGCCGAGCGCAAGGTGATGGGGCGGATGCAGCTGCGCTACGGCCCGAACCGGGCCGGCCCGTTCGGGCTCCTGCAGCCGATCGCCGACCTTGTGAAGCTGATCCGGAAGGAGAGCTTCTTCCCCGGCTCCGCGGTCGACGTGCTCTACATCTTCTCGCCCTGGGTCGCCGCCTTCACCGCGCTGACGACGTTCGCGGTCATCCCGTGGGGGCCGGGCTGGGAGATCTTCGGCACCCAGGTCGACGGGCAGATCGCCGACGTCCCGATCGCGCTGATCCTGATCTTCGCGATCGGCTCCGTCGGCATCTACGGCTTCATCGTCGGCGGCTGGGCCTCCGATTCGAAGTACGCGCTCCTCGGCGCGATGCGGACGTGCGCGCAGCTCGTCAGCTACGAGGTCTCGCTCGCCCTCTCCGTGCTCGGCGTCGTCCTGATGGCGCAGTCGCTGTCGCTGACCGAGATCGTCACGGCGCAGGACGACTGGTGGTACATCGTGCCGCAGTTCGTCGGCTTCGTCATCTTCATGTTCGCCGGCACCGCCGAGACCGCGCGCGCTCCGTTCGACCTCCCCGAGGCCGAGCAGGAGCTCGTCGCCGGCTACCACACCGAGTACGGCGGCATGCGCTTCGGGCTCTTCACGATGAGCGAGTACATCAACCTGATCACGCTCTCCGGGCTCGCCGTGACGCTCTTCCTCGGCGGCTGGCACTTCCCCGTGCTCGAGGAGCTCGGGCCGCTCTGGTTCGTGCTGAAGCTGCTCGTGCTGCTGTTCGTCTTCATCTGGATGCGGACGACGCTGCCGCGCCTGCGCTACGACCAGCTGATGCGCTTCGGCTGGAAGATCCTGCTGCCGGTGGCGACGATCAACGCGGTCGTGACGGCCGTCCTGGTGGTCTGGTTGTAATGGCGATCGGCACCGCACGCGGCTTCGGCGTCACCTTCCGCCAGATCTTCAAGAAGCCGATCACGCAGGAGTACCCGGAGTACAAGCGGCCGGTCTATCCGCGCTTCCGCGGCCGCCACAAGCTGCACACGCACGAGAACGGGCTCGAGAAGTGCGTCGGCTGCTCGCTCTGCGCGGCGGCGTGCCCGGCCGACTGCATCCGCGTCGTCGCGGCCGAGAACACGGCCGACAACCGCGTCTCCGCCGGAGAGCGCTACGCACGCATCTACGAGATCAACATGAGCCGCTGCATCTTCTGCGGCTACTGCGAGCTCGCCTGTCCGTTCGACGCGATCACGCTCGGCAACGAGTACGAGATCTCCGAGTACTCGCGCGACGACCTGATCTACACGAAGGACATGCTCCTCGCCGAGCCGATGAAGCGGATCCCGGTTGCCGATCCCGGCCTCTACGACACCCCGCTCCCGGCCTACCGCACCAACAGCTGATGGGCGACTCTCTCGTCTGGGTGATCTGGTTCCTCGCCGCCGCCGGCTGCCTCGGCTCCGGGATCGCCGTGATCACGTACACGAACCCGTTCTATTCGGCGCTGGCGCTGATCGGGAACCTCGGCTCGCTCGCCGTCCTCTTCCTGCTCGCGTCGGCCGAGTTCCTCGCCGCCGCCCAGGTGCTCGTCTACGCGGGCGCCGTGATGGTGATGTTCCTCTTCGTGATCGCCTATCTCGGCGACCGCAGCGAGGGCGTGCGGCTCTCGGGCGGGCCGAACTGGGTACGCGTCGGCGCGATCGTCGCCGCGACCGCGCTGCTCGTCGAGGTGATCGTCGTGATCGGGCTGGCGGCCGGCGACCGCCTCTCCGACCCGGCGGACATCCAGCGCTCGTTCGGCAGCCCGGAGGAGATCGGGCGCCTGTTCCTGACCGACCACCTGCTCGCGTTCGAGATCACCTCGATCGTGCTCCTGGTCGCAGCGGTCGGCGGCGTCGTGCTCGGGTCGCGGTCGCGCGCCGAGGACGAGCTCGAGGAAGCGGAGGCGGCTCGTGCAAGGGCCTGACGTCGTCTGGTACCTGATCCTGGCGGCGATCCTCTTCTCGATCGGCACCGCCGGCGTGCTGCTGCGCCGCAGCCCGCTGATCGTGCTGCTCTCGCTCGAGATCATGCTCAACGCCGCCAACCTCGCCCTGATCTCGTTCGCGCGGCTGCACGGCGACCACGACGGCCAGATCTTCGCTCTCGCCGTGATGGCGGTCGCCGCCTCCGAGGTCGTCGTCGGCCTCGGCCTGATCGTCGCGATCGCGCGGCGGCGGCTCGACCTCGACGTCGACCGGCTTCGGGTGCTGAGAGGATGACCACCGGAGCCTGGCTCTGCCTGCTGGCGCCGCTCGCCGGCGCGCTCGCGATCACGCTGCTCGGTCGCTCGATCTCGCGGCACACGGCCGCGTGGATCTCGACGCTCTCCGTCTTCACGGCCTTCGTCGGGGCGATCGTGTCCTTCGTCGGCCTGCTCGGGCGCGACCACGAGGAGCGCGAGGTGGTCACGACCGCGTACACGTGGCTCGCGACGCCGAACTTCCGCGTCGACCTCTCCCTGCTCGTCGACCCGCTCTCGGTGACGATGATGCTGATCGTCTCCGGCGTCGGTGGCCTGATCGTCCTCTACTCGGTCGGCTACATGGACGGCGACCCGGAGGAGCGGCGCTACTTCGCCTACATGTCGCTCTTCGTCTTCTCGATGCTGCTGCTCGTGCAGGCGGGGAACTTCCTGCTCCTGCTCGCCGGCTGGGGCCTCGTCGGCCTCGCCTCCTATCTCCTGATCGGCTTCTGGCACGAGCGGCCCGAAGCGGTCGCGGCGGCGAAGAAGGCGTTCGTGATGAACGCGTTCGGCGACGCGACGATGGCGCTCGCGTTCTTCGTCCTGATGTGGCAGACCGGGACGCTGAACTTCCTCGAGTCCTTCGAGGGCGCCGCCGGGCTCTCGCAGACCGCGGTCAACCTCGTCGCACTCGGCCTCCTCGGCGGCGCCGTCGCCAAATCGGCCCAGATCCCGCTTCACACCTGGCTGCCCGACGCGATGGAGGGTCCGACGCCCGTCTCGGCGCTGATCCACGCGGCGACGATGGTCACCGCGGGCGTCTACCTGATCGTCCGTGCGCACCCGATCTTCGAGCTGGCGCCGTCGATCTCCGACCTCGCCGCCGGTCTCGGCGCGATCACGCTGCTCGTCGCCGGCCTCGTCGCGCTCGTGCAGATGGACATCAAGCGCGTGATCGCCTACTCGACGATGTCCCAGATCGGCTACATGTTCCTCGGCGCGGGGCTCGGCGCCTACGGCAGCGCCATGTTCCACCTGATGACGCACGCCTTCTTCAAGGCGCTGCTCTTCCTGGCGGCGGGTGTCGTCATCCACCACCTCGCCGGCGAGCAGGACATCCGCAAGATGGGCGGCCTCCGCGGCGCGATGCCGAAGACGTACCTCGCCTTCCTGGTCGGGTCGCTCGCCCTCGTCGGGATCCCGCCTCTCTCTGGCTTCTTCTCCAAGGACTCGATCCTTGCCTCCGCTCTCGCGAGCGGCGGCTATGGGCAGGTTCTCTTCGTCGCCGGCCTCGTCGGCACGCTGCTGACCGGGATCTATACGTTCCGCCTCTTCTTCCGAGTCTTCCTCGGCGAGCCGTCGCCGCTCGTCGCCGAGCACGCGCAGGGGCACGGCCACGGTGAGGGGCCGTGGACGATGATGTGGCCCGTCGCGATCCTCGCCGTCCTCTCGGTCGTCGGCGGCTGGTTGCAGATTGCCGGCGTCTGGCACCCCTTCGGCGAGTGGCTCGACCCGATCGCGCTCGGCCGCGAGCACCTCGCGCTCGTCGAGCCGACGGTGACGCAGGACTACGTCACGAGCGCGCTCGCCGTCGGCCTCGGCGTGCTCGGGATCTTCGTCGCCTGGACGCTCTACGGCGCCCGCAGCCGGCCCGTGCCGCGGAACGCCGGCATCCAGGACACGCTCGAGCACAAGTTCTGGTTCGACGAGCTCTACGACCTGATCTTCTACAAGCCGGCTGTCCTGCTCACGCGCGGCTTCCGCCGCGGCGTCGAGGAGCCGCTGATCGGCGGCTCGATCTCAGGCGTCTCGGTCGGCACGCGCGAGACGGCTGGCGTCGTCGGCGAAGCCCAGACCGGCTACCTGCGCAGCTACGCCCTTGCGATCGCCCTCGGCGTCGCGATCCTCGTCGTCGTCTTCGTGAGCGTCCAATGACGACTGCGCTGATCGTCCTCCCGCTCGCCGCCGCGCTCGTCGTCTGGCTGCTGCCGCTCCCGGGCCGCTTGGCCGGGGCGCTCGCACTGCTGGCGGCGCTGGCCGAGGTGACGCTCTGGGTGGTCGCGGTCGGTCAGTTCGACTTCGCGGAGGGACTCCAGCTGCGCGACACGCACAGCTGGTTCAGCGACCTCGGCGTCTCGTACGACGTCGGCTTCTACGGCTTCTCGATCTTCCTCGCCGGGCTGACCGTGGTCGTCTGCACGGTCGCGATCGCCTACGCGATCTGGGCGGGCGGCGACCGCAGCCGCGGCTACCACGGCCTGCTGCTCTTCCTGATGGGCTCGATCGTCGGCGTCTTCACCGCCCAGGACCTGCTCGTCTTCTACGTCTTCTTCGAGGCGATGCTGATCCCGATCTACGTCCTGATCGGCGTCTGGGGCGGGCCGCGCCGGCTGCGCGCGACGGCGACCTTCGTCATCTACACGATGGCCGGCTCGCTGCTGATGCTGGCGGCGATCATCGTCTTCGGGCTCTCGCAGGACACGTTCTCGCTCGTCGACTCGGGTGTCTCGTCGAACGAGTGGGTCTTCCTGGGCTTCCTCGTCGCGTTCGCGGTGAAGGCGCCGATCTTCCCCTTCCACGGCTGGCTCGTCGACGCGTACCGCGAGTCGCCGCCCGAGGTGGCGGCGATCCTGTCGGGCGTCGTCTCCAAGGCCGCCGTCTACGGCCTGCTCCGGATCGTGATCGCGAAGTTCCCCGAGCCGGTCGAGCAGTTCCAGTCGACGATCCTCGCCTTTGCCACGATCGGCCTGATCTACGCGTCCGTGCTCGCGTTTCGCGCGCCCGACATCCGCAGCGTCACCGCCTACTCGTCGATGGCGCAGATGGGCCTGATCACGATCGGCCTCTTCTCGCTGAACGAGCTCGGGATCGCCGGTGCGATCGTCCAGTCGGTCGCGCACGGGCTCGTCTCGGCGACGCTCTTCCTGCTCGCCGGGATGGTCGAGCAGCGCACCGGCACGAGCTCGTTCGCCGGCCTCGGTGGGATGGCCCGCGGGCGCCCGGTGCTGGCGACGGTGCTGATGACGACCGGGATCATCGCGCTCGCGGTGCCCGGCTCGGTCGCGTTCGCGGGCGAGTTCCTGATCCTGGCGGGGATCTACGGCGTCGGCTGGGGCTGGTCCGTCGTCGGCGCCGCCGCGATCGTGCTGGCGGCGATGTACATGCTGCGCCTGATCTCGGCCGTGCTCCACACCGCCCGCGGCCGCGACGTCCGCGAGGACGCGCCGGACGTGCGGCCCTTCGAGTTGGCGATCGTCGTCCCGCTCGTCGCCCTCCTGCTCGTGCTCTCGGCCTGGCCGGCCTCGATCTCCGAGCGCGCGTTTCCGCTGATCGTGGAAGGCCAGCAGAGCGAGGCGTCGCCGTGATCGAGACGCCGACGGTCGACTGGCTCGCGCTCGCGCCGACATTGGCGCTGCTCGGTGCCTCGGGCGTGGCGCTGCTCGGCAGCGTGCTCGTGCCCTGGTGGATGCGGCGCATCTTCTCCGCCGTGGTCGCGTTCGCCGGTTTCGTCACCGCCGGCGTCTTCGCGGGAATCGTCTTCTACGAGACACCCGAGAGCCGCTCGCTGATCGCCGAGTCGTTCACGCGCGACCGGCTCGGTGCGCTCGCGGCGCTGATCGTCGCCGGAGCAGGCGTGCTCACCGTCCTCGTCTCGTGGGGCGAGCGGCGGCGCGACCACGTCGGCGAGTACCACGCCCTCCTGGCCGCGGCCGGCGCGGGCATGGTCTTCTTCGTCACCTCGTCGAACCTGATGACGCTGTTCCTCGGGCTCGAGTGGTTCTCGATCGCGCTCTACGTCCTCTGCGCGATGGACACGCACCGCGAGGCGTCGCTCGAGGCGGGGCTGAAGTACCTGATCGTCGGCGCCTTCGGCTCGTCGATCCTGCTCTTCGGCGCGGCGCTCGTCTACGGCGCCACCGGCACGATCGCCTTCTCCGAGATCGCCGACATCGGCGCGAGCGACGACGTCCTCAAGCTCGCCGGCCTCGCGATGCTGATCGCCGGCCTCGGCTTCAAGGCCTCCGCGGCGCCGTTCCACATGTGGACGCCGGACGTCTACCAGGGCGCGCCGACGTCGGTGACCGCCTTCATGTCGGCCGCGACGAAGGTCGCGGCGCTCGTGGTGACGCTGCGGCTCCTCGTCGTCGCCTTCCCCGGGCAGGAGGAGCTCTGGACGATCGCGATCGCGGTGATCGCAATCGTCTCCCTGGCGGTCGGCAACCTCGCGGCGCTCGTCCAGCGCGACGTCAAGCGGCTGCTGGCCTACTCGTCGGTCTCGCATGCCGGCTTCATGCTGATCGCGATCGCGGCGAACAACGAGCTCGGCGCCCGGGCGCTCCTCTACTACCTGATCCCGTACGGCGCGATGTCGATCGGCGCATTCGCGGTCGTCGCTGCACGCGAGCGGGAGCTGCAGGCGCCGGTGACGCTCGACAACCTCGGCGGGCTCGGCTGGGAGCGGCCGTTCCTCGGCGCGTCGCTCTGGGTCTTCATGCTCGGCTTCATGGGCATGCCGCTCACCGGCGGCCTGATCGGCAAGTTCTACGTCTTCTCCGCCGCCTACGAGGCCGGCATGTGGTGGCTGATCGTCGCGGGCGTGATCGCGACCGCGATCTCGCTCTACTACTACCTCGGGGTGATCCGCGCGATCTATCTGCGGCCCGCCGCCGAGCTGCGCCCTGCGATCGTGGGCGGCTCGCCGCCGCTCGACCTGCCGCTCCAGAGCGCGGTTCTGCTCGCGGTCGGCGTCACGATCGGCTCGTTCTTCTTCGTCCAGCCGCTGATCGATCTTGCCAGCGACGCTGCGGCGTCGCTGCCCCTCTAGCGCAGCGATCGCGCAAGATCCCTAAAGTGTCGCTTCGCTCCGGGCCCGAGCACGGGCGCGGCGCGCACGCGGCGCGACGGCAGTTGCCGCCACGAGCGCTTGCACGGCGAAGATCGCCAGCGCCGCGACGACGGCGGTGATCCCGACCACGGGCGGCGGGCCCTCAGCCAGCAGCGGCGCGCGGACGGCCGTGCCGAGCAGGACGAAGGGGAGCGCGATCGCGGAGAGCACGGCGATGCCGCGGTCGTGGGGCAGGGCAGCAGAACCGTCGAGAACGTCGCCGAGACCCGAGAGCGCCGCCACCGCGACCACCGGTACGGCGGCGACGAGGGCGTAGTAGGCGAGCGTGTGCTGGGAGGCGGCGTCCGCGAGCGCGGCGCCGAGAACGAGACAGACGGAGGCAAGTCGCATTGTCATGAGCCGATGTTCGACCCAGGACCGGACGGTCCTCTAGGCTCCGGGCATGGCAACCACACTCACCTGGCTCGGGCATGCAGCGTTCCGCGTCGACACCCCGAGCGGCAAGCGCATCTACGTCGATCCGTTCCTGAACGGCAACCCGAAGTGCCCGGAAAACGAGAAGGAGCCGGAGCGTGTCGACGCGATCTTCATCACCCACGGGCACAACGACCACGTCGGCGACACGCTCGACCTGGCGAAGAAGTTCCAGTGCCCCGTGGTCGCCCCGGTGGAGCTTCGCGACTACCTCTCCATGCTCGGCTGCGAGGCCGACGGCGCGCACGACCCGAACAAGGGCGGCACCGTCGACCTGGACGGGATCAAGGTCACGCTCGTGCACGCGCAGCACTCGTCCAGCTTCATGACCGAGGCGCCGGCGGGCTCGGCGACGGAGTGGGAGATCGTCTACACGGGCGAGCCGTGCGGGCTCGTCTTCGACTTCGGTGAGGGACCGAAGCTCTACTTCGCGGGCGACACGAACGTCTTCGGCGACATGGCGCTGATCGCGCGTCTCTACGCGCCCGACGTGGCGATCCTGCCGATCGGCGGCCACTTCACGATGGATCCGAAGGAGGCGGCCGTCGCCTGCGAGCTCCTCGGCGTCAAGCGCTGCATTCCGTGCCACTACGGCACGTTCCCGATCCTCGCCGGCACGCCCGAGCAGTTGCGCGAATTGGCGCCCGGCGTCGAGGTGATCGCGCCCGAGCCCGGCGGGTCAGTGGAGCTGTGAGGGAGCGCTGGTTCGGCGCGACCGGCCGGCAGGTCCCCGAGCTCGCGCTCGAGGGCTCGCTCGAGCTCGAGGGCGCGCTCGTGCTCGACGACGTCACCGATCTCGCCCGGCTCCAGGAGGCGCATGCGCAGGGAACGCCGGTCATCGTGCGGGCCGCGACCGCTGAGGCCGTGAAGGCGGCGCTGGCGCGGCCGGAGGTCGCGAGCGTGCTCGTCCCGACCGAGGATCTGCTCGCGCTCGACCTGACGTCCCTGACCTATGGCTAGACCCGTCTCCACGTACTCGCTGGTCGCCTGCGACCTCGAGCGGGGCCAGTGGGGAGTGGCGACGCAGTCGAAGTTCCTCGCCGTCGGCTCGGTGGTGCCGTGGGCGGAGCCGCAGGCCGGTGCCGTCGCGACGCAGTCGTACGCGAACCCGCGCTACGGGCCGGACGGGCTCGCGCTGCTGCGGCAGGGGCTCTCGGCCGAGGAGGTCGTCAAACGGCTGACCGAGGCCGACGACGGGCGCGACGAGCGCCAGCTCGGCGTCGTCGACGCGCAGGGCCACGGCGCCACGTTCACCGGCTCGGCTTGCCACGACTGGGCCGGTGGCAGGACCGGGCCCGGCTACGCCGCGCAGGGGAACATCCTCGTCTCCGGCGACACCGTCGATGCGCTCGCGGAGTCGTTCGAGTCGTCGAGCGGCCCGCTCGCCGACCGGCTGATCGAGGCGCTCGCGGCGGCGCAGGCGGCGGGCGGCGACAAGCGCGGCCAGCAATCGGCGGCGCTGATCGTCGTCGAGCGCGACGGTGGCTACGCCGGCCTCTCCGACAGCCTCGTCGACCTGCGTATCGACGACCACGAGGCGCCGATCGAGGAGTTGCGCCGCCTCTACGGCCTGCACCAGCAGCTGTTCGGCTCGACGCCGCGCGACGAGTGGCTGCCGGTCGACGACGAGCTCCGCGCCGAGATCGACGGCCATCTCGGGCGGCTCGGCTACGAGCGTCTGGAAGACTGGGCCGGGGCGGCGAACCTCGAGGAACGCGTCGACGGCGACGCCGAGATCGACCCGGTCGTTTTGAGCGAGCTGAGGAGGAAAGCGTGAGCGGATACGAGGTGGCGAGCTTGAACGGCCTGGAGTCACTGCCGGGGCCTGGGTCGCTGCGCTGGACGCCGCTGCGGAAGCACTTCGGGATCACGGCGTTCGGAATCAACGCGTACACGGCGACCGAGGCCGGCCAGGACGTCGTCGAGGAGCACAGCGAGGAGCGGCTCGGGCACGAGGAGATGTACGTCGTCGTCTCCGGTCGTGCGACCTTCGTGCTCGACGGTAACGAGGTCGAGGTGCCGGCCGGATCGGCGGTCTTCCTCAGTGACCCGAAGGTGAAGCGCTTCGCCCGTGCCGAGGAGCCGGGGACGACCGTGCTCGCGATCGGCGGCAAGCCCGGCCAGCACGACATCTCCGCCTGGGAGTACTTCTTCGCCGCCTATCCGAAGGCCGACGCCGGCGACTTCGACGGCGCCCTCGCCGAGCTCGACGACGGTCTCGCGCAGAAGCCCGACCACCCGCCGCTGCTCTACCACCGCGCCTGCATCCTCTCTCGCGCCGGCCGACTCGACGAGGCGCGCGACTTCCTCGATCGTGCGCTCGCGGGTGACCCGGAGCTGAAGCGCTGGGCCGACGAGGACGAGGACTTGGCGCCGCTACGCGTCGCCGGGGAGTCGTAACCCCGCAGCGCGCGCTCGCAGAGCGGGAACCGGGTCGGCCTCCGGCCGCGCGACCACGAGCACCGCGCCGAAGCCCTCGCCCGCGAGCGCGCCGACGAGGAGCTCGAGCCCGAGCGCGAGCGCGAAGCCCTTGTGCGCCTGCTCGCCGCCGAACGGGACGAGCTCTTCCGGGGTCGCGGCCCCGCGCAGCACGTCGCCGTAGGTGACGGCGCCCATCGAGACGTCGGCGACCAGCGGCGCGCCGTCGGAGCTCGGGACCGCGATCGCGAGTGGATTCGTGCCCGCCAGCGGCTCGCCCCCGTCGGGGTGCGCCAGCCGCGCCGGTGAGGTCGCTGTCAGCGCGGCGACGAGCCCGTCCTCGGCGAGCCGGCGGACGTACCAGCCGAGCATCCCGGTCGGAAAGCAGTTCGAGGCGACGACGACGCGCGCGTGCTCGGGCGGCGCCGCGAGCTGCGCCTCCACGATTGCCGCCAGCGTCAGGTAGCCGAGCGCACCGTTGCCGTCCCAGCGCTCGTAGCCGGGCTCGGTGTGGACGCGCCGCGGCTCGGCATCCGGCCGGAGGTCGGGCAGCGTCTCGAGCCAGTCGATCCGGGAGAGACCGTGCCCGAGCTTCCCGCGCGACTCTGCGTCGAGAAAGTGGGCGGCGAGCGTCGCGGTGTCGGCGTCGGAGAACCCGAGCGCCGCGATCCGTTCTTCAGGCTGCCGCACGCCGACGGGCTGCCCAGACGGCCGCGCCGGCGCCGAGCACGAGCGGGATCCCGAGCAGCGCGGTCGGGTGGAGCGCGTACCCACGCCTGGACGGGAACGCGGGCTCGTCGAAGCGGAGGATCGGCCAGCCGCGGTCGAGCGCGAGCTCGCGCAGCTGCCGGTCGGGGTTGACCACCATCGGCTTGCCGACCGCCTCGAGGAACGGCAGGTCGGTGTGGCTGTCCGAGTACGCGGTCGAAGCGACGAGGTCGTAGCCGTGCTCGGCAGCGAGCTCGCGGAGGGCAGCCGCCTTCCCCTCGCCGTGCGCAGCCCGCAGCGAGCGACCGGTGTACACGCCGTCCACGATCTCGCACGTCGAGCCGATCGCGCCGTCGAAGCCGAGCTCCCGCGCCAGCTCCTCGACGATCTCCTGCAGCGTCGCCGAGACGACGTAGGTCGGCTCGCCGCGGTCGCGGTGCTCCTCGGCGAGCGCCAGCGCCTCCCGGTAGACGAGCGGCTTCAGCACCGGCTCCATCGCGCCGGCGACGAGGCTGCGCAGGTCGTCGACCGCGAAGCCTTTCAGGATCATCAGGCCGTCCTCGGCCGCCTTCCGCACCGTTTCCGCGCTCGCTCCACGCGCCGCGAAGAAGAGCTGCCAGGCCGCGGCCTTCGCCAGCTGCCCGCGGCCGATGACGCCGTGCTCGCGGAACGCCCCGGCGAGCGCGAGCGCGCTGGAGCGCCGCAGCAGCGTCCGGTCGAGGTCGAAAAAGGCAGCAGCCTGCATGAATCGAGTGTACGGAAGCAGAGCCCTCACGAAATCCTCACGAATCCCTTACCGGCTCCTGCGCTGGAGACCTCAGAGTTCGAGCGTCTAGATCTGTGAGATCCCGAAAAGGAGACGACACGGAATGAAGCGATTC
Source organism: uncultured Gaiellaceae bacterium (assembly GCA_963738795.1). GTDB lineage: Bacteria > Actinomycetota > Thermoleophilia > Gaiellales > Gaiellaceae > Gaiellasilicea. The sequence goes on along the minus strand of CAVTXQ010000006.1, from coordinate 251,346 downwards.
GTACTGATCACAGCTGTGCTCGGCGCCCTCGTCGCGACCACTGCGGCGGTCGCGCATCTGAAGGCATCCGACGTCGCGGCCGCAAGCGCGACGCTCTCGGCGACGACGCCGTCGAACGTCCAGACGCGGACGCACACGTGCGACGGCCAGACGTTCGAGGTCACGACCGGCCGCTGGTCGGGGACGGCGACGAGCGCGACGACCGACCTCAACGGCGCCGCCGTGCTCCACCTCCGGAGCGTCTACAACGCGACCAAGAAGCTCGGCTGGGTCGACGGCCGGCTGACGATCGGCGCCAGCGACGGCCGGACGCACGCGTGGGTCTCCGGCGTCAACACCGACGGCAAGCTCGACGCCTGGGTTCGCGGCAACGCGGGTCGCGGCGACGGCTCGCTCTTCGGCAGCCTCTCGGGCTCGTTCTCGAAGACGGGCGGCCTGACCGACGGCGCGATCGGCAGCGGCACAGGTGCGAACGCCGCCCTGATCGTCAAGGGCCTTCGCTGCAAGCAGGAGAAGACGCCGCGTCCGAGCGTGCACCTCTTCGTCCGCGGCCAGATCGACGCGCTCAGCGCGACCTCGATCTCGGTCAAGCCGAAGGACGGCTCGGCTTCACAGGCCTGTGCGGTCAAGGACGACGACGACGTCGACCGCGTCAAGCTCGGCGACCAGGTCGAGATGACCTGCAGCCAGGTCTCCGGCGCGTGGGTACTCACGAAGGTGCGCAAGCGCTAACGGATCTCTGGAGAGAGACGGCAAGAGGGCGCCTTCGGGCGCCCTCTTTCGTTCTAGGAGAGGAGCGTCAGCGGCTTGCGGATCGCCGCCTGCCGCGTCGCAGCCACGGTCTCGGCCAGCGCCAGGATCGCCCGGGACGACTCGGCGTCGGGAGCGGCCTCGACGACGGGGATTCCGGCGTCCCCGGCCTCCCGCAGCGCCCGGTCGAGCGGGATCGTTCCGAGGAGCGGCACGTCGAGCTCGTCGGCGAGCCTGGCGCCGCCACCCTCGCCGAACGCGTCGCCGCTCATGTTCTCGACCACGCCGAGCAGCTTCTGGCCGGTCTTCTGGGCCATCATCGCCGCGCGCGCCGCCACGTCCTGGGCGAGCGGCTGCGGCGTCGTCACGACGAGCACCTCGGCGCGCGGGAGCAGCTGGCCGAGCGAGATCGCCATGTCGCCGGTTCCGGGCGGCATGTCGATCACGACCGTGTCCAGCTCGCCCCAGTGGACGTCGGAGAGAAACTGCTCGAGGGCGCGGTGCAGCATCGGCCCGCGCCACATCACGGGCGCGTTCTCGTCGAGGAAGTTGCCGATCGAGATCAGCTTCAGGCTGCCGCGAACGGGCGGGACGATCATCTTGTCGACCACGATCGGCCGCTGGTGGATGCCGAGCATGTGCGGGATCGAATGGCCGTAGACGTCCGCGTCGATGACCCCGACCTGCTGGCCGAAGCCGTCGAGCGCCGCCGCGAGGTTGACCGTCAGCGACGACTTGCCGACGCCGCCCTTGCCGCTCGCGACTGCGATCACGCGCGTGGCCGGGTCGAGCGAGATCGACTTCTCGGGCCGGCCGCCGCGAAGCTTCGTCGTCAGCGCCGCCTTCTCGTCCGGGCTCATCACGTCGAACCGCAGCTCGACGCGCCGTACACCGGGCAAGCCGCCGACGTGCTCGGCGACCTGATCCTGGAACGAGTTCCGCAGCGGGCAGCCGGCGACCGTGAGCGCGATCGTGACGGCGACATCGCTCCCTTCGATCTCGACCGAGCGGACCATGTCGAGCTCGGTCACGGGCTTGCGCAGCTCGGGGTCGATCACGCGCTCGAGCGCGCGCAGCACCTCGTCGCGGTCAACGGTCATAGGAGGAGCGTAGCGGCGCGCTCCTCCTACCCGACGAGCCGGAAGACGATCAGGTGGCGGGGCGGATTGCGGTGCGTCCTGGTCACCGTCACCGATCCACGGGCATTGTCGTAGAGACCGGTGCCGCCCACGACCGCGAGGTCGTAGAACTGCCGGTAGAGGAGCGACCCGCCGACGACGAGCTTCCCCTTCGGCAGCGTGTACGTCCCGCGGCAACCGCGCGAGCGCCCGCTGTCGACGAAGGTGCACACGAGCTCGCTGCGCCCGATCGTCGTTCCCGTCCCCCGCTGGAAGACGCGGCTGCTCGAAACCTCCATGTCACCCGGCGACTTGCCCTTCGGGCCGAGGTCGACCCGCGTCATCGCCTGTTGGCGGTCGGTGATCCTGATCGTCGCCGGTCCGGTGCCTGCCTCCGAGCGGCTCTCCAACGGGCCGACGGCGAGGATGCCGACGATCACACCCGCCAGCACCCAGCCGACTCTCCTGTTCATGCCTCCTCCTTCGTGTTTGTCGATCTGGGTTCTCCGTTCGTCCCCGGCAGCTCGAGCCAGAAGGTCGAGCCTTCGCCCGGGTCGCTGTCGAAGCCGATGACTCCGCCGTGGGCCTCGACGATCTCGCGCGAGACCGCGAGGCCGAGACCCGTGCCGGTGATGCCGGTGGCGCCTGCGTCGCCCCGGAAAAACTTGGTGAAGATGCGGCTCTGCTGTTCCTCGGGGATCCCGAGGCCCTCGTCGTGCACGGCTATCCGGACGCCGGTGCCGCTGCGGGCTGCGACGAGCTGGACGGTACCGCCGTCGGGCGAGTACTTGATCGCGTTCGAGAGCAGGTTACCGACAACCTGGGCCAGTCGGCCTGGATCGCCGCGCACGTTCAGTGGCCGCTCGGCGAGCTCGACCGCAAGGCGGTGCTTCGGGCTCTGCGCTGCGTACAGCTGCGCCTGCTCGTCCAGCAGCGTGGCCAGGTCGACCCGCTCGGACGTCAGGTCGACGCCCTCGTGCTCGATCCGCTGCACCTCGAGGAAGTCCTCGAGCAGCGCGGCCAGCCTGCGCGCCTGCGCGTCGACGATTCCGAGGTAGTGACGCCGCGTCGGTGTGTCGAACTCGCGCTTCAGCAGGAGCGCCGTGAACCCGAGCACGCTCGCGAGCGGCGTCCGCAACTCGTGCGAGACGATGCTGACGAGCTCCGTCTTCCCGCGCTCGCTCTGGCGCAGCTCCTCGTTCTGCTGCTCGAGCTCGTCGTGGCTGACCTCCAGCCGCTCCGCCATCTCGTTGAACGCACGCGTCAGCTCTCCGACCTCGCCGGGGCCCTGCTCGGGGAGCCGGTACGAGAGCTCGCCGCCGGCGATCCGGTCGGCGCCGTCGGCGACCGCGCGCACCGGTCCGCCGATCGAGCGCGCGAGCACGATGCCGAACAGGGCGATCAGGGCCATCGAGGCGCCGACCGCGACGGCGCCGACGAGGACGGCGAGGTCGGTGCGCTCGTCGGCATCGGCCGCCGCCTGTGCGGCGAGCTTGTTCTCGGCGCCGCGGAAGGCGACGAACAGGCGGTCGATCACGTCCGTGTAGGCGTTGTTGTTCTGGGCGACGGTGGAGTCGTCCCGGGTGATCCCCGGTTCTTCGCGGAGGATCGGGATCAAGGCATCGACGAAGAAGTAGACGTATTCGCGCACCTGGTTCTCGATCTCCCGCGCACGCGCGCTCTGGAGCCGGTCGTTCTGTACGAGCAGCTCCAGGTTGCGCAGCTGCTCGGGCAGTTTCCTGCCCGCTTCGCGGTAGCCGTCGAGCGACGGCTCGTTGGCGGTGACCGTGAAGCTGAGGAAGCTCGACTCGATGTCCGACACGAGCCGCTCCAGCTGGAGCGAGGCCGCCGTGACGTCCTTCGACCGCGCCTCGCGGTCGGTCGCCTCGCGCTGCGCGGAGACGGCGAGGATCAGCGCCGTGAAGGCCGCGCCCACGAGCAGAGCGAGGGCCGCGCTCGCGAGCCACATCCGGCGCGCGAGCGTCATGCGAGCAGCTCCTCGACGGCGGTGCTGAGCTCGTCCGGATCGAAGGGCTTCGAGACGAAGCGGTCCGCGCCCGCGACCTGCGCGTCGAGCTCGGCATGGCTCCAGGCGGTGATCACGACGACGTTGATCCCCTTCAGCTCGTCGTCGGTGCGCAGCTCCTCGAGCACCTCGATTCCGGAGAGGCCCGGCAGCATCACGTCGAGCACGATCAGCTCCGGCCGTTCCTCCCGGGCGAGTGCGAGCGCCTCGATCCCGTCGGCGGCCTCGACGAAGCGATAGCGGGGACCGAGCACGGCCCGGACGAGCTCACGCAGGCTCGGGTCGTCGTCACAGACGAGAATCGTCGCGGCGCGGTCGTCGGGTGCGGTGTGATGTGGGCGGTCGTCCACCGGAAGCGGAGGGACGGTGGCTCGGGTCAGTCGCAGTGTAGTCACGGCCTTATCGAGTTCGGACTCAGCGCCGCAGCCCCTGCGCGATTACGCGGTCAGCGCGGCCTCCAGGGTACGGCAGAGCGCCTCCGTGCCGGCGGCGACGACACGCGACCGTCCGATCAGGTCGAGCGGCGCAGCGGCGAAGGGCGGGTCCTCGAACAGGTCGATCTCGAGACCGCACTCGCGCACGAGCAACTGCCCCGCGGCGATGTCGACCGAGCGGGCAGGTTTGAGCGAGCAAACTGCGTCGACCCTGCCTGCTGCAAGGTGGCAGAGCGAGAGCGCGAGCGAGCCCATGATCCGGAGCCGGTAGGCGCTCCCGACCATCGCGGCGGCGCGCTCGGCGACCTCGGCGGTCGTCGTCGCCTCGAACGAGAGGATCTCGATCTCGTCCTTCGGCCGGACCGCGCCGAGCCGGTCGCCGTTGAGATAGGCGCCGCCGCCGCGCTCGGCGGTCCACTCCTCGCCCGAGCCGAAGTCGTAGACGTAGCCGAAGACGACGTCGGCCATCGTGTCGCCGTCGGCGACCGCGAGCGAAAGCGAGAAGAAGGGGATATCGCGCTTGGCGTTCAGCGAGCCGTCGATCGGGTCGCAGACGACCCGCCAGGGCTTCCCGGAGCCGAAGACGCGCTCGCCGAGCTCTTCGGAGACCAGCGTGAAGTGCTCGTCGAGCTGCTCCAGCCGGTGCACGACCGCCGTCTCGGCCGCCGCGTCGATCGCGGTCGTGTCGTCGCCGCCCTCGCCCTGCTGGAGCACGGGCTCGCGCTCGACACGGGTCGGCAGCTCGGCCAGCACCGCCTTGATGTCGCCGACCGCGTCGCGGCAGACGTCGAGCCAGGGCTTCACAGCGGCTGGAAGAGAAGTCCGGAGATCAGCTTCGGGAAGAAGTACGTCGTCTTCTGCGGCAGCACCTCGCCACGGCGCGCGTGGGCGAAGACGTCCTCGATCCGCGTCGGTCGGAGCAGGTACGCGACCGCCGCCTCACCGTCGCGAACGCGTCGCTCGGCCTCGGCCGCGTCGGCCGTATAGGAGATCCCGTCGTGGCCGAGCGTGTCGACGAGCTGGACGTCGAGCATGCCGTCGGGGCCGTGGACGACGCGCGAGCCCTCGCGCGTGAGCTCGGTCACCTCGGCGCCGCCTGCGCCGTTGCCCTCCAGGTGCCGCGGCTCCGAGAACAGGCGGTGTGTGGGGAAGATCTCGAGCCCGGGATCCTCCGTCGAGACGAGCACGACGAGCATCTGCGCACTCGCCGGCGTCCCTTCTTCCGCCGCGAAGGCGAGTGCGGTCTCGTAGCGGTGATGGCCGTCCGCGATCAGCAGCTGCTTGTCGTCGAAGTGTCGGACGAGCGTCGGATCGTCGAGCCGCCAGAGCTTCGCGCCCTCGACCTCGAGGTCGGGCTCGCGATCCGGCCGCGTCGCCGGCGCGGGCCCGTCGTAGAGGAGGAAGATCGGCTCGAGCTGGACGCGCGTCGCGCGGAGCAGGCGGAGGCGGCCTTCCTTCGGGCCCGCGTGGGTGCGCTCGTGCGGCAGCACCGTCCCCGTCTCGTACGGCTCGACCTTCAGCGACGCGACGATCCCGAAGCGAGTACGGGCGACGCCGTCGGGGCCGACGTAGTCCTGCTCGAGCGCCCAGACCGCGGGCGGCTCCTCGACGAGGATGCCCTGCGTGCGCCAGCCGTCGAGTGTGCGGGCTGCCTCCTCTTCAGAGTCGGGTAGCGTGAGCCGGACGACGTTGTGCGGGCTGCGGGCGCGCAGCTCCTCGCGCTGCTCCTCGTCGATGACGTCGTAGGGCGGCGCCACGAGCGTCTCGAGCGGGCCGGCCACGGACTGGTCGTAGCGCAGCGCGCGGAAGGGCTTGACCACGGCCATGGCGGGCAACGTACCAACAGGCCCGCGCCCTAGACTCAGCGCATGAGCACGATCGCCGAGCTCGCACCCGACCGCACCGTCGAAGGCGTCTACGCGGTCGCGCGCAAGCAGCGCCGGACGACGCGCAAGGGCGCGCCGTACCTCGCGCTCGAGCTGGTCGACCCGACCGGCCGGATCGAGGGTCGGATCTGGAACGACGTCGAGCTGCTCGACGGCCGCTTCGCAGAGGGCGATGCGGTTCGCGTACTCGGGCGCGTCGAGCGGTTCGACGACCGGCTGCAGCTCGAGATCCGCTCGGTCGAGGCAGCGGATGCCGATCCGGCGGGGCTGGCGCCGCGGCTGCGGCGGGACGCGGACGAGCTCGACGGCTTTCTCGAGTTTCTGGCGAGCGAGATCGCTCACCCGGGGCTGGCAAGCGTCGTCGGTGGGTTCCTCGCCGACCCGGCGGTGCGGCAGGCGCTGCGCGAGCTGCCGGCCGCGGAGACGCACCATTCGTATGCGGGCGGCCTCCTCCAGCACACGGTCGGCGTCGCCACGCTCGTGCGCGAGACGGCGCAGCTGCATCCGCGGCTCCGCACGGATCTCGTGCTCGCGGCAGCGCTCCTGCACGACGTGGGGCGTGTGCGCGAGCTCGGGCGCGGCCCTGCGTTCCGGCCCACCGACGAGGGCCGCCTGCTCGGTCACGTTCATCTCGGCCTGCGGCTGATCGAGGAGCGGGCAGGCGGGCTTGACGCGGCGGTGCGAGCCGAGCTCCTGCATGCGGTCGCGTCCCATCACGACCGCAACGCGGCGCGCACCGCCGAGGCGGCTGTTCTCTACCACGCGAATCAGCTCGACGCCGTCGCGGCGACTCGTCCCGTCGAGTAGTGCTCGCAATCGCGCTGGCACTGGCCGCGAGCGTCTCGTGGGGCGTCGGGGACTTTCTCGGCGGACTGACGTCGCGCCGGCTTCACGTCTTGACCGTGCTCGTCGTCCAGCAAGTGTTCGGGCTCGCGGCGGCGCTGACGTGGGTCCTGCTCTCGAACGACGGCTTCCCGGGCTGGACGGCGTCAGCCTGGGCGGCGGCCGCCGGCATCTGCGGCTGCCTCGGGATCGGCGCGCTCTATCGCGGCATGGCCGTCGGCGCGATGGGCATCGTCGCGCCCGTCTCTGCCGTCTCCGCCGTGATTCCCTTCGCGGTCGGAATCGCATCCGGCGAGCGCCCGGGTGCGCTCCAGGTGGCGGGGATCGTGCTCGCGCTCGTCGGCGTTGCCGTCGCCTCGCGGGAGCCCGCGGAGCGCGGCGGCGGTCGGGCCGCCGGCATCGGGCTCGCACTCGTGGCGGCGCTCGGCTTTGGTTTTTACTTCGTCTTCGCCGACCGCGCGGCGGACGCGAGCGTGCCGTTCGCTGTTGCGACGGCGCGCGGCGTCTCGCTTGCGGTCGCCTTCGTCGTCGCGGTCGCCGTCGGCGCGTCGCTCCGGCCTGGGCGCTCGTTCCTCCCGGCGCTCATCGTGATCGGGCTCTGCGACGTCGGCGCGAATATGCTCTTCTCGCTCGCCACGACGGAGGGCTATCTCAGCATCGTTTCCGTCCTCTCGGCGCTCTACCCGGTCGTCACCGTCGCGCTCGCCGCGATCGTCCTGCACGAGCGCGTCGCCCCGACGCAGCGGCTCGGTGTGGTCGGCGCGCTCGCAGGCGCTGCGATGATCACAGCCGGATGACGCAACGCACCCGTGTCAGACACGCGTAACCCACGACACCCGTGCCAGGCACTGTGTCAGACACGCGTGACCCGGGAAACGCGTGTCAGAGACGAGTCAGAGACGAGGTACTCGCGGCACGACGGCCTGAAACGGACACTTTCGCGTTGATGGCTGAGCGGGGACGATGACCTCATGTTCGCCCGGCATGGGCCCAACGACGTGGTGAGAACCGGACTCCGAGAGATCGTCGCGGTGCGGGAGGTGTTGGACAGGCTCGAAGCTGCGCTTGTCGTCGAAGGTCGCCGGCGTGGGTCCCACTGGTCGGAACTGGGCGCCGATCTCGGGCTCAGCTTGCACGGCGCGCGCAAGCGGCATCTCGTCAACGACCCGATCTATGCGTGGAAGCTGCAGCGTCCGCCGACGCCCGCCGAAGAGATCGGGCGCCTCGCGACCGAGGTTCGCGGCACGATGGTCGAGTGAGAGGGCCAGGGACGACAACACTGCGCGGGCAGCTCGACGAGCACGTGATCGTGAGTGACGCCCTGCGCGGCAACCCGCTCGGCGACCCGCACGAGCGGCCGCTCTGGGTCTACACGCCGCCGTGCTACGCGGGCGGGCCCGATCGTCTACGTCCTCCAGGGCTTCACCGGGCAGCTCGACATGTGGCGGAACCGCGCCGCGTTCCGGCCGACTTTCCTCGAGCTGCTCGACGACGCCGACGTCGACGCGCGCGTCGTCTTCGTCGACGCGTGGACGTCCGTCGGCGGCTCGCAGTACGTCGACTCGAACGGCAGCGGCCGCTACCACACCTACATCTGCGACGAGATCGTCCCGTTCGTCGACGGCCGCTACGACTCGAACGGCCTCCGGGCGTCGCCGGGCAAGTCGAGCGGCGGCCAGGGGGCCGCGGTCACCGCGATGCTCCGCCCCGACCTCTTCCAGGGTCTTCGCAAGTCATGCGGGCGGCGGGCTCTTCGAGGTGAGCATCCGGCCGTTCTTCCGCGTCGCCGCGCGCAGGCTCCGCGACGCATACGACGGCGACGTCGACCGCTTCCTCCACGAGCTGCGCACGAGCCCCGCGCCGCTCGCGCACGCGGACGACCTGCACGTCCTCCTCCAGTACGGCTTCGCCGCCGCCTACTCCGCCGACGAGGACGGCACCGTCCGCCTCCCGTACGACGTCGCCACCGCAGAGGTGATCCCGGAGCTCTGGGAGCGCTGGCTCGACCACGACTACCCGCGCCTCCTCCCGCGCCACGCCGACGCTCTCCGCGGGCATGCGCGCGATCTACGTCGACGTCGGCGCGCGCGACGAGTGGTATCTCGACCTCACTGCCGACTGGCTCGAGCCGCGAGCTGACCGAGCTCGGCGTCGCCGACCTCCACGTCGAGCTCTTCGACGCGACGCACCTCGCGATCGAGTACCGCTACCCGATCGGGCTCCGCTACCTCGCCGACCGCCTCCGCTAGACGTTGAACCTGATGTTCAGGACATCGCCGTCCTGAACCTCGTACGTCTTGCCCTCCAGCCGCTGCGTCCCGCGCTTCGCCGCCTCCGCATGTGAGCCGGCGGCGAGCAAGTCCGCCGTCGAGATCGTCTCGCAGCGGATGAAGCCGCGTGCGATGTCGGAGTGGATCGACGCGGCCGCCTCGAGCGCGTTCTGTCCGCGCCGGAGCGTCCAGGCCCGCGTCTCCTTCTCGCCGGCCGTGAAGAACGTGATCAGGTCGAGCGCGTCCCGAAGGCGCCGTACGACCTCGTCGAGCGCCGACGGCCCCTCGCGATACTCCGCCGCTTCCGCCTCGGACATCTCCGCCAGCTCGGCTTCGAGCTGCAGGTCGATTCCGCCCGGCCCGTTCTCGACCGCCAGCAGCGGCTTCGTCGTCAACGGCTCCAGCTCGGCCGGCAGCTCGCCTGGGAAGTCCCGCAGCGTCTGTCCCGTGTCGAGGTGCGCGAGCAGCGCCTGCAGCTCCCCGACCTCCTTGCGCAGCGCCGCGTCGCCGGACTTCGCCTGCTTCTCGACCCGCTCCAGCCGCCGCTCGACGTGGTCGCGGTCGGCGACGAGCAGCTCCAGCTCGAGCGTCTCGAGATCGGCCTTCGGATCGGCCGCCGCCGAGAAGCCGTCCGCGACCGCGAGGATGGCGTCCACCTGGCGCAGGCCGCCGAGCAGCGCCGGGCCGGTGCCGGGGACGTCGACGACGCGGATCGTCGCCGGCGTGATCTTCCGAGCGCCGACGAGCGCAGCGAGCTGCTCGAGCCGATCGTCCGCGATCGACGCCATGCCGACGTTCTCCTTGCCGAACCCGGCGCCGGCCGCCTTCGTCAGCGCGGTGAACAACGTCGTCTTCCCGGAGCCGGGCAGCCCGACGATCCCGACCTCGAGCGCCATCTAGGTGCCGGCGATCTGCTTTTGCAGCGAGACGAGCGCGCGGTGCTGCAGCGACTTGACCGCGCCTTCGGTCTTGTCGAGGATCGTCGCCGCCTCGGCGTTCGAGAAGCCGAAGACGAACTTCAGCGTCAGCACCTGCTGCTGCTCCTCCGAGAGCGAGTCGATCAGCTCGAGCATCGACTGGCGGCCGATCGACTGGAACGCCTCGTCCTCCGCCGAGCGCTCCTCGGAGCCGTGCGGCTCCGGCACTTCCTCCTCCGGCTGCCAGCGGCGGTTCGAGCGGAAGTGATCCATCGAAAGGTTGTGCGCGATCCGGAAAAGCCACGCGGAGAACGGGGCCGACTGGAAGCGGAACTTGCCGATCGACTCGAGCATCCGCATGAAGGTCTGCGTCGTCAGATCCTCGGCGTCGTGGCGGTTGCCGACGGTCATGTGCAGATAGCTGTAGATCCGGTCGAAATGGATCAGGTACAGCTCCTCGAGCGCGCTGCGGTCGCCCTGCTGGCCCCGCTCGACGAGCTTGCGGATCTCGGCCGCGGGCGGGCCCTTCTGCTGTGTCTCGGTCACCACGGAAAAGGTGCCCTCAGATGCCGAAACCCACGCGTGACTCGCGCGCGTACCGCTTCATGTAGACGACGCGGCCGAGCACGACCGTGTAGCGGCCGTCGCTCGCGTCCAGCATCATCGCCCCGCCCTGGTCGGTCGCGAGCGCGCGCTCGAGCTCGTCTGCTCCCGCGATGGTCACGGTTGCGCCCATGATCTGACCGCCGTCGAAGCACAGCTCGACGCGCACGGAATCGGGTTCAGCCACTGGACACCACCTCTGTGAGGACGCCGTGGACGGCGTCGGGATGAACGAAAGCGACCTGGAGGCCGAAGAGGCCTTGCCGCGGCTCGGCGTCGATCAGCTCGGCGCCCGCTGCGGAGAGCCGGTCGAGCTCCGCCTGGACGTCGTCGACCTCGTAGGCGATGTGGTGCATGCCGGGGCCGCGCTTGGCGAGGAACTTGCCCACCGGTGTCTCGTCGCCGAGCGGTGCGAGCAGCTCGACCCGTCCGTCGCCGACGAGCAGCGCCGCCGCCTCGACGCCCTGGTCCGAGACCTGCGCCCGGTGCTCGACCTCGCCGCCGAAGAGCCGCGTGTACGTGTCGACGGCCTCGTCGAGGTCGTGGACGGCGACGCCAAGGTGATGGATGCCGCGGGTCCGCACGGCAGCGATGCTATCGAGCGGCTTAGTTCTCGAGAGCGCGGACGGTGCCGACCGTCTCGGACGCACGTGACTCGGGCGCGATCGTTCCGAGCAGCTCGTGCAGCTCCTCGCGGGTGAGGGTCTCCCGCTCGAGCAGCTGGCCGGCGAGCCGGTCGAGCGAGACGCGGTGCTTGACCAGCAGCCGCTGCGCTTCCTCGTAGGCGTGGTCGGTCAGCCGCGCCTGCTCGGAGTCGCGCAGCCGCTTTGTCTCCTCGGAGAGCGCGTAGTTGTCGGCGCGCATCGTTCGCGACGGCGAGGCCTCGGACATGCCGTACTCGAAGACCATCGCCCGGGCGATCTCGGTCACCTTCTCGAGGTCGTTCGAGGCGCCGTTCGTGACGCGGCCGAACACGACCTGCTCCGCGGCGCGACCGCCGAGGGCGATCTTCATCACGTCGACGAACTCCTCCTTCGTGTGCAGGTAGCGCTCCTCCATCGGCAGGTAGTACGCGTAGCCGAGTGCATCGCCGCGGCCCACGATCGTCACCTTCTGGATCGGGAGCAGGTCGCCCATCATGTAGGCGATCAGCGCGTGGCCCGCCTCGTGGTAGGCGAGGATTCGCTTCTCCTTCTCGGTGACGACGCGCCGCTGCTGCATGCCGGCGATCACGCGCTCCATCGCGCCGTCGAAGTCCTCCATCAGGATCGTCGTCCGCTCCTGGCGGCCGGCGAAGATCGCGGCCTCGTTGCAGAGGTTGGCGAGGTCGGCGCCCGTCAGGCCGGACGTCTGCCGTGCGATCTGGGTGAGATCGACCTCGGCGGCGAGCGGCTTCCCGCGCGTGTGGACGACGAGTATCGCCTCGCGGCCGGTCAAGTCGGGCGGCGAGACGAGCACCTGGCGGTCGAAGCGGCCCGGCCGCAGCAGGGCCGGGTCGAGATCCTGGAGCCGGTTGGAGGCGCCCATCACGATCACCTGCGCCGACTCGTCGAAGCCGTCGAGCTCGACGAGCAGCTGGTTCAGCGTCTGGTCGTGCTCGCGGTGGAAGCCGCCGCCCTGGCGCGCGGTGCCGACGGCGTCGAGCTCGTCGATGAAGACGATCGCGGGCGCGTTCTTGCGCGCCTCTTCGAAGAGCTTGCGGATCCGGGAGGCGCCGAGGCCGGCGAACATCTCGACGAACGCCGACGCGCTCTGGGAGTAGAACTTGGCGCCCGACTCCTTGGCGACGGCCTTTGCGAGCAGCGTCTTGCCGGTGCCGGGAGGCCCGTAGAGGAGGATTCCCTTCGGGACGCGCGCTCCGAGGCGATGGAACCGCTTCGGGTGGCGGAGGAAGTCGACGACCTCCTGCAGCTCGGCCTTCGCCTCCTCGACGCCGGCGACGTCAGTCCACGAGACGGACGAGCTCGCGCTGGCCTCCAGCTTCGCCGGCTTCACGCGCGGCATGTACTGCAGCGTGCGCCAGAGCAGGTAGATGATCAGGCCGAAGAAGACCAGCGGCAGCCACGTCAGCGCGTAGTCCGCGACATTCTCGAAGAATCCCCCCACGTCCGGCATCCCCGCTCCTATCGGCAGCACATGTCGAAGCCTGTAGCGGCTATCGGCGGACAGCCAGGATCGCTGCGGATTCAGGCGTCGTCAAGACCTCCGTCGCGGCCAGGTCCGGATGGCGGAGCCAGAACTCGCGCACCGGATCGAGCCCGGCGAAGCCCGGCGTCAGGTCGTCGAGCACCGCGATCCCGCCCGGTGCGAGCAGCCCCGCCACCAACGCGCCGTCCTCGTGCGGGCGCAGCTGCTTCGCTGCGTCGTAGAACAGGAGGTCGAACGGCGCCTCGGGCGGCAGCAGCTCGCGCCAGTCGCCCGCGAGCATGTGGACGTTCTCGTCGGCGGCGAAGAGCTCCCGTGCGGCTGCCGCTCGGGCCTCGTCGATCTCGGTCGTGAAGAACGGCGTCTGCGGCGGCAGCGCCGAGATGATCCACGCCGCGCCGACGCCCGTGCCGGTGCCGATCTCGGCGACGCGGTCGTGGCCGCGCGATGCGGCGAGCACGTGGAGGAGTCGGCCGACCTCGGGGCGGCACGACTTCTCGAACCCGAGCCGCTCGGTCAGGGCGAGCGCCTTCTCGACGAGCGGCGGGAGCACGTTCCTAGACTAGTGGCGTGCTGGCCCTGCCTCCGCACTGGAACCCCGATCGCGTCGGCGAGGTCTGGCGGGTCGACTACGCTGCGCGCTTCGAGGACGCCGAGCGCTGGCGCCGGGAGCACTCGATCGGCCCGGCAGCAGACGACCGGCTCCGGGTCGCGCTCGTCGTCGTCGACATGCAGAACACGTTCTGCTCGCCCGGCTTCGAGCTCTTCGTCGCCGGCCGCTCGGGGACGGGAGCGCTCGACGACTCGCGCCGCGTCTGCGAGTTCGTCTACCGCAATCTCGGCTCGCTGACCCAGATCGTGCCGACGCTCGACACGCACCAGGCGCTGCAGATCTTCCACCGGACGCTGCTGGTCGACGGTGAGGGACGCCATCCGGAGCCGTTCACGCTCGTGACCGCCGCCGACGTCGAGGCCGGCCGCTGGCAGATCGACACCGCCGCCGCTTCCGGGCTCGGCCTCGACCCCGACTACGCCGAGCGGCACCTGCGCTACTACACGCAGACGCTCGAGCAGGGCGGCAAGTACAACCTGACGATCTGGCCGTTCCACGCGATGCTGGGCGGGATCGGCTACGCGCTCGTCTCCGCAATCGAGGAGGCGGTCTTCTTCCACTCCGTCGTCCGCAATGCGCCGGTCGACTTCCAGCCGAAGGGCGCCAACGCGCTCACCGAGCACTACTCGATGCTCGGCCCGGAGGTGGAGGTCGATCTCGAAGGCGAGCCGCTCGGCAAGCGGAACCAGCCGCTGATCGAGCGCCTGCTCCAGAACGACGCGGTCGTGATCGCCGGCGAGGCGAAGAGCCACTGCGTCGCCTGGACGATCGAGGACCTGCTCTCCGACCCGAACGTGCAGGAGCGCGGGCTCGCGGAGAAGGTCTACCTGCTCGAGGACTGCACGTCGTCCGTCGTCATCCCCGGCTCGGTCGATTACACCGACGAGGCCGACGCCCACTTCCACCGATTCGCCGAGTCGGGCGCGCACGTCGTCCGCTCGGACGAGCCCATGGCCGAGTGGCCCGGCGTCGTCGGCGAAGCCCTCGTTCCCTAGCGGTATCGCGTTCTTGGGCCGCGAAGCGGCCCCTTTAGGGGTTTTCGCGCGATGAGCATCCGCTTCCGCGGATGCTGATCTTGCGCAGAAGTCAGGTGACGAGCTCGAGCCGCGGGTTCGGGCGGTAGCGGCGGCCGACCTTCGCCGACGGGCGGCCGTCGGTCAGGACGATGTCGGCGGTGAAGTCGTTCTGGCCGCGGATCAGCGACGAGCCGATCCCGTACGCGTCGACCGGAACGTCGCGCCGCTCGAACGCCTCGATCTTGTCGACGGTGAAGCCGCCCGAGGCGACGATCTTCACCCGCTCGAAGCCGTCCGCATCCAGCGCGTCCCGCACCTTGCGCACGAGCCGCTCGTTGACACCACGCGGGTCGAAGTCGCCCATCTCGGTCCAGAGCGAACGGTCGACGAGTTGGCCGGACGTGTCGAGCCGGACGCCCCAGAGCCGCGGGCCGAGCGCCCGCGCAACCTCCAGCGCCGTCCCGACCGAGTCGTTCTCGAAGTCGACGAGGACGACGATGTTCATGTCCTCGCTCGCCCACTCGGCGAACTTCGTCGCGGCGAGCACGGTGTTGCCGCCGTAGGAGGCGATCAGCGCATGCGGGCACGGTGCCGACGCCGCGGCCGCCCCACCAGGACGCCTGCGCGTCCGAGGTGACGCCGATCGGGGCGCCGATCATCGCACCCGCGACGTAGGCCGCGTAGCCGTCGCCGGTCTGGACGCGGTGGTGGTCGTGGCGCGCCGGCATGAAGATGATCGGCTTTCCGTTCGCGGCCGCGACGACGCGCGCAGTGTTGGTCGTGATCAGCGTCCGCCGTGTCAGCACGCCGAGGTAGACCGTCTCGAGATGGGCGAAGAGCGTGTAGTCGCCTTCGATCGTCAGCACGCTCTCCCACGGCTCGACCCTGTCGCCGTCGTGGAGGGCATGGACGGTGAGCGCGTCCCAGTCGTCGGAGCAGAGCTTGAGGATTGCGATCGCCTCGTCGACGCCGCCCAGCATCGCCTGGTTGCGCTGGAAGACCTGCATCACGACGCGCGGATGGCGGCCGTCTCGAAGCAGTGTCTCGCGCGTGTGGTTGAAGTACGCGTCGGTGTAGTAGCCCTCCCGCATCTTCTCGACCGGGAGGTCGAAGATTCCCGGCGGGAGGCGTTGTGGCTTAGCTTGCTGCTCGGTCGCCATGCTCCAGCTCCAGACAGGCTGCGAGGGCCGCGTCGGCGACCTCGAGCTGCTCGGGCGTGGGCTCCGCGGTTGCGTAACGGTGCTGCAGCTCGTGCCCGGGCTTCGCGAGCGCCTTCGCGAGCGGGTGGCGTGGATGCTTCGTCATCCAGGCGAACACCTCGACGGCGACGCCGACCGCTGCCAGCGAGCTCGCCGTCCGCGCCGGCCTTTGCAGGTGAGCGGGTGCGCGCGACGCGAGCACGTTGCCGACGGCCGACGCGGCCAGCAGCGGGCCGATCAGGTGCGAGCCGCAGCGCTCGTGCTCCTTCGCGCGCTTCTCGCCGTGCTCGTAGGAGCCGATCGAAATGTGCTCGGCGCCGTGGTAGGCGGCGAGCTCGCCGCCGCGGAGCGCCAGCAGCGCAGGCGTCAGCGAGAGCGCCCCGGAGAGCAGCTCGCGCGCGGCGTCGCCAAGTCGCGGCGAGCGCCGAATCGCCTGCACCGTCAAGGCGCTTCCGAGCGTCGCGGCGATCACGGACGGGCGCTCGAACGGCAGCCGCGCCTGCGGCAGCTTCCGGCGTAGCTCGGGGATCACCGCGAACGACTCGGCCAGCCGCAGCGGGCCGCGCAGGAACGGCTGCTGGATGCCGGCCGCCAGCACTCGCTTGCGAGCCGACGCGACCTTGATCTCGCCGTCGTTCGTCCGGATCGCGCAGGCCCAGGACGTCGGCCCGTGGACGAGCACGCCGTTCGAGAGCGCCATGCCGCCGAGGCGGACCTTCCTGCTCATCCGGGAAGCCTAGCCCTCGGCAGCACGTCTGAGCGCGGCCTGAAGCTCGTCGGCTGCGGGGCCACGTGCGATCGGCACGCCGTCCAGCTCGGTCACCGGCATCACCTCGCGGACGGAGGAGGACGTGAACGCCTCGTCGGCCGCGAGCAGCTCGGTCAGCCCGAACTGTCCCTCTCGGACGGTGTAGCCGGACTCACCTGCGAGCTCGAGGACCGTCGCACGCGTGACGCCGGCGAGGATGCCGAGGTCGAGCGACGGCGTCAGCAGCGTCCGGTCGCGGCGCCACCAGATGTTCGTCGTCGGCCCTTCGAGCACCGTCCCTTCGCCATCCACGAAGACGGCGTCGTCGGCGCCCTGCCGTTTCGCCTCCGCCTCGGCGGCGATGTTGACCGCGTAGCTCGTCGACTTGACGCCGGGCAGGAGCCACGGCTCGTCGGCGCGGACGCCTCGCAGCGAGATCAGCCGCTGGCCGCGCTCGCGCAGCGGGCCGTAGTGGTCGCCGAGCCCGCTCACGAGCGCGAGCGCGACCGGCGTCGGCGTCCAGTAGAGCCGCAGGACGGCATCGGGCGCGGCGGCTGCGTCGAGTGCCTGCTGCGCCAGCTGCTCGAGCTCGAGCCGATTCACGTCGGGCAGGCCGATTCGCTCGGCCGAGCCGGCGAGCCGCGCGAGATGCTCCGCGAGCTTGAACGGCCTGCCGCCGTAGACGCGGATCGTCTCGAAGGCGGCGCGGCCGCGCAGCAACGCCTCGTCGTCGGCTCGGAGCACAGGCTCGGCCGGATCGACGACGCCGCGGCCCGAGACGGCGACGGCCAGCAGGCTCACGCTCTCGTTCAACGGCGTGCGGCCTCCTCGATCGGCGCGCCGATGGCGGCGAGCAGCGGGCGCGCCTTCGTCCACGACTCCTCGATCTCGGCCTCGGGCTCCGAGTCCCAGACGATGCCGCCGCCGACCCAGAGGTGGATCCGGCCCTCGGCGACCGCGAACGTGCGGATCGTCAGCGCGAGGTCGAGGTCGCCGTTGCCGCGGACGACGCCGAGCGCTCCCATCGAGGCGCCGCGGCCGACCGGCTCGAGCGCGGCGATCAGGTCGAGCGCGGCGATCTTCGGCGCTCCGGTGACCGAGCCGCCCGGGAAGGTCGCGTGGAGCAGCTCGGCGAGGCCGACGTCGGCGCGGAGCGTGCCCTCGACCCGTCGAGACGAGGTGCGTGACGCCCGCGAGCTCGCGCTCTGCCATCAGTTCCGGCCAGCGCACCGAGCCGGGCTCGCAGACGCGGGAGAGGTCGTTGCGCTCGAGGTCGACGATCATCACGTGCTCGGCGGCGTCCTTCTCGCCCTTCGACGTGCTCGCCGAGCGGCCGCGTGCCCTTGATCGGCGCCGTCCAGACCCGCCGCCCGCGGCGCGCGAGGAAGAGCTCGGGCGAGGCGGAGACGACCGCCCAGCCGTCGCCTGCGAGCAGCCGCGGCGAGAACGAGGCAAGGCGCGTCTGCGAGCGCAGCCGGGTCCGCCGTCGAACTCGGCGCTCAGATGCTGGACGAGATTCACCTGGTAGACGTCGCCTCGCCCGATCGCAGCCCGCACCGCCTCGACCGCCTCGGCGTAGTCGGCATCGCCCCAGCTCCGCTCCCACCGGCCGATCTGGACAGCGTCTGCGTGGGACGTGTCGGGGCCAGGACCCCACGTGTCCGCAACGGTCACGGCCGCGAGGGGCAACGGCGCGGGCTCGGGCGGCGAAGCGACGTTCGTCCGCCGCAGCGGCTCCGAGAGCCCGTAGCCGAGGAAGAGAGCCGCCTCGAGCTCCTCGCCGCCCGGCGCGAAGAAGCCGCGCTCGCGGAGATACGCCTCGATCTGCTCGAACGCCCCCTCCGGCGAATGGAGCTCGAGCACGGCTAGCCCAGCGAGCGGGCCGCCGCGCGCAGGAACTCGACGCCGAGGCCGAGATCGTCGACGTGCGTCCGCTCGTCGGCGGAGTGGATCAGCCGCGCCGCCAGCTCCGGGCTCATCGTCCGCATCGGGAAGAACCCGTACGCGACGGTGCCGAACGCCTCGCGCAGCCAGTGCGAGTCGGTGAAGCCGGAGCAGCAGAGCGGCGCCAGCTTCGCGCCCGGCTCGGTCGCCTCGACCCAGTCCGAGATCATCGTCCAGAGCGGCGTGTCGAGCGGCGAGCGCGTGCCGCCGAAGCGCTCGATCGTCTCCACCTCGATGTGGCCGCCGTCGCCGAGGATCGAGCGCACGATCGGGTCGACGTCCTCGGGAAGCTGCCCCGGCAGGAGCCGGCGGTCGACCGTCAGCTCGACCGTCCCCGGGATCACGTTCCGCCGCTCCGACGCCTCGATCATCGTCGGCGAGAGCGTGAACGAGAGCAGCGGCTCGATCGTGTCGACGGCGAGCTGGTCGACGGCGGCGAGCCGGTCGAGCACGTCCCCGGGAGCCGGCTGCTCGCCCAGCACGGCGTCGAGGAAGCCCGCCACCTCGGGCCCGATCGACGGCTCGGGCCGGTAGGCCGCCAGCTTCTCGATCAGCGGCGCCGCCTTGACGAGCGCGTTGTCGGCGATCCCGGGCATCGACGCGTGGCCGCTGCGGCCGTGCACCGTCACCCGGAACGGCGAGCTCATCTTCTCCGCGGCCGCGCAGAGGTAGAAGGCGCGGCCGCCGAGCTCGACCCGCTCGCCGCCGCCCTCGTTGATCGCGTAGTCGACGCGAACCGCGTCCGGATGGTGCTCGCAGAGCCACTGGAGGCCGTAGTTCTCGCCGACCTCCTCGTCGGCCGCCGCGACGAAGACGAGATCGCCGGGCGGGACGAAGCCCTCGCGCGCGAGCGAGGCGATCGCGACCGCGCTGGCCGCGACCTGGTTCTTCATGTCGAGCGCGCCGCGGCCCCAGACGTGGTCGTCCGCGAGGTCGCCCGACCAGGGATCACGCGACCATTCGTCCGGCGCCGCGACGACGGTGTCGGTGTGGGAGAGGAAGCAGAGCGAGGGGCCGTCGCCGCCGCGGAGCCGCGCGACCAGGTTCATCCGCTCAGGGACACGGCCGTAGAGCTCGACCTCGACGCCGTTCGCCTCGAGGTAGTCGCGGAGCAGCTCCGCCGCGATCGTCTCGTTCCCGGGCGGGTTGACCGTGTTCAGCCGCAGCAGCCGCTGCAGCAGCTCGACCGCTTCCTCCTGCAGCGTCATTGCTGCTCTTGCGACAGCGCCGTCAGCTCGTTGCGCACGCGCCAGAGCTCCGGGAAGAAGACGTGGTGGATCAGCCGGCCGAGCACCTCGACCGGCGTCCCCTGCGTGCCGACGACGGAGTCGCCGATCACCCGCGCGACGACCTTGTAGTGGCGGATCCGCCAGAAGTTGATCCGCTCGTCCCACTCGATCAGCGCCTCGGCGAGCTGGTACAGCTCCTCGTGCTCGCGTCCCTTGACGTAGACGTCGGTCAGCGACAGCCCCGCCTGCTCGCGCAGCGCGTGGAACGCCTGTCCCGCCGCCGGCGTCACCCGGCGGATCTCACGCCAGCCGGGCGAGTCGAAGCCGCTGCCGTGGCCGAGCACCTTGCGAATCTCCTGGTACTCCCACGGCGACATCTGCTCGAGCATGTCGAGCTGCGTCGTCGCGTAGGTGAGGCAGAGCGTCGAGCGTCGCAGCAGCCGCAGCGCCGGTGGGATCTCCGAAGCGAGCAGATGCGACGTCGCCGCCTCGACGTCGTTCCAGGCGAGCTTGAGCCACAGCTCCGAGGACTGGTGCACGGTCTGGAAGAGGAGCTCGTCGCGGTGCACCCATTCGTCGGCCGTCTTCTGCAGCGCGAGCAGCGCGTCCGTGTTCAGGTAGCGCTCGTAGTCGCTGCCGCCCTCGCCGGCGAGGATCGGCTCCGAGTAGTCCTCGTGCGTCGCCACGGCCGGAGCATACTGACGAGCATGAGCGACCTCTTCGCCGACGCGGCCCGGGAGCGGTCCGCCGCGACCGCGCCGCTGCCGCAGCGGCTCCGGCCGCGCTCGCTCGCCGAGCTGGTCGGGCAGAAGCACGTGCTCGGCGAGGGCTCGGCGCTCCGCCGCGCGATCGAGGAGGACCGGCTGCGCTCGCTGATCCTCTACGGCCCGCCGGGCGTGGGGAAGACGACGCTGGCGCGGATCGTCGCGGCGGAGACGGGCGCCGCGTTCGAGGAGCTGTCTGCCGTCTCGGCCCGGGTCGACGACGTCCGCGGCGTCATGCAGCGCGCGCGCGACCGGCTCGGCGGCAACGGCCAGCGGACGATCCTCTTCCTCGACGAGATCCACCGCTTCAACAAGGCGCAGCAGGACGCGCTCCTGCCGGCGGTCGAGGAGGGCCTGCTGACGCTGATCGGGGCGACGACCGAGAACCCGTACTTCGAGGTCAACTCGGCGCTGCTCTCCCGCTGCCAGGTGGTCGAGCTCGAGGCGCTCACCGAGGAGGAGCTCGCCGAGGTGATCCGGCGCGGAGCAGCTGCGATCGAGGCCGACGTGACCGAGGAGATCGTGGCGTTGATCGCCCGGCGCGCCGGCGGCGACGCGCGCACCGCGCTCGCCACGATCGAGCTCGCGTGGGAGACGGCGCAGGCCGAGGGTGCGCCGCTCGAGGAGCGCCACGTCGACGACGCCGCGCGCAAGCGGCCGCTCCGCTACGACAAGGGCGCCGACCAGCACTACGACTTCGTCTCGGCCTTCATCAAGTCGATGCGCGGCTCCGACCCGGACGCGGCCGTCTACTACCTCGCCTCGATGCTCGAGGGCGGCGAGGACGCGCGCTTCATCGCGCGCCGGATGATGATCTTCGCCTCCGAGGACGTCGGCAACGCCGACCCGCGGGCGCTGCTCGTCGCGGTCGCCGCTGCGCACGCGCTCGAGCACGTCGGCCTCCCCGAGGCGCAGCTCAACCTCTCGCAGGCGGCGATCTACCTCGCGAACGCGCCCAAGTCGAAGGCGAGCGCGAACGCGATCTGGTCGGCGCGCGAGGAGGTGCGAAAGGGCGGCAACCTGCGTCCGCCCGCGATGCTCCGCGACGCGCACTACGCCGGCGCGAAGAAGCTCGGCCACGGCGCCGGGTACATCGATCCGCACACCGATCCGCGCGGGTTCGAGGTCGACTACCTCCCGGAGGAGTTGCAGGGACGGCGGTACTATCGGCCTTCGGGCAACGGGGAGGAGGCGGGCGATGGCGATCGAGACGGGGAGTGAGGCACCGGACTTCGACCTCGAGGTCAGCCGCACGGAGCGCGTGCGGCTCGCCGACTTCCGCGGCCGCCGCAACGTCCTGCTCGTCTTCCACCCGTTCGCGTTCACGCCGGTCTGCGAGGAGGAGGCGCGCGACCTGCAGGAGAACCTGCCGTCGTTCGAGAGCGCCGAGACGGACGTGATCCTCGTCTCGTGCGACTCCTCCGCCGCCCGCCAGGCGTGGAAGGAGAAGCTCGGCCTCACCTACACGCTCGCCTCGGACTTCTGGCCGCACGGCGAGGCGGCGAAGGCGTACGGCGTCTTCGACGAGACGCGCGGGGCGCCGGTCCGCGGCACGTTCCTGATCGACAAGAACGGCGTCGTCGTCTGGAGCCTCGTCAACGACGGCGACACGCGCCGCGACGAGCTCGTCTCGGGGCCGCTGGCGACCACGACGACTTGAGCCTCGCGCGCTACGAGTGGGGCGACGCGAGCCGGCCGGCGCTCGTCTGCCTGCATGGCGTCACCAGCCACGGGCGGCACTTCGAGCAGCTCGCCGAGCGCCTGTCCGACCGCTTCCACGTCGTCGCGCTCGACCTGCGCGGCCACGGCGGCTCGCCCTGGGAGCCGCCCTGGAACCTCGAGCAGCACGTCGCCGACGTGCTCGAGGTCGCGCCGCCCGGGCCGTCCGCCTGGCTCGGCCACTCGTTCGGCGGCCGCATCGCCTACGAGGCGGCGGCGGCCGCGCCGGATCGCGTCGAGCGGCTCGTCCTGCTCGATCCGGCGATCCTGCTGCCGCCGCACGTCGGTCTCGCGGCCGCAGAGAACGCGCGCCGCGACCGCTCGTACGTCTCCTTCGAGGAGGGGATCGACCGCCGCTACGAGGAGAGCGTGCTGACGACGGCGCCGCGCGAGCTCGTCGAGGGGGAGCTGGCCGTCCACCTGCTCCCGGACGACGACGGCCGCTTCCGCTATCGCTACTGCCAGAGCGCGGTCGTCGCCGCGTACGGCGAGATGACGCGCGAGCCGCCGCCGTTCGAGCGGGTGCGGATCCCGACGCTGCTCGTCGCTCGGCGAGACGTCGTACCTCCCCTACGACCACCTGCTCGACGCCCACGCGGCGGCGCTCGGCGAGCTGCTCCAGGTCGAGCAGATCGCCGCCGGGCACACGGTGCTCTGGGACGCGCTCGACGACACCGTCGGCGCCGTCGAGCGCTTCCTCCGCTAGGAGGGTTTGGCGAAATAGCGGCTGTCGCGGCCGCTGGTCGTCCCGATGCTGCGTCCTCAGTCGCGCCGATAGCTCGCTATCGGCGTCCCTGCGTCCTTGCCTGGAACGACCATCGCACCCCGGCTACGAGCGCCATTCCGCCAAACCCTCCTAGGCCGCCAGCGAGGCTTCGCGGGCCTCGACGGCCGCCGCCAGCGCGTCGACGACAGTCCGCAGCTCGTCGAGCAGCGTCGCGTCGACGCCGTTCGCGAGCCGCTCGTCCGCCTTCGGGACGGCGACGGTGTCCTCGAGCGTGCGCGCGCCGAGCGCGCCGATCACCTTGCGGGTCTCCGCCGCGGCCCAGACGCCGCCGAACATCCCCGTGCTCGACGAGAGCACGGCGACCGGCTTGTTCCGCACGGGCGACTCGGCCAGCGGCCGCGACGCCCAGTCGAGCGCGTTCTTGAGCACGCCCGGGATCGACGAGTTGTACTCCGGCGTCGAGATCAGGACCGCGTCCGCGTCGTCGAGCGCCTCCTTGAAGCGCTCGACCGGCAGCGGGCTGGGCGCCCGGGAAGTCGTCGTCGGCGTCGTAGGGCGGGATCTCCTTCAGCCCGTCGTAGAGCTCGATGTCGACGCCGTCGGGCGCGACGGCGGCAGCCGCCTGCAGCAGGTCCGTGTTGTGCGAGCCTGCTCGGAGGCTGCCGCTGATCGCGAGGATCTTCATCGGACTACGCCTGCACCAGCGCGAGGTTGGCGGTGATCTTCACGTCGTTGCGCGAGTGCGGCTCCGCCGCCCGGAAGCTCCCGGTTCCAGTCGATGCCGAAGTCGCGGCGGTCGACCTTGGTCTCGATGTCGAACGCGAGCCGCTGGATGGCTCCCGTCGACCCCGGCATCCGGCGTCGGGCCGACGACCGTCCCCGTGATCGTGACGGGCTTCGTCACGCCGCGAAGCGTCAGCTCGCCCTCGATCGTGACCTCGTCGCCGTTGCGCTCGATCGTCTTCGAGGCGAAGCGAAGCTCGGGGAACTGCTCGGCGTCGAAGAAGTCCGGCGACTGGAGGTGACCGACGAGCTGCTGCTCGTCGAAGCTGACGCTCGCGACCTTGGCGCTGCCCTCGAGCCTGCCGTCGACCAGCTTGGCGTCGATCTCCTTGAAGCCGCCGCGGAACGTGCCCGCGCCGCTGTAGTTGACCGCGAAGCCGACGTCCGAGTGAATCGGGTCGAGGCTCCAGGTGCCGGTCGGAATGCTTGTGGTCTGCTCTGCTGGTGCTCATTGCTCTCCTCCTGTTTGTCGTGTATCCTTGAGTACGCAACCAATATAGAGGAAAAACATTGAGTAGTCAAGTATTGAGCACGCAAGCAGTTGAGATCGATGGCTTTCGCCCGTCTGATGCGGGCGCACACGGTCCTGCGCCGGGAGCTCGAGTCCGAGGTGCTGAGCCCGCGCGGGCTGACGATCAACGACTTCGAGGCGCTCCACCACCTCGCCAGGGCGGATGAGAACCGCCTGCGCCGCGTCGACCTGGTCGAGCTCCTGATGCTGACGCCGTCCGGCGTGACGCGGCTGCTGGACGGGCTCCAGGAGGCCGGTCTCGTCGAGAACGTCCAGTGCGAAGACGACGCCCGCGTCACCTGGGCGCGGCTGACGCCAGGATGGGATCGAGACGGTCCAGTGCGTCGGCGCCAGTCACGCGAAGCGCCTGCGGTAGCTCTTCCACGACGCGCTCAGCGAGGACGAGGTCGCGCAGCTCTCCGAGCTGCTCGGCAGGCTCCCGGGCGTCGGCGCCGGCTCCTGCGCGATTAGCGGCTAGGCGACGTACTCGTCGGCGATCGAGAGCGCGTCGTCGAGGATCGCGAGACCCTCGTCGAGCTCCTCGCGCGTGATCGTCAGCGGCGGGCAGACCATGACGACGTTCCAGTGGGTCATCAGGTAGAGGCCCGCTCGAGCGCCGCCTTCTGCAGCCGCGCGACCGGCGCAGCGGCCTCGCCGCCCGCGTTGAAGGGGACGAGCATCTCCTTCGTCTCGCGGTTCTTGACCAGCTCGAGGCCCCAGAAGAGGCCGAGCCCGCGCACGTCGCCGACGGACGGATGCTTCGCGGCGAGCGCCGGCAGCGCCTCGGCCAGGTACGCGCCCGTGCTCGGCCGCGTTCTCGACGATCCCCTCCTCCTGGAACGCCTCGATCGAGGCGACCGCGGAGGCGCAGGCGAGCGGATGGCCCGAGTAGGTCAGCCCGCCGGCGAGGAAGCGGTCGCGCAGCTGGTCGGCGATCGGCTCGGAGACGATCATCGCGCCGAGCGGCACGTAGCCCGAGTTGATCCCCTTCGCGACCGTGAGGATGTCCGGGACGACGTCCCAGTTGTCGCAGGCGAACCACTTGCCGGTGCGGCCGAAGCCGGCCATCACCTCGTCGCAGATCAGCAGGATCCCGTGCCGGTCGCAGGTCTCGCGGATCGACTGGAGGTAGCCGTCGGGCGGGACGATGATCCCGTTCGTGCCGACGACGGTCTCGAGGATGACGGCGGCGACCGTGTGCGCGCCCTCGTACTGGAGGATCTCCTCCAGGTGCGGCGCGCCGGAGCAGACCGGGCACGGATCCGGATGGCCGGCGGGGCAGCGGTAGGTGTAGGGGTCGAGCATCCGCACGACGCCGGGGAGCCCGGGCTCGGCGTGCCAGCGGCGCGGGTCGCCGGTGAGCGTGATCGCGCCGCCGGTCGCGCCGTGGTAGCTGCGGTAGCGCGCGATGATCTTGTGCCGGCCGGTGACCCAGCGCGCGACCTTGATCGCGTTCTCGTTCGCCTCGGCGCCGCCGTTCGTGAAGAACGACATCTTCAGGTTGCCCGGCGTCACCTCGGCGAGCATCCGCGCCAGCGTCGAGCGCGGCTCGGTCGCCATCGGCGGCCCGATCGTCGCAGAGCTTCTCGGCCTGCTCCTTGATCGCCGCGATCACCTTCGGGTGCCCGTAGCCGATCGAGACGTTGACGAGCTGCGACGCGAAGTCGAGGTACCGCTTGCCGTCGTAGTCCCAGAAGTAGCGGCCCTCGGCGCCGGCGACCGGGATCGGGTCGATCGCGTTCTGCACCGACCAGGAGTGGAGGACGAACTCCTTCGCGTCCGCCTTGATCTGCGCGCCCAGCTGCGGGTTCGTCTCGATCGTGGCCATCGGCGGAAGCCTACTTAGAGACGGCGGCGGATGCCGTGCCCGAAAGTCTCTGGTCGGGCCGCCTTTGGCCGGCCCGACCAGATCACTGTCCAGCGTTACACGAGCCCCTGGTTCTTCCACTTCCGGTAGATGCCCTGCGCCTTGCGCGCGAAGGCCGAGACGGCCTCGGCAGGGGTGGACTTCCCCTGCGCGACCTCGGCGAACATCTGCGGGATGAGGAACGTGTTGTAGATCTCGTCCATCACCGGCGTCGTGTTGCCCGGATGGCCCGGGTTCGTCGTGTACTTCTCGGCGATCGTCGTCAGGACGGTGTACTTGCCTCTCGGCTTGTGCGTGTCCTGCGCGGACATCTTGCGGATCTCCTTGAACCCGCCCTTGATCGCGCCCGTCCAGGCAGGGAAGTTGTAGTACTCGCTGCGAATGAAGTGCTCGCGGTAGCCGAGCTGCTGGTCGACGAGGTACTTCTTCGCCGCCTCCTTGTTCTTCGCGAACTTCCAGATCACGAAGACGCCCATGACGTGCTCGTTGCCCATGCGCATGTGCGGGCCGCGCGGGATCGACGAGAGCCAGGTGTCGTCCGAGAGGGGCGTGTTCCCGGAGAGCTCGGCCGAGCGCGCGATCGAGATCGCGTTCAGCGCCACCGACAGCCGACCGGCGAGGAAGGCCTGGTTGTTCGACGCGGCGGTCCACGCGAAGACCTCGTCGGACATGCCGTCTGCGATAGATGTCGCGCATGACGGTCAGCGCCTCGATCGCGCCCCTCCTGTTCGAGCCTTGGCCGATGACGATCCGGTTCTCCTCGTTCTGGATGAACCCGCCGTAGCAGTAGAGGAGTGACGTCAGCATCATGTTCGAGTCGATCTCGTTCGACATGCCGAGGCCGACGGGATGGCCGACCGCCTTGAGCTTCGGGGCTCCCTGCCGAAGGCTCTCCCAGCGTGTTGAGGCTGACCCCCGCTTCCTGCAGGTAGCTGCGGCGGTACTGCACCGGATCGGGCGCATAGTCGTCCGGGAAGCCGTAGAACTGCTTCGTCTTCGGGTTGTAGGTGCTCTTCCTCGCGACCCTCGACATCGGCCCGAGCTTCTTGCTGACCTCCTGCACGAGGTCGGTCACGGGAACGACCTGCTTCTGGAACGTCGACGGCGGCGAGATGAACCAGAACAGGTCGTGACCGCTCTGTGCCGCGACCTGCGATGCCCCTGTGCTGTAGAGCAGGGCGTTGTTGATGTGGTCGACCTTGACCTCGACGTCGTTCGCCTCGCCCCAGCGCTTGACGTAGGTGTTGTCGAGCCACTGGTCGTAGGCGGGGACGAAGTGGGCCCACTGCATGATCCTGAGCTCTCCCGCGAGCTGCTTGTGCGCGTACTTGAGCGGGCCGTAGAACCCGAGGGCTCGGTCGGTGAGGCCGCCGAACATGCCGATGGCGAAGGCGGCGGCGGTTCCCCTCTTGAGCAGGTCACCTCGGGTCAGTTCCGAGCTCGAACGCACGAGCTCGTCGGCTGCATCTGCCACTGGTTCCTCCTTTCGGCTCGATTCTCTAGCGGAATGCTCCCCCTGTAAAGCCCTTGATAAAACGGTCGAGGAACGCGGTGTAGAGAAGCGCGAGCGGGATGGCCGGAATCAGCGTCGCCGCCATCAGCGACTGCCAGAAGAAGACATCTCCCCGGATCAGGTCGTTCGGGATCCCCGCGGACACCGTCCGTTGCTCGGAGCTCGAGATGAACGTGAACGCGTAGATGAACTCGTTCACGCAGAGAGAGAAGGCGAAGATGACCGCCGTCAGGATCCCGGGGAGCGAGATCGGAAGGATGATCAGGAAGAGCGCCTTCAGTCGCGACGCTCCGTCGATCAGCGCCGCGTCCTCGAGCTCCTGCGGAATGGTCTTGAAGAAGCCCATCAGGAGCCACGTCGCGAAGGGCACCGTGAAGGACGGGTAGATGAGGATCAGCGACCAGAGCGAGTCCTTGAGGTCGAGCTGCGTGATCAGCCGCGAAAGCGGGAGGAAGAGCAGCGTCGGCGGGATCAAGTAGACGAGGAAGATGGCGACGCCTGCGCTCTGACCCCACCCGCCCGCCAGGCGCGCGAGCGCGTAGCCCGCCGGCAGGGCCAGGAGCAGCGTGATGCCCACGACCGCTGCGCCGACGAGCAGCGTGTTCAGCAGCCACGTCGGATAGTTCGTGTCCCCGAAGAGGAACGTGACGTGCTCGGTCGTCGCGTAGTTCCAGAAGTCCCAGTGGAAGCCGCCCTCGAGGTCGTTGTAGAGGTACGGGGAGTGCTCCACGTTCGCGAGGTCGAGGTTCGTCTTGAACATCGTCACGAGCGCGAAGTAGAAGGGGAACGCGAGCAGGATCGCGAACGGCACGACCACTGCGTACGTCACGCTCTTCTGGCGCCACGTCATCAGCTCACCTGCGCCCTGCGAGCGAAGAACAGCATCGCCACGGTGACGACCACGAGCAGCGGGAACAGGAACAGCGAGATCGCCGCGCCCTCGCCGAGGGAGCCACCGTCGATGCCGATGAAGTAGGCCCAGGTGGGCAACACCTGCGTCGAGTTGAACGGCCCGCCGCGGGTGAGGATGTAGACGACGGCGAAGTCGACCGCGGTGAACACGATCCCGAAGAGGACTGCCACGAGCGCGATCGGGAGCTGGAGCGGGATGTCGACGTACCAGAGCTTCTTCACACCCGTCGCGCCGTCGATCCTGGCGGCGTCCTCGACCTCGTTGGGAATGGACGCACGGCCCGCGATGAAGATCACGACGGCGAAGGGGAGGATCCGCCAGGCGTGCACGAGCGTGATCGCGATCAGCGCGAGATTGGGGCGGCCGAGCCACTGCAACGGCACCTGCGCGTCCTCCTCGATGTTCACGGCGCCGAGGAGCCAGACGAGGCCGTTGTCCAGCTGGAGCCTCGCCAACGTCCAGTTGACGACGCTGTACAGAGAGTCGAGAAGCCACAGCCAGGCGATGGTCGAGAGGACGACCGGAGCCGCCCAGGGCAGGACGACCAGGAAGCGCACGATCCACCTGCCACGGAAGTCACGGACGAGAAAGTTCGAGAGGACGGCGGCACCGACGAGGACGATCGCCTGCGACGCCAGCGTGAAGATGAACGTGTTGCGAAGCGCGCGGCGAAAGTTCTCGTCCTGCCAGGCGCTCGTGAAATTGTCGAAGCCGACCCAGTCGCCGCTCAGCGAGCCCGCCGATGGCGTTCGTGAAGCTGAGGTAGATCGCCCAGACGAAGGGAACCCCGACGACGAGCACCATGAAGATGACGGCCGGGGCGATGAGGAGCGGCGCGAGAACGCGACGGCTCTCCAACGCATGCCGCATGCGGCCGGGAGCCGGTCTCGCCCGAACTGCTTTCGCCTCCATCCGAGGGGCGGATCCTAGTAGATTGGCCGCCGGAGGTTTCACGTGGCGGAGATCACCCTCGAGCAGCTGACGAAGGTCTATCCCGACGGCACGAAGGCCGTCACCGAACTCGATCTCGAGGTCGAGGCGGGCGAGTTCGTCGTCTTCGTCGGCCCGTCCGGCTGCGGAAAGACGACGGCGCTGCGGATGGTCGCCGGCCTCGAGACGATCACGTCCGGGAACGTGAAAATCGACGGTCAGGTCGTGAACGATCTCCCCCCGAAGAACCGCGACATCGCCATGGTCTTCCAGAACTACGCGCTGTATCCGCACATGACGGCGTCGAGGAACATGGGCTTCGCGCTCAAGATGCAGGGCGTCCCCAAGGGCGAGATCGATCGTCGCGTTCGCGAGGCGGCACGCATCCTCGGTCTCACGGACTCGCTGCAGAAGAAGCCGCGGACACTCTCGGGCGGCCAGCGCCAGCGGGTCGCCATGGGGCGCGCGATCGTCCGCAACCCGCAGGCGTTCCTCATGGACGAGCCGCTCTCGAACCTCGACGCGAAGCTTCGGGTCGAGATGAGGGCGGAGATCGCGCGGATCCAGAGGGACCTCGGAGTGACGACCGTCTACGTCACGCACGACCAGATCGAGGCGATGACGATGGGCGATCGCTGCGCGGTGATGCGGAACGGCTTGCTGCAGCAGGTGGACACGCCACAGGTGCTCTACGAGAGGCCGCGCAATCTGTTCGTCGCGGAGTTCATCGGCTCGCCGGCGATGAACCTCGTCGTCGCAGAGCTCGCCCGCGAGGACGGCGCGCTCTGGGCGCGCTTCGGCGAGCATCGCCTGCGCCTCGCCGAAACCACAGTCACGCGCCATCCCGGGCTCGAGCGGTTCGAAGGGCGCTCGATCGCGCTGGGGATCCGGCCGGAGGACATGGAGGATGCGTCGCTCGTGAGCGAAGGCGCGCCGGGCCGTCGGCTGTCTGTCGTCTGCGACATCCGCGAGGACATGGGCTCCGAGGTCTACGTGCACTTCAACATCGCCGCTCAGCCGGTCGCGACGAAGGAAGTGCTCGAGGCGCACGTCGTCGAGGCCACCGAGGACGCGGAGGCGAGGCTCGCCGCCGAGCAGGCGCGCGGGAGCGGGGCTCGGTTCGTGGCGCGGCTCGATCGAACCACGAGCGCGAAGGAGCGAGAGAAGCTCGAGCTGGCAGTCGACGTCGAACGCCTGCACTTCTTCGACGCGGAGACCGGCCTCGCGGTGCGCGCAGCGTAGGAAGAGACAGCATCGGTCCCGGCTAGCCGTACTCCCGCGCCACCCTGGCGCTACGCTGCCGTGATCACGTTCAGGAGGAGAAGATGACCGAGCTTGCGACCCCGCCCACCGAGCAGCGCGACGGACTGACGCGGATCAGCCACTGGATCGGCGGCAAGCCGGTCGCAGGGCACGTCCGGCCGCACGTCGCCCGTCTACAACCCCGCACTCGGGGAGCAGGCGGCCGAGGTCGACCTCGCGACGGCCGAGGAGGTCGGCGCCGCGGTCGCGGCCGCGAAGGCGGCCTTCCCGGCCTGGCGCGCCACCTCGCTCGCGAAGCGCGCGGAGCTGATCTTCCGGATCCGCGAGCTCGTGCACGACCGCCGCGAGGAGGCCGCGCGGATCCTCACCGCCGAGCACGGCAAGGTGCTCTCCGACGCGATGGGCGAGGTCACGCGCGGGCTCGAGGTGATCGAGTTCGCCTGCGGGATCCCGCACCTGCTCAAGGGCGGCATGTCCGAGCAGGCCTCGACCGGGATCGACGTCTACTCGATCCGGCAGCCGCTCGGCGTCGTCGCCGGGATCACGCCCTTCAACTTCCCCGCGATGGTCCCGATGTGGATGTGGGCGCCGGCGCTCGCCTGCGGCAACACGTTCGTGCTCAAGCCCTCCGAGAAGGATCCGTCCGCCTCGATCTGGACCGCCGAGCTGCTTGAAGGAGGCAGGCGTCCCCGACGGCGTCTTCAACGTCGTCCACGGCGACAAGGTGGCCGTCGACGCGATCCTCGAGCACCCGGACGTCGCCGCGGTCAGCTTCGTCGGCTCGACCCCGATCGCGCGCTACATCTACGAGACCGGGACGAAGCACGGCAAGCGCGTGCAGGCGCTCGGCGGGGCGAAGAACCACATGATCGTCCTCCCCGACGCCGACATCGACATGGCCGCCGACGCGGCGGTGAGCGCCGCCTACGGCTCCGCCGGCGAGCGCTGCATGGCGATCTCGCAGGTCGTCACCGTCGGCGACGCGGGCGACAGGCTCGTCGAGGCGATCAAGCTGCGGCTGCCGAAGATCAAGGTCGGCAACGGTCTCGAGGACGGCGTCGAGATGGGGCCGCTCGTCACGCGCGAGCATCGCGACAAGGTCGCGTCCTACATCGCGGGCGGCGCCGAGCAGGGCGCGACGGTCGTCGTCGACGGCCGCGAGACCGCGCCCGAGGGCGACGGCTTCTTCCTCGGCGTCACGCTGCTCGACGACGTCACGCCGGAGATGGACGCCTACAAGGACGAGATCTTCGGCCCCGTGCTCGGCGTCACGCGTGTCGAGACGTACGACGAGGCGGTCGCGCTCGTGAACGAGAACCCGTACGGCAACGGGACGGCGATCTTCACGCGCGACGGCGGCGCCGCCCGGCAGTTCCAGTTCGAGGTCGAGGCGGGCATGGTCGGGATCAACGTGCCGATCCCGGTGCCGGTCGCCTACTACTCGTTCGGCGGCTGGAAGGCGAGCCTCTTCGGCGACACGCACATCTACGGGCCGGAGGGGATCAACTTCTACACCCGCGGCAAGGTCGTCACCTCGCGCTGGCCCGACCCGCACGGCTCGCGCGTCGACCTGGGCTTCCCGCAGACGCGATGAAGCTCGCGGTGGCGGCGGTGTTGGCTGCTCTTGCCGTCACCGCCGCGCCGGCGAGCGCCGAGGAGATCCCGACACGCGCGTGCGAGGCTCGGATCGAGGCCGGCGACGCACAGCTTCGCTTTCCCGGTCCACGCAGTGGCAGCGTCTTCGCGGGGCCGCTCGCGTTCTCCGGGCTGTTCGCGAAGACGGTCGCGGCGCTCGGGCCGCGGCGTGAGAACGGGCGCTTCTTCGCCAAGGTCGGCGCGCTCGTCCGCGCCGGCAAACCGGTCGTGCTGTCCGTTCCGGCGCGCTACCGGAGCCGGCTCTTCCTCCACTACAGCCGCACCGATCTGGGCGAGCCGGTCGTGCGGATCGAGCCGTGCCCGCCGTCGACTCGCGCCTTCTCCTACGACGGACGCGTCGGGCCGGTGACCGGCTTCAGTGGTGGCTTCGAGCTGACGCAGGCGGGCTGCTATCCGGTGGACGTGCGGGTCGTCGGCGGTCGCACCTACCGCGTCCGGGTTCCGCTCGGCCGTCCCTGCCGCTAGGAGGGTTTGGCCGCGTCGTTGCGCGGCGGCAGCCGACGCGCGAGGATCAGGAGATGGTCGAGCTTCTCGAGCGGGAGCAGCTCCTGGCGCAGCTCGAGGCTCTTCGGCGCGAAGGCGGCTACCTCGTCTTCGTCGGGGGCGAGGCCGGCGTCGGCAAGACGGCGCTCGTCCGCGCGTTCGAGGAAGGAGCAGGCGAGGTGCTGCGCGGCTCCTGCGAGAACTTGGCCGCGCCCACGCCGCTCGGGCCGTTCCTCGACGTCGGCCTCGAGCCCGGCGAGCCGCGCACGATCGCGACCTCGGTGCTCGCGCGCGGCGGCACGCTCGTGCTCGAGGACGTGCACTGGGCGGACGGCGCCTCGCTCGATGTCCTGCGCGTGCTCGGGCGGCGCGTCGACGGCTCGGACGCGTTCGTCGTCGCCACGTACCGCGACGACGAGGTCACGGGCGACCATCCGCTGCGCGTCGTCCTCGGCGAGCTCGCGTCCGCGCCGGGCGTCGTGCGGCTGACGGTGCCGCGTCTCTCGCTGGAGGCGGTCCGAGAACTCGCTTCGCCGCTCGGGGCCGATGCGGATGCG
Source organism: uncultured Gaiellaceae bacterium (assembly GCA_963738795.1). Classification (GTDB taxonomy): domain Bacteria; phylum Actinomycetota; class Thermoleophilia; order Gaiellales; family Gaiellaceae; genus Gaiellasilicea. Next base: position 217,919 of record CAVTXQ010000006.1, on the reverse strand, counting down.
ATCCACAGACTGACGCTCGGGAACGCGTTCTTTGTCACCGAGATCCTCGCGGCGGGCGGCGGGGAGTTGCCGGAGACGGTTCGCGACGCCGTGCTCGCGCGCGTGGCGCTCCTCGACGCGGCGGCGAGACGGCTGCTCGAGGCGATTGCCGTGATCCCGCTCCGAGCCGAGCTCTGGCTGCTCGAGCAGATCGTCCCGGCCCAGCTCGACCGGCTCGACGCCTGTCTCGAGTCGGGCGTGATCCGCGCCGACCGGGACGGCGTCGCCTTCCGCCACGAGCTCGCACGGCTCGCCGTCGAGAGCTCGCTCGCACCGCACCGCCGCCGAGCTCTGCACGAAACGATCCTCGTCGCGCTCGCCGAGCGCGGCGACGTCTCCCGTCTCGCCTACCACGCGGAAGAGACAGGAGACGGCGAAGCTGTGCTCCGCTACGCACCCGAGGCGGGCAGAGGCGCCGCGGCCGCGAGCTCCCATCGCGAGGCGGCCGTGCAGTACGCGCGGGCATTGCGGCACGCGGACAGTCTGCCGCCGGCCGAGCGGGCTCCACTTCTTGCCGCCTACGCCCAGGAGGCGCAGCTGGTCGGCTACAACGACGAGTCGATCGTGGCGCGGCTCGAGGCGATCGAGCTCTACCGCGCGCTCGGCGAAGTGCTGAGTGAGGGCGATCAGCTCGCGCGGGTGCCGTCAGCGCTGATCGGGGCCGGGCGGAACGAGGAGGCGGAGGCTGCGAGCCTGCACGCGATCGAGCTGCTGGAGTCGCTGCCCCTTGGTCCAGAGCTGACGAACGCGTACAGCGCGCAGGCCTCGCTCAGGATGCTCAGCCGCGACAACGCGGAGGGCGTCGTCTGGGGCGAGCGGGCACTCGAGGCCGCAGAGGCGCTCACTGACGACGACGGCATCGCGTACGCCCTGAACATGATCGGCACCTCCCACCTGATGGCGGGTGAGATCGAGCTCGGGGTCGAGTACCTCCTGCGCAGCCTCGAGCTGGCACGCCTCCATGAGCTACGAGCTCAGGATCAACTCTGCGCTCGGAATGCTCGGCTCGGGCCTGGGCGAGATGTACGAGCTCGAGCGCGCCGAGCAGTACCTGAAGGCGCAGATCGAGTTCGGCGAGCGGCACGATCTGATCGTCAGCTACCCCCAATCCTGGCTCGCGTGCGTGCACCTCTACCGCGGCCGGTGGGACGAGGTCGCCCCACTGGCCCGCGTCGCGATCGCCTCCAGCTATCAGATCAGCGAGATCACCGGTCTGATCGCGCTCGGCCGCGTGCGGGCCCGCCGCGGCGACCCGGGTGTTTGGGACTCGCTCGATGCGGCGCTCGAGCTCGCGCAGCAGGGCGGCCACCTGCAGCGCGTCGGGCACGTGCATGCCGCTCGCGCCGAGGCGGCGTGGCTCGCCGGCGATCCCGAGCGGACGGTCACGGAAGCGCGGGCGGTCTATCCGCTCGCGCTCGAGAAACGGCATCTCTGGTTCGCCGGCGAGCTCGCCTACTGGCAGTGGCGCGCGGGAGCGCTCGACGACGCTCCGGACTGGATCGCCGAGCCGTATCGGCTCCAGCTCGACGGTGACCCTCGCGGCGCGGCCGAGGCCTGGCGCGCGCGGCTCTGCCCGTACGAGGGTGCGCGAACCCTGGCCGACACCGGCGACGAGTCGGCGATTGCGGAGCTCGAGGAGCTCGGTGCGCGCCCGGAGCTCGAGGGACTGCGGCGGCGTCTTGGCCGGCGCGGCCCGCGCGAGGCGACCCGCGGCAACCCGGCCGGCTTGACCTCGCGCGAGCTCGAGGTGCTGGCGCTCGTCGCCGACGGGATGCAGAACCGCGCGATCGCCGAGCGCCTTGTTCTCTCGACCCGCACCGTCGACCACCACGTCTCGTCCGTGCTGCGAAAGCTCGGCGCCAGGACACGCGTCGAGGCTGCAGCACGCTTCCGCGAAATATCGGTAGCGGACGGCGCCAACATGGGTGATCCCACCGATGTCGCCGCGCCGGCACGGCCGTAGCGTCGAGACACCAGAAGAAAGGAGTCTCGATGGAGACCTACGTGATCCTCCGCCGCAGCGGCTGGCGCAGCGGCGAGGAGCTCGGAGAGGCGGCCGCCCGTTCGACTGCGGTCGGCGAGGAGATGCCCGACGACATCCGCTGGATCCGCAGCTACGTGCTCGAAGAGGGGAACGGCGTCGGCACCGTCTGCATCTACCAGGCGTCGAGCCCCGAGGCGATCCGCGCTCACGCCGCCGCCGCTGATCTGCCGGTCGACGAGATCATCCGCGTCGCCGACACCGTCGTCGTCCGCCCCGACCCGCAGCCGGCGACGGCAGCGAGCTAGGAGGAGACGATGCGCCGCATCCTGATCACAGCGTTCGTCGCCGTCCTCGGCGCGACGATCCCGTTCGCAGCGTGGGCAGCGCGCTCGGAGAAGCCGGCACCGGTCGTCCACGTCCACCCTGCCTCGACGGCGGCGGCGACGCCGGCGGGCCTCGCCCCGATCCTCGCCAAAGCCCGGGTCGCGACGGCGAAGTACGCCACCAGCCTCGCGGCTGCACGTAAGGCCGGCTACACGGTCAACGTGACGAGGCACATCCCGGACATGGGCTGGCACTTCCTCAACCCGAAGATCGCTGCGGGCGTCGACCCGACCAAGCCGCCGATCCTCGTCTACGTCAAGCGCGGCAGGGCCTGGCAGCTCGTCGCGTTCGAGTGGGTGTTCACGGAGAAGCCGCAGAAGGCTCCGCTCCCGGGCGCCAAGTACGGCGCGTTCGGAGCGGCGTGCCACTACGCCGACGGCACCTTCGTCGCCACGGCGGCCGAGGCCGACTGCGCCAGGACGAGCCCGGAGACGGGAGCCGCGTTCGGCTTCTGGCATCCCGACTTCGTCACGTTGCATCTCTGGGCCTGGTACCCGAACCCGGACGGCGTCTACGCGGGCATGAACCCGCTCGTCCGGCCCTTCAACGGCTGAAAGGAGACGTTCAGATGAAGCGCATTCTCGTTCTGACGCTCTTCGTCGTGCCGGTGCTCGTCGCGACCGGAATCGCTGTCGCGGCGGGCGCCTTCGACGGCGCGAAGTCGTCGACCGCCCGTTTCCACGACATCGACACGGCGCGTGAGGCGGGCTACACCGCCATGGTGGCCGACAAGGCGGGTCTCACCTGCATCGCCCAGCCGGGCGAAGGCGCGATGGGGATTCACATGCTCAAGCCCGAGCTCCTGTTCGGGGACGGGACGATCGACGCGGCGAAGCCGGAGCTGCTCGTCTACGAGCGGCGGAACGACGGCTCGATGAAGCTCGTCGCGCTCGAGTATCTCGTCTTCAAGTCGGAGTGGAAGGGCGTCGGGAGGCCGTCGCTCTTCGGCCAGGAGTTCGACGAGATCAAGGCCGACAACCGCTACGGGATCCCTGAGTCATGGGCGCTGCACGCCTGGATCTGGAAGCCGAACCCGAGCGGGATGCTCTATGCGTGGAACCCGCGCGTCGACTGCGGGCCGGGAGCCGGTTCCTGAGCTCCGGTCAGCGCCAGGCCAGCTCGGTCACGCGCAGCGGCAGCGTGACCGAGCGTAGGCCTGAGCCGATCCGGTCGTAGCGTGCGAGGCTCGTCACGTCGACGATCGTGACCGCGAAGGGCGTTGCGACTGCGAGGAAGCGCTCGTTGTCGGACCACGCGAAGGCATGCGCCTCTCGCAGGTGCTGCGGAACGCTCATTTGGCTACCGTCGCGGCGCAGGATCGCGTCGGGAGTCATCGTGACGTAGGTCCCGCGCGGGCTCGCGCCGAGCTCTCCGCCTGTCGCACGGAGATAGGGTCGGGCCGGCGTGGCGTAGCCGTTCTCGAAGAACGCGATTGCACTCAGGCCCAGCCGGTCGATCCTGGTGCCGGTTCGGATGGAGAGCTGTACGGCCGCCCGGGTGTTCGACGTCCAGGCGATGCCGTCGACGAGCGCACGCACCCGGACCGGGATGTCGGGGACCGTCGGATGGCGCCGTGCGGCCCGCTCGAGCTGCGCGCGCGGGATCAGCACTCTCCCACCGTGCCGCACGACCTGGTTATCGCGTGCGAACGTGAGCGTCCCGTCCGGCCGCCAGGCCGGGGCGCAGCCGGCGATCGTCTCCACGAGCACGCCCTGAGTAGATGCGAGCTCGATCTCGTCGCCGACGCAGCGTGCGACGGCGCTGCCGTCGGGTGAGACGACGCCTTGCGGCCCGCAGCCGCTCCGGTCGTCGCCGGTCCACTCGAGCGACGGCAGCTCCAGTCGCCGCACGCTGCAGCCGTCCCCGTATAGCAGCAGCTCGCCGCTGACGCCGAGCTCCGCCGCCCGCTCGGCGAGCGCCTCCCGTTCGGGAAGCTCCATCGTCGTCGCGGCAGGCGGCTCGCCGGGGTCGCGGTTGCGAACGGCATCCACCGCCGCGACGACGACGACAGCGGCGACCGCCGCTCCGGCGAAGAGCCCGAGCTTCGTTACGTGGCCGCCTCCGCTGCCGCCTTGGCGTGCAGCTGCTCGCCGAACTTGGCGCGCGCGACGAACTGGCCGATCCCCGGCTTCGCCACGACCTCGCCACCCTCGACGAGCAGGTTCCCGCGCAGAAGCACGGTCTCGACGTCGCCGACCACCTCCGTACCCTCGTAGAGGTTGTAGTCCGTCTTCGACTGCTGGCCCGCGGCCGTGATCGTGTGCCGCTTCTCGGGATCGAAGACGACGAGGTCGGCGTCGGAGCCGACTGCAACCGTTCCCTTCCTCGGATAGAGCCCGAAGAGCTTCGCCGGGTTCGTAGCCAGCAGCTCGACCATCCGGTTCAGGCCGATCCGCCCCTCGCGGACGCCGAAGTGGTGGATCATGTGCAGCCGGTTCTCGAGCCCTGGGCCGCCGTTCGGGATCTTCGAGAAGTCGTCGCGGCCCAGCGTCTTCTGCTCGCTCCAGGAGAAGGCGCAATGATCCGTGGAGATCGCGCTGAGCACGTCCGTGCGCACCGCGTTCCAGAGCACGTCCTGGTTCGCCTTGTCGCGCGGCGGCGGCGTGTAGACGTACTTCGCGCCCTCGAAGTTCGGCCGCTCGAGGTGCGTGTAGTCGATGAAGAAGTACTGCGTGCACGTCTCGCCCCAGACGTCCCAGCCCTTCTCGCGCGCGAGCTCGATCGGCTCGACCGCCTCCTTGCACGAGACGTGGACGACGTAGAGCGCGCAGCCGGCGACGCGGGCGAGCTGGATCGCGCGGTTCGTCGCCTCGCCCTCGGTCTCGGGCGGCCGCGTCAGCGCGTGGTATTTCGGCTCGGTCTTCCCCTCCGCGAGCGCCTTCTTCACGAGCACGTCGATCGCGTCGCCGTTCTCGGCGTGCACCATCACGAGCGCGCCGGTCTCGGCCGCGACCTCCATCGTCTTGAAGAGCGTCTCGTCGTCGACCATCAGCGCGCCCTTGTAGGCCATGAAGAGCTTGTACGAGGTGATCCCCTGGTCCGGCAGCGACGCGAGCTCCTCGAGCGAGCCGCCGTCCTTCAGGTCGGTGACGGCGATGTGGTAGCCCATGTCGATCAGCTGCTTGCCTTCGGCCTTCGACTTCCAGTCGGCGAGCGCGTCGCCGAAGCTCGTGCCGGGCGCCTGGATGCAGAAGTCGACGTGCGTCGTCGTGCCGCCGCGCGCCGCTGCCCGCTGGCCCGACTCGACGTCGTCGATCGTCGTCGTGCCGCCGAACGGCATGTCGAGGTGCGTGTGCGGGTCGACCGCGCCCGGCAGGACGTACTTGCCGGACGCGTCGATGACGCGGTCGGCCTCCATGTCGAGCGACTCGCCGATCAGGGAGATCCGCTCGTCCTCGATGAAGATGTCGGCGACGTAGTCGTCCGCCGCGGTGATGACGCGGCCGCCTTTGATCAGAACGGACATTGCGGATCTCCCTTCTCGGTCGTCTCTCGTTACTCGCCGCCGGGCGTGACCTCGACGGTCTCCTTCTCCCAGTCTGCACCGTTGACGTCGACGCCCTCGTCCTCGAGCTCCTTGACCGCGGCCTCGGCGAGGTCGGTGCGGTAGGCGTCGCTGGACGCATCGGCCTTGATCACGGCGAACTGCTTCGCGATGTCCGCGGTCCGCTGGAACGCGGCCTCGTCCATGACGCCGATGCCGGTCTCGTTCGGCCACGTCAGCGCGTTGATCTCGTTCAGCTGCCAGACCTGATGGCCTTCACCGAGCGTCGGGCCGCTGTCGAGCACGTGCTGGAGGCACTCGTCCTGGTTGTCGCGGCAGAAGACCCAGCCCTGGAAGCTCGCCTTCAGGAAGCGCTGCGCGATGTCCTGGTTCGCCTCGTCGGCGATCCACTCGCCCTGGACGAAGATGCCGTCCTCGAGCATCGCCGTGCCGGCGTCCTCCATCGAGATCACGTTCAGGTCGTCGAGCGTGTAGAGCTCGCCCGTGTCCGGGTTCTCCGTCTCGAGCACCTGCGCGAGCTCGTTGTAGGTCATCGCCGCCGCGGCGTCGACGTCGCGGCTGAGGAAGAGGTTCATGTCGAACGGCTGGTTGACGATCGTGACGTCGTCCTTGTTCTTCGGGTCGATGTCGTTCTTCGACCAGCGCGGCGTAGAGCTCGTTCTCGTTGCCGCAGCACCAGACGCCGACCTTCTTGCCCTTCATCCCGGCGACGTCGGTGATGCCGCTGTCCTTCCAGGTCAGCTCGGTCATGCCGCTCTTGCGCGAAGACCTGCGCGATGTTGACGAGGTCGCCGCCCTGGTCGCGCGCCGCGAGCAGCGCCGGCAGCCAGTCGATCCCGAACTCGGCCTGGCCGCTCGCCACCACCTGCTCCGGGGTGATGTCCGGGCCGCCGGGCTTGAGCTCGACGTCGAGGCCCTCGTCCTCGTAGTACCCCTCCTCGAGCGCCGCGTAGTAGCCGGCGAACTGGGCCTGCGTCACCCACTTCAGCTGCAGCGTGACCGCGTCGAGCTCCTGCGGCTCCTCCGAGGTCGTCGGACGCTCCGGTGTCCCGCCGCCTCGTCGTCGTCGCTGCCGCACCCCGCGGCCACGAGCGTGAGCGCGGCGAGCAGGCCGGCGAGCAGAAGCCAGATCCGAGCCTTCTTCATGCGTTGTCCTTTCCTTCGTTCGTTTGCCCTCTTGACACGTCAGTCCGCCCTGAAGGACGGATGCCAGCTCATCGTCATCCGTTCGACGAGCGCGACGGCCGAGTAGAACAGGATTCCGAGCACGCTCGCAACCACGATCGCCGCCCACGCGAGCTCGAACTGGAAGAGCGCGGCCGAGTTTCTGATCTGGAACCCGAGCGCCTCCTGCGAGCTGAGGAAGTACTCGCCCACGACTGCCCCGATCATCGCGAGCACGGTCGCCACCTTCAAGGCCGAGAAGAGATACGGCAGCGAGTTCGGGATCCGCACGCGCCGGAAGATCTCGATCTCGCCGGCCGCGTAGGAGCGCATCAGCTCGATCGACTGCGGCCGCACCGAGGTCAGGCCGCGCAGCGTGTTCACCATCACCGGGAAGAAGACGAGGATCGCGGCGATCGCCATCTTCGACGTCTTCTCGAGCGGCCCGAACCACTGGTTCGTGATCGGCGCGAAGGCGATGATCGGAACGGCGTTGGCGGCGATCGCGAACGGCATCAGCGCGCGGCCGAGGCTGCGGAAGCGCGCGAGCACGATCGCGGAGAGGACGGCGAGCGTGCTGCCGATCAGGAAGCCGCCGAGCGCCTCCGAGAACGTGTAGATCCCGGCGCGACCAGAGCAGGTCGCGCTCCTCCCAGAGCGTGTCGAGGATCGCCGACGGCGCCGGCAGCAGGAAGCGCTCGACGTCGAGTGCCCGGACGAGCCCCTCCCAGAGCAGGATCCCGAGCACGAACACGGCCGCGGCGGGGATCCAGTCGACGGCGCCGCGCCCCATGCGGGCGCCGAGCGTCCCCCGCGGAACGGGTGCGACGACGCTCACAGGCCCTCCTCCGCGACGTAGAGCGGCGTCTCGTCCTCCTCGGGCGCGTCGAGCGCGTGGCCCTTGCGCAGCAGCCGGCGCACCTCGGTGATGTGCTCGGCGAAGCGGGGATCCTCGCGCGTCTCCGAGTCGCGCGGGCTGCGGCAGGTCGACTGGGACGATTCCGGCGATCCGGCCGGGCCGCGCCGACATGACGACGACGCGGGTCGAGAGGAAGACGGATTCGGCGATCGAGTGCGTGACGAAGACGACAGTCGAAAGCGTCTCCTGCCAGATCCGCAGCAGCTCGTTGTTCATCCGCTCGCGGGTCATCTCGTCGAGGGCGCCGAACGGCTCGTCCATCAGCAGGAGCGGCGGCGAGAACGAGAGCGCCCGCGCGATCGAGACGCGCTGCTGCATCCCGCCCGAGAGCTGCCAGGGATGGTGCTTCTCGAAGCCGGTCAGCTCGACGAGGTCGACCATCTCGCCGACGCGGGTCTCGCGGCGCTTGCGGTCCCAGCCGGCCATCTCGAGCGGCAGGGCGATGTTCTTCGCCACCGTGCGCCAGTCGTAGAGGACGGCGTCCTGGAAGACGATCCCGTAGTCGCGGTCGAGCCGGGCCCGGTGCGCGGTCTTGCCGTTGACCAGCACGTCGCCCTCGCTCGGCCGGATCAGGTCGCCGATGATCCGCAGCAGCGTCGACTTGCCGCAGCCCGACGGGCCGATCAGCGAGACGAACTCGCCCGGCTGGACGTCGAGGTCGATCCGGTCGAGCGCGAGCACGTCGCCGCGCTCGAAGCGCTTCGACAGCCCGGTGACCGAGACGGCAGCGGCGTCTGCTCATGCGACGTTCTCCGGCGCGCGATGGACGAGCAGCCGCTCGGCGAGCGCGACGACGGCGAAGAAGACGATCCCGAGCAGCGGCGGCGATGATGTTCGTCGCCCAGAGGCTCTCGGGCGAGGTGATGTAGTACTGGTTGAAGTTGAGGATCGCGCCGGCGAGCCCGTCCTGGATCGACGAGGGCAGCTCGCCGATGATCGCGCCGACGACGGCCGCCGGCGCCGCGATCTTCAGCGCCGTGAACAGGAACGGGAACGAGGCCGGGACCCGCAGCTTCCAGAGGATCGTCCAGCGGCTCGCGGCGTACGAGCGCATCAGCTCGACCGCGCGCGGGTCGGCCGACTGGAGCCCGCGGAGCGTGTTGATCGCGACCGGGAAGAAGGTCAGGTACGCGGCGATCACCGAGACCGCGCCCCAGCCGGCGAGCGACTCCGGCAGCCTCGGGTTCACCCAGACCACGACCATCGGCGCGATCGCGAGGATCGGGATCGTCTGCGAGGCGACGATGTAGGGGAGGAAGCCGCGCTGCAGCAGCCTCGACTCCGAGAGCACGACCGCGATCGCGAAGCCGACGGCGGCGCCGAGCAGGAAGCCGGCCGCCGCCTCCTTCGCGGTGAAGAGGGCCGCGTCGAGGAGGACGTCGATCAGCAGCGGGCCGTTCCGTCGCGACGGCTCGAAGAGCTGGCCGACCATGTCGTAGACGTGCGGCATCGTCCGGTCGTTGACCGGGAAGGGCCGCGTCAGCTCGACCCGCTCGCCGAACCACTTGTACGCCTCCCAGAGCGAGCAGAGGACGATCAGCACCAGGAAGGAGAGCCCGCCGCTCTTCAGGGCGGACAGCTGGGCCTCGCGACGGGAGTCGACGGCCGGACGGGCAACTGCGGCGCTCGACACGGGTACTCCTTACCACACTGGTTAGGATCGCCGCGTGTCGCTCAACCCGTCCCGCACCGTCGACGAGCTGCGTGAGCTGCGCGAGCTGACCGGCGACGAGAACGGCGCGCAGCGAGTCGCGTGGACGGACACCTGGAAGCGCGCACAGGAGTGGATGTCGTCGAAGCTCGAGGGCACAGACGCGGTGGAGAGCTTCGACGCTGCGGGGAACCAGTGGTGGACGCTGCCGGGCGCGAGCGAAAGGGCGTTGATCCTCGGCGGCCATCTCGACTCCGTCCCCAACGGCGGCTGGCTCGACGGCTGCCTGAACGTGATCGCCGGCTCCGAGGTGCTGCGCCGGATCGCCGAGGACGGCGAGCCGCCGCTGACCGTGCGGCTCGTCTCCTGGGCGGACGAGGAAGGCGCGCGCTTCGGCCGCTCGCTCTTCGGCTCCTCCGCGGCTGCCGGCTCGATGGCCGACCAGGACGCACTGCGCGCGCTCGAGGACGCGGACGGCGTCTCACTGCCCGACGCGATCTCGGCGTTCGGCGTCGACCTCGACGCGGCACTCGACGCGCGCACCGAGCTCGAGAACGCGGCCGCGTACCTCGAGCTGCACATCGAGCAGGGACCCGTGCTCGAGTCGCTGGACCTGCCGCTCGGCGCCGTGCTCGGCACGTTCGGTGTCGAGCGCCACCGGATCACCTGGCGCGGCCAGGCCGCGCATGCCGGCTCGACGCCGATGGATCAGCGCCGCGACGCGCTCGCCGGCGCCGCGAAGCTCGCGCTCGAGCTGCGTGTGATCGCCGAGCGCGTCGGCGACGGCGCCGTGCTGACGAGCGGCGGTGTCACCTGTCGGCCCGGGATCGTCACCTCCGTCGTCGAGACCGCCGAGCAGCTGCTCGACATGCGTCATCTCGACGCGGACAAGCTCGCCTCGATGTGGGGGCAGGTGCGGGAGTCGTGCGAGCGCTTCGCGGCGGAGGAGCGCCTCGAGGTCGAGTTCGAGCGGATCTGGCAGATCGAGCCGATCCTCTTCGCGCTGGCCGACCTCGCCGAGGAGTCGGTGCGCGAGGTGGCGGGGACGTCGCACCGGCTCCCGAGCGGCCCGCTCCACGACGCAGCCGAGGTCTCCCGCGCGGGCGTCCCGACGGCGATGCTCTTCGTCCAGAGCCTCCGCGGCCTCAGCCACACGAAGCTCGAGGACACGAAGCCCGAGCACCTCGAGCTCGCCGTCCAGGCACTCGACCGGTTGGCGACGAAAACGCTCGACCGCTTCGCCACGTAGAACGCGCCGCACGACAGTCGTACACTCAATTCATGGCCGTTTGCCGCAACTGCGGCCAGGAGAACCCAGCGATCGCCCGGTTCTGCCTCGCCTGCGCAGCGCCACTCACGGCGCGTCCTCCGCCGAGCCAGGAGACGCGCAAGACAGTCACCGTCGTGTTCGTCGACGTCGTCGGCTCGACGGCCCTCGGCGAGCGCCTCGACGCGGAGTCGCTCCGCACGGTCATCGGGCGCTACTTCGACGAGATGAGCTCGGTCGTCGAGCGTCACGGCGGCAAGGTCGAGAAGTTCATCGGCGACGCGGTGATGGCCGTCTTCGGCATTCCAGTCGTGCGCGAGGACGACGCGCTGCGTGCCGTGCGGGCGGCCGTAGAGATGCGCGATGCGCTCACAGCCCTGAACGTGGAGCTCGAACGTGACCAAGGCGTCAGCATCCAGGTTCGTATCGGTGTCAACAGCGGCGAGGTAGTCGCCGGCGATCCCGTGAGCGAACAGCGATTTGCGACGGGCGATGCGGTCAACGTGGCCGCCCGGCTCGAGCAGGCTGCCCTGCCTGGCGAGATCCTCGTCGGCGAGACCACGTTTCGCCTCGTCCGGGATGCGGTCACAGCCGAGGCGATCGAGCCGCTCGCCCTAAAGGGCAAAGGCAAGGCCGTGGCGGCGGCGCGGCTTCTCGCCGTCCCTGGCGTCGCGGGTCGCCGGCTCGGATCCCCGATCGTCGGGCGCGCCGAGGAGCTCGCGTTCCTGGCGCGCGCGTTCGACCGCGTCGTCTCCGGGCAAAGATGCCTGCTGGTGACCGTGATCGGATCCGCGGGTGTCGGGAAGTCACGTCTGATCCAGGAGTTCATCCACCGTCAGTCGGACGAGGCGACGGTGCTGCGCGGCCGCTGCCTGTCCTACGGCGAGGGGATCACGTTCTGGCCGATCAAGAACGTGATCACCGAGGCCGCCGGGCTGACGGGCGAAGAGTCGCCCGAGTCGGCGCGTAAGAAGATTCGTTCCTTCGTCGAGGCCGCTCCGGACGCCGACCTGATCGTCGACCGCGTGGCGGATGCCGTCGGCGTCGCCGAGTCCGTCCCGGGTCAAAGAGGCACGTCCTGGGCAATCGGCAGGTTCTTCGAGGAGCTCGCCCGCCGACGGCCGCTCGTGGTCGTCTTCGACGACATTCACTGGGGCGAGAGATCGTTCCTCGACCTGGTCGAAGCGGTCGCCGAGGAGTCGCGCCAAGCGCCGATCCTGCTGCTCTGCATGGCGCGGCCCGACCTGCTCGAGCTCCGCCCGGATTGGGGCCAAGAGACTCTAGGCGCAGACAGGCTGTCGTTGGCACCGCTCAGTGACGATGCCTCGGAGCAGCTGGTCACGAACCTCCTCGGCACGTCCGCGCTCACGCCCAGCGTGTGCCGCCGCGTCACCGAAGTAGCCGAGGGAAATCCGCTCTTCGTCGAAGAGATGGTCGCGATGCTCGTCGACGAAGGGGCGCTGCGGGACTCATCCAAGATCTCGCTGCCACCGACGATTCAGGCACTGCTCGGCGCGCGCCTCGACCGGCTCGCTCGCGAAGACCGTGCCGTCCTCGAGCGGGGATCGGTCGAAGGGCAAGGTCTTCCATCGCGGCGCCGTTGCCGAGCTGTCGCCTCCCGACGAACGGCCGCAGGTCGACGCACGGTTGAGCCGCCTCCTCGAGCGGGAGTTTCTCCAACCCGGCCGAGCGGGCTTCGCCGGCGAGCAGGCCTTCCGCTTCCGCCATCAGCTGCTCCGCGACGTCGCCTACGACTCGTTGCCCAAGGCGCTCCGGGCGGAGTTGCACGAGCGGTTTGCCGGCTGGCTCGAAGCCAAGGCCGCCAATCGCGCGCAGGAGTTCGACGAGATTCTCGGCTACCACCTGCAGCAGGCGTACACGTTTAGATCCGACCTGGGACCGGTCGACGACCGTGGCCGAGAGCTCGCAACCCGCGCGGGAACGCGGCTCGGCAGCGCCGGCTCGCGTGCATACTCCCGCGGTGACGTGGCGGGAACACGAACGCTGCTCGCTCGCGCCCTGGTGCTCTTGCCGAGCGAAAGCGCGTTCCCGGGCTGAGATCGGGCGGAAGCTCGACGACGCACGCTTCGAGCTCGGGGAGTACAGGACGCCACGGCTGAGCCGTACATCGCTGCACTGCTTCTGGCATCGGCCGCTCGGTCACACCTGGGAGATGAAGGCGAGTGGTGGCAAGCCGGTGCTGCGCTGCGTCAGCTGCGGCAAGGTGACGCGCGGCCCGCGGGGTTGGGTCGACAAACGCGACGACCCCGATCCTGCACGCTTGCGGGCCGCGTGGGGCGCTACCTCGGGTGGCGAAAGCGGTGGTGCTGACGGCGGTGGCGACTAGAACAGAGTCGTCACAGGAAGCGGACAGCCGCGACCCCGGCCGCGACGAGCGCGATCCCGAGCAGCCGTCCGGGCGTGACCGGGTTCTCGTCGAAGCCGACCCAGCCGAAGTGGTCGACCGCGAGCGACGCGACCGCCTGGCCGGCGAGGATGAAGGCGAAGAGCGCTGCGGCGCCGAGCTTCGGTGCCGTCACGACCGAGCCGAGCACGTAGAACGCGCCCAGGAAGCCGCCGACCCAGACCCACCAAGGCGCCGCTCCCAGCTTCTCCGACCCTGGCCACCCGCGCGCGAACAAGAGCGCAGCAACGAGCAGCACCGCCGTCCCGACCGCGAACGAGACGAGCGTCGCCCGCAACGGGCTCCCGACCCAGGTCGCGAGCTGCGCGTTGACGCCGAACTGGATCGGCAGCATCGCGCCGGCTGCGATCGCGAACAGGTAGTAGGGCCACGTTGCCACGCGGCGGGATTCGCGCGAGAATGCCTCTTTCCCTGCCACGACCGCTGTTTCTGCAACCAGGGGGTTTCATGCTCAGCTTCGGCGTCACCGTCCTGCCCGACCCGCCGTACCAGCGCCTGATCGAGCTCACGAAGCTGGCGGAGGACCAGGGCTTCGAGTACGGCTGGACCTACGACTCGCACGTGCTCTGGCAGGAGTCGATGCCCGTGATGGCGCTCCTGGCCGACCAGACCTCGAAGATCAAGCTCGGCCACATGGTCACCAACCCGGCGATCCGCGACCCGACGGTGCTCGCGAGCGCGTACGCCACGCTCCAGGACATCTCGAACGGCCGGATGATCATGGGCGTCGGCCGGGGCGACTCCTCGGTGCGGTACGTGGGCCGCAAGCCGATGAAGGTCGCCGACTTCGAGGAAGCGCTGAAGATGGTGAAGCCGTTCATGAACGGCAAGGAGGTCACCTGGAACGACAAGCAGCTGCAGCTGAAGTGGGTGCGGCCGGAGCTGCCCGAGATCGAGATGCACGTCGCCGGCTACGGGCCGAAGGCGCTCGCCGTCGCGGGGCGCCAGGGAGACGGCGTCATCATCCAGCTCGCCGACCCGGACATCATCCAGTGGATCATGGCCACCGCCCGCACGGCTGCGGAGGAGGCAGGGCGCGACCCGGCGGCGCTCAAGTGCATCGTCAGCGCGCCGAGCCACATCTCCGACGATCTCGCCGACGCGCGCGAGCAGGTGCGCTGGTTCCCGGCGATGGTCTCGAACCACGTCCAGGACCTGATCGACCGCTACGGCACCGACGGCTCGGTCGTCCCGAAGGTGCTGACCGACTACGTCGAGGCGCGGAAGTTCTACGACTACAACGAGCACTCGCGCGTCGGCGCCAAGCACGGCGAGTTCGTCACCGACGAGATCTGCGACCGCTTCTGCGTCCTCGGCACCGCCGAGCAGGCGATCGCGAAGCTGCGCGAGCTCGAGTCGATCGGCGTCGACCAGTTCAACATCTACCTGATGACGAAGGGCCAGGAGGAGACGCTCGAGGCCTACGGGCGCGACATCCTGCCGCAGTTCAGCGGGGTAACGGCGTAGAGACGCAGGAGGAGCTGCGGCGCCGTTGGGATGCGGCTGCCGTCGGCTGGGAGGCGGAGCGCGAGGCCGTCACGGCTTTCGGTGCGCCGGTCGCGGAGGCGCTTGTCGGCGCGGTCGCGCCACGGCCGGGCGACACCGTCCTCGATCTCGCCGCCGGCACCGGCGATGTCACCGAGGCGCTCGCGGAGACGGGCGCGCGCGTGATCTCGACGGACCTGTCGCCGGTGATGGTCGAGGCGGCGCGCAGGCGCGGTAGCTCCGGCGCCGAGCACCGAGTCATGGACATGCAGGCAATCGACCTCCCCGACTCGAGCGTCGACGCGGTCGTCTCCCGCTACGGGTACATGCTCGTCGCGGACCCGGCGCTCGCGCTGCGGGAGACGCGGCGTGTCCTCAAGCCCGGCGGCCGGCTCGCGTTTGCGACCTGGGCTCCCGCGCAGCGGAATCCCTGGGCCACCGCCTACGGACCCGTGCTGCTCGACCGCGGCCTGATCGAGCCGCCCAAGCCCGGAGATCCGGGCCAGTTCTCGCTCGCAGAGCCCGAGCGGATCGAGGAGCTCGTCCGCGGCGCCGGCTTCGACGAAGTATCCGTCGCCGAGGTCCCGGTCGTGTTCCGCGCAGCCGACTGGGCGGAGTACCGCCGCATCGTCTCGTCGCTCGCGGCATCGATGCGAGAGGTGCTCGAAGGGCTCGACGACGCGTCGCGGGCCGAGGTGGACGAGGCGGCGAGGGCGCGCATCGAGCCGTTCCGCTCCGGCGAGGGCTACGACCTTCCTGGGGTGACGCTCGTCACGACCGCGAGCTAGACCCTTCTAGAGAATCGTCTTGCCGAGCGCGCTGGCGACGAGCTCGACGGCGAGCTGCGCCGTCGCGTTCTCGCGGTCGAGGATCGGGTTCACCTCGACGACCTCGAGCGAGCCCGCGAGCCCCGACTCGGCGACGAGCTCGAGCGCGAGGTGCGCCTCGCGGTACGAGAGCCCGCCCTGCACCGGCGTGCCGACGCCGGCCGCGTACTGCGGGTCGAGCGCGTCCATGTCGAGCGAGACGTGCACGAAGCCGGGCCCGGCGATGTGGGCCAGCGACTCTCGGATCGCCCGCTCGATCCCGATCCGGTCGATGTCGCTCATCGTGTACGCCCGGATTCCCAGCTCGCGGATCCGGTCGCGCTCGCGTGCATCGACCGACCGCAGGCCGACGAGCGCGACCCGGTCGGGCTCGACGGCCGGCAGCGTCCACGCGTCGCTCTCGAACCTGCCGTTCGCGAAGCCGAGCGCGGCGGCGAGCGGCATCCCGTGCACGTTGCCGCTCGGCGACGTCTCCGGCGTGTTCATGTCGCTGTGCGCGTCGATCCAGAGCACACCGCCGACGCCGCGAGCCCGCGCGAGGCCGCCGAGCGTCCCGAGCGCGACGGAGTGGTCGCCGCCGAGGACGAGCGGGAGCGCGTCCTGGTCGAGCGCGAGGCCGACCAGCCGCGCGACCCGGCCGCACGCGGCCTTGATCTCGGGCAGGTAGCGCGCGCTCTCGTCCGTCTCCTCGGTCGCTTCGAGCACGGCCGTCTCGACGTCTCCCCAGTCGAGCACGTCGAAGCCGAGGGCGCTCAGGCGGTCGTTCAGCCCGGCGTACCGGATCGCGGACGGCCCCATGTCGACGCCGCGGCGCCCCGCGCCGAGATCGAGCGCGGCGCCGATGATCGCGACCTGCTTGCCTGCTGCCACGGCCGAAACCTACTGTGCGAGTCGGCCGCCGAAGGCGGCCCTTCAGGGATCTGTGCGGACACCGCATCCGCTCAGCGGATGCGGTGTCATGCGACGGCAAACAGTGGCGAGGGCCGGACTTGAACCGGCGACACCACGGTTTTCAGCCGTGTGCTCTACCAACTGAGCTACCTCGCCGCATAGCCATGCGCCCGTGTGGCGCGGTAACACGGCTGAGCGATTCTAGCGGCGAACAATGCCGTCGTGTCCGAGGCGGACCCGGCCCTCTAGTCGACCGCATAGGCGTCGATCACGGTCTGAGTCACTGCCCTCCCAGCGGTGTCGGCGGCGGAGACTCTGAGCGATGCCGAGCCGGAGCGCTGGTTCTTCAGCTTGACCGTGCACGACTTCTTCAGCAGGCAACCGCGGGCGTCGAGTGCCGTCCATGACATGCCGCCGTCCCACGAGACCTCCACGCTGACGCGCGCGAGCGGCTTCACAACCACCTCCGGCGGCATCCGGAAGCCGAGATCGAAGGAGAGAGGCTTGCCGCCCGGCGCCGTGTTGGTCCCCGAGAGGGCCAGGTCGTAGTCGATCGAGAGCAGCGGGAGCACTTCGTGGTCGCCCTCCGGCCGCTGCGAGCTGAACTCCCATTCGGTTGTCGCTCGGCTCGATCGCTGCCAGAAGGCGTTGCGGCGGAAGTTCGAGTAGACGAGCCGGTAGTCGTGGCGCTCCGCGGGGACGGACGTCTGCAGCCGGAGCGAATCGTCTCCCTCGGCGATGAGCTCCCCGTCGCGGAAGAGCTGCCCGTAGAACTCGTCGAGGTAGAGGACCCCGCCCTCGTGACCCGCCTGGTCGACGAACGGCGGCATGACTGCGCGGATGAAGTCCTCCTGGCGGTAGGGCGAGGCCTGCCAGTCCCACTGCGCGGTCGGGGGGGCGACACGCGTGGCGATGGGCCCTCCGAACCACTGGTCCCGTGTGGTCGTACCCGCGGCGAAGACGCGCCTCGGCGAGGAGAGGAAGCCTTCGGTGACGCCACTTGCGTCTCTGACGTCGACCGTTCGCTCCCACTCCGCGATCGGGCTGACGTAGTGCGTGACCGTGCTCGGCACCGCCACCGGCCGGACGAGGCCGAAGGCGGCATAGCCGCCGGGCACCCAGCCGAGCGGCATCGTCCAGAGCTGATGCCCCTCGCCCGCCGCTGGTCCGAGCGAGTCGTAGCGCTCGACGATCGCTCCGAGCCGCTGAGTGGCCCCCTCGAGGACTGCGCCGTCGGGCACGAAGCCGTTCCATGCCCCGGCGAGGTCGTAGATGTAGTGCGGGCTCTCGTGCGTGATGATCCGGGCAGGTCGGTTGCGCTTGAGCAGGCCGAGCACCTCGAACGGCCGTGCCTCGAAGACCGGCAGCGCCGCCTCGCCGATCGTCCCGGCGCAGTCGGCTCCAGCGCCCGCGTAGGCCACGACCGCGACGGCGCCGGCGGCCGAGAGCGCTGCGGCGGCAGGCCCGAGGTCGCCGCAGTCGCCGGCGACGAGGGCGATCGCGTTGCGAGCCGACGTGGTCCGCAGGGCGCCGACGGAGCCCGCGTCGACGATGGGGAATGCGCGGCTCTCGAGGGCCGGACTGCCTCCCAGTGACCTCAGCGGCACCGGAGAGCCCGTCCCGACGAGCTCGGCGTCCGGCTGCGACAGCATCCAATGGAGGTATGAGTCGACCGTTCCGGCTGCCGAGCTCTGCATCGGCTTCGCGTACAGGCGGTCGGCGTTGCCCGCGAAGGTGAATCCGGTGCCGCCGGTGTTCGTGTTCCAGTAGACGCTCATGAACTGGCCGTCGGTCGAGACCGGCTGCTCGATCGAGTGACCGAACCGCCGCGCTGCGTCACCGTCGAGCGTGATCGTCTTGGTCGAGTGGACTGCGACGTCGGGGTCGTAGGTGAGCACACCCTCCTCGGCGCCGTCGGCGGCCAACTGGAAGCTGATCCCGCCGGCGCTGTACGTCCCGGGTGGCACGCGCCAGGTGATCGACTGGGCGCCGTTGCCCGTGACGACACGCTGGTCGAAGAAGCCGACGTCGATACCGGCGAGACCGATCACATGCGTTGCGTGCTGTGTCCCGCTGCGCGGCTTCAGCTGGACCGTCAGGTTGTGGTGCTCGCTCTCGAGGCCGAAGCCGAAGGAGGTGCGGGCCACCGTTCCGGTGAGGTCGGAGGCGATCACGACGCCGGAGAACGAGCCGGTGCCGGGCAGGCTCGGGTCGAGGAGCACGTCAATCGAGGCCTCGCCGCCGGCGGGAATCGTGAGGGTCGAGGCCGAGAGCGAGACGCCGGTTGGGGCCGCTGCGACTCCATCCTGCGAGGCGAGCGAGAGAGCCAGCGTCGCCGGCGCGCCGCCGATGTTCGTGTAGGTCAACGGCGTCCGCGTCGTCGGGAGATCGGTCTGAGGCCAGGCGTAGTAGCCGAGGTTGAGCGATGGCGAACCCAGGACGGTCGCCGCGACGGCCCGCGCCGCGTCGACGCGTCCCGAGCCGGCGTCGAAGCCCGTCGCATCGGCGACGGGAACGGTCGTGGACGTGATCGCGGCCTTGAGTCTCTCACCGTCCCATTGCGGGTGCGCGTCCTTCAGGATCGCGGCGAGCCCGGCGACGTGTGGCGTGGCCATCGACGTGCCCTCGAGGGAGGTGTGGAGGTCGTCGACGGGGAAGCCGAGCGAGGTTCCCGCGGCGCGGGCGGCGGTGATTCCGACGCCGGGTGCGACCACGTCGGGCTTCAGGGCGCCGTCCCCGCTGCGAGGGCCGCGGCTCGAGAAGTACGCCATCAGGTCGGCGTCGTCCACGGCTCCGACCGTCAACGCCGCGTCCGCGGCGCCGGGCGCGGTCACGGTCATCGGCCCGCTGCCGCCGTTGCCGGCCGCGACGACGAAGAGGGTGTCGCTGGACGCCGAGAGCTCGTCGATCGCGCGACTGAGCGGATCGGTCCCGTCGCCCACGTCCCCGCCCAGGCTCATGTTGACCACGTCGGCCCCCCTGGCCACAGCCCATTGCATGCCGGCCAGGACCCACGAGTCCTCGCCGAACCCTGCATCGGCGAGCACCTTGCCGACCATCAGCTTCGCGCCCGGCGCGACACCCCGGTAGATGCCACCGGAACCGGCACCCGTGCCGGCGATCGTGGAGGCGACGTGGGTGCCGTGGCCGTTACCGTCGACCACGCTGGGATCGGTCGTGAAGTTCGAGCTCTCGGACACCGCACTGGCAAGGTCGGGGTGGGAATTGTCGTAGCCCGTGTCGAGCACGGCCACGGTCGAGCCGGTCCCGTCGAAGCCTGCCGCCCAGGCCGCGGGAGCGTGGATCTGTGCCACGGATGTGTCCAGCGTCGCCCGCACCTGGCCGTCCAGGTCGACGCGCGTGGCTCCCCCCGCGAGGGCGGTGGTGGAGCCGGCGGCGTTCGGTGGGGCGGTCAGTGCCCGCCAGAACGCGCGTGCGTGCCGCTTCTCGGCCGCGAATGCCGCTGCGCCGAGCGACGCGAGCGTGACCGTCTTGCGTGCGTGTTGCAGCCGGGCCGCACGCGATTCCGCAGCTGCGTCAGCGCCGGCGCCGTAATCGACGATCACGGGCAGCGTCGCCCGGTGCGCGTCGTCGTACCGCTGGTCGATCAGCGCCGTGACGTCGAAGAGCTCGAGGTCGAGCCGGTGTGCTGCCAGGAGTGGCAGAGCGGCCTTCGGGACGACATAGGCGTGCTCCCCGACCTCGGTGATCGCCGCCTCCGGCATCGTCCCGTCCGGACCCGGCTCGAGGCTGATCGAGCGCTTCCCGTCGCGATGGGTCGCCACGTGCACGGTGTCGCCCGTGAGCAGCGTCACCCGGTGCAGCGTCGGCACGGTCGTTGCGCCCGTCGGCGGCTCCGTGCGTGCTGCGGACAGCGGTACGAGTGCAAGTCCTGAGGCGAGTACGATCATGAGGCCGAGGAGGCGGCGAAGACGAGACGGCATGCGTTCCTTTCGTCGATCCTGTGTGGCTGCTACCTGCGGATCGGTGTGGGTCGCTGGGGGCCGGTCAGTCTACGAACCCAGATCGGGCGCGCCCATGACGCATTTGGATGAGATTCGAGTGTGGCGCGGAGCAGTTCGGCGCGTACATTGAGGTCGATGGCCGAGCACCGACGCGCGCACTTCCGCGCTCTGCACCGACGCGAGCAGGTGTTCGTGATGCCGAATCCGTGGGACGTCGGCTCGGCGAAGCTACTCGCGTCGATGGGCTTCGAGGCGCTTGCGACGACGAGCGCCGGTCTCGCCTGGTCGCTCGGCAAGCTCGACATGCAGGTGACGCGCGACGAGCTCGTGCCGCACGTCGCCCAGCTGGCTGCCGCGACGCCGCTGCCGCTCAACGTCGACAGCGAACGCTGCTTCCCCGACGAGCTCGGCGGTGTCGCGGAGACCGTGCGCAGGCTCGCCGATGCGGGTGCAGCCGGCTGCTCGATCGAGGACTACGACCCGGCGACGGATGCGATCGACGCGGTCGAGGTCGCCGCCGAGCGTGTCGCGATCGCGGCCGATGCGGCCCCACTCGTCCTCACCGCCCGCGCCGAGAACCACCTCCACGGCGTCGACGACCTCGACGACACGATCGCGCGCCTGGTCGCCTACCGCGACGCGGGCGCCGACGTCGTCTACGCGCCCGGCCTTGCCGACCTCGGCTCGATCACGAGGGTGGTCGAGGAGGTCGGGATCCCAGTGAACGTGCTCGCGCTCCCAAACGGCCCGACCGTCGCCGAGCTGGGAGCCGCCGGCGTCCGCCGCGTCTCGACCGGCGGCGCACTCGCGAAGGTCGCCTACGGCGCTCTGCTCGCCGGCGCGCGTGAGCTCCACGACGACGGGACCTCCCGCTACAGCGCGAGCGGTGCGCCCTCCGAAGCGCTCAAGGAGGCGTTCGGGCGCGGGTACACTTCCGCCCCGTGAGCACCGGAACCGAGCGGGAGCTGTGGGGCGGCGAGACGCGCAAGGCGGTCGCCAACTTCCCCGTCTCCGGCGAGCCGATCCCGGTGCCCGTCGCACGCTGGCTCGGGCGGATCAAGGCTGCCGCAGCGCGCGCGAACGCCGAGCTCGGGCTGCTCGACGCCGAGAAGGCGGAGCGGATCGCCGCAGCCGGGGACGCGATCGCGCAGGGCGAGCACGACGACCAGTTCCCGATCGACGTCTTCCAGACCGGTTCGGGCACGAGCTCGAACATGAACGCGAACGAGGTGATCGCCGCGCTCGCAGGCGAGGACGTCCACGCGAACGACGACGTCAACATGGGCCAGAGCTCGAACGACGTCTTCCCGTCAGCCGTGCATCTCGCCGCGCTCGGCGAGCTCGAGCACGACCTGCTGCCCGCGCTCGAGACGCTGGCCGCGTCGCTCGAGGCGAAGGCAAAGGCATTCGACGACGTCGTCAAGTCGGGCCGCACCCACCTGATGGATGCCGTCCCGGTGACGCTCGGCCAGGAGTTCGGCGGCTATGCCGCGCAGGTGCGCGAGGGGATCGAGCGCGTGCGCGACAGCCGCAAGCGGCTCGGCCAGATCCCGCTCGGCGGCACCGCCGTCGGTACCGGCCTGAACACGCATCCCGACTTCGCCGCCAAGGTGCGCGAGCTGCTCACGGCCGACACCGGCCTCCACATCTCTCCGCCCGCCGACCCGTTCGAGTCGCAGGCGGCGCGCGACGGCCTCGTCGAGGCCTCCGGCGCGCTGAAGGTGGTCGCCGTCAGCCTGACGAAGATCGCCAACGACCTTCGCCTGATGGGCTCCGGCCCCCGCGCCGGCCTCTCCGAGCTCTTCCTGCCCGAGTTACAGAAGGGCAGCTCGATCATGCCGGGGAAGGTCAACCCGGTCATCCCCGAGGTCGTCACCCAGGTGGCGGCGCAGGTGATCGGCAACGACCAGGCGATCACGGTCGGCGGCCTCCAGGGCCACTTCGAGCTCAACGTCTTCATCCCGATGATGGCCCGCAACCTGCTCGGCTCGATCAAGCTGCTCGCCGCAGCGTCGCGCCTGCTCGCCGAGAAGTGCGTCGACGGGATCGAGGCGAACCGGGAGCAGAACGAGCGGTACGCCGAGCTGACGCTTTCCGCGGCAACCGCGCTCAACCCCCACATCGGCTATGACAAGGCGTCGGAGATCGTCAAGAAGGCCGCTGCGTCCGGCCGCTCGCTGCGCGAGGTCGCCCGCGAGGAGGGCGTCGACGACGCCACCCTCGACGAGGCGCTCGACTACCGCAAGATGGCGAAGCCGCACAACTAGACACCTCGCGTGACCTCGAGTATGGTTGCAAACGCACTTTGCAAACCACTCAGGGGGAAGAGGAATGCTCAACCGCTTCGTGCTGCTCGTGGCTCTCGCTGCGGCGCTCGTGTCGTTCGCCGGCTCCGCCGGCGCGATCACGGGCAATTACAGCAAGGACTTCGTCCACGACAACGTCGGCCTGCTCGTCTTCTACACGCCGAACACACCGGCAGGCGAGGATCCGTTCAGCCACCGCTGCTCGGGCACGCTGATCTCGTCGACCGTGATGGTCACCGCCGGCCACTGCACCCAGGGGGTCGACGAGGGTCGGGTCTACTTCCAGCAGGCGGCCGCGCCGAACTACGACCCGGCAGCGTTCGGCGGCCGCGGCGGCGATCCGACCACCGGCTACCCGTACGAGGGCGGCGTCACCTTCCACAGGGCCGACAACTACGGCTTCCTGGCCGGCTTCCCGGAGACGAAGGACGCGGGCATCGTCGTGCTGGACACGCCGGTGACGCCGGCGAACGGCTTCGGGATCCTGCCGTCGGCCGGCGCGATCGATCGCTACGTCGCCGCGGCGGGCAAGAAGCAGGCGGCGCGCTTCACGGTCAGCGGCTACGGCCTCTCGGATCAGGATCCGCGGCCGGTCTCGTTCCGCGAGCGCCTGATGGCGAACTCCTACGCGGTCAACAACGAGGCGCCGATCACCGAGTTCAACTTGAAGACGACGGCAAACGCGTCGCAGGGCAAGGGCGGCACATGTAACGGCGACTCGGGGGGGCCGGTCTTCTTCTACGGCACGAACGTGATCGCCGCGGTGACGTCGTTCGGCATGAACGGCCAGTGCAAGGGGCTCGACTTCTCGTACCGGCTCGACCGGCCGGAGGTCCTGAGCTGGATCACGAACCCCAACCGGGTCGACGCCGGCTAGTCCCGCGGCGGCTCGGGTGGCGCGGGGGCCCGCTTCGGCGGGCCCTTGCGCTTCTGCTCGCAGGCAGGCTCGACCTGGAGCACGGCGCGGCTGCCGCGCAGCCCGGCGGCGCGGACGGTGAACACCGCGCAGCGGTCGAGACGGACGTCGAACGACGCGCTGAAATGACCGTTTCGCTTGGCGCGCACGCCCACGACGCGTCGGGCCTGGTCGGGCCCGGAATACGTGACGAGCACCGGCTCGCGGGTGCCGAAGTGCGTCCCGACGACGGCGAGCGGGGCGAGCGAATCGAGCTTCAACGCTGCCCGCCGCGGCGACGGCGCCCCCGCTGCGGGGACGGTGAGCACAAGCGTCAGAACAGCGGCCACTGCAACGCGCATTTCTCTCCCCTCCTCTCTAAATGAAGCCACAGGGAGGGCGGGCTGGGACCCCCCGGAAGGGGGTCAACTTATGTCGAAGTTGCGCTAGTAGGCAACGGCGCCGCGGCCGGTCTCGGCTGCGTGGCGCTGCTCGTCGGCGCGATAGCTCGAACGGACGAGCGGTCCGGCGAAGACGGAGCCGAAGCCGAGCGCCTCGCCCTGCTTCCGCAGCCACGTGAACTCGTCCGGGTGCACCCAGCGGTCGATCTGCGCGTGCTTCGGGCTCGGCTGCAGGTATTGGCCGATCGTGACGACGTCGACGCCGCGCTCGCGCAGATCGCGCATGGTCTCCACGACCTCGTCGTTCGTCTCCCCGAGGCCGACGATGATCCCCGACTTCGTCAGCACCGGATAGCCGGCGAGCTCCTTGGCGCGGCCGAGGAGCCAGAGCGCCTTGTCGTAGCTCGCCTTCGCGCCGCGCATGTTCCGGTGCAGGCGGCGGACGGTCTCGATGTTGTGGTTGAAGACCTCGGGCTGGGCCGCGAGGACGGTGCGGAGCGCCTGCTCCTCGACCCCGAGGAAGTCGGGTGTCAGCACCTCGACGCTCGCCTCGGGCAGCTTCATCTTGATCGCGCGGATCGTGGCGGCGAAGTGGCGCGCGCCGCGGTCGGGGACGTCGTCGCGGTCGACCGAGGTGACGACGACGTGCTTCAGCGCCATCTGCGCCGCCGCCTGGCCGACACGCAACGGCTCGAGCGGGTCGGGCGCATCCTGCGGCTTGCCGGAGTGGACGTAGCAGTAGCGGCAGGCGCGCGTGCACGTCTCGCCGAGGATCTGGAACGTCGCCGTTCCGCGGCCCCAGCACTCCGAGATGTTCGGGCAGCGAGCCTCCTCGCAGACGGTGTTCAGCGAGAGGCCGTGCAGCAGCTTCTTGACGTCGTAGAAGTGCCCGTCGGCGCTCGGCGCGCGAACCTTCATCCATTCGGGCCGGCGCGGGCGCTCGGCGACGGGCAGCGACGTCTCCATCGGGTCGAGTCTAGTTACGCCCGCCGGACGTGGGTCGAGGCGAGAAGACTTTGTGTTTCAGAAACACAAGCCTTCATCGACCCGCGCAACGAAGCCGTTCTGAGGTCGCGAAACGCGGCTTGTGTTTCAGAAACACAAAGTCAGCTGCTGGCGGCGAGCTGCCCTGTGGGCATAACCTCGAGCTCGAGCTCGAAGACCTCCGCGAGCGCGTCGAGCGCCGGCCCGCGCACCTCGTCGACCGTCACCGGACGGCCAAGCTCCCTCGCGATCGTCGTGAACGCAGCGTCCTCGAGCCCGCACGCGGTGATCCACTGCGTGAACGGGGCCGGGTCGAGATCGACGTTGAGCGCATAGCCGTGCGTCGTTACCCACTTCGCGATGTGGATCCCGATCGAGGCGATCTTCCGCGGCGGACGCGTCAGCCAGACGCCGGTGAGGCCGTCGATCCGCCCCGCGTCGACACCGAGCTTCGCGAGCGTCAGGATCAGCGCCTCCTCGAGCTCGCGGCAGTAGCGCTTGACGTCCTGGCCGTGCCGCTTCAGATCGAAGATCGGGTAGCAGACGAGCTGTCCCGGGCCGTGGAAGGTCGACTTGCCGCCGCGGTCGGTCGCGACGACATCGACGTCTGCGTCCGGCGGGATGTGCAGCTCCGACTCGTCGGTGCGGCGGCCGGTCGTGACCGTCGGCGGGTGCTCGAGCAGGAGGATCGTGTCGGGCCGCGTGCCCTCCGCGACGTCTGCGGCGACGGTGCGCTGCAGGTCCCACGCCTCGCGGTACGGCACCAGGCCAAGCTGCATCACGTCAGCGCCTTTCATGCGTCTCCCAGCCTAATCGTCTCGTCGTGGATGCCGTGGAAGATCTCGAGCCACGCGCCGATCACGTCGCCCACTTCGGCCGCGACTGCAGGATCGAGCGGCGAGAGGATCGCGTGCCAGCCGAGCGCGCGCACGGCCGGTGTGAGCTGGTAGACGCTCGCAAACACACGCCGGAGCTCTGCGGCCGGGGCGAATCGCGTGAACGGCTCGAGGTACGCGTCGCGCAGCCGCTCGATCTCAACCGAGCCTGCTTCGAAGCCGCCACGGCCGTTCTGAATCCGGAGCGGCATCAGCGCGCCGACGAATGGATGCGCGACGGAAGCCTCCGCCCAGTCGATGAGGCGGATGCGGCCTCCGTCGGCGACGACGTTTCGGTCGGTCAGCTCCTCATGGACGACGGTGAGCGGCACATCGTCGCCGACGAGCTCGACGGTCTGCGCCAAGAGGTCGGCGACGCCGCGCCAGCCGGGCAACTCGGCAGCGAGCACGGACACCGCGTCGGGCCGCCGGTCGGGCGTCCCGAGCGCAAGCGCTTCGTCGACGTCGGCCATGAAGTCGAGCTGCGTCTCGGCGTGGAGCGCGACGACCTCCTCCCAGTTCGGTGCAGGCCCGCTCCCGGCGTAGGCGTCGCGCAGGCGAGCCCCGCCGTCGCGGGTCAGCAGCCTCACATCCTCGGCGGCGATGACCTGGGGCACGCAGTCGGGTCGCCGCCGCGCGAGCGCGACCGTCAGCGCAGGCTCGAAGCGGGTCGGCGTCGGGTTCTCCTTGAACCACGCAAGGCCGTCGACGGTCGGGACCCGGACGACGGCCGACCACGGCCGCGCGAGCACGAGTTCGACCGGCCCCGAGCGCTCGACGTGTCGATCGATCCAGGCCGTCGCCGCCTCGAGCCAACCCGGCTCGTCCCAGGCGAGCGGCTGGGGAATGACTACTGCCTCTGGCCGAACATCCAGCGGTGGCCCTCCGGATCCTCAGCCGTGTAGATCCGGAAACCGATGCCCGGTTCCTCCGGGCCGCGCAGGATCTTCGCGCCGGCCGCCTGGGCGCGAGCGTGATGGGCATCGACGTCGTCCACCTCGACGAAGTTCCCGTCGATCACCCACGGGTTGTCGAGCCACCTCCCTGCTTGCTCGCACTCCCGCGCGTGCCGCCGTGGTCCTCGATAGTCGGGCGTCGGGGTCGAGAGCATGATCGCGGCGCCGTCGAGCTCCATCTCCGCGTGCGTGACCACGCCGTCGTCGTTGGTGTAGCGCTCGCCGGTCTCGCGGAAGCCGAAGGCGGCCGTCAGCCAGTCCATTGCCTCGCCCGCGTTTTCGTAGGCGATCATCGGGGTGATCCGCTGCGCCGGCGACACTTACTCGCCCGGCAGCAGTGCCTGCGCCGCCTCCAGGTCTTCTGTCCGCACCAGCACCTCATACGAGCCGCCGAAGTTCTCGCCCAACTGCGTCGCGCGGTACTCCGATGCGATCTCGGCCGTCTCGAGCAGGCCGCGGATCATCACCGCCTCCTGCTCGGACGAGACGACGGTGAGGACGCTAGTAGTCGCTTTCGCCCCAGCTTTCGAGCTTCTCGCGCAGCGAATGCAGGAAGCGCCCGGCGAGGGCGCCGTCGACGAGGCGGTGGTCGTAGGTCAGCGTCAGGTTCATGATCGGCCGGATCGCGATCACGTCCTGGCCGAGCTCGTCGGTGACGACCCACGGCCGCTTGACGACGGCGTAAGTGCCGAGGATGCCCGCCTGCGGCTGGCTGATCACGGGCGTGCCGTGGAAGGTGCCGTAGCCGCCGGGGTTCGTGATCGTGAAGGTGCCGCCCTGGACGTCGTCCGGCATCAGCTTCTTGTCGCGGGCGCGCTTGGCGATGTCGGTGACGCCGCGGGCGAGGCCGAGCAGGTTCAGGCCCTCGGTGTGCTTCAGCACCGGCACGATCAGGCCCTTGCCGTCGGCCAGCTCGACCGCGAAGCCGAGGTTGACGAAGTTGCGCGTGACGATCTTGTCGCCGCGGATCTCGCCGTTGATCCACGGGTACTCGCGCAGCGTCTCGACGGTCGCGCGGGCGACGAAGGAGAGATAGGTCGGGTTGACGCCGTACGCCTCCTCGTACTCCTTCTTCAGCTTCTTCCGGATCGCGACCACCTTCGACATGTCGACCTCGATCGCGCTCGTGACGTGCGCGGAGGTGTCGAGCGAGCGGCGCATGTGCTCGGCGATGCCCTTGCGCATCGCGGACATCGGCTCGAAGGCCTCGCCGGGCTCGGCCTCGGCGCTCGCGGCCGGAGCCGGGGCGGCTGCCGGAGCGGGAGGCGGTGCCTGCGCGGCCGGTGCCGCGGGCGCCGGCTGAGCGGGAGCGGCCGGAGCGGGAGCAGGAGGTGCCGGAGGCGCCGGAGCTGCCTGCGCGACGGGCGCCGGTGCGGGCTCGGCCGGGGCGGGAGCGGGTTCCGCCGGCGGAGCCGGCGTCGCCGCGGTCGAGCCGCCGGACTCGACAAAGGCAAGGATGTCCTTCTTCGTCACGCGGCCGCCGGTGCCGGTGCCCTGGACCGCATTCGGGTCGACGCCGTGCTCGGACGCGATCCGGGCGACCACGGGCGAGACGAACGTCCGGCCGTTGCCGGATGCCGGCGCCGCGGCAGGAGCGGGAGCAGCAGGGGCGGGCGGCGGCGTCGGAGCCGTGGGCTGCGCCGTCTCGCTCGCGGCGGCCTCGGACGCGTCGGCCGCGTCCTGGGTGGCCGGCTCGGGCGGTGCCTCGGGAGCCGCGGCGGGAGCGGCGCCCTCTGGCGCGATCACGGCCAGCACGGTGCCGACCTCGACCGTCTCTCCCTCCTGGACGAGGATCTGCGCGACGACGCCTTCGCCGGGGCTCGGCACCTCGGTGTCGACCTTGTCGGTCGAGATCTCGAGCAGCGGCTCGTCGCGGCCGATGTGCTCGCCCTCGGACTTGAGCCACTTCGTGATCGTCCCCTCGGAGACGGACACGCCCATCTGGGGCATGACGACTTCGGTCTGCGTTCCGGTGGACATTGCCCCTCCTAGTACTCCGCCAGTTCCTTCAAACCCTTCACGACGTCCTCGACCTGCGGGATGAACGCCTTCTCGAGCACCGGCGAGAACGGCACCGGGCAGTCGGGCGCCGCGATCCGCTTCACGGGCGCGTCGAGATCCTCGAACGCCTCCTCGGCGATCGTCGCTGCGATCTCGCCGCCGAAGCCGCCGGTGCGGTTGTCCTCGTGCAGCACGACCACCTTCGAGGTCTTGCGCACGCTCTCGAGCACCGCTTCCTTGTCCCACGGCATCACCGAGCGCAGGTCGATGATCTCGACCGAGACGCCGTCCGCCTCGAGCTGCTTCGCGGCCTCCTCGGCGGTGTAGACCATCGCGCCCCACGTGATCACGGAGACGTCGTCGCCCTCGAGGTGCGTCCGCGCCTTCCCGATCGGAGTCACGTAGCGCTCGTCGGGCACGTCGGCCTTGATCCGCCGGTAGAGGTGCTTGTGCTCGAAGAAGAGGACGGGGTTGGGATCCTCGATCGCGGCGACGAGCAGGCCCTTCGCGTCCTCCGGGGTCGCCGGGCAGACGCACTTGAGCCCTGGAATGTGCGCGAACGAGCTCTCCGGGTTCTGCGAGTGGAACGGGCCGCCTGAGAAGCCGCCGCCGGACGGGAGCCGGACGACGATCGGCACCGGCGTGCCGGCGCGGAAGCGCTGCTTGGCGGCGACGGTGACGAGGTGGTCCCAGCCGCAGGAGATGAAGTCCGCGAACTGCATCTCGGCGACGGGGCGCATGCCCATGATCGAAGCACCGGTGGCGGCGCCGAGGATCGCCGTCTCGGCGAGCGGCGAGTCGATCACGCGCCACGGGCCGAACTCCTCCTGGAAGCCGAGCGTCACCTTGAAGGCGCCGCCGTAGACGCCGACGTCCTCGCCGATCACGAAGACGCGGTCGTCGCGGCGCATCTCCTGCCGGAGCCCGTCGCTGATCGCCTGGAGGTACGTCTTCTCGGCCATTACTTGTGGTGGGGCGTGTCGAGGTCTTCCGGCGTCGCATAGACGCCGTCGAGCAGCGTGCCCGGATCGGGCTGCGGCGACTCCTCCGCCTGGGTGAGCGCGTCGTTCAGCAGCTTCTTGACGCGGCTCGAGATCTCTTCCTCCTCCTCGCCGGTCAGCTCGGCGTTCTCACGCAGCCAGGTGCGGAAGCGCTCGAGCGGGTCGTTCTTCGCCCACTCCTCGAACAGCTCCTTGGGGACGTAGAAGGCGTCGTCGTGGACGGCGTGGCCCTCCATCCGCAGCGTCTTCAGCTCGAGCAGCGTCGGGCCGCCGCCGTTGCGCGCCTTCTCGATCGCGGCCTTCGACTCGCGATAGACGGCGAGCACGTCGGTGCCGTCGACGACGACGCCCTCGAAGCCGTAGGCGGCGGCGCGGTCGGCGAGGTGCTCGACCGCGTAGCCGAGGTGCGTCGGCGTCGAGTAGGCCCACTGGTTGTTGTCGCAGATGAAGACGACCGGCAGCTGGCGGACGCCGGCGAGGTTCATCGCCTCGTGCGCGTCGCCGCGCGCGGAGGCGCCTTCGCCGAACCAGCCGACCGCGACGCGCTTCTCGTCCCGGATCCTGAAGGCGAGCGCGCAGCCGACCGCCACCGGCAGCATCGCCGGCAGGTGGCTGACCATTGCGATCATCCCGAGGCGCGCGTCGGCCATGTGGACGTTGCCGTCGCGGCCGCGCGTCGGACCGCCCTCGCGGCCCATGTACTGCGCGAAGATCCGCCAGGGCTCGACGCCGCGGGTGACGTGGACGCCCATGTCGCGGTGGAGCGGCGTGCCGACGTCGTTCGGGCCCATCGCGGTCGCGACGCCGACGGCGGCTCCCTCGTTGCCGCGGCCGGTGTAGAACGAGCCCGGGATCTTCCCCTGCTTGTAGAGGATGTGGCCGCGCTCCTCGATCCCGCGGGTGACGAGCAGGTTGCGGTAGACGCCGAGCAGGTCCTCGCGGTCGAGGCCCGCCTCACGTACCTCACTCAGCGAGCCGACCGGCTCCGCCTCACGTACGGCCATGCGTCATACCCCCGCGGTTGAACGACGGCTGCACTTTATCGACGCCCGTAGGATGGAGCGGCCGATGGCCAGCCGCGCTAGGCCGGGACGCGCAGCGGCTCGTCGGTCGGGATTCGCTCCAGGTCGCGCTGCTTCAGCATCGTCAGCAGGAGGACGAGGCCCGCGAGCAGGAGGACGGCGGCGGCGAAGAACGCCCCCTTGAAGCCGGTCACGAGCGCGTCGGCCAGCTGGATCGGGTTCGGCGCGCCGGGAACCGCGGCGAGCTCGTCGTCGGTCCTGTTCACCGCGATCGTCGAGAGCACCGCCAGGCCGAGTGCGCCGCCGATCTGCTGCGACGTGTTGAAGAGGCCCGACGCGAGCCCGGCCACGTCGGCCTGCAAGCCCGAGGTGGCGAGCAGCGTCACCGGTACGAAGGTGAGGCCCATCCCGATCGAAAGCGGGATCATCATCGGCAGCACGTCCGCGAGGTAGGAGCCCTCGCGGTCGATCGTGAGCAGGGCGAGCATGCCGGCGGACGCGATCGTGAGGCCGATCGCAGCCGTCGTGCGCAGGCCGAGCGTCCTCATCATCGGCTGCGAGAGCCCGGCCCCGATGGCGATGCCGACCGTGAAGGGCAGGAACGCGAGCCCGGCCTGGAGCGGCGAGAAGTCGAGCACCCGCTGGATGTAGAGCGTGTTGAAGAAGAACATCGCGAAGAGGCCCGAGGCGACGACGAGCATGACCACGTTCGCGGCGCGCAGGGTACGCACGCCGAAGATGCTGAGGCGGACGAGCGGCTCGGGCGAGCGGCGCTCGATCACGATGAACGCGCTCAGCAGGGCGACCGCGAGGGCGAGGAAGCCGAGCGTCTCCGGTGACCCCCAGCCGTTCTGCCCCGTCGAGACGATCCCGTAGACGAGCGCGATCAGGCCGGCGGTCACGGTCACGGCGCCCGGGATGTCGTAGGTCTTGTGCCCCGCGTCGCGCGACTCGGGGACCCAGCGGAGCGCCGCCAGGCCCGCGGCGATCCCGACCGGGACGTTGACGAAGAAGATCCACGGCCACGAGAGGAACTCGACGAGAACGCCCCCCGCGAGCAGCCCGGCCGCGGCGCCGCCGGTCGCGATCGCGGCCCAGACGCCCATCGCCTTGTTCCGCTCCGGCCCCTCGGCGAAGGTCGTCGTGATGATCGAGAGCGCGGCGGGGGAGATCAGCGCGGCTCCGAAGCCCTGCAATCCGCGCGCGAGGATGAGCGTGGTGGAGGAGTCGGCGAGCCCGCACAGCAGGGACGCCAGCGTGAAGACGACGAGGCCGACGAGGAAGACGCGCTTGCGCCCGAGCAGGTCGCCGGCGCGACCGCCGAGGAGTAGGAAGCCGCCGAAGGTCAGCGTGTAGGCGTTGACGACCCACTGCAGGTCGCTTTCGGCCATGTTCAGGTCGGCCTGGATCGAGGGCAGGGCGACGTTCACGATCGTCGCGTCGAGGACGACCATGAACTGCGCCAGACAGACCACGGCGAGCACGAGCCACGGGTTGACGTGCTTCACGGGCAAGACGGCTTTCTACCAGCCCGGCGCAGGGCCGGCGGTACGGTTACCCGTAATGCCGCCGAAGAAGCGAAACTGGATTCAGGAGGAGCGGCGGAAGACGCTGGGGGACTACACGTGCTTCTGCCTCGGATGCGGCGCGGTCTGGCGCTACTTCCTCGAGGGCGAGAGCGAGCTACCGGAGGCGTGTCCGAGCTGCGGCGGTGAGACGCGCCACCGCTGCCCCCAGTGCTCGGCGCCGTTCCCCTCCGCCTTCGCGGTCGAGTGCGAGGAGTGCGGCGCCGAGGTGCGGCCGCCGGAGGTGCTCGGCGTCCGAATCCGCAAGCCAGGCCGCTAGCCGGGCGGCAGCCGCCGCAGCAGCAGCACCTCGACCGGCTCCTCGCGGCCCTTCACGCGCACCGTCTCGAGCGGCTCGGTCTCGGCGCCCCAGAGCCGCTTCGCCGTCTCGGCGCTGATCGCGACGCCGCCGGCGGGCGCCAGCCCTTCGATCCGGGAGCCGAGGTTGACGGTGTCGCCGATCGCGCTGTAGGTGCGGCCGCTGCCCGTGCCGAGGACGCCGACGGACGCTTCGCCCGAGTTGAGGCCGACGCGGAAGCGTGGCCACTCCGGCTGCTCGGCCGCCAGCGCTCCGGTTTCCTCCTGGAGCGCGAGCGCGGCGCGCGCCGCCCGCTCCGCGTGGTTGTCGCCCTCGAACGTGGCGAAGACGGCGTCGCCGATCAGCCGGTCGACGACCCCGTCGTGCCGCTCGATCGCGGGGATCGCGGTCTCGAAGAGCGTGTCGAGCATCCTCGAGACGGTCGCCGGCTCGTGGCGCTCCGAGAACGACGTGAACCCCTTCAGGTCGGCGAAGAGCACGGTCACCGGCTGCGCGTCGCGGTCGAGGTAGAGGCGGCCGAACCGCTCCTCCGAGCCCTCCTGGTGCGCCATCACGGCGATCACCCCGAAAGCGAGCAGCATCAGCACGTGCCACTCCCACCAGGAGAACTGCCAGTTCCTGCTAACTGCGACCGCGACCATCGCCTCCGCGAGCAGGATGAAGGCGACCGTGAAGCCGAGCACGAGCCGTGAGCGCCGTTCCCGGTAGAGGGCGAGGTAGCGGACGACGGCAAACCCGTAGCAGGCGATCCCGACCGCCGAGAGCGCCACGAGCGGCCAGGACAGGCGCTCGGGCACGACCGAGTCGTCCACCTCGGGGAAGAGCGCGAGCGACGCGACGAGCCAGGCGGCGAGGAGGACGAGCAGTCCGCGCTCGAGCAGCTTCGGCTCGATCGGCTCGTTGTCGAGCGCCGAGAGCGCGGCGAGCACGCCCGCCAGCATGAGCCCGATGGGCGTAGCGATCACAAAGCCGAGATTCGGCTTGTCGAGCAGGACGCCCGGCGTCGCGAGCGCGTGGAGGGCGAGGAAGCCGGACGCGGCGAGGAACGAGAGCGAGACGAGGTGGACGCGCCGGTCGCCGCGGCGCCGAGCGGCCACGCCGGTCGCGTACGCGAGGACGGCGTTGAGGCCCGCGGTGACGAGGACGAGCCAGAAGTGCGACGGCTGGTGCTGCCAGTGCACGTCCGCCTCCGGGGCGGCGAGCAGGACCGCGAGGCCGACGAGCGGCAGCGCGAGCAGAACGACGAGCGTCAGCCGCGAACGGGCCATCGTGCTGCCGGCTCCAATGCGAAGTAGGCGTGGACGTCGCTGACGGCGAGCGCACCCGATCCTGCGGCCGAGGCGACGCGCTTGACCGCGCGGGCGCGGACATCCCCGGCCGCGAAAACGCCCGGGAGGCTCGTCTCGAGCGGCAGCGGCGGCCGCTCGCACGGCCAGGCGGGAACGTCGCGGCCGGTGACGACGTAGCCCCACTCGTCGCGGGCGACTTCGCCGGGGAGCCATTCGGTGTGCGGGTGCGCGCCGATCAGGACGATCAGCGCGGCGGCGCGGACGGTCTCGATCCCGTCGGGGCCGCGCAGCTCGAGCTGCTCGAGCCGGCCGTCGCCGTGTGCCGCGACCACCTCGGTGCGCATCCGGACCTCAACGTTCGGATCCCTGTCGATCGTGTCGATCAGGTACTGCGACATCGTCGCCGCGAGCCCCTCGCCGCGGACGAGGATCCGGACCTTGCAGGCGTAGCGTGCGAGGTGGAGCGCTGCCTGGCCGGACGAGTTGCCGCCGCCGACGATGTAGACGCTCTCGCCGGCGAGCGCCTGCGCCTCGGACATCGACGCCCCGTAGTAGACGCCCGCGCCTTCCAGCTCGATGAGCCCGGGCGCATCGAGCCGGCGGTACTCGACGCCGAGCGCGAGCACGACCGCGCGTGCGGCGACCTCGGCGCCGCTCTCGGTGCGGACGACGTGCCTGCCGTCGCGGGGCTCGAGTGCGACGGCGCGGTGGGTGAGCCGAAACTGGGCGCCGAAGAGCCAGGCCTGCTGATAGGCGCGCTGCGCCAGCTCGCCGCCGCCGAGGCCGCGTGGGAAGCCGAGGTAGTTGCGGATCAGCGAGCTCGAGCCGGCCTGGCCGCCGACGGCTCCGGCGTCGAGCACGGTCGTGCGGAGGCCCTCGGACGCGGCGTAGACCGCGGCGCTGAGCCCGGCGGGGCCGGCGCCGACGACCACAAGGTCGGCGTCGTGGGCGTCGAGCTCGGTCGGGAAGCCGAGCGCCCGCGTCAGCTCCGCGGCGCTCGGGTCGGTCAGCCTCTGGCCGTCCGCGAGCGTGACCGCAGGCGGGTCGCCGTCCTCGGGCGGCACCGTCCGGTGCGGGATCCCAAGCCCTGCGAGGGTCGCCCGCAGCTCGTGTGCGCGCGCGCTGCGGTCGTCTGCGACGACGATCGCGCCAGCAGGGCCCTCGCCGCGCAGGCGCTCCGACTCCTGCAGCAGCTCGCCGACCGTGCGGTGGAAGACCTCGTCGCGGCGGCGCGTCGGTGCGATCACGTAGAGGTCGATCCAACCGCGGGCCATGCTGCGCAGCACGAGCTCGCCGACGCCACGCCGGCTCCAGCCGAGCCACGGGATCAGGAGGCCGCGCCGCGCCGTCGGGAAGCGGCCGCGCATGCGGGCGAGCAGGTCCGCTCCCTCCTTTCCGGACGCGAGCGCGAGCGCGATCTCGTCGCCGTTCGCCTCCGCCTCGTCGAGGACGACGCCGAACTCGGCGGTCGTGCAGATCCGGACCGTGTAGTCGGCCCCGTACCGTCGCTGCAGCTCGGCGTCGATCAGCGCACGCTCGTCGGGGTCGTCGTCGGCGACCACGAGCAGCGGCGTTCGGGCAGTTGCGGTCACGGGCGCTCCTGTTTCGATCCTATGCCACGTACGACCGCGCGCCGGGCCGCGCAGCGGCCCCCTTCAGGGGTCTTCGCGCGGTCGCGATCTGCTTCATGCAGATCGCGACCCTGCGCTCAAAACATGCTGCCGATGATCTGCGAGAAGCGGATCACGGTCACCGTCTCGTCCTCGGACACCGGCCGGTTGTAGAGCTGGCCGAGGAAGCGCGTCATCTCGTCCGGCCGGCGGATCTCGGGGTTGTCGTGCTCGATCTCGCGCGGCGAGAGCTCGCTGATCTGCTTCACCTCGACCTTGTCGATCACCGCGTCGAAGATCTTCTCCCGCTGCCCGTAGCGGACGCCGACGAGCACCGTCACGATCATCCCCTTCTTGTACTTGCCCGACTTGTCGCCGAGCCGGATCGTCGCCGTCTTCCGGTGCGTCCGCAGCTGGTCGGCGACG
Source organism: uncultured Gaiellaceae bacterium (assembly GCA_963738795.1). Classification (GTDB taxonomy): domain Bacteria; phylum Actinomycetota; class Thermoleophilia; order Gaiellales; family Gaiellaceae; genus Gaiellasilicea. The sequence goes on along the minus strand of CAVTXQ010000006.1, from coordinate 181,763 downwards.
AGGGGGGAGTAGAAGTTCAGTGCGAACATGGCCACGGCCGCACGATCATAGAGAGGTGAGGGCCTTCGAAGCCATCTCTCGCTCGCCGCCGTAGGCGAGCAGGCGCGGCGCCTCCTCGAGCGGAAGCCAGCGCGCCTCGGCCACCTCGTGCTCCATCCCCGGCGGCAGCTCGCCGATCCGGCCGCTCGTGTAGCGGAGGAGGAAGAAGCTGACGACCTTGAAGATCCGCTCGCCGCCGCGCGTGTAGACGTAGCGGACGTCGCCGAGCTTGCCCTCGAGCCGTCCTGCGAGGCCCGTCTCCTCGGCCACCTCGCGGACGGCGGTGTCGGCGCCCGTCTCGCCGGGGTCGATCAGGCCCTTCGGCAGCGCCCACGTGCCCTCGGGCTTGCCGTTCGGGCGGATCGCGGCGATCCACCAGCGGCCGCGGAACCGCCGCACGAGCACGCCGCCGGCGGAGAACTCACGCGTCATCGCGACTTTGTGACAATTCGGTGTTGCGCAGCAGTTCTAGCTTGCGCAGGGTCGGTGGGACTGTAGAATGCGGTCGGCACTCTCACTGTCAGAGTGCCAGGTAGTGTCACAAAGTCTGAAGAACGAGGAGGCATCACATGAATTTGCAGCCTCTTGGTGACCGCCTGATCGTCGAGATCCTCGAGGAAGAGGAGATCACGGTCAGCGGCATCGTGCTGCCCGACACCGCGAAGGAGAAGCCGCAGCGCGGCAAGATCCTCGCAGTTGGTCCCGGCCCGCGCGACGAGGACGGGGAGTACATCAAGATGGACGTCGAGGAGGGTGACGAGATCATCTTCTCCAAGTACGGCGGGACCGAGATCAAGGTCGGCTCGGACGACGTTCTGATTCTGCGCGAGTCGGACGTCCTCGCGAAGGTCGTCGGCGACCGCGCCGCGGTCTAGTCACACCCTAGGAAGCACAGGAGGAATCTGGAAATGGCTCACAAGGAGCTCAAGTTCAACGAGGACGCACGTCGCGCGCTCGAGCGCGGCGTCAACACCCTCGCCGACGCGGTCAAGGTGACGCTCGGCCCGAAGGGCCGCTACGTCGTGCTGGACAAGAAGTTCGGCGCGCCGACGATCACCAACGACGGCGTCAGCATCGCCCGCGAGATCGAGGTCGAGGACCCGTTCGAGAACCAGGGCGCGCAGCTCGTCCGCGAGGTCGCCACGGCGACCGACGACGTCGCCGGTGACGGCACGACGACCGCGACCGTGCTGGCCCAGTCGATCGTGCGCGAGGGCCTGAGGAACGTGGCCGCCGGTGCGAACCCGATGGGGATCAAGCGGGGCATCGAGGCAGCTGTCGAGCTCGTCGTCGAGGACCTGAAGAAGCAGTCGAAGGAGGTCTCGGGCAAGGAGGACATCGCCCGGGTCGCCACGATCTCGGCGCGTGAGCGCGAGATCGGCGACGTGATCGCCGACGCGATCGAGAAGGTCGGCAAGGACGGCGTCGTGAACGTCGAGGAGGGCCAGACGTTCGGCCTCGAGCTCGAGTTCACCGAGGGCATGCAGTTCGACAAGGGCTACCTCTCGCCGTACATGATCACCGACGCCGAGCGCATGGAGGCCGTGCTCGACGATCCGTACATCCTGGTCGCGAACCAGAAGATCGGGTCGGTCAAGGACCTCCTGCCCGTGCTCGAGCAGGTGATCCAGGCCGGTCGCCCGCTGCTGATCGTGTCGGAGGACGTCGAGGGCGAGGCGCTCGCGACGATCGTCGTCAACAAGCTCCGCGGCACCTTCACGGCCGTCGCGGTCAAGGCTCCCGGCTTCGGCGACCGCCGCAAGCGCATGCTCGAGGACATCGCGATCCTCTCCGGCGCCGAGGTGATCACCGAGGAGATGGGCCTCAAGCTCGAGAACACGAAGATCGCCCAGCTCGGCAAGGCCCGCAAGGTCGTGATCGACAAGGACTCGACCACGATCATCGACGGTGCCGGTGAGGCCGACGCGATCAAGGGCCGGATCAAGCAGCTGAAGACCGAGGTCGAGAACACCGACTCCGACTTCGACCGCGAGAAGCTCCAGGAGCGGCTCGCGAAGCTGGCCGGCGGCGTCGCCGTCGTCAAGGTCGGCGCTGCCACCGAGACGGAGATCAAGGAGAAGAAGCACCGCGTCGAGGACGCGCTCAAGGCCACCCGCGCCGCCCTCGAGGAGGGCATCGTGCCGGGCGGCGGTGTCGCACTCCTGCAGGCGGTCGACTCGATCAAGCTCGACACGTTCGAGGGCGACGAGAAGACGGGCGCGCAGATCATCCGCCGCGCGCTCGAGGAGCCGCTGCGTCAGCTCGCCTACAACGCCGGGCTCGAGGGCTCGGTCGTCGTCAACCAGGTTCGCTCGGCCGCCAAGGGCCAGGGCCTGAACGTCGACACGGGCGAGGTCGAGGACCTGGTCAAGGCCGGGATCATCGACCCGACGATGGTGACCCGCTCGGCGCTGCAGAACGCCGCGTCGATCGGCAAGAACATCCTCACGACCGAGGCGATCGTCGCCGAGGCCCCCGAGAAGGCGGGCGCCGGCGCCGGCATGCCCGACATGGGCGGCATGGGCGGGATGATGTAGGAAGCCTCCGGGCTTCAGCTTCACGACGAAGGGCCGGCATCGCGCCGGCCCTTCGTCGTTTCAAAGAGAAGACCCGGTGGGGGCCGGGTCTTCGAGGGGTGAAACTAGGGGGAGGTGGGTAGCCCAGGTATCGGCCGCCGCGGCTCCGGCTTTGCCCCTCGAACGAGTGATCTGCCACAAGGCATCGATCACGGGCCTAGAACTGGTAGCGCTCCTCGCGGAACGGGTCGGCGTCGTTGTGGTAGCCGTACCGTTCCCAGAAGCCCGGCTTGTCGCTCGCCGAGAGCTCGATCCCGCGCAGCCACTTGGCGCTCTTCCAGAAGTACTTGCCCGGGATCACGAGCCTGAGCGGGTAGCCGTGCTCGGCGGCGAGCGGCTCGCCGTTCGCGTGCGTCGCCAGCAGCGCGTGCTCGTCGCGGAGGAACGAGATCGGCACGTTCGCCGTGTAGCCCTGCTCCGCGTGCGCGATCGCAAACCGAGCGCTCGGCTTCGGCCGGACGAGCTCCTCCAGCTCGCGCCAGTGGATCCCCTCGAAGGTCATGTCGAACTTCGACCAGCGGGTGACGCAGTGGATGTCCTGCGTGTGCTCGGTCCGCGGCAGCGCGTTCAGCTCGTCCCACGAGAGCGACACCGGGCTTTCGACCTCGCCGGAGACCTCGAACGTCCAGGTTGCGAGGTCTGTGGACGGCACCGAGCCGGCATGGAGCACGGGCCACTTCTCGGTCAGGTACTGGCCCGGCGGCAGGCGCGCGGGGTCGTAACCGGCTTCGCGCACCTTCTTTTCCGCCTTCGACCTGAACACCGTCTCTACAGTAACCAGCGATGCGTATCGCGCTGCGCCCACGGTCGTTCGTCCGCGTCTCCGGGCCTGCCGCGGAGGAGTACCTCGACCGGATGGTCTCGAACGACGTCGCCGCGCTCGGCCCGGGCGAGTCGTGCGAGGCGCTGCTCCTGACCTCGAAGGCGCGCGTGATCGCGCCGCTCGTCGTCCTCCGCCGCGGCCACGAGGACTTCCTGCTGCTGACGGAGCCCGAGCTCGGCGAGCGCGTTCGGGACGAGCTCGTGCGCTCGCGGTTCGCGACGAAGGTCGAGATCGAGCCGGAGGAGCACACCGCTCACGTCGTCTTCGGCGGCGAGGGCATCCCGACCCGCGACTACGGCGAGCCCGCCGCCGAGGTGCTCGACGCCGAGCTCGAGCCGACGCTCACGGCCGACGAGCTCGAGTTGCTCCGGATTCGCGCCGGCACGCCGGCGTGGGGGAAGGAGATCGACGATCGCGTCCTGCCCGCCGAGGCGGGCCTGACCGAGCGCGCGGTCAGCTTCACGAAGGGCTGCTACCCGGGCCAGGAGCCGATTGCGCGGCTGCACTACCGCGGTCACGCGAACCGCGGCCTCCGCGTACTCGAGCTCGCCGAGCTGCCGGCGCCGGAGACCGAGCTCGTGTACGAGGGGAAGACCGTCGGCCGGATCACGAGCGCTGCTCCGGACGACGGCCGCGCCGTCGCACTCGCCTATGTCCGGCGCGAGGTTCCCGACGACGCCGAGCTTGCCTGCGGGTCGGCGGTCGCCCGGCGCGTTGGAGGTTGACTCCGAGCGCATGACCCTGTCACGCTGGTGCGAGTGAGAGCGTTCCGGCAAGAGGCGAGTCCGTTCGTGCTGATCGCCATCTGGTCACTGCTCGAAGCGGCGAACATTGCTGCGATCGCGCTCCTGCCGGGCAACCCGTTCTACTCCGACTCCGGTATGGGCTCGCTCGGTCAGGCCGTCTTCGTGACAGCCCTGCTCGTGCTCTTCGTCGCCCTCGGCAGCCGGCTGGCGTGGTGGCTCGCGATCTTCTCGGCCACGGTCGGTGTCGCGTTGCCGATCGTGTCGTTATTGGTCGAGTTCGCTTTCAAGCCTTTCGTCGTCGCGTCGATCGCCGGCGCGGCGCTGTGGCTGATCTGGTCGGGCAGCATCGAGACGTTCGTCAAGACCGGCCGCCGGCCGCGAACCGCCCAGCTACACTGACCCGTCCCGAGCGCCCGTAGCTCAGGGGATAGAGCGCTGCCCTGCGGAGGCAGAGGTCGCACGTTCGAATCGTGCCGGGCGCATCCTCCGAGGAGCGCCGGCTGCCGTGACGCGCCGCACGTACCGGTGTCGTCGGCGCCCGGCGTCCGCCGCTCCGGTTCGTCGAGACGCGCCTGCTCGGCGCCGATCGCCTGCTCGGGCTTGATTCCGGCCGTCGATCGTCGGCCGAGCGCGCTGTACGGCTCGAGCACGGAGTTCGACCAGCAGACCGCACCGACCGCGAAAGCGTGCGGCGACGTCGCCGGCTCCATGACGCTCCCGGCCGGGGTGCGGTATTGGAGCGCGTCGCCGATCGTGACGAAGAGGTCGAAGCGCGGCGCGGATGTGCCGCTGAAGCGGTCGATCAGAAACGAGAAGCTCTGTGTCGCACCGGGGTTCGTGTAGCAGAACGCCTCGGTCGGATCCTGGGAGCCGGTCTGCTCCATCGCCGAGCCGGCCACGATCATCAGGTCGACGTCGCGGCCGAGGTACAGGTCGAAGTCCTGGTTCGTCACCGGCCACGAGTCCCACTTGAGGAAGCCACAAACCTGCTCGCTCGGGAAGAGCACGATCGAGTTGCCGTTGTCGGAGGCCGTGAAGTCGTGCAGGCCGCCGTCGGCGATCGTGTCCGTGAACGTCCCGCTCCAGTGCTCCTGGGCAGAGTTGCCGGCCGCGTTCACCCAGAGGATGCCGTTGGCGCGGGCGTCGGCCACGATCGCGTCGGGAGTGCCGGCGGCGCCTGTGCCGTCACCGCGCGAGGTGTTGTACCAGCCGACCGAGTGGTTGACGATGCTGATCCCGTTCGCCTTTACGTACGCGAGCGCGTTGGCGAGATCGACCTCGGTGTCGACGCAGATCAGCGTCAGTGCGGCAGCCGGAGCCATCTCGTGGACGATCTCGGCGACGGCGGTGCCGTGAACCTCAGGAGCGCCCATCGTGCCGCCGCAGTACGGGACCGTCGTGACGCTCGCGGGCAGCTCGCCGGCAGACTGCCGCGCGGCGAGGTTGCCGAAGCCGCCGTCGATGATCGCGACCTTCGCGGCCGAGCCGGTCGCACCGGCGGTGTGCCAGTCGTTTGCGTCGCTGGCAGCAATGCCCTCGCTCTCGGTCGCGAGCAGGCTGTACGCGTACGGCGCACGGACGTAGTCGACGCCGGAAGCACCGGCAAGTGCGCTCAACGAGGCCGGTGGGACGAGCGCCTCGAAACGTGCGACCTCAGCCTCGCAGTGCAGCGCTCTTCCCCTGAGCTTCGGGCGCTCGGCGACGGCCTAGTGTAGCTGTCTCCGGTAGGAGGTTGCCGCCCCCGGCGAACTGCTCGCGTGGCCCGTGCCGGACCAGCTGACCCTGAAGCGCCACCGCGACCTCGTCGGCCGCGAGCGCCGGCCGTACATCCGCTGGGTCCTGCTCGCCCTGATCGGGCTCGTGCTCCTGCTCGGCCTCGCGAACGTGTTCGGCCAGAAGCCGCACACCGACACGGCCGCGGCGGGCGGGGTCGAGCTCGAGGTCTACTCGCCGGAGCATCTCCGCAGCGGTCTCTTCTTCATGTCGCGCTTCACGATCCGCGCCGAGCGCCAGCTCGAGGCGGCGACGCTGCTGCTCGATCCCGGCTGGCTGGAGGGGATCACGCTGAACACGCTCGTTCCCTCGCCGGTCGGGGAGGCCAACCGCGACGGGAAGATCGCGTTCGACCTCGGCCGCGTGCCCGCGGGCACGGAGCACGTCTTCTTCCTCCACTTCCAGGTCAACCCGACCGAGATCGGGCGGCGGCCGCAGGATGTCGAGCTGCTCGACGGGGAGACGCCGCTGCTCGCCATCGACCGCGACGTGACGATCTTCCCCTGATGGACCTCGTCGTCCGCGCAGCCGTCGCGTTCGCCTTCGTCTACCTGATCACGCGCGTGATCGGCCGCCGCGAGCTCTCGTCGCTGCAGCCGTTCGACCTGATCCTGCTGGTGATGATCGGCGACCTCGTCCAGCAGGGCGTGACGCAGAACGACTTCTCCGTCACAGGCGCGATCCTGGTCGGCGGCACGATCGCGCTCCTCACCGTCGCGGTCTCGTTTCTCAGCTTCAGGTTCCCGCGTCTGCGGCCGGCGCTGGAGGGCGAGCCGGTGATCGTCGTCGAGGACGGGAAGCCGATCGAGCGGAACCTGCGCCGAAACCGGATCACGCTCGAGGAGCTCGCTGCGGCGGCGCGCCAGAGCCAGCTCGCGTCGATCGAGGACGTCCGCTGGGGCGTGCTCGAGACCAACGGCCGGATCAGCTTCATCCCGAAGTCCTGAACCGTGCCGCTCTATCTGACCGAGCGCGACGTCGAGAGCCTGATCACGCCGGGCGAGACGGTTCCCGTGCTGGAGGCGTGCTTCCTCCGCATGGCCGCGGGCGCCGTCGAGAACGTCCCCCGGCGCCGCTTTGCGCTCGACGACGGCAGCTTCGCCGTCATGTCCGCCGTCGACCCGGAGCTCGGCTTCGCGGGCGCGAAGGCCTACACGGCGGTCGTCGGCAAGGCCGTCTTCGCCGTGACGCTCTTCGATCTCCGGACGGGCGAGCTCGCTGCGGTCCTCGAGGCCGACACCGCCGGCCAGCGCCGGACCGGCGCGGCGAGCGGCGTCGCGGCGAAGTACCTCGCCCGCCGTGGCGCCACGACGCTCGGCGTGATCGGCTGCGGCTGGCAGGCCGAGTCGCAGGTCGATGCGATCCGCGCCGCAGTGCCGTCGGTCGAGCGCGTGGTCGCCTACTGCCGGACGCCCGAGCGCCTACAGGCGTTCTGTGAGCGCGTCGGCGCGGAGCCGGCCGAGTCGCATGCGGACGCCGCCGCGCAGGACGTCGTCGTCACGATCACGACGTCCCGCGACCCGGTCCTCCGCGGCGAGTGGCTGCGAGACGGCGCGCTCGTCTGCGCCGCCGGCGCGAACCACCCGAGCAAGCGCGAGCTCGACAATGTCGTCCTCGAGCGCGCGGGCTTCGTCTGCTGCGACTCGAAGGAGAACGCTCGCCTCGAGTCGGGCGACCTGATCGAGCCGGTCGAGGCCGGGGTGCTCGACTGGCTCGAGGTGCACGAGCTGCACGAGGTCGTCGGGGGCAGCGTGCCGGGCCGCGCGTCGGACACCGACGTGGTCGTCTTCAAGTCGAACGGTCTCGCCGTCTGGGACGTCGCGATCGCGGTCGAGCTGGTGCGGCGCGCGCGGGAGCGCGGCGTCGGGACGAAGCTCTAGGTCGGGCCGGTGGCCTGGCGGGCGTCGGAGATCGTGTCCTTGCCGATCGCCTTGATCACCTCTGGCCGGTCGAGCAGCCGCGCGCGCTGATCCGGGTTGAGCCGGTTCTGCACGTAGCGGTCCTCGAGGATCTCGGCGAGGTCGCGGCCGCGATCGTGCTCGCGGATCACGTAGGCGGCGACGCGCTCGTCGGCGGACGAGCGCTGGAAGAGGAACGAGAAGGGGTTCGGGAACGGCATCGCGGGCGATTGTATCCTCCCTATCGATGCGCAGGATCAGCTCCGACGGCAGGTGCGCCGAGCGGACTCTCCAGGGGTTCGACGACGCGGGGCGTGAGGAGCGAGTCGTGATCTGGCTCGAACGCAAGGAAGGTGCGCTCTGGGCGGTCGGTCGCGCGGTGAATCCGCAGCACCGGCCGAGCAGCGAGCCGCGCGGCGACGACTATCTCTTCGAGGGGCACGAGCTCGGCGACGCACTCGAGGCGGCGAACGGCGCGCTCGAGGACGACGCCCGCGTGCTCGAGGACGACGGGTCGACGGCGCGGATCAAGCCGTTCACGCGCAAGGAAGTGCTGCCGGTGCTGGAGCGCTTCTTTTTCGGACGCCGCTAAGCGTCCTTCGGCCACTCCAGCTTCGCGTTCGGGATCGGGTCGCCGTGCGGGTCGTGCGTGGGGAAGCCGAGCGCCTTGTCGATCCGCGCCTCGAGCTCCTCGGAGAGGGCGTGCTCGAGCCGGTCGGCCTCGTCGTGGACGTCGTCGATCCCGATCCCGAGCGTCTCCGCCAGATAGAGCTCGAGCAGGCGGTGATGGCGGATCACCTCGAGCGCGACCTGCTCGCCGGCGTGCGTGAGCGTGACGCCACGGTACGGCGCGTGCTCGGCGAGCCCGAGCGCGGCCAGCTTCTTCACCATCGCGCTCGCCGACGCGGCCGAGACCTGCTGGCGCTCCGCGAGCGCCGAGGTGGAGACGCGCTCGGCCTCGGTGCCGAGCTTGTAGATCTCCTTCAGGTAGTCCTGGATCGCGTCGCTCAGGTCGGGCATCGCGAGGCTCAGTCTAGGCCGGTGCTAGCCTCGCCCGGTGCGGATCAGACTCGGACACAGCCCTGATCCCGACGACGCGTTCATGTTCTGGGCGATCGCCGCGGGCGCGATCGACACGCGCGGATTCGAGTTCGAGCAGGTGCTGCAGGACATCCAGACGCTGAACGAGTGGGCGCTCGAGGGCCGGCTCGAGGTGACGGCGACGTCGCTGCACGCGTACCCGTTCGTACAGGACCGCTACGCGCTGCTCCCGCACGGCGCCAGCATCGGCTCCGGCTACGGGCCGATCCTCGTCGCGCGCGAGCCGCTCACATTCGAGCAACTGCGCTTCGCCGAGATCGTCGTGCCCGGGCGGATGACGACGGCCTTCCTGACCCTGCGGCTCGCGCTGGGCGAGTTCGCGCACCGCGAGCTGCCGTTCGACCGGATCCTCGACGAGGTGGCGTCCGGCCGCGCCGACGCGGGGCTCGTGATCCACGAGGGGCAGCTGACCTACGAGGCCGCCGGCCTGCACAAGGTGCTCGACCTCGGTGAGTGGTGGCTGCTGGAGACCGGACTGCCGCTGCCGCTCGGCGTCAATCTCGTCCGCCGCGACCTCGGCGACAGGATCGGCGATCTGTCGGCCGTGCTGCTCGAGTCGATCCGGGCCGGTCTCGCGAACCGCCGCGACGCGATGCGCTACGCGATGCGGTTCGGCCGCGGCATCGACCCGGCCACGAACGAGCGCTTCGTCGACATGTACGTCAACGAGCTCACGTGCGACTACGGCGACGAGGGGCGGCGCGCGGTCGCGGAGCTGCTCAGCCGCGGCGAGGCGATCGGCGCGTTTCCGGAGCCCGTGCGGCTCGACTACGTCACGTAGCCGCGGTCCCGGCGCTCCTGTCGGCCAAGTCCGCTTCGACCAGGTGGTGTCAGAGACGACTCTGACACCGTGTCAGAGACAACTCCGACACCGTGTCAGAGACGAGTCTGACACCGGTGCCCAGGCGCTACGGTTCGCTCGCGATGTCCCTCGAGTTGAAGGAAGAGTGCGAGCGGTGCGGCGCCCGCCTCGATCACGGCGGCACCGCGTTCATCTGCAGCTATGAGTGCACCTTCTGCGGCGATTGCGCAGCGCAGCTCGAGCACGTGTGCCCCAACTGCGGCGGCGAGCTCGTGCGGCGGCCTCGGCGGCGGGCGGCGTGAGCCGCGCGGTCGTGATCTCGGCGGTGCGGACGCCGGTCGGGCGATACGGCGGCGCGCTCGCGGGGGTGCGGCCGGACGATCTGGCTGCGATCGCCGTTGCGGCCGCTGTCGAGCGTGCGGGCGTCGACCCCGCCCAGATCGAGGACGTCTACCTCGGCTGTGCGAACCAGGCCGGTGAGGACAACCGCAACGTCGCGCGGATGGCGGCGCTGCTCGCGGGGCTGCCCGAGTCGGTGGCGGGCGTGACCGTCAACCGGCTCTGCGCCTCCGGGCTCTCGGCGGTCGTCGGCGCCTGCCACGCGATCGCGGCCGGTGACGGCGACCTCTTCGTCGCCGGCGGCGTCGAGTCGATGAGCCGCGCTCCGCTCGTGACCGCGAAGCCCGACGCTGCCTTCCCGCGCGGGGACAGGACGATGTACGACACCACGCTCGGCTGGCGCTTCCCGAACCCGGCGCTTGCGGCGCAGTTCCCGCTGGAGACGATGGGCGAGACCGGCGAGAACGTGGCCGAGCGCTGGGAGGTCTCGCGGGAGGATCAGGACGCGTTCGCGCTCCGCTCGCAGCGGCGGTGGGCCGAGGCGGACTTCGCCGACGAGCTCGTGGCCGTCGGCGAGCTCGACCGCGACGAGCACCCGCGGCCGGACACGAGCGCCGAGAAGCTCGCGGCCCTGAAGCCTGCGTTCCGCGACGGCGGCTCGGTCACCGCCGGCAACTCGAGCGGCCTCAACGACGGCGCCGCGGCGCTCGTGATCGCGTCCGAGGAGAAGGCGCGCGAGCTGGGCGCCGAGCCGCTCGGCGCGTTCGTCGCGAGCGCCGTCGCCGGGGTCGACCCGCGCGTGATGGGGATCGGGCCCGTGCCGGCCGTCCGCAAGCTGCTCGACCGTGCCGGCATCGGCGTCGCCGACCTCGACCTCGTCGAGCTGAACGAGGCGTTCGCCTCGCAGAGCCTCGCCGTCGTCCGCGAGCTCGGGCTCGACGAGGAGAAGGTGAACGTCAACGGCGGCGCGATCGCGATCGGCCACCCGCTCGGGATGAGCGGCGCGCGCCTCGTCGTCACGCTGCTGCACGAGCTCCGCCGCCGCGGCGGCCGCTACGGCGTCGCGACGATGTGCGTCGGCGTCGGCCAGGGCCAGGCCGCGCTGTTCGAGCGGTGAGCACGCGCACCAAGATCCTGGCCGCCGTGGCGGCGTTGGCCCTGCTCGTGATCGTGCTCTCGCGCGGCGGAGAGCCGAGCGTGCAGCGGCAGGCAGTGGAGGACGATCCGATGGCGAGCTACGTGCCGCCGGGTGGAACGCTGGTCGACACCGACTCCCGGAACGCGGGCACGTCACCCGGGAAGCCGGTCGAAGCCACGAAGACGCGGTTGTTCCAGCTGCGTGCCAGCGCCGCCTCGCAGGCGCTCGAGCATGCCCGAGATGCAGCGACGGACGCCGGCTGGACGGTCAGCAACACCACCGATCGCGGCTTCCTCGCCCAGCGGCGCGTGCCGTCGGGCCGGCTCGAGCTCGCTGTCACCTTGAGCGAGGACTCGCTGCTGGTGCCGGAGGACGTGGAGCCGCCGGCACTCTCGGTCAGCGTCAGCCACCTCGCCTGACGGGCTGCGCCTCGACCCAGGTGCGCCGCTCGTCGAGCCAGCGCACGCGCTCGAGCCCCGTGCGAGCCAGCGCGGCGTCGACCTCGTCGTCCGAGATCAGCTTGGTGCGGAACGCATGCGTCCAGCGCTCGCCGTTCGCCTCGTAGTCCATCACCGCCGAGATGATCTCGCCGTCGTGCTCGACGTCGCGGAGCGTCAGCTCGACTCCGCCCACTGTCCTTGCCCCCGGACGAGGCTCCCAGTCCGGCGGCATCCGCTCGAGCAGCACCTGACCACCGGGCTCGACGTGACGCGCGCAGGCTGCGAGGACCGCGTCGAGCTCCTCCTGCTCGGTGGCGTTGAGGAAGTTGCTGGCGAGGACGACGACGGGGAACCTGCGGCCGAGGTCGAGCGTCTCGATGTCGGCGAGGACCGTGTCGGCGTCGCGCACGTGCGCGAGCATCTCGGCCGAGTTGTCGACCGCCGTGACGCGGTGGCCGAGCGCGACCAGCTCGTGCGTGATCCGGCCGGCGCCGCAGCCGAGCTCGAGGATGTCGCTGCCCGCGGGGACCGCCTCGTGGATCAGCTCCGGCTCGCCGAGCGGCGCGAGCGTGGCGTAGAGCCCGACGGGGCTGCCGTCGGGCGCGGAGGCGCTCATGTGCCAACTCTAAGCGGGTATCGTCCCGCCGTGGCCGTCGCGACGACCGACTACGGGCTCTTCATCAACGGCGAGACCGTCGAGGGCTCCTCGTCCCGCGACCTCGTCGAGCCTGCGTCCGGCGAGGCGCTCGGCACGGCGCAGCTCGCCGGCGAGGCCGAGATCGACCGCGCGGTCGAGGCCGCTCGCGCCGCGCTCGGCGGCGACTGGGGCAAGACCCCCGCGAACGAGCGCTCGCGCCTCCTGCACGCGCTCGCCGACGCGATCAAGGCGAACCGGAACGAGCTCTCGGAGCTCGAGGCGCGCAACGTCGGCAAGGCGATCTCCTCGACCAAGGCCGAGCTCTTCGGCGCGGTCGAGAACTTCCGCTACTTCGCCTCGGCGCTCGGCTCGATCGGCGGCCGCTCCAACCCGATCGGCGGTTCGCTCCTTTCCTACACGCTGAAGGAGCCGGTCGGCGTCGCCGGCCAGATCGTCCCCTGGAACTACCCGCTGCTGATGACGACCTGGAAGCTCGCGCCCGCGCTCGCCGCCGGCTGCGCCGTCGTGCTCAAGCCCGACCCGCAGACGCCGGTGACCGCGCTGCGGCTCGCCGAGCTCGCGGCCGAGGTCGGCTTTCCCGCCGGCGCGATCAACATCGTCACCGGCGACGGCCCCACGACCGGCGCCTACCTGGTCAAGCATCCGGGCGTCGACAAGATCGCTTTCACCGGCTCGACCAAGACGGGCGGCGAGATCATGCGGCTCTGCTCGGAGCCGATCAAGCGGCTGACGCTCGAGCTCGGCGGCAAGAGCCCGAACCTCGTCTTCGCCGACGCCGACCTCGACTCGGCGATCCCGAGCGCGGTCTGGTCGATCTACTACTCCGCCGGCCAGAGCTGCGAGGCGCGCTCCCGCGTCCTCGTCGAGCAACCGATCTACGACGACTTCGTCGGCGCGTTCACCGAGAAGGCCGGGCAGCTGAAGGTGGGCGACCCGCTCGACGCCGAGACGCAGATGGGCTCGCTGATCTCGCAGGCCCACCAGGAGCGGGTGCACTCGTTCGTCGAGGGCGCGCGCGAGGAGGGCGGAGAGGTCGTGCTCGGCGGCGAGCCCGGCGAGCACGCGTTCTACCCGGCCACGGTCGTCGCCGGCGTCGAGAGCTCGTCGACGATTGCGCAGGAGGAGGTCTTCGGCCCCGTCGTCACGATCATCCCGTTCGAGGACGAGAAGGACGCGATCCGGATCGCGAACGACGTCCGCTACGGCCTGATGGCGTCCGTCTGGACGGGCGACCCCGCTCGCGGGCATCGGCTCGCGTCGAGAATCAAGGCCGGGACGGTCGGGATCAACATGCCCTACACAGCCTTCCCGGGGCTGCCGTTCGGCGGCTACAAGCAGTCCGGCTTCGGCCGCGAGCTCGGGATCGAGGCGCTCGACCTCTACCTCGAGACGAAGAGCGTGACCGTCAACACCGGCTCGCGCCCGATCAACCCCTTCGGCCTCTAGTCGGTGCACTACCGCTGGGCGGTCCTCGCCGCCGGGACGACGGCGCAGGCGTCGTTCTCGACCGTCTCGTTCGCGATCGCCGTCCTCGCGCCGGCGCTGCGCGAGGAGTACGGGCTCACCCTGACGGAGATCGGCGTCGTCCTTGCCGCCGAGTGGATCGGGCTCACGTTCGCGCTGCTGCCGTGGGGCTTCGCGGTCGACCGCTTCGGCGAGCGCTGGACGCTCGCGGCCGGTCTCACGCTGTGCTCGGCCTTCCTCGCCGCAGCGGCGTACGCGCCGAGCTTCGGCTGGCTCGTCCTCCTCCTCGGCCTCGCCGGGATCGCCGGCGGCAGCGTCCAGTCCGGCAGCGGCCGCGCAGTGATGCGCTGGTTCTCGGCCGGCGAGCGCGGCTTCGCGCTCGGTGTCCGTCAGACCGCGGTGCCGGTGGGCGGCGCGATCGCGGCGCTCGTGCTGCCGCTGCTCGCAACGCCGCGCGCCGGCCTCCTCTTCGTCGCCGGCTTCGTGCTTGCGGGCGCGCTCGCCGGTGCGCTCGTGCTCCGGGCCGGCACCGAGGAGCACATCGAGCCCACCGACGTCGAGTTGACGCTGCGCGACCGGCGGCTCTGGCTCGCGTGCTGGGGCAGCGGCCTGTATCTCGTCGCCCAGGTGGCGATGATGGGCTTCGTCGTCCTCTTCCTCCACGACGAGCACGGCTTCTCGACCGGTCAGGCGGCGGCGGTGTTCGCGGTCGGGCAGGTGCTCGCGGCGGCGCTGCGGATCGGCGTCGGCCATTGGTCGGACGTGCTCGGCACGCGGGTGCGGCCGCTGCGCCTGATCGGCGTCGCGGTGGCTGTCACGGTCGGGTCCGTGGCGGTGCTCGCCGGTGCTCCCACGTGGCTGCTCGTTCCGGCGCTCGTGCTCGCGACCGGGATCTCGATGGCGTGGAACGGGCTCTCGTACACGATCGCGGCGGAGCTCGGCGGCCGCCGCAGCGGGGCCGCGATCGGCTTCCAGCAGACCGTGCTCTCGGCGATCGGGGTCGCGGCGCCGATCGCGTTCGCGGCAGCCGTGTCCGGAACGTCGTGGGGAATCGCCTTCGGGCTGGCGGCGCTCTTCCCGCTCGCCGGCGCGTGGTTGCTCGGCCCGCTTGCGGGTAGGTGACCACCATGCGCATCTACCCAGACCAGCCCGGCCGCAGAATCGACCTGATGGCCCGCGACCTCGCCGTGGTGCTCGCGCTCGTGCTCTTCGCGCTGATCGCAATCGAGGTGCACGACGCCGTCGACAAGCTGGCCGTGCTCGGCGACGGCGTCGAGTCGGCCGGGAACGGCATCAGCGGCGGCTTCGAGGCGGCGGCCGACGCGGTCGACGGCACGCCGTTGATCGGCGGCGAGCTCGGCGACGCGCTCCGTGGCGCCGGCGAGGGCTCGGGCGGCGAGGTCCAGGATCTTGGCCGCGGCGGCGCCGGGGCCGCGCACGACCTCGCCAACCTGCTCGGCATCCTCTTCTTCGCTCTGCCGGCGGCGGTGCTCCTGCTGCTGGCGGTGCCACCGCGTGTGCGCCAGGTGCGGCGGCTGAACGCGGCCGCGCAAGCGGTCGGCGAGCTCTCCGCCGAGCGGCGTCGGCTGCTCGCGATGCGAGCAGCGTTCGGGCTGCCGTACGGCGAGCTCTTGCGGTTCACGAAGGATCCGCTCGGCGACCTCGAGGCCGGTCGCTTCGACGCGCTCGTCGCGGCAGAGTTGGATCAGGCGGGGTTGCGAGCCCGGTAGCAACCCCGCCTGCGCCAGTCCTGTCGAGCTACGCGAGCGCCTCCGTGAAGACCTCGCAGAAGGCGAGGAAGTCGCTGTCCGCTTCCGGGTGCGGTCCCTTGATGATGGTCTCGCTGGAGATGAAGTCGCCGGTAACCAGGTCGAAGGTGTCCAGGAACGAAATCACTCCTGCGTCGCGGAGCAGGACCGGACCGCCGGCAGTCTGGATCTTCTCCGGCAGGCCCTTGAACGTGGTCACGAAGGTGATCGTCCCTGCCGCCTCGTCG
Source organism: uncultured Gaiellaceae bacterium (assembly GCA_963738795.1). Lineage (GTDB taxonomy): Bacteria > Actinomycetota > Thermoleophilia > Gaiellales > Gaiellaceae > Gaiellasilicea. The sequence goes on along the minus strand of CAVTXQ010000006.1, from coordinate 165,970 downwards.
ATGATCGGCCCGCCGTCGACGAACTGGTTCGCGAACTGCACGATGATCGCGTCCCCGTCAGCGGCGGTGTACGTCGTCTTGCCCGAGACGGTCGACATGAAGCGGACGAAGTTACCGTCCTTGTCGAAGAACACCTTGTCGGTGAACACTCCCTCGGACCGGACGTCGACGGTGACACCGCACACGTCGACGTCATCGAAGACGTCGGAGAAGCGGTCGTGGAAGATCTGGGGCGGTGCGGCGACCGCACTCGCCGGCAAGGCGGCGACGCCTGCAACGAGGACGAGCAGCAGCGCCCTTCTCAGCGTGGGTCGGCTCATCGAGCCTCCTTCCCTCCCCGCCACCGGCGAGGAGTCGCAATAGATGCAAACGACACTAGTCCCGTCGGGAGCAGTGAGTCAACCGCGACCCTCTAGGCTCTGCCGATGCGGATTCTCGACCGGCTCGACCAGCTGGCCGCCCTCGGCGACCGGATCGGCTACTCGCCGGAGGAGGACGCAGCCCACGCGCTGGCGACGGGCTGGTTCCGTGAGGCGGGTCTCGAGGTCGAGGTCGACGCGGCCGGCAACCTGATCGGGCGGATTCCCGGCGGCGCGCGCGAGGTCTGGACGGGATCGCATCTCGACACCGTCCCCGGAGCAGGCCGGTTCGACGGGACGCTCGGCGTCGTCGCCGGCCTCGAGGCGGTCGAGCGGCTCGGCATGCCGGGCCTCGGTGTCGTCGTCTTCCGCGACGAGGAGCGCGGGTGCGCCGGCAGCCGCGGCTGCACCGTGCGTCCCGATGCGTACGTGGAGCTCCACATCGAGCAGGGGCCGACGCTCCTCCGCACGAACGCACCGCTCGGCGTCGTCACCGCGATCGTCGGCTACGTCCGCGGCCGGCGCACGTTCGCGGGGACGCCCGGACACGCCGGCACGACGCCGATGGATGTGCGCGAGGACGCGCTCGTCGAGGCGGCCGAGTTCGTGCTGAACGCGCGCGACGTCGCCCGGGGGATCGACGGCGCCGTGGCCACGGTCGGCCAGGTCACGGTCGAGCCGGGCGGGACGAACGTCATCCCCGGCCGCGTCGTCGTCTCCGTCGACGCCCGCGCGCCGGATGCGGAGCGGCTCGACCGGCTCGCCGCTGCGCTCGAGATCGAGGAGCCGATCCGAACCGAGCCGTCGCCGATGTCGGAGGAGATCCGCGCCGCCCTGCGGGCCGAGGTCGAGGCGGTCGGGGCGCCTGTGGTCGAGCTGCCTTCCGGCGCCGGGCACGACGCGGGCATCCTCGCGAGCGCCGGTGTCCCGGCCGGGATGCTGTTCGTCCGCAGCCTCAACGGCGGCGTCAGTCACAATCCGGCCGAGTTGAGCTCTCCCGAGGACATCGCACTGGCGCTCGACGCGCTCACCGGCACGCTGAGGCGGCTCCAGGCGTGAAGGCCGTCGTCGTCAAGCCGGGCGAGGGCCACCGCGTCGGCAACGTCGAGTTCCTCGCGCGCAGCGCCGACACGCCGCGCTTCAACCTCGCCGTGATCGAGATCCAGCCGCATCGCGGCGGCCCGCCCGAGCACGCGCACAAGGCCGAGGACGACTCGTTTTACATCCTCGAGGGCGAGCTGACCTTCGGCGTCGAGGGTGAGGAGGTCGTCGCCGGCCCAGGGACGTTCGTGCTCGTCCCGCCCGGCCTGAAGCACACGTTCCGTAACGACGGCGACGCGCTCGTGCGGATGATCAACATCCACGCCCCGGCCGGCTTCGACGTGCGGCTCGAACAAGACTAGAGACCCGCGTTACAAAGTTCGTCCTCGAGGACGACGCAAGATCGTCCCTGGTGCGGAGCCGGCGCGGCCTAGTCTCATGTGATGCAAACGTCGAAGCACCCGAGCTCGCGCGGACGACGATCCGGCACCGTCCTGATCGCCGGCATCCTCGCGGTCACGCTCCCCCTGGTGGGGTTCATCTCGCTGCTGCTCCGGGAGCAGCTCGACCCGCAGCTGCACAACCACCAGGCGCACTTCGTCATCTTCGGCCTCGTCGGCGGGGTCGCGTTCGCCCTCGGCTATGCGGCCGGGGAGGCGGCCAACCGGCGCGGAGACGCTCGCGTGCTGCTCCTGTCGCTCGCGTTCATGGCGACCGGGGGCTTCATGGGCCTCCACGCCTTCGGGACGGCCGGCGTCCTCTTCTCCGAGAGTCGTGCCGGCTTCCAGATCGCGATTCCGGTCGGGCTGCTCGTGAGCGCGTTCTTCGCCGCGGGCTCGGCGTTCGTCGACATCCGGCCCGAGTGGGGGCAGAAGGTGATGCGCCGGCGCGGGCTGCTCCGCGGAGCCGTCCTGAGCGTCATGGCCGTGTGGTTCCTCTGGACGCTCGCAGACCTGCCGCCGCTGCGCGGGCCGAACAGCGAGGCGGCGACGGGAACCGCGCTCGCCACCTTCGCGATCCTCGGGACGATCATCTACGCGGTCAGCGCCGCACGCTACTGGTACCTCTTCCGGCACAGCCCCACCCTGCTCTCGGCCTCCGTCATCGCCTGCTTCCTGCTGCTGTCCGAAGCCATGATCGGCGTGGCCGTCACCGGTGAGCGCAAGTGGCATGCCAGCTGGTGGGAGTGGCACGGCCTGATCGTCGTCGCGTACCTGATCATCGGGTTCGCCGCACGCCGCGAATGGCGTGACGAGCGGTTCCGCTCTCTCTACCTGCCGACCACACGCGAGCGCCGTCAGGACGTCAGCGTCCTCTTCGGCGACCTCGTCGGCTTCACGAGCTTCTCAGAGCGGTCGTCGCCGGCCGAGGTCGCGGCCGTCCTGAATGCGTACTGGAGCACGGCTGCGCCCCTGCTCACTCGCCGGTTCGGCGGCGAGATCGAGAAGTTCATCGGCGACGGGATCGTCGCCACCTTCAACAGCCGCGGCGACCAGCCCGACCACGCGCTCCGGGCTGCACAGGCCGCACTCGCCCTGCAGCGTGCGCTGTCGGCGCTTGCCGACGAGCACCCGGGCTGGCCGCGACTGCGCGTCGGCGTGAACAGCGGCGAGGCCGTAGTCCGCGAGCTCGGTGGAGACGGGCATGTCGCCTACACGCTGTTGGGGGACACGGTCAACACGGGCTCGCGGCTGGAGGGTCTCGCTCCGCCCGGCGGCGTGCTGATCGGCGCCACGACGCACGCGGAGCTCCCCGCCGGCGCCTTGGTCGAGGCAAGAAGCGGATTGAGGATGAAGGGAAAGGACGACCTCGTGGACGCGTACGTCCTGCTCGCCCTTCCCTGACGAGCGGGAGCGACCCCGAAGCCCGCGCCTGGCGGTCGACGTCCTCGAGGTCGCTCTCCGGCACGTCCGCTCGGTCAGGGCGCAGGCGCCTCCACCATCGCGCTGCCGCCGCCGCGTCTGGTCGGCTCGGCCGCCGCGACGACGCCGCCGGCCGGCAGGAACTCGATCCCGGTTGCGGCGCCGATCTCGGCTGCGGTCACGAAGCGGTGACCGCGCGCCTCGAGCGCGGCCGCGACCGGCAGGGCGCGGAACGCCGGCTCCGCCGCGGTCGTGGCGCCGTTTCGCTGCGACGCCCGCGGATCGGCGATCGCCTGCGGCAGCGTCATCCCCGCGTCGAGCCGGTCGAGGAGCAGCTGCAGCACGGTCGTAATGATCATCGACCCGCCGGGCGAGCCGACCGTCAGCAGCGGCCGTCCGCCCTGCGTCACGATCGTCGGCGCCATCGAGCTGCGTGGACGCTTACCGCCCGCGACGCTGTTCGGGTGGTTCAGCAGCGCGAAGTCGAAGTCGGTCAGCTCGTTGTTGAGCAGGAACCCCCAGCCGGGGACGACGAGCCCCGCTCCCCCGGTCGACTCGATCGTGAACGTGTACGAGACGACATTGCCCCAGCGGTCGGAGACGCTGAGATGCGTCGTCGAGAGACCCTCCTGGTCGGCGGCGGCGCCGGCGATCAGCGCGCCGACCGAATCCTCGAACGACCACGGATCCCCGGGCGCGACCGCGCCCGGCGCCGCCGTCTCCTCGATCAGCGCGCGCCGCGTCGCCGCGAACCCGTCCGAGAGCAGCCCGCGCAGCGGCACGTCGACGTAGTCCTCGTCACCGAGGAACGCGCCGCGGTCGGCGAACGCGTACCGGGACGCCTCGAGGAAGAGGTGCAGCTGCCGCTCGCGTGTCTCCGTCGCGAGCGGGTAGCCCTCGAGGATGTTCAGCGCCTCGCCGACGGTCGAGCCGCCGCTCGAGGGCGGGCCCATGCCGTAGACGTCGAGCCCGCGGTACGACACCCGCGTCGGCGCCCGTTCCGGTGCCACGTACGTGTGCAGGTCGCGCATCGTCATCAGGCCCGGCCGCCACACGTGGTTCGCGGTCGGCGCCACCGGCGGTCTCTGCACGGTCTCGACGAGCGCGTCGGCGATGGCGCCGCGGTAGAAGCCCTTGGCGCCGAGCTTGCCGATCCGCTCGTACGCGCGCGCGAGGTCGGGGTTCCGGAAGACGGTGCCGACGTCCTTTGGTGTTCCGTCCGGGTCGAGGAAGAGCGCTGCCGAAGCCGGGATATCGTCGAAGAAGTCGACGTTGCCTTGGGTTTGGTCGAAGAAGGTGCTGTCGATCACGAAGCCGTCGCGCGCGAGCCGGATCGCGGGCTGTAACGCCTCCGTGAGCGAGATCGTCCCGTGGCTGTCGAGTGCTTTCGCCCAGCCGGCGACCGTGCCGGGAACGCCGACGGAGAGCCCGCTGTAACGGGCCGGCGTGAAGGGGAGTGGCGCCCCGTTCTCCCAGAACGAATCGACGCGCATCGCCGCCGGACCGGTCTCGCGGTGGTCGATCGAGGTGACCGCGCCGCCCGCGGTCCGGAGCAGCAGGAAGCCGCCCCCGCCGATGCCGCACGAGAACGGCTCTGTGAGGCCGAGCACCGCGGCGGCGGTGACCGCGGCGTCGACGGCGTTGCCGCCGCCGCGGAGGGTGTCGACCGCTGCCTGGGTCGCGAGCGTCTCCACGGTTGCGACGGCGCCGCCCGTGCCGGTTGCGGTCGGCGGACCGGAAGGCGCGATCGCCGCCGTCGCCGTGCCGGCGAGTGCCGCGAAGATCGTCAGGGAGGCCGCAGAGATGAGCGAGCAGAGCTTGACGCGCATATCGCCTCCTCGGGGCGTTGATGGCACCGCCAGCCTACGACCCGGCCGCGGCCGCGTCTACAACTCGCGGAACGAGATCGGCTGCGCGCCTTCCCAGAGCGTCAGCCGGCCGAGCTCCTTCAGCTGTTCCTGCCCCTCGACGAGGGTGGCGAAGTGGTTCGCCCACAGGTGCCCGGCCTTGCTCGCGAACGAGCAGTAGCCGTACGGGAAGAGCAGCTCCGTCTCGCTCTCGCCGCCGGGGTAGAGCGCGAGCTCGCCCGGGTGCGGGTAGCTGGTCGCGTTCTCGGGGCCGATCCCGAGGTCGCGGTCGCCCCACGGGATCCAGTTCGACTCGCCGCTCCAGCGGCAGTGGATGATCCGGTCGTCGAGCGGGAGGATCCCCTTGAACGCCGCGACCGTCTGCGGCGCCAGCTCGTCCTCCCAGCGGGCGACGAAGCGCATTCCGGCGGCGGTGATCTCGAGCACGCCGAGAACCTAACCGTGCGCCGCGGCCCAGGCGACGAGCTGTGCCCGCTCGGCGTCGGTCATCCCCGTCGCGTTCCCGGGCGGCATCGCGCGCGGCCGAGACCTGAGCCTCGATCGCGTCCGCGTGCTGCTCCAGCTGCGCGACGGTCTCGAGCTGGATCCCGAGCGGCGCGGTCGGCACCCGAGTGGCAGGTCTGGCAGCGGTCGCTCGACGATGTCCAGGGCGGCGTCGTCCGTCGGCGCCGACACCGGCTCGGCGTCCTCCGGCGCGAGCACGAAGGCGAGCGCGACCGCACCGACGCCCGCTGCCGCGAGGATCCACCAGGCCTGCGCGCCCCGTGTGCCAGAGGTTGAAGAAGTGCCGGATCGCCGCGACGAGCGCGAAGATCGCGAGCAGGACGAGCCAGGCGTGGTCGCTCCCGAACGCGAGCGGAAAGTGCCCGGCGAGCATCGTGAAGACGACCGGCAGCGTCAGGTAGTTGTTGTGCACGGAGCGCTGCTTCGCGCGCAGGCCGGGCAGCGGGTTCGGCTCGCGGCCCTCCTGCTTCGCGCGGACGAGCTCCCAGTGCGCCGGGATGATCACGAAGAAGACGTTCGCGGCCATGATCGTCCCGAGCATCGCGCCGACCTGGAGGTACGACGCCCGCGCCGCGAAGAGCTCGCCGGCGGCGAACGCGGAGACGGCGACGAGGGCTCCGACGGCGACCGCGACGAGCCGGTCCTCGATCAGCACGCGGCAGGCGAGGTCGTAGAGCAGCCAGGCGAGCGCGAGCCCGGCGGCCGACAGCCCCGCCGCCTGCCAGGCGGTCAGGTCGGCGACGGCCGGGTCGACGAGCCGCGTGTCGGCGTCGAGCCAGTAGAGGACGACGAGCAGCGCGAAGCCCGAGAGCCACGTCGTGTACGCCTCCCACTTGAACCAGTGCAGGTGCTCGGGCAGCTGCGGCGGCGCGACCTTGTACTTCTGCGAGTGGTAGAAGCCGCCGCCGTGGACGCCCCAGTACTCGCCGGCGACGCCCTCCTTCGGCTCCGCCGGCGGCCGCAGGCCGAGGTCGAGCCGGATGAAGTAGAAGGACGCGCCGATCCAGGCGATCCCGGCGACGACGTGCAGCAGCCGCAGGACGAGGTCGGCGAGGTCTCTCAGGTAGTCCGCGTCCACCTGGCTCTCGCGATCTCGCACAGCGCCCGCAGGCCCGTCTCGAGCTCCTCGGCCCGCGTCCGCTCGAGGCGCTCGCGCAGGACCGGCAGCAGCTCCGCTCGCGTGCGGCCGTCGACGAAGACGACGAACTCGAAGCCGAAGCGGCGCTCGTACTCGTCGTTCAGGCGCGCGAGCTCCTCGAGCACCTCGGGCTCGGCGCCGCGCTGCTCCTCCGACGGCTCGCCGATGCGCGGATGCGTCGCGAGCGCCGCCACCTGATCGGCCTCGGGCAGCGCGAGCGCCACCTCCTCGGCCGCCGTGAGCGGATCGGGCCGCGCGGCGAGCTCGTCGACGAGCCGCGTGCGGCCGGAGAAGAGCGGCGTCAGCTCCTCGGCGCTCAGCTGCCGCGGTAGCTCGCGCACGAGTAGGGAGAGATCAGCAGCGGGACGTGGTAATGGCCCTGGTCGAGCTCGACCTCCAGCTCGACGCGCTTGAAGAAGGGCGAGGGCGGGTGGAAGACGAGCCGGTAGGTGCCGGGATCGAGGTCGTCGGAGAGCCGCGCGCGGCCGTCGTCGTCGGTCCGCGTCTCCGCCATGAACATGTCGCCGCGGTAGAGGACGATCAGGACGCCCTCGGCCGGCTTGCCGGCACCGGTGTCGAGCACGTGGGTCGACAGCGAGGTCACCGGGCGAACCTACTACGCAGACACTCGCTACGCCGCGAATCTCTCCGCCTGGAGCCGGTGGGCGCGCGCGATCTCGGCCTCGTCGGCGCGTACGAGCGCGCCGCCCCGGACGACGAGCTCGCCGCCGACGTAGAGCCGGTCGACGCGGTGCGCTCCGGCGAAGACGAGCCCCGCGACGGGATCGGCGGCCCCCGCGAGCTCGAGCCCGTCGAGCGCCCAGACGGCGAGATCCGCGCACATTCCAGGAGCGATCGCGCCGATGTCGTCGCGGCGCAGCACCTCGGCGCCGCCGCGTGTGCCGAGCCGGATCGCCTCGCGCGCCGTCATCGCCGTCGGCCCGCCGCGGCCGCGCGCGACGAGGAGCGCCTGCCTGACGTCGTTGAAGAGGTGGCTGCGCTCGTTCGAGGCCGAGCCGTCGACACCGAGCCCGACGCGGACGCCCGCCTCGGTCATCGCCTGGACGGGCGCGACGCCGGCGCCGAGGCGGAGGTTCGAGGTCGGGCAGTGGGCGACGCCGGTGCCGGTCTCGGCGAAGCGCGCGATCTCGGGCGGGGAGAGATGGACGCAGTGCGCGCACCAGACGTCGCCGTCGAGCCAGCCGAGCGAGTCGAGGTACTCGACCGGCGTGCAGCCGTAGAGCTCCTTGCAGTACGCCTCCTCCTCGACCGTCTCCGCGAGATGCGTGTGCAGGTTGAGCCCGAGGCGGCGTGCGAGCTCGGCCGACTCGGTCATCAGCCGGCCGGTGACGGAGAACGGCGAGCACGGCGCGACCGCGATCTGGACGCGCGCGCCCGGCCCGGTCTCGTGCAGCTCGCCGGCGAGGCGCTCCGTGTCCGCGAGCACCGCGTCGACGTCCTCGACGAGCTCGTCGGGCGGCAGGCCGCCGTCGGAGACGCCGAGATCCATCGAGCCGCGCGAGGCGACGAGGCGGCAGCCGAGCTCACGGGCGGCCTGCACCTCGGCCTCGACGAGCCCCGTCCGGCCGCGCGGAAAGACGTAGTGATGGTCGAAGACGGTCGTGCAGCCCGAGAGCATCAGCTCGGCGATCCCGGTGCGCGCCGCCGCGTACTCCGCCTCGGCGTCGATCCGCGCCCAGGTCGGGTACAGCTCGACGAGCCACTCGAACAGCGTCGCCTGCTGCGCCCGGGCGCGCGTCAGCGTCTGGTAGAGGTGGTGGTGGGTGTTGACGAGGCCGGGCGTGACGAGCGCGCCGCCGAGGCCGGTCCGCTCGTCCGCCTCCGGCTCCGCGCCGGCGCCGACTGCGGCGACGACTCCGTCCTCGACGAGGATCCAGCCGTCCGCGTGCTCCGTCCCGGCGTCGTCCATCGTCAGCACGTACGCGTCGGCGAGCAGGGACTTCATCCGTGCGTACCGTATCTTTGCCCTCGTGGAGGTGATCACCCCGCGCACCCTCGACGAGGCGCTCCGCATCAAGTCCGAGCGGCCCGACGCGCGCCCGATCGCGGGCGGCACCGACCTGCTCGTCGAGCTCAACTTCGACCGGACGCGGCCCGAGGCGATCCTCAATCTCGCCGAGGTCGCCGGAGCTGAAGGGCTGGTCGCGCGACAACGGCACGCTCCGCCTCGCCGCCGGGCTGACCTACACCGAGGCGATGCAGGGCGAGCTCGCGGAGCTGCTGCCCGCGCTCGCCGAGGCGTCGCGGACGGTCGGCTCGCCGCAGATCCGCAACCGCGGCACGATCGGCGGCAACCTCGGCACCGCCTCGCCCGCCGGCGATGCGCATCCGCCGCTGCTCGTCGAGGACGCGACCGTCGAGATCGGCAGCACCCGCGGCGTCCGCACGCTGCCGCTGACCGAGTTCTTCCTCGGCCCGAAGCGGAACGCGCTCGCCGAGGACGAGCTCGTGCTCGCCGTCCGGATCGACCCGAGCCGCCAGCCGCAGACGTTCATGAAGGTCGGGCCGCGGAACGCGATGGTGATCGCGGTCTGCTCGCTCGCCGTCGGCGTCGACCGCGAGCGCGGCGAGCTGCGCGCGGCCTACGGCTCGGCCGGCCCGGTGCCGGCGCTCGTGACCGCGCCGCTCGACGCCCGCGCCGACTTCCCCGCGCTCGTCGCGGCCGCGGCGAGCCCGATCGACGACGTCCGCGGCACCGCCGCCTACCGCCGCCACGCGCTCACGGTGCTGACGAAGCGCGCCCTCGATCGGGTGCTGGCATGAAGATCCGGCTGACCGTCAACGGCGAAGCGCGCGAGGCCGACGTCTGGGCGGGCGAGAGCCTGCTGACGACGCTCCGCGACACGCTCGAGCTGCCGGGCTCGAAGAACGCCTGCGAGCAGGGCGAGTGCGGCTCCTGCTCCGTCCTTCTCGACGGCGACCTCGTCTGCGCCTGCCTCGTGCTCGCGGCGCAGGCGGACGGGCACGAGGTGACGACCGTCGAAGGGCTCCGCTCGGAGGACGGGCTCCACCGCGTCCAGCAGGCGTTCGTCGAGGCGGGCGCCGTCCAGTGCGGCTTCTGCACGCCCGGCCTCGTCGTCGCGACCGCTGCGCTGCTCGAGCGGGTGCCGAGCCCGAGCGACGACGTGATCCGCGAGGAGCTCTCCGGCAACCTCTGCCGCTGCACCGGCTACGCCAAGATCTTCGACGCCGTCCGGCTGGCGGCCTCGCGCGCATGAGCACGACGCGGCAGCCGACCGAGCTCCGGCTCGGGCGGATCGGCGACCCGGCCACGCGGCACGACGCGACACCGAAGGTCACGGGCGAGTTCGCCTACTCGAGCGACCTGAACGCAGCCGGGATGCTCTGGGGCGTCACCGTCCGCAGCCCGCACGCGCACGCGCAGATCGTCGAGCTCGACATCTCCCAGGCGGTGCGGATGGCCGGCGTGCACGCGGTGCTGACGCACGCGGACGTGCCCGGCCAGAAGACGTACGGGCTCGAGTTCGCCGACCAGCCGGTGCTCGCCGCCGACCGCGTCCGCTACTACGGCGAGCCGGTCGCGCTCGTCGCCGCCGAGGAGCCGGAGCAGGCGCGCCGCGCCGCCGCCGCCGTCCGGGTCGAGTACGAGCTGCTCGAGCCGGTCGTCGACATGGAGCGCGCGACCGAGCAGCCGCCGCTCCATCCCGACCGGCCGACGATGGCGCACGGCTACCGCGAGGACGAGCGCCCGAACGTCGTCCGGCACCTCGTCATCCGTCACGGCGACCCCGAGGCCGAGGGCGACGTGACGGTCAGCGGCGTCTACGAGATCGGGATCCAGGACCAGGCCTTCCTCGGGCCGGAGTCGGGCCTGGCCGTTCCGGACGGCGAGGGCGGCGTCGACATCTACGTCGCGACCCAGTGGCTCCACGTCGACCGCGACCAGGTGGCGCCCTGCCTCGGGCTGCCGCCGGAGCAGGTGCGGATCCACCTCGCCGGCGTCGGCGGTGCGTTCGGCGGCCGCGAGGACCTCTCGATGCAGATCCACGGCGCCCTGCTCGCGCTGCACACGGAGCGGCCGGTGAAGATCGTCTACAACCGCGAGGAGTCGTTCTTCGGCCACGTCCACCGGCACCCGGCGCGGATCTGGTGCGAGCACCGGGCGACGCAGGCGGGCGAGCTCGTCAACGTCCGGATGCGAATCCTGCTCGACGGCGGCGCCTACGCCTCGAGCTCGACCGCCGTCACCTCGAACGCCGCCTGCTTCGCGATCGGGCCGTACAAGGTCGCGAACGCGCTGATCGAGTCGACGTGCGTCTACACGAACAACCCGCCCTGCGGCGCGATGCGCGGCTTCGGCGCCGTGCAGACCTGCTTCGCGGCCGAGGCGCAGATGGACAAGCTCGCGGCCGAGCTCGGGATCGACCCGGTCGAGCTGCGGCTCCTGAACGCGCTCGGCAGCGGCGACACGCTCCCGACCGGCCAGGCGATCGAGGGCGTCCTGCCGACGGCGGAGGTGATCCGGCGTGCCGCCGCGCTGCCGGTGCCCGAGGCCGAGGCGCTGCCGCGCGAGGCGATCCGCCTGCCCGGCGGCGCCGGCAACACGACCCGCGGCGAGGGCGTCAAGCGCGGCGTCGGCTTCGCGGTCGGCTTCAAGAACATCTGCTACTCGGAGGGCTTCGACGACTTCACCGCCGCCCGCGTCCTCCTGCGCGCCGACGGCTCGGCCGAGATCCACTGCGCCTCGGCCGAGGTCGGCCAGGGCGTCACCGACGTGATCCTCCAGGTCGCGCGCACCGAGCTCGGCACCGACGACGTCGTCCTCGCCTCGCCCGGGAACGGCCGCGGTCGGCTCGGCCGGCTCCGCCTCCGCCTCGCGGATGACGTGGATGGCCGCCGGCGCCGTCCGCGACGCCTGCCGGGCCGCGCTCGAGGAGCGCGAGCGGACCGGCGGCGACGTCGACGTCGAGCGCGTCTACCGCCACCCGCGCGACGACGCCGCTCGACCCGGAGACGGGCCAGATCACCGGCGAGCGCGCGCACGTCGCCTTCGCCGTCGCCGCGATGCGCGTCGTCGCCGAGGTGGACGTCGACCTCGGGCTGACGCGCGTCGTCTGGATCGGCACCGCCCAGGACGTCGGCAAGGCGATCAACCCGCTCGCCGTCGAAGGGCCAGATCGAGGGCGGCACCGCGCAGGGGCTCGGCCTGGCGCTGATGGAGGAGATCCGGACGAAGGACGGGCTGATCACGAACGCGAGCTTCACCGACTACCTGATCCCGACCGCGCTCGACATGCCGCCCGTCGACGACCGAGCTGATCGAGGACGCCGAGCCGGACGCCCCCTACGGCGTCAAGGGCGTCGGCGAGCCGCCGACGGTCGTCTCGTCCGCCGCCGTCGTGTCGGCGCTCCGCGACGCGACCGGCCGCGAGCTGACGCGGGTCCCGGTTCGCCCCGACGACATCGCGCTCTAGCGCCGCGAGTGCGAGCAACGCGCCCACGGCGAGCAGCACGACGCCGAGCACGCGCGGCCAGCTGAGCGGCACCTGCTCGACGCCGAACCAGCCGTAGCGGTCGATCAGCACGCCCATCGCGAGCTGTCCGGCGATCAGAAGCCCGATCGTCGCCGCCGTGCCGATCCGCGGCGTCACGACCGTGATCGTGAGCACGACGACGACGCCCATGCCGCCGCCGCCGACCCAGTACCACCAGGGCGAGCGGAGCGCGTCGCCGAAGCCGGCGAGGCTCTGGCGGAGGACGAGCAGCACCGTCGTCGCGACGAGCGTCGAGAAGAGGAGGTTCGCGGCGAGCGCCTCGAACGAGCCGATCCGCTCGCCGAAGCGGCCCATCACCGCCACCTGGATCGAGCCGGCGAGGCCGGCGATCAGCGCGAGCGTCGCGGCGGCAGCCGTTCCTCCTGACACAGGCGCAAGCTATACGCTCCCGCACGTCCCGAGGCGAGAGGAGAGAGCGTGGTCAGAGCAGTGATCCAGTACGAGCGGGAGCCCGAGCCGGAGCGCTATGCCCGCCACTTGGAGGAGTTCACGCGGCCGGTGCAATGCGACGCGTTCCGCCACGGCAAGGTGTTCGGCTCGCCGTTCGGCGACCCGCCGTACGCGTACTACGCCGAGTTCGAGTGGGCCGACATGGACGCGTTCAAGGCGGCCGTGCGCTCCGACGAGTTCGCCGCGAGCGGGAAGGACGCGATGGACATGGGCATCCCGTTCACCGTCGCCTTCGTCGAGATTCGCTAGTGGCCGAGCCGGACCAGCCCCGCCCGCTCTCGCCGGACGAGCTCGGCTTCGAGCGGATCGTCTACGAGAAGGACTACCCGCGCGCCACGGTGACGCTGAACCGGCCGGAGGTACTGAACGCGTTCGACTTCCGGATGCTCCGCGAGCTCGCGCGCGCGTTCGAGGACGCGTCCTGGGACGACGAGATCCGCGTCGTCGTCGTCACCGGCACCGGCCGCGCCTTCTGCGTCGGTGCCGACCTGCGTGCCTGGGGCGAGGACCTGCTCGGGAACTCGAAGGAGTACTGGAAGTGGTTCGGCGCCTTCAAGGACATGCACGACCGGCTCCGCGAGATCGGCAAGCCGACGGTGGCGCGCGTGAACGGGATCGCGGTCGGCGGCGGCAACGAGCTGCAGATGGCGTGCGACCTCGCCGTGATGGTCGACGACGCCTTCATCCGCCACGTCGGGCTCGAGCACGGCTCCGTGCCCGCCGGCGGCGCGACCCAGTGGCTGCCGATCATGATCGGCGACCGGCGCGCGCGCGAGATGATCCTGCTCTGCGACGAGGTGCCCGCCGCTGCAGGCGGCGGAGTGGGGGCTGATCAACCGGGCCGTGCCGGCGGCGGAGCTCGACGCGGCCGTCGACGAGCTCGTCGAGAAGCTCGCGCGCAAGCTGCCCGAGACGACCCGGTACGCGAAGCAGCAGCTGAACTGGTGGCGCGACATCTCCTGGCACGAGACCGTCGGTCACGCGCGCGACTGGCTTGCGCTCTCGATGCTCGGCGACGAGGCGCAGGGCGCGATCAAGCAGTTCCTCGACCGCAAGTGACGCCGGCCGCAGCGGACATGTCGGGGCCAGGACCCCTCATGACCCGCACAGGCATCGTCCGTTCTGGCCAACGCTCTGCACGCTCGCGAAATCGCGCCGCGCAGGACGTGGGCGGTGCGGCCATGCGAGGTCCTGGCCCCGACAGCGTCCGCAAAGGACGAGTTAGGGTCGCCGCATGAGCGAAGTCCTGACCGCGCGCGACGGTGCCGTCCTCACGATCACGCTGAACCGTCCCGAGGTCTTCAACGCGTTCAACGCGGCGCTCCATGCGGCGCTGAACGCCGCTCTGAAGGAGGCGGCCGCGCCCGACGTCCGCGCCGTCGTGATCACCGGCGCGGGCCGCGGCTTCTGCTCCGGCCAGGATCTGAAGGAGTTCCAGGAGGCGCCCGGCTCGATCCGCGACCGGCTCGAGAGCACGTACCACCCGAACATCCGGCTGATCCGCGGGCTCGAGAAGCCCGTGATCGCGGCGGTGAACGGGCCTTGCGCCGGCGCCGGGCTCTCGCTCGCGGCGGCGTGCGACATCCGGATCGCCGCGGACGTCGCGACGTTCGTCCCGGGCTTCATCGGTATCGGCCTCATCCCGGACTCCGGCGGCTCGTGGTTCCTCCACCGCCTGCTCGGCTTCGCGCGGGCGTTCGAATGGATGACGTCGAATCGCAAGCTCACGGCCGCCGAGGCGCACGCCTGGGGGCTCGTCTCGGAGGTCGTCGAGGGGGACGGGCTGGCCGCCCGCGCCGCCGAGCTCGCGGGCTTCTACGCCGAGTTGCCGACGCGCGGGATCGGGATGACGAAGCGGCTCTTCGAGCACGCCTACGACGCGACGCTCGAGGGGCAGCTCGCGCTCGAGGCCGAGCTGCAGCAGGCCGCGACCGAGACGGCCGACTTCGCCGAGGGCGTGACCGCGTTCCTCGAGAAGCGCGAGCCGCGCTTCAGCGGGAACTAGAAAGCAGCTCGAGCACCTCGTCCTCTTCGGGGAAGCGCCCCTCGCGCTGCTTCGAGAAGACGAGCGCGCCGTCGGAGAGCACGTCGAACTGGCTCTTCGCGCCCTCGACGATCGTGGCGTCGATGCCGTTGCCGTTCAGTACGGCCGCGAGACTCGCGGCCCGTCGGTCGTAGCCCCCTCAGACGGGGCAGTAGTGGATCTCGACGGCCACGGACCGAGCTTACCCGTCGAGCTTCGGCCTGTGCCGCTCGGCGATCGCGGCTGGGTCGAGGCCGGCGGGGAGCGTTCCGTAGACGCCGCCGGGCCGGTCGAGCCGCGTGGCGCAGAACGCCTCCGCGACCTCGGGGGCGCCGTGGCGGACGAGCAGCGAGCCCTGCAGCGTCACCGCGAGCAGCTCGAGCAGCCGGCGGGCGGCCTGCTCGTCGGGATCGACGAGCTCGCGCTCGAGGCGAGCCGTCGCAGCGTCCAGCCGTGCGTCCGCTCCCGCCGCGAGGCGCACCTCCGCCAGGAACGCGTCCGCCGTCTCGGGCTCCCGCGCCAGCGCTCGCAGGACGTCGAGCGCGTTGACGTTGCCGGAGCCCTCCCAGATCGAGTTGAGCGGGCTCTCGCGGAAGAGGCGCGGCAGCTGCGACTCCTCGACGTAGCCGTTGCCGCCGAGGCACTCGAGCGCCTCGGCCACGAGCGGCGGCGTCCGCTTGCAGATCCAGAACTTCGCGACCGCCGTGGCGATGCGGCGGAACGGCCCGTCCGCCTCGTCGTAGGCGCGGGCGAGCCGGAGCGCCGTCACGGTCGCGGCCTCCGACTCGACGCTGAGGTCGGCGAGGACGTTCTGCATCAGCGGCTGCTCGGCGAGGAGGCGGCCGAACGCCGAGCGGTGAGCGGCGTGGTGCGTCGCCTCGGCGACGGCACGGCGCATCAGCGCGGTCGAGCCGAGGACGCAGTCGAGCCGCGTGTGGTTGACCATCTCGAGGATCGTCCGCAGGCCGCGTCCCTCCTCGCCGACGAGTCGGGCGACGGCCCCGTCGAGCGCGATCTCGGCCGACGCGTTCGAGCGGTTGCCGAGCTTGTCCTTCAGCCGCTCGATCCGGAAGCCGGGCTGCGGCCGCTCGAGCAGGAAGCACGAGAGCCCGGCCGGCGCCTGCGCGAGCACGAGGAACGCGTCGCTCATCGGCGCCGAGCAGAACCACTTGTGCCCGTCCAGCTCCCAGGCGTCGCCCGCCGGCCGCGCCGTCGTCTCGTTCGCGCGGACGTCGGAGCCGCCCTGGCGCTCGGTCATCGCCATTCCGCACAGGGCCGCACCACTCGTCAGGCGCGGGATCCACTCCGCGGCGAGGTCGGGCTGTGTGCGCAGCGCCGGCACGGCGGCGAACGTCATCGAGAGCGGGCAGCCGACGCCCGCCTCGACCTGGCCGAGCAGCATGAAGAGCGTCGCGCGCGCGACGTGTGCGCCGGGCCGCTCGTCGACCCAGGGCAGCGACTGCACGCGCGCTTCGAGCCCGAGCCGCAGCAGCGAGTCCCAGGCCGGGTGGAACTCGAGCTCGTCGACCCGCTCGCCGTAGCGATCGTGCGTCCGCAGCCGCGGCGGGTGCTCGTTCGCGAGCCGGCCCCACTCGAGCGGCTCGCCGCCGAGGAGCTCGCCGAACGCCGCGATCCGCTCTTCCCACGGTTCGCCGCCCTCCCGGCGCAGGGCCTCGACGAGCGCCGCGTCCTGCTCGTAGAGGTTGAAGCCCGCGAGCGGCGGCGGCTGGTTCGCCGTCGAGGTGCCTTGGGTCGTCGCCATCCGTGCCATTGTGGCCCGCATGAGCGAGACCCGCTACATCGGCCGCGTCAACCTCGCGAAGCGCCTGTCGGCGCTGGAAGGGACGCCTGGTCGAGCCGTCTACGAGGGCGGCAGCGCGCGCATCGAGCTCGACGAGGCCGTGCTGACCGTGACGCCGCCGTTCGGGCTCGAGCACGACGGCGCGTACGACGTCATCCGCGCCGGTCCGCTGCTCGATGCGCTCGACGTCGAGCCGATGGTCGCCGTCCTGCTCGTGCGGATGGGCGGCTACGCCGTCGGCGTCTTCGACGGCGAGCGCCTCGTCGCCTCGAAGGTCGGCACGCGCTTCGTCAAGGGGCGCCACAAGAAGGGCGGCTCGTCCTCGAACCGCTTCCGGCGGCGGCGCGGCGAGCAGGAGCGGGAGCTCGTCGACGCCGCGGCGTCGGAGGCCGCGCGCGTGCTCGAGCCGTGGCGCGGCCGCGTCGAGCACGTCGCGCTCGGCGGCGACCGCTCGGCGGTCACGCGCGTGCTCGACTCGCGCGCCGATCTGGCGTGGCTGCAGCCGCTCGCGCTCGAGCGCTTCTTCGACGTCCCGGAGCCGCGGCTGCGCGTGCTCGAGGCGCTGCCGTACCAGCTCTACGCCGCAAAGGTCGTCGAGGAGCCGCTCTAGGCGGGCTTGGCGGAAGCGACGAGCTGCGGGCCGCGCTGGCCGTCCCATGCCGCGTCCTCAGTCGCGCCGACAGCTTCGGCTATCGGCGCTCCCTGCGTCCTGGCCTCGGAACGACCATCGCAGCGCGGCGATCGCGCGCCATGACCGCCAGAGTCACGCTCAGTCGACTCAGAGCTGGACGACCGTCGCGCCGTCGGCGGAGTCGCTCTCGCTCCCTTGCACGAGCGGGTGGCCGGCCGAGCTCCTCGCGCACCGCCTTCCGCACAGCGCCCGTCCCGCGGCCGTGCACGACGCGCACAGTCGGCAAGCCCGCCAGCGCTGCGTCGTCGACGAACGCCCGCACCGCCTCGCGTGCCTCCTGCGCGCGCTGCCCACGCACGTCGAGCTCGTCGGACACGTCCCCGCGGGCGGCGGCGACGACCTTGACCGGCGCCTCCGCCTCCGGCTCACGCTTGCGCGACGGCCGCAGCCGCGAGAGCGGGATCCGCAGCCTGTGGCCCGCCGCGCCCACGACCTCCGCCTCCTCGCCCTCGATCGTGGCGATCGTCCCGTGGACGCCGAGCGCCGGCGCCTCGACCGGATCGCCCGCTGCCAGCGGGCCGGTGAAGGGGAGCGGCTCGTCGAGCTTCTTGATCGCCTGCTCTGCGCGGACGGCGTGCTCGGCGGCCGCCCCGAGCCTGCGGTCGCGCTCGGGCTCGTCGCGGCGGTGGCGCCGGGCCCGCCGGATCTCCGTTCGCAGGGCGTCGAGCTCGGCCCGCGCAGCCGCGAGGTCGCGCTGCGCGTCCGCCGCGGCTCGCTCCCGCTCGGCGGCCGCGGATGCCCTGACGGCGGCGATCTCCTCCTCGAGCGCCTGCTCCCGCTCGCGCGCCCGGTCCAGCGCGACCACGACCTCGGCGCGCTCTGCCTCAGCCGACGTCCGTTCGTCGGCCGCCACCCGCTCGGCCGCCTCCGCCTCGGCGAGCAGCTCCTGGATCCGCAGCCGCTCGGGCGTCACCAGCTCGCGCGCGGACGCGACGACACGGGCGTCGAGCCCCAGCCGCTCCGCGATCTGCAGCGCATGCGACGTCCCCGGCCGCCCGAGCGCGACCCGGTAGAGCGGCGCGTGCGTGTCGGGGTCGAAGCCCGTGCCGGCGTTGGCGACGCCCTCGCTCGCGCTCGCCCACTCCTTCAGCTCGGGGTAGTGGGTCGTCACGAGCGTCAGCCGCGCCTGCTCGGCGAGCCGCGCGACGAGCGCCTGCGCGAGCGCCGACCCCTCGACGGGATCCGTGCCCGACGCGAGCTCGTCGAGCAGCACGAGCGACCGCTCGCCGGCCGCGTTCAGGATCGCGACGATGCTGGCGACGTGGCCGGAGAAGGTCGAGAGGCTCATCTCGATCGACTGCCGGTCGCCGATGTCGGCCAGCACCTGGTCGAAGACGGGCAGGGCGGCGGTCTCGGCGGGAGGCCGGAGCCCTGCCTGGTGCAGCAGGGCTGCGAGCCCGAGCGTCTTCAGCGCCACCGTCTTGCCGCCGGTGTTCGGGCCGCTGAGCACGAGCGCGCGCAGGGCCCCGAGGTCGAGGTCGATCGGCACCGCCGACTTCGGGTCGAGGAGCGGGTGGCGCGCGCCCGCGAGCCGCACCTCGTCCGAGACCTCGACGGGCGCGCCCTTCCAGCCGCGCGAGAGCGTCCCGAGCGCGAGCGCCAGGTCGATTCGGCCCGTCGTCTCGACCGCGGCGGTCAGGAGCGGGGCGGCCTCGCCGACGGCCGCCGACAGCTCGCGCAGGATCCGCTCGACCTCCTCGCGCTCGGCGCTCGTCGCCTCGGACTGCCTGTTCGAGAGCTCGACGACGTCGAACGGCTCGACGAAGAGCGTCTGCCCGGAGTCGGAGGCGTCGTGGACGATTCCGGGGACGCTCCGCCGGGCGCTCGCCTTGACGGCGAGCACGGGACGGCCGCCGCGCAGGGTGATGAAGTCCTCCTGCAAGTGCTCGCGCAGGTCGCTCGAGCGGACGAGCTGCTCGAGCTTGTCGCGCACCCGCTGGCGGCCCGTCCGGAGCTCGCCGCGGAGCTTGCGCAGCTTCGGGGTCGCGTTGTCGCGGAGGTCGGAGCCGTCCTCCTCGACCGCCCTGTCGATTGGCTTCGCGACCGCTGCCAGCGTGGGGTCGATCGCTGCGGCCAGCTCGCGGAGGAGCGTTGCCGCGACCTCGTCGAGCGCGCCGCGCGCCCGCAGCGCTCCGGTCGCCGTGTCCGCGACGTGCCGGAGCGCCTGCGGCGAGAGCGCACCGCCGAGCACCGCGTGCGCGGCCTGCTCGCGGACGTCGCGGATTCCCTCGAGCGGCGGCTCGAGCGACTCGTCCAGGAGCGCGATCACCTCGGCCGTCAGGGCCTGCCGGCGCGCCACCTCGTCGGGGTCGGGCGAGGGCTCGAGCGCCGCGGCGAGCGCCCCGCCGTGCTCGGTCGCGGTCGCACGCGCGAGCCGTTCTCGGATCGCCGGAAACTCCAGGACGTCGAGCGCGTTCGGGTCCATGCGCCCGAGTGTAGGCTCGCCCGCGATGGACGTCATGGTCTTCGTCGAGGTGCCGATGGGCTCCCGGAACAAGTACGAGGTCGACGCGGAGACGGGCCACGTCGTCCTCGACCGGCGCCTTTTCACGTCGATGAGCTACCCGGCCGACTACGGGTTCATCGAGGGGACGCTCGGTGAGGACGGCGACCCGCTCGACGCGCTCGTGCTCGTCGGCGAGCCCACCTTCCCCGGCTGCCGCATCCGCGCCCGCGTCGTCGGCGTCTTCCACATGACCGACGAGAAGGGCCCGGACGAGAAGGTGATCCTCGTGCCGCTTAAAGATCCGGCCTGGATGCGCGTGCATGACATCCACGACATCCCGCCCGAGTACCGCGACGAGATCGAGCACTTCTTCCAGGTCTACAAGGACCTCGAGGCGAAGAAGACGGAGACGCGCGGCTTCGGCAACCGCGCGGAGGCCGAGACCGTGATCGACGAGGCGCGGAGGCGAGCGGGCTGACGCTCACCGAGTCCGTCGCCCGCGAGGCGGCAGCTGCGCACGAGGCGGTGCCGCGCCTCACCGACGACGCGGTCGCGACGGCGCTGTCGCTCGCAGCCGCGCGGATCTCGGCCCAGTCCGAGCGCGTGCTCGCAGCGAACGAGGCCGACGTCGCTGCCGCAAAGCTCGACGAAGGCGCCCTCGACCGGCTCAGGCTCGACCCAGGACGTCTGGCTGCGATCGCGGCGCAGCTCGACGAGCTCGCGGCGCTGCCGGCGCTCGAGCGCCGGGTCATGGAATGGACGCTTCCGAACGGGCTCGAGGTCTCCGAGCGCCGGATCCCGATCGGCGTCGTCGGCGCGAACTTCGAGGCGCGTCCGAACGTCGCCGTGGATGTCGCCGGGCAGCTGCTCAAGAGCCTGAACGGTGCCGTGCTCCGCACCGGCGCTGCCGCCCTCCGAACCGTGACGGCGCTGGTCGACGACGTGCTGCGACCGGCGCTGGCGGATGCCGGCCTCCCGCCCGAGGTGGTCGGGCTCGTCCGCTCGGCCGACCGTGAGGGCGCTCGCGTGCTCGTCTCGCTGCCGCGGCTCGTGCCACTCGTGATCCTGCGCGGGAGCGGCGAGACGACGGCGACGCTGGCCCGGCATGCGGCGGAGCACGGCGTTCGCACGCTCGCCCACGCCGAAGGCGGCGGTGTCCTCTACGTCGCCGCATCCGCCGACGCGGACAAGGTCGAGGCGATCGTGGAGGCGAGCCTCGACAGGCTCGGCGTCTGCAACCGGCTCAACCTCCTGCTCGTCGACGCGGCCGCGGCGTCACTGCTCGACCGCGTCCTCCCGGTGCTCGACCGGCTTGGGATCGAGGCCCGTGGCACCGAGCGCGCGCGGGCCCACGCCGAGCTGGCTCCGCTCGACGTGCGGCTCGGCCACGAGTGGGCAAACGACCCGGATCGCGTCGCCACGGTCACCGTCGACGTGGTCGACGGCCCCGAGGAGGCGGTTGCGATCGCGAACGGCGAGACCTCGGCCCTGGCGGCGACGATCGTTGCGGAGGACGGTGAGATTGCCGAAGCGTTTCTGGCCGGTTACCGCGGTACGGCCGCGTTCTGGCAGGCGCCGACGCGCTTCACCGACGGCTTCGCGCTCACGGGCGCCCCCGAGACCGGGATCAACGTCGACTGGGTGCCGGGGCCGCGCGGGCCTGTCACCTACCGCGATCTCTGGCTGCGCCAGTACCGCGTCGTCGGCGACGGCACCCAGCGCCGGTGAGCCGGCCGGTTGTCGTCAAGCTCGGCTCGGCGCTCGTCGTCGATGCACGCGGCCGCGTCCGGCGTCAGCTCCTGCGTGCGCGCGCCACCGAGGTCGCCGAGCTCGTCGCGGCCGGGACCCCGGTCTGCGTCGTCTCCTCCGGCGCGATCGCGCTCGGGCTCTCCTCGCTCGGCCTGACGTCGCGACCACGCTCGCTCCCGCGGCTCCAGGCGGCGTCTGCGCTCGGGCAGTCGCGGCTGCAGCGGGCCTGGGAGGAGGCGTTCGCCCGCAGCGGGCTCCGGGCAGCTCAGGTTCTGCTCACCGGAGCCGAGATCGCAGACCGGCGGGCGTACGTCAACGTCCGCGGCGCTCTGGACGCCCTCTTCGCCGCCGGGGCGGTGCCGGTCGTGAACGAGAACGACGCCACCGCGACCGACGAGATCAGCTTCGGCGACAACGACGCGCTCGCCGCCCAGGTCGCCGTGCTCTGCGGCGCCCGCTTGCTCGTGCTGCTCACGTCGGTCGAGGGCGTCTACTCCCACGCGCCCGGGACCGCCGCCGCGACGCTGATCCGGGAGGGGGCAGACACGCGCGCGGCCTCGTTCGGCGCGGCGTCGGCGCACGGTCGCGGCGGGATGGAGAGCAAGATCCAGGCAGCGGAGCTCGCCGCCGCGGCCGGCATCGCGACCGTGATCGCGAACGGGACGTCCGCGTCGGTGCTCGGCCCGCTGGTCGCCGGCGACGAGCGCGGGACGCGCTTCCCGGCCGCCGCAGGCCCGGACTCGGCCTACAAGCTCTGGCTTCGCTTCGGCAAGCGCGTCGACGCGGCGATCACGGTCGACGACGGCGCGAAGCGGGCGGTGGTGGCGGGCGCAAGCCTGCTCGCGGTCGGAGTCGTCGGTTGGACGCCCGAGTTCAGCGCAGGCGACGGCGTCGAGCTCTGCGGCGAGGATGGTGCGCCGTTCGCGCGCGGGATCGCATCGGTCGACGCGCCCGAGCTCGCCGGCCGCCCGGCGAACGTCGAGGCCGTCCACCGCGACCGGCTCGTGCTGCTGTAGTGAGAGAACGTTGCTATTGCAACGTGACGGTAGGCGCGGTATGAAACCATAAAGAGGCTTATCGAGGCACGCAGGCGCGGAACGCTGGTGGGGGCCAGGTCCGCGCCTGTCGCGCGTCTGGGCCGGCGTAGTCGACGTCCGCCGTTGTGTGCGCTACCGTGGTTGATCTAGACGTGCGTGTCGCCGCACACGCACATTCGCCCAGAAACTGACCGAGGCGTGGCCCCGCTTCCCTCGGCCGAGAGCACGTTCCGGTCGTCTCGCCGCGCTCTGTGACGGAAGGAGCCCGATGCTCACGCGTGCCGGCACACTTGCACTCGTCCTCCTCGCTTTCGCCGGCGACGCCGCGGCCTCCGAGCTGATTGGCCGCGACGGTGGCCGGGCCAGCCTGCAGGTGAACGGAGCGGGTCAAGCTCACGTCGCCTGGTCGGAGGACGGGGCGACGCGCCACCTCGTCGCCGGGAACGCCATCAACGCTCGCCCGCCGCGGCCCGGGATCCCGCAGGTCTCCTTCCAGCTGCGCTACGGGGCGCGCACGATCGCGGCTGCCGGATGCGGTCCGTACGACGGGCCGCCGCTTGCCTGGCTGGTCGTCGCCTGCAAGGCGCCGGACGGCTCCTACTGGGCGCTGCAGCGCTGGGCACGGCTGAAGCCGAACTACGGCGGCAAGACCGCGGAGTGGGAGCTTCGGCTCTCGCACTGGTCGGGCCCGCTGCCCGTGCTCGAGGTCTGGACGGACTGGGCCTACCGCCGCTTCGACCATCTCTACGGGCGCTACACCTACCAGGGCCGGCCGGTGCACGGCTTCCAGGTGACACCGCAGGGGAACCCGCTCGACGACTACGGCCGCAACCTCTTCGTCGACACGTTGGACTCCCGCTACGGGGCGGGCTGGCGGCGGGAGAACAGCTTCCTCGCCCAAAGGCCGAACGGGGCGTTCTGCTACGGCTTCTATCCGCACGGCTCCCGGCCCGCCGGGAAGGGGACGCAGTACCGGGCAACCGTGATCGGCCCCGGCGTCGCCCCGGATGTGATGTGGGAGGGCGACCCTCCGGGGCCGTTCAACGTGGCGCGCGAGCGCGCTGCGAACGCGCACCAGCGGCAGATCTTCGCCGGCCGCCGCGGCAACGGCTGCAAGCCGCTCTAGGCCGCGAAGAGCCTTGTGGCGCCGTAGTAGCTGCCGTGCGACGAGAGCCGCGACCAGCGGACAGTGGTGCCGCGACGAGGCGCGTGGATGAACTTCCCACCGCCGGCGTAGATGCCGACGTGGCCGAGGCCGGAGAAGAAGACGAGATCGCCGGCCCGCAGCGAGCCTCGTGCGATGCGGCGCCCGTGCCCGTACTGGCTGGCGGCATGGTGGGGAAGGTCGATCCCGACCTTGCCGTACACGTACCGCACGAGCCCGGAGCAGTCGAAGCCGGCCCGCGGCGAGGCGCCGCCCCAGCTGTAGGGAATGCCGGTGAGGTGGTTTGCGATCTGGACGGCGCGCAGGCCGGGGCTCGGCCGCTTCTTGGCGTGCCGTTTGGCCGCGTACCTCTTCGTCTGCTTGTGAGGCCGCTTCGGGTCGGCGGCGGCGCTCGCGGGTGAGGCGAGCCAGCCGCTCCCCAGCACGAGCATGAGCGCGACGAGGGCGACGACGATGGCGTTCAGTGTGGCGCGGGGTGCGCGTCGGGTCATGCTCGAGTACCTCCAAACGGTGCGGCTCACCGGGGCGTAGAGATCGGACCACCCGGCGGGGCACCTGATTCGCTTCCGCGAGCAAGGATCGCCAACATCCGCTCATGCCGCCAGACCCGAATGGGTCAGGAGCAGTGAGGAAACTGTAAAAATCTCCTAGTACTAGATCGTCTTGAACTGCTCGAACGGCTGCTTGCAGCTCGTGCAGTAGCGCAGCGAGCGGCACGGCGTCGGGCCGAAGATGTTGTCGAGCCGCGTCTCCGTCGAGCCGCAGTACGGGCAGCGGTGGACGGCTTTCTGCAGCTGGAGCAGCGTCGCGGCGCCCTCGGCTCGCGGCGCCGGCGGCGCGAAGCCGGCCTCGCGCAGCTTCTCGCGGCCGGCCGGCGTGATCCGGTCGGTCGACCACGAGTCGTCGAGCAGGACATCGACCTCCGGCTCGCCGCCGAGCGCCGTCACGGCCGCCTCCATCTGCGTCCGCATCGCGTCGAGCGCCGGGCAGCCCATGAACGTCGGCGTGAACTCGATCCGCACGCGCTCGGCCTCGACCTCGACGGACTTGACGACGCCGAGGTCGACGAGCGAGATCACCGGGATCTCCGGATCGGGGATCTCGGCGAGCGCGTCCCAGACCGCGGCCTCGGTCACCACTGCGCACCGACCGGCGCCGAGCGGCGCACCATCGTCATCTCCTCCCAGAGCGCCGCGAACTCCTCGCCGGGCGCAGCAGCGCTCGACCGCCTCGACCTCGGGCCGGCCGACGCGCTCCGCGAGCGCCGGCGCAGCTCGGGCTCGAGCACGCCGAGCGCGTACGGCCACAGCTCGTCGACCGCGGCCTCGTAGCGCTCCTCGCCGGCGAGGCGCTCGAGCCACATCTCGGCGTGGAGGCGGTGGTAGACCTCCTCGCGCTCGATCTTGGCCGCGATCCCGGCGAGCTCGGCGTCCTCGTGCTCCTTCAGCCGCTCGATCCGGATCGCGTCCGCCGTCTCGTAGAGCACGTGCCGCGCGATCGTCCGCGCCCAGTCGGGGACGAGCCGCAGCTGCGACGAGCGGCGCGCAGCGGTACTCCTCCGGCTCGCGGTCGAACGCGAGCGCGTCGGCGTCGGTGCCGAGCTCGCGGCGGCGAGGTCGTACAGCGCCCGCGCGTGCCCGATCTCGTTCTGCGCGATCGAGGAGAAGGCGACGTCCTCCTCGAGGAACGGCGCGATCCCCGTCCACTCCGAGTCGCGCCAGCCGAGGATCAGCTCGTCGTCGGCGAGCTCAATCAGCAGCTGTGCCCGCTCGCGTCACGCGCCTCCTTCAGCCTCGCCTTGATCGAGTAGCCGTCGACGCGGCGGTACTTGAGGTCGAACTCGTCCGGGAACTCCTCGATCGCCGTGATCGCGTCGCGCGGCACGACCCAGAGCGCGACCGACTCCTGCCGCCGCGCGTAGAACTCGCGCGCGTACGCGTCGGCGAAGGCCTGGTCGGGTGCGTGGAACGAGCCGCCGTGCGCGAACGGCTGGCCCTTCCGCTCCTGCCGGAAGACCTCGCAGATCACGCCGCCTCCGCGCAGCGACGCACCGTTCGAGACCCAGTCCGTCTCCGCGCGCGACGACCGCGCGGAAGTCGAGCCGCTCCTGCGACGCCGGCCCGTGGCCGGTGACGACGGCGAGCAGCTTGTCCCAGTCCGGCTCGGTGTACTCCCAGACGCCCTCCTCGTTTCGGCGCAGCTTCGGGTCGGGGATCTCGAGGCCGAGCTCGAGGATCTGCGGCACGTAGCCCTCGAGGAACTGCTGCCGCGCCTCCTCGTTCCCCTGGCTCTTGATCCGCCAGACCACCATCGGATCCTCCTCGGCGGGGATCGGCGTGCCGTGGAAGTGCATCAGCGGCTCCCACCAGCGGTTGAGCGCCTCCTGCACCAGCTCGCGCTGCTCCGGCGTCCCGGTGACCATCGCGAGGATCGTGTCGCGGCCGTGGAGGATGTGGAACGACTCCTCCCAGCAGACCTTCTTCATCACCCGCGCGTAGGGCGCGTACGAGCACTTCAGGAGCGCCTTCTGGCTGATGATCGCGGCCGCGTCGACGAGCCACGCGATCACGCCGACGTCGCCCCAGCTCTTCGTCGGGTAGTGGAAGACGTTGTGGAACTTCGACTTGCCGGCGATCAGGTCGTCGAGGCAGGCGCTCCGCGGCTTGCCGAGATCCTCGACGACGCGGTAGATCAGCTGGCAGTGGCCGACCTCGTCCTGGATCTTCGCGGTCAGCGCCAGCTTCCGCTGCAGCGTCGGCGCGCGCAGGATCCAGTCGCGCTCCGGCAGCACGCCCATCAGCTCCGAGTTGCCGTGCATCTCGATGAACTTGATCAGCCGCTTGCGGTACTCGTCCGGCATCCAGTCGTCGGTCTCGACCAGCCCGCCGGACTGGACGTAGTCGAGAAACTCCTGCTCGCGCGCGTCCACGATCTCGCCTCCCTGCCGAACGGTCGTTAGCATTGAGTGTATCGGCACGCGCAGGAACGAGCTGACCCGCCAGGCCGCCCGCCTCTTCGCCGAGAAGGGCTACCACGGCACGTCGATGGGCGACCTCGCGACGGCGATGGGCGTCCAGAAGGGCTCGCTCTACTCGCTGACCGAGTCGAAGCAGGAGCTGCTCTACGAGACGATGCGCGAAGGGGCGGCCGCGTTCCACGCCGGCCTCGACGCGATCCCGGAGAGCGCCGGCGCGGCCGAGCGGATCCGGCTCGCGCTCCGCGCCCACCTGCGCGTCGTCGCCGAGCAGCTCGACATGGCGACCGTCTTCATCCGCGAGTGGCGCTACCTCGAGGGCGAGCGCCGCGACGAGATCGTCGGCGAGCGCCGGCGCTACGAGGAGCGGCTGCGCGCGCTCTTCCGCGAGGGCCGCGAGCGAGGCGAGCTGCGCACCGACCTCGACGACACGGCGGCCGCGCTGCTCGTCCTCTCGGCGGCCAACTGGGCGTACACCTGGCTCGCGCCTGGACGCGACACGGACGCGCTCGCCGACTCGTTCGCCGCGATCCTCGTCGACGGCATCCGCGGCTACGCGACGCCGCGCTGACATGCGGACGACGCTGATCGTCAACCCGTACGCGAGCCGGGTCACGCCCGAGCTGGCAGAACGCGTCGCGGCCGCGCTCGGCGACGTTCAGACCGTGTTCACCGAGCGTGCCGGCCACGCGACCGAGCTCGCGCGGGACGCCGACGCCGACGCGGTCGTCGTCTTCTCGGGCGACGGCGGCTTCAACGAGGTGCTGAACGGCGCCAGGCCGGAGACGCTCCTCGGCTTCGTCCCCGGCGGCGGCACGAGCGTGCTGCCGCGCGCGCTCGGGCTGCCGCGCGACCCGGTTGCCGCCGCGGGCCAGCTCGCGGCCGGCCGGACGCGGCGGATCGGGCTCGGGCGCGCGAACGGCCGCCGCTTCGGCTTCGCCGGCGGCGTCGGCCTCGACGCGGAGCTGATCCGGCGGATGGACGCGCGCGGCCGAAGCGCCGACGGCAAGCGGCCCGGCGACGCCGTCTTCGCGTGGACGGCCGTCAAGACGCTGGCGGAGGCGCGCGTCCGCTTCGATCCGGCGCTCGAGGTCGACGGGCACGGCCGCGCTGCGTTCGCGCTCGTCGCCAACGCCGACCCGTACAGCTACGTCGGCCGGCTGCCGCTCCGGCTCCCGCGCGGCGCGCAACTCGAAGGTGGCCTCGACGTGCTCGGCCCGCGCTCGTTCCGGCTGCGCTCGCTGCCGGGCGCAGTCCGCTACCTCGTCACCGGGCGAACGCGGCTGCCGCTGCTCGAGCTCCACGACCAGGATCGAATCGTGATCCGCTGCGACCGGCCGCTGCCGCTGCAGCTCGACGGCGAGGACGTCGGCGACGTCACCGAGGTCGTCTTCGAGGCCGAGCGCGACGCCGTTACGGTACTGACGTGAGGCTCGGGGTCGTCATGCTGCTCGCGCTCGTGCTCGCGTCCGTCGGCGCAGGCGCGGACTACCGCAACCCCACCGCAGGCGCCGTCGTCGCGCTGCAGCTGCCGGGCATGCACCTCGCGAAGGTGAAGCGGAACGTCCAGTACAAGGCCGGTCTCCGGCTCGACGTCTATCGGCCCGCTCGAGCGAGCGGCCGCTTGCCCGCCGTCGTCTTCGTCCACGGGAACGCTCGCGGAACCGACAGCCCGAAGGCGTCGGGCGTCTTCGTCGGCTGGGGCCAGCTCGCCGCCGCGTCGGGGCTGGCCGGCGTCACCTTCGACCACCAGGAGGACCCCGAGGACGTCGTGGCTGCGGTCCGCTACGTCCGCCGGAACGCAGCCCGGCTCGGGATCGACGCCGAGCAGGATCTGCGTCGCCGGCTTCTCGGCAGGCGTCCAGCTCTCGATGCTGCCCGCGCTCCAGGGACGGCTCGGAGCGCTGCGCTGCGCGGTCGGCTACTACGGGCCGCTGCACGCGGAGCTGGAGCAACTCTCGCCGCTCGCGCACCTGCGCAAGGACGCACCGGCGACGCTGCTCGCCAAGGCCGGGCGCGACAACCCCGCGATCAACCGCTCGATCGACCGCTACGTCGCCCGCGCCAAGGAGGTCGGCGCGCGCGTCGAGCTCGTCGTGCAGCCGACCGGGCCGCACGGCTTCGAGACGACGAAGGACGCGAAGACGCGGAGCGTCATGCGCCGCACGCTCGACTTCCTGCGAGCACACCTGTTGCGGGCGCGTTAACGCCGACCTGTCAGACTTGACACGTCAACGGCCGCTGCGTTCACTCGGAGGATGCGCCGGCTCGTGATCCTCGCCCTCCTCCTCGCGGGCTGCGCGGGCGCCGACGAGCCGCAGCCGCCGACGCCGCTCCAGCAGGAGCTGCGCTCGCTGGCCGACACGATGGAGTCGACGCATCCGGACCTCTTCCACGACGTGCCGCGGGCGACGTTCCGCGCGCAGGCGGCCGCGCTCGCCGACGAGGCGCCGGAGCTGAGCCGGGACGAGCTCGTGGTCGGGCTGATGCGTCTCGCCGCCCTTCCCGGCCCGCGCGACGGCCACACGGCGATCTACCCCTTCGACCAGCACGCCCGCACGCTCCACGTCTACCCCTTCCGGCTCTACGACTTCCCCGACGGGCTCTACGTCGTCGGCTCGATCGGCGACGAGGATCTGACCGGGCGTCGCGTCACGGCGATCGACGGCACTCCGATCGACGAGGTGGTCGAGCAGGTCCGGCCGCTCGTGCCGCACGACAACGAGTCGGGGCTCCGCTGGCTGCTGCCGGAGTTCGTCGCGACCGCCGAGGTGCTGCGCGGCCTCGGGATCGTCGAGGGCGACGCGACGTTCTCGTTCGCCGACGGCAGCGAGGCGACGCTCCAGCCTGTCGACGCGGGCGAGGTCTCGTCGACGCTCGGCGGAGCGCCCGCGCCGCTGCAGACCGAGCACGACCCGGTCTGGCTGCGCAGCGTCGACGACCCGCAGTGGCTGACGACGCTGGAGGACGGCAAGGTCGTCTACCTCGGCTACCGGCTGACGACGGATGACACCTACGACCTCTCCGAGCGTCTCCTCGCGCTCGCGCGGAAGCCGTCCGTGCGGCGTGTCGTCGTCGACGTCCGCCTCAACCACGGCGGCGACAACACCACCTACGCCGCGCTGCTCGACGTGCTCTCGCGGCCTGCCATCCAGCGCAAGCTCGTCGTCCTCACCGGACGGTCGACGTTCTCGGCTGCGGGAAACTTCGTCGCCGACGTCGATCGCGGCACGACCGCGAGGCTCGTCGGCGAGCCGGCCGGCGGCGCGCCGAGCCAGTGGGGCGACTCGGCGGCGATCGCGCTCGAGCGGGTCGGGCTGACGCTCCACGTCGCGACGTCGTACTGGGAGTTCGGCCCGCCGGGGGACAAGCGCGCGGAGACGCCGGTCGACGTGCCGGTCGAGCCGACGGCGGCCGACTTCTTCGCCGGCCGGGATCCCGTGCTCGCACGGGCGCTCGCCCTTCCGAGGCGTCCTGAGAGGTATCGTGCGCGCCGGAATGGCGAGCACGATGCCCGCGGAGCGCGATCTCCGCCGCGTGATCGGCGACGGCGAGACCATCCCGGACGGCGAGGTCGAGGGACTCGGCGAGCAGGAGCTGCTCGCGCTCTACCGCTCGATGATCCTGCTGCGGACGTACGACGAGCGCTCGGTCGTCTACCACCGCCAGGGCCGGATCGGCACGTACGCGATCTTCTGGGGCCACGAGGCGATCCAGGCCGGCGCGTTCCACGCGCTCGAGGACGACGACTGGATCTTCCCGAGCTACCGCGAGTCGGCGATCGGGCTCCTGCGCGGGATGCCGGCGGCGACGATCCTCTCCTGGTGGCGCGGCCATCCCGCCGGCTGGTGGAACCCGGCCGACTACAACCTCGCCTCGATCTGCGTCCCGATCGCGACCCAGGTGCCGCACGCGGCCGGCCTGGCGTGGGGGAAACGGCTGCGCGGCGAGACCGCCTGCGCGCTGACCTTCTTCGGCGACGGCGCCACCTCGGAGGGCGCGTTCCACGAGGGCGCCAACTTCGCCGCCGTGATGCGCGCGCCGCTCGTCCTCCTCTGCAACAACAACCAGTGGGCGATCTCGACGCCGCTCTCCGCGCAGACGAGGGCCGAGGCGCTCGTCGACAAGGCCGCCGGCTACGGGATTCCAGGCACGCGAGTCGACGGCGGCGACGTGCTCGCCGTCTACGAGGCGGCGCGCGAGGCGGTCGCCCGCGGCCGGGCGGGCGACGGGCCGACCTTCATCGAGGCCGTCACCTACCGCGCCGCCCCGCACGCGACCGCCGACGATCCGAAGGCGTACATCGACCTCGAGCGGGTCGAGGAGGAGCGCGCGAACGAGTGCGTCGGCCGCTTCGCGGGCTACCTGCGCCGGCAGGGCGTGCTCCACGACGCGCTCGACGAGCAGATCAAGGCCGAGGCGGCCGACGTGATGCGGGCCGGGATCGCCGCCGCCGAGGCCGAGCCGCCGGCCGACGTCGGGCTCGTCTTCGAGCACGCGCTCGCGAATCCGCCCGCGTCGTTCGCGCACGACCTCGCCGAGCTGCGGAGGATCCTCGGTGGCTGAGCTGATGCTCGTCGAGGCCGTCAACGACGCGCTCCACGTCGAGATGGAGCGGGACGAGAACGTGCTCGTCATGGGCGAGGACGTCGGCCGCGCCGGCGGCGTCTTCCGCGCGACGGCCGGGCTGCGCGACCGCTTCGGGCCGGACCGCTGCGTCGACACGCCGCTCGCCGAGGCCGGCATCCTCGGCTCGGCGGTCGGGCTCTGCATGGCCGGCTACCGGCCCGTCTGCGAGATGCAGTACGACGCGTTCTCGTACCCCTGCCTCGACCAGCTGATCACCCACGTCGGCCGCTACCGCTGGCGCACGGGCGGGAAGATGACGTTCCCGATCACGATCCGGATGCCGTACGGCGGCGGTGTCCGCGCACCCGAGCTGCACGACGACTCGCCCGAGACGTACTACGTGCACACGCCCGGGATCAAGGTCGCGATCCCGTCGACGCCCGCCGACGCGAAGGGTCTGCTCGCGGCGGCGATCCGCGATCCCGACCCGGTCGTGATCCTCGAGCCGAAGCTCGTCTACCGGACCGAGCGCGGCGAGGTGCCGGAGGGCGACCACGTCGTCCCGCTCGGCAAGGCGCGGCTCGCGCGGGAGGGGACGGACGTGACCCTCGTCGCGTACGGCGCGATGGTGCCGGTGTGCGAGCGGGCCGCGGACGAGCTCGACGCCTCGGTCGAGGTGCTCGATCTCCGCTCGCTGAAGCCGCTCGACGAGGAGGCGCTGCTCGCTTCCGCCGCCAAGACCGGCCGCGTCGTGCTCGTCCAGGAGGCGCCGCGCACCTGCGGCTACGCCGCCGAGCTCGCGGCGATCCTGGCCGAGAAGGCGCTGCTCGACCTGCAGGCGCCGGTCCTCCGCGTCACCGGCTACGACGTCCCGTACCCGTACTGGCAGATCGAGGACGCGTACATGCCGTCCGTCGCGCGCGTGGTCGACGCCGCCCGCTCGCTGCTCGCGTTCTGAGTGGACGCGAAGGAGGAGCTCGCGCGAGCGTTCGAGTGCGACAGCGCCGGGCGTGAGGAGGAGGCGATCCCGCACTACCGGCGCGCGATCGAGCTGGGCCTCGAGGTCGAGGATCTCGCACCGGCGCTCCTTGGCCTCGGAAGCTCGCTGCGGAACGTCGGCGAGCTCGAGGAATCCGTCGCCGTGCTTTCCGAAGCCGTCGCACGCTTTCCCGAGCACGCGGCGCTAAAGGTGTTCCTCGGCTATGCGCTCTGGAGCGCCGGCCGGACCGCGGAGGCGATGCGCTCCGTGATCGACGCGGTCTACGTCGCGCCCACCGCAGACGTCGTCCGCTACGAGCGGGCGATCCGCGGCTATGCCGCCGAACTCTGACCGGCTTCGCCTCTGGCTCGAGCGAGGCGTGAGCGGCTACCGCCTCCGCGACGCGGCGACCGGCGAGGTCGTGCGCTGGGAGGATCCGCGGATCCGGGTCGTCGCCGCAGCCGGTGTGAGCTACCGCCCCGAGGCGCTGCCGGACCCGTCCTTCGACCCACCCAGCCGGCTCGCGCTCGTCCCCGAGCCGACGAACGAGCACGATCCGAACGCCGTCGCGATCTGGAACGAGGAGCGGACGCTGCAGGTCGGCTACGTCCCCGCCGCGGTCGCCCCCGAGCTTGCCGGCGACGAGCAGGCGCTCTCGCTCTGGCGGGTCGAAGGCGGCCTCCGCGTCCTGATCGCGCCCGCCGGCGCCTGGATCGGCACGCCGCGGTAGGTAGGCTGGCGCGCCGTGGCGTACGAGTTCAAGCTGCCCGACCTCGGCGAGGGCCTGACCGAGGGCGAGATCGCCCGCTGGCTCGTCGCCGAGGGGCAGGAGCTCGCCGAGGACGACCCGCTCGTCGAGATCGCAACCGACAAGACGACCGTCGAGATCCCCTCGCCGGCCGCCGGCACGGTGACGAAGATCCTCGTCGGCGAAGGCGAGGTCGTCCCCGTCGGCACCGTCCTCGTCGTCATCGGCGGCGACGGCACCGAGGCGCCGCCGGCCGCGCCCGAGCCGCAGGCCGCGCCCACGCCGGCGCCGAAGAGAGAAAGTGTTGTTTCAACACAAGCGCGTGTTCAGGCGACCCCGGTCGTCCGCCGGATCGCTCAGGAGCTCGGCGTCGATCTGGCTCAGCTGAGCGGCACGGGGCCGAACGGGCGCATCACCGAGGACGACGTCCGCGACGCCGGCGGAGCGGGGCTTGTGTTGAAACAACACAAGCCTTCCGACGGGCGGCGCGAGCCCGTGCGCGGGGTGCGACGGCAGATCGTCGAGCACCTGACCCGCGCGCACCGGGAGATTCCCGCGGTCACGTTCGTCGAGGAGGCGGACTTCACCGGCGTCGACGTGAAGCTGCTGCTGCCGCTCGTGCTGAAGGCGACGGCCGCGTCGCTGCGGGAGTTCCCGGAGCTGAACGCGCGGCTCGAGGGGGACGAGATCGTCTACCTCGACCGCTGCGACCTCGGCATCGCCGTCCAGACCGACCAGGGGCTCGTCGTCCCGGTCGTCCGCGCCTGCGACTCGGAGCCGCTCGAGGCGATCGCCGCCGAGGTGGCGCGGCTCGCCGAGTCCGCGCGAGCCGGGACGCTGAAGCCCGAGGAGCTCCGCGGCGGCACCTTCACCGTCACGAGCGCCGGCAAGCTCGGCGGCGTCTTCGTGACGCCGCTCGTCAACCACCCCGAGGTCGGCATCCTCGGTGTGCACCGGATCGGCCCGCGCCCCGTCGTCCGCGACGGGGAGATCGTCGTCCGCCAGATCGGCAACGTCTCGGTCACCTTCGACCACCGCGTCGTCGACGGGGCACGGGCGGCCGCGTTCACACTGGACGTGATCGCGCGGCTCGAGTCCGGTCTCTCCTCCTAGTTCGTCCTCCTAGTCGTCGTCGCCGACGATGCCGCCGCCGCCGTCACCACCGCGGTCGACCTGGGCGCGAATCTCGCCGCCGGGCCACTTCGAGCTGTGAACGTTGGCGTAGGCGTGGCCGGCGCGCATCGCCGCCAGGATCTCGGGCAGGTTGCCCGCCTCGATCCCCTGACCGCCTGGGCCGATCACGTCCGCCGCCACGATGCTGTCCTCGACCGTCCCGCTCTGCGGACAGACCGGCGTCGCGGGGGCAGTCGCGGGCGGCTGGAAACCCGTGGTCCACAGAGGAAGAACGAGATGCCGCCGTTCACCCCGTACTTCGCGAAGTGCACGTGCGCCTGCTGGACGTTCCCCTCCAGGCCCGAGTAGCTGAGCCGGTAGTGGATCGAGGTGCCGTCGTTCGACAGTCGGGCGTTGAACGAGCCGTCCGGCGACCGTCGAGATGTCCGGATTCTCCTCGTACCCGTTCAGCGGGCTGCCCTCGAAGTTCTTCGATCCCGAGCCGGCGATGGCATACGAGCCCACGCCGAGCAGCGCGATCACCCCTGCCAGTGCGACGACCCTGAGTGCGAGCCTCGACATACGAACCTCCCCGGGTTGCGTTTCACGGGCCGGAACGCCCGTCAGAACGACCTACGCGGGGCAGTCAAGGTCGGTTTTAGGCAGCCGCGAGCTGGCGCAGGTGCGGCTCGAGCATCGCCTCGATCTTCGGCGCGCTCGTGCGCCCGTCGAGCCGCGAGACGACCCGCTTGTCCTTGACGAGCACGAGCGTCGGCACGACGCTGACGGCGAAGCGCTCGGCGAGCTCGGGGCTCGCGTCGACGTCGACGCGGCGGACCCGGAGCCGGTCGCGCTCCTTCCGCTCGAGATGGGCGAGCAGGCTCTCCATCCGGCGGGCGGGGCCCGAGCGCTCGGACCA
This sequence comes from uncultured Gaiellaceae bacterium, assembly GCA_963738795.1. Lineage (GTDB taxonomy): Bacteria > Actinomycetota > Thermoleophilia > Gaiellales > Gaiellaceae > Gaiellasilicea. Next base: position 130,997 of record CAVTXQ010000006.1, on the reverse strand, counting down.
GAAGAAGACGAGCAGCGGCCGGTCGTCGTTCACGGATCTCCCTCCTGAGCAGCGGGCGTACGGGTCACGTGTTGTATCTCCAGAAAACGCCCGGTCGAAACGTGAGGCGTCTCTACACTGACCGCGATGGGAGACTGGTACACGATCGGGCTCGCGCTCGGGATCGGGACTGCGCTTCGGCGTGCTCTTCGCCGGCCTGCTCTCGTCGACGCCGCTCGGACGCATCGCGGCCGTCGTGCTCGCCGGCGCCGCCGGAGCGGTCGTCGGGATCGTGATCGAGGACTGGACGGAAGCCGTCGCCGGAGCGGTCGGCGGCGTCGTGGGAGCCGCCGCCGCCGCGATCGTCGTCAGCGGTGCGCTCAGGCGCGGCGGCACGCGCGGCGGTCTCGCGCTGATCGTCGCCGCGGTCGCCGCCGGCCTCGCCGGGCTCGCGTTCGTGCCGGGCGTCGGCTACCTCGTCGCGCTCGCGCTGCCGATCCTCGCCGTTCGCCTCCGCCGCACCCAGGCCGACCGGTACGCCGGCCTGCGCACTCTTGCCCGCGACTAAGAAGCTGATCCTGATCGTGATCGACGGCCTGACGCCGTCGATGCTCGAGGACACGCTCGAACGCGGCGTCGCCCCCTCGCTCGGGCTGCTCGCGGAGCACGGCCGGTACCGGCGCGCGATCTCGACGTTCCCGTCGCTGACGCCCGTCTGCCTCTCGTCGCTCGCGACCGGCGCGCACCCCGACGTGCACGAGATCCCGCATCTCGTCTGGTACCACCGCGGCGAGCAGCGGCTCGTCGAGTACGGCTCCTCGTTCGGCGCGGTGCGGGCGGCGGGGACGAGGCAGTCGCTGATCGACACGATCTACGGTCTCAACGCGAGCCATCTCGGCCGCAGCGCGGTGACGGTGTACGAGGCGCTCGAGGACGCGGGGCTGACCGCGGCCGCGATCAACATCACCTGCTACCGCGGCCGGCATCCACACCGGCCGACCGTGCCCTTCCTGACGCGCCCGGCCCACGGGCCGAGCCGCTTCTTCTTCTACAACCTGTTCGAGTCGGACGTGACCGGCGCGCCGCTCTCGGTGCGCAACCGGCCGCGCGGCACGATCGACGCCTACGCCGCCGCGGTCGGCCGCTGGCTCGTCACCCGCGACGGCTTCGACTTCCTCGTCTTCTACCTCTCCGACTACGACTACGCCTCGCACGCCCAGGGCCCGGACGCCGCGCACGAGGCGCTCGCGCGCTGCGACGAGGCGGTCGGGACGCTGATCGAGGCGGCCGGCGGCCCCGACGAGTTCCTCGAGCGCTACGCCGTCATCCTCTGCTCCGACCACGGCCAGACGCCCGTGAGCGAGGTCGCGCGGCTGCAGGACGTGTTCCCCGACGCGCTCGTGACGGCGTCGAACCGCGCCGGAATGGTCTACACCGACGACGACCCGGCGGTCCTCGCGCGCCGGCTCGACGGCAACCCGGCCGTCGACGTCGTCCTCCGGCGCGACGGCGACGAGCTCGTCGCGCGGCGCGACGGAGCCGACGGCGACGTCTCGCTGCTCGACCATCCCGATGGTCCCGCGCGCGCGGCCGCGGCGCTCGCGAACCCGAACGCCGGCGAGCTGATCGTCTCGGCCGCGGCCGGCTGGGAGTTCGCCGACCTCGCCGGGCGCCACCACTCGGGCGGCGGCTCGCACGGCTCGCTCCTGGCCGGCGACTCCGAGGTGCCGATGCTCACCGTCGGCCTCGACGTGCTGCCCGCGTCGATCGTCGAGGTGATGCCGGCCGTGCTCGACCACTTCGGCGTCACGGCGCCGCCGTACGCGCGCGCGCTGACGAAGGCATGAACGACGGGCCGGAGCTGGCGAGGCTCATGGCCCGCGGGGGATCCGCGACGAGCGCGTGCTGGCCGCGATCGCGTCCGTGCCGCGCGAGCAGTTCGTGCCGGAGCGGCTGCGCCGCCACGCCTACGAGGACCGCGCGCTGCCGATCGGCTCCGGCCAGACGATCTCGCAGCCGTTCATGGTCGCGACGATGCTGGAGGCGCTCGCGCTCGACGGCGGCCGCGTGCTCGACGTCGGCACCGGCTCCGGCTACCAGGCGGCGGTGCTCGCCGAGCTCGCCGACGAGGTCGTGACGATCGAGCGCGTGCCCGAGCTCGCCGAGGAGGCGACGGCGGACGCTCGCGCGAGCGGGCTACGAGCGCGTCGACGTCCGCGTCGGGCGACGGCACGCTCGGCGTGCCCGAGCGCGCGCCGTTCGACGGGATCGTCGTCGCCGCCGCGGCGCCGGCGGTGCCGGAGTCGCTCTACGAGCAGCTGGCGCCGGGCGGCCGGATCGTCGTCCCGGTCGGCACCCGGCGCGACCAGTGGCTCGAGATCGTCGAGCGCGGCCCGGACGGGCCCGTGCGCGTCCGCACGGTGCCGTGCCGGTTCGTGCCGCTCCTCGGCTCGGCAGGATTCGGCGACTCCCGCGCCGGGTAGCGTGTCACTCGTGCGGGGGCAGACAGCATCGACGTTGCTGCGCGCGCCCGTGCTCACGCGCGGGATCCGGCTCGGCGAGGTCGAGAACGTGCTGCTCGACGCGGACGAGCCGGGATCCTCGGGCTCGAGGTCCGCTGCGGCGACGGCGCCAGCCGGTTCCTGCCCTTCACGACCGCGCGCCGCGGCGCCGTCGGGATCGAGATCGACAGCACGTTCACGCTGCTCGAGCCGCGCGAGCTCGAGTTCTACCGCGCCCACGGCCGGACGCTCGCGAGCGTGCCCGAGCTCGCCGACGCACGGATCGAGCCGCGACGGGCGCGCTCGTGATCCCGCTTTCGGCCGCGACGCGTAGACGGCTAGGCTCGCCGCCGGCGATGCAGCGCTCCACCGCCCCCAGCGCCTCGGCTGCGCTCGCCGGACGCGTGGCGCGCTCGGCCGGCGCGACAACTGGCTGCAGCTGATCCGCTTCTGCGTCGTCGGCGCGAGCGGCTACGTCGTCAACCTCGCCGTCTACACCCTGCTGCTGAAGGTCGGCGGCGTCCACTACCTGCTCGCCGCGACCGGCTCGTTCCTCGTCGCCGTCACGAGCAACTACACGTGGAACCGGCTCTGGACGTTCCGCGGCCAGCGCGGCCACGTCGCCTACCAGGGGCTGCGCTTCCTCGTCGTCTCGACGATCGCGCTCGCGGCGAACCTCGCGATCCTGCGCACTGCTCGTCGACCGTTCGAGGTCGGCAAGGTGCTCGCGCAGGCGATCGCGATCGTGCTCGTGACCCCGTGGAACTTCGTCGGGAACAAGCTCTGGTCCTTCCGGCGCGGCTCCCGGCGCTAGCTGCCGCGCTCGCGGCGCTGGCGTTCGCCGCGCCGGCGGCGGCCGCCGCGCCGAGCGAGCCGGTGTTCGACGAGGACGGACGGCTCGTCGAGACGCCGTTCGTCCCGGCCGAGGGCGGCGCGCGGCTGACCGAGGAGCAGGCGACCGCGATCCTCTTCCGCCACGGCGAAGGTCGCGGACTGGCTCGACCGCTACCCGCCGAAGCCGCAGACGGACGCCGAGTACAGCCCGGCTGCGGACGAGTGGGTGGTGAAGGTCTGGTCGGGCGAGGCCGGCCAGATCGTGCTCGGCAAGGTCGACGACCGCACCGGCGAGGTGACCGAGGCGTGGACCGGGCCGCAGGTCGCCTGGACGATGGCGCGCGGCGGGGCGGGCGCGTTCGGCGGCAAGACGATCAACGGCGTCTGGCTCTGGCTGACCTTCTGCGCGCTCTTCCTCGTCGGCCTCGCCGACCTGCGGCGGCCGCTCTCGCTCCGGAACCTCGACCTGCTCGCGCTGCTCTCGTTCTCGATCTCGCTCCGCTTCTTCAACGAGGGCGAGGTCTTCTGGAGCGCGCCGCTCGCCTATCCGCCGCTCGTCTACCTGCTCGGCCGCTGCCTCTGGATCGCGAAGCGCGACCGGCCGCCGCGTACGTCCGCTCCCGTCTGGCCGGTCTGGCTGCTCGCGGCCGCCTGTGTCTTCCTCGCCGGCTTCCGCGTCGGGCTCAACGTCGAGGCGCAGCGCAGCGTGATCGACGTCGGCTACGCGGGCGTCGTCGGCGCCCAGCGGATCGCGAACGGCGAGATGCCGTACGGGCACATGCCGGTGCAGGAGGATCGGAAGCCGTGCGGCACCGCCGACGCCGAGGGCGAGATCCGCGAGCGGATCCAGACGAACGGCCGCTGCGAGGCGTCGAACCCGCGCGGCGACACCTACGGGCCGGTCTCCTACCTCGCGTACCTGCCCGGCTACGCCGTCTTCGGCTGGAGCGGCAAGTGGGACGAGCTCTGGGCCGCGCACGCGACCTCGCTCCTCTTCGACGGGCTCTGCATCCTCGGGCTCGCGCTCGTCGGGCGGCGCTTCGGCGGCCCGCGCCTCGCGGCGACGCTCGCGTTCGCGTGGGCGGCGTACCCGTTCACGCTCTACGTGTCGAACTCGAACACGAACGACGCGATCATGCCCGCGTTCCTGATCTGGGGCTTCTGGCTCGCCTCCTCGGCCTGGGCGCGCGGCGCCGCGATCGCGCTCGCCGGCTGGACGAAGTTCGCGGCGCTCCTGCTCGCGCCGCTCTGGCTCTCCTATCCGAACGGGCTGCGCGTGCCCGTGCGCCGCTTTGTGCTCGGCTTCGCGGGCGCGACGCTCGCCGCGTTCCTCGTGCTCCTGCTCGAGCCCGAGCCGCTGCACGCGGCGCGCGTCTTCGCCGAGCGCACGTTCGGCTTCCAGCTCGACCGCGACTCGCCGTTCTCGATCTGGGGCTGGGGGCAGTACCACGCCGGCGGCGTGCCCGACCTGCACCTCGTCCAGCAGGTGCTGCAGGTGCTCGTCGTCGCCGGCGCGGTCCTGACCGCGTTCGTGCCGCGGCGGAAGTCGATCCTCCAGCTCGCGGCGCTCACCGCCGCGGTCCTGATCGGCTTCGAGCTCGTGCTGACGCACTGGTTCTACCTCTACATCCCCTGGTTCTTCCCCTTCGTCGCCTTCGCCCTGCTCTATCGACGTGAGCGCGCCGCGCCGGTTCACTGAGCTCGCGGCGGTTGCCGCGGCGGCGCTCTTCCTGCTCTCCTGGGCGGTGCTCCACACGGCCTGGTACGACGAGGGCGAGATCGTCGACATCCCGGTCTACGAGAGCTACGGCACCGCGATCGAGGACGGCGACGGTGCCGTACCGCGACGTCAGGCCCGAGTACCCGCCCGGCGCGCTGCCCGCGTTCGTCGTCCCCGCTCTGCTGAGCGAGGACGAGGCGGGCTTCCGCGACGTCTTCGAGCTCCTGATGGCCGGCTTCGGCGTCGCCACGGTGCTGCTCGCGCGGTGACGCTGCGCGGGCTCGGCGCGCGCGCGAGCGAACGGTCGGCGCGCTCGCGCTCGTCGCGGCGTTCCCGCTGCTGCTCGGCTCGGTCGTGCTGACGCGCTTCGACCTCTGTCCGGCGGCGCTCGTGGCCGCGGCGCTCGCCGCGCTCGTCCACCGGCGCGACCGGCTCGGCTTCGGCCTGCTCGGCGCGGCCGTCGCGGTGAAGCTCTATCCGGCCGTGCTCGTGCCCGTCGCGCTCGCGCTACGTCTGGCGGCGCCGCGGCCGGCGCGAGGCGCTGATCTGCCTGGCGCTCTGCGCCGGCGTGGTCGTGCTCGCTTTCCTGCCGTTCCTCGTGGTCGCGCCCGACGGGGTCGCGCACAGCATCGGGCGGCAGCTGTCGCGGCCGCTGCAGATCGAGAGCCTCGGCTCGGCGCTCTATCTCGCCGCGCACCACCTCGTCGGCCTCGACGTCGAGATGCGCTCGGGCCACGGCTCGCAGAACCTGCACGCGACCGGAACCGCCGTCACGGCGGTCCTGCTCAGCCTCGCGCAGATCGCCGTGCTCGTCTGGATCTGGCTGCGGCGTCCCGCCGGCGCGCGAGGAGCTCGTCCGCTGGAGCGCCGCCGCGCTCGTCGCCTTCGTCGCGCTCGGGAAGGTGCTCTCGCCGCAGTTCCTGATCTGGCTCGTGCCGGTCGTCCCGCTCGTCGCCGGCCGGCGCGGCCTCGCGCGCCTCGGTGCTGCTCGCGCTCGCGCTCGTCCTGACGCAGCTCTGGTTCCCGTCGCGCTACTGGGACCTCGCCCGCGAGCTCGACCGCTGCCGTCGACGCTCGTGCTCGATCCGCGACCTCGTCCTCGTCGCGCTGCTCGTCGTGCTCGTCAGAGGTCGACGCGAACCAGCCTCGATCGCCGTAGCGCGGCCGGACTCGTCGCAGTCGATCAGCGCGCCCTCGATCCGGACGTCGCCCTCGGCGACCTCGAAGCGGACGGGCATCCCGGTGCGCATCCGGTGGATCGCGAGGTTCGCCTTGACGCCGATCACGGAGTCGTGCGGCCCGGTCATGCCGACGTCGGTGAGCGCCGCCGTGCCGCCGCGCTGGACGCGGGCGTCGGAGGTCTGCACGTGCGTGTGCGTGCCGAGCACGGCCGTGACCTTCCCGTCGAGCCAGTGCGCGAGCGCGACCTTCTCGCTCGTCGCCTCGGCGTGGACGTCGACGACGATCACCTGCGCCTGCTCGCGCGCCTCCTCGACGAGCTCGTCGACGAGATCGAACATCGAGATCGCCGGCGACATGAAGAGCGAGCCGAGCAGGTTGATCACGGCGACCGGCGTTCCGTCGGCCGCCTCGCGGACGGCGAGACCGCGTCCCGGCGTCAGCGGCCGAGAAGTTGGCCGGCCGGATCACCTGCTCCGACGACTGCGAGGTAGGGCCCGATCTCGGCTGCGCCGCCAGGTGTGGTTGCCGAGCGTGATCACGTCGGCGCCGGCGGCGAGGATCCGCGCGGCGAGCTTGGGCGTGATCCCGACGCCCGTCGGCGGCGTTCTCGCCGTTGACGATGCAGAACGAGACGCCGAGCTCCTCCTTCAGCTGCGGGCAGGCGCTCCTCGACGGCCCGCCTGCCCGGGCGCGCCGACGACGTCACCGACGAAGAGGACCTTCAGCGAACCGACAGCAGGGCCGCCGGGCGCACCGACAGCGAGACGTTGTTGCCCGCGTCCTGCGTGTACCGGGCGAGCGCCTGGCGCTCGACGGCGGTGAGGTCGACGATCGTGCCGACCTTCGTCCGCGCCTTCTCGACGCTCGAGCCGACCGTCAGCGCCGGGTCGGCGCGCAGCCGCGTCAGCGAGACGACGACGGACGGAGCGTGCAGCGGGCGGACGTCGATCCGCGCGCCGTGCGTCCGGTTCGAGAGCACGTAGTCCGTGATCCCGACGACGGTGCCGTCGACCGGCGAGTAGACGTCCGTGCCGGGCGCGGCGCCGACCGAGAGCATCGACGTGCCGGGGCCGCGGTCGCCGCGCAGCTGGTACCAGACGAGGCTCGTCTCGCTCGTGCCGGCGAGCTTGTGCCAGAGCCGCGCGAAGAGGCCGGCGTTCCCCTGGCGCCCGATCGGGTCGAGCTGGAGCGAGCCGTCGCCGGCGTGGTGGTAGCCGATCGCGGTCACGGCGCTCTGGGAGACGGGCAGCTGCAGGTGCAGCCCGCCCGCCGTCGCGACGATCTGGCGCAGCGGCTCGCCGCCGGGAAGCACCGCCGGCGTCGCGAGCGGCTTCGTCGCCACCGGCTCCGCGCTCCAGGTTCCGAACGCGGTCAGAAGGAGGGTCAGGAGCAGGATCGCCGAAAGGAGAGCTGTCAGCAGGAAGCGCGCAGCGTGCCGCTCGGGCCGCCGGCGGCGCGCGCGCAGCCGCTCGATCTCCCTGCGGTTGCGCGCTCGGGAAGCGCGCGGCGGCACCGCATGGCGGGTGGGGGCCGAAGCCATGGGCGGCACCATAGCCGACCCTGCGGAAATCTTGCACCCGGGTACGTGGCGATCGGCACCAGTTCGGACCGAATGCCTCGGAGGGGTGATGACACGTGGCGCGATTCGACGATGCTGCGCCGGACTGGTTCCCTGCGGCCGAAAGGCGGAACGAGCATGACTGTGGCAGAGCTGAAGCGGAAGCTTCGCAACTCCCCGTTCGCATCCCTCCAGGTGCGGATCACCGGGGCCTAGCACCAACCCGTACGCGGCGGCGGTGACCCCCCAGCACCGCTGCCTGCGTACAGTGTCGGCGTGAGCGCATTCCCTGCGACACGCCTGCGGCGGCTGCGCCGAACCGATGCCCTCGGGGCCTCGTGCGCGAGACGCGGCTCGACCTCGACGACTTCGTGATGCCGCTCTTCGTCGGGCCCTCGACGGTGCGGAACGAGGAGCTGCCGGGGATGAGCCGGCTACTCGGTCGAGGATCTGGTGGGCGAGGCCGACGAGCTGGCGGGGCTGGGCGTCAAGGCGCTGCTCCTCTTCGGCGTCCCCGAGGAGAAGGACGACGAGGGCTCCGGCGCCTGGATCGAGGACGGGATCGTCCAGCGGGCGCTGCGGGCGCTGCGCGCGGAGCATCCCGAGCTCGTGCTGCTCACCGACGTCTGTCTCTGCGAGTACACCGCGCACGGCCACTGCGGCGTCATCCGCGACGGCGAGGTCGCGAACGACGAGACGCTCGAGCTGCTGGCGCGGACGGCGGTGAGCCACGTCGAGGCCGGCGCGGACGCCGTCGCGCCGAGCGACATGATGGACGGCCGCGTCGGCGCGATCCGCGAGGTGCTGCCGGAGACGCCGATCGTCGCCTACGCCGCCAAGTACGCCTCCGCGTTCTACGGGCCGTTCCGCGACGTCGCCGAGTCGACGCCGTCGTTCGGCGACCGGCGCGGCTACCAGATGGATCCGGCCAACGTGCGCGAGGCGCTGCGCGAGTGCGAGCTCGACCTCGCCGAGGGCGCCGACGTGCTGATGGTGAAGCCGGCGCTGCCGTACCTCGACGTGATCCGCGCCGTGCGCGAGCGCTTCGACTGTCCCGTCGCGGCGTACAACGTCTCGGGCGAGTACGCGATGGTGAAGGCCGCCGCCGCCGCCGGGCACCTCGACGAGCGCCAGGCCGCGCTCGAGTCGCTGACCGCGATCAAGCGCGCCGGCGCCGACCTCGTCTTCTCCTACTGGACGAAGGACCTCGCGCGATGGCTCTGAGGCAGAAGTCGGATCTGGCGCGCCGGGCCGAGAAGCTGATCCCGGGCGGCGTCAACTCGCCCGTGCGCGCGATGCGGAGCGTCGGCCTCGACGAGCCCTTCTTCGTGCGCAGCGGCAGCGGCTCGACGATCGAGGACGTCGACGGCAACCGCTACGTCGACTGGGTGCTGTCCTGGGGGCCGCTCGTCTTCGGGCACGCCGACCAGGAGACGGTCGCGGCGATTGCCGACGCGGCGCTGCGCGGGACGAGCTTCGGCGCGCCGACCGAGCGCGAGGTCGAGCTCGCGGCCGAGATCGTCGACGCGGTGCCGTCGGTCGAGATGGTGCGGCTCGTCTCCTCCGGCACCGAGGCGGCGATGAGCGCGATCCGGCTCGCGCGCGGGTTCACCCGGCGCGACCGGATCATCAAGTTCGCCGGCTGCTACCACGGCCACGCCGACGGGCTGCTCGCGAGCGCGGGCTCCGGGCTCGCGACGCTCGGGATCCCGTCGAGCCCCGGCGTCCCGACGGCGACGACCGCCGACACGGTCGTCGACGACGTACAACGACGTCGACGCGACCGCGGCTGCGGTCGAGCGCTACGGCGAGGGGCTCGCGGCGATCGTCGTCGAGCCGGTGGCCGGGAACATGGGCGTCGTCCCGCCCGAGCCCGGCTTCCTCGAGGCGCTGCGGGCGCTCTGCGACGCCTCCGGCGCGCTGCTCGTCTTCGACGAGGTGATCACCGGCTTCCGCGTCGCGCGCGGCGGCGCGCAGGAGCGCTTCGGCGTCCTGCCCGACCTGACGATCCTCGGCAAGATCGTCGGCGGCGGCCTGCCGCTCGCGGCGTTCGGCGGCCGGGCCGACGTGATGGAGCGGCTCGCGCCGGTCGGTGACGTCTACCAGGCGGGGACGCTCTCCGGCAATCCGCTCGCGACGGCTGCGGGGATGTCGGTGCTGCGCCGGCTGCGCGACCCCGGCGTCTACGAGGAGCTCGAGGCGAAGGGCGCCCGGCTCGAGGCGGGGCTCGCGCCGTTCGGCCGCGTGCAGCGCGTCGGCGCGATGGTGACGCTCTTCTTCCGCGACGGCGCCGTGCGCCGGTTCGAGGACGCGCAGGCGAGCGACACCGAGCGCTACGGCGCCCTCTTCCGCCACCTGCTCGAGCGCGGCATCTACGTCGCGCCGTCGCAGTTCGAGTGCCTGTTCGTCTCGCTCGCCCATTCGGACGAGGACATCGACCGCACCGTCGAGGCCGTTGGCGACTTCTTCCGCGACTGAGGTGTTCGACACGATCGCGGCGGGCGCGGCGGCGAGAGCCCGCTCTGGGGCGACGCGGTGCGCGCCGATCCGGAGCGTGTGTCCGGCTTCGGCGCGCTCGTGCCGGAGCGGTTCGCGCTCGGGGTCGAGACGATCTACGAGGGCTACCTCGTCCACTACGGCCGGCCGCGCCTCTTCGCGCCGCCGGACGAGGACGTCGCGCTCCTGCTCGGCGACTACCTCTACGCGCACGGGCTCGTCCGGATCGCCGCGACCGGCGAGCTCGACGCGGTCGCGGCGCTGGCGGAGCTGATCTCGACCTGCGCGGCCCTTCGCGCCGACGGCGAGACGGCGACGGCGACGCCTGGATCGCTTGCGTCCGCCGGCTCGGCGGCGAGCCCGCTCGCGACGCGGTCGAGACGCCGCTGCGCACGCACGCCGAACGGGTCGGTTAAGCTCGGGCCATGACCGCCTGGCTCCTCGCGAACGCCGCCGAAGAAGGCCGCAACGTGATCACCGGCATGCTCGTCGTCGGCCTGATCTTCATCGGCGTGATCGCGCTCGGCGAGCTCTCGCGTGCGGTGCGGCACCGCCGCGGCAGCCACTGACCCGGCCGTAGACTGACGCCATGGCGCCGCCCGCCGACCTGCGCGAGTGGATCCGCCTGCTCGAGCGCGAGGGCGAGCTCGTCCGCGTCGCCGCCGAGGTCGACCCCGACCTCGAGATCACGGAGATCGTCGACCGGACGGTGAAGAGCGGCGGGCCGGCGCTGCTGTTCGAGAACCCCAAGGGCTCCGACCGGCCGCTGCTGATCAACCAGTTCGGGACGGAGCGGCGGATGTGCATGGCCTTCGGCGTCGAGCGGCTCGACGACGTCGCCGCGCAAGCTCGAGGACGTGCTCGAGATGCAGCCGCCGCAGGGGCTCGCCGAGAAGGTGCGCGGCCTGAAGAAGCTGAAGTCGATCGCCGACTCGCGGCCGAAGACCGTCTCACGCGGCGCCAGCCAGGAGGTCGTGCTCACCGGCGACGACGTCGACCTCGGCCTGCTCCCGATCCAGCGCTGCTGGCCGGGCGACCCGGCGCCGTTCATCACGCTGCCGGCCGTGATCACGAACGACCCGCACACCGGCGTCCGCAACGTCGGCATGTACCGGATGCAGAAGATCGACGCCCGCTCGACCTACATGCACTGGCAGATCCACAAGGACGGCCGCGCCGACTACCTCGCCACCGACGGGCAGATCCCCGTCGCCGTCGCGCTCGGGCTCGACCCGGTCACCGCCTACTCGGCGAGTGCGCCGCTGCCGAAGCACATCGACGAATTCATGCTCGCCGGCTTCCTCAAGGGCGAGCCGGTCGAGCTCGTCAAGGCGAAGACGGTCGACCTCGAGGTGCCCGCCAACGCGGAGATCGTGCTCGAGGGGACGATCGAGAAGGGCGAGGTCGGGCTCGAGGGGCCGTTCGGCGACCACACCGGCTACTACACGCCGCAGGAGCCGTTCCCCGTCTTCCGCCTCTCCGCGATCACGATGCGCCGCGACGCGATCTATCCGTCGATCGTCGTCGGCAAGCCGCCGCAGGAGGACGCCTGGCTCGGGAAGGCGACCGAGCGGATCTTCCTGCCCGCGATCAAGATGACCGTGCCCGAGATCGTCGACTACGACCTGCCCGTCTCCGGCGCCTTCCACAACTGCGTGATCGTCTCGATCCGGAAGGCGTTCCCCGGCCACGCGCACAAGGTGATGCACGCGATCTGGGGCCTCGGGATGCTCAGCCTCTCGAAGTCGGTCGTCGTCGTCGACGCGCACGTGAACGTGCACGACTACGAGGAGGTCTTCTTCTACGTCGGCGCGAACGTCGACCCGAAGCGGGACGTCGTCATCGCCGAGGGCCCGCTCGACCACCTCGACCACGCTCCGACGCAGCAGTTCGTCGGCGGCAAGCTCGGGATCGACGCGACCGCGAAGCTGCCGGAGGAAGGAGCGCGCGAATGGCCCGAGGAGATCGCGATGAGCGAGGAGATCAGGGAGCTCGTCGACCGCCGCTGGGCCGAGTACGGGATACCGACGCACGCCGACGGGGTTTCGGTACAGAATGGCTCTCGCCGCGGGTTGCGGCAGCTGATACGTCGTTGACAGCGTGCCAGACGCAGGGGTTGAATCCAGAGACTTGAGCGAGAACGACCAGCCGCACCTGCCGCCGCCGAGCCTCTGGCCGATCGGGTTCGCCGTCGGTATCGCGTGCGTCCTGACCGGGATCGTCGTCAGCACGATCGTCGCAGTCGTCGGCGCCGTGATCGCGCTCGCGTTCGGCTTCCTCTGGCTGCGCGACGTGACGCGTCCCGTCCGCACCCCGCCCGAGGCGGTCGAGCCGGAGCAGCCCGAGACGTACAAGGCGATCGAGCCGGCCGGGGACGACGAGCCCGAGGCGTACCCGCGCAACACCTTCCTCTCGGTGGCGACGCTCGGCCTCGGCGCCGTAATCGGCGGTCTGATCACGGTGCCGGTACTCGGCTTCGCCGTGCTGCCGTCGTTCACGAACCAGGACGAGCAGGACGTCGTGCTCGGGCCGATCGACGAGTTCCCCGAAGGCGAGTTCGTGATCGCGACCTACATGGAGAACCCCGAGGTCGGCGAGGTGACGCGGCGGACGATGTTCATCCGCAACAACGGCCGGACCGACGAAGGCGTCCCGTCCTTCACGATGCTCTACTCGCGCTGCGCGCACCTCGGCTGCCCGGTGCAGCCGAACGGCCTGATCGACGAGGAGGGCGCGAAGACGGTCGGGCCGCAGGACACGAGGCTGATTCCCGTGCTCGTCACCGGCTTCGGCTGCCCGTGCCACGGCGGCCAGTACGACACGGAGGGGAACCGGACGGCGGGCCCGCCCGTGCGCGCGCTCGACCGCGCCCAGTTCTCGATCCAGGACGGCAACCTCGTCCTGGGCACGTTCTACTCGGTCGCCGAGGTCGACGGCGCAGGCGCCCGGGCGCGGATCTACGCCTACGGCCGCCAGGTGCCGGGCGTGCACGTCGACGGACCGTCGGCCTGGCTGTACCCAGTCGAGGTGCCGCAATAGCCCGACGACGCGCAGCCAGCAGCTCAAGTACATCGCTCTCTATCCGCTCGGCTGGCTGGAGGAGCGCTCGGGTCTCGTCGGCGCGACGAAGTACTTCCTCTTCCGCAATGTCCCGCGCGACTCGAACTGGTTTCACACGCTCGGCTCGGCGACGCTGACCGCGTTCCTCGTCCCAGGCGATCACCGGGGTCGTGCTCGCGATGTACTACAAGCCCGATCCGGACAAGGCCTACCAGTCGATCCAGTTCATCACCAACGACCTCACGCTCGGCTGGCTGGTCCGCGGCATGCACAAGTGGGGCGCCAGCGTCTTCATCATCCTGATGTTCCTACACATGGCCCGCGTCTTTCTCTTCGGCGCGTACAAGTACCCGCGCGAGCTGAACTGGATCATCGGCGTGCTCCTGCTCGCGATGGGCATGCTCGAGGGTTTTACGGGCTATCTGCTGCCGTGGGACCAGACCGCGTACTGGGCGACGGTCGTCGGCATCAACCTGAACGGCACGGCGCCGATCCTCGGCCCCTTCCTGGCCCAGTTCCTCTCCGGCGGGGCGGAGATCGGCGAGAACACGCTCTCGACGTTCTACTCCCTGCACATGCTCGTGATCCCGGGCGCGATCTTCGCGTCTGATCTTCCTGCACCTCTATCTCGTGATCCGGCTCGGCGTCAGCTCGCCGCCGTGGTCGCCGGAGGCGGCCGGGCGCGACCGCGGTGAGCCGCCTGCGCCGAAGGGTGGCCGCCGCGGGCTGGTGCGCCCCGGCCGGAGGACCAATGGCGAGTAGGCGGGTCGAGGAGCGCCGGGCGGAGCACAAGCGCTACAAGGAGGACGTCGAGCGCGAGGGCAAGCCGTTCTTCCCCTACGCGATGTTCCACGACACGGTGATGAGCCTCGTCGTCGTCGGCGTCATCATCGGCCTCGCCGTCGTCTGGTACTACGACGCCGACGGCACTGAGGCCGGTTTCCTCGGCCCTCACTACACCGAGGAGGCCGATCCGGGAACGACCGACTTCGTCCCACGGCCGGACTGGTTCTTCTACTTCCTCTTCTACCTGCTCCGGATCTTCAAGTGGCCGGACACGGTCGTGCTCGGCACCGTCGGCATCCCGAACATCCTGCTCGCGATCCTGATCGCGCTCCCGTTCATCGACCTCCGCCGCGAGCGGCGCCTGTCGAGGCGGCCGGTCGCGATCGTCGCGGCGATCATCGTCGTGCTCGCGATGGGCACGCTCACCTACAAGGGCGCGACGGCCAAGGAAGCGCTCGGCTCGGAGCTGAGGGAGAACGTTCCGGAGTGGGCGGAGGTGCAGGGCTTCGCGGACGACCCGGACGCGGTCGCGGGCGCGGAGATCTACGCCCAGGTCGGCTGCGGCCAGTGCCATACCTACCTCGGCTCCGGCTCCTCCAACCTCGGCGCTCCCGACCTCTCGGACGTCGGCGCGAGCGACCGCGGGCCCGAGTACTTCGCAGATTACGTCGCCAATCCGGCCCAGTTCGGGAACACCGTGATGCCGCCGTTCGCAGGCCTCGGCGAGGAGAACCTGAGGTTGCTCGGCATCTTCCTCGACGCCTCCAAGGGCCCCGAGGAGTAACCACATGAACGTCTTCCTCGGCGTCACCGGCGCGTCGGGCGCGCCGTACGCCGCCAGGCTGCTGCGCGCGCTCACGGAGGCGGGCTGCGACGTCGGCCTGACCGCGTCCGCGGCGGGGATCGAGGTGATCGCGACCGAGCTCTACGGTGACGCGACGCTGCCGCGAGACGAGGTGCTCGAGCGGTTCACCGGCGGCGCCGCGAACGTGACGGTCTACGAGATCAACGACTACAAGAGCCCGTACGCCTCGGGCTCCGCGAAGGTCGATGCCTACGTCGTCTGTCCCTGCTCGATGTCGACCGTCGGCACGCTCGCGACCGGCGCGATGGCGAACCTGATCCACCGCGCGGCGTCGGTCGCCCTGAAGGAAGGGCGCAAGCTCGTGCTCGTCCCGCGCGAGACGCCGCTCTCGTTCATCCACCTGAACGGGCTCGCGACGCTGCAGCAGGCGGGCGCGGTGATCCTCTTCGCGGCGCCGGGCTTCTACCACGGCGCCGAGACGATCGACGATCTCGTCGACTTCATCGTCGCCCGGATCCTCGACCAGCTCGGGCTCGACAACACACTCGTCGCTCGCTGGGGCCAGTCGTGAGCCACGAGTCCGGAACGCTGCCCGCAGAGGGCGTCCGCACGATGTTCGACCGGATCGCGCCGGTCTACGACGTGATGAACCGCATCATGACCGTGGGGCTCGACCAGCGCTGGCGCCGGCTCACCGTCCGGGAGGTCGTCTCGGCCGGCGACCGCGTGCTCGACGGCTGCTGCGGCACGGGCGACCTGGCGGTCGCGGCGCGCAAGGCGGGCGCCGGCGAGGTGATCGGACTCGACTTCTCGGCGCGCATGCTCGAGCGCGCCCGGCGGAAGGAGCCCGCGATCGAGTGGATCCAGGGCGACCTGCTCGAGCTGCCCTTCGAGGACGGCTCGTTCGATGCGGCCACCGTCGGCTTCGGCGTCCGCAACGTCGCCGACCTCGAGCAGGGGCTCGCCGAGCTGCGGCGCGTGCTCCGGCCTGGGGGCCGGGTCGGCATCCTCGAGATCACGAAGCCGAAGGGACTGCTGAAGCTCTTCTACAGGCTCTGGTTCGACGTCCTGATCCCGCTCGCCGGCAAAGTCCTGCCGGGCGGCAAGGCGTACACCTACCTGCCCGCGAGCGTGCGCCGCTTCCCAGGCCCGGTCGAGCTGGCCGACCTGATGGGGAGGCACGGCTTCGCCGATGTCACCTATCGTCGGCTCGGCGGCGGCATCGTCGCCCTGCACACGGGGACGGTTGCGTGACGACGCTCGAAGCGGTTGTCGCGCTGCCCGGCGTCGACGACTACATGGCGCAGGTCGAGAAGCGGCTCGCCGCCGCGGTCGGCTCGCACGGCGGCAGCGTCGCCGAGGTCGGGAGCGACGCGCTCGCGGCCGGCGGCAAGCGGCTGCGCCCGTTACTCGCGTTCCTCTGCGCGCCGCCGGAGGCGGCGCCGCCCGTCGCGGCCGGCGTGGCGGTCGAGCTCGTGCACATGGCGACGCTCGTCCACGACGACCTGATCGACGGGGCCAGGGTCCGGCGCGGCAAGGCGGCGGCCTGGGCAGCGCACGGCGCGGATGCCGCGCGCGCGACCGGCGACTACCTCTTCGCGCGGGCCTTCGCAGAGCTTGCTGCGGAGGGCGACGTCGGCGCCGTCGCGGTTCTCGCCGATTCCTGCCTCTGCCTCGCCCGGGGTGAGGCGATGCAGCGGCGCCAGCTGCACGACCCCTCGACCACGGTCGACGCCTATCTCGAGCGCTGCTCGCTGAAGACGGGAAAGCTCTTCGAGGCGGCCTGCTCGCTCGGGTCGGCGGGGCGGCTCGGCCCGTTCGGGCTCAACCTCGGGATCGCGTTCCAGATCGCCGACGACATCCTCGACTGCTCGGGCGACACGATCGAGACCGGCAAGGTCGCCGGCACCGACCTGCGCGAAGGCACACCCACCCTGCCGCTGCTGCTGGCCGCGCAGGAGGACGACGCTGTCCGCGCCGCTCTCGCCGGTGGGCCGCTCGAGGGCGCCCTCCTCCGCGTCGCCGCGACCGGCGCGCTCGAGCGTTCCCGGGAGGTGGCGCTCGACTACGCTGAGAGAGCCCGGGTGAGCCTGAGCGGCGAGGCGCACCGGGACGAGCTCGTCTCCCTCGCCGACGCAGTCGTGAACAGGAAGCGCTGACATGGCAACCACCGTCCGGCTCTCGCAGACCATCCCGGCGCTGCCCGTGCGAAACGCGGCCGCGGCGGTCGACTTCTACCGCGACCGGCTCGGCTTCGAGACGCTGCATCACGACGGCGGCTTCGCCGTCATGTGCCGCGACGAGGCGGTTGTCCACCTCTGGGAGGCGAGCGACGAGAGCTGGCGCGAGCGTGAGGCCGGCGCCGAGCCCGTCTGCTCCGGCGCCGAGTCGTTCATCGCCGGCACAGCGAGCTGCCGCATCGTCGTCGCGGGCGTGGACGCGCTGTTTGCAGAGCTGGAGGCGCAGGACGTGCTCCACCCGGTCTCCACGGGTGGCGTCGACGACACCGACTTCGGCACGCGCGAGTTCGCCACGCTCGACCGGGACGGCAATCTCGTCACCTTCTTCCAGTGGGTGTCGGCGTGAGCGTCCGCCTCGGCCGGATCAGCTACGTCAACATGGCGCCCGTCTTCCACCGCCTGAACGCCGAGGTGGAGGAGGTGCAGGGCGTCCCGACCGAGTTGAACCGCCAGCTCCTGGACGGGCAGCTCGACCTCGCGCCGATCTCCTCGATCGAGTACGCGCGGCATGCGTCGAGCCTGCGGATCCTCCCGCGGATGTGCGTCTCCTCGGAGGGCGCCGTCGACTCGATTCAGCTCGTCTCGCGGACGCCGTTCCCGCAGATCCGCTCGATCGCGGTGACGCCGGAAAGCGCGACCTCGGTCGTGCTGGCGAAGGTGCTGCTTCCGAACGCGGCGCACGTGCCGCTCGGCGAGGACGCGGACGCGAAGCTCCTGATCGGCGACGCGGCGCTCCGGAGCGCGTTCGAGGACCCGACGCCGCACTACGACCTCGGTAAGCTCTGGCTCGACAAGACCGGCTTGCCAATGGTCTTCGCCGTCTGGGCTGCGCCCGAGCCGGTCGCGGACGGCGTCGCCGAACTCGAGCACTCGCTCGTGGCGTCCGTGCGGCTCGCGCGCGCCGAGCCCGACGTGCTCGCGTTCGAGGCGAGCGAGCGCTACGGGTACCCGGCCGGCTACCTCGCGCGCTACTTCGAGAAGCTGCGCTACTCGTTCGGCCCCCGCGAGCGCGCCGGCCTCTACACGTTCCTCGAGATGGCGCGCGACGTCGGCCAGCTCGAGCACGTGCCCGAGTTGCGGTTCGTGTCGCCGAGCGCGACGCGCGTCTGACGCCTCAAGCGAGAGGACGCTGGCCCAGGCGAGTGGCCTCTCCCGGGACTCGCTGGCCCTCGGTCCCCCAGGTGCGGCAAGTAGCCTGCAGGAAATGGACGTCGAGCCGATCGAAGGCGCCGCGCAAGGCGAAGAGGTGCCACTGGCGGGCGGTGACGTCACAGAGGGAGTCGTGCGCGTCGGCGATACGGTCCGCCGTCCGCGAGGGCCGTGGTCGAGCGCGGTTGCGAGTTACCTCCACCACCTCAACCGGGTCGGGTTCCCGGAGTCGCCGCGTTACCTCGGCATCGACGAGCGAGGCCGCGACATCCTCCAGTCCATCCCGTGCGATGTACCTGCCAGCCGGTGGTGGAGTCGTGGGCCGCAGCCACGTCCGTTCTCGTCGGTATCGCCGACCTTCTTCGCCGTCTACACGAGGCTTCGGCCTCTTTTGTCCCTCCGGCGGATGCGCGCTGGTTCGGCGATGACGTCCACGTCGACATGCCTGCCGACCTCGATCGGAGCCGCTCTCCCATCAGTTCAAGAGCAAGCGTGCTGACTTCGGCGGGTCGGGACTCATCGCCTGAGGCTTGCCCGTCCTCGACGTCAATGACGACGCTGAGGTGCGACTCCCCAGGGTGATCGGCGGCGTATTCGTCCCGCGAGGATGGCCGTCGCCGCGTAGCGCTGCCCGATCGGCGATCCGGTCTGTCGTCCGCGATCGTCGGTCCGCAACCAACGTATCGCTGCGATCGCAGGCAACGTCAGACAGTAACGCTCGACCGACGCATTTCACCGCTCAGGCGTCATTCCCGAACGCTGGCCCAATCGACGGCGTTCGGTTTCGGCGCTCTTACACTTGCTCGATTGCGAGACCTTCCGCCGATTAACGAGTTGATCTCCGGGCGGCCTTCATCCTGCTTTGGGATGCAGGTCGTGTGGCCAAGCGCAGAGGATCCGGCGCCCGGCTTCATCGAGCGCTTCGAACTAGGCGAGGGAGAAAGCGCCTACGTCTTTGGGACGCGCTACGACATCGCGGGGGCACTCTTCGACGGCGATTCGCTCGGTGACGGCCACGTCATCGAGTACTTCGTCGTGACGGGACGCCCGGGCACGTGGCGGTGCACACGTCTGATGCAGCACGAGGACGTCGTGTATTCACAGCCGCTTGAGCCGATAGGGCACGTTCCGGCCGTACAGGTCGATGCCGCCGGTAGCTCAGTGACGAAACCGCCGCGGTGGAGTTCGCGAAGCGCCGCGATCTGGCCAACAGATGCAGGCGAGCCGATGCTGTTCGTCGGGCAGGTCGCCGGGCGTCGCGAGAACGAGGCGACAGCAGCGCTGTCCGCGGGCGGCACCCTCTACCTCTTCCGTTCGCGTCAGCTCGAGGATCGCTTCGCGCTCGTCGACCAAGACGCGTCGGAACAGTCAGCCGAGGAGCACTACGCGGTCGAAGAGGAGTTCGGCTCGTAGTCGGGCGTCATTCGCGAAACACTGGCCCACGCGACCATTGCCCGTCTCCTTGGAACCTGAGCGGTGGCCGGCGCACGTCGCTCAAGCGCCACCCGCACGGTGCCGATCCTCGAAAGCGTGACCAAGCACGAGGTCAAAAACGCGGTCCACGAGCTCGCCGTGAGCACCGGGGGCGTCCAGCTTGGTCGCCTCGGTGACGAGTGGTACGTCGAGTTCACGGACCTGCCGCCGGGTTTGGCAGACGCAGAGCCGGGTGACCTGCCGAAATGTCGCCTCGGCAACACTGACCAGCTGCTCGCCATGACCCCGGCGTTGGTCGGCTTCGTCATCGGGA
Source organism: uncultured Gaiellaceae bacterium (assembly GCA_963738795.1). Lineage (GTDB taxonomy): Bacteria > Actinomycetota > Thermoleophilia > Gaiellales > Gaiellaceae > Gaiellasilicea. The sequence goes on along the minus strand of CAVTXQ010000006.1, from coordinate 110,940 downwards.
AGCGATACCAGTACCTCTGCCGAGTCTTGCGCGACAGAGGCGGGATGCCATGACGGAACTCGGAGCGGATCGTGTCGGCTGCGCCGACAACGGCGATCAGGCGTCAGGCGTCATTCCCGAACATTGGCCCAGACGAGCGCCATCGCGGCTAACTCCCGCCGCGCCCCTCCAGCTCGCTGCCGGCCTCCATGGCCGCCTGGGAGAACCCGTCGAGCGCGAGCGCCAGATCCTGTCGGGGTCCGACTTCCTCCATGTTCTCGTTCAGGAAGGCGTTGATTTCATCCCAATGCGGATCCGCCGCCGTGCTGAGTTCGCCCAGCTCTTCCGTGGAGGCGATGGCGAGCAGGTCCGCACGCTCGGCATCGTCACCCTCGGCGTATTTCGCGATGAGCGGCGCGAGCGGTTGTAGATCATCCGGCAGTAGAGAGAAATCCAGTTCGCTGGCCATGGGCGGCACCCTAACGCTCAGGCGTCATTCCCGAACGCTGGCCCAGCCTGCTGTCATTCCGCCTGAGCCCTAGCCCGGGCTGCCCACTATCACCACGAGATCTCGGTGAGTCCAGGTGACCTCCGGGAACAGACCCGCGGCTTCCAGCCAGGCGAGCTGCTCATCGAGCTTGGAGAGGTGATCGACCTCAGGGTCAATTGCCGTCACAACGTACGAGGGATTGACAGGCTCAACCACGTCGGCGAGGACGAAACGGCCGGCCGGGTCGAGCCTGCTGGCGATGCGCCGGAAGAGATCAGCCTTGCCTGTGCCTTCGAGGTGATGAACTGCAAGAGCCGATACGACGAGGTCGAAAGACCCTTCCGGCAAGGGATCCTCCAGTCGCCCTACGACCAGCTTGACTCGATCGGCAGGCAGGCTGGCACGGGCCACCTTGACCATTCCGGGACTCGCGTCGATGCCGATTAGCTGCGCGTCGGGGTGACGGTTGAGAACTCGCCGGGCCGTCTCACCCGTCCCGGTCCCGAGCTCGAGAACCGACTTGGCACCGACACCCGTCGCGGTCAAGGTCTCGTCCTCCAAGCGGTCGTAGCCGGGTACGGCCTCACGCATCATCGTCAAGTAGCTCTCCGGCGTGAAGTGACAGTCGCGCACCGCTCACGGAGCCTAGATTGCCGGATATCCCGGTAACCAGACCCTCCGGTCCGGAGAGCGCAAGGCTTACGTTCGTTCCACGCGTCGCTCCGAGTCAGCCTCAAGGGACATTCGCGCACACTCTGGCAAGCCGCGGTTCTGGCCCTACCACCTACTCGCCGCGGACAGACCGTCGGGCTTAAGGTGGGGCTGCTGGCCCGGTTGCGTGACGGCCCCAGAGGAGTAGGAGTGATCGAGGAAGCATGTCTTGAGGAGGTGGAGTCTGGGCTTGCGCCTGCGACCGACGGCTGGTTCGTCGTCAACGTCCGGGACGCGGCTTGGGAGACGAGCGACGCGTTCGGCGCCGCCTGCTTTTTCGAGGGAGACGACGCACCCTTCGCCGACCTCGGCATCAATCTGCGCGTGCTCTCGCCGGGTCGTTCGAAATTGCTGTATCACGCGGAGTCGAACCAGGAGGATTTCCTCGTCCTCGCCGGTGAGTGCCGGATGCTCGTCGAGGAGGAGGAGTGGCAGCTCCGGGCATGGGACTTCCTGCACTGCCCACCCGGCACTAGGCATGCCTTTATAGCTACGGGAGACAGCCCGTGCGTCATCGTCATGGCGGGAGCGCGAACGCCCGAGTCGCCGCAGAAGGGCCTCTTCTATCCGCGCTCCGAGCTCGCCCTCCGTCACGGCGTGGGCGTCGAACAGGAGACGAGTTCCGTGGCCGAAGCGTTGGCGCCGTTTCCGAGGTGGCGCTTCGGAAGGCCGGACGACTGGAACGTACTGCCCTGGGCGTAGCCGGACTCAGGTGCCACGCCCGCCGGTTCTGGTCTATTGATCCGTCCTACTGAGGTACCGTGGCCAGAGCCGTCGGGGGACATTCCCGAACGCTGGCCCAGCGAGGGTTGCTGTTTCGTGGGTCGCGTTTCGTGACGTTCTGTACTAGGATCCGCGCCTTCGTCGTGTCCCGAGAGGAGGAGCGATGCGGGGAATCCTTGGCCTCGTTGCGGTCACGCTGGGTGCCGCTGTGCTGGCAGGCGCCGCTGCCGCCGATGCGGTTTACCGCACCGAGCGTCTGGAGCTCGTCGGACTAGCCGGCGCACCGGGCGGCGGGATGGTGGTGAACGTCCATACAAACGGTCCACAGGTGTACGCGCACGAGATCTACACGCTTCGCGATGCCGTTCCGGGGACGTACCAAGTGACTCTCAACGTCTTCCCGACAAGCCTCGACTGCACGGGTACGGCTCTGGCCTTCCCGACGGCCACGCTCGTTACCAACGCGAGAGGCAACGGGCGAGCCGATGTGAAGTTCACGCCGGAGGACGTCGCCGGATTTCGCGGGATGACGTTCAGTCTCAGCTGGACTGTTACCGGGCCGGCGACGTACGTCACGGGCTGCACGGTCGTCGTGTTGGATTAGCGGCCGTGCCGAGGCACGAGGGGTTGGCCTCTAGGCGGCTCCTCGTGCCCGCGTTCAGATCGAGGCGCCTCGCGTCGGGGGACATTCGTGAACACTCGCCCAGGCGAGCGCAGCGGGGGCTGGCGCCGTACACTTCGGCCGTGCCTGAGTGGACGAGCGTGCCCGAAGACGCTCGGAAGCGCTGGAGTGACATCTCGAGCAGTCCCGCGACGGACTCGATGTCGCTGGCGAGTGTCCGGTGTGTTCGCGGCGAGAACTGCACCGCTGGTTCAATGCGAGCCACCTGGAGCACGACGAGCGGTTCGGGGACGAAATAAATAGCTGGACGCGGGGGTCAGTGGCAGTGGTGCGCCTCCTGCCACTCGTACGAGCATACGAGCGGACTTGTCCCGAAATGGTGGCTGGGGTCGGAGGGGTCGGATCTTCAGGTCGACCCTGAAGACCTGATGCACGACCCGGACGCGATCGAGCAAGCCCGCCTAGCCGCGTCCTGACACTCAGGTGTCATTCCCGAACGCTGGCCGCAGCCGAGGGCAGTTGGGTCATGCATCGAGTCGGAGGACGACCTCGTCTGTTTCCTCGTTGCGCCCATGAGCGAACCCGCGCCCCGCGCCCACGATCAGGAAACCGCACTTCGTCAACACACGAATCGACGCGGCGTTGTCGCTCGCAGCGTGAGCGTAAAGCGGACGGGTTGCCTCCAGCTGCAAGAACGCTTGTAGGGCACGCGTGGCAATGCCGCGGCCCCAATCTTCACGGCCGATCCAATACGTGACCTCGCGGTGATCCTCCAACTCGAAGCTCGCAATGTGACCCACAACTCGACCGTCGATCTCGACGACCCTGTTCGTCGTCGAGCGGTCGCTCCTCAGCCGCGCCCACCGTTGCTCGAAGGTCGTTCGATCATCGGCCTCGGGTGACGTGAATGCGGCCATCCGGATAGCGTCGCGATCACTCGAGTGCTCGAAGAGCACGCCGAGATCGCGATCTTCGATCTCGCGAAGGACAAGCTGTCCCGGATCCTCCCGCACGGCCGTTAACGCTAACTGCCGCGAACTCAGCTGGGGGAGAACAGCTTCCAGTGCCCCTCGGAGACGACTTCGACGGCACCATCGGTCACTTTGATGGCGGTCTGATCGTCAATCGCGTACGCCGGTACTGGTATCCCGGCGGCCCATCTTTCGATGTTGGCCAGGGAAGTGTCCGGCATGTCCTCGCGCTCCAGGTGCGGAAACAACGAGAAATCAACCAGTCCCAGCGCTCTATCGCTGCTCGTGAGCGGGTCACTGTCGTCGTAGGTCTCTCCTCCGAAGTCGGGAGTCGCGACCATGGCCCCGCCGCTCGTGCCGACGTAGACCGTCTCGCGGCGCAGCGACGGCAAGAGGTCGGCCAGTCCGGACTGCCGCATCCAGTAGCACAGATACAAGGGACTGCCGCCCCAAACCAGCAGAGCGTCAGCCTCCTGGACCTCAGGAATCCAATGCTCTTCTCTGATGCTGGGCAGCGCGGTCAGCTCCAGCACTCCCAACGACTTCCAACCCAATTCGCACATGGGGCCGGGGGCTGATCCGCTGATGAACCGGTAGACGTGTGAACGTCCGCCGGGGAAGGGCTGCACCCCGGTGGGAATGCAGAGGGCGCTCGATTCGCCAATCGGTTTACCCAGGAGGTCGACCAGCGCGTTGTCGATGGTCGTGTTGGTGATGCCGGCGGAAGTGAGAAGAAACCTCATGGGTCCTCCTTCGCTCGCGGTGTAGGCGTGGTGCTTCCCTCAGAGAGACTCAGCAGAAGCGCGCTCTACTCGTCAGCCCACCAGTCGCGCTGGCCATCGACGTCTTCGCGCCGAGCCTCGCCGAGACTGGGTGCACCGATGACGAGGATCTCGAGGCCCTCCGGCCCGGCCTCGTAGCCTCGCCACGTACCGGGCGGGACGCGCACCGCGTCCCATTCCTTGAGCTCGACGATCTCGTCGTCGACCTTCATCCTCCCGCTCCCGCGCACGACCACGTACACCTCCTCCTGCTTCGTGTGCGTGTGGCCGTACGGAAAGCGATAGCCGGGCGGGACGCGCTGGTAGCTCAGGCCGGATTTCTCGAGTTCGAGCGCCTCGGTCGCCAAGCGGAACTCCAGGTCCGGCGCGCCGTCGAACCTAGCGCCGATGTCCTCCAGATCCTCCTTGAGGTTCCTGAGCGTGAACGGCACGGCGCAAGCCTATGGCACGTTGATCGAGAGCGTCGCCCGGTGCTATTCCTCGCCTTCCCAGTACTCGACGTCGGGTCCGGGCCTCGCGAACATGATGTCTTCGTCGTCGGCGCCCTTGGCGAGAACCTTTCCGGTGTCGAGGTACTCGATGATCTCGCCGCGGATCATCGAGGAGAGCATGAGGACGCGAACAGGCGCGTCGGTTCGGTTGATGATCTGATGCGCACCGTCCTTGCCCCGCGGAAAGCAGACCACGTCACCCTCGTTCAGCACCTGCTCACCTTCGGGTGTGCGCAGCGTCGGCTCGCCGCGGAGCACGATCACCCATTCCTCGTTCAGGTGGTGCGTGTGGTAGGGCCAGAGCCTGTCGCCGGGCTCGACCTCGGACATGGTCGCGCCGATCAGCTCAGCGCCGATGCGTTGGCCGACAAGCGCGCCCCTGGCGCGCCAGCCCTCGCGGTCCCTCGTCCCGTCCCACTCGTCGCTGTTGAGGTTGAAAGTCTTCATTCGGCGAACGTATCCAATCTGCGCCCGAGAAGTCTAAGGCGGGCAAGATAGTGAGTCCATGGAAGCGGTCAACATCTTCAGCACCGAGAACCCGGAGGGCAGGGTCGACGTCGCCCGCGCTGTGGGATCGACGGCGACTGTCATGTTTGTCTATGACCTGGCGCCCGGTCAAAGCTCGTGCCCGTATCACTTCGAGTACGAGGAGGAATGGCTCCTGGTCGTCGACGGCACGATCGTGGTGCGCGCACCTGATGGGGAGCACACCCTGGAGCGCGGAAGCGTGGTCTGTTTCCCGCCCGGTCCCGCTGGAGCGCACAAGCTGATGAATCGGAGCGACTCCCCGGCGAGGACGTTGATGTTCTCGAGCTCCCGGGTGCCGGCCGTGTCGGTCTATCCGGACAGCGACAAGATCCTTGTGGGACTCGGCGGCGATGCAGACGAACTGGTCTTCAGACGCGGCACGGCGGTGCCGTGGTCGGATGGAGAGGAAGGCTGGGAGAAAGCCCTCTAACGGAGTCGAACCGTCGACCCCTCTCGAGTATCACGCGGGGCGGACGGTCTGTTCGCGATACGAAGGTGTGAGCTCGGTCCAGCGGGTGCGCCAGTCGGTGGGCTCTCGCCCGTCGCTATGGGCGGCGAGGTCCTCGAGGTGCGCCTGCCAGCCGGCTCCGTGTGCGGCGAGTTCTTCCAGGGGGAGCCCACGCTCTTCGACCACGAGTCTCGTCTGCTCGCCGTCGGCGGCGAGCACGGCTTCGATGACGGTCTCCTCATCACCTCCTGGGCTCATGGTCACGAGCAGGTGTCGCGGAGGATCGCACGCATCGACTCGGCCGGGACCTTCCCAGCCGCTCGTGAAGGCTGCTCGGAACGCCCCGCCGAGACGGAGGTCGCCCTCGACCTGGGCGATCCAGCGAGCCAGGCGCTGCGCGTCGGTGAGCGCCGACCAGAGGTCGTCGATGCCGGTGTCGTAACGGCCCTCCATGCGGACGACGCCCCTGCCGTCGACGGATTGCAGCGTTCCCGTGATGCGGGTGTTCGCTCGCGTCTGTTCGTTCATGTCGCGCTCCTCTTTCCTCGGGTGACTTCGGTGTGCAGGGCGTTCAGGCGCGCCTCCCACAGTGATCGGTAGTCGCCCAGCCATTCGTCGAGTTCGGCGAGCGGCTCGGGACGCAGGTTGTAGACCCGAAACTGCGCTTGCTTGCGCACATCGACGAGCCCGGCATCACGCAGGACTCGCAGATGTCGCGAGACGCCCGGACGCGCGATCGGCAGCAGCGCTGCCAACTCACCAACCGTGGCGGGACCGTCGCTGAGGGCTTTCAGCACGGTTCGTCGGCTTGCGTCCGACAGCGCCTGCAGCACAACGTCCATGGTTCTATTATGTACCAGTTCGGGTACGTACCCGTCAAGTTACATAGAACATGCGGCGACGCGACCGTTGGTGGCCCGACTGGCGCGCAGATCCTGGCGGGATCTACTCGTGCGTTTTCAGTCTTCGTCGAGAAACGACGAGTCGAGCCCGCGCTCGGTCAGCCCATCGGCCACGAACGACGCCACGTCTCGCCCGTAGAAGCGGTTGCCGGCGTTCGCATCGGGCGGCAGCTCGGACGAGTGGTCGAAGCGGTCGGACGTGATTGCGAACCAGACGGCGTGCTCGCCGAAGGCCACTAGACGAGCGCGGCGGGCCGCTCGGCGCGGCGGTACTCGACGCGGTAGCCGAGCCGGCGCGGGACGGCGAGCAGGCTCTCGAGGTCGAGCTCGATCGTCGCGCCCGCCTTCTGCGTCACCTCGTCCTCGATCGGGAGGTCGAAGTCGTCGGCGCCGTAGTCGAGCGCCCGGAACGCGTCCTCGTTCTGCGTCAGCACCGACGTGCGGACGTGCGTGACGTTGTCGAGGAAGATCCGCGAGAGCGCGATCCAGCGCCAGTACTCGTCCGGCGGGATCTCGCGGCCGCCGAACGCGGTCCCGTACGGCTTGTACGTCCAGCAGAGGAACGAGAAGAGCCCGTTCGTCTCGTCCTGGAAGTCGCGCGTCCGCTGCAGGTGCTCGAGCCGCTCGTCGAGCGTCTCGTCGAAGCCGATCACCATCGTCGCCGTCGTCCGCAGGCCGGCCTCGACGATCGCGCGCTGCGCCTCGAAGTAGTCGGCGACCGTGTACTTGAACTTGGCGTGCCGCTTGCGGAAGTCCTCGGTCAGGATCTCGCTGCCGCCGCCGGTGACCCAGTGGACGCCGGCCTCGCGCAAGCGCGCCGCCGCGTCCGCGTAGGAGAGCTTCGCGCGGTCGGCGAGGTAGACGAACTCCGCGACCGTGAGCGCGTAGAACTCGACTCGGTCGCCGTAGCGCTCGCGCACGGCGGCGAAGAGGTCGCAGTAGTAGTCGAGCGGCAGCTTCGGGTTGAAGCCGCCGTTGAAGGCGACGAGGTCGCCGCCGACCTCGAGCAGCTCGTCGATCTTCGCGAACACGTCCTCGCGCGAGAGCACGTAGCCGCCGTCCTGGTTCGGCAGGACGTAGAAGGCGCAGTAGTCGCACTGGGCGACGCAGACGTTCGTGTAGTTGATGATCCGCATCACCATGTAGGTGGCGCGGTCGGGCTCGTGGAAGCGGGCGCGCGCGGCCTGCGCGAGCGAGCGCAGCTCCTCGTCGTCGGCGCGCAGCCAGAGCTCGCGTGCCTCGTCGACCGAGATCCGGCTCATGCGGGCACGGCCTCCTCCTCGGTGACCTCCTCGGGCGCGAGCGTGTCCATGAACGAGCTGACCGAGAAGACGGCGTTGCCGGCGCCCGCGACGCCGTAGCCCGGCGGCGGCTTGAGGCCGTGCTTCTCGAGCGTCTCGCGGTAGGCCTCGAGCAGCCGGATGTGGTACTCGAGCGGCGCGCCGTCCGGGTTGTCGCGGCCGAGCGGCGTCGTCGGCTCGGGGCACCAGGTGGTGAAGCGCGGCGTGATCCCGCGGCTCATGAAGTAGTCGAGGCCCTCGGTCGTCGACGCGATCGCCTCGTCGATCGTCTCGAAGCCGAACGGCTTCGCCAGCTCGACGCCGGCGACGAAGTTCGGGATCACGTAGCGGGCGCCGAACACCTCGGCCGCGTCGAAGATCCGCCGGTGCCACTCTGCGCGGCCGACGTAGCGCTCCTTGCCCGGCGAGATCAGCTTGAACAGCCGCTCGTCCCAGACCTCGTAGTTCGGGTGGTAGATCGTGATCCCGTAGTCCTTGTAGCGCTGCACGTCCGCCTTCGGCAGCGCCTGCGCGACGACCTTGCCGATCCAGCGGCCGGGGAAGCGCTCCTCGATCGCCTGCGCGTAGCGGCCGTAGAAGTCGGCCTCGGCGAGCCCGTCGACCGTGCTCGTGACCGAGCCGCCCGTGAGCGTGTACGCCTTGCTCGTGCGGTCGACGTCGTAGCGGTCGATCAGCGCCAGCGCCTCGAGCACGTCCTCGACCGGCTTCACGCCCGTGTACGGGCGACCCTCGCGCTTGTGCTGGCGCCAGTTGTGGTTGATGTCGCAGAAGCCGCACTCCTCCTTGGCGCCGAAGTACTGGCAGAGCCGGAGCACGGTCAGGTAGATCAGGTAGCCCCACTGGATCGTCGGCGCCGTCTCCATCACCGTCTTCCCGTTCGCGAGCGTGTGGCGGTAGTACTCGGGCATCGGCGGCAGGGTCGACGTCGGCGATCGGCCGGCCGTCGAGCGGTCAGCCCGCCGTCCGGCCATCCGGTAGGGCGAGTCCGGGTTGACGCGCACCGAGACGATCGTGCGGCGCAGCTCGTAGGGGCCGCCGGTGAGCGCGATCTCCTCCGGCGGCCGGCGCCTGCGCGGCCTCGCCGAGCTCGGCGAGCGGCTTCTGGTCGAAGGAGAAGATGAAGTACGACTTCGGCTTCACCTCGCCCTCGAGATTGTCCGTCAGCGCCGACTCGTCGAACGCGATCCCGGTGCGGAGCAGGTCCTCCTTGAGCACGGCCTCGCGCGGGATGTGCGGGAACCGCGCCATCAGCCCTTCGACGAGAGCGGTGCGCGACTCCGCGGCGGCGGTGCTCATGGCCTCAACCTAGCTGGCCGCGGCGCTGCGGTGCGCCGACCCGTTCGGATTCCGTAAATCCCTGCAAAGGGCGCCGAGCCTTCGGCTAGCCTCCGTCGGGGTCGTGCTCCGCAAGCTGCTCATCGGAGGGCTCTTCGCCCTGGTCTTCGCCGCGCCGGCCGCGGCGGCGCCGACGACGCTGATGCCGGGCGTCACCTACGAGCGCGGCGTCCAGTTCACCCCGCACGGCCCGGTCGCGATCCACATCGTCCGCGGCCCGCGCCCGACCGGCCTCTACGCGCTCCGCCCGACGCTCTCGAACGAGACGATCCAGGGCGTCGAGCGCGTCACCTCGATGCAGAAGCGGCTCTCGCCGGGCGCGACGATGGTCGGCGTCAACGGCGACTTCTACGCCGACTCCGGCCGGCCGAGCGGCGTGCTGATGCGCGACAACGTCGTCGAGAGCCCGCCCTACGGCGACCGCTCCAGCACCGGCGTCACCCCCGAAGGCGGCCTCGACGTCCGCCGGATCGAGTTCTTCGGCACCTGGCGCGGCCTCGGCCAGCGCCGGACGCTGAACGACCTCAACCAGTCGCCCGGGCCGAACGGCATCTCGCTCTTCACGCCCACCTACGGGCCGGCCACGCCCGCGCAGCCGGGCGTCGCGGAGATCGTGATCTTGCGCCGTTCCCGCCGACGACGCCGAACGCCGACCTGACCGGCCCGTGGTCCACGATCGCCGCCGGCGGCGGCACGGCGATCCCGAGGGACGGCGCCGTCCTCGTCGCGCGCGGCACGGCGGCGCAGCGCCTGCTCGAGGAGTCGCCCGTCGGGACGCAGCTGACGCTGCGGCTGATCTTCCGGCCCGAATGGACCGGGGTCACGAACGCCGTCGGCGGCGGCCCGGTGCTCGTTCGCAACGGCGGCCCCGTCTTCCGCGCCCAGGAGGCGTTCACGTCCGAGCCAGCTCGCGCCGCGCAATCCGCGCACCGGCGTCGGCCAGCTCGCCGACGGCCGCGTGCTGATGGTCGTCACCGACGGCCGCCGTCCCGGCTACAGCGTCGGGATGACGAACTTCGAGCTCGCGCAGACGATGGTCCGGCTCGGCGCCGTCACCGGCTCGGCCTTCGACGGCGGCGGCTCGTCCTCGCTCGCCTTCGACGGGAAGCTGCTCAACCGCCCGTCCGACCGCGGCGGCGAGCGGCCGGTCTCGAACGCGCTCCAGCTCATGTACTACGGCGTCTACGCGCCGACGCCGGAGCCGGTGATCTCGCCGAACGGCGACGGCTACGCCGAGCGGCAGCGCGAGCTCACGTACAAGGTCGTCCGCCCCTCGAACGTGACCGCGACGCTCGTCGCGCCCGGCGGCGCCGTCGCGTTCACCGAGACGCTGCTGCAGCAGCCGGGGACGTACCCCGTCGCCTTCCCGCCCGCACCCGCCGATCCGACGGCCGAGCCGCCGCGCCGGCCGAGGGCCGCTGGCGGCTCGACGTCACCGCCACCGACGACCTCGGCCGCACGTCGACCACGAGCCAGAAGTTCACCGTCAACAACACGCTCGGCTTCGCGAGGCTCTCGCGCCGCTCGCTCGTCGTCCGCGTGCGCGGCAAGCAGACGATCGCGGCCGGCGTGACGCTGACGCGCGCGGCCCGCGTGACCGCGACGGTCGAGACGAAGACCGGCGTCAAGGTGGCGACGATCGCCGTCCGCCGCCTCCCGGCCGGGCGCTTCGCGGCCAGCTGGCGGGGGACGACCCGCGGCGGCAGGTTCCTCGTCTACGGCGGCATGTACGTCGTCCGCTTCCGCGCCACGAACGAGCTCGGCGCCGTCGAGCTCGTCTCGCCGGCGTTCCGCGTCATCCGCGCGGCGCCGCTGCCGAAGAAGAAGCCCAAGACCTCCGGCTAACCTCTGCGCGTGCCGGTCGCGTCGATCCTCTCGGAGATCACCGATCTCCTCACGACCGTCGTCGGCGACTACGGCCTCTACGCCGTCTTCCTGCTGATGCTGATCGACGCCGTCTTCCCGGCGGCGAGCGAGCCGGTGATGGTCTACGGCGGCGCCGTCGCGGCGGGTGCCTTCGCCGGTCAGGACGTGATGCTCTTCGGCTGGACGATCGAGTCGGGCTTCCCGGCGTTCCTCGCGGTCGCCCTCGCCGGGACGATCGGCTACACGCTCGGCGCGATCGGCGGCTGGTGGCTCGGCCTGCACGGCGGCCGGCCGTTCCTCGAGCGGCACGGCCGCTGGCTGCACCTGAACGAGGAGAAGCTCGAGAAGGCGGAGCGCTGGTTCGAGCGCTGGGAGGACTGGGCCGTCTTCCTCGGCCGGCTGACGCCGCTTGTCCGCTCGTTCGTCTCGATCCCGGCAGGCGTCTTCGAGGCGCCGTTCCGCCGCTACGTCGTCCTCACGTTCCTCGGCTCCGCGATCTGGTGCTTCGGCCTCGCCGGCATCGGCTGGGCGCTCGGCAGCCAGTGGGAGGACTTCCACCACGCGTTCCACTACGTCGACTACGCGGTGCTGGCGCTGCTGATTGCAGGGGCCGTGTGGCTGGCGTGGAAGTACGTCCGCAGGCGCGGTAGGCCCGCAACAGAGCCCCGCTAGACTCTTCCGGCCGTGAAGATCGATCTCGTCGACGTCAAGGCGCAGTACGCGCCCCTGATTCCGGAGTTCCGGGAGGCGTTCGAGCGCGTCGTCGAGTCGGGCCGCTTCATCTTCGGCCCCGAGGTGCAGGCGTTCGAGGAGGAGGCCGCCGCGTACCTCGGCGTCCCGCACGCGATCGGGGTCGCGAACGGCACGGACGCGCTCGTGCTCGCGCTCGAGGCGATGGGCGTCGGTGCCGGCGACGAGGTGATCTGCCCCTCCTTCACCTTCTACGCGACCGCCGAGGCGATCGCGCGGGTCGGCGCGACTCCGGTCTTCGCCGACATCGACCCTGTCTCGCTGAACCTCGATCCCGAGGACGTCGAGCGCCGGATCGGCCCGCGCACGAAGGCGATCGTGCCCGTCCACCTCTTCGGCCGGCCGGCGCCGCTCGCCGAGCTCGCCGCCTTCGGCCTGCCGCTGCTCGAGGACGCCGCCCAGGCCTTCGGCGCCGAGGGCATCGCGACCACCGGCGTCGCCTCCACCTTCAGCTTCTTCCCGACCAAGAACCTCTTCGCGCTCGGCGACGGCGGCCTCGTCGCCGCGACCGACGACGAGGTCGCGGAGCGGATCCGGATGCTCCGCTTCCACGGCTCGCGCGACAAGAAGACGTTCGAGCTGATCGGGACGAACTCGCGGCTGGACGCGCTCCAGGCCGCGTTCCTGCGCATCTCGCTGCCGCACCTCGACGGCTGGAACGCCTCGCGGCGGGAAGGCGCCGCGCGCTACGCCGAGCTCGGCCTCGGCGACGCGGTCGAGCTGCCGGCCGACGCGCCCGGCCACGTCTACCACATGTACGTCGTCCGCACGCCCGAGCGCGACCGGATCGCCGCCGCGCTCGCCGAGCGCGAGATCGCGTCCGCCGCGTACTACGTGACGCCGCTCCACCTCCAGCCGGCGATGCGCCACCTCGGCTGGGAGCGCGGCTCGCTGCCGGAGACCGAGAAGGCCGCCGCCGAGAACCTCGCGCTGCCGCTCTGGGGCGGGATCGGCGCGGAGGTGCAGGAGCGCGTCGTCTCGACGGTCCTGGACGCCGTCGGCGTCGCGTCCGCTCGCGTGAGGACGCCGATCAACCGACACCGGCTGCCGCAGCTCGCGGCCGACCTCGCGATCGTCGTCGCGGCCTGGTTCCTCGCCTTCCGGCTCCGCTTCGACACCGACCTGCCGGTCTACTACGAGTACTACGTCTCCTGGCAGATCCTCGGCCTCGTCGCCGCGATCAAGCTCTCGATCTTCGCGCTCTTCGGCTTCTACAACCGCTGGTGGCGCTACGTCTCGACGCGCGACATGTGGGGCGCGGCGCGCGGCGTCGTCGCGGCGAGCCTCGTCACCTTCCTCGTCTTCAGCTTCTTCGACGTCCACGCCGCCGAGGTGCCGCGCACGGTCTGGGTGATCGACGGCCTGCTGACGCTGGCGCTCGTCGCCGGCTCGCGGATGCTCGCGCGGACGATCATCGAGCGCCCGCAGAGCCGCTCGATCGTCGCGCGCGGCAAGGAGGTGATCGTCGTCGGCGCCGGCGACGCCGCCCAGCTGATGCTGAAGGAGATCCTGCGCACGCCCGACCTCGGCTACACGCCGATCGGCCTCGTCGACGACGACCCGCGCAAGAAGAACATGCGCCTGCACGGGATCCGCGTGCTCGGCACGAGCGACGAGCTGCCGCACCTGCTGCGCGACCGGCGGCCCGACGAGCTGCTGATCGCGATCCCGTCCGCCTCGGGCGAGCAGCGCGCGCGGATCGTCGAGATGGCCCGCGCGGAGAACGTGCCGGTGAAGACGCTGCCGGGGCTGAACGAGCTGATCGCCGGCGACCTCGACCTCGCGCGGCAGGTGCGGCCGGTCGAGGTGGAGGACCTGCTCGGCCGCGAGCCGGTCGAGGTCGACCTCGACGCGATCGCCTCCTACGTCAAGGACAAGACCGTGCTCGTCACCGGCGCCGGCGGCTCGATCGGCTCCGAGCTCTGCCGCCAGCTCGCCCGCGCCGAGCCGACGCGGATCGTGATGGTCGACCAGGCCGAGAGCTCGCTCTTCGAGATCGAGCGCGAGCTCGTCGACGAGCGCCGCTTCAGCGCCTGCGTGCCCGTGCTCGCCGACGTGCGCGACCGCCGCCGGCTGGGCGAGGTCTTCGAGCGCTACCGCCCCGACGTCGTCTTTCACGCGGCCGCCTACAAGCACGTGCCGCTGATGGAGGCGAACCCGCTCGTGTCGGTGGCGAACAACGTCCTCGGGACGAGGAACGTCGCCGACGTCGCGATCGCCAACGGCGTCGAGCGCTTCGTCCTCATCTCGACCGACAAGGCGCTGAACCCGTACAGCGTCTACGGCCAGACGAAGACGCTCTGCGAGTGGATCGTCGGCTCGCACGGCGAGCGCGACGACGTGCCGACGAAGTTCGTCGCCGTCCGCTTCGGCAACGTGCTCAACTCGGCCGGCAGCGTGATCCCGCTCTTCCGCCGCCAGATCGAGCGCGGCGGCCCGGTGACGGTCACCGACGCCGAGATGACGCGCTTCTTCATGACGATCCCGGAGGCGGTGGCGCTCGTGATCCAGGCCGGCGCGATCGGCGGCCGCGGCCGGATCATGGTGCTCGACATGGGCGAGCCGATCCGGATCGTCGACCTGGCGCGGAACATGATCCGGCTCTCCGGCAAGGAGCCCGACCGCGACGTCCAGATCACCTTCATCGGCGCCCGCCCGGGCGAGAAGATCCACGAGGAGCTCTTCGCCGAGGGCGAGACGTGGAAGCCGACGACGCACCCGAAGATCGTCGCGCTCGACGTCTCGCCGGTCGAGCGCGCCTGGCTCGAGGGCAAGCTCGACGAGCTGGAGCGGCTCGTCGAGACGGGCGACACGCTCGAGCTCGTCGGCCGCCTGGCCGCGATCGTCAGCGAGCCGAACGGCGCGCCCGAGACCCGCGAGGCGGGCGCCGCGACCGCCGCGACGCCCGCCCCCGAGTCGGTCTAGCCTCCGAAGACGGGAGCGATCGGGCCGGTATCGGTGATCCGCAGCAGCCCGAGCTGCCCGCCGTCACGCTGGTACGTGAGCGTGTCGGGACCCTCCTGCCGCACTTCCTCGTCGATCACGAACGTACCCGCCTGGACGTCGACCAGGAACGCGCCGGGGCCGAAGATGCTCGAGGCGTCGATGATGCCGCTCGACTCCCAGGCGCCGAGGTTGCCGCGGCTCGGATTCGCGTCCTCGTCGACCGGGCTCTCGTCCGCGGACTGGTTCACCTTCGCGACGACCCGCTTCGTCGCCGGTCGCGAGGTCGTACTGCCAGATCCGTGCCGTCGTCGCCCGCGGTCGAAGTTCGGCGCGCCGGGAACGTCCGACCCGGGCGGGAACTGCTGGCTCGAGCCCGGATCCTCGGTGATCAGCAGGCTCCCGAGCGTCGACTCGATGTTGTCAGGCTGGTGGATCTCGTTCGGCGCCTTCACCGGCGCGTCGTCGCCCTCGATCAGGATCGAGAAGCTCGTCACCTTCGTCGGGTCGTTCTTGTCGAGCACGAGCTTCCAGACGCGACCGTTCGTCGAGCGGTTGGGCTGCGGCGACGGCAGTCCCGGAGGCGCGGCTCCGCCGTGCCCCGGCCGCTGTCGACGACGTAGACGACGTTCTGCATCCCCGGCCGTCTGTCGTAGGCGATGTCCTCGACGCGAACGAACTCGAACACCCGCTGCGCCTGCGTGTCGCCCCAGTGCTCGAGCATCCACTGCGGCCCGTCGATCGGCGCGCCCGTCCTGGCGTCGGTCTGCCAGCCGGTGGCCGGCGGCGGCGGATACGCCCACGTCGGCCGCCATCAGGTCGGTGCCGTCCGGCTTCCGTCCCGTCGCGATCTGCTTGGGGACCTTCACGAACTTGCCCGTGACGCTCATGCTCGAGCCGAACGGGAAGTCGAAGTAGTTGTCGACTCCGTCGGCCACGAACGCCCACAGGTCGCCCTCGTCGTTCCAGACCGCACGGGAGTCGTCGGCGATGTACGAGTAGAGCTGCGACTGCGCCGGAGTCGTGACGAACGAGTCGTCGCCGGAGAGCACGACCGGATGACCGTAGCCCGGGATGGCGACGCTGTTCTCGTGGTTGTGCCGGCCCATGCCCCAGATCGGCCTGACCGCGCCGTTCCGCTCGTCGACTGCGACCGCCGCGCCGATCTGCCGCGCCGCCGGCGAGCCGATCGTGGTCGGCCAGGCCTTGCCGGCCCGGTTCACCCAGTCGATGCCCTCCTCGTTCGTGAGCAGCAGCGGACGATCGAAGCCGTGCTCCTTCGTGGCGAGGAAGTTCGAGCAGAAGCGCTGGAAGTTCTGATCCGACGTGATCGCGTACGAGCCGCTGAGGACGCCGCCCGACCGCTGGTGCAGCCGCAGCTGGCTGACGAGCGAGTTCGTGAAGTCGTTGAAGCCCGTCCCCGTCCCGGTCGTCGCGGTTGAAGGTGTACGGGAACGGGACCGTCGAGGTCTCGTGGTTGACGTAGAGGTCGACGGTGCCGTTGCCGTTCCTGGAGAACGAGATCCCGTCCGGGATCGACTCGAACATGTAGCCGCCGCCGAGCGTGTCGCCGACCGAGATGATCGGCTCGTACGAGACGCCGTCGGCGACCGGGTCGATCATCGGCCCCTGAGCGGTCTTGAAGCCCGGGCCGCTGCGGCTGTTGGCCGCCGTGGCCGCAACGAACGTGGCGAGCCCGATCGCGAGGACCGCGAGCAGGATCTTGCGTGAAGTCTTCATCCGCAATTCCCCCTTCTCCCCTGAAATGTGAACGTCTGGTGGGTCCTACCACGTCGCCGTAAATCGAACCAGTGCCGCCGTCGTGATCAGCCCAGGAGCAGGTCGAGCAGCACGCGTGGGTCGCGTCGCACACGCGCGGCCTCGGCCGGCTCGCGCTTCTGCAGCTCGAGCTGCTCCGGGTCCGTGAGCGGGCGCAATCGGCCCTCCCGGATCAACGCCTCGTCGACGGCGCCGAGCCTGCCCGCGAAGGTCGTGTAGACGGGCGTGCCGAGCGCCACCGCCTCGCGGTTCATCGTGCCGCCGGCCGAGACGACGAGATCGGCGAGCGCGACGAGGCTCTGAGCGTCGACCGCGTGCTCGGCGACGTGCAGCGACGGCAGCGCGAGGCCACGGATTGCGCTGCGCTGCTCGGCGGTGCGCGGCAGGACGACCGCGTGCACGGTCTCGTCCCGCCCCAGCCGTTCGAGCACCCGGGCGAAGAGCGGGTTCTCGTGCCGGTGGTAGAGCGAGACGTCGGGCGGGGTCCGGACGACGACGAGCACCCTCGCCGGGTCGATCCCATCGAGCACGGTGGGGTCGGGCTCGAAGTCGGCGAGGTAGTACTCCTCCTCGAGCCCGGCGTACTGGACGAGCTTCGGCGGCGCCGCCCCGAGCCGCTTCAGGCGCTCCGGCGGGACGGCGTCGGGGAAGACCACGCGCGTCGCGGCGCGGAGGCCGAGCTGGTGCTGCAGCGTCGCGAACTCGTAGTCGTGCGCCGTCGCGCCGGGGATCCCGAGGCTCCGCGCGGCGAGCATCACCTCGTGCGAGCCGTGCGCGAGCGCGAGGTCGAAGCGGCGGCCCTTCGCAAAGCGGCGCAGCGCCGGCAGCCGCCCCGCCATCGCCCGCGCCTTTCCGATCACGCCGCCGCCCCCGTGTGCCGGGCCGACGACCCGATGCTCGATCCCGTTCCGCTCCAGCAGCTCGAGCGTCTGCGCGAACTCGCGCGCCGTCACCTCGACCTCGTGCCCGTCCTCGGCGAGCAGCCGGATCAGCGGCCGGAAGAACGGCACGTGCGGCGAGTTCGTGATGTCGATCCAGACGCGCATCGGACGCTCAAGCCTATGCCCCTGCCGACGACGGAACGACCATGGCGGTCGCCTCCCAGCAGCTGCGCATGTCCGAGGTGATCTCGGCGCTCTCCTACGCGCTCGACATCACCGAAGGGCAGCCGCCCGGGCACGCGGTCCGGAGCTGTCTGATCGGGAGTGGACACGACGGCCGCCTCTTCGACGCCGGTTGCGTCGCGGCGCTGCGCGAGCTCGTGGCGATCGGTCTCGATAAGTTGTCCTTATGGACACGCGTCAGCTGGCGGCGTTCTGCGCCGTCGTCGAGCGCCGAAGCTTCTCGCAGGCGGCCGAGCGTCTCGGTGTCACCCAGCCCGCCGTCTCGCTGCAGGTGCGCGCGCTCGAGAAGCGGCTCGGGACGCAGCTGCTCGACCGCTCCGGCCGCCGCGTCGAGCCGACCGAGGCCGGGCTGCGGCTCTATCGCGGCGCGCAGCGCCTGCTGACGCTCGAGGGCCAGATCCTCGACGAGATCGCCGGCGAGGGCGAGGGCGAGCTGACGGGCGAGCTGCAGATCGGCGCCTCGACAGGCCCGGCGGCGATCGTCGTGCCGCTCCTCCTCTGCGAGTTCCAGCGCGAGCACCCGGGCGTCCGGATCGCCCTGACTGTCGCCGACACGCAGGCGGTCGTCGAGCGCGTCGCCGCGCGCGAGCTCGAGCTCGGGATCGTCGGTGCGTCGCGGCGGCATCGTGCGGTCACGTTCGAGCCGTTCTTCGACGACGAGGTGATCCTGGCGTGCCCGCCCGGCCACGCGTTCGCCGGCCGCACGGTGACGCTCGACGAGCTGCGCGGCGAGAGCCTGATCGTGATGCAGGAAGGCGCCGGCGTCCGCCAGATCGTCGAGGACGAGCTGCGCGCGATCGGTTCGCGGCTGCGCGATCTCGACGTCCGGCTCGAGCTGGGGCTGCAGGAGTCGGTGCGGAGCGCCGTCCAGGCCGGCTACGGCGTCACGTTCATCTCGCGCTCGGCGGTCGAGCCGGAGCTCGCGGCCGGATCGCTGACCGCGGCGAAGGTGGAGGGGCTCGACGCGCGGCGCGAGATCTCGCTCGCGCGCGCTTCCGGCCGGACGCCGACGCGCGCCGCCGACGCGTTCGTCGAGTTCGCCCGCGCGAAGCTCGCGGAGTGATCGTCCGCTGGGGGATCGAGGAGCTGCCGGCGCTCGCCGGCGAGCGGCCGCTCGTCGTCGCGAGCCCGCGCTGGCGCGACGTGCTGGACGCCGCAGACCGCTGGGAGGAGGTGCCGTCGCACCGGATCGAGGTGCCCGACGGCGTCGACACGATCGTCGCGATCGGCGGCGGCAGCGCGATCGACACCGGCAAGGCCGCGTCGGCTGCGAGCGGGCTGCCGCTCGTCTCGGTCCCGACGACGTACTCGGGCGCCGAGTGGACGTCGTTCTTCGGCGTCCGCGATCCCGACCGTCGGATGCGCGGCGGCGGCGCGGGCGCGAACCTGCACGGAATCGTCTACGAGCCGAAGCTGACGCTCGGCCTGCCGATCCCGGAGACCGTCGGCACGTCGCTGAACGCGCTCGCCCACTGCGCCGAGGCGCTCTACGTCCGCGAGCGGACCGACGAGAGCGACCGCGACGCGCTCGAGGGCGCGCGGCTGATCGGCGAGTGGCTGCCGCAGGTCGTCGGGCGGCCGGACGACCTCGGGGCGCGGACGGGCCTTCTCCGCGGGGCGTGCCACGCCGGCGCGGCCCTCGGCGGCTCGATGCTCGCGCTCGGCCACGCGCTCGCGCAGGCTCTGGGTGGGCGCTACGGCGCGCCGCACGGGGCGCTGAACGCGCTCACGCTGCCGGCGGCGCTCCGCTTCAACGAGCCGGTGGCCGGGGAGGCGATCGCGCGCTTCGGCGCCGCGCTCGGAACCGACGATCCGGCCGCGCGGGTCGAGGAGCTCGCGCGCCTCGGCGGCTTCGAGCGCCTCCGCGACCTCGGCATCCCCGAGGACGCGGCGGCCGAGGTGGCCGAGTCCGCCGCAGCCCGCCCGGGCGCGAAGGCGAACCCGCGCGAGGTCACGCCGGCCGACGCGGAGTCCCTGATCCGCTCGATCTGGTGAGCTTGTGTTCCTGTAACACAAACCCCGCCAGCCCGCATGGTTGCTGGGGTTGAGAGGATTGTGTTACAGGATCACAAGCACTCAGCACCGGCCTTCTGGGACGCGCGTGGTTGATGAATAAGATGAATAACGTCCGCTAATGCAATGCATTAGCCCGTCGGGTATCCTGCCGGGGTGAGCGACCGGCACTCCTTCGACGTGCTCGTGATCGGCAGCGGCGCCTCCGGGCTCTCGGCCGCCGTCTCCGCAGAGCGCTCCGGCGCGCGCGTCGGCCTCGCGACCAAGGGCTCGATCCAGGCCTGCAACTCCGCCAAGGCGCAGGGAGGGATCCAGGCCTCGTTCGGTGACGACGACTCGCCCGAACAGCACGGCGCCGACATCTTCAAGAGCTCGCACGACAGCGCCGACATGCGGCTCGTCGAGATCCTCACCGGAGACGCGCAGAGCGCGATCCACTGGCTGGAGGAGCTGGGCGTCGAGTTCACGCGCGAGAACGGCGGCTACCGCCTCGCCCGCTGCGGCGGCGCGTCGGCGAAGCGCCTGCTCCAGGTCGGCGACCGCACAGGCCACGCGATCACGAAGGCGCTCCGCGACGCGTTCGAGGCGGGCGGCGGGACGCTCTTCGCGAACAGCCCGCTGACCGAGCTCGCACCGCGCGAGAACGGCTGGCGCGCGACCTGCGGCGAGCACGAGCTCGAGGCCGCGACGGTGATCCTCGCCGCGGGCGGCCGCTGCTTCCGGGTCGCCGAGGAGCGCGGCGAGCTCTCGACGAACCATCCGAACGCCACCGGTGAGGTGACGCGGATCGCGCTCGGACTCGGCGCCGAGTCACGCGACCTCGACGAGCTCCAGTACCACCCGAACGGGGGCGCGTGGCCCGACACGATGCAGGGCTACTCGATTCCCGAGACGACGCGCGCCTACGGCGCCGTGCTCCTGAACGCCGACCGCGAGGAGTTCACCGACTCGCTCGGCCCGCGCGACGTCGTCAGCCAGGCGATCTTCGACGAGGTCGAGCGCGGCAAGGGCGTCGAGACCGAGGACGGCCGCCCCGCCGTCTACCTCGACACGACCCGGATCACGCCCGAGGACGCCGAGATCTCGCTCCCGTACATGCTCCGCCGCTACCGGGGCGCGGGGATCGACCCGCTCGAGCAGCCGATCCTCACCTACCCCGTGCTCCACTACCAGAACGGCGGCCTGACGATCGACACGGACGCCCAGACGACGCTCGAGGGCCTCTACGCCTGCGGCGAGATCGCCGGCGGCACGCACGGCAAGAACCGCATGATGGGCAACTCCCTGCTGGAATGTGTTGTATTCGGACGGCGGGCCGGCAGGGCCGCCGCAGAGAAAGCGAGCGCATGAGCACTCTCACAGGTACCGATCTCCAGCACGCGGTCGAGGACGCCGCGGCGCATCTCTACGTCTGGGCGCTGAAGGACATCCCCCAGGACCTGCGCGACGCACTCGCGGCCGCGAAGGATCGCGAGACGTCGGTCACCGGCCAGCGCGTGCTCCAGACGATCCACCGGAACGTCAACATCGCCGACGAGGAGAAGAACCTCGTCTGCCAGGACACGGGCATCGCCGTCTACACCTGCCGCGTCGGCGAGCACTTCCCGCTCCACCCGACCCGGATCTACGAGGCGCTCCGCGACGGCACCGCACGCGCGACCGTCGAGCATCCACTCCGCTCGAACGCGGTGCACACGCTGACGCGCGAGAACACCGGCCCGAACATCGGCCACCGGCTGCCGATCGTGCACTGGGAGTTCATTCCCGACTGGGACGGGCTCGACGTCAAGTGCGTCCCGAAGGGCTCCGGCTCCGAGAACATGAGCTTCCTGAAGATGTGCGTCCCCGCCGACGGCGTGAAGGGGATCAAGCAGTTCGTGCTCGAGTCGATCGTCGGCGCCGGCGGCAAGCCGTGCCCGCCCGGGATCGTCGGCGTCGGCATCGGCGGCACCGCCGACTACGCGATGTACCTCGCCAAGGAGGCGATCACGCGGCCCGTCGGCACGCGCAACCCCGACCCGCTCGTCGCCCAGCTCGAGGACGAGCTCTACGGCCTGCTCAACGAGACGGGCATCGGCCCGATGGGGCTCGGCGGCGACGTGACCGTGCTCCAGTGCCACATCGAGCACGCCGACACGCACATGACGCTGAACCCGGTCGCGGTCAACTACCAGTGCTGGGCGGCGCGGCGTGCGTCGGTGCACGTCGACGCGCAGGGCAACCTCGACTACGACCGGGAGTTCTGATGACGAACCACACCGTCACCTTCCCGATCACCGACCCCCAGGAGATCCTGAAGCTGCGAGCGGGCGACGAGGTCACCGTCCAGGGCCACATCATCGGCATCCGCGACCGGACGCAGATCCGGATCTTCGACCAGGGCGTCGAGCCGCCGATGGACCTCTCGGGGGCGTTCCTGCTCCACACCGCGCCGGGTGTTCGCAAGCTCGACAACGGCAAGTACGAGAAGGTCTGCATCGGCACGACGACCAGCGCGCGCATGGTGCGCTTCACCGAGCCGCTCGGCGCCCAGTACGGCGTCCGCGCGATCTGCGGCAAGGGCGGCTTCCCCGACGACGCGATCGAGCCGATGCAGCGCCTGGGGATGGTCTATTTCGCGATCGTCGGCGGTGCGGCTGCGCTCGAGACGACCCAGATCGAGGAGATCGAGGAGGTGATGTGGGAAGAGCTGATGCCGGAGTGCCTCTGGAAGTTCCGGGTCAAGGACTTCGGCCCGCTCACCGTCGGCATCGACGCCCACGGCAACTCGCTCTACCACGACGTCCAGACGCAGGCGCAGGAGAAGCTGAAGGAGCTTTTTGCTCGACTTTGAGCCGCACGGCGGCTTGACCCACGTGATCGACAAGGGCCTCGGCCCGCGGGCGTGGGAGGACGTGCTGGAGGTCTCCGGGCCGCTGATCTCGATCGTCAAGCTCGGCTGGGGCACGGCGGCGGTCACAAGAACCTGGAGCGCAAGCTCGAGGTGCTCCGCGAGAAGCCGGTCGTGATCGGCGGCACCTTCTTCGAGGTCGTCTACGTCAAGGACCGGCTCGAGGACTACAAGCGCTGGCTCGGTGAGCTCGGTCTGACGCACGTCGAGATCTCGGACGGCACCGTCGAAATCCCGCGTGAGCGCAAGCTGGAGCTGATCGCCGACTTCGCGCGCGACTTCACCGTCCTCTCCGAGGTCGGCTCCAAGGACTCGTCGGTGGAGTACGACGCCGACGACTGGAAGCGCTGGCTCCAGGAGGAGCTCGATGCCGGCGCCTGGAAGGTGATCACCGAGGCGCGCGAGGGCGGGACCGCAGGCATCTTCGACTCGGGCGGCGGCATGCGCACCGAGCTGATCAGCGAGATCGCGGCAGCGGTTGGGCTCGAGAACGTCGTCTTCGAGGCGCCGAGCAAAGCCGCGCAGGCCTGGTTCGTGAAGGAGTTCGGGCCCGCGGTCAACCTCGGCAACATCCCGCCCGACGAGGTGATCCCGCTCGAGACGCTCCGGCGCGGCCTCCGCGGCGACACGCTGAAGCAGCTGCTCCCGGCGTGAACTGGGACGAGGTGCGGGCGTCGCGCGTGGCGCGCTCCCATCTCGCCGCCCGCGCACCGGCCGAACGTCTCGTCGAGGTCGTGCGGGACGTCTGCGGCATCCACGCGCAGGTGATGGGCTCGGCCGAGCTGCAGCTCGCGGCGCGCGTCGACGGGATCACGCAGGCGGATGTGCGCGCGGCGCTCTGGGAGCGGCGCCTGCTCGCAAAGACGTGGACGACCCGCGGGACGCTGCACATCCACCCGTCGGACGAGCTCTCGCTCTGGACGGCGGCGCGGCGGGCCGTCGAGGACGCCCGGCCGCGTGGATCTCGTTCCGGCGATCGGCGAGGCGCTGCGCGGCGGGCCGTGGATGCGCGAGCAGCTCGCGGACGCCGTCCTCGAGCGCGTGGCGCACGGCGCCGCGCGACGAGCTCACATCGGGCTGGGGCTTCCATCTCGCCGATGCGGCCACGGCCGGGCTACTCTGCTTCGGCCCGCCCGAGGGGGCGAAGGTGACGTTCGTCCACGTCGAGGAGTGGCTCGGGCCACAGCGCGCGTGGGAGCCGGAGGATGCGCTGCGGGAGGTCGCACGGCGTTACGCGACCACCTACGCGCCGGTGGGTCTCAGGCAGCTGCGCGAGTGGCTGGCGGCGAAAGTCGACGTCGAGCTGCCCGAGGTGCCACTGGCGCCCGGGCGCGGCTCCGTCCGGCTGCTGCCGGAGTACGACCCGTACGTGATGGGCTTCCGCGAGCGCGAGCACCTGGTGCCGCCCGAGGTGCGCGAGCAGGTCAAGGCGCACGGCAAGGGCCGCTACGAAGGCCCGGCCGGCACGCCGTTCCTCGTCATCGACGGGCTCGCGGCCGGGATCTGGAGCCGCAAGAAGACGGCGAAGCGGATCGAGCTGACGGTCGTGCCGGCCCGCACGCTCAACCGCACCGAACGCGCAGGTGTCGCGGAGGAAGCCGAGCGGATCGGCGCTTTCCTCGGCCTCGAGCCGCGCCTTGCGGTCGGCCGCTAGCCCGGCGAGGCTTCTTCGAGCACGTTCGGCCCGTGCACGTCCGCGAAACGGTCGAGCACGCCCGAGTCGACGAGCCGGCGGCGCGCCTCCTCGGCATCCTCGACCGACGCGAACTCGAGGTAGACGAAGACCTCGTTCGGATCGCCGACGCTGCGGAGCACGCGCTGCACCGTCGCCTTCTCGCGCGCCTGCGGCCGGTCCTGGTCGAACATCGGGCGCCACGCGTCGTAGTCGCCCGTCTGGATCCGCGTGATGATGAACGCCGACACTCGAGCGACTCTAATCCAGTCGCTCGTTGAGCATGCGCGCGATCGGCCAGGCACCGCGCGTCGTGTTCGACAGCACCGTGTACGTGAGGCTCGAGGTGGGGTCGTGGACGCTGTAGAAGGAAACGCCGGCGTCGCCGCCGACGAGCAGCACCGCGTCGGTCGACGCGTGCAGCCAGAAGCCGAGCCCGTAGCGCATCGACTCCTCCGGCACGTCGCTGCGCGGCCGCACCATCTCGCCGACCCAGTCGGTCGAGACGATCCGGCCGGCGAAGAGCGCGCCCCACAGCCGCCCGACGTCCGCCGCGGTCGTGTAGATGCCGCCGTCGCCGGTCCCGCGGACGGGCAGGTGGAAGACGTTGCTGCGTGACGCCCCGTCGAGGTCGAGATAGCCGATCGCGGTGCGCCCGGGCAGCTCGTCGGAGCGCAGGAACGCCGTGTCGTGCATCCCCGCCGGCTCGCAGACGCGCTCGCGCACGAGCTCGTGGAACGGCGTCCCGCTCGCCCGCTCGGCGATCAGCGCCAGGACGACGTAGCCGCCGTTGCAGTAGCCGAAGCGCTCGTCGGGCGCGAACTTGGTCGGGTGTCCGTCGAGCACGGCGAGGTAGTCCTCCGTCGCCGCGAGCTCGTGCGCCGGAGACCGTCAGCACGTAGTCGTTCGGGTCGTACTCGACCTCCTCGTCGAGGTAGTCGCCGATTCCCGAGCGGTGCGCGAGCAGCTGTTCGACGGTGACGCGGTCGTCGATCAGCGGCAGGTCGCTGCCGAGGACCGAGCGGGCGGTCGTCGCCGGCTCGAGCCGTCCCTCCTCGATCAGGCTGACGACCGCGAGCGCGGTCAGGCCCTTCGTGGCACTCGCGGTCCCGAAGCGGGTGTCGAGCTCGTTCGGGATCTCGTAGCCGCGATGTGCGAGGCCGTACGCCTTCGCCAGCTCGAGCGTCGCTCGCCGCGATCGACGCGGACGACGCCGGAGAACGCGGTCTCCGCCGCGAGCGCGTCGAGCTCGGCTTCCCAGGTCGGACACTTGCAGGACGCTACCGGCATAGGGTGTCCCGGTGACGTTCGCGGTCGCCGCCGACTCCTACGACCGGTTCATGGGCCGCTACTCGGTGCAGCTCGCGCCGCAGCTCGCGGCGCTGGCCGGGGTCGCACACGGCCAACGCGTGCTCGACGTCGGCTGCGGTCCGGGGGCGCTGACGACGGAGCTCGTCCGCCTGCTCGGCCCGGAGGCGGTGACGGCCGTCGACCCGTCCGAGCCGTTCGTCGCAGCAGCCCGCGAGCGGCATCCAGGCGTCACGGTCGAGCTGGCGCCGGCTGAGCAGCTGCCGTTCGCGGACGACTCGTTCGACGCCGCGCTCGCACAGCTCGTCGTCCACTTCATGACGGATCCGGTCGCCGGCCTCGTCGAGATGGCGCGGGTCACGCGCAGCGGCGGTGTCGTCGCCGCTTGCGTCTGGGACCTCGCCGGCGGGCGGGCGCCGCTGAGCCCGTTCTGGAATGCGGCGCACCAGCTCGACGACCACGTCATGGACGAATCGGCGCTGGCGGGTGCCCGCGCGGGACATCTGACGGAGCTGTTCGAGGCGGCCGGGTTGCGCGAGGTCGAGGAGACGTCTCACTCGGTCAGCATCGAGCACCCGACCTTCGAGGACTGGTGGGAGCCGTTCACGCTTGGCGTCGGGCCCGCCGGCGCCTACGCGGCCGGGCTCGACCCGGAGCGGCAGGCCGAGCTACGGGAGCGCTGCCGCGAGCAGTTCCCCGAGCCGCCGTTCGTGTTGACCGCGAGCGCCTGGGCGGCGCGCGGGCTCGTGCCTTGAGCTCGCTCGCCACGCCCACTGTCGGCTCGAGCCACAGGGTTCGTCGCCTTGTGACCCTCGGCGCCCTCGTTGGCATCCCGGCGGCGCTGGTCGCCGCGGTCTTCATCGCGCTCGTCCACGAGCTCGAGCACTGGCTCTGGCACGACCTGCCCGAGCGCCTCGACGCAACCGGCCCGCCCTGGTATCTCGTGCTCGGCCTCCCGGTCGTGGGCGCCTGCGTCGTCCTCGCCGCGCGCCGGCTGCTCCCGGGAGACGGCGGGCACGAGCCGCTGGTGGGCATCACCGTCGAGCCGACGCCGATCGCGTACGCCCCCGGGATCGCCCTTGCGGCGCTCGGGACGCTCGCGTTCGGCGCCGTCCTCGGGCCGGAGGCGCCGCTGATCGCACTCGGCTCGGTCGTCGGCGTCGCAGCAGCGCGGTTCGCCCGTGGCGACGCGGCCGAGGAGAAGGTGCTCTCGACCGCGGGCTCGTTCTCGGCGATCTCGGCCCTGTTCGGCGGGCCGCTCGTCGCGGGGATGCTCCTCCTCGAGGCCGGCGTCGGACTCGGCGCCTCGCTGATCCCGGTGCTCGTGCCAGGGCTGGTCGCGGCGTCGATCGGGTATCTGATCTTCATCGGGCTCGGCGACTGGGGCGGCCTCGACAGCGACAGCGCTCTCCGTTCCCGGACTGCCCGCCTATGACGGTGTCCACCTCCGCGACCTGGTGCTCGCGGTGGGTGTCGGCGTGGCGATGGCGCTCCTCGCCGAGACGGTCCGGCGCTTCGCGACGCGGATCGCGGGTCCCGGCCGGCGGCGATTCGGCGTCGCACCGCTCCTCCTGGGCGGCGCCTTGGCCGTCGGCATCCTGGCGCTCCTGGCCGACGGGCTCGGAGCAAGCTCGCAGGATGTCCTGTTCTCTGGCCAGGCGTCGATCCCCGGCCTGGTGTCGGAGGACTCGAGCAGGATCGTGCTGGTGCTGCTCGTGGCGAAGGCGCTCGCGTACGCCGTCTGCCTCGGCTGCGGCTTCCGCGGCGGGCCGGTGTTCCCGGCGATCTTTCTCGGCGTCGCGGTCGCGACGCTCGCTGTGATCGCATTCGACATTTCGCCGACGCTCGCCGTAGCGGTTGGCACGGCGGCCGGCACCGCGGCGATGACGCGCCTTCTCTTCGCCTCGATCCTCTTCGCCGGCCTCCTTGTCGGGACGGCCGGCGTCGAAGCGGTGCCTGCGGCCGCGCTGGCGGCCGTCGCGGCGTGGCTGACGATGGCCGCGATCGACGAGCGGTTTCCGGTGGCACCGCCTCGTCTAGCCGGACCGCTGCCAGACTGAGACGTGCTTGCGGCTCTCGCTCGTGAACGGCTCCCGCTGCCACCCGCTCCAGCGGTCGCGCAGCCGCATCCCGGCGAGCTCCGCCATCAGGTCGAGCTCGGCCGGCCAGACGTAGCGGAACGGGACCGAGTTGCGCTCGGCCCGGCCGTCGACGAGCGTGAGGTGATGGGAGACGAGTCCTTGGTTCGCGACGTCGAACTCGTCGATTCCCCAGTGCGTGTCGCTGAGATGGAAAGCGCGGAGGGTCTCGCCCGGCGGGAGCCGCCGCAGCTCCGGGACGCCGACCTCGATCAGGAAGCAGCCGCCGGGCTCGAGGTGCGCGGCGACGTTGCGGAAGCACGCGACCTGCCCGGCCTGCGTCGTCAGGTTCATGATCGTGTTGAAGACGAGGTACGCGACCGTGAACGTCCCGTCCACGGTGGTCGTTGCGAAGTCGCCGATCGTGACGCCGATGTTCCCGCTGCCGGGCTTCGCGCGCAGCCTCGCGGCCATCGCGTTCGACAGCTCGATCCCGTGCACGGGCACGCCGCGCTGCGCGAGCGGCACGGCGATCCGGCCCGTCCCGATCCCGAGCTCGAGCGCGCGCCCGCCGCCGGCGAGCTGGACGAGTAGGTCGACGACGGGGTCGACGACCGCCGGATCGAACATCTCGCGCGAGGACTCGTCGTACCTCGCCGCGACGCGCTCGCCGAAGTAGCCGTCTTCGCCGGGCACCTTCAGCTGTCGTCGGGCAGTGGCCCGACGAACTCGATCTTGTACTGCTGCGACGCCTGCTTGATCTGCGGGCGCTGGATCGGCTCCGCCGGCGGTGAGCCATCCGACTGCGCCGGCAGCGTGATCGCGCGGTAGAACTCGCCGTGCTGCGGCGTCGTCAGGATCAGATAGCGCGCCGTCTCGGACTCGATCCGGAAGCCGTGGACGGTGCCGCCGGGCACGTGCGCGAACGAGCCGGCGCCGGCGCGGACTCCTGGCCCCTCGCCGACGAAGAGCGTCACCTCCCCCTCGAGCACGTAGAAGGACTCCATGTCCGCGTCGTGCCGGTGGAGCGGCACGGTGTCGCCGCGCTTCGCCGTCTCGTCGACGAGCGCGAAGGCGCCTCCGGTTCGCTCGCCGTCGGCGAGGAAGTAGGTGGACGTCTCGCCCATCCAGCGGAGCTCGGCCTCCTGCGGCAGATGCACGTACGCGCCGGGCATGCTCCGGCGAGTCTACGCTGACGTTCGTGGTCACGATCGACGACGTCCGCGCGGTCGCGTTGACGCTGCCGCGGTCGTACGAGGCGTTCGTGCGCGGCCGCGTCAAGTTCCGCGTCGGCCAGATCGTCTACCTCGCGTTCTCGCGTGACGAGACGCTGCTCGGCTTCGCCTTCCCAAAGGAGTGGCGCGACGCGCTCGTCGAGACGGAGCCGCACAAGTTCATGCTCCCGCGCGACTCCGACCTGCGCTACAACTGGGCGGTCGTCCGGTTGGCCGAGCTCGACGAGCGGGAGATGCGCGAGCTCGTGATCGACGCGTGGTCGATGGTGGTGCCGAAGAGCGTCGCCGCGGCTTACGCCGAGCCTGACTAGGAAGGCCGGAGGCGAGTGTCAGAATGCGGCGCATGGCGTCGTACTCGCTCAATCGAGCGGCGGTTGCGCAAGCACGTCGGCTCATCGACGCCCACCAGTACGTGCTCGACAGCGTCTGGGGCGACGTCCAGCCGGCGGCCGACGATGAGAACGCCTTCCTGGAGTCGCACTCGTGGGACGATTACGCCGGCTGGCACCTCGGACTCACCGAAGGCGCGGCCGACGAGACGAAGGCGCGCTACGCGTTCGTCTACGGCGACTTCAGACGGGTGCACCGGATGGGCCTGATCGCGTGCCAGTACCGGGCGGCCGAGTGGCGCCACAAGGAGATCGAGCTGGCGGCGCACGAGCTGCTGCAGCATCTCGACGCGACGCGGGCCTGAACTCAGACGGCGAGGAAGGCTTCCAGGCGGGCGGCCTCGTTCTCGACCTCGCGACGGTGCTGCCGCGACAGCGACTCGAACGGCTCGGCCACGACGCGCCCTCCCTCGGCCCGCCAGATTCCGGCGACGAAGCCGTCGACGAGGAACGTCTGCGCGACGTCGCCGTTCATCCGGATCACGGTCTTCCGGTAGGCCTCCGGGAGCACACGCGTCCGGTCCGCCCAGGCGAGCAGCACGTTGTCCCACTTCGGCAGGAAGCGGACCGGGGCGGGGGTGTCGGCGTCCGGCAGCGGCGCGCGCGGGACGTCGAGGAGCTCGCGGTCGTGCTCGTCGCGGAACCGGCGCAGCGGCTCGAGCAGATCGAGCGCGCGCTGGAGCTCGGGCACGTGCATCATCGACCACGCGCTGATGTCGCGGCGCGAGGACGGGCCGAACGCAGCGAGGTAGCGGCGAACCATCTCGGCGCGCGCCACGACCGGGACGTGCGGCTCCGGCTCGGGGATCGCGACGTACCGGCCCTCGGGGCGCGCGCGCCAGAGCGCGGTTTCGTGATGGTGCAGGACATGCGCGCGTACGCGCGCCGCCCGCCAGGCGCGACGGGCGTCGATGCCGGTGAGCCCGTGCTCGCGCTCGAGCTCCGCGACCCCTTCCGCTGACGTCACGGGTCCGTCCGCGGCGAGCCCCCGCACCCATGGTGCGAGCCGCTTCGCCGTTGCCGTCTCCCACGGGAAGTTCGTCTCGCTCATTGCCGCGCGGAGGAGCGCGTAGTCGCGCGGCGTGACGAGATGCAGCGTCTGTCGCATCACCGTCGCCTTGATCACGGCCCCACGTGCGAGCTCGCGCTCGAGCGTCTCGCGGCGAAAGCTGGTCGCCCGCGTCCAGATACCGAGATACGGCGCAGGCGGCCACTGCGCCTGCAGCCCGACCAGCCGCTCGATCACGGCCGTCGCCGAGAGCCGCTTGCGCTCGAGCAGCAGCTGCCGCGCCAGCGTCGCGCGGTTCAGCTCGCGCAGCGTGAGCACGCGTTCGTCCGCCAACGTCGGCTAGTCGGGCAGCCAGCCGTCGCGGTATGCGGTCGGCTCGCGCGGCGGGACGTCGGCGTACGCGACGTCACCGTCGGTCGTCTCCTCTCGACGCTCGCGCCGTGGCGCTTCGCGACCTTGTCGGCGGGGAAGCCGAGCTCGTCCCGTTCGCGGGCGCCGACCGCGATCACGACGCACGGTCCGCTGCCGGCGCCGACGATCACGTGCCGCGTCTGCGGCGGGCAGTGGAAGAAGTCCCACCTGCGGAGCGGGCGCTCCTCGCCCTCGACGATCAGGACCGCCTCGCCCGAGACGACGAGGAAGGCCTCCTGGTCGGCCTCCCAGTGGTACATGCCCATCGACTCGCCGGGCCTGAGCACGAACGGGTTGACGCCGAACTGCACGTCGCGGCGCTCGCTCTCGAAGTCGTCGACCGCGACGCAGACGGCGCCGCGGCCGTCGGCGTGCCGCCACTCGGCGTCGCGCAGGTTGAGGACGAACCAGCCTTCGGCGTCCGGGACGAGCCCGTGCTCGGTCTGCTGCAACCGTCCCTCCGGAGGCATAGGGTTGAGTCTCCATGATCGACGTCCAGCGAGTCGACTACATCCGTGTCCCTGTGACGGACATGGCTCGGGCGAACCACTTCTACGGCGAGGTGCTGGGCCTCCGGAGGAACCCGAACTCGCCCGGTGACGACTGGGTCGAGTACGAGGCCGGCAACGTCACGCTCGCGGTGATGACGCCGCACACCCACGACTACGAGTTCGCGCCGCTACCGCCCGGCACGCTCGCGTTCCGCGTCCCCGACGTCGCCGAGGCGAAGGCACTGTTGGAGGCGGCCGGCCTGCAGGTGAACGAGATGTGGGACTCCGGCGTCTGCCACGGGGCGGGGATCCGCGACCCCGACGGCAACGCGATTCTGCTCCACCACCGCTACAAGCCCTACGAGCAGGCTTGATGCGCTAGGCCAGCCACCCGTCGCGGTATGCCGACCGCTCCTCGGGCCCGAAGTGCGTGTAGGCGTCATCCGGCTTCGACGTCTCCTCGGGCACGCTCGCGCCGTATTTCGCCGCTACCTCGTCAACCGCGTACACGACCTCGAAGCCCCCGGCACGGCTACCGACCATGACGATCGCGCACGGCCCGTCACCGGCACCGACGAAGGTGTGCCGCGTCCAGGGCGGGCAGTGGACGAAGTCCCACGCCTTCAGGCGGCGCTCCTCGCCTTCGATCACGAGGATGCACTCGCCGGAGACGACGAGGAAGTCCTCCTGGCCGCTCTCGCCGTGGTACAGGCCGTGCTGGCCAGGCCCGAGAACCTGGATGCGGAAGCCGAGCTGATGAAACTCCTGCTTCCCTTCGAAGTCGGTGTCCTGCCCGCGGTCGTCGCTGGTGATCCAGGTCGCGTCGCGGGCGTTGAGCACGAACCAGCCGTCGCCCTCGGCCACGAGCCCGAGCTCGGTCTTCGTCAGCTGCGCCTCGGGAACGGAGTCGGCCATGCGGGGACCGTACTGCACCGGGCGAGCCCGCTGGCTCAGCAAGCGGTGGGCTGCGACTGCGCAGCGCATCGTCGGAAGGAGGAGCGGATCGCATGGGCACATCTACGGCCGAGGAAGCCGCTACGCCGTCTTGAGCCTCCGGTCGGCAGCGGGCCGTCAGCCGAGTGGCCGAAGGAGAGTCGTGGGCCTGGCGGTGGACGGTCACCTTCGAGTGGCACGCCTCGGGCACTCTGCTGAGCGGTAGATTGCCAAGCTCGCGGACGCGCCTGACAACGTCTCCATAGCTGTGATGCGGCCAACGAGACGTACTTCCAGCCGTCTCGACGCGCGCGGCGTCTGACGCGTCTACGGAACGAGCATCGGCACGGCGAGTGAGCTCTGGCGGGACGGGTCGAAGC
Source organism: uncultured Gaiellaceae bacterium (assembly GCA_963738795.1). Classification (GTDB taxonomy): domain Bacteria; phylum Actinomycetota; class Thermoleophilia; order Gaiellales; family Gaiellaceae; genus Gaiellasilicea. The sequence goes on along the minus strand of CAVTXQ010000006.1, from coordinate 78,386 downwards.
CGCCGATCCCGGTGCTTGGGTTGACCATCACCGTCTGGGAGCCGCTGAAGCTGCCTTCGACGGCGGTCGTGAACTCGTCCTCACCCTCGACACAGCGTCGTGGTGGCGTCGCCGTCCGGTCTTGTCTGCCGGTGAAGTGCGTCACCGACCTCCGAACCGTGAACCGGTTGCCCTAGCACGCTTCAGTACTGCCGTCGTGACCCGTTGACACGAACGCCGTCGGCACGCGGACAGCGTCATGATCACGACTAGTGGCGTGAGCCGAGGTCGTCGGCCGCAGATCTCGCCGCGGTCGCTGCCGACGGGGCCGTCGCACGTGCCGGAGTCGCTGTGCTCGAGCGTGTAGGCGAACGAGCCGAAAGCGGAGTCGCCCTTGTCGCCCTTCTCACCCTTGTCGCCCTTGGCGCCGGGAGCACCGTTGCACCCGTGTCGCCCTTGTCGCCCTTGGCACCGGAGGCGCCGGTCGCACCCGTGTCGCCCTTCGCGCCGGTGACGCCCTGCGGGCCGACCGGCCCCTGGACACCCTGGGGGCCGGCAGGCCCCTGCGGGCCGGTCGCGCCGGTCTTGCCCTTGAGCGCCGCCTTGGCGCTCGAATTGATGTGTGCGAGCTTGATCGCGCCGTTCGCGATCTGACTGCCGGTGATCAGCTTCGCGGTGCCGGCAACCGCCGTCCCGCTCAGCGCGACGGCGAGCGCGATCATCGCAACGATCATCGCCGGCGTGAAACGCCTTTTCTTCAACATGCTCAGAGTCCTTTCGGGTACCCGTTACCCAGCGGCAGGCTGCCGCGGGTTCGATGCGAGGACGGTACGGACGGCCGAGGCGCCGTCGCTAGACCCACTTGGGTCCAGCGGCGTTCGTCGATCAGTCGGGTGTGGCGCTCCGGGCGGCGGCGACGGCTTCGAGTCGAGAGTTGACGCCGAGAGCTCGAAAGAGGCGGCGGATGTGGTTTCTGACTGTTTCGGTGCTCAGGTGGAGCTCGGCAGCGATCTGCTTCGTCGATCGGCCCTGCTCCAGAAGGCGAAGCACCTCCACCTGACGAGGGGTGAGATGCGGCTGCGGCAGGATGGGCCTGTCGTCAGGGCGTTCGTCCAACAGCCCGAAGACGCCGACCACCTGCTCACCGTTCTTGAGCGGCACAGCGCTGATCTCCACCGCCACCCGCTTCCCGGCGGTCGAGAGCAACACGGCGGGCGCGTCTGTGGCCGCGGAGGTGCCGAGCACCTTCCGCGTGAACAGCTCGCGGGCGCGCCGGCTGTCCTCGGGCGCGACGACGGAGCTGAAGTGGCGACCGCGAACGTCGCCGACGAGCCGCTCGGCCGCCGGATTGATCCAACGGACGATTCCCGTTGTGTCGAGGACGTAGCTCGGGACGCCGACGCCCTCCAGAGCCTGCTCGACGTCGCCGCCGACTGCGAGGCCGGTGGCCATGACAGAAGTATGGCTTAGTGGTCGGCACGCCGGAGGCGACCCGCATCCACTATCGCGTGCGGTAGTGAAGAAACACGGTGCCGTTGCGGAACCGGCGCTCGTCCACCAGTTCGAGCTCGATGCGGACATCCAGCGGCAGGGCCCGCGTGCCGGCTCCCACGACGACCGGCACGACGAAGAGCTGGTAGTCGTCGACCAGCCCGGCCCTGATCGCCTGGGCAGCGAGCTCGGGGCCGCCGACCGCGAGATCGTGATCCGACCGGGCTTTCAGCTCCCGGACGGCGTCGGCGTCGAAGTCGCGCTCGATCCGCGTCCGGGCAGTCCGCGCCGTCTCGAGTGTCCTCGAGTAGACGACTTTGTCCGCCGCCTGCCAGATCTCCGCGAACTCCTGCGCGAACGACGGCTGCTCGTCGAGAGCCGGCGGATCGTCCCAGTACGCCAGCACCTCGTACATCCGGCGTCCGAGCAGATACGTGCCGACCGACCGACTGAGGTCGTTGACGAACGTGTGAACCTCCTCGTCGGGGGCGGCCCAGTCGAACTTGCCGGCCGCGTCCGCGATGTAGCCGTCGAGCGAACCGATTGTCGAGTAGATCAGGCGGGCCACGGGTCGATCCGATCAGTCGAAGGCGAACAGCGGCGGCAGGAGAACCACGACCGTGGCGGCCCAGACGGCGAACACGGGGAGATAGGTGGTCTGCCACCGCTCGAGCCGGTGGAGCCGGGTGCGACGCCTGAGGAACTGGGCTGAGAGCCAGGCGGCGCCGGCCAGGTTGACGAGGAGGACGAGGTTGAGGCCGAGCGCTGCCGTTCGGTTCGGGGTGAACCCGAGCTCGCCGATGCGAGCGATCATCGCGCCGAGGACGATCACGTCGAGCACGAGGGCGCTGACGACGGCGACCAGCTGGATGCCGTCCATCCATCCCGGCGCCGTCGACGGGTCACGTGCGGACATCCCGTAGAGGACGAGCGCGAGAACGACCAGCAGCAGGGCATCGAGGACGCTGACCAGATCGCGATCGAACGCGCCGCCGAGACCGGTCGCGGCGTAGACGACGGCGGCGCCGGCCAACATCACCGCGAACAGCGGTGTGAAGAGCATCGTCAGCACCGGCGCCATGTTCTCCACGACCCGTTGCTTCGATTCGACGAGCCACGCGGCCACGATCACGGCACCCGCCGCTCCTGACGGCAGCACCCACTCGGCGATCCGGTCGACGTCGACGCCCGTGGGCTCGAGGATCGCGGCGGTCAGCCCCATGAGCACGCCGCCGCCGAGCGCGATCAGCACGTAGTAGATGAACCATTCGCCTGTGAAGCGGACGTAGTCCATGCGCCGCTCGTGCGATCGGAGCGTGCCGCCCATGTACGGGTAGGCGACCACGAACCACAGGACGACGGGGAGGTGGATCGCGACGAGGATCTCGGTGTCGGAGTCCGCGTCCCACGGGTAGAGGTTGACCACGAGCGCAGCGAGGACGAACGGCAGCGCCGTCAGCGCCCATCCGCGCGGGTCGAGCTGCCGTCGGCGGGCGAAGTACCCGGCCAGGAACGGCAACACGAACAGACCGATGTTCCGCGCGAACCAGCTTGGTTCCTCGTGTGGGACGTCGGCAGCCAGGCGTGCAATCTGGATCACGACGGCCGCGGCGACGGCGAAGGCGAGCGTCTCGATCCAGTCGCCGGCCCGGACCGCCGGCTCGTCCTCACTGCTCAGGAGGAGCTGTTTCCAGAGCCGGCCGCTGTGCTCGCGCGCGAACTCGCGGGAGAGGCCGTCGACGTCCCCAAGCCGCTTCACCGCGATCAGGAACCCCTCGTCGGCAGTGAGGCCGGCCGCGTTCAGCTCGGCGATCTGGTGGCGGAGATGATCCTCCAGCTCGTCGACGTCGGTGCCGTTGACGCCGGGTGCGCTTGCGACGTACGCCCGCCACTCTGCGATCTGGGACTCGAGCGTCTCCACGGTTATGCCTCGCCGGCGGACGCCAGCACCACGCCGGAGCCGGGCCAGACGTCTCTGAGCGCGCGCGTGACTGCCGCCCACTGCCGTTGCTGCTCCGCGAGCGCCACTCGTCCCTCGTCGGTGAGCGCGTAGTACCTGCGGCGACGCCCTTCCGGTGGCGTCCGCCACTCCGTCGTCACGTACCCGAGCCGGCTGAGGCGATGGAGCAGTGGGTAGAGCATCCCGTCGGTCCACTCGAACTCGCCGCCGGAGAGGGCGCGGACCCGCTTCAGGATCGCGTACCCGTAGCTCTCGCCCTCCGCCAGCATCGCGAGCACCAGCGGCGTCGCGGAGGCCGCGATCAGATCCTTGTCGATGTGCACTGACCGCGCCTATGGCTCGCTGTGCTATGCATAGATCTGCAAGGTATCACAACCGGAAAGGAGACAGATGAAGTCGTACTTCGCCATCCTCGCCGCCGCGCTCCCCGTCGTCGCACTCGGCGTCACCGCCGCCATGCACGGGGAAGCGGTTGACGCGCCGGGCCTCGCGCTCCTGGGCATCCTGCTCATCGTCGGCGCGCTCGCTGTGGCGGTGAGAGTCGCCCAGCGCAGAGGCGTCTAACAGACCCGGACGCAACTCGCGCACGCCGCGATGCTACTGACTAGCTCTCGTCGGGCGTGTGGCAGACCGCCTCGAGCTTGAATCCATGCGGATCGAGCCAGTAGGTCGCGTAACAGTGCGGCCCGTACTGGGGGAACTCGCTGGGCTCGTCCAGGATGACGGCATCGCGTGCCCGCGCCCACTGGTGTGCTTCTCGAACGACCGCGCGGCTCGCGACCAGGAACGCGAGGTGATGAAAGCCCGTCTGGCCGCGTGAGTAGGTGCCCGCTTCGTCTGCCTGGTAGAAGAAGAGTTGCGTGCCAAGAGCACCGTCGGGCCCGTAGTTGAGCGGTCCTCCGGGACCCGTCTCGAACCACTCCCGGAGCCCGAGGACGGACATGAGCTCGTCGTAATACTGCTTGGCTGCGACGAGATCCGGAACGCCGATGCCGATGTGGTCGATGAATCCGGTTTCCGGCAAGGGAACACCTCCCTCTGCTAGCTGCCGCCGCCCGAGTCTCCGCCGCCGCCCGAGTCGCCGCCGCCGAAGTCGAAGGCGCTGGAGGCGCTGTCAGCGTTCGAGTCGCGCGAGTCGTCGGTCGCACCCCCTGCAACGGCACCGAAGGTTGCAGCGTTGCCCGACTCGGCCGCTGAGCGCCCGCCGCCGAACATTTCCTTGATCCGATCGAGAAGGCTCATGCGCGAAGCGTACAGCGCCGTCTGGCGATCTCTAGGACGCTGGGAGGTAGGTGAGAAGGACCACTCCGGAGTCGAACCGCTTCATGTCGTCGAGCTCCATCCGGACGGTTCCACTGTCGCCGAGCACGTGGACGTTTCCCTTGCCCCAGACGAGAGGGTTCAGATAGACCTCGTACTCGTCGATCAAGCCCTTCTCGGCGAGCGCGTACGCGAACTCGCCGCTCCCGTGCATGAACAGGTCGCCGTCGACCTCGTCTTTCAGCTTCGGGATCGAGTCCTCGAGTTCGCCCTCCAGCAGGGTCGCGTTCCACTCGAGATCTCCGGACAGGGTCTTGGACCCGACGAACTTTCGCATCGGGTTGACCATGTCCGCCCACTTGCCCGACTGGCTCGGCCAGTACCCCGCCAGCCCTTCGTAGGTCTTGCGGCCGAGCACCAGCCCGCTGGATCTCGCCTGACGCTCGAACGAGTAGTCGCCGTGGTCTCCGTCGGCCTGCACCCATTCGCCGACCGGGTCGACGACGCCGTCGATCGTGGCCTGTGTGGTCGCGATCAGCTTTCCCATCTCGACACTCCTTTCGCCACCGGTCTCTCTGAGCCGCCTCTACCCCATCGAGCGAAACGGGAACAGATTTGGCACTACGGCCAGGCGCTCGACCGTGGATTGCGGTCGAGCGGGCCACCGTCGCGACACGCAGGACTGCGGAACGCCGGCGGCAGCTGCCGGTACGACAGTTCCCACGCCTGAAGCGCCATCTCGGTCGCGTACTCCGCGTCCCAGCCGGCTGCGCGGACGAGCGGCCGCACGTGCTGGACGGCAGAGCACTCGACCTCGGCTTCGGAGGCTGTCGGCTCCTTCAGGTGCTCGGCCTGATGGGTCACGACCATGAGGGCCTGCGCCATCTCGAAGTTCTCGTAGCTCAGTGATGTCGGGCGCATCCGACGCAGATAGAAACGGAGCGCTGCGCAGACGTCCGGGTCGAGGTCGATGCGGTTCCTCGCATTGTCGGCGATGCCCTTGAGCGATGTCTCCTCACCGCCGCGGACGATCGCGTACTGCTCGAAGAACGGCGCCCAGCCGGCGGGCTGCCAGCAGTAGACGTCGGGCCTCACGCCGACGCTGGAGCCCGCGATGTCGGAGACGTCGCGGCGCCGGCGCGGCGGCAGGAGGTCGTCGTGCGCGTCGACCAGCGCACGTACGACCTCGGCCTTGCCGCTCCGCCACCCGACCGGAGTCAATGCCGCGCAGCCGCGCCGCGCGGCCGCCGCGACCGGCTGGAGCCGCTCCTGCGGCGGCTCTCCCACGTCGTCGTCGAACGTCGACTCGCATTCCGTTCGCGAGATGACCAGGCCCGTCTGCAGTGAGGCGTCGACGCCGTCGGACCACGCCCTGTACGTGCCGACCCACTCGACTTCCGTGGCGTCCTTCCACGGACTCCAGGCGAAGAGTGCGATCAGCCCCGCCGCGAGGGTGAGAGTGCCGAGAACCCCAAGCAGCGGCCGCTTGAGGCCCGTTCCTCCCCAGTGTGATTCAGACAGCGGTCATGCCTCGCCGACGCGTCGCGCTCACAACGTTCTTTGACGTGCCACCGGGCGCGAAGTTTGACGTCTGTCTGCTGACTGCTTTGGGCGCGCGTGTGTGACAGCCTTGCGCGATGGACGCCGACGCGGAGGCGCGTGTTCGACAGAGTTTCGCCCGTCAGGCGTACATGGAGACGTTGGGGGCAGACCTCGTTCACGTCGCCGAGGGTGAGGTGGACATCGCGCTGCCGTTCAGCGAGCGGCTCGTGCAGCAGGACGGCTTCCTCCACGCCGGTGTGGTGGCAGGCGCAACCGACAGCGCGTGCGGCTACGCCGCCCTGACGCGCATGGACGCAGGCGTCGAGGTCCTGACCGTGGAGTTCAAGATCAACCTGCTTGCCCCGGCGGCGGGCGAGCGTCTGGTAGCGCGTGGCCGTGTCGTCCGTTCAGGGCGTCTCCTGACCGTCTGCCGTGGCGACGCCGTCACCGTCAGCGAGGGCCGTGAGAAGCACGTGGCGACGATGACGGCGACTCTGATCGCGGTCACGCGACCCGACACTGCCTAGCCACCCGTCTGCGCCTGCCCGCGTCAGGCGGTCACTTGGCCTGCTCGATCCGGGGTCCGTTTGGGCTCGTCGTGCCAGATCCACCACTCGTACGGCGGAGTCTGGGGATAGCCCTCCGGCGAGTCCTCCCACTCCTCCTGGCGTCCGAGGGCGGTCATGTCGAGGTAGCTCCAGGTGCTCCCCAGCGCCTCGTCGCCACGGGCGTCGATGAAGTAGGTGCGGAAGATGCGGTCGTCCTCACGGATGAACGCGTTCGTGCCGTGCCACTCGTCGACGCCGAAGTCGGCGTCGAAGTCGTCCGTGATCGTGTACCACTGCATCTCCCAGCCCATCCGCGCTTTCACGCGCTCGATGTCCGGCTGCGGTGCGCGCGAGGCGAACGCAAGCGTCGTGTCGCGTCCGTTGAGATGGGCGATGTGCGCGACCTGGTCGGCCACCATGGAGCAGCCGATGCAGGCGTGCTCGGGCCAGCCGGACACGCCGGCCTCCAAGAACGCGCGGTAGACGATCAGCTGGGTGACCTGAGCGCGCGTCCTCGCAGACGCTCACCTGCCCCGGCGTTCAGAAATGTTCCCCGAGGATCGCGCACTAAGATGAGGGGCGTGTCGCTGCCGTGACGCTTCCCCTCATCGACCACTTGGCTCTGCGAGTACGTGACGTGAGGCGCAGCCGCACCTTCTACGAGCAGGCCCTCGAGCCGTTCGGAGTGAAGGTAGTGGAGAGCTCGCAGGGGCCTGGGTTCGCCATCGAGGGCGGCGGAGATTTCTGGATCGGGGAAGGGGAACCCGCCGCTCCCGTTCATGTGGCGTTCGCCGCACCCGACCGAGCTACCGTTGACAAGTTCCACCGCGCCGCTGTCGAAGCCGGCGGCCGCGACAACGGCGCGCCGGGTCTTCGCCCGCATTACGACGCCGGGTATTACGCAGCGTTCGTCATTGACCCGGACGGGAACAACGTCGAAGCGGTCTACCACGGGGACCGCTAGCTGCCAGCCGCGTGACGCTCGCTTGGGCCAGCGTTCGCGAATGTCCCTGATGATCACGAGATCGCGGGGTGGCTGGTTGTCCGCCGCACTACGGCCCGGCGTTGTTCGTCAGGCGGCGACCTGTAGGAAGCGCTCGATCATCGCATTTACCTGCTCGGGCACTTCGAGCTGGTGGAAGTGACCGGCACCGACGGTAATCCCAACTTCGAGGTCGGGTTTGATCGCGCGCAAGCGGACCACGTCAGGATTCGGGCCTAGAGTCGAACGCAGCAGCAGCGTCGGGACGGTGCAGAGCGCGAGCGCGCCGACGCCGTTCCAGGCGTTGACGCCGCGAATGACGGCAGTCGCGACCGGCAACGGTACGGCGCACATCACGTCGGTGATCCGCTGCGCCAGCTGCACGTCGCGAGCACCCATGTCCTGGACGTAGACGCGACGGACGTCCTCGCCGCTCGGGCCTTCCAGCTGCTCCGCGAATGACCTGAAGAGCTTCACGGTTGCGGGGAGCGGGTCGATGGGGCCTGGGTCAACGAGGACGAGCGCGCTCGGTAGGTCTGGATGCCGTGCCGCAAGCTCGACGCCGATCATTCCACCCAGGCTGTGCCCGACGACGACCGGCTTCTCGATCCCCACCACGTCGCAGAACTGCGCGAGGTCGTCCGCAAAGTCGGCGATCTCGTACCCCTCCTCAGGACGGTCGCTTTGGCCGCAACCCCGCAGATCGATGGCCGTCACAGCATGCGTCCGTCCAAAGTGGTCGAACTGCGGCTGAAAAGCCGTGCGGTCGCAGCACCAGCCATGGACGAAGAGCAGCTCCGGCTCGCCGCTGCCAGCATGCTCGTAGTACAGCCTTACGCCCGGCAGCTCCGCGTACGCCATGACGCGCCCATCGTCTCACGGCCGAGGCCGTTGACCAACAGCCTCGGACTGGTCCGAGGTTCGAGTGAAACTAGCGAGCTGCCAGTGCCTGCGCGATGCCTGGCGCGAGAGGGTCAGCGCGCTCCTCCCACCACTCTGGTTGGGACTCTTCTGCCCAGGCGTCGAAGATCAGCCGCAGTTGAGCGACGCGTTCCTGGTCGGCCCCCGCTGCGTGCTTGGCGCTGTCGAAGCTGCCCAGCCAGTAGGGGAGAAACGGCGCGAGGGCAGCGTTCATCGCGGTCGCGAGCGGCTCGCGCGCGTCCGCCCACGTGTCGAGGCGGACCTCGAACGTTACGTCGCCGGTCCGAGCCCAACCGGCAGCAGCCATCTGATCGACGACCTCGTGACCGTGCGGCATGCTGGCTTCGAAAAGCGCGTCGCTCGGTGCGCGAACCGGCGGCGCGGAGGCGGCATTACGCATGCATCGCTCTGCGAATTCGCGGATCGCCTCCAGGCCCTCTTCGACGTTCCAGAGCGGCTGCATCGCACTATGGCCGAGGGACTTCTGCACCACGAGAAAGGGCGTCTCCGAGAGAGAACCGATCGTCTGCTGGTGGAGATCGTTCCCCGTGATGCCGAGGAGCGGGACCCCGGACGCCCACGCGCGGCCGTGACTCTCCGAGACCAGCTCCCCACTCAGCCTCAAGCGCAGCCCGAGAATGTACGTGTGAGAGAGGAATCCCTCGACACCACCACGCGGGTGGTAGCCAACTTGGAACGTCGCATCCACTGCGTGGCTCCGCAGATCGAAATCCCGCCACGTCTCGAGCCGCGCCCCCGGCGGTAGTACCTCGGGCGACACATTGACCGTGTTGCCACCGTGGTTGTCGATCACGACCAACTCCGAGGCGCCGCCGGACAGGAGGCCTTCGCACACGGCCTGAACGTCCGCTTCGAGCCGGGGCTTTCCTGTCTCCCAATACTCGGGGAGACACCCCCAGATCTCGCGCACGCCCCGCAGTTGCGACGCCCCCTCCATATCGACACTGACGGCGACGATCACCAGCCGACACTATCGCGGGTGCGCCCTCGTCGCTTGGGCCAGCGTTCGGGAATGTCCCCTGAGTCGCGACCGACACTTCCCCCGTACCAGCACGCGGATCGGCACGCATGCAGTGCCGGTAGCGTAAGCGCAATGTCAGATGCTGAGACAGTGCGGGACGCGCTAGGGACAACGCTGAAGCTCAGGAGGCTCTTGGGCGCATCCTCGGCAGGCGAGACGCCTACGTACGCCAAGTACAGGCGGAGCGGGACGAGGCACGGCGCGAACGCGACGCGCTGCGGCAGCAACTAGAACGCGGCTAGAGCGCGGACTTCCGTTGGGAGGATCCGAGCAGCGTTCCTGGATGGGACGTGCCAATCGGAGACCCGGTCATCCAGCAGGCGTATCCCGCGATCGAGCCGCTACCGCCCAGTCTTCGCGTGTCAGCCGGTACATCGGCAGCGGCCACTCGTCGGTGCCGAGCTCCCGCTCGAACGCCAGTCCGAGCTTCTCGATGATCCTGCGCGATGCGGCGTTCGACCGATGGGGTACGGCGATCACGCTTTCGAGCGCGAGCCGGTCGAACGCGTCGTCGCGGATTGCCAAGCCCGCTTCGGTGGCATAGCCGTGCCCCCACGCGCTCGGGGTGACCATCCAGCCGAGTTCGATCTCGTCTCTCCAGGGTTTCGTCTCGGTGAAGCCGATGCCAGAGCCCGTTTTCGTGAGGACGATCCAGCGCCGGCCGAAGCCGACCTCGTGCAACTGCGCAAGCGAGGCTGCGAAGTCGCGGTCCGCCTCCTCGCGCGTGAAGGCCCCGCCGGGTGCCCACCAGCGCATCACCTCGGGGTCGGCGGTGAGCGAGACGAACTCCTCGAGCCGGGATTCGTCCAGCGGCTCAAGACGCAGCCGGTCGGTCTCGATGACGTCCATGCTGGCCCGTAGCTTGACCACTCGAGGCAGCATTGTCGAGCGTCACCTGGGAGGCGCTTGGCCGAGCACCAAAGCACAGCGCGGCACCGCGGGTCGACTTGTCGAAGTACTCGGAAGCAGGGCCTTGTACGGGTTTGAGTTGAGATTCGTCATCCCAACGCGAATCCGCACTTCAGAACGCGGCTAGCAGCAGGCGATGACTCAATGGTCTGAGTCAGCGTGCTGTCGCCTGACGGCTACGCCTGCGCGGAGACGATCATCCCGGCGGCGACGGTGTCGTTCGACGACTCGTCGATCAGGATGAAGGCACCCGTGGCGCGGTTCTCGGCATAAGTGTCGACCGCCAGCGGCTCGCTCAGACGCAGCCGCACCTTCGCGATGTCGTTCAGCTCCAGCCGCTCCGGGCCGGGCTGATCCTCGAGCGTGTGGATGTCGACGACCGAGACGAGCTCGTCGACGATCGCGCGCACCGTGCGGGTCGTGTGCTTGATGGCGAGCTTCGCGCGGGGCTCGAGCGGCTTCTCGGCCATCCAGCAGACCGTCGCCTCGAGCTCCCGCGCGACCGTCGGCGCCTCCGAAGGATCGGCGAGCATGTCGCCGCGGGAGACGTCGACGTCGTCGGCGAGGCGGATCGTCACCGACATTCCCGGCACGCCACGATCGGGCTCAACAGCCGCCACGGTCGACCGCCGTCCTGACGGCAGGACAACCACGTCGTCGCCCTCGCGCCAGACGCCGCCGGCGATCTGGCCTGCATAACCGCGGTAGTCGTGGTGCTCGTCCGAGATCGGCCGGATCACCCACTGGACGGGGAAGCGGCGGTGGTCGAGGTCACGGTCGCCGGCGATCTCGACTGTCTCCAGGTGCTCGAGCAGCGTCGGCCCGTCGTACCAGGGCATCCCCTCGCCGCGCTCGACGACGTTGTCGCCGCGCAGCGCCGACATCGGGATCACGTGCACGTCGCGCAGCCCCAGCCGCTCGCTCGTCTCGCGCAGCTCCTGCTCGATCTCGCGGAAGCGCTCCTCCGAGAAGTCGGCCAGATCCATCTTGTTGACGGCGACGACGACGTGCGGCGTCCCGAGGATCGCCGCGATGTACGAGTGGCGGCGCGTCTGCTCGATCACGCCCTTGCGCGCGTCGACGAGGATGATCGCGACGTCCGCGGTCGAGGCGCCGGTGACCATGTTGCGCGTGTACTGGACGTGCCCGGGAGCGTCGGCGAGCTGGAAGCGGCGGCGCGGCGTCACGAAGGAGCGGTAGGCGACGTCGATCGTGATCCCCTGCTCGCGCTCGGCGCGGAGGCCGTCCGTCAGCAGTGCGAGGTTGACGTAGCCGTCGCCGCGGCGCCTTGACGTCTCCTCGATGTGCTCGAGCTGGTCGGCGAGGATCTGCTTCGTGTCGTAGAGGAGCCGGCCGATCAGCGTCGACTTGCCGTCGTCGACCGAGCCCGCGGTGACGAGGCGGACCAGCTCGGTGGCGAGCAGCTGCTCAGAAGTAGCCAACGCGCTTCCTGTCCTCCATCGCCGCCTCGGAAGCGCGGTCGTCGGCGCGGGTCTCGCCGCGCTCGGTGATCCGCGTCGCCGCGATCTCGTCCACGACCTGCTCCAGCGTCTTCGCCTCCGATGCGACCGCGCCGGTGCAGCTCATGTCGCCGACGGTGCGGAAGCGCACGGAGGCCGCGAACGGCTCCTCGCCGTCCATCCGCTCGACGAACTCGCTGACCGCGTAGAGCATCCCGTCTCGCTTGAAGACCTCGCGCTCGTGCGCGAAGTAGATCGACGGCAGCTCCAGCTGCTCGCGGGCGACGTACTGCCAGACGTCGAGCTCGGTCCAGTTCGAGATCGGGAAGACGCGGACATGCTCGCCGCGGCGGACGCGGGCGTTGTAGAGGTTCCAGAGCTCCGGCCGCTGCGCGCGCGGGTTCCACTGGCCGAAGTCGTCGCGGAAGCTGAAGATCCGCTCCTTCGCGCGGGCGCGCTCCTCGTCGCGGCGGGCGCCGCCGATCGCGGCGTCGAAGCGGTGCTCCTCGATCGCGTCGAGCAGCGTCGTCGTCTGCAGCTGGTTCCGCGACGCGCGCGGGCCGGTCTCCTCGACCACGCGGCCCTTGTCGATCGACTCCTGCACTGACGCGACGAGCAGCGTCTCACCGAGCTCGGCGACCCGGCGGTCGCGGTACTCGATCACCTCGGGGAAGTTGTGGCCCGTGTCGACGTGCATGACCGGGAAGGGAAACTTGCCGGGGCGGAAGGCCTTCTCGGCGAGCCGGAGCAGGACGATCGAGTCCTTGCCGCCGGAGAAGAGGAGCACGGGGCGCTCGAGCTCGGCCGCGAGCTCGCGCATGATGTGAATCGCCTCCGCCTCGAGCTCGTCGAGGTGCGAGAGATGGACGAGCTCTCGCTGCATCAGCTCGGATGCAGCCCGCACTCGGTTCGGTCGCTGTCGGCCCAGCGCCCCTCGCGGCCGGCGCCGGGCTGCGTCGAGTGGGTGTCGCCGATCGAGGAGTAGCCCTGGTCGTGCAGCGGGTTGTAGGGGAGCCCGCGCTCGCGGATGTACGTCCAGCAGTCGTCGTCGCTCCAGTCGGCGAGCGGGTTCGCCTTCCACAGCTCGTGCTGGGCGTCCCAGCCGAGCTTCGGCGCGTTCGCGCGTGTCGGCGACTGGTCGCGGCGGACGCCGGTGATCCAGCAGTCGAGGTCTCCGAGCGCGCGGACGAGCGGCTCGACCTTGGCGACAGCCAGATAGAGGTCGGGCTTGCGCTCCCAGAGCTGCTCGCCGTGGGTCGCCGTGAGCTCCTCCGCGGTCGGGCCTTCGAACAGCTCGACCTTCGTGTCGTACCGCTGCTCGACCTCGCGCCAGAGCTCGTACGTCTCCGGGAAGAGGAAATGGGTGTCGATCGCGAACACGCGCGTCTTCGGCTCGACGCGGAAGAGCATGTCGAGCAGGACCGTCTCCTCCTTCTGGAAGGAGCAGGCGAGCGAGACCCTGTCGCCGAAGCGCTCGACCATCGCGGTCACGATCTCCTCCGCGGAGAGCTCCTCGGAGCGCGCCGCCAGCGCGGCGACCTCGTCGTGAGAGGCGGTCGTCATCGGGCGGAAGCCTACCAGGCTTCATAACACAAGCTAATCGACTGTATTAGTGGAGATGCTGTACCCTCGGCGCGTGGATTGGAAGCTCTCGATCGCAGGGCTCTTCGTCGGCCTGCTCGTCGGCATGACCGGAATGGGCGGCGGCTCGCTGATGACGCCGATGCTCGTCTTCCTCTTCGGCTTCAAGCCAACGGTCGCGATCGGCACCGACATCCTCCACGGAGCCATCTTCAAGTCGTTCGGCGCCGTGCGTCACCGCCAGCTCGGCACGGTGCACGCGCGGCTGACGCTCTGGATGCTGGTCGGCTCGGCGCCGTTCTCGCTCGTGGGCGTCGCCCTCTCGACCTGGCTCGCGCGCCGCTACGGCGACGGCTTCGAGGACGCGGCGGCGATCATCCTCGGGATCGCGCTGATCCTCGGCGGCCTCGGCTTCGCCGTGAAGACGTTCGTGACCGGGCGGACGAAGAGCGACCTGCCCTTCCTGCTCGACCGACGCGACAAGCAGATCGCGCTCGCGCTCGGCATGGCCGGCGGCTTCGTCGTCGGTCTCACCTCGGTCGGCAGCGGCACGTTCTTCGGGCTCGTGATGCTACTCGTCTTCCCGCTCACGGCCGCGAAGGTGGTCGGCACGGACATCTTCCACGCGGCTGCGCTGCTCTGGGTCGCGGGTGCCGGGCACCTCGTCGCCGGCAACGTCGATCTCTACGCCACCGGGTGGCTGCTGATCGGCTCGATCCCGGGCGTGTTGCTCGGCAGCCAGGTCTCGGTCAACCTCCCCGACCGTTCGCTGCGGCTCGCGCTCGCCACGACGCTTACGCTCGCCGGCCTGAAGCTCGCCGAGGTGCCCGGCGCGGAGATCATCATCCTCGTCGTGCTCGCGGTCGCGGCCGTTGCGCTCCTGACCGCCGGCGGGCGGAAGCTCTTCAGAGGCTCCGCGAAGCCGGTTCCGGCCGCGGTGGAAGCGGGCACGACTCGAATCTCCGGCCGCTGAGCAGGTAGCCGAGCTTGTAGGCCTCGCAGCCGACGCAGAGGCCGGTGACGGCGGCGAGGAGCGCGAGCGCGGCGACGAGGGCGCCCAACGCGACTCCGGCCGTCTCGGCGCCCGCCGCGAAGGCGACGCTCGCAGCGGTCAGGACGGTCGCGCCGACGACGTTCGCGAACCGGGGCGGACGCGAGTCCTCGAGCGGCCCCTCGCCGAAGCGCGGCTGCACGAGCTCGAAGTAGGTAACGCAGGGGAGGCACCAGCGCCGCCCGAGCGTGAGCCCGATCACGAGCTGCGCGGCGAGCAGCGCGAGCAGCCACCAGGGGCCGACTGTCACGGCCGCGAGCGCGACGAGCCCGACGACCGCCTGGTTGAAGCGCGGCGCACGGGCGTCGATCACGGTCGTGTCCCGGTACGGATCCGCCGCGCGCTCCATCGCCCGAGCGTAGCCACCCGACGGCGGGCTACGCGGCGAAAACTAGAATCCCGCGCCAGTGGCCCGTATCGCCTCGACCGTGCTGGTGGTCGCCCTGCTCGCGGCCACCGCCGCGGCGTTCGCGCTCACCCAGGGGCTGAAGCTCCAGAAGAGCCCGATCTTCGGCACGCGCGTGCAACCCGTCTTCTCGCCCGTCTGCGAGTGCGACAAGGAAACCGCCCGGATCGCGTTCAAGCTGCGCAAGTCGAGCCGAATCGACGTCTCGATCGTCGACGGGGGCGAGGTCGTCCGGACGATCGAGCGCGGCCGCAACTATCCCGAGGGGCCGGTCGTGATCGAGTGGGATGGGCGCAACGACGCCGGCGAGATCCTGCCCGAGGGCGACTACAGGCCGCGGGTCCACGTCCGCAGCGGCCGGCAGACGATCACGCTGCCGAATCCGATCCGGATCGACGTGACGCCGCCGGTGCTCCAGGACGTCAGCGTGCAGCCGCGCGTCGTCTCGCCTGACGGGGACGGGCGCTCAGACGACGTGAGCGTCAGCTACACGCTCAGCGAGCCCGGCCGTGGCGCGCTCGTCGTCAACGGCAGGAGGCGGGGCTTGGGGACGCTCTTTCCCCGGACCGAGGAGACGATCGTCTGGAACGCAAAGTCGCGCGGACGGCCGGTGCAGGAGGGCATCTACGCACTGCAGCTGGTCGCGGTCGATCGGGCCGGAAACCGGACCGACCGGACGCCTGCGATCCCGGTGGTCGTCCGCTTCGTGACGCTCGGCCGCGACCGCATCCCGGTTGCCGCCGGCACCCGCTTCGGCGTCCGCGTCTCGTCCGACGCGCGGCGCGTCCGCTGGACCCTCGGTGGCCGCAGCGGTTTCGCGCCGCCAGGCACGCTCCGGCTTCGCGCGCCGCTCCAGAAGGGGCGCTTCACGCTGACGGTCTCCGCCAACGGACACACGGCGCGCGCCGCCGTGTTCGTCCGGGAGCCGTTGCGCTGACCGAGCTCGCCCGCCTCGCCGGCCCACTCGGCTGCCTCGGGCTCGCGCTGCTGCTCGTGGCGACGCGGCGCGACCTCCGGCTCGCCGGCCTCGTCGCCTGGGCCGTGGGTGCCGGAGCGCTCGGCCTCTACCTCGCGCCGGACAACCGCGGCGGGATGCTCGGCGTCGCCGCCCTCGGCGGGCTCGTCGCCGCTGCCGCAGGCGCGTGGCTGCTGCTGCGGCAACCGTGGGTGCTCGCCTTCGCGACCCTCGCCTGCATCCCGGTCCGGGTGCCGTTGGACATCGGCGAGGAGGACGCGAACCTGCTCTTCCCGCTCTACGCGGTGATCGGCGCGCTGGCGCTCGCGCTCGCCTGGCAGCTCCTGCGCGGCGACGAGCGCTCCCGCGAGCTCGGTCCGCTGGCCTGGCCGCTGGCGGCGGTCGTCGCGTGGACCGGAATCGCGCTGCTCTGGACCGACGACCTGCGCGAGGGCGCGATCTTCCTCGCCGCGTTCGTGCTCCCCTTCGGCCTGCTCGCGATCGGCTTCGCACGGCTGCCGTTCAGCCGCCGCGGGCTGCTCGGCCTCTACGGCGCCCTGATCGCGACCGCGCTCGCCTACGCCGGCGTCGGGCTCTACCAGTGGGCGACGCGAGAGGTCTTCTGGAACCCGAAGCTGCAGGTCGACAACGCCTACGCGCCCTTCTTCCGCGTCAACTCGGTCTTCTGGGATCCCTCGATCTACGGCCGCTACCTCGTCGTCGCCATCCTTGCCACGCTGGCGCTCGTCCTCCTCGGCGTCCGCGAGCGGTGGCTCGCCGGCGGAATCGTGGCGATCGTCGCCGTCTGGATCGGCCTGCTCTTCTCGTTCTCGCAGTCGAGCTTCGCGGCGCTGATCGCGGGGACGCTCGCGGCCGCCGCGGTGATCTGGCGCTGGCGAGCCGCGGCGGCGCTGGCGGCGCTCGCGGTCGTGCTCGTCTCGGTCGGCTTCGCGACGCCGCAGGTGCGCAACGAGCTGCTGCAGGAGTCGCGCGCCGGGCTCAACTCCGTCACCAGCGACCGCGCCGGGCTCGTCGGCAACGGCCTCCGGATCGCGGCCGACAATCCGATCGTCGGCGTCGGCACCGGCAGCTTCAAGCGCGCGTTCGCGGAGAAGACGGGCCTGAAGGGCGAGGAGCCGAAGAAGGCGGCCTCCCACTCGACGCCGGTGACGGTGATCGCCGAGACGGGCGTGCCCGGTCTCGTTCTGCTCTGCTGGCTCGGTCTCGTCGCGCTCGTGACCGCGTTCGCCGCGCGCGGCCGGTCGACTGTCGGCCGCGTCGCACTCGTCGCGGCGCTTACGCTTGGCGCGATCGCCGTGCACAGCCTCTTCTACAACGCGCTCTTCGAGGACCCGACGATGTGGGCGCTGCTCGGCCTGATCGCGCTCGTCAGCGCCTCACGGCAACAGGAGACCGGGTGATCGAAGCCTGGAAGCGCGTGCTCGTGCTCGCGCCGCACACGGACGACGGTGAGTTCGGCTGCGGCGGCACGATGGCGCGGCTCGTCGAGGCCGGGGTCGAGGTGCACTACCACGCCTTCTCGATCGCGACCCGCTCGCTGCCGGACGGGTTCGCGCCCGACACGCTCGCCCGCGAGGTGCGCGAGGCGACCGCCGAGCTCGGGATCGCCGACGACCAGCTCCGCGTGCACGACTTCGACGTCCGCACCTTCCCCGAGCGCCGGCAGGACATCCTCGAGCTGCTCGTCGCGCTCTGGGAGGAGCTGCGGCCGGACGCCGTCTTCCAGCCGTCGCACCACGACGTGCACCAGGATCACCAGACGATCGCCCAGGAGGGCCTGCGCGCGTTCAAGCGGACGACCGTGCTCGGCTACGAGATCCCCTGGAACAACTTCGACTTCTCCTACGGCGCCTACGTCGCGCTCGAGCAACGGCACCTGGAGCGAAAGGTCGCGGCGCTCGAGCGCTACGCGTCGCAGCAGCACCGCCGCTACGCGAATCCCGAGTACGTCTGGAACCTCGCCCGCGTGCACGGGATCAACGTCAACCGCGAGTACGCGGAGTGCTTCCAGGTCTACCGGATCGTCGCCTAGCGGCGGCCCGAGAACTCCGGCGCGTCCGCAGCTCGGCTACGGCTCGCCGATCCGGTCCGGAGGCCAGTACCGCACGTCAGCTCGGCCGATGATGTTCTCGCGCGGTACGACACCCCAGCGTCGGGAATCGCATGACATGGCCCGGTTGTCCCCAAGCACGAAGTAACCGTCCCGGGGGCTGCGCGACCACTCCCCGCTTTCGCGGCCGCGGAAGCCGGGAGCAAGGTACGGCTCAATCAGCCGGACTCCGTTGATCAAGACGTAGCCGTCTCTCATCGAGACCTTCTCGCGCGGAAGCCCGACGATCCGCTTGACGAACGTCCCGCCCGCGTCGCAGGCAGCCTCGACGCCAGCCGGTGCCTTGAAGACGATGATGTCGCCACGCTCCGGCGCATGGAACCGGTACACGATCCGGTTCGCGATCACGCGATCGGACAACTGCGCCCCACAACCATCTACAGGCTTGCCGCAATGAAGCGTCGGCTCCATCGACGGTGACGGGATTCGATACGGCTTTCCCACCTCCGCTTGGAAGATGAGGATGCCGACGATTGCAATGGAGAGCGTCAGTGCCCAGTCGATCAGCGTCCGAATCGGTCTCGGAAGCCGCGACAGCGAGCGATCGAGAACGCGCATGCTCTCAGAATGCCAGCCATTTGGCAGCGAGAGAAGACGCGGTAGTCAGCTTGCTCCGGCTAGCCGACTTCCAGCCGCTCGATCCTCGCGCTGCCGTCGTCGTCGAGGTCGACGACAACGTAGAGCTGGCCGCGGGCGATCGAGCTCTCGATCTCGCGGGCCCGCTCGGCGCTCGCGAAGTACGTCTCGATTCCGTACTCGATCCCGACCTGCTCGCCGGGTGCGGCGTCGTCGCGGGCGCGGCCGCAGATCACTGTGCCCGACGGCCGGCCCGGATCGGCGTAGGTCGCCCGCCACTCGTCGCCGGACTCGTTGAGGCGGGCGCAGAGCCGCTCGCCGCGCCGGACATCGCCGAGCACCGGCAAGGTCGAGATCTCGTAGGTGAGGACGACGTAGTTGCCCCGGAAGACGTCGAGCGGGTCGACCGGCTGCGCCCGCAGGCGAATCTCCTGCCCGAACGCGAGATCCGCCTCGGCGAGGCCGGCCATGCCGAGCGGCACGGCCAGCTGGACGCAGACGACTGCGAGCAGCGCCAGCTTGCGCCGCCTGCTCACGACTCGGCCATCCGCTCCAGCAGCCGCTTGCGCTGCCGTTCGAGCACGTAGGCGATTCCGAGCACGAGCAGCCCGGCGCCGATCAGCCCGACCGAGCGTGGCAGCGCCGACCAGAAGACGTCGAAGTAGCGGGCGACGAGATCGACGGCGACGAAGGCGACGCCCATGTTCACGAGCCACGCCTCGTCGCTGAGGAAGCCGGTGTAGATGATCCCAAGCGCCAGCGCCGCGAAGAGGACGTTGAAGACCACCGCCCACGCGTCGCCGTTGCCTCCCACGAGCACGGCGGCGAGCGTCGCCGCCACCATCGCGACCAGCATGCCCGCCTCATAGCGGCCGCTCGGCCGCCGGGAGAACGCAAGCGCGCCTGCACTCACGAATGCGAGCCCGGCCACGACCAAGAACGCCGCGAGGAGCAAGCCGCCCAACTCCTCGTCGGCGTGCACGAGCTCCTTTGTTGCAGCTGAGAACGTGAAGACGAAGAGTCCAGCTGCCGCGACCGGCAGCCCGACGCCGCGGCCGGCCTCGGGGAAGCCGCTGGTTGCGAACCAGTGCTCGCGAATCCGTGCCTGCGCAAAGGTCGCGAGTCCGTAGAGCGCCCCGCCGTAGAAGACCGCGACCACGGGCAGGCCGGCAAAACTGACGTCGCCGTCCTCGAGCGCGAGCCCGAACTCCCACCCGACCCAGGCCGTGAAGATGAGGACGGCGGCAGCCGCGATCGCGCGCGAGCGGACGACGAGCGCGGTCGCGATCGCTCCACCGGCCCAGAGCAGGAGCCCGAGCGGGTCGTGCGCCTCGACGTGGTACATCTGGCCGACGAGGAAGATCGTGGCGCCGAAGAGGAGCACCCCGAGCAGGTAGAGCGCCTCGCCCACCCGCGGCCGGCCGCCGGTCCGGTCGCGCAGCTGGAATCCCGCCGCGTACGAGCCGGCAACGGCAGCCGTGAGCAGCACGAGCCGGACGCCGTGGCTCAGCTCCTCCCAGTTGGCGGCGACGAATCCGATCACGCCGAAGCCGACCGCAACCGCCCCGATCACGGCGAGCGCGGTCGTCGCGCTGCCGCGCCGCTCTTCCCGCTGATCCGCGTAGCGGCTGCGGATCGCCGCCGCCTGCTCGGCCGAGACGATTCCCTCGGCGACCCACGTCTCGCTCTCGCGGCTCAGCTGCCCGGCGAAGGAGCGGTCGGCCATCTACTCCGCGGTGGGCGTCTGGGGCAGGGCGCGGTAGGTGACGTAGACGAGCGGTGTCTCCGGCGTGCGCGCGTCGTCGGGCTTCTGGCGGGCGCGCAGCCAGCGGACGACGAACTCGGAGAGCTCGTCCACCTCCTTCTGGGTCGCGTACACCGTCCAGCCGCCGATGAACGCCGTCTCGCGCCACGAGTCGCTGTGCTCGCCCTCGCGGCGCTGGTGGACGTAACGGCGGAGCGCATCCTCGTCGCGGCCGACCATCGTGCTCTCGAGCTGCGCGACCGCGGCGTCGTACTCGGGGTCCTCCGCGGGCGCCGACGAGATCAGGCCGACGCGCTCCGGATCGCGCTTCCACCAGCGCTCGCGGCCCTTGCGCCGCTCGAGGTCCTCGATGATCAGCCCGGCGGCCGCGAGCGCCCGCAGGTGATAGCTGGTGGCACCGCTCGACTCGCCCAGCTCACGCGCGAGCATCGACGCCGTCGCCGGCGCGTCCGCGAGCGACTCGAGCATCCGCAGCCGCAGCGGATGCGCCAGAGCCCGAACCTCCTTGGCCCCGAGCGACCGAGACGCCAGCAGCGACGGCTTCATGATCCGAGACCATAAAGCCGGATCCCCCGGATCGGGGTTTAGGCATGACTAAATTTCGCTATGGTTGGGTCATGGCCAAGTTCACTCGCCGCCGTCTGCTCGCCGGTGCCGCCCCGCTCGTGGCGGCCCCCGTGCTCGGAAAGCTCGCGTTCGACGGCGACGCGGCGGCAGCGCCGCGGACGTTGCAGGGCCATGTCCACGACCACGCGTCACATGGCCACGCGGCGATGGTCGGCGGCCAGGCGCCCGCCGTCGGCGGCCCGAACGACCTCGACGCGCTGCTCTATCCGCCGCCGGCGCTGCCGCACCAGCCCGGCCGCGTGCGCGAGTACACGCTGCGCGCCACCGACCGGGAGATCGAGATCGCGCCAGGCGTCTTCTTCCCCGCCTGGACGTACAACGGCACCGTTCCCGGCCCCGTGATCCGCGCCACCGAGGACGACATCCTGCGGGTGCGCTTCATCAACGCCGGCGGGCATCCGCACTCGATCCACTTCCACGGCATCCATCCGGCAAACATGGACGGCGTCTTCGAGGTCGTCCGCTCGGGTGAGGAGTTCATCTACGAGTTCCCGGCCAAGCCTGCGGGGCTGCACCTCTACCACTGCCACACGACGCCGCTGAAGAAGCACATCCACAAGGGGCTCTACGGCGCCTTCATCATCGACCCGAAAGAGCCGCGCCCGCCGGCGAAGGAGCTCGTGCTGGTGATGAACGGCTACGACACGGACGCCGACGGCGGCAACAACTTCTACACCGTCAACGGCCGCAGCTTTTACTACGCCAAGTACCCGATCACGGTCAAGCGCTCCGAGAAGGTGCGGATCTACCTCGCCAACCTGACTGAGTTCGACCTGCTCAACTCGTTCCACCTGCACGGCGACTTCTTCCGCTACCAGCCGACCGGCACCGGCGACTACTGGGAGTACACGGACACGGTGATGCAGTGCCAGGGGCAGCGCGGCGTGCTCGAGATCGACTTCACGCACACGGGGCGGTTCATGTTCCACGCGCACCAGACGGAGTTCACCGACCTCGGCTGGATGGGCTTCTTCAACGTGATCGACTGATGGAAGCCCGGACGGCGACGCGGCGGCTCATGCCGGGCTGGCGCCTTTGGGCGCTGCTGCCGGTCGTGTTGCTGGCGGTTGCGGTCGGTGCCTTCGTCGCGTCCGGCTCGTCGCTCGTCAACCTGATCGGCGCCAACGCGCCCCAGCCGGACGAGTTCGAGGTGCGCCGGGTCGAGTTCGAGCCCGGCGAGATCAGGGTGCGCGTCACGAACCCGCAGCAGGACGACCTCACGATCGCCTCGCTGACGGTCGACGACGCGATCGTCCCGTTCGAGCTGGACGGCCCGCAGACGCTCGGCCGGCTGCGGTCGAGCACGATCGTGATCCCGTACCGCTGGGTCGAGGACGAGCCGATGATCATCGGCGTCACCAGCTCGACCGGGATCGAGACGGTCGAGGAGATTCCGGCGGCGGTCGAGACGCCGCGCTTCGGCGGCGGCAGCGCGCTCGGCTACGCGATCATCGGCTTCCTCGTCGGCGTGCTCCCGGTCGCGCTCGGCCTGCTCTGGCTGCCCTCCCTGCGCCGGGTCGACCAGCGCTGGCTGACCGGCTTCATGGCGCTCACCGCCGGCCTCCTCTCCTTCCTCGGCGTCGAGGCGCTCTTCGAGGCGTTCGAGCTGCAGGCGGCCGTGCCCGGCGCTTTCGGAGGTCCCGGGCTCGTCCTGCTCGGCGTCGCGCTCAGCTACCTGACGATGACGTTCCTCTCGGCGCGCTTCTCCCGCGCCGGCAACGGCGCCCTCGGCGGGCTCGCGCTCGCGACGCTCGTCGCCGTCGGGATCGGGGTGCACAACTTCGGCGAAGGGCTTGCGATCGGCACCTCGTTCGCGTTCGGCCAGCTGACGCTCGGCTCCTTCCTGATCGTCGGCTTCATGATCCACAACATCACCGAGGGGCTCGGGATTGCTGCACCCGCCGCGGAGGACCGGGCGTCGCCGTCGCTCTGGCGGCTGGCGGGACTCGCCCTGATCGCGGGCGCGCCGGCGATCCTCGGCGCCTGGACCGGCGGTTTCCTTGCCAACGACGTGCTCGCGATCCTCTTCTTCGGTGCTGCGGCCGGCGCCGCCTTCGAGGTCGTCGCCGAGGTCGTCCGCTACGTGATGCGGCGCGATCCGGCCGGCCTGCGCTCCGGGATCGCGGTTGCCGGCTTCCTCGCCGGGATCGCGATCATGTACGTCACCGGCCTCATCGCCGGCTAGCGCGCAACAAGGTCCGCCGCTCCTCCGGTAGGAAGAAGCCGAGGGCGAGCAGCGCCAGCGGGTAGGCGAGCGTCAGCCCGAGCGCGACGGCGAGCCCGCCGAGCTCCCTCCCGAGCAGGAGCAGCGCCACCGCGGCGCCGACGGCGGTCGCGACGCGACGCCACTGATACGGAGTCGGGAAGACGCGCTGTGCGAACCAGGTCATTCCGAGGAACATGACGACGTACGCGACGACGGTCGCGACCGCGGCGCCCATGATCCCGTACGGCGGGATCAGGATCAGGTTGAGCACGACGTTGACCGCGGCGGCGACGCCGGTGATCACCCAGTTGAACTGCGTCCGCTTCGTCCGGCCGACGCCGATCGCCATCACGATGTAGGCCGCGTAGGCCACGCCGCCGAACGCGAGCGGCGCGACGACGCGCTCGCCCTCGTAGAACTCCGGCTGCGTCAGCAGCCGTACGAGCCACGGCGCCAGCAGGCCGAGCGCGAGCGCGAGCCACGACGCGACCGCGACGAGGTACGTGAGCACGAACGCGTACGTGCGCTTCGCCTCGGCGTCGTCCTCGATCGAGTACGCGAACGCGGGCCAGGCCATCCGGAACGCCGTCAGCAGCAGCACCATCGCCGAGGCGATCCGGACGCCGATCTCGTAGAGCCCGACCTCGGCCAGGCTTGCAAGGTGGACGAGGAAGAAGCGGTCGCTGAAGTTGACGACGATCAGCGCCAGCGCCGCCGGGACGAGCGGGATCCCGAAACGGTTCATCTCCCGGAGCAGCGGCCGCGAGAACTGGAGCCCGAGCTGCTCCCGGTGCACTGCGAGCAGGGCGAGGTAGACGGTGAGCGTGCCGACGAAGTTGCCGACGATGACGCCGAGCGCGCCCTGCTCCCAGACGACGACGAGCAGGATCGTGGCGCGCGATCGTGACGGCGATGTTGGCGAGGCTCGCGAGCACGAACTCGGTCGAGCGCTCCTCGGCGCGGAAGAGCGAGGTCAGCTGCTCGTAGTTCATCTGCGCCCAGACGCCGACGAAGCCGGCGCGGACGAGGTTCGCGTCGTCGAGCCCGAGCAGGTCGGCGATCGGCTCGGCGAGCAGAACGCCGGCGGCAAGGCCGGCGGTCGCGCTCGCCAGCGTGAACCAGAACGCGGTGCGGACGACGAGCCGCCGCTGCGCCGGATCGCTCGAGTCGAAGTAGAAGCGGAAGAACGCCGACGAGATCCCGAGCCGCAGGACGGTGACGACCACGGCCGAGAGCGCGACGATCAGGCCGACGGCGCCGAGATCGGCCGTGTCGAGGTAGCGCGTGTAGAGCGGGAGCAGGAAGACCGCCAGCACGCGCGAGACGATTCCGCCGAGCCCGTACACGGCCGAGTGGCGGCCGAGCCGCTTCATCTGCAAGCCGAGCGAGGACATCTAGAGACGACGGTAGAGATCGAGCAGGCGGTCGGCGACCCGTTCGACGTCGTGCACGCGCTCGACATAGGCGCGCGAGGCGGCGCCGAGCTCGCGGCGGCGGGCGGCGTCCACGACGAGCGGCCGGAGCGTCTCGCGGAGCGTCTCCGCGGTCGCGGAGACGACCGGGACGCGGATCCCGAATGCTTCCTCGCTGCGGCGGACGGCCTCGTCGTGCAGGAACGTGACGACGGGCTTGCCGAGCGCCATCGCCTCGATCGCGAAGAGGCCGTACCACCCGGCGTTCAGCTGGTCGACGACGATGTCGGCGGCGCGGTAGCGCTCGAACGCCTCGTCGTGGTGGAGCCCTTCGACCAGCTCGAGGTCGGCGTCGAGCCCCTCGACGGCGGCGATCACATGCTCGCTGCCCTTGCGGCGGCGGGAGGAGGGTGCGTGGACGATCAGCGGGCGCTCGCGGTCACTCGACGGCGCCGGCGCGATTCGCGCGAGGTCGACGCCCGGCGGGATCACCTCGGCCTCCGGCACCCAGCGGACCGCGTCGTAGCTGCCGACGACCTGCGCGTCCGCCTGCCGGCCGTAGGCGAGCTGTTCGGGCGTCTTGCCGCGGATGTCGGAGCCGAGGTAGTGCATGACCGACTTCTTCCGCGCTGCGCGGAGGATCGGGAACTGGAGCCGCTTCGGCACGAGCGTCAGCCCGAAGTGGAAGTGGAAGACGTCGGTGCGCGGCAGCAGCCGCGCGAGCGCCGCCCACTGCTTCGCCTGCCGACTTAGCAACAGACTGTTACTTGGCGCGTCGAGCGACCAGTCCGCCTCCGGGTGGAGTTGGTAGCGCTCGAAGACGACGAGCCGCGCGTCGACGCCGCGCCGCCGCAGCGCTTCCGCGTTCGTCCACGGCACGCCGGCCGTGTTGACCGGGCAGAGGGTGACGCGGAGCTCGCGGGAAGCGGCCATTGGCGCGAGAATACGGACGTGAGCGGCACGCGCGTGATCGAGCGCGAGGTGGACGGAGGATCCTGGCGACTCGTGGTCCGAAACCCGCACCCGGCGCTGCGGCCGCATGTCCTGACGCTCGAGGGCTACGAGGAGCACCTGTCGGCGCCGGTGCGGCAGCGGCATCTGCCGACGGTCTTCGTGCCGGTGATCCTGAACTTCGGAGCGCCTTTCCGCCTGCTCGAGCCGGCCGGGCCCGGATCCGCCACGCATCCCCGTTCGAGCTTCGTTTCCGGCCTGGGCGAGGCAGGCGGCGTGACGGAGTCGGACGGCAAGGCCGTCTGCGTCCAGGTCGACCTGACGCCGCTCGGAGCACGCCGCATTCTCGGAGTGCCGATGCACGAGCTCGAGGACAGGGTCGTCGAGCTCGAGGACGTCTTTGGGCCGGACGCGCAGCGCCTCGAGGAGCAGCTCTTCGACCTGCCCGACTGGGAGAGCCGGCTCGACCTCGTGGAAGCCAGCATCGCCGCGCGGCTGGCGGCCGGTCCGCCGGTCCGTGCGGATGTCGCCTGGGCGTGGCGGCGGCTCCAGGAGACCGCGGGCCAGATCCGGGTGGAAGAGCTCGCAGGTGAGCTTCGCTGCAGCCGGAAGCACCTGCTGGCGCAGTTTCGCGAGCACGTCGGGCCCGGCCCGAAGACGACGGCGCGCCTCTTTCGCTTCAACCACCTGCTGCGCCTGCTCGGCCGCTCGCCTCCAGATTGGGCCGAGCTCGCCTTCCGCTGCGGTTACTCCGACCAGTCGCACCTGAGCCGCGAGGTGCGCCGCCTCGCCCGCTGCACGCCGGGCGAGCTGGCGGCCGACCCGCCGGTCACATTCGTCCAAGACGCGCTGTCCCTACGGTCGTAGCCTCTCCTCACAACGACGAAAGGAGCGGCGATGACTGAGACCGCGACGGCCACTGCAAGCGTGTTCCCGTTCTTCGGCTACGCCGACGCCTCGGCCGCGGTCGACTGGCTCGAGCGTGCGTTCGGCTTTCAGCCGGGCGAGGTCGTGCGCAACCCCGACGGCACGATCGCGCACGCGGAACTGTGGTACGGGCCGGGTGGCGTCATGTTCGGCTCGCAGCGCGACGACTCCACGGATGACGGCGTCTACGTCGTCGTCGAGGCGATCGACGAGCACTACCGCCGGGCGAAGGACGCGGGCGCCGAGATCGTGAGGGAGCTCCACGACACGGACTACGGCTCCCGCGATTACATGGCCCGCGACCCCGAGGGAAGGCTGTGGTCGTTCGGCACCTATCAGGCGTCCCACTCGAGCTGATCGAAGTACCGGAGCGCCGTCCTCCCCGGCCGGACGCGGCTGCGGAGGGCGGCGAGCTCGTCGTCGGAGATCTCGCCGAGCGCGCGCTTGACCCCGAGGTAGGGCAGGTTGAGGTCGTCCTGGTAGACGATCGTCGAGATCCGCGGATTGATCTCGATCACGTGCTCGCCGACGAGCTGGATGTTGAAGAACCACTCGATCGCGAGCTCCTCGACGAGCTTGTCCGCGGTCGCCATCAGCTCCTCGTCCTCGAGCGTGACGAAGTACATCGCCAGCCCGGCGCGCATCGCCTCGCGCGTCTTCGGGTGGCCGAGGACGACGCGCTCCCCGTCGGCGATCCCGTCGATCGTCCGCTCGCCGCCGGTCGCGAGCTCCATCACGAGCAGGTCGGGGCCGCCCTCGTCGGGCAGCAGCTCGACCGCCTCCTCCAGCCGCATCGCCACCGACCCCGGGCGCTCGTTCAGCAGCTGGTGGGCGCGGTCGACGGTCGGGTCGAGGATGCGGAAGCCGCGCGAGCCGGACGAGAAGACGGGCTTGAAGCAGACCGGCCGTTCGGGATAGCCGAGCTCGGTAGCGGCGGCGGCGACCTCGGCGGCGCCGTTGACGCGCCGAAAGTCGGGGCCGCGGACGCCCAGCCGCTGCAGCAGCGCGTACGTCTCCGCCTTGTCGTTCGAGCGGTGAATCGTGTCCGGCGAGGAGACGAGCACCGGCACCGGGAAGCGGTCGCGGTGCGCAGCGAGCCCTTCGAGGTCGAAGGACGACTGCGGCAGGACGACGTCGACGCCCTCGCGCTCGACGATCGCGAGCACGGCGTCCGCGAAGCCGGGGTCGGAGCCGGCGGGAACGAGGTGGAAGGCGTCGCAGAGGTGGCGACCGACCGAGCGCTCGCTCATGTCGGTGCCGACGAGCCGCACCGTCCGCTCGCCGTTCGCGCGGAGCGCCCTGCAGCAGCGCCGCGGTGCCGGGCGCGCCCGAAGCGCTGACGAGAACGGTGACGTCCCTCACGGCGCTGAGACCGCGCTCGCGGTGCGAGGCCGGAGGGGATAGTGCGAGTAGCACAGACCCGGAGAGCATCGTGCCGCGAGCGCGGTCAGCCGCCCGCGGAGCCCGGCTTCGCCGGGCGGGAGCAGGCAGCGGTCAGCGGCGTGAGGGCTCACGAGAGGTCGATCCGGTCGGCGGCGAGCTGGTCGAGACGCCGCTCCTTCTCCTCCTCGAGCATCGCGCGCATCGTCTCGCCCATCCGCGTGCCGGGGTAGACCCAGATCTCGGGGTGCGTCAGCAGCTGCAGCCACGGGAACGAGCCCGCGCGCAGCTCCTCGTGCGGGCAGCCGGAGCGCCAGTGCTGGTTCGAGTCGGAGCGGTACGTCTCGGGATCGAACCAGGGCGGCTCCATCACGTTGATCGCGCCCTCGACCGGGGCGCGCATGTACTCGGGGTCGGGGTTGTGCCACGCGAGGACGGGGTCGAAGCGCTCGTCGAGGTCGATGCGCGGGTAGACGGCGTGCAGGCCGACGCGGTGGCCGAGCTCGCGCAGCCGCGCGAGCGCCCGCTCGCCCTCTTCCGAGCCGAGGTTGTAGAAGACCGAGCCCGTCATCAGGAAGTAGGTCGCTTGCGCGCCGGCGTCGGCCTCGACCTCGGCCAGCCGCAGCGCGGCATCGAGCGAGAGATCGACGTCGTGGCGGAGGATCACGTCGCCCTCGCGCGGCGCGCCCTCGAAGAACGCGAACCGGTAGCCGCCCGCCTGCGCCGCCTCGAGCAGCTCGCGGTAGTGGTCGAGGTCGAATGCGCAGCTCACTCGACCTCCACCTCCAACAGTCGCGCCGCCGCCTCCGCCCGCTGCAGCGCCTCCACCGACGTGTCGGCGGTCGCGATCACGTAGCCGCGCCGGTCGCCGTCCAGCCGGACCGGCCGGATCGTCTCGCCGACCTGGAGGTACGTGTCCGCCTGGACGACGCCCTCGGCCGCGAGCACCGGCTCGAGCGGGCCGATCGAGACGACCTTTCCCGTCGGCAGCGGCCCGGGCTTGGCGGTGAGGAAGCGAATCGCGAGCGGCTGCTTGAATCGCGGCAGCACGAGCTCGTCGGTCGCCTCCTCGCCGAGCGCCTGCCGCAGCGCGACCTCGACGAGGTCGACGCCGACGGCATGCCGGACGAGATCGGCCATCTGGCCGCCCGGGATCCGCGCCGCCACCTCGACGACCCGCACCGAGCCGTCGTCGGAGACGATCAGCTGCGGGAAGGCGATCCCGTCACGCAGGCCGAGCGCGTGCACCGCGTGCACCGCGACCCGCTCTGCCTCGGCGAGCACGTCCGCGTAGATCGAGGCGGGATAGACGTGGATCCAGCCGACGCCGAAGCCGATCCCGGGCGGCCGCAGCCGGTCGGAGAGCGTCAGCGGGAACGCCTCGCCGCCGCGCGCGATCACGATCCCGTTCAGCTCGAGCCCGTCGTGGAAGCTCTCGACGATCGCCTCGTCGGTCGGCGACTCGGCGAGCGCGGCATGCACGTGCCCGTCGAGCTCGTCCGTCGACTCGACGTAGAAGATCCCGCGCTGGCCGCCGGAGTCGGCGGGCTTCAGCACCGCCGGCACGCCGACGGCGTCGAGCGCCGCGCGCGCGCTCTGCATGTCGCGCGCGCCGGCGAAGCGCGGCTGCGACACGCCTGCGTCGGCGAGCGTGCGGCGCATCGCGATCTTGTGTGTCATCAGGTGCGCCGTCTCGGTGCCGATCCCCGGCAGCCCGAGCGCCTCGGCGACGGCCGCCACGACCGGTACGGCGCGATCCGCGGAGACCGTGAGGACGCCGTCGACGGCATGGCGGCGCCCGACCTCGGTGACCGCGGCCACGTTCGTGAAGTCGACGGCCTCGCCGACGTCGGCGACCTGCAGCCCGAGCGCCTCGGGGTTGCGGTCGACGGCGACGACGCGGAGGCCGAGCTCCTTGGCCCGCAGGATCGCGCGGCGCTGGTGGCGCCCGGCGCCGACGAAGAGGACCGTCTTCACGTCGCGCGCGATCGTATCCGGCGTCTCTAGAAGCCGGTCGGGAAGACCGGCGCGATCCGGTCCCAGCGGCCGGACACGCACGGGCTCTCGCGCGTGAACCGCTCGATCGACCTCGCGTCCGCGGAAGTCGCCCTCGAGCACGGCGATGTCGTCCTCGCCGCCCGGGATCTCCTCGCAGCGGTCCGGCGGCGCGACTGGCCGAACGGGTCCGCGACGGCGGTCAGTGCGGCACATGCCGCCTCTCGATCGGGATGGTCGCCGCCGGCCGGCTCGCATTCGAGCGTCCACGCGATCGAGTCGCCCGCCTCGCCGTCGGGCCAGAGCGTCAGCGTCAGGTCGATCGCAGACGAGTCGCCGCCGCACCGCCGCCGCAACCGGCCAGGAGAAGCGTGATCAGCGCCGTCAGCGCGAGCGCTCGCCTCACGAATTGGGATTGGCGGAGAAGCCCGGGATCGAGGAACGCGAGCTTCTTCGCCCGTGCGATCTGGCAGCCGTTCCGCAGCCCGAGCGCGTCCAGATCCGCTCGCCCTTGTAGCGCCCGGCGATCACGGCCTGCTGCGGCCCGCCGAAGATGTCGGTGCAGACGAGGTTCTTGCGCTGCGGCGCGAAGGGATTCGTCATCGCGAACAGCCGCCGCGCACGTCGCGGTCGCCCGCGGCATGCGTCCCGCCTGCGGGGCTGCAGCGGAGCGTCCACTTCGTCGACTCGTCGGCATCCCGGCCGTCCGGCCAGAACGTGATCGTCAGCTCCGTCTCGGGCGTCGAGCCGGCCGTTCCCTGGCTCGCGCCGCACCCGATGGCCGCGATCAGGACTGCGATCAGCAACGTCATCCGCATGACCTGGAACAAGGTAGCGCGCCGGTAGACTCGCCGCGTGCTCAAGGGCAAGCGGATCTTCATCACCGGCGGTGCGGGCTTCATCGGCACGACGCTCGCCCGCCGGCTCGTCGACGACAACGAGATCGTCGCGGCGGACAACATGCACCGCGACGCGCTCTCGGGCACGCCGCTCGCCGAGCACCCGAACTTCACGCTGCACCAGGCGGACGTGCTCGACGCGGACGTGATGCGCGAGCTGTCGCAGGGCGCGACGCACATCGTCCACTGCGCCGCGATCGCCGGCGTCGACACCGTGCTCGAGAGCCCGGTGCGGACGATGCGCGTCAACGTGATCGGCACCTACAACCTGCTCGAGGCCGCCGTCGCGACGCTCGACAGCCTCGAGCGCTTCATCGACTTCTCGACCAGCGAGGTCTTCGGCACGCACGCGTTCAGGGTCGAGGAGGGGCAGGTCTCGACGATCGGCTCGGTCGGCGAGGCGCGCTGGACGTACGCGGTCTCGAAGCTCGCCGGCGAGCACATGGCGCACGCCTACCACGACGAGCTCGGCCTCCCCGCCGTCACCGTCCACCCGTTCAACGTCTTCGGCCCCGGCCAGATCGGCGGCGGCGCGATCCGCGCCTTCATCGAGAACGCGCTCGCCGGCCGCGACCTCGTCATCCACGGCGACGGCTCGCAGATCCGCGCCTGGTGCTACGTCGACGACATGGTCGAGGGCGACGCTCGCCTGCCTCGAGCACCCCGACGCGCTCGGCCAGACCTTCAACATCGGCAACCCGCGCTCGACGGTGCACGATCTACGACCTCGCCCAGCGCATCCGCCGGCTCACCGGCGCCGAGGTCGAGATCACCTTCCAGCCGCTCCACTACGCCGACGTCGAGCTGCGGATCCCGAACGTCGAGAAGGCGCGCGAGGTGCTCGGCTTCGAGGCGACGGTCGACCTCGACGAGGGCCTCGAGAAGACGATCGCGTGGTATCGAGAGAAGGCACTGAGCCCGTCCGCCTAGCCTTCCCGGAGCTCGGGGAGGAGGAGCTGGCGGAGGTCGCGGCGTGCTCGAGTCGGGCGCGCTGACGATGGGCCCGAAGGTGGAGGAGTTCGAAGGGCTCGTCGCCGCGGCGTGCGGCGTCGAGCACGCGGTCGCCGTCTCGTACGGCACCGCCGCGCTCCACCTCGCCGTGCTCGCGCTCGGGCTCGGCCCGGGCGACGAGGTGATCGTGCCCGCCTACACGTTCCCGGCGACCGCGAACGTCGTCCGGCTCGCCGGCGCGACGCCCGTGCTCGTCGACGTCGACCCGGCCACGTTCAACCTCGACATCGACCGCGTCTACGACGCCGTCACGCCGCGGACGAAGGCCGTGCTCGCCGTCCACCTCTTCGGCCGCCCGCTCGACTGGGAGGCGCTCCAGAGCGCGGTGCCGCCGGAGCGTGGCTGCTGCTCGAGGACGCGGCCGGCGCGCTCGGCGCGAAGTGGCGCGGGATGCCGTGCGGCGGGCTCGGCGCCGCCGGCTGCCTCTCCTTCCACCCGCGCAAGATCGTCACCACCGGCGAGGGCGGCGCCGTCACGACGGACGACGCGGAGCTCGCCGCGTCCGCTGCGGCGGCTGCGCCACCACGGCCTCGACGCGGGTGCCGACATCGCCGTGCCCTCGACGAACTACCGGCTCGCGGACATCCTCTGCGCGATCGGGATCCCGCAGCTGCGCCGGCTCGACGAGCTGCTCGCGGAGCGGACGCGGATCGCCGACGGCTACACCGAGCGACTGCGCGACCTCGTCGACGTCCCCGGCGCGGACGAGGGCGACGTGCACGGCTGGCAGGCGTACGTGATCCGGCTCGACCGCCAGGACGAGGCGCTCGACGACGCTGCGCGCCGAGGGGATCGAGGTGCAGATCGGGACGTACGCGCTGCAGCGGCTCTCCGCCTACCGCGACCAGGGCTCGTTCCCCGGCGCCGACGCCGCCTTCGAGCGCGCGCTCGCGCTGCCGCTCCACTCGCGGCTGACCGACGCCGAGCTCGACCGCGTCGCCGAGGGGATCGCCCGTTTCGCTTGACAAGCTCTCGTTGTAAGTGAATACTCACTACCTATGAGTACGACGACGAGACAGACGGCCGAGATCGCCGCGAGGCGGTGCTCGAAGCCGCGGCGAGCGAGTTCTCCCGCAAGGGCCTCCACGGCGCGTCGACCGACGCGATCGCGAAGGCGGCCGGGCATCTCGCAGCCGTACCTCTTCCGCCTCTTCGGGACGAAGAAGGAGCTCTACCTGGCGACGAGCCGGCTGAAGATGGAGGAGGTCTACCAGGCGTTCGAGCGGGCCTCGCGCGGCAAGACCGGGCGAGGAGGCGTTCGACGCGATGGGCGAGGCCTACCGGATCCTGATCGAGGACCGGGAGCGGCTGCAGCTGATGCTGCAGTGCTTCGCCGGCGCCGAGGATCCCGAGATCCGGGAGGAGCTCCGCCGCGTCTGGCGTGACCTCGTCGAGCTGATCGAGCGGCGTCACCGGTGCGACGCCCGAGGAGGTGAGCACGTTCTTCGCCAAGGGGATGCTGCTGAACGTCATCGGCGCGATGCGGCTCTTCGAGGACCCGACCCCGTGGGGCGACCGGCTGATCGCAGGCTGCGGGCCGGAGTAGCCGTCTTTTTTTGGATTGCGAAGAAAGTAATGACTTACTAAGGAAGGAGTTGAATCGGATGCAAGCCAAGACGAGAACCGTCTGGACGTTCGCGATCACCTCGATCGCGCTCTTCATGGTCGTGCTCGACAACCTCGTCGTCTCGACGGCGCTGCCCGTGATCCGCACCGACCTCGGCGCGTCGATCGAGCAGCTCGAGTGGACGGTGAACGCGTACACGCTCACCTTCGCCGTCTTCCTCCTCACCGGCGCCGCGCTCGGCGACCGCTTCGGCCGCCGCCGGATGTTCATCTTCGGGCTCGCGACTCTTCACGGCCGCATCGGCAGCGGCCGCGCTCGCGCCCTCGATGGAGGCGCTGATCGCGGCGCGCGCGGTGCAGGGGATCGGCGGCGCGATCGTGACGCCGCTGACGCTGACGATCCTCTCCGCCGCGTTCCCGTCCGAGAAGCGCGGGGTCGCGCTCGGCGCCTGGTCGGGGATCGCCGGCCTCGCCGTCGCGGCCGGCCCGCTCGTCGGCGGCGCCGTCGTCGACGGGATCGCGTGGCAGTGGATCTTCTGGCTCAACGTGCCGATCGGCCTCGCCGTGCTGCCGCTGTCGCGGCTCCTGACCGAGAGCCACGGCCCGGACAGGGCGGCTCGACCTGCCCGGGCTCGGGCTCGCGAGCGGCGGCCTGCTCGGCCTCGTCTGGGGGCTCGTGCAACGGCAACGGCGACGGCTGGAGCAGCCCGCTGATCGTCGGCTCGCTCGTCGGCGGCGTCGTCCTCCTGGCGGCGTTCGTCGCCTGGGAGGCGCGCGCGAAGCAGCCGATGCTGCCGCTCCGCTTCTTCACGAGCCGGGCGTTCTCGGCCGCGAACGGCGCCTCGCTCGCGATGTACTTCGGCATGTTCGGCTCGATCTTCCTGCTCTCGCAGTTCTTCCAGACCGCGCAGGGCTACTCGCCCTTCGAGGCCGGCCTGCGGGTGCTGCCGTGGACGGCGATGCCGATGATCGTCGCGCCGATCGCGGGCGCGCTCTCCGACCGGATCGGCGGCCGGCCGTTCCTCGCCGGCGGCCTCGCGCTGCAGGCGATCGGGCTCGGCTGGATCGCGGCGGTCTCGACGCCGGACGTCGGCTACTCGTCGCCTGATCGGCCCGTTCGTCCTCTCCGGGATCGGGATGGGCATGTTCTTCGCGCCCGTCGCCAACATCGTCCTCAGCGCCGTCGGCATGCGGGACGAGGGCAAGGCCTCCGGCGCGTCGAACGCGATCCGCGAGGTCGGCGGCG
Organism: uncultured Gaiellaceae bacterium; assembly: GCA_963738795.1. Lineage (GTDB taxonomy): Bacteria > Actinomycetota > Thermoleophilia > Gaiellales > Gaiellaceae > Gaiellasilicea. The sequence continues at coordinate 43,607 of CAVTXQ010000006.1, read as the reverse complement.
TCTTCGGCGTCGCCGTGCTGGCGTCGATCTTCGCCCGCACGGGCGGCTACGAGTCGCCGGCGATCTTCACCGACGGCCTCGTCGCCGCGACCTGGGTCGGCGCCGCGGTCGTCGGCGTCGGCGCCCTGGTCGCGCTCGCCGTCCCCGGCAAGCAGCGGGCCGAGGCTCCCGTCGCCGCGCTCGAGTCCGCGTAGGCCCGCCTAGACCGGACGTGTCCCAGGGACAGTCCCTGGGACACGTCCCGAAAGGCCGAGGCGGGGCGCCGCGACGACCAGCGCGACGGCGAGGAGCGCGAGCGCGGCGAACGCCGCCCGGAGGCCGATCGCCTCGGCGAGGCCGCCCACGATCGGCGGCCCGACGAGGAAGCCGAGGTAGCCGAGCGTCGTCACGGTCGCGACGGCTCTCCCACGCTCCTCCGGCGTCGCCAGCCGCCCGCCCGCGCCGAACAGCGCCGGCGCCGCGATCGAGATGCCGGCGCCGCCGACGAAGAACGCCGCGATCGCCAGCGGGACGTTCGGCGCGACCGCTGCGCCGACGAGCCCGGCCAGCGCCACCGCCATCGCCCCGGCGAACAGGACCGTGTCGCCGAGACGGCTTTCGAGCCACTGCCCCGAGAGGCGGCCGAGCATCATCGCGCCGCCGTAGGCGGCCGGCGCGAGCGCGCTCACGCCGGGGCTTGCCTCGAGGTCGCGCTCGAGGAAGATCGCGCCCCAGTTCTCCATCCCGCCTTCGATCACGAACGCGGCGGCGCAGGCGATCCCGAGCGGGATCGCGGCGCGGCTCAACCTCGGCCTGCCCGAGGCGGACGGACGCGGCTCGAAGCGCTCGTGCCGTCGGTTCAGCGCGGCCGCGGCGAGGAGCGCGATCGCAGCGGCGCCGAGGATGTCGAGGCGGTCGGCGCCGAGCTCGCGCGCGAGACCCGTCGTGAGCGCGCCGACGAGCACGCCCGCCGAGTAGAGCGCGTGCGCGAGCTGCATCAGCCGCGTGCCCTGCCGTACCTCGAGCTCCGAGACGGCGGCGTTCATCGCGACGTCGGTCGCGCCGGTGAAGACGCCGACCACGAGCAGGCCGGCGGCGAGCGCCGGCACCGACCCGGCGAGCGCGGGGAGGACGGCCGACGCCGCCATCCCCGCGAGGAGCCACGGCAGGATGCGCGTCCCGCGCCGGTCGAGCTCGCGCCCCGTCAGCAGCATCGCCGGCACCGAGCCGACGGCGACGAAGAGGAGCGCCAAGCCGAACGCGCCCTTCGAGGCGCCGACGGCCGTCTGCACGGCCGGTGCGAGCGCCGCCAACGCGCCCCACAGGAGGCCGAACGCGAAGAAGGCCGCGAGCGGCCCGCGCCTGCTCACACGCGGTCCCAGCCGGGCGGCAGCTGCGGCACCGGCCAGGACGGATCCGGCCGCCAGTCCTCCCAGCCGATCGGGAACGGCCACTCCTCGAGCACGCGCGCCGCCTCGGCGCGCACCTCGTCTGCGTCGAGCAGACCTGCGGCCGCGGCCTGCTCGAGCTCGTCCTCGTCCTTCCAGCGGTAGCTGCCGTCGGCGCGGACGATCAGGTCGAGCTTCTCGTCGAACGTGTCGAAGCCGACGGGCGAGCGGCGCAGCGGCTGCTCGAAGTTGACGTACCAGTGGTCGAGCTGCCGGTCGTTCGTCCAGAAGACGTAGACCGAGTGTGCCCGGCCGGGTCGCGCGACGCAGATCTGGTCGCGCCTCGGAGCCGTGTCGACCAGCTCCCAGTCGTCCCCGGGGATCCGCAGGCCGTCGCCCGGGACCTTCGCCGGCGAGCCCGCCGGGATCCAGAGCGCGATCGTCTCCGCCGACTCCTCGACGATCCGGCACGCCTGCGCGCGCCAGACCCGCCCGCGATGCACGTCGCGCCAGACGGCGTCTATACGCTCCCCTCCCCCATGGCCGATCCCGCGCTCTCCGTCGTCGTCACGCTCCTGAACGAGCAGGGCTCGGTCGAGGAGCTCTACCGGCGCACCGTAACGGCGCTCGACGGGAAGCCGTTCGAGCTGATCCTCGTCGACGACGGCTCGACCGACGGGACGTGGGCCGCGATCGAGCGCCTGCACGCCGCCGACCCGCGCGTCCGCGCCGTCCGCTTCAAGCGCAACTTCGGCCAGCACCCGGCCATGCACGCCGGCCTCGCGCGCGCCCGCGGCGAGATCGTCGTGACGATGGACGGCGACCTCCAGAACGAGCCCGAGGACATCCCGCGGCTCGTCGCGGCGGTCGAGGCCGGCGCCGACGTCGCGAGCGGCCGGCGCGCCGCGCGGCACGACTCGTGGGGCCGGACGCTGCCGTCGCGGCTGATCAACGGGATGCTCCGCCGCTTCACCGGCGTCGCGATCTCCGACTTCGGCTGCGCCTTCAACGCCTACCGGCGCAGCGTCGTCGAGCCGATGCTCCGGCGATCGGCAAGCAGAAGTTCACGAAGGCGCTCGTCCTCTCCGGCGGCGCGTCCGTCGTCGAGGTCGACGTCGGCCACGCCGCCCGCGCCGGCCGCTCGCGCTACTCGCCGCTGCGCCTGACTCGGCTCGCGCTGCACGTGCTCGCGGGCTTCTGGCCGCAGCCGATCCAGTGGATCGGGATCGCGCTCGGCGTCATCTGCACGCTGCTCGCGACCGCGCTCGGCGATCTACGGGATCTGGTTCTGGATCGACCGCGCCGACTTCCCCGGGCCGCTGCTCGGCGGCGTCGCCGTGCTCTTCGTGCTCGGGATCCAGGGCTTCATCCTCGCGCTGGTCGGGGAGTACCTAGGCAGAATCCAGCGCGAGGTCGAAGGGCGGCCGCTCTACTCGATCGCGGAGGAACTGTGAGCAAGCGCGTGCTCGTCACCGGCGGCGCCGGCTTCATCTCCTCGAACTTCATCCGCCACCTGCTGGCGCACACCGACCACGAGGTCGTCTCGCTCGACGCGCTCACCTACGCGGGCAACCTCGAGAACCTCGCCGACGTGATCAGCCACGAGCGGCTCTCGTTCGTGCACGGCGACATCCGCGACCCCGAGCTCGTCGCGAAGCTCGTCTGCGAGGTCGACGTGATCGTCAACGCGGCCGCCGAGTCGCACGTCGAGAAGTCGATCGAGGAGGGCGCGTCCGAGTTCGTGACGACGAACGTCGAGGGCACGCAGATCCTGCTCGACGCGATCCGCCGCACGCCGGTCGAGCGCTTCATCCTCATCTCGTCGAGCGAGGTCTACGGCACGGCCGAGTACGCGCCGATGGACGAGGAGCATCCGCTCGAGCCGCGCTCGCCGTACGCGGCGACGAAGGCGGGCGGCGACCGGCTCGCGTACTCGTACTTCGTCACCTACGGGCTGCCGATCGTGATCGTGCGCCCGTTCAACAACTACGGGCCGCGCCAGCATCCGGAGAAGGTGATCCCGCGCTTCATCACGCAGGCGCTCGCGGGCGAGCCGCTGACGATCCACGGCGACGGGCACGCGTCGCCGCGACTGGCTCTACGTCGACGACGACGCCGAGGCGATCGAGGCGATCATCGCCGCCGACATCGACGGGCTCGCCGGCGAGGTCGTCAACGTCGCGACCGGGATCGACATCTCCGTTCGGCGACGTCGCCGACTCGGTGCTCGCCGCGGTCGGCGCCGACGCGGACGTCGTCTTCGTCGACGAGCGGCTCGGCCAGGTCGACCGGCACATCGGCTCGACCGACAAGCTCGAGCGGCTGACCGGCTGGCGCGCGCGGACGAGCTTCGAGCAGGGCCTCGAGCGGACCGTCGCGTGGTACCGCGAGAACGAGGCGTGGTGGCGGGCTCTGACCGCGCGCGACAGCGTCTCCTCGTCCTAGGCGCCGGGCCGGCGCAGCTCGGGCTGCTCGCGCGCCGCGCGCGAGCGCGGCCTCTTCGTGATCGCCGTCGACCGCGACCCGGCCGCGCCCGGCTTCGCGCTACGCCGACAAGCGCGCGATCGTCTCGAGCGAGGACGAGCCCGGCGTCGACCGGCTCGCCGAGGCGGAGCGGGTCGACGGCGATGATCTCGCCCGGCGCCGACTGGCCGGTCGGGATCGCGGCGCGGGTCGCCGAGCGCCTCGGGCTGCCGCACCCGATCGACGCCGGCGACGGCGGTGCTCGCGACGACGAAGTCGCGCCAGCGCGAGCGGTTCGCCGAGGCGGGCGTGCCGCAGCCGCGCGCTGCTCGAGGAGCCCGCGGCGCCGTGCGTCGTCAAGGCGCCCGACCGGCAGGGCCAGCGCGGGCTCGACGCTCGTGCGCACCGAGGACGAGCTCGCCGGCGCGATCGAGGCCGCTCGTGGCCGCGTCGCGGAACGGCACCTACATCGTCGAGGAGTACGTCGACGGGCCCGAGGTGACGGTGAACGCGCGTCTCGGTCGACGGCGTCTTCCACCCGCTGCTCGTCACCGACCGGATCACCGCCGAGCCGCCCGCGTTCGGGGTCGCGCTCGCGCACGTCTGGCCGGTGTGTTTCCGCAAACACAAAGTCCGATCGCGGCCGCGACGGCGCCGCGGCGGCGGCGCTCGGGATCGCAGAACGGGCCGACGTACACGCAGATCCGGATCGGCGCGGACGGGCCCGCAGTGGTCGAACTGGCGGCGCGGCTCGGCGGCGGCCACGACGCCGAGCTCTGCCGAGGCCGTGACCGGCGTCGACCTGAACGACCTCGCGCTCGACTTCGCGCTCGGCGAGAGAGCTTGTGTTTCAGCACACACAAAGTCTCGTCGGCGGCGGCCTGCGTCGTCTTCCTCGTCCCGCCCGAGGGGCGGCTGCGCGCGGTCGACGGGCTCGACGAGGCCGCGGCGGGCGAGGGGGTGCTCGACGTGCGCGTCTACCGGCAGCCCGGGCGCGGTCTTCGGGCCGCTGCGGCGCGGGCCCGACCGCGCCGGTGCGCGTCGCTCGCCGTCGGCGACAGCCGCGAGCGGCGCTCGAGCGCGCTCGCGCGCGGCCGGCGGACGAACATACGCTTCGCTCGTCGAATGAGCGCCCGTCGCATGAGCGCCGAACGACCCGCTCGGCTTCCAGCCGCCGGCGATCGGCGAGGAGGAGATCGAGGCCGTCGCCGAGACGCTCCGCTCCGGCTGGCTGACGACCGGGCCCAAGGCGGCGCTGCTCGAGGAGCGGATGGCCGAGTACCTCGAGGCGAAGCACGTGCTCGCGGTCGCCTCCGGGCACGGCCGCGCTGCACCTCGCGCTCGTCGCGCTCGGGATCGGGCCCGGCGACGAGGTGATCACGACGCCGATCACCTGGCCGGCGACCGCGAACGTGATCGTCCACACCGGCGCGACGCCCGTCTTCGTCGACGTGCGCGAGGGCGACCTGAACATCGACCCGGCGGCCGTCGCAGAGGCCGTCACCGAGCGGACGAAGGCGATCATGCCCGTCCACCTCGCCGGCCAGCCGTGCGACCTCGAGCCGATCTGGGAGCTCGGGATCCCGGTGGTCGAGGACGCCGCGCACGCGGCCGAGAGCGCCTACCGCGGCCGCAAGCTCGGCGGGCTCTCCGACGGCGACCTGCTTCTCGCTCTACGCGACGAAGAACATCGCCGCCGGCGAGGGCGGGCTGGTCGCGACGAACGCGGACGAGGTCGCCGACGCGATCCGGAACCTGCGCCTGATGCGCCGCGGCGACGGCTCGCTCTACGACATCCCCGTCCCCGGCTACAAGGCGAACCTCTCCGACGTGCTCGCCGCGATCGCGCTCGTCCAGCTCGACAAGCTCGCGCGAGCACACGGCCGGCGCGCGAGCGCCAGTTCGCGCTCTACGACGAGGGCCTCGCCGAGCTCGACGGGATCGAGCCGCTCGCCCGCGACCCGCGCGACACGCACGCGCTCCACCTCTACGTCGTCCGGATCGACCCCGAGCGCTTCGGCCTCAGCCGCGACGAGCTCCAGCGCGCGCTCGCGAGCCGAGCGGATCTCGACGTCGATCCACTTCCTGCCCGTGCACCGGCTGACCTGGTACCGCGAGCGCTTCCCGGAGCAGCCGCCGCTGCCGGTCGCCGAGCGCGCGGGCGACGAGATCCTCTCGCTGCCGCTCTCGCCGGCGCACTCCGACGACGACATCGCGGACGTGATCGAGGCGCTCGCGGTCCGCGACCGCACCGCATGAGCCGCCCGCTGCGCGTCGCGGCGACGCTGCTCCTCACCGGCCTCGCGGTCGCCTACCTCGTCTGGAAGATCGATCTCGCCGAGACGCTCGACGTCCTCGGCCGACGCGGACCGTGGTGGTTCGCGCTCGCCGTCGCGATCATGATCCTGACGATCGTCCCGATGGCGCTGGCGCTGGCAGCGGCTGCTCGCCGCGCAGGGGATGCGCGACCGCCTGCCGTGGCTGACGCGGGCGTACCTCGTCGCCTACACGGCCGGCCAGATCCTGCCGACCTCGATCGGCGGCGACGCGGTGCGGATCTTCGAGACCTCGCGCCGCCACCCGGCGCGGCTCGGCGACATCACCGCGATCGTCCTGCTCGAGCGGGCGCTCGGCGGCGCGGCGACGCGTCGCTGCTCGGCGCGGTCGGCTTCGTGCTCGCGGTCGGCCGCTACGACGTCGGCGCCTACCTCTGGATCGAGGGCGTCGTTCGTCTTCGGGACGATCGCTGCTCGCGTTCCTCTTCTTCGCCCGCTCGGCGCGGCCGCTGCTCCGCCTGTCGGCGCCGCTCCTGCGCCGCTCCGGCTGGAGCGGCCGCTGCGCGCGGTCTACGACGGCGTCCACGCCTTCCGCGACCGCACCGGCCTCCTGCTCGGGCGTCTTCGCGCTTCACGATCGCGATCCAGGCCGTGCGCGTGCTCGCGATCTGGGCGACCGGCACGCGCGGTCGGGATCGAGCTCTCGCCGCGGATCTACTACGTGATGGGGCCGCTCTTCTTCCTCGTCCTGCTCGTCCCGTTCACGATCAACGGCTTCGCCGTGCGCGAGGCGTTCTTCGTCAGCTTCCTCGGCAGCGTCGGCGTCGACGCCGACCAGGCGTTCGCGGCCGGCTTCCTCTTCTTCCTCGTCACCGTCGCGCTGGCGCTGCCCGGCGGCGCGATCCTGCTCTGGGAGGGGCTGCGCGGCGCGGCCCGAGCGCGCGGCATGCCTGACGCGAGCGTCGTCGTCGTCACCCACAACGCGCTGCCCTGGATCGAGCGCTGCCTCGAGAGCGTGCGCGGCGAGGAGGTCGATCGTCGTCGACAACGGCTCGACCGACGGCAGCGCCGACGTCGTCCGCGAGCGCTTCCCGGAGGCGCGCCTGGTCGAGCAGGAGAACCTCGGCCTCGCGGCGGGCTGGAACCGCGGGCATGGAGGCCGCGTCCGGCCGCTACTTCCTGATCCTGAACGCCGACGCCTGGCTGACCGACGGCGTCGCTGCGACGGCTCGTCGCCTTCGCCGACCAGCACCCGGAGGCGGCGATCGTCGGGCCGCGGCTGCTCAACCCCGACGGGTCGCTGCAGCGCTCGGTGCGCGGCTTCCCGACGCTCTGGCGGCTCGCGACCGAGTACCTCTTCCTGCGCAAGCTCGCCCCGCGCTCGCGGGCGCTGAACGCGTTCTACGCGGGCGGCTTCGACCACGAGGAGGTGCGCGAGGCCGAGTTCCTGATGGGCGCGTGCATGCTCGTCCGGCGCGAGGCGGTCGAGCAGGTCGGCCCGCTCGACGAGGCGTTCTTCCTCTTCAGCGAGGAGACCGACTGGGCGCTACCGCTTCCGCGAGGCGGGCTGGAAGGTGCTCTTCTTCCCGGGCGCGGAGTGCGTGCACGTCGGCGGCGCGTCGCACGGCGGCCGGATCTTCCGCGAGAACGTGCGCGGGCACCTGCGCTTCCTCGTCGAAGCACCGCGGCGACGCGTACGCCGAGCGGGCGCGGAAGCTGCTGCGCGCCGCGACTGCGGCTGCGCGGGCTCGCTCTTCCGCGGCGAGCGCGGCCGGATGTACCGCGAGACGGCCGACTGGCTCGGCGTCGGCGCGGGTGCCGGAGCTGCTCGAGCGATGACGCTCGTCCGGCTCGTGTTCGCCAACGCGGTGCTGCTTGCTGCCCGGCGCGCTCGTGGCGCGGGCGCTCGGGCTGCGGAGCGTGTCGGCGACGCTCGCCTGGTCGCTGGCGCTGATCTTCGGCGCGCTCGCGGTCACGTTCGCCGTCGGCTCGTCGCTGACGCTGACGCTCGTGCTGCTGCTCGCCGCCGCGGTTCGCCGCCGCGCTGGCTCGGGCGCGGCGCGCCACGGCCGGAGCGGATTCCGGGGCGGCAGCTGGGTCTTCGTCGCCGGCGCGTGCTCGGGCTCCTGCTCTGGCACGTCGCCGGCGAGATCGGCGGCGACGGGCTCTTCCACCTCGCCCGCGTGCGGAAGCTGGACGCGTTCGACTCGCTCTCGCTCGACGCCGTCAACGAGTTCGCCGACGGCGGGCTCCACCCCGGCTACGCGTTCCCGCTCTGGCACGGCTTCCTCGCGCTCGTCGCGCGGGTCGGCTTCCTCGATCCCGCGGACGTCGTCCTGCACGAGGCGACGGTGCTCGCGCCGGTGGCGCTGCTCGTCGCCTACGAGGCGGGCTGGGCGCTCTTCCGGCGCGTCGGCCCGGCCGTGGCGGTCGTCTGCGGCGCCGTCGCCGTGACGCGCGCTCGCACCCGAGCACGGCGGCGCGTACACCGCGCTCGGGCTGCCGGCGACCGCGTCGCGCCAGATCCTGCTCCCGGCCGCGCTCGCGCTCGCGCTCGCCTACGTCGAGCGGCCCGGCCGCGGCGCTGCTCGCGTCGGTCGCCGCCGCCGGGCTCGTGCTCGCCGTCGTCCACCCGACCTACGCGATCTTCCTCTGGCTGCCGTTCGGCGGGCTTCCTCGTCGTGCGCTCGCTCGTCGAGCGGCGCGAGGCGAAGCGGATCGGCGCTCGCGCTCGCCGCGCTCGTCGTCCCGGCGGCGGCGTACCTCGTCGTGGCTGCTGCCGGTCGTGCGCGACACCGCGCTCGCACGCCCCGGGCGGCGACGAGCTGCGAGCGCGCGTTCCGGCAGTACGCCGGCCAGCTCGACGTCTTCTCGGACACGAGCTACCGCCTCGCGCCCGAGGTCTTCGGCCGGGCCGGCGCGGTCGCGGTGGCGGCGCTCCTCTTCGTCCCGCTCGCCGGGCTCGCGCTCCGGCGCCGCTGGGCGGCGTACGTGCTCGGCGGCTTCCTCGCGGTCGCGGCGGTGATGCTCGTGCCGCCGCTCTTCGTGCTCTTCTCCGACCTCGTCTCGATCTCGCAGTCGCGCCGCGCGGCCGGCTTCTGGCCGCTCGCGTTCGCGTTCGCGGGCGGCTTCGCCGTGCTCGGGGCGCTGCTGCGCGGCGCTCGTCCTGCCGGTCGCGCTCGCCGGCGGGATCGTGCTGCAGCTCCTCTACCCGGGCGAGTTCTCCTACCGGCTCGAGGACGGCGGCCCGGCGCTCGTCACCTGGATCGCCGTCGTCGGCGGGGTCGCTGCGCTCGTGGTAGGGCTTGTGTTTCTGAAACACAAAGTCCCGCTCGAGCGGCCCGCGCTCGCCGGCTGGGCGGCGGCGCTGTTCGTGCTCCCGATCGCGGTGCACGCGGCGGCGAACTGGAGCCCGTCGGAGGCCCGCGCTGCCGAGCCCGCTCACCGCCGGCCTCGTCGACGCGCTGCGCGAGCACGTCCCGCGCGGCGACGTCGTCTACTCCGACCTCGAGACGAGCTACCGGATCGCCGCCGTACGCGCCGGTCTACATCGCGGTCGCGCCGCCCGGCCACGTCGCCGACACGGAGGAGAACCGGCCCTACGAGCGCCGCGACGAGGCGCGCAGCTTCTTCGAGACCGGCGACGTCGAGATCCCGCGCCGCGCCGGCGCGGACTGGCTCGTCGTCGACCGCGAGCGCTTCGACGTCGCTCCGGACCTCGACAGCGTCTACCGCGACGAGCGCTACACGCTCTACGTCGTGCCGTAGCCGCCGCCGCCCGGCGTCTCGACCCGGAGCAGGTCGCCGGGCTCGAGCTCGCGCGTCGCGAACGGCGGCAGCTCCTCGCCGTTCAGGAGCGTGCGCCCGGCGGCGCCGGGCTCGCCGCCCGCGGCGCCGGCCGGCGCGATCCGGCGCCGCTGCGAGAGGAGCGAGAGCCGGCACGCCTCGAGCGCCCGCAGCTCGCGGACGACGCCGTCGCCGCCGCGGTGGACGCCGTCGCCGCCCGAGCCGAGCCGGAGCGCATGCCGCTCGACCCGGAGCGGGTAGGCGAGCTCGAGCGCCTCGGTCGGCGTCGAGAGCGTGTTCGACATCGCCACGTGCACGCCCGACGGGCCGTCGGCGTCGGGGCAGGCGCCCTGGCCGCCGCCGATCGTCTCGTAGTAGGTGAAGCGCTCGTTGCCGAGGATGACGTTGTTCATCGTCCCCTGGCCCTGCGCCGGCACCGGCACCGCCTGCCCGAAGGCGCGGAAGAGCAGGTCGACGATCCGGCTCGACGTCTCGACGTTCCCGGCGGCGACCGCGGCCGGCGGCGCGCGCGTTGACGAGGCAGCCCTGCGGGCGCGCGTGACGGTGACCGGGACGAGCGCGCCGGCCGAGGCGGGCACGTCCGGATCGGTGAGCGCGCGGACGACGAAGAGGCACGCCGACGTCGTCACCGCGAGCGGGCAGTTGAGATTGCCGTCGTGCTGCGGCGCCGTGCCGGCGAAGTCGAGCTCGAGCTCGTCGCCGGCGACCGTGACCGCGACGCGCAGCTCGAGCTCGCCGTCCGCCGTCTCGAGCAGCTCGGTCGCCTCGTAGCGGCCGTCCGGGAGCGCGGCGATCCCGGCGCGGACGCGGCGCTCCGAGTAGGCGACGAGCTCGTCCATCGCCGCGATCACCTCGTCGCGGCCGCGGCGCGCGCAGAGCTCCGCGATCCGGCGGGCGCCGAGCCGCTGCGCCGCGAGCTGCGCGCGCAGGTCGCCGCGCCGCTCGTCCGGGTTCCGCATCTGCGCCACGAGCGCGTCGAGCGTGGCGTCGTCGAGCCGCGTCGGCGGGATCACGACGCCCTCCTCGGCGAGCGTGCGCGAGTCGGCGGGCATGCTCCCGGGCGCCGCGCCGCCGACGTCGGCGTGATGGGCGCGGGTGGCGGCGAAGCCGAGCTCGGTGCGCGAGACGAGCGTGATGTCGGGCAGGTGCGTCCCGCCCGCGTAGGGGTCGTTGAGGATGAAGACGTCGTCCGGGCCGGGGTCGCAGGCGATCACGGCGGCGACCGACGCGGGCATCGCGCCGAGGTGCACCGGGATGTGCTCGGCCTGCGCGACCATCCGGCCGGCCGCGTCGAAGAGCGCGGTCGAGCAGTCGCGCCGCTCCTTGATGTTCGCCGAGAACGCCGAGCGGATCAGCGCCGCGCCCATCTCCTCGGCCACCGCGCGCAGGGCGTAGCCGAGCACCTGCAGCTGGACGTTCACGCGCGCGTCACCACCAGCGAGCCGTCGCGCCAGTCGCCGCGCCAGCCGGGCGGGATCCAGGCGGTCGAGCCGTCGAGCTCGACCAGACCTGTCGCGGAAGGACGAGGCGGTGCATGGGTGTGCCATGTACCGGGGGCCTGGGCGCACATGGGCCGTCCGCACCGCGACCAGCTCGAGCGGCCGCGTCCGGTCGGCGTAGCCGTAGCGCTCCTCGTGCGCGCGGTGGAACGCGTCGGCGACGTCGCCGCCGAGCGGGACGGTCAGCTCGAACGACTGGCCGGCGTAGCGAACGTCGGCCTCGCCGTCCGCCGGCAGCTCGGCGCCGCGCGAGCGGCACGACGAGCGAGCGCACCGTGTCGCGCCGCTCGTCGCTGAGCGCGAGCCCGAGCGCCGAGAGGACGCCGGCCGCCTCGGGGACGAGCACGGTGCCGATCTCCAGCTCCTCCGCGAGCGCGCACGCGTGCAGCGCGCCGGCGCCGCCGAAGGCGACGAGCGCGAAGTCGCGCGGGTCGAGGCCGCGCTCGACCGAGACGACCCGCAGCGCGGCGAGCATCTCGGCGTTGACGACCGCGATCACGTCCTCCGGCGTCGCGCCGACGCGCGCCAGCGCGCGCTCGGCGGCGGCGCGGTCGAGCTCGAGCCCGCCGGCGAGCCGGTCGGGAAGCCGGTCGAGCAGCAGGTTCGCGTCCGTGACGGTCGGCAGCTCGCCGCCGCGGCCGTAGCAGGCCGGCCCGGGCTCGGCGCCGGCGCTCTGCGGGCCCGACGCGGAGCGCGCCGCCCGCGTCGCGCCAGACGATCGAGCCGCCGCCGGCGCCGACCGTGTGCACGTCGAGCGTCGGCAGCCGGATCGGGAGGCCGCCGACGAGCCGCTCGCTCGAGCGGGTCGCCTCGCCGCCGACGATCGCGCAGACGTCGGTCGAGGTGCCGCCCATGTCGAAGGCGAGCGCGTTCTCGATCCCGGCGAGCCGCGCGACCCGCGACGCGCCGACGACCCCGGCCGCCGGCCCCGAGAGCAGCGCGCGCGCCGCGTGCGCGGCCGCCTCCTCGAGCGGCGCGACGCCGCCGGACGAGCGCATGACCAGCGGCACCGGCAGCCCCGCCTGCTCGCAGCGCGACGCCAGCGCGCGCAGGTAGCGCGCCGAGCAGCGGGCCGAGGTAGGCGTCGGCGGCCGTCGTCGACGCGCGCTCGTACTCGCGGAACTCGGGCGCCGACTCGTGCGAGGCGACGACGTGCGCGTCCGGATGCCGCCGCCGCAGCTCCGCCACGACCGCGCGCTCGTGCGACGGGTCGCGGAAGGAGAAGAGCAGGCAGACGGCGATCGCCTCGGCGTCGCCCAGGTCGGGCAGCGAGGCGAGGTCGAGCGGCGCGAGCTCGCCCTCGGGCCCGATCCGCCCGCGCACGCCGAAGGAGCGCTCGAGCGGCACGAGCGGCTCCGGATGCCGCGCGCAGAGCCGGTAGAGGTGCGCGCGGTCCTGCCGGCGCAGGTGGAGCACGTGCTCGAAGCCCTCGGTCGCGACGAGCGCCGTCCGCGCACCGCGCCGCTCCAGCAGCGCGTTGGTCGCGATCGTCGTCCCGTGCGTGAAGCGCTCGAGCTCGCCCGCCCCGACCGCCGCCGCCGCGGCGAGCACCGACTCCTCCTGGTTCCGCGCCGTCGGCACCTTCGCCGTCCGCAGCTCGTCGCCGTCGAGGAGGACGGCGTCGGTGAACGTGCCGCCGACGTCGACGCCGAGGATCGCCACGGTCGAGACTCTACGGCCCGAGTAGCATCGGGCGCGTGAAACTGCTGCTCGTCTCGCTCTACTGGCCGCCCGCGGGCGGCGGCGGCGTCCAGCGGCCGCTCAAGTTCGCGCAGTACCTGCCCGCGCTCGGGATCGAGACGCACGTGCTCGCGCCGGACGACTCGAAGTGGATCCACCAGGACGCCGACCTCCGCCAGCCGACGCAGGCCTGGGTGCACCGCGCCCGCTACCTCGGCCCGAAGGGGCGCAAGCCCGCCGAGGAGCTGCACGGCAAGGAGGGGCTCGAGCGCGCGCTCGTGCAGGCGAAGCTCGCCTCGCGGCGCCTGCTCGTCCCGGACGAGAACGTGAGCTGGAACCTGACCGCGATCCCCGCCGCGATCCGGATCGCGCGCAAGGAGGGGATCGACGTCGTCGTCACCACCTCGCCGCCGAACTCGATCCACCTCGTCGGCGCGGCGGTGAAGAAGGCGACCGGGCGCGAAGTGGGTCGCCGACCTGCGCGACTCGCTCGTCGCGCACCCGCACCGGCGCGCCGAGAGCATGGCCGTGCGCGCGAAGGAGAAGGTCGACGAGGGCGTGGCGCGGCTCGTCGCCCACTCGGCCGACGCGATCACGTGCGTCTCGGACGCGATCGCCGACGAGGCGCGCGGCTTCTCGCCGAAGGGGAAGGTCGTGACGATCTCGAACGGCTGCGACTTCGACGACTTCGCCGGGCTCGACTACACGCCCGGCGAGCGCTTCCGGATCACCCACACCGGCAGCTTCTTCGGCAAGCGCGACCCGCGCCCGTTCCTGACCGCGCTCGACGAGTCCGGCCTCGACGTCCAGGCGCGCTTCCTCGGCGACTTCCGCTCGACCGACCGCGAGTGGGCGGCCGAGCGCGGGCTCGGCGACCGGCTCGAGCTGATCCCGTACGCGCCGCGCCAGGCCTCGCTCGAGCTGCAGCGCGACTCCGAGGCGCTGCTGCTCCTGATCCCGGACGCCGGCGGCCGCGGCAAGGGCGTCCTCTCCGGCAAGGTCTTCGAGTACCTCGCGGCCGAGCGGCCGATCCTCGCGCTCGTGCCGCCGGACGGCGCCGCCGCCGACCTGATCCGCGAGACGGGCGCCGGCGTCGTCGCGCCGCCCGACGACGTCGAGGCGATCAAGGCCGCGCTCGCCGAGCTGCACGAGCGCTTCGCGAACGGCGGCCTGCCCGCGACCGAGATCCCGGAGGAGACGCGCTACCGCCTCTCGCGCCGCGCCCGCGCCGAGGAGCTCGCGGAGCTCGTCCGCTCGCTGCCTGATCGAGACCGCTCGCGGCCCGGCCCGGTCGTCGAGTTCCTCTTCCTCGCCACCGTCTTCACGGTCACGTTCGCGAAGCTGCAGTGGGAGGTCGCGGGCACGCTCAGCCTCTCGGACGTGCTGACGGCGATCTTCCTCGTCGCCTGGCTGGGCACGCGGATCGGCACCGGCGACCGCCGGCTCGCCTGGGGCGCCGCCGTCGCCGGGCTCTTCTTCCTCGCGCTTCCTCGCCGTCTACCTGATCGGCTTCTTCAACCTCGAGACCGAGCAGGCGCTCGCGCAGTGGGCGAAGGGGATGTTCAAGTTCCTGCTCCACTTCCTCTTCCTCGTCGTCGGGCTCGCCTACCTCGCGCGGCGGAGCGAGCGCTTCTACTGGACGACGTTCGCCGTCTTCATGGCCGGCTTCGTCGCGAACGCCGTCTACGGGATCGTCCAGCTCGGCACGGCCGAGGTGCTCGGGATCAACCTCGACCAGTCGCTGCTCTCGCCGATCACCGGCGGCGCGAGCCAGATCAACATCTACGGCGCGATCGAGGGCGCCAGCGTCTTCCGGCCGAACGCGCTCACCGGCGACCCGAACCACCTCGGGATCGAGCTCGTGATCCCGCTGCTCGTGCTGACGCCGCTCTACCTGCGGCTCGAGCGCGGGCACCGGCTGAAGCTGCCGCTGGCGCTCGTGCTCGCGTTCCTGCTCGTCGTCGAGCTGGCGACGCTCTCGCGCTCCGGCCTGCTCGGGCTCGGCGCCGGGCTGCTCGTGCTCGCGATCCCGTACCGGCACCGGCTCGCGACGCCGGAGTTCCTGCTGCCGCTCGGCGCCGTCGCGGCCGTCCTCGGGATCGTCCTCGCCGCCCGCTGGCACTTCTTCGAGCAGGTGCTGCGCTCGCGCGTCGACACGTCGGCGAACGGCACCTCGACGCACTTCGACGTCTACGGCTTCATCCCGGACGTGCTCTCGTCGAACCCGCTCTTCGGGCTCGGCCTGAACAACTTCTCCGTCTACTACGAGTTCGTCACCGGCCGGACGAACTTCGGCCCGCACTCGTTCTACGTCGCGACGCTCGTCGAGACCGGGCATCGTCGGGACGGCGCTCTTCGTCGCCTTCCTCGTCTACCTCTTCAGGCGGCTCGGGCGGCTGCGCGCGATCGGCCGCGCGCTCCGCTCGCCGCGGTCCGCCCGCTCGCGTGGGGGATGACGGCCGCGCTCGTCGGGACGATCGCCGCGAACGCCTTCTACCTGACGATGTCGTTCTACTACTTCTTCGCGTTCGCGCTGCTCGCGCTCGCGGCGCCGATCGTCTTCGCCCGCCGCCTCCCGTGAAGGTCGTCGTCCTGACGACCTCGTACCCGCGCGACGAGCGGGACGTGGCCGGCCTCTTCGTCCGCGACGCGGTCGAGGCGGTGCGCGCGCAGGGCGTCGAGGTCGAGGTCGTCTCGCCGGCGTCGTTCCGCCACTTCGGGATCGCGTACGGCCACGGGATCGCCGGCAACCTGCGCCGGCGGCCGTGGCTCGCGCTGCTGCTGCCGGCGTTCCTGCTTCAACTACGCGCGGGCGGCGCGCCGGGCCGCGCGCGACGCCGACCTCGTCCACGCGCACTGGCTCCCGTCCGCGCTCGCGGCGCTCGCGACCGGGAAGCCGTACGTCGTCCAGCTCTGGGGGACGGACGTCGAGCTCGCGCGGCGCGCGCCGTGGCTCTTCCGGCCGCTCCTGCGGCGGGCGCGGCTCGCGATCGTCGCGTCCGAGTACCTGGCCGACGCGGCGCGGGAGCTCGGCGCGCGCGAGGTGCGCGTCGTCCCGACGCGGCGTCGAGATCCCGGAGTCGGTCGGCGAGCCGGACGAGCCGCCGCACGTCCTCTTCGTCGGCCGCCTCTCGCCGGAGAAGGGGATCCACGAGTTCCTGGCGGCGACCGAGGGGCTGCCGCGCGTGATCGTCGGCGCCGGCCCGGTCGAGCGTGCCCGGAGGCGGTCGGCTTCGTCCCGCGCGCGGAGCTCGGCCCGTACTACGAGCGGGCGGCGGTCGTGTGCGTCCCGTCGCGCCGCGAGGGCTACGGCGTCGTCGCGCGCGAGGCGATGGCGTACGGCCGGCCGGTGGTGGCGACGGCGGTCGGCGGGCTCGTCGACGTCGACCGGCGTCCTCGTCCCGCCGGGCGACGTCGCGCGCCTGCGCGAGGTGCTCGAGCAGCTGCTCGCCGACGCGGCCTGGCGCGCGAAGCTCGGCGCGGCGGCACGGGCGGCGCGCACCTCGGCCCGAGGCGGCCGCGGCAGCGCTCGCCGCGGCCTACGAGGAGGCGCTGCGGTGAAGCCGTCGCTGCTCGTGCACGGCCTCCGCACCGCGCGGCCGCGGCAGCTGCGGGCGCGGGCGCTCCGGCCGCTGCATCGTCGTCAGCTCGGTGCCGGACCGCCGCCGCCGTTTCATCCGCTCGACGGGCCCGGCCGAGCTCTGGCGGTCGCCGGCGTTCGAGTCGCGGCCGCTCGCCGGCGCCGGCCCGGAGCGCCTGCGCGGCTTCCACGCGCACTACGGCGAGGACGTGCTCGGCGCCGCGCGTGCCGGGCGACGCGCCGGGCGCCGCGCCGCGATGCTGACGGACTGGATCGAGCGCAACCCGCCGCGCCCGAGCGACGCCTGGCATCCGTACACGATCTCGACCCGGGCGGGGAACTGGATCGCGGCGCTCTCGCTCGCTGCCGGAGCTGGAGACGCAGGCGGTGCGCGAGAGCCTCTGGCGCCAGCTGGTCGTGCTCGGCCGCAACGTCGAGGACGACGTGCTCGGCAACCACGTGATCCGCAATGCCCGCGCGCTCGTGCTCGGCGGCACCGCCTTCGGCGCGCGGCGAGATGGTCGAGCGCGGCGTCGAGCTGCTCGAGCGCGAGCTGCCGGTGCAGATCCTCCCCGACGGCGGCCACTACGAGCGCAGCCCCGTCTACCACCTCGTCGTCCTGCGCGACCTGCTCGAGATCGACGCTGCGGCGGACGTGCCCGGGCTCGGCCGGCGCGATCGAGCGCATGCGCGGCTTCGCGGCCGGGCTCGCCCGCCCCGACGGAGCGCCGGCGCTCTTCAACGACGGCGGCGCTCGACCTGGCGCCCGCGCTCGAGCTGCCGCGCCGCCGACGAGGGTCTCGTCGCTCTTCGCGGACACCGGGCTACGCCGTCGTGCGCACGCCGCGCGTCTGGCTCGCGTTCGACTGCGGCCCGCCGTCGCCGCCGTACCTGCCGGCGCACGCCCACGCCGACGCGCTCTCGTTCCAGCTCTGGGTCGACGGCCGCGCCGTCGTCGTCGATCCGGGCACGTCGACGTACGAGCCCGGCGCCGAGCGCGACTGGTTCCGCGGCACGCGCGCCCACTCGACCATCGCGGTCGACGGCGACCAGTTCGAGCTCTGGGGCGCGTTCCGGTCCGGCCCGCTGCCGCGCGTCGAGCTGCTCGAGGCGTCGGAGCACGAGCTCGTCGCGGCCGTGACGGGCCGCACCGGCGTCCGGCACGAGCGCCGGATCCGCCTGGACGGCGACGAGCTGACGATCCACGACCGGCTCGAGGGCAGCGGGACGACGGCTCGATCGAGAGCTCGCTGCCGCTCGCGCCTGGCGTCGAGCTCGAGCCGCGACCGCGACCGGATCGGGCCGCGCGATGCGCGAGCGGCGGCCGGTCTCGGAGCGCTTCTTCGAGCGAGTCGACGCGCCGACGCGCTCGTCGTCCGCGAGGAGCGGTCGCTGCCGGCCGAGCTCGGCTGGACGATCGCCGCTGCGCTGACACGCCCGGGCTATCCTCGCGCGATGCTCGTCGCGCGTCATGCGATCGACCGACAAGCCGCTTCCGCCCACTCTGCGGCTCGACGACGTCGAGCCCGCGGAGCGGCGGCTGCGCATCCTGCTCCTCTCGCAGTACTTCCCGCCGGAGGTCGGCGCGACGCAGTCGCGGATGCAGGCGTTCGCCGAGCACCTGGCCGCTCGCGGTCACGAGGTGACGGTGATCTGCGAGTTCCCGAACCACCCGCACGGCGTCATCCCGGCCGAGTACCGCGGGCGACTCTACGAGGACGACCGCTCGAACCCGTACCGGATCCTGCGCGTCTGGGTGAAGGCGAGCGAGGAGAAGACGCAGCGGACGCGGATGCACTTCTACCTCTCGTACATGGCGCTCGCGACCGCGATGGCGCCGGTCGCGGGCCGCGCCGACGTCGTCGTCGCGACGACGCCGCCGCTCTTCACCGGCGTCGCCGGCCTCGCGCTCGCGCGGCTGAACCGCGCGCCGTTCGTGCTCGACGTCCGCGACCTCTGGCCGGCGGCGGCGGTGAGCCTGATGCAGATCCGACACGGGCGGACGCTCCGGCGCCGCCGAGTGGCTCGAGCGGATGCTCTACCGCGAGGCGGCGGCGGTCGTCGCCGTGACGCGGCCGTTCTGCGAGCACATCGACCGGATCCGCGACGCACCCAGCCGCCGACGACGCTGATCCCGAACGGCACGCTCGAGCTCTTCCTCGACGCGCAGCCCGAGGCGACGGCCGCGAGCGCGCTCGGCGCCGACGACGAGCGAGTTCCTCGTCACCTTCGCCGGCACGCACGGGATCGCGCAGGGCGCTCGACACGGTCGTGCGACGCCGCGCCGCTGCTCGACGGCGAGGCGTCGCTTCGCGCTCGTCGGCGACGGCCCGATGAAGGCGCCGCTCGTCGCAGCTGGCGGCCGAGCGCGGTGCTGACGCAACGTCGACGTTCCACCCGCAGGTGCCGCTCGCGGAGACGCCGCCGCTGCTCGCGGCGAGCGACGCTCTGCTCGTCCCGCTCTCCGCGCACCCGACCTTCCGCGACTTCGTTCCCTCGAAGCTGATCGACGCGATGGCGGTCGGCAGGCCGGTGATCGTCTCGGCGGCGGCGAGTCGGCGCGGATCCTCGAGGAGGCGGGCGCCGGTGTCGTTGCCGCGCCCGAGGACCCGGACGACCTCGCGCGCGCGGTTCGCTGGCTGCGCGAGCATCCGGACGAGGCCGCCGAGATGGGCGGGCGCGGTCGCGAGTTCGCCCGCCCGCGTCTCCGCTCCGTGCAGGCGGCGCGTCTGGAAGAGCTGCTGCTCGACGTGGCTGGTGAGCGGTGAGCGAGACGCTGAAGGAGCGGGTGCGGGCGTACTGGCAGGCGGAGCCGTGCGGCACGTCGACGACCGAGGCTGCGCCCGGGACGCGCGAGTTCTACGCCGACGTCGAGCGGCGCGCGCTACGAGCTCGAGCCGTTCATCCCCGGCTTCGCCGAGTTCGAGCGCTGGCGCGGCAAGCGCGTGCTCGAGGTCGGCGTCGGGCTCGGCACGGACTTCGTCCAGTTCGTGCGGGCCGGGGCGGACGGCGACCGGCGTCGACCTGACCGAGGCGTCCGTCGAGGCGGTGCGCGAGCGGCTCGCGCTCGAAGGGCTCGAGGCCGACCTGCGCGTCGCCGACGCCGAGCGCCTTCCCTTCGCGGACGACGAGTTCGACCTCGTCTACTCGTGGGGCGTGCTCCACCACACGCCCGACACGGAGCGCGCGCTCGCGGAGATCCGCCGCGTCCTGAAGCCGGGCGGCGAGGCGCGGATCATGCTCTACTCGCGGCGCTCGTGGGTCGCGCTCGGCGTCTGGCTGCGTTACGGCGTCCTCCGGGGCCGGCCGCAGCAGACGCCGACGGAGCTGCTCGCGCAGTGGATGGAGAGCCCGGGCACGAAGGCGTACACGCAGCGCGAGCTCGACGCGCTCTTCGCCGGCTTCTCCGACGTGCGCTACGAGCGGTTCGTGACGCCGTACGACCGCCGCGTCGGCGGCCCGCTCGCCGCCCGGCTGCCGCGCCGCTTCGGCTGGTTCGTCGGGATCACGGCGAAGCGTTCAGGGGCTCCAGCGGCCGCTCGTCGATCTGCTCGGCGAGCAGGTAGCGCGGACGATCGAGTACCTCCTGGAAGACGCGGAAGACGTACGAGCCGACGACGCCGAGGCTCACCGAGCACGGCGCCCATCAGCAGCAGCGTCACGCCGAGGAGAAGCGTAACGCCGCTCGCGAAGGTCGGGCCTCGCACGAAGTAGTCGAGTAGGAGCACGATGAGAGTACAGCGCGCTTAGCAGGCTGACGCAGAAACCCGGAACAACAGGATCCGATGCGGGACGTTCGTGTAGGAGACGAGCGTCTCGACCGCCAGCGCGAGCCGCTTGGCGAAGCTATAGCTGGAGCCGCCATTCGCGCCGGGGACGCGTCACCGGGACGAAAGCCGCCTTGAATCCCATCTAAAGCATGAGCGGCCCGTACAGCGGCCGGCGCTCCGGGTATGAGAGCACGGCATCCCGCACGGTGCGGTTGAAGACCCGGTACGTGCCGATCGCTCGCGGCACGTCGACGTTCGCCTGCCTTCGAGAACGAGTAGTGGAAGAGCGCGGACGTGAGCCGCGAGCGCCGGCGCGCCGCCGTCGTCGAGCGCGACCGTGTAGACGATGTCGTGCGCCGTCGTCGAGCAGCGCAAGAAGCGTCGGGAGCTGCTCGGGCTCGTCCTGGAGGTCGGCGTCCATAAGCACGGTCACGTCGCCGCGTCGCGCGCTCGAACCCGCCGCGATGGCCGGGATGCTGGCCGAAGTTGCGGCTGAGACGCAGCCCGACCACCTGCGGATGCCGCTCGGCGAGCCCGGCGATCACCTCCCACGAATCGTCAGGGCTGCCGTCGTCGATCAAGATAATCTCGAACTGCCGATCCCGTTGCCGCGAGCGTCTCGACGAGCCGCCGGCAGAGCTCCTCGAGATGCGGCTCGTTGCGGTAGACGGGCACGACGACGGAGACGCTGCCGGGCTCCACGCGTGCACGCTAACCCTGCCCGCCCTTGTACAGCCGTTCCTCTTCCGGGAGGTAGTACTCGTCGAGCGGTCGCGGGCATGCGGACGTTGAAGCCGAGGAAGCGGCGGCCCGTCTCGCCGATGTGGGCGAGCGTCTCGTCGCCCGACGAGGCGCGGGTAGTCGAACCGCTGGCGCATGTACGAGCGGCAGACGTTCAGCGTGATCGCGTGGCGCGCCGACGAGGTCTGGTTCGCGCCCCCCATGTGCCACGTACGGGCGTTGAAGACGACGGCCTCGCCCGCCCTGGGGAACGTCTGCTCGCTCGCCTCCAGGAACTCCTCGAGCGACGGTGGCTCGACGCGCTCGAACGACTGCGGGAGAAGCGAGTGGCGCCGTTCTCCCTCGTGTAGTCGTCGAGCGCGACCATCACGCCGACGTTCGTCCAGTAGCCCGGAATGACCCGCGGCGAGTCGACGTGGACGCGGTGCGAGAAGTTCGAGCCGGACGGCGGCATGCTCGACGACGTGTACGCATAGACGATGCACGTGTCGCCGAGCAGCGGACTGAGGTACGCGTGAAGCACCGGGTTCTCGAGGAACTCGGCGAAGACCGGATGCCGGACCATGAGGTTGTGCACCATCCACGCGTCGGGATACTCGCTGGCCCGCCCACGCCGCGAGATCCTCGTCGATCGCTCGTTGTAGCTCCTGCCTTCATCGAGCGAACGGTCTCCGCGTCGAGCAGTCCCGGGACGACCGCGAAGCCCCGCTCGCGGATCGTCCCGAGGATGTCGGGATCGGCCTGCGTGACGGTC
Organism: uncultured Gaiellaceae bacterium; assembly: GCA_963738795.1. GTDB lineage: Bacteria > Actinomycetota > Thermoleophilia > Gaiellales > Gaiellaceae > Gaiellasilicea. The sequence goes on along the minus strand of CAVTXQ010000006.1, from coordinate 21,670 downwards.
TCGGTCATCGCGTCGCCTCGAAGCGCAGGTACTTGAAGAGCGGGAGCCGAGACGGGCAAGGCGCGGCGGAGATGGCCTTCGACGGTCGCGCGTCGGCCGGTCGCCGGGACCGTGCATCAGCGCAGCCTGGCCGAGGAACCATTCGTAGGTCGTGTCGCACGAGCGAAAGCCGGCGGCGAGCGCGTCCGCTCGAACTCGGACGGCTCGAACCCGCCGAGGTGCGACTTGATGTACTCCGCCGACCTGAACGTCTCCGGCGCGATCCCGAAGCGCTCGCGAAGGTCGTCCTCGACGTGGAGCACGGCGCGAACCTCGCGTGCGACGATCTCGTCCAGCTCCCCGAGCCTCGCCGCGTACTCGTCCTCGACGTCGGCGATCGCGCGCCAGAAGGCGCGATTCGGCTCGAGGTCGACGTAGAGGACGCCGCCCGGTCGGAGCACCCGGCGCGCCTCGGCGAGCACGGGTCGGTGGTCGGCGAGGTGATGGAGGACCGAGTAGGCGGTCACGAGGTCGAATGTGCCGTCCTCGAACGGGAGCTCCTCGGCGACGCCCTCGTGCAGCGTCACGTTGCCGCTGCTCGTGTCGACGCGGTCGAGCATCGCGCGGGTGGCGTCGATGCCGTGGATCTCGTCGAAGGTGTCGCGCAGGAGGTCGATCACGAAGCCGGCGCCGCAGCCGATGTCGAGCAGGCGGCCGGTGCCCGTCTTGCTCGCGATCCGGAGGAGGTTGCCTTGACCTTCGCCTGGTTCTCGGGCCGGTAGTGCGGCTCGTCGCGCTGGTAGGTCGTCGCCAGTCGGGTGTGAACCGTCGATGTTGCTTCGCACGACCGTCGAGACGTCGGTCTGCGTCCTCTGCCATCCCGCGCCTCCTCCGAAAATCAGCGTGACTGTAGCGAAGCCGATTCGGCGCGGACCTACCACTACACTCCTCCGTCGATCGTGGAGCGCTTGCTTCCTCCTCCCGTCGGCCGTGCGGGAGCGGCTCGCGTGCTGTCACCTCGACGCTGCTCCCTGGCGGTGGCCCGGCGTCGAGCCGACCGTGCTCATCACCGTCACCTCGCGGTTGATCGCGGGCGTCGTCGGCGGTGATGTCACGTCGCGGGCTCCGAGACGGCTACTACTACCAGTCCGAGTACGGCCCGCGGTCATGCGCGCCTGCAGCAACGGCTACGTCCGCACCTAGACGAGCACGGGCCCGTCGTCGACTTCCTCCTCCTCGAGTCCGCGCTCCCTCGACTGCGCGGCCGTCGATCCGGCTCGGCGGAGGGCCGAACGTCTTCGCGAGCGCGCATCGATACCTGCTCGAAAGTGCCGCGGCGCTCTGGCGGCTCGACGAAGTCTCGTGGAACGCGCTCGTCCCGCTCTTCGCCTCCTCTACGCGATCGCGGCGCGGCCCTCTTCGGCATCTTCCGCCTCTTCGCCGGCCGACTCCTCGCGACGCTAGGGACGCTCGCCCTGTCTTCTCGCCGCTGCAGCTCGACATGTTGCGCGACCTTCGCGACTACCGAAGACGCCGTTCCATGCTCGCGGCGTTCTTCCTCGGCGGGTTGCTTCGCGACGAGACGTTTCCGGCCCGCGGGCTCGCGATCCTCGAGCGCGCTCTTGCCGGTCTCGTCCTCGGGATCGGGCTTCGGCTTCCGGGCCGACGTGCTCGTCGCTCTGCCGATCCTCGTCGTCGCGATCGTAGCGTTCTGGCCGGGGAGCTGGCGAACGTCGTTCCGGACGAGGGTCGGCGCGCTCGCGGCGTCGTCGCGTTTTCGTGCTGACGCGCTGCCCGTCATCCTGACCCTCTCGAATGGCGGCAACCTCTACCTGATGGGCGTCCACGGGCAGACCGTGCCCTTCACGGAATTCGCTCGGGCTCAAGCAGGACCTCTACAGCGCGGGGCCGCTCTACCTCGACCCGTACGCGGTCGGCCTGTCACGAACGCGCACGACCTCCTATCGACGGCAACGTGCGCGAGCTGCGGCTGGCGACGACGAGCTCTCGACGAGGCCTCGAGCGCCAGGTACGAAGCGGTGGTACGACACCTGCCGGCGGACTTCCTCGTGCGCGCGGACGCGCCGTCCTGCACGTGCTCGACTCGGCGCCCGAAGCGCTGCAGGAGTCGGTGCCCGACACCGTCGACGTCCTCGGCCTCCGGGAGCGATGCGGGACGTGCTGGCGACCCTGCTCGGCCCGTTCGACCACGGCTGGGTCGTCGTGCTCGCCGCGCTCGTCGTCGGCGCCGCGCGCTCGCCGAAGCTGGCGATCGGCGCCCTGCTCGCCGTGCTCTATCTCGGCAGCCTGATCTCGTTCCAGGCCGCCGTCCGCCACTCGTTCTACCTCGAGTTCGTCTGGTGGATTGCGGTCGTCTACCTAGCGCACGAGGCGTGGGAGCTGGGCGTGCGGCTCTGGCGCGCCCGCGCACGCCGGGCCGAGCTCGTGCGGTCCTTCTCCTGCCGGCGGCCGGCGCTCGGCGTGGCGGTGTTCGTCGCCGTGATGCTGGCGACGACCCTCGTCCCGCTCGCAGCCGCCCGGGCCTACCAGTCCAGTCATCTGGAGTCGATCCTGGACGAGCTCGAGCGGGCGGAGCGAGAGCCCGTCGCGACGCGGGCCGTCCCGGTCGACGAGAGGACGACGCTCGTCTCGGTCCCGGAGGGCTCGCCCGCGTGGCGCGAGGTCGGGGCGACGAAGCTGGCGCTCTTCGCCGCCCACTTCAACGGCCGCCGCTGCGCGTACCCGCAGCTCAGTCCGGTGTTGCGGTACGAGTCGAAGACGGACTACGACGACTTCTCGACTGTTCTCGATGTGCGCTACCCGCGCCGCGGCGACGCACGAGTGACGGCGTACTTCCTTGCGTTCTCCACACCGGCGACCCGATTTCAAGGGCTCGAGCTGCCGACGGCGGCGCTCCCGTGCCTTGAGGCGCTCGAGGTCGTCGACGACACGTCACGGCTGCCGATCCTCGTCGATGGGGCGCTCGGGGCGGACTGGAAGGCAGGCGACCCGTTACCAGACTTTCGCCTGGGAAGGGCGGCGGAGCGCTTTCTCCGGGAAGCCGTATCTCGTCACCGAACCAGCGGCGACATACTCGTACGCCGAGCTTGCGTCCGGCTCGACGCTCGTGGACGCTACGTCGTCGTTCAAGGCGGACGGCGTCGAGAAGGCGGGAGGCTCCGGATGGCGCTTCGAGGGTGAGCCCGAGGGTCGCTTCACGTACCTGACCGTCTCGGCGCCCGTCGAGCTGGAGGCCGGCAGGCATGTAATCGTGCGCGGGCGGGTGCGAGCACGGCGGAGTCCGCGTCGGACTGCAGGTCGACGGCGAGTGGAGTGTCGACGAAGCGGCGAACGATCCCGGCGAGTTCTGGGTCGTAGTTCGCGCGCCGACAACGGGGACGTACCAACTCGTGATCGCAAACGAACTGCCGGAGCAAGGCAATCGCCAAGAAATCGTGATCGAGGATGTGCGGGTTAGCTAGCTAGTCATTGTCGAGCGGCCGCTTTCTTGGAACTGCCATCTGTACATAGACGTTCATGGCCGGGCTTACTTCAGATGATCGAGCCACAGACGCTATGAGTCTGTTGATGCGTCTCTCCCCGCGTCGGACTAGAGGCTGACGCGAGACAATGAGAACGGGCGGCCCGGGACCCTCGTTCGCTCGGCGTTGGAGATACGCGGAGTAGGCGTCTCTGACATGCGGTAGGCGATTCAGGGCCTCGTCGACTCGTAGATGCCGATTGTCGGTGACCGGTGCCCACACGTCCTCAAGCGCGTAGACGAAGTGCCCGTAGAAACCTCCCGCATCTCCTACGAGCTCCCGTTGGATCTGATCCTCTAGGCGAGCCGGACTCCAGTCGAGCCGGTATGCGAGTTCGAAGAGTTCATCCCGACGCGGTCCTGCCTGGTCGCTCGGTGTGCCGTCCGCAAAGCTGGGTACCGGTTCCTTGAACAGCCGCGTGTAATCGATGACGAAACTATGTCGGTCGTCGGTCAACAGGCGGACGAGCGGTACAAGCGCGGTGTTCTCGAGGGCGACCGGATATCGAGCTGTCTGGCCGGACAGCCCGTCGAGCAGGCGGGCGACCCGGTGCGCCTCTGCGTTCGTTGGCAACCACACGTCGTAGACCTCTCGTTGCCAGCGGACGAGCTGGGTACCGAGAGCGAGCACCATGATCCATGCTCCGACTCGGAGCGACAGACTCATCCGCCTCGATTTGAGCAGGTGCGATAGCCGGTCCGATCGGAGGCTGGCCAGCAGACAGATGAGCGAAAACATGACCAACTGGTAGTTGGCATATCGCTCCCAGTCGCGCGTCGAGACCATACTTCCCGAAATGAGTTGTTGGTTGGAGATCGCAACCGGGAGCAGAGCTGCCGTAAACGGGATCAACAGATCGAGCCGCCTCAGCACCTCGGCGCGGTAGAAGAAGAGAAACGACGCGCAGACAAGCGTTCCCATAAAAAGTGCGGGTGTCAGGACGGGTAATCGAGAAGCAAAGGCGACCGACGCTCCGCTCACGCGTTCACCTGTCGAGCTGATGAGCATCGCGAGCAGGAAGGACGCCGCGCCGACGACGAGGGCCAATCCGATTGGTCGCGAACGCGACCGGACGTGCAAAAAAGCCCACACGAACAGAACCGATGTCATCAGGAGGATCGGGACCGAGCTGAACGGATATGCGAAGCCGAGCACGACAAAGATCAGATACATCAGGTAACGCAGGCGCTTCTCGAACACGGCTAGCGGGTCGGGGCGAGAAATGAGCGCGAGGAACCCAAACAGCAACGCCCAGCCGACAGCCGGCTCCGGTGTGCGAAAGAGATTCATGTAGGACGTCGTGGCGTCAGGGACGAGCGTCGAGGTCGTCGGTGGGGCAAGCTCTCGGAGGGTGACGATCGCTCCGCCCGGCCAGACGATTGAGTTCGCAAGCGAGAAGAGCTCCTGGCCGAACAAGAGGAGAAGGACTGACAGGACCCTAAACGCGGTTCCATTGGCGATTCGCGTAACGAGCAACCACGCCGTGCTGACGACGAGGCAGGGGATCAAGATGTCCGTCGCGATCATCAGCCAGGCCGTGTCCGGGGTCGCGAAGTCGATCGCGCCCACGAACCCGTCGGACAAGAAGCGATACGGAGCAGATGTATCGCCCAGCAGGTACGTGTCTTCGTCGAAGGCAGACTTGAAAGCCTCCGGCGACCGCTGGCGACGAGCGAACGCCACATATGGCAGCAGACCCAACGCCGCAACGAAAACAGCGAGGGAGGCCGGAACGACGACTGGACGCCAGTCAGATCCTCGGCCGAGCACTCGACGAGAAGCTAGCAGGCGGCGGAAACTGGCGAGCCTGCTAGGTCTCACGTGGCTGATGCGGCCGCGTTTGGTCGACGCCGAGCGCAGCCGGCCCACCGGGCTCGGCGTTTCGATGGACATATCCCGTGATCGCTATCCCGGCGAGCACGGCAGTGTTCCCGATCGAGAGCGCTGCCGCAGCGCCAGCAGCTCCATGCTCGGGAATCAGGACCGCGCTGAGGCTGAGCACCAACACCGCTCCGCCGCCCCAGACAGCGAGCAATGCTCGAGGCACACCGATCGCCGCGAGAAACTGGGACAGCACGCTCGCAACGGAGAGGGCGAACACCGACGGCAGCGTGATCTGGAGGATACGGGTCGATAGCGCGAAGTCTTCTCCAAACAGAACGCGAATCACCGGCCCCGCGAGCACAGCAGTGAGTGCACAGACCACGAACATGATTCCTGCCACCCACATCGCGGCTCGCGCCGTCCGCTCCCATCGGGCGTTCGCATCGCGGACGAGGTGTGGGAAGAGAATGAGCGCGACCGCCTGCGGCAGGATCGTTAGCACGTCACCTATTTGAGCCGCTACGGAGTACAACCCGAGGTCGGCTGGTCCCACCTCCCGACGCAGCATGAAGATGTTTCCACGCAACGCGATAAAGCCGAGCAACGTGATGAGATAGGACTTTGTCGCATAACGAAAGCCGACGGCAAGCAACTCCAGGTTGGGGGCGAGCGAGAGCTGCGCGTACCGGCTGAGAAGGAGGATCGCAAGCGCTCCGCCAACGATCCAGACGACAATCGACACTGCGACGAAGCCGGACGCGCTCGCACCAAGCACTCCTGCTCCGATCAAACATGGAAGCAAGACGGCGCGAATCGTAAACTCGAGCCCATTGAACGACCGAATCTGGCCGCGGCCGACCAATATGTTCACTGCAAGTAGATAAAAGAGAGTTGGGGGCGCGAGGGCGGCCGCGAGCCAGAGATATTGCGACGGCGTGTCCTGGAGCGCTCCAGCAGCGTGCGCGAATAGTGCGACGGCGATACCAAGGCCGCCACCGACGACCAATGACACCCAGAGGCTATTTGCGAAAAGGTGCGGTGTCCGCTCGGGATTTCGAGCGGCGAAGAACGTATTGCTTGCCGGCAGACCAAGATTGCCGAACTGCACGATCATCGCGGCCAGCGTGACCATGAAGAAGTAGTCGCCGCGACCGGTCTGGCCGAGATAGCGGGCAGTCACGATGCTGGCGGCCAACCCGAAGAGTGTCAGCCCAGCCCGTGTGCCACCGGTGAGCGCTATCTGCCTGAACACGCTGGTTCAGACCTCCTCGAGGCGCGCGACGACGGCCGCCACGTGTGCATCCCATGTGTACCGCTCCAACGCGAGCCGACGAGCATTCGCGCCGATGACCTGACGCCAGTCCGGTCGCTCGACGAGGAACCGAATGCCAGCGGCGAGTTCCTGCTCGCTGCCCGGCGCGGCCAGGACAGCCACCTCGGTCGCTGGATCAAGCCCGTCCGACGCGACTTCCGCCACCCGTATGGACGGCTGGAGGACGTCCCGGATCTGATCGAGTTCCGATGCGACGATTGGCAACGCCATCGCCATGTACTCGAAGAGCTTGGTGGGCGAGCCGAAGAACGGTGATCCATCCTCGTTCGGCACATGCGGCGAGACAACGATGGTGGATGCTGCGAGGAAACTCGGCGCGTCGGCTTGGGGGACGAGGCCCGTAAAGTGCACTCGGCCTGAGGCCGAGTGACCGATTATCGATCGGACGAGTGGCATCTGCAGCCCGTCGCCCACGATCAGGAAGTGGATGTCATTCGCCTCTAGCCATCCACTGTCGGTCGTGGCGAGGCCGCTGATCGCGCTGGCCAGGACCTCAGTTCCGTGCCACTTCCCGAACGTCCCGAGAAAGGTGATGACGATTGCGGTCGATGAGATGCCGAGCTTGCGGCGAACGCCCGACGCCCCGGTTAAGAACCTGGACGGGTCGAACATCGCTGGATCTACACCGTTTGGGTGGACGACTATGCGGGCCGGGTCGATCCCCCGCGCAACGAGGTCATCACCGAGAACACGCGAGACAGTGACGATGATGTCTGCTTGGTGCAGCATGGCGGCCTCAGCTGCCTCTGCAAGCGACTCCTTCGACAAAGGGCGACCCCAATGTCGCGCGACCCACACCTCGGATCCGTTGTACTCGAGCACGAGGGGAAGTCCCCACTTCGTCGCGAGCACAGCTCCCGCGTAATTGCCGAGTGAGAGCCGCTGGTAGATGAAGCGATAGCGAGAGTGATCGAGATGACGTAGCTGACCAGCCGTGGACTGCGAGAAGCGGTACTGGTTGAGCTCTGGCGGCAGCCCGAACGAGCGCGGGGGCGGCAACCTGATGAAGCCGGCGCGCGAATCAACAAGTGGTTGGGGCGCAACGGCAGCGACATCGACCGTGAGACCTCGGTGGAGCAAGGCGTTGACCACGCCCGCGACGTGACCGACCGAGCCGCCAGCTTTCAAACCGAACCAGAGATTGGCGTTGATGTAGAGCACCGAATCCGCGTCTGACATTCGCCTCGGTGCGCGTGGCGCGGCCGACAGCGCCGCAGTCTCGGAGGCGGCCTGTCGCGCCGCCAACCGAACGGTGAGCGTTGCGAGGCCGAGCGCAAGCGTCGCACGCACGGCGCCGCGCCTACGAACTGGGGTCGTCGTCCCGTCGGCGTGAAACGCGGTGATCGTCGAGGCCCCCGCAGCGACTGCGAGCACGATCAATATGGGAAGCAGTGCGGTACTCGACTCGTCCTCGAGGAGTAGCGCGAACTGCTTGCCCTGGTGAGCCCGCAACGTACGCAATAGCGTCAGCGGCGCTAGCCGCCGCAAGGAGGAGAGGTCGAGCGTCTGCATCTCGCGCCCCAGTACGTCGCGCGCTCGATCGGCGAACGCCTCGGAAACCCGGTGAGTTGCGATCCCAACAATCTCGCCTTGACCATTCAAGTTCACGTGTGGCCGCCAACGCTTGAATTTCGTCCCCGGCGATTCAGACTGGTGACGACTAGCCGGCGGGGGAACCGAAACCTTGGCGGCTCGATCAGCTGCAAACCAAGCGGCGCGGACGAGTGGGTTGTCGGGCCCGGCTTGTCGTGAACGGCGAACGGGATCACGAGAGGGACTGGACCACGCTCGCGAGTCTGGATGCATCGCCGGCGGGTGCGAATCCGACGACCAGCGGCCCGCCGACTCCGCTTGCTCTGAACTCGAGCACCGGCGCAGCTTGTCTGACCCCGTACGACGGCGAGACCCAGCCGCTTTCCGCCGACGTGGCCCACCCGGACCAGCGCACGTCGAAGCGTCTTCCCGCGACGACGATGGCCGCTCTGTCCTGGCCGACATTGAGACGCGCTCGGGCTGCCAGCGTGAATCGGGCGGAGAGCTCGTGCGCAGCCCCTGCGTCGACTTCGTCGAGCACGAGCAGGAGGTGCTGTTCGACGTCTAGCCGCACCGTTCGTGTGACGGCGACCGGGTCTGGCAGGCGAAGGTAGCCCGTGTGGGCCCCGCGGAAGGTCTGCAGCGCACCTTCGACCATCACTGCGGGATCGAGAGGTCGCGCATCGTCGCGCAGGCTCCAGAGGTGATGGCTTTCGCCGAAGCGGTTCAACTCGTGGTCGTCGACCTGCACGGCGTTGTGGAATGCCGTGGAGCGGAAGCGGTTGCGCCACTCGCGCGACGCCGTGTACGTGAACGTCCCTGGATCGACTAGCAACGGGACCCCGTCGAGCACGGCGTCGATCGAGGTGATGTCGTTGTGGCCATGGCCACCGCGACCAGCGAGACCGACCGGGCCGCAATCGATGAAGACGTGGTCGCGGCCGCCCCGCAGCACGGCGCAGCCGCCTTCGGCGAAGAGTTCTGGTCCTGGCAGGGCCGAGTCGTCGAGCGCCGCGGCCGCGGCTGGACCAGCAGCCAGGCGACCTCGTCGCGCGGCCCCGCCACGGGGACGCGCGCTCCCCACGCGGCTGCCATCGTTCCGCCGAGGTAGCGGTGATCCCCGAGCTCCTGGCCGCCGAGTGGCAGCGCCCGAGCGTCGTCTGCGTCGCCCCACGCGGGTGACGAGCCGTCCGACCGCGTGTAGGCGGCGCGAAGCGAGCCATCGCCTCAAGCCGCTCCAGGTACCACTGGGGACGGGCAGCTCGAGCCGGCGGCGCAGGAGCGCTGGGAGAAGGAACAACTCGGTCACAAGCCGGTGGTACGCGGTCGACATCTCGAAGTCGACACCGTCCGGTGTCACCTGGCGGGGTAGCTCTGCGACGAGGAGCGACCAGCCGCGCGTCGCCCATCGCCCCGGTGCGCGCCCGAGCCGAAGAAGAGACCGGCGAAGACGATTCCTGCCGCGTCTGCGTCCAGATGATTGCCGTTGACATCGGAGAGCTCGAGATTGCGCGCCACGAAGTCCCCGTGCAGGTACACGGCGCGCAGGAAGCGAAACCGGAATCCCGCGATCCCGCCACGATGTCGCTGCCGCCGAGCGCATGAAAGAGCCAGGTGAACGTGAGGATGCGGATCGCAGCCTCCATCGGGCTCGCCCAGTTGACGCTCTTCCCGTAGGGATTCGCCTCGATCCACTCGTCGAGCGTGTCGCGTGCGCTTCGCGCATGGCGCTCGTCACCGTCGAGCAGATATGCCTGCCCGGCCGGCAGCAGCCACTGGAGGCGCGAGATCTCCCACGGGACCTTCACGTCGCTCGCGCGTTCGAGCTGTGCGTAGTCGATCGAGCGCCACCAGGATGAGGGCCAACTCGTACCCGTCTTCACGTCGGTGCTCCAGTCGGCGGGCCGTCCAAGCCGGAACGGACCGGTGCCGAGCAAGTCGAGCTCCCGCGCTTCGGCGCGGTCTGCGGCGGCGAGCACTCGTTCTATCTCGCCCGGCGCGGCGCGCTCGAAATCGTCGCGCGTGAGCTCCGGGACGAGAGAAGGTCGACGGCGAAGGCGCTCCCAGCAATCGTCGAGCGACGGGTCGCCGAGCGCTTGCAGCAACGCCCGCTCGCTCAGCCGCCGGCGCGGGCGGGGCCGCGAACACGCTCCGTCCGCACCGTCGCCTCGGCCCACGCCCGGCGGAGCACGATCCGCGGCGGCTTCGTCAACGCCTTGTGCGCCAATTCGAGCGTCCGTGGCGTCACGGCCGCTAGGAGTGCTCGGTCGTCTGCTTCGTACCGGTGGCGACGACGTACCAGCCGCCGATCCGCCCGATCCGATCAAGTACAAGCGGGTTCCGAAGCGGCCGCATCCAACGCAGCAGGGCGTGGGTAATCGGCGTGTCGCTTGCCTGGAAGTGCCGGACCGCGGTCTTCACACCGACGAACCCTGCCTCCTTCATCAGTCCGCGCACCTGTCGCAACGAGTAGACGCGGACGAGCGGGCGCGCGCCGATGCTCGAGTACTCGACGCCGCTGCGAGAGCACCCCGGACATCGACCGCTCGCGGGCGAGGCCGCCGCGGAGGATCCCCTGGTGCAGCACCTGGGTCAGCCAGTAGTGGAATGAGTTGCGGTTGTAGACGATGATCCGCGCCTCGCCGCCGGGACGAGCACGCGCCGGATCTCGCGCAGGGCCGCGCGGCATGTCGGGCGTGTGATGGAGGACGCCGTTGCTGGAGACGCGGTCGAAGCTCGCGTCGGCGAACGGCAGCTGCTCCGCGTCGCCCTGAACGATCTCCGGCTCGATGCCCATCGCGCGCAGATGAGCCTGCGCGAGCTCGACGTGGCGCGGAGTCAGGTCGACGCCGGTCGCCCGGGCGCCTGCGAGCGCGTAGCGGTAGACGTCGATCCCCTGGCCGCAGCCGACGTCCAGCACGCCGCAGGCCGCACGTCTCGTCGTATCCGAGCGAGTCGGGCATCCACGGCCCGTATTCGAACCGCTCGCGGACGAGGTTCTCGAAGTAGTCGTGCGAACCGGGCTCGCCTGCGGCGACGTTGGCGCCGCAGGGGTCCGCCGTCCACTGCTGGACCGCGGCCCGCTTCGCGTCCTCGATCTCGACTGCGGTCGCGGCGGTAGCGCGGCCGCTCACCGTGCGTCTACCGGGGCGAGGACGGCGGCGTGGACGGCGTCGATCACGCCGTTCACGTCGGCGTCGGACATCCCCATCCAGAGCGGTAGCCGGACGAGGCGGTCACTGAGGTCTTCCGTCCGCGCAAGTGATCCGTGCGCGCGACCGTACCGGCGGCCGGCGACCGAGTCGTGGAGCGGGACGTAGTGGAAGACGCCGTGGACCCCGCGCTCCGCCAGGCCCGCGATGAACGCCGTCCGCGCCGCGAGCGACGGGAGGAGGACGTAGTACATGTGCGCGTTGTGCCGTGCCTCGGCCGGCACCATCGGCCGCCGCAGCGCGCCCTCGACCTCGAGCTCCTCGAGCGCTTCGTTATAGGTGTGCCACACGCGAAGGCGCTCGTCCGTGATCGTCGTCGCCTGTTCGAGCTGCGCCCAGAGGAACGCGGCGTTGATCTCGCTCGGGAGATATGAGGAGCCGACGTCCACCCAGCTGTACTTGTCGACCTGGCCCCGGAAGAAGCTGCTTCGGTCGGTGCCCTTCTCCTGGAGGATCTCCGCGCGCTCGATGAGCCGGGGGTCGTTGCAGCAGGAGCGCGCCGCCCTCGCCGCAAGTGACGTTCTTCGTCTCGTGGAAGCTGAGCGCGCCCACGGCGCCGAACGCGCCGAGCGCCCGGTCCGTTCCACGTGGCCATGATCCCCTGTGCCGCGTCCTCGAGTACCCCGAGGTCCGTGACGGCTGGCCACGGCGAGCAGCGCGTCCATGTCGCAGCCGACGCCCGCGTAGTGCACGGGCAGGATCGCCCTTCGTGCGATGGCGTCACCGCGTCCTCCACGAGAGTCTCGTCGAGGTTCAGCGTGTCCTCGCGGATGTCGACGAAGACGGGCGTCCCGCCCCGCAGCACCACGGCGTTGGCCGTCGAGACGAAGGTGAACGAGGGCATGATCACCTCGTCGCCGGGGCCGACGTCCAGCAGCGCGATCCCCATCTCGAGCGCCGCTGTCGCCGAGTGCGTGAGGAGCGCGGCGGCGCACCCGGTCTCCCGGACGATCCAGTCGCAGCAGCTCGCGCGTGAAGGGCCCGTTCCCCGAGAGGTGCATGTTCGCAACCGCCTCGGGCGATGTAGTCGAGCTCGTTTCCGGTCAGGTGCGGGCGGTTGAACGGGACGGCTGCCATTGGCGGAACCCTAGCGCCGGGCCACAGTGAGCAGTGAGCCGCCCGCCGGGAATCCGACGCCGCGGCGGATCAGAGTACGCTCCACCGTGAGCACGTGCTCGAGCAGCCGGTCGACCCGCGCCGCCGCGCGGTACTCGGTTTCGGGGTCGTACGGCTCGTCGGAAGAGCGGCGCAGCAGCCGCGACACGGCGAGGAGCGGCAGCAGCAGGCTGACGAACGAAGTCGTCCGCACCGGTGTGAAGCCCGCGCGCTGAAGCTTCCGGACGAGTTCATTGCGTGTGTAGCGGCGCACGTGCCGGCCGTAGTCGTCCGCCGCGCTCCACAGCCACGGGTGCTGCGGGACGGTGACGATGATCCCGCCGCCGGGCCTGACGGCGCGTCGGAGCTCGGCGAGCACCGCGCTCGTCATCCTCGATGTGCTCGAGGACGTCGAACGCTCCCGACGACGTCGAACTCGGCCGTGAACGGAAGCGCGCGCCCGTCGATCTGGTATAGCGGCACGCCGGTGAGCCGCCGCCCGGCGACGGCCAGACCGGCGCTGAAGAGCTCGCTCCCGCTTAGCTCGAGCCTGGGTAACGCGTCGCGGACTCCGGCGAGGACGTAGCCGGAGCCGCAGCCGAGCTCGTGGAACGCGCGCGCCTGGGGGAAGTAGCGCCGCAGCGTGTCCACGATCAGGCGGTTGCGCGAGCGGAACCAGAAGCTGTGCGGCTCCAGTTCCGCCAGCAGCTCGAACGAGTGCCGGTCGAAGCCCTCGTCCTCTGAGACGGGCTCTTCGGCGAACGAGCGCACGCCGTCGACCAGTGGCGGCTCGAAGCCGCACGCGCGGGCACCGCCATCCGGCCCCCTCGAATTCGGAGCCGCAGGTGAGACAGCGTTTCATCAGAGGTTGTCGTATGCGGAGCTGGGGCGGTCGCCCGCCGGTGTGGCTGCGGCGGGGAAGACGGTGCTCGCCGCCGGCGCTGCGTTTCACGAGCGCACCCGCGCCCACGACGCAGGCGTCGCCAAGCGTGACGCCGTCGCGGATTGTCGCGTTCGCGCCCACGAAGCAGCGCTCGCCGAGGACGACGTGTCCGGCAACGGTCGCGTTCGGCGCGAGGAAGCCGAAGTCGCCCACATGCGAGTCGTGCGCCACAACGGAGCCGCTCCAGAGGATGCAGCCGGCGCCGACGGAAGCGAACGGCTCGACGACCGTGCGAGGGAAGACGATGCAGCCTTCGCCGAGACTCGCCTCGGGCGAGACCCACGAGTCGGGGTGCACGAGGGACGCAAGCCGGTAACCTCGCGCCCGCAGGGCGAGCGTGAGATCGCGCCTCGCGGCGTTGACTTGGCGGTACCCCACGCAGACCAGGAGCTCGTTCGCGTGGGGTGGGTGGGAGATCTCGAGCTCCTCAAGCGCGACGAGCGGAAGGCCGCCGAGCTCGGCGGCGTCGAGGCGCTCCGCGTCGATTGCGGCCGCCACAGGCTCGAGCCCTTCGACGTTGCCCAGGAACGACAGCGCCAGCCGCGCCAGCTCACCGGCCCCGACGACGACTACCCTCGTCAGGCCGCGCTCCGTGCGGCGAAGCTCTTCATGCGATCACGGGCGGCCGGCCCGGCGCAGAAGAGCAGGTCAAGCACGGTGACAGCGTGCTCGAAGGGCGGATGGGGCTGCGAGTACTCGGGATAGCCGGAGTAATCCATCCAGGCCACCTCGATGCCGGCGCGGTCAAACTGAGCCACGTCGAGGTAGTCGCGGGCCGTCGGCCCGGAGAAGTAGACGTCTGCGCCGACCGCGTCGCAGATCCGGACGACGCGCTCGGTGCTTGCGCCCTCGACGTCGAGCTCGCTCGTCCAGCCGAGCTCCGTGTCGATCCCGAGCAGCCCACAAACGTGCTCGACGAACGTCCGGTTAATCAGGCTCAGACGCGTATCGGTCCGACCGACGTAGAGCTCCTCGAGCGCGGGCGAGTGGTCGTCGAAGTACGGCGTCCGCGCGTAGCTCTGGCTCAGCGTCTTCCAGTGGCGCTCCCGCCAGCCCGAGTCGCTGACTTCGACCTCGTCGATCCGCTGGTGCGACCGTCCGCTGTAGGCGACCGGGATCGTCAGCCACGTCGGGCCGTTCGCCGTCTTCACACGGTTTCGGTTGCGCCAGGTGTTCTTCGAGTACTCGGCGTCGTCGTAGAAGAGGAAGAGGTCGACGCTATTGATCAGGTCGAAGAAGCCCTTCCACGGGATGTAGCAGGACTGCACGATCGCGACGCTCCTGCGTTTGCTCATGCGGAGGTCAGCTGCCGCTCGACCGCGAAGCTGATCCGCGTCGCCTGCAGCTGCTGCTCGAGCGGGATCGGCCACGGGCCGCCCTCGCGCAGCGCGCGCGCCAGCGCCTCGAGCTCCTCCGTGTGGCCCTTCTTCACCGTGCGTCGAGCGCCAGCCCGTCGCCGCCGCCGTCGACCGAGAGCGACTTGTAGTCGTCGAGCGAGAGCACGCGGCCGCCGGCGAAGACGTCGAGCCGCTCCTTCGGGTGGTCGCGGTGGCCGAGCGCGGTGTAGGTGAGCGTGCAGACCGAGCCGTCGGCGTAGCCGATCGTGGCGACGAAGTTGTCGTTGGCGGCCCAGTGCCGGCTCTCGGCGCCGATCGCCTGCGCCTGCACCGAGATCTCCGTCGGCGCCGACGAGCGAAGTCGAAGAGGTCGTAGACGTGGCAGGCCTCGCCGATGTTGCGGCCGCCGCCCTCGGGCCCGTGCACCCAGTGGTCGAGCGGGATGTAGCCGGCGTTCATCCGGTAGTTGGCGACGAGCGGCGACGTCCGGCCTGCGAGCAGCTCGCGCAGCCGCGCGACGGCGGGCGAGAAGCGGCGGTTGAAGCCGGTCATCAGCAGCGGCGCCGTCCGTCGCGGCCGGCGTAGAACGCCTCGATCGCGGCCAGCTCCTCCTCGTTCAGCGCGAGCGGCTTCTCGACGAAGACGTTCTTGCCCGCCTCGAGCGCGCGCAGCGTGAGCGCGGCGTGCGAGTCGTGCCGGGTCGAGATCAGGACGAGGTCGATCGCCTCGTCGCCGAGCACCTCGTCGAGGTCGGTCGTCGCGTAGCGCGGCCTCGGCGCGCGCGGCGACCGCCTTCGCGGTCGCGCCCGTGCGGCTCATCACCGCCCGCAGCTCGTAGTGGTCGCGCAGCTTGACCAGGTTCGGCAGGTGCTGCGCCCTGCGCGAAGGCTGCCGGCGCCGACGAGCGCGACGCCGATCTTCCCCGGCTTCGGCGCGAGCGTGCGCAGCCGCGTCGTCCGCGTCGCCGCGTCCTCGCGCTCCGGGATAGGAGAGCAGGACGAGCAGCGGCTTCGACTCGCTCGACTTGAGCGCCTCGTACGCCGTCTCCGCCTCGTCGACCGGGAACGTCTCCTGCCCGAGGCCGTCGAGCGAGACGCGGCCCTCGGCGAGCAGGCGCAGGTACTCCTCCATGTTCCGGTTCTCCGTCCAGCGGACGTAGCCGATCGGGTAGTCCTGGCCCTCGAGCTCGTAGACGTCGTCGTAGCGGCCGGGGCCGTACGAGGTCGAGATCAGGAAGTCGAGCTCCTTCTCGTACATGTCGGCGCGCTGGAGGTGGAGGCCGACGTCGCCGACGAGGACGACGCGGCCCTTCTTGCGGCACGCCTGCATCGCCTGGCGGACGACCTCGTCGCTCTCGGTCGCGGCGGTGATCAGGACGGCGTCGGCGCCGAAGCCGTCGGTCAGCTCGTGGACGCGGCGCGGGAAGTCCTCGCCCGCGCCGATCCCGTGCGCCATGCCCGTGCGCGAGCGCCTTCTCGATCCGCGGTCGGGTCGAGGTCGGAGCCGATCACGCGGCGCCGCTCGCCCGCAGGAGCTGCACGGCGAGCTGGCCGAGGATGCCGAGGCCGATGACCGCGACCGTCTCGCCGAGCGTCGGCTGGACGCGGCGCACGCCCTGGAGCGCGATCGCGCCGAGCGTCACCGTCGAGGCGGCGCCCGGTGTCGAGCCCGTCCGGGATGCGGACGGCGAGGTTGACGGGGACGTCGATCAGCTCGGCGTGGTTCGCGATCCCGGCGCCGGCGCAGGCGACGCGGTCGCCGGCGCGGAAGCCGCTCGACCTCGTCGCCGACCGTCGACGACGACGCCGGCGGCCGAGTAGCCGGTCGGCAGGCCGGCGGCGAGCATCCCGCGCACGCGCTTGTACGTGCGCGCGAAGCCCTCGTTCTTCGCGATCTCGAGCACCCGCTTCGCGTGGTGCGGCTGCTTCAGCGCCCGCTTGTAGAGCGGCAGCCCGGACATGCGCACGCTCGACAGCTCGGTCCCGACCGAGACGCACGAGTGCTCGACGCGGACGAGGATCGAGCGCGGCGACGCGCTGCGGCGCCGGCACGTCCTCGACCGCGACGCCGCCGCCGCGGATCAGCACCTGCTTCACGCCACGTACTCCTTCCACCAGAGCGCGAAGTTGAGCAGGTACCAGACCTCCGGCCCGCGCTGCTCGTCGACGAGGCGCATCACCTCGTCGCGGTCGAGGAAGTCGGTCTGCGCGCAGAACTCCTCGAGCTCGCGGCGCGCGTGTCGCCGAGCCGGTCGAAGAACCACTCGTAGACGGGCACGCCGAAGCCCTGCTTCGGCCGGTCGATCAGCTCGTCCGGGATCACGCCGCGCACGGCGCGCTTGAGGATGTGCTTCAGCTCGCCGTTCCGCGTCTTCACGTCCTCGGGGATCGAGAGCGCGAGCTCGACGAACTTGTGGTCGAGGAACGGGACGCGCCCCTCGAGGCTGACGCCCATGCTCATCTTGTCGACGCGCATCAGCAGCAGCTCGGGCAGCCGCAGGTTCAGGTCCATGTAGCTCATCCAGTGCGAGCGGCGAGCGCTCCCAGGCCTGCTCGTCGAAGCGCTTGCGGATCGGCTCGATCGCGTCCCAGGAGCTGAGCCCGTCGAGCTCGCGGCGCAGGCGGGTGCGAGAGCAGCCGCTGCTTCTGCGTGTGCGTGAACGCCTCGGCGCCGCCCCAGAAGATCGGCTGGTCGTCGGCGCCGCGGCGCAGGAACTCGACCTCGCGCCGCTCGCCCTTGCCCATCCGCGTCGCCGCCGCGACGCCGGCGCGCTTCAGGCACGGACGGCACCGGCAGGTCGTCGTAGCGCTGCAGGTTGCGGTAGACCTTCCAGGTCGGGTAGCCCCAGAAGAGCTCGTCGGCGCCCTCGCCGACCTGGGCGACGATGACGCCGTTGTCGCGCGCGAGCTTCGAGACGTAGTAGACCGGCACGCAGACCGGGTCGGCGATCGGCTCGTCCTGGAGCTGCACCATCCTCGGCAGGAAGTCGAGCAGGTCGTCGACGGTGAGCAGCCGCTCGTGGTGCTCGGCGCCGACGCGCTCGGCCATCTGCCGCGCGTAGTGGAGCTCGTTCTGGTAGCTCTCGTACTCGCCCTCGTAGCCGATCGAGAACGTCTTCACCGTGTCCTGCTCGCCCTCGGAGAAGAGCGCGGCGTTCGTGCTCGAGTCGATCCCGCCGGAGAGGAAGACGCCGACCGGCACGTCGCGAGACCTTCCGCAGCTGCACCGACGTGCGCAGCTCGTCGAGGATCCGCTCGGCGATCTCGGCCTCCGGCACGCCGGTGAGCGGCTCGGCGTTCGTCGAGCGGGTCCCAGTAGCGCTGCTCGCGGATCGCGCCGTCCGCGGTGATCCGCATCCACATCCCGCCGGGCAGCTTGTTGATCCCGCGGAAGAGCGTCCGCGGCGCCGGCGTCGTCAGGAAGGAGAGGTAGTGGAAGAACGACTCCTCGTCGACCGCCCGCTCCTGCTCGGGATCCTGCGAGCAGCGCCTTGATCTCGGAGCCGAAGACGATCCGGCCGTGGTGGACGCTGAAGTAGAGCGGCTTGATCCCGATCCGGTCGCGCACGAGCCACAGCTCCTGCGCGCGCGCGTCCCAGATCGCGAGCGCGAACATGCCGCGGAAGCGGTGGATGCAGTCGATCCCCCACTGCTCGAAGGCGTGGACGATCATCTCCGTGTCCGAGTGGTCGGTCCGCCAGGTGTGGCCGCCGAGCGCCTCGAGCTCGGCGCGGATCTCGGCGTGGTTGTAGATCTCGCCGTTGAAGATCAGCCGGATCGAGCCGTCCTCGTTCGCCATCGGCTGCATCGCCGCGTCGGAGAGGTCGATGATCGCGAGCCGGCGGAAGCCGAGGCCGACGCGGCCGTCGTCGTCGACCCAGGTGTCGCCGCCGTCCGGGCCGCGGTGGACGACCGTCTCGCGCATCGTCGTGATGTACGGCTCGGTGACGCGGAAGCCGTTGCCGTCGAAGCGGAGTGCGCCGACGATGCCGCACATCAGGCGACCGCCTCGGCACGCGTCGCGCGGCGCTCGGCGAGGAAGCCGAGCAGCACCGCCGCGGCGCGCTCGCCCGCGCTGCGCCGTCCCAGCGCGGGATCGACCTCGCCGGGCTTCGGCGGCTCGAGCAGCCGCGGGATCTCGGCGATCCGCTCCGGCTTCGCGCCGAGGACCGTGTTCGTGCCGAGCTCCACCGTCACCTCGCCGCTCGGTCGAGTCGCGGAGCGTGAAGCAGCGGACGCCGAGCGCCGACGTCTCCTCCTGGACGCCGCCGGAGTCGGTGAGCGACGAAGCGCGGCTCGGCCTCGAGGCCGAGGAAGTCGAGGTAGCCGAGCGGCTCGCTCGAGCAGCACGCCGGCGTCGCGCAGCCGTGCGTCGTCGCCGGCCGCCTCGAGGTTGCGCGAGCGTCCGCGGGTGCACCGGGAAGACGCACCGGGCACGGTCGGCGGCGAGCGCGATCAGGCCGTCGACTGACTGCGGTCGAGCTAGCGCCGGGTCGTCGACGAGCGCCGGGCGGTGCAGCGTCACGAGCGCGTAGCCGCCGGGCTCGACGCCGAACTGCTCCCAGGGCTGCGGCGCGCGCGGCGGCGTCGAGATGCGCGAGCAGCGAGTCGATCATCGTGTTGCCGACGAAGTGGACGTGCCGGCGTCGATGCCCTCGCGCTGCGAGGTTGTCGATCGCCTCCTCCGAGTGCGCGAGCAGGATGTCGCTGACGTGGTCGGTGAGGACGCGGTTGTGCTCCTCCGGCATCGCGCGGTCGAAGCTGCGCAGGCCCGCCTCGAGGTGCGCGACCGGGACGCTCGAGCTTCACCGCCGCGAGCGCGCCGGCGAGCGTCGAGTTGACGTCGCCGGCGACGACGCACGAGGTCGATCTCGCGCTCGAGCAGCACCTGCTCGATCGCCGATCGAGCGCCTTCGCGGTCTGCTCGGCGTGCGTCCCGAGCCGACGCCGAGGAACTCGTCCGGGCGCGGCAGCCCGAGCTCGCGAAGAAGACCTCCGACATCGTCGTCGTCGTAGTGCTGCCCCGTATGCACGAGCACGAGCTCGAGGGTGGGATCGAGCGCGGCCAGCGCGCGGTGGACCGGAGCCGCCTTCATGAAGTTCGGCCGCGCGCCGACGACGAAGCAGACGGCGGACGCGCGACACGCGGAGGATCCTGACCGTCGGCTCTACACTCGGCCGCGTGCTGGTGCTCAAAGCGCTCTTCTGGCTCTCGCTCGGCGCGCTCCTCTGGACGCACTGCTCTACCCGCTCGGCGCCGCCGCGCTCGCGCGCGTGCGCACGCGGCGCGTGCGCAAGGAGGCGATCGAGCCGCCCGTGACCGTGATCGTCGCCGCCTACAACGAGGAGCCCGTGATCGAGCGGCGGCTCGAGAACCTGCTCGCGCTCGACTACCCGGCCGACAAGCTCGAGCTCGTCGTCACCTCCGACGCCTCGACCGACCGGACGCACGAGCTCGTCGAGCGCTTCGGCGACCGCGTGCGGCTGATCGTCAACCCGCGCGGCGGCAAGGTCGCGGCGCAGAACCGGGCCGTGCGCGAGACGGGCGGCGAGATCGTCGCCTTCTCGGACGCGAACGCGACCTGGGCGCCCGACGCGCTGCGGCAGCTCGTCGCGAACTTCGCCGACCCGGACGTCGCCTACGTCTGCGGCCGGCTCGTGCTCGAGGCGGCCGACGGCTCGAACCACGAGGGCGTCTACTGGCGCTACGAGATGGTGCAGCGCGAGGCGGAGTCGCGGCTCGGCTCGATCACGGGCGGCAACGGCTCGATCTACGCGGTGCGCCGCTCCGACTACGTCGAGGTCGACCCGAAGTGGGGCCACGACCTCTCCTTCCCGTACCGGATGGTGCAGGCCGGGCCGGCGCGCGGTCTACGAGCCGGCGGCGCGGGCGTTCGAGAAGCCGACGCCGTCGAACGAGACCGAGTACCGGCGCAAGGTGCGCATGTTCGAGCACTGCTGGGAGATCACGCTGCGCGGCTCGATGCTGAAGCGGCTCCCGTTCGGCTACCTCGTCGAGGTGATCTCGCACCGGCTGCTCCGCTACGGCAGCGGCATCCTCCACCTCGTCCTGCTCGCGACCTCGCTCGCGCTCGTCGGCGAGGGGCTCGTCTACCAGGTCGTGCTCGCGGGCGCAGCTGCTGCTGCTGCTCGCCGCGGCGCGTCGGCGTCGGGATCGCCCGCTACTACGCGCTCGTCACCTGGGCGACCGTCGTCTCGCTCTGGAACTACCTCCGCCGCGGCGTGCCCGCGACGTGGGAGGCGGCGGAGGGCACGCGCTGAACCGCGACGCTCGACGTCGCGATCGCCGGCACCGGGCTCGCGCTCGCGAGCCCGTTGCTCGCGGCTCGCCGCGCTCGCGGTCAAGCTCGACGACGGCGGGCCCGTCCTCTTCAAGCAGACGCGCGTCGGCAAGGACGGCCAGGACTTCGAGCTGCTGAAGCTGCGGACGATGGTCGTCGGCGCCGAGCAGCAGGGCGCCGGCTACGCGGTCGACAAGGGCGACAGCCGGATCACGCGCGTCGGCCGCTTCCTCCGCCGCACCTCGCTCGACGAGCTGCCGCAGCTCTGGAACGTCGTCCGCGGCGAGATGAGCCTGATCGGGCCGCGGCCGACGCTTCGCTACCAGGTCGAGACGCTACTCCGACCGGCAGCGCCGGCGGCTCGAGGTGCTGCCCGGGATCACCGGCTGGGCGCAGATCCACGGCCGCGCCTCGCTCTCGTGGGACGAGCGGATCGAGCTCGACGTCTGGTACGTCGACCACCGCTCGCCGCGCACCGACCTGCTGATCCTGCTGCGCACGCCGCTCGCCCTCTTCGGCGGCACGTACAAGGGCGAGACCGGCGGCTGGAAGCGCTAACCTCCGCGCAGTG